>NZ_CP107924.1:1320560-2641121 GCF_036014235.1 Streptomyces sp. NBC_00435
CTCCGCGCAGCCCCGGTACGGTGCGCAGCCCGGCCAGCGGTACGAGTTCCACGGCGACCGGGATGCCCGGCTCGAAGCGGACCGCGGTGCCGGCGGCTATGTCGAGGCGCTGCCCGTGGGCGGCGCGGCGGTCGAAGTCGAGGCCGGGGTTGGCTTCGGCGAAGTGGTAGTGGGAGCCGACCTGGACGGGCCGGTCGGCGGAGTTGAGCACGGTGAGACGGGTGACGGGCCGGCCTTCGTTGAGGCGCACCGGACCGTCCCCGTAGGCGATTTCGCCGGGGATCATGCGGTTACTCGCTCTCAGACGATCGGGGTGTGGACGGTGACGAGCTTGGTGCCGTCCGGGAAGGTCGCCTCGACCTGGACGTCGTGGATCATCTCGGGTATCCCCTCCATGACCTGCGAGCGGTGCAGGACGGTGCGTCCGGAGGCCATCAGCTCGGCCACGGTCCGCCCGTCCCGGGCGCCTTCGAGGATGTGTGCGGTGATCAGGGCGATCGCCTCGGGGTGGTTGAGGAGGACGCCCCGCGCCCTGCGTTTCTCGGCCACGTCGGCGGCCACGTGGATGAGCAGTCTTTCTTGCTCGTGGGGGGTCAGTTGCACAGCAATCACCAAGCTTCCGGGACATGATCGACATCGCGCCGAGCCGACCCTACGGGCCGTCAACACTTTGTTGACCTGCGCATATCCGAGCCAAGCGTGTCTTGCCCAACGCAGAGAAAGGCTTTCCGTCCCGAGCACCGCCGCTTTGCCGGCCCATGGGTGATCATTGGCGGAGGGGACGTGGCCGCCACGCTAGGTGCCGCGCTTTTCCGCTGAGTTAACCCACGTTTCGGGGAGGTACCCGGTTCAACTCCGGGTGCCGCCCAGCCCAGTTCCGTATACGGAGCGGCCCACGAGGAGCAGCATGTTTCTGAACCCCGTCCACCACATCACCTTCGACTCGCAGGAGCCGTACGCGCTGGCGCAGTTCTGGTCCGAGGTCACGGGCTGGCCCATCCACCCGGACGACCTGGCGGACGACCCCGAGATCTCACTGGTGCCGGGCCAGCCGGGCGTGACCGGTCTGCTCTTCTGCCGGGTGCCGGAGGGCAAGTCCGGTAAGAACCGGGTCCACTTGGACATCCAGCCGACGACCGGCACCCGCGACGAGAACGTCGAACGTCTCCTCGGGCTCGGCGCGAAGCTCTTCTCCGACCACCGCCGGGAGGACGGCAGCGGCTGGGTCACCCTCACGGACCCGGAGGGCAACGAACTGTGCATCGAGCGCAGCGAGGCGGAGCGCGCGGGTTCCTGATCCGTCAACGGCGGCCCGGTCCGGAGCGGTACGGGCCAAGAGCGGTACGGACCAAGAGCGGTACGGGTCGGCAGCGGTCCACGGCAACATCGGTCCGGGTCAACAGCCGGTGGGCATCCTCGCCGGAGCGCCGACCGCCCAGGGCAGGGCGATCCACACGGTCTTGCCCCCGTCCTCGGTCGGACTGACCGAGAGCCGGCCGCCCGCCTCCGCGGTGAGCCAGCGGATGATGACCATCCCCCGGCCGTTGTCCTGCTGGACGGCGGCCGGGAGCCGCTTGGGCCAGCGCGGATGGCTGTCGGTGACCCCGATGCGCAGCCACTCCTCGCGCTCCAGGCGGATGTCCACGGTGAAGGTCGGCGACTGCCCGAAGGTGTGCTGCACGGAGTTGGTGGCCAGCTCCGAGACGATCAGCCGGACACTGTCGGCGGTATCGGTCCCGTCGGGGAGTCCCCACCCGCTCAGCACCTCCGCGACGTAGCGCCTGGCGGTCGCGACCGAGGCGGGATCGCTCGGCAGAGTGACGGATGCTTCCTGGTGATCTGCCATGGCGACGGTCCCTTTCCCACCGGGGCTCAGCAGCCCCGGACCTGTGCTGGACGCCAGAGTGCCACCCATCGTCCCGCCGTTTCCGCCGATCCCCCAAGATATGCATATATCTGTCGCTCGATGCAGTGAACTCTGCTACGGAAGAGCGTATTTGGACGGCAGACTGGTGCGACCTGTGCCGGTGGAAGGAGGTGGGTGTGCAGCACGGTCCCGCGGTGCGCCGGCGCAAGCTCGGCGAGGAACTGCGTGCCCTTCGTGACCGGACCGGACTCACCAGTGGTGAGGCGGCCCGGCTGGCGGGATGGCACCAGTCGAAGATCAGCCGTATCGAGACGGGGCGCAGCGGCGTCAAGGTCGAGGACATCCGGCTGCTGCTCGACGTCTACGGTGATGTCGTGAGCGCGCAGCAGCGCGCGCTGCTGGAGGCCCTCTCGGCCTCGGCGGCGGGCCCGGAGACCGGAACGGGGCGCGGCCGGCAGTGGTGGCACGACTACCGGGGGCTGCTGCCGCAGGAGTACCGGGACTTCATCAGCCTGGAGGCGGGTGCCCGCTCGGCGCGCACGGTCGAGCTCTCCGTGGTGCCGGGCCTCCTGCAGACCCCGGAGTACGCGCGCGCCGTGACCCGGGCCGCGCTGGGCGGGCTGCCGGAGCCCAAGGTCGACGCGCTGGTCGACGTACGGCTGGCACGCCAGAGCGTGCTGCGGGCGGATCCGCCGCTGGAGCTGAGCGCCGTGCTGGACGAGGCGGTGCTGCGGCGCAAGATCGGCGGCTCGGGGGTGATGGAGGAACAGTTGAGGTACCTGGTGGAGGTGGCACGTCTACCTCAAGTGCGGCTGCAGGTATTGCCGTTCAGCGTGGGGGGACATCTCGGCCTGACCGGACCGTTCGTAATTTTCTCATTTCCGAACATCGCCGATCTGGATGTGGTGGTACTCGACCATTTGACGAGTAGCCTCTATCTGGAGCGGAAGGAAGACCTTGAGGCGTACAGCGCCGCGTTCCGCACCATCCAGGCGCACGCCCTCCCGCCCCGCGACTCGTCGGATCTCATCAGCGCCCTCGCTGACGACGCGTAAGGAGGCACCTCTCGTGTCCGCAACCCCCTTATCCACAGGCGGACTTCTGAACAGCGCGCGGTGGCGGCGAAGCAGCCGCAGCACCGGAATGAACAATTGCGTGGAAACGGCCGTCCTCGGTGGCGGCCTGCTGGCCGTCCGCGACTCCAAGCGGACGGACGGCCCGGCCGTGCTCTTCACCGGGCCGGCCTGGAACGGTTTCCTCGACTCCATGGGAACGGAACCACGGGCCGCAACGCTCCCGTAGCTCCGCTCAGTGGTCCGTGGCTCCGGCTGGAGCGGTCCCCAGGATCGTCTCCACCGCCCGGCCGATCTCGACCCCCGTGAGATCCGCCCGCGCGGTCAGCCGCAGCCGGGAGATGCCGTCCGGCACCGACGGCGGCCGGAAGCACCCCACGGACAGACCAGCCTCGCGGCAGTCGGCGGCCCAGCGCAGTGCCGCCGAAGCGGACGGGGCCCGTACCGACACCACGGCCGCGTCCGGCCGGGCCGCGGTCAGGCCGGACGCGGTGAGTCGCCCGTACAGCTCGGCGGCCACCTCGCGGGCACGGTCCGCGCGCTCCGGCTCCCGCTGGAGCAGGCGCAGTGCGGCCAGCGCCGCGCCCGTCGCGGCCGGGGCGAGCCCGGTGTCGAAGATGAAGGTCCGCGCGGTGTTGACCAGGTGCCGGATCACCTTGGCCGGGCCCAGTACGGCGCCGCCCTGGCTGCCCAGGGACTTCGAGAGGGTCAGCGTCGCGACCACCCCGGGCGCCCCCGCCAGCCCGGCGGCGTACAGCGCGCCGCGGCCGCCCGCGCCCAGGACACCGAGCCCGTGGGCGTCGTCCACGAGCAGCGCCGCACCCTCGGCCCGGCAGGCTTCGGCGTACCGCGCGAGCGGTGCCGCGTCCCCGTCGACCGAGAACACCGAGTCGGTGACCAGCAGGGCCCGTCCCCCGTGTGCGGCGAGCGTCTTGCGCGCACTGTCCGGGTCGGAGTGCGGGACGACGGCCGTCTCGGCGCGGGACAGCCGGCAGCCGTCGACGATCGAGGCGTGGTTGCCCGCGTCGGAGACGACCAGGGTGCCGCGGTCACTGAGCGCGGTGACGGCGGCGAGGTTGGCCGCGTACCCGGAGGAGAGCACCAGCGCCGCCTCGAACCCGCAGAAGGCGGCCAGCTCCCGCTCCAGCTCCGCGTGCAGCTCGGTGGTACCGGTGACGAGGCGCGATCCGGTCGCTCCGGCGCCCCAGCACTCGGCCGCCTCACGCGCCCCGCGTACCGTCTCCGGGTGCCGGGACAGCCCGAGGTAGTCGTTGCTCGCGAGATCGAGCAGCGGGGAATCCGCCGGCCGCGGACGCAGCGTCCGGACGAGTCCGGCCTGTTCCCGGGCCCGCTCCGCGTCGTCGATCCAGGAGAAGACGTCCACGGGGACGGGGGTGTGCTGGTCGGGCATCGACGGTCCTCGCGTTTTTGTCGGCAGTCCACAGACCTGCCCGACCCTAACCGCCCGTGACCCGGGCGACAGGTGTGGCGATACACACACTCTCTTCCGGCCATGTTGTTCGATCTCTCCTTGGCCGGGAGTGGTCGGGTGGGACAGGATCGGCACCATGGACCTGCTGAACACCCTCGTGGACAAGGGGCTGCGGCGCGAGCTGCCGACCCGCGAAGAGGCACTCGCCGTGCTGGCGACCTCTGACGACGAACTGCTGGACGTGGTGGCCGCCGCCGGCAAGGTGCGCCGCCAGTGGTTCGGGCGCCGGGTCAAGCTCAACTACCTGGTCAACCTGAAATCCGGGCTCTGTCCCGAGGACTGCTCGTACTGCTCCCAGCGGCTGGGATCGAAGGCCGAGATCCTCAAGTACACGTGGCTGAAGCCCGAGGAGGCCTCCCAGGCCGCGGCCGCGGGCGTCGCCGGCGGAGCGAAGCGGGTGTGCCTGGTGGCGAGCGGGCGCGGTCCCACGGACCGCGACGTGGACCGCGTGGGCAAGACGATCGAGGCCATCAAGGAGCAGAACGAGGGCATCGAGGTGTGCGCCTGCCTCGGTCTGCTGTCGGACGGCCAGGCCGAGCGCCTGAAGGACGCGGGCGCGGATGCCTACAACCACAATCTCAACACCTCCGAGGCCACGTACGGCCAGATCACCAAGACCCACACCTACGCGGACCGGGTCGACACGGTGCAGAAGGCGCACGCCGCCGGTCTGTCGGCCTGCTCGGGTCTGATCGCGGGCATGGGCGAGAGCGACGAGGACCTCGTCGACGTCGTCTACTCGCTGCGCGAGCTGGACCCGGACTCGGTGCCGGTCAACTTCCTGATCCCCTTCGAGGGCACCCCGCTGGCCAAGGAGTGGAACCTCACCCCGCAGCGCGCCCTGCGCATCCTGGCGATGGTCCGCTTCGTCTGCCCCGACGTCGAGGTCCGCCTCGCGGGCGGGCGCGAGGTACACCTGCGCACCATGCAGCCCCTCGCCCTGCACCTGGTCAACTCGATCTTCCTGGGCGACTACCTGACCAGCGAGGGCCAGGCCGGCCAGGCCGACCTCGACATGATCGCGGACGCCGGTTTCGAGGTGGAGGGCGCCGGTACCTCGACGCTGCCCACGCACCGCTCGGCGATCGCGGAGACCGCCGGGGGCTGCGGCTCGAAGGGAGCGGGCGCCTCGGTCTGCGGCTCCTCCGCCTCCTCCTCCGGCTCGGCGGACGAGGCCGGCTGCGGCTCGGCGTGCGGCGGCTGCTCGGGGCACGCCGGGCACGAGACCCCCGCACCGGCCCAGGCCGAGGCGGGCGAGGTCCGGTCCGGTCTGGTGGCGGTACGCCGCCGCGGCGCGGGAACGGACCTCGCGCCCAATGCCTGATCAGCACCACTCGCCCGACGCTCTACCGGTCGCCGGACCGGCGGCCACCGCACCGGCGGCCACCACACTGGCGGCCGCCGAACTGCTGGCGCTGGACCGGCAGCACGTCTGGCACCCGTACGGCCCGATGCCCGGGCGGCAGGAGCCGCTGGTCGTCGCCTCCGCCTCCGGGGTCCGGCTGCGGCTCGCCGAACCGTCCCAGGGACACGACGAGCTGGTCGACGGCATGTCCTCCTGGTGGTCGGCGATCCACGGGTACAACCACCCGGTGCTGAACGATGCGGTGACCGGCCAGCTCGGCCGGATGTCGCACGTGATGTTCGGCGGGCTCACCCACGAGCCCGCCGTCCGGCTGGCGGCGAAGCTCGTCGAGCTCACCCCGGCCGGCCTGGAGCACGTCTTCCTCGCCGACTCCGGCTCGGTCTCGGTCGAGGTAGCGGTGAAGATGTGCCTCCAGTACTGGCGTTCGGTGGGGCGCCCCGGCAAGAGCCGCCTCCTCACCTGGCGGGGTGGCTACCACGGGGACACCTGGCAGCCGATGGCCGTCTGCGACCCCGAGGGCGGCATGCACGAGCTGTGGTCGGGGATCCTCCCGCGCCAGCTCTTCGCGGACGCCCCGCCGAGCGGCTTCTCCGCCCCCGTGGACGAGGCCTACGTCGCCCACCTGCGCTCCTTGTTCGCCGCGCACCGGGACGAGCTGGCGGCCGTGATCGTGGAGCCGGTGGTCCAGGGCGCGGGCGGCATGCGCTTCCACAACCCGGGCTACCTCCGGGTGCTGCGTGAGCTGTGCGACGAGTTCGACGTCCTGCTGATCCTGGACGAGATCGCGACGGGCTTCGGCCGCACGGGCGCGCTGTTCGCGGCGGACCACGCCGGGATCACCCCGGACGTGATGTGCCTGGGCAAGGCGCTGACCGGCGGCTACCTCACGCTCTCCGCCACCCTGTGCACGGAGCGGGTCGCGGACGGGATCTCCCGGGGCGAGGTCCCGGTCCTGGCCCACGGGCCGACCTTCATGGGCAACCCGCTGGCCGCGGCGGTGGCACTGGCTTCGATCGAGCTGCTGCTCGGGCAGGACTGGCAGCGCGAGGTCAAGCGCATCGAGGCGGGCCTGCTGGAGGGCCTGGCCCCGGCGGCGGGGCTGCCCGGCGTCCGGGAGGTACGGGGCCTGGGCGCGATCGGCGTCATCCAGCTCGACCACCCCGTCGACATGGCACGCGCCACGGCGGCGGCGGTCCGGGAGGGCGTCTGGCTGCGCCCGTTCCGGGACCTGATCTACACGATGCCGCCGTTCGTCACGGGCGACCCCGATGTGGCCCGCATCTGCCGTGCGGTGGTCGCGGCCGCGAAGGAGGCCTGACATGGCGGTACTCGTGGTCTCGGGGACGGGAACCGAGATCGGCAAGACGGTCGTCACCTCGGCCGTCGCGGCGGCCGCGCTGGCCGCGGGACTCTCCGTGGCCGTCCTGAAGCCGGCCCAGACGGGAGTCGGCCCGCAGGAGCCCGGGGACGCGGCGGAGGTCGCCCGGCTGGCCGGCCCCGGCGTCACCGCCGTGGAACTGGCGCGCTACCCGGAGCCGTTGGCCCCGGACACGGCGGCCCGGCGGGCAGGCCTCCCGACGGTCTCCCCGGAGCGGATCGCGGAGGCGGCCCGCGGTCTGGCACTCTCCCACGACCTGGTCCTCGTGGAGGGCGCGGGCGGCCTCCTGGTCCGCTTCGACGAGGCCGGGCACACCCTGGCCGACGCGGCCCGCCTGCTCGGGGCCCCGGTCCTGATCGTGGCTCCGGCGGGCCTCGGCACCCTCAACTCCACGGCCCTCACCGCGGAAGCCCTCCGCGCCCGGGACCTCACCGCCCTGGGCGTGGTGATCGGCAGCTGGCCGGCCGAGCCCGATCTGGCGGCCCGCTGCAACCTGGCCGACCTCCCGTCGGTCTCCGCCCTCCCCCTGCTGGGCGCGATCCCCGCGGCGGCGGGCGCCCTCGACCCCGCCGAGTTCCGTGCCTCGGCGGCCGGCTGGCTCTCCCCGCCCCTCCACGGCACCTGGTCCCCTCCGGCCGTCTGACGCGGCCGGGCCGGGGCGGCCCAACGCCGGGTCGGCCCCGGCCCGACGGCGGGCGGCCCCGCGGGTCAGTGCCCTCCGCGTGGTTCGAGGCAGCCGCCCTCCACGTAGACCCCGTGCGCCCGGACGCTCACGGGCGGGCCGAGCCGGCCCGACACGCAGGGACCGCTTTCGGGAACCGACAGGACGAACGAGACGTTGACCGCCCCGGATCCGTAGACACCCCCGCTGTCGAACCCGTACCCCAGCCCCATCAGGAGCGCGCGGAGCTCGTCCACCGTGTGCGGTGCGCCCTTCCCACCGGAGCTACCCGTCATCGCCGCCCTGATCCGCGCGGCGTGCGCGTCGCCCCGGCACCTGGCCCCGGGGCTGAGCTCGGCCTGCTGTTTGTAGGCATGGTTCTCCGCGTACTTGCCCGCCTCGGGATCCGTGGGCCGCGTGCCCGGCGTCCCGGCGGCCCCCGGCGTCCCCGCGGCCGCCGGAGCGCCCTGGCCCGCGCACCGCGCCGCGATCTCGGGGAACAGCTTGTCGTGGCGCGCGACCGCGGCGGCCGCCTGGGCCGCGTAGTCCACGGAGGGGGTCGCGGAGGGCGCCGACGGCTCCCGTGCGTTCCCGGCCCCCGCCACCGTCGTCCCGCAGCCGGTCAGCGCGAGGAGTCCCGCGGTCAGGAGGGACACGGCGGCGGCCGGCGCGCTGCGGCGCGTCACGATGTCTGCGCCAGCGGCTTGACCCACCGCGTCCAGTGGTCCTCGGGGTGGTAGCCGCCGGCTTCCCATGCCCGTTGGCCCCGCTCGTTGCGGTTGAGCACCATCGCGTCCGCGCGGCGCCCGCCGAGCTCCGCGAACCGCTCCTCGGCGGCGGCCAGCAGGGCCGAGCCGATCCCCTGGCGACGCCGGTCCGGGTGCACGGCGAGCCGGTACAGGTGGCACCGCCAGCCGTCGAAACCTCCGGTCCCACAACACGGAGGGCGTGTGCCTACCCGAACGGCTTCACCCATCGCCGCCAGTGGTCTTCCTGGTGGTACCCGGCCGCAGCCCAGGCAGCCTGAGCCTGCTTGTTCTCGACCAACACCATCGCGTCCCCGCGTCGGCCGCCCAACGCTCGGAACCGCTGTTCGGCGGTATCAAGGAGCGTCTTGGCGATCCCTTGCCGACGATGGGAGGGACGAACGGCGAGCCGATAGAGCGAAGCTCTCCAACCATCCCAGCCCGCTATCAGAGTGCCCACGAGGAGCCCGTCAGACTCCGCAAGGATCAGAGCGTCTGGATCACGTCCGATGAGTCGAGTCACCCCCGCGATGTCGTCTGTGATCGACGTGCCCTCTGCCGCTTCCTCCCAGAAGGCCAGAACGTTTGCGGCATCAGCCACCGTGGCGCTGCGTGTCTCGATCATGGAGCTGAGCCAAACACAGCGGCGTAATGGGCGGCCACTGCCTTTCGCAGAGCGAGACGGGCGGGTGCAGGCGTGAAGCATAAGGACGCCCGTTCGGGCCTTCGGGTGGTCAAGGTCCGACGTATCAGCCGCGACACAGAAGCGTCAGCGGCCCTGGCGGAGCAAGACGCCCGGCTGTCGAAGTTCGCGGCTGGGCAGAGCTTCGAAGTGGTCGGGGACGTGGAGGACGCTACGGTGTCCGGCGCCATCAACCTTGACCGGCGCCCCAAGCTGAAGAAGTGGCTCACTGAGCCCTACCTGTCTCAGTGGGACGCGCTGCTCTTCACGGAGCAGGACCGCATCACGCGCGATGACCTCCACTGGTGGGGGTTCGTGATCTGGCTCAAGGACAAGGGCAAGAGCGTCCTCCTGCTCGATGAGCCGAACTTCGAGCTGGACACGTCCGAGGGCCGCATGATGGCGGGCTTCAAGGCGTACGCGAACGCCAAGTACCGGGAGAGCGTCTCCGAGAAGCGCCAGAAGCAGCTAGAGCACCACAAGCGCTTTGACCTGTGGCCGGGTGGTCAGTGGCCCTTCGGCTACCGCGCAGAGCGGTTCCAGCATGAAGAAGACGGCAAGCCCGTCTGGCGTTGGCGCCTGATCATCGACCCGTTCACGGGTGGCCTGATCCGTGAAGCCTATGACCGGCTGGTGAACCAGTCGGGATGGTCGCTCAACCGGATCGCCAAGGACTGGACTGATCGCCAGGTTCCGACCCCCCGGAACTACCAGATCTTGGAGAACGCCAAGGCTGGCCGGGAAGGCGTATCCACCACTCCCATGGAGCGGATGCGTTGGGTTCACAGCATGGTCAAGGACATCTTCACTCGTCACACACTTATGGGTATCGCTACCGAGAACGGCAAGCCTCGCTTGCGTGACGGTATCCCGGTGCAGTGGGCCGACCCCATCCTTACCCGGGCAGAGTTCGACAAGCTCCAAAAGGTCATTGCCGCCAATAAGCGAGTCAAGACCCACGACGACACCGAGGGCCCCGTGACCGGGCTGGTGTTCTGCTGGTGCGGCGAGCCTATGCACTCCAACACTGTGCGGAACAAGCGCAAGCTCAAAGACGGCACGGTAAGGGAGCACGAGTACCAGTACATTCGATGCAAGAGCATCACTAAGCTGATTCCGTGCGAGCATCGCACGACGTGGCCTTTGCGGTATTTCTACGGCGAGATCACCCGCGCCGTCCTGTACCCGTTGATGAACACTCCCCTCGTCAAGCGCACCTTCATTCCGGGACAGGACCACGAGGCGGAGATCAAGAGCCTTACCGAGGGTCTGACGAACTTGTCCCAGAACCTTGCTACGGCCCCGGCCGGCAGCATCGTAGCCACGACCATCTTGGAAACCATGACTAAGCACGAAGAGCGCCTTAATTCCCTTAAGGCGATGCCCAAGGTTGCCGACAGGTGGGAGACAGAGCCATTGGGCATGTCGTTCGGAGACAAGTGGTTCACGGAGTCCGAGGGGCTGACCTTGGATGCCGAATGGCGGGAACACAAGAAGCTTCTCTTGCAGATCGGATACCGCTTCTACATCGGCGGCCCTAGGAACGCCCCCTTCGGCCGTCATTACTACCCGGCCGACATTGAGTCTCGGGCCGTTGATCTCGACGGCGGTAAGGCTGATGCCGAATGGTTGGCCGACTGGCTCGCGGAAGTATCCGAGACGCAGCGGACGGCCACACCGCTGGAACTCGCTCCGGTCCGTCCTTACGGCGACTACTACGCCGAGTCTGAGAAGAACACCCAGTCCGCATGATCATTTGCCTACACAGTGCACTCCATGCTGTCGTAGTCGAGTGGCAGATGAGATGACCGAGATAGAACGCCTTGAGTCGACCGTGAGGCGCCTGCGACGCGCCGCCCCTACCGTGGATGACATCGCGCAGCGAAAGGCCGCGAGAATGACGCTGGAGCGCTTGGAGCGCCAGCTAGAGGAACTCAAGGCGAAGTAGTGAGCGAGGCCCCCAATCGGGGGCCTTTCTCATGCCCAGGGATAGGGACTTTCGACCCTACGGTCCGGGACCTTTGCGGAAGATCCACCCAACACCCTTGCGTCACCATGACTAAAGCAAGCCCCGGAGAGACCGGGAGGAGGAAGGCCGACATGTTCGAGATGAAGCCGCTTACGGCGGACCGCAAGAAGTGTTCAGATTTCCCGTTCTGCGGGCACGCGCAGCACGGCATGGGCGAGTTTGGGCACTGCGTCGAGCGCGTTGCCGTGGCCGCCCCCACGCGGACCCCAGAGCCCCGCAAGGCTCCGCCCCCCTCTCTAGTAGCGGAGAAGCCCGCACAGGCCAGCCCAGAGCCCCGGAAGCCTGCGAACGAGAATGAGCACCTGTGGGCGCTTATAAATGCCCCGAAGAACAAGGCCCTGAACGCCACAGTCAAGGCCGTGGTCATGGTCGTCTCGAAGTCCGCCCACGCCAAGGGCGGGGTCACAGAGCTGTCCTACTCGCGGATCGCCGACATGGCCGGTTGCTCACCCTCGTCGGCGGACCGGGCCGTAGCCGTGGCCCTCAATCAAGGATGGCTTCGCCGGGCGAACTACACGCAGGTCGTCAAGGCCGGGAAGAGCCCCACGGCGAAGTACCGGCCGACCGTGCCGGCCTGGCTCTGACCCTTTGGTCATGGTGACTGGTCTCTTTAGTCATGGTGACTAACAATAAAAACTAGTAACTACAGACCTACGGCCGCCCTTCCGGGGGCGGCCTTTGTTGTACCCGCAGGGGGTGACCGAAATGGTGACCCCTTGGACATGGCCTATCGAGGATGACCGGACTACCGGTCCGGTCACCGACTCCATGGGACGGCCTATCCAGAGCGAAGCGGGAGACGACATCCGCACTATGGATAGCGTCGGGTCAACTCCCAGTGATGGAGGTCACTAGACCTAGGCGAGTTCCAATCCAACTTGGACATCTATGTACCTAGTGAGGCGGATCACCCAGGCCAATGCGGGGCGAACCAAAAAACCCTCATCTATGTACCTAGTGGGAGTAGCGCTAAGAGCGCATCGGTTTCGAGGTAGGCCGATGCGTTCCTAGCGTCGCTTCATAGCCATGCGTGACGCATTTCTAAGGGATGCATACACCCCCGCTCGCCGTGAGGCGCCGGGGGCTTCCCTATTTCCCCACTTGCCTACTGAGTAGGCACACCTAGCACCCGGAAGGGGTGACCTATGAACACACGCGCCACGATCATCCACGCTTACCGGGTGCGACGCGGTTGGACGCAAAGGCAGCTTGCCGAGTGTCTCGCTGTAAGTCCGGCTGCGGTCGGACATTGGGAGTCCGGCCGGAACAAGGTCTCTGACGGCTCCTGGGGAGCTGCCTGCTACCTCCTGGACGTAGATGTGAACGACGCCCTGAAGACCTGCGAGACGGACGCGCAGCGCCGTCACGTTCTGATCGCTTACACGACCGCTTTCCCCGAGCTTGCTCGGATCGAGAAGGAGACCGCTTATGACTGTCGCTGAGCTTGAGAACGAGGCCCTGGAAGCCGCCGAGGCCCCCGAGCCGGCCGAGGAGCCCGCCAAGGCTCCCGAGGTCCAGGAGACCGCTCCCGACGCCGTAGAACCTGCCTCTGCGCCTTCGGTCGAGCCTGGCCCATCCATGGAGGAGTACCGGGACATGAAGGCTGCTCTAGCGGCCATGTCGCAGCAGATCGAGGAGCTGCGGACGAACCCGCCGTCGGTGCCCGTGCACATCGGTGAGGGCCGCCCTGTGGGAGCGGCCTCCGGTGCCGAAGCGCCCACTCCTCCTCAGTCTCAGGCGGCCCTGTTCCGGACCGCGCTCAACCTCGACTGAGACCCCTTGCCGCTACGCGGCAACCAACGACTTCCAGGCCCCCGGCAACCGCCGTAGGGGCCTTCTTTCATGAGAGGAGCCATCCACATGGCCGAGAACCCGAACACCCAGCTCCGTACCGGTAACGAGCTGCTGACTCCGACCGACCGGATCGCCCGCATCCTGCATGACCAGATCGTGAGCGGCTCCGTTTTCCTGTCCGCCTTCGACAAGGTCACAACCGACAAGAAGGACGTGACCCTTCTGGTTGGCAACGAGGTCACCCGCGCTGGTGTCGTCGGTGAGAACAAGGAGATCCCGACTGCGGACACTGACCAGACCGAGGTCAAGTCGGAGCCGGTGAAGTACGCGCAGATGCGGAAGATCTCGAACGAGGCGATCGCGGACACCACCCCGGGCATCCTGGAGCGCAACACGCGCAAGCTCGCCTCTGCCATCTACAAGGGCATCGACGAGGACTTCCTTACCGCCAAGGTGCAGACCGACAAGAACGCCACGGCCCCGACCGGCATCCTCAACGTGACCGGCCTTGAGTCGGCCGGTGAGGTCAAGGACAACCTTGACGCCGTGATGGACGCTAAGGCCGCTATCGCGGACGCCGAGGGCAACGCGTCGCTGTTCGTCATCCACCCGCTCGACGCTGCCGAGATGCGCAAGATCAAGGTCAAGCTCGCCGACAAGTCGGAAGGCAACTCCTACCTTCTCGCCGGGGACCAGATCGCGGACGGTCTCACCGTTATCGAGCACAAGGCCATGAAGAAGGGCGTCGCCCTTATCGCGGACCGCGAGGCCGTTACTGCCGTGGTCCGCAAGACCATGGACGTGAAGCTGTTCGACCAGCGTTACGCCGAGTTCGACGCCACCGGCGTCCGTGGCACTTTCCGTGCCTCTTGGCTGGTTACCTCCGTCGCCAAGCTGCGCACGGTCAAGGTTCCGACTAAGACTTCGGCCGAGTCTAAGTAGGACGCTACTTGTGAGGGCCCCGCGGAACGGCGCGGGGCCCTCTTTGTTGTGGAGGCAACATGTCTAACTATTACGACCCTGTTGGTGATGCGTACGAGGACTTCCTAGCTCTGTACCCCCACCTTGAAGAGCAAGTGAAGAAGGAGCGATACGCGGCCCTTTACCGGATAGCTGAGGGTGTTCTACAGGCGGAAGCGCCGGTAGTGGACTTCGGTGACTGGCCTGGGGTCCGCTATCAGTCCGCCATGGCTAAGCCCGAGGCAGGCTATCGGGGCGCTATGCATAACCTGATGAACCGGCTTATCGCCCGCTCCGTGGCCAACCCGAACCAGATCACTCAGCAGTCCACTGGCGACGCTTCTTACAGCGTCAGCCCCGGCAACGGCATGGGCATGCGGCTTACCGCCGCAGAGCGGCAGGAGCTAGCCCGGATCTTCGGGCAGCAGTTCCGAACTGTGTGGCTGGCATGAGTGGTTGGAGTGCCGGCCGAGACCGGCGAGGGTGGGCCCGCAAGCGGCATCGGGTCATGGAGCGGGACGGCTTCCGCTGCTACGACTGCAACGGCGAAGCCTCGGAGATAGACCACGTCCGCCCCCTGTGGGAGGGCGGTACGGATGACCTCTCCAACCTGGCTGCTGTCTGCAAGCCATGCCACTCGACAAAGACCAAGACCGAGCGCGCTAAGGCCCGCTCTTTGAAGTACAAGCCGGTTAAGCGGCTTCGAGAACCGGAGGTGAATCCGTGGATCTGACGGGCGCACTCATGCTTAACCGTAAGGTCACCATCGTTTGGCCGACCATCAGCGATGACGACTTTGACCAGAAGACCGACTACGACAATCCGATTCACACGGTGACTATCAGGGGCCGGCTGTCGAACCCTAAAACCACTGACGACAAGTGGTGGGACCTTGATACGGGCAAGCTCATCCTTGAGCCCCCGGCCTTTCTCAACCTACCTAAGGAGGCAAAGAAGCCCCGTTTCGAGCTTAAGCCTGACCCCGGAATCGAAGGGCCCTCGTACTGGTACATGGACGGTAAGCCCATTGCCCGGCTAACCGATACCGGACACCTTAGCCACTGGTCTGTACTCGTATCCAGGGCACGCTAATGCTGGAAGAGCAACTCGACTACACGATGTGCTGCGCAATCTGCCAGCACCCCAAGAAGCGGGCGGGTAACCACAAAGCATGTAAGACATGGGCTAAAGCCTATTACGTACTCCAATGCGGTGGAGCAGCACTAGGCAGGAACAAGCACAGCGATGCACTAGAGCTTAAGAGGCTCAAGGTAAGGCTTATCGAAGCAAGCGAAACGCAAGATTACGTCGAAGTTCGAGAGCTACTCGAACCCTATCGTTCCGCCTATCTCAAAGAGTCCTGACCTGTAGCACCCCCCTATGACTCCCCGCCCTCCAAAGAGGCCCCTGACCAATACGTAATAGAGCCTCGGCCTTCGAGGGGTGTTTTTTCGCAGATACCGACCTGATTGGAGGTCTCGTCATGCCTTACAAGGCAGACATAGCAAGGGTTAAGGCCCGTCTGGAAGCCATCATGGAGGCGACACCTAAGCAGCGCGGCTTGGCCTCACGGTCGGGTCCGGGCAAGTCCCTGATCTCTCATCCGCTCCTCGCTGAGGCATCGCGGGCGGAGACGGACCTTCGCGGCTTCTACAAGCTTCAGCGGGACTACGAGCGGGATACCGCCGGTGTCGAGACCGACACGACGGCCCCGCCGGAGTCGGATTGGCAGGGTCCGTGATCTGGGGCAGCGTCCCGGACGCGCTCCCGAAGCACAGCTTGGCCCCGTACGTGTACGACTGGTGCCGCCGGTACCTGATCCACGATGGGCGACCTTGGGAGTTCACCCCGGGGCAGCGGCTGTTCCTGTGGCACTACTACGGCCTTGACGAGGCCGGAGGGTGGACGTGGAAGGAAGCGGTCTACTCGGGGCCCAAGGGGGCCGGGAAGACGCCGTTCGCTGGTGCCGTGTGCCTGGCTGAGTTCCTGGGGCCGGTGCGGTTCGCAGGGTGGCTTCCGGACGGCCGCCCGAGGGCGCGGCCAGTGGACCCGCGCAAGGCCCTGGTGCAGATCGCTGCTGTCTCTCAGGACCAGTCGGCGAACACGACGATCCAGATCCGTTCCATGCTGTCGAAGCGTGCGATCCAGCGCTACGGCCTGAAGGTGGACACCAAGCAAGTGTCGTTCAGGGACAAGTCCATTCCGGGGAAGATCCACGCTGTCACGGCGTCGGGGGCCTCCCAGGAAGGCAACGTGCCGTCGTTCATCCTGTTCGACGAGGTGCACCACTGGCACACCAACGAAGCCATCCAGGTCTACGGGACGATGAGCCGGAACGCGCTCAAGGTCGGCACGCGTCCGATGGCTACGAGCAATGCCCACGTTCCCGGTCTCGGGTCCGTCATGGAGCGGCTCTACGACCACGTTGATGGAGCCCTTCGAGACGGTAAGCCCACGTCCACTCTCTTCATGGCGCGGCAGGCGCCGGCCGACACGGATCTGACGACGACCGCGGGGCTCCTCAAGGGCCTCAAGGAGGCTTACTCCGACGCAAGTTGGGCGGACATCGCTGGTATCGCTCAGCGGTTCATGGAGGGCAAGGAGTCCGTCTCGGACTTCCGCCGTTTCTTCCTCTCGCAGGTCGTGGACAACGGTGACCGGTGGGTGTCTCCGGTGGACGTGGACAAGGCCGTGACGAACGTCCGGCTGGAGCCGGGCACGCGGGTGGCTCTCGGCTTCGACGGGGCCTTGAAGCACGACTCCGTGGCCCTGGTGGCATGCGAGATCGACTCTGACCGGTGCCACGAGGTGGCGGTGTGGGAGCGACCAGAGGACGCGGGCAAGGACTACCTCCACCCGTCCGCCGAGATCGACGCTGCGGTTCGCAACACCTTCGAGGACTTCAAGGTGCAGGCGTTCTTCGCTGACGCCTACCTGTGGGACGCGTACGTGCGGAAGTGGTCGGCGGACCTGATGGCGCCGGTAGTGAACCGGCGGGGCAAGCGCGCGGTTCGCGCCTCCGGGTCGTGCGCGGTCGCCTACCCGATGGGCCAGAACCAACGTCGCTTCATCGAATCCGCCGAGTCGCTACAGGATGCCTTCGCTAAGGGCATGGTGCGGGTTAGCGGTAAGCGCTTGGCCCGGCATTGCAAGAACGCGATGAGGCAGGTTCGCCGCGAAGGCATCTTCCCGGCTAAGGCCCATAAAAGGTCGCCGGACAAGGTTGACGGAGTACACGCGCTAAGCCTTGCCTGGGAAGCGCGCCAAAAGGTTATTGAGCAGGGTGTGAAGAATAGGCAGGTTGCCACGGCTTACACCTACGAGTTTGAGGACTAAGACATGAAGCATGACATTGACAAGCTGCGGGAGTTCCGCAGCAAGGAGTACGGCCGGCTGTCTGTTATTGACTCTCGGATGGCAGGCTACCATCCGATTCCGTACGTGCCCGATGAGCTTAAGAGGCACCTTAAGGCCCTCGTGGAGCAGTCCAAGACGAATTGGCTCCCTAAGGTTGTTGAGGCTATCGGGGAGCGTCTCAACGTAGTGGGGTTCCGTGACCCTGATACCGGCAATGACGCCAAGGGCTGGGACCTGTTCGTCAAGAACGGAATGCAGGATCACCAGGACCTCGTACACCGAGCCTCGCTTACGTACGGCGTCAGCTTCGTTCTGGTGCTCCCTCGTGGCGAGGAAGGCCCGTCCATCAAGGGCTTCTCCCCCATGCAGATGACGGCCATCTACGAGCGGGCGCAGGACCGTTTCCCGATGCTGGCCGGCTTCAAGACCAGGGTCTATAACGGCGGCGAGCCGGAGCTTGAAGAGTGGACGGTTATCGACCGTACGCACGTCCGCGTGTTCCTCGGTGACCCTGACGAGGCCGGGGACCAGTACAGGGAGACGGCCGCCTACGCGCACGGCATGGGTGTGTGCCCGGTGGTTCGGTTCGTCAACCAGGAGTCGTTTTCCGAGTCTCAGCCTCCGGTGAGCGAGGTCGAGCCGCTGTTCCCTATTCAGGAGCGGCTTACGAACCTTCACCTGGACATGGCCACAGCGGGCAAGTTCTCGGCGTTCCGGCAGAAGTACGCAATCAACCTGGACCTTAAGCCTGGGTCGCTTAAGGCGAACCCTGGTGCGGTGTGGGCCGCACAGACGAACGGCGCATCGGATCAGGCCGGGAAGTTCGGCGACTTCCCCGGCACACAGATGGATGGGTATAAGCAGGCCATTGAACTCACGTTCAAGGAGTTCGCGGCCCGATCGTCCCTGCCTATGCGGGCCATGTCCCCCGACATGGTGAACGTTTCCGGTGACGCTCTCGAATTCGCCGAGAAGGACCTGAATCAGAAGGTTGCCGACCGACAGCGTTCGTACGGTCGAGCCTGGGCAACGGTGATGGGCCTGGCAGCTTTCGCGGCCGGTTATGTGAAGGCGTTCAGCATGAGCGCCAACGTCGTTTGGTACGACAACCGGTCTCACGATCCGCTGTCCCTGTACCAAGGCCTGATGAACCTTAAGAACATCGGCTTCCCCACGTCGGTTCTCGTTGAACTGATCCCGGCAGGCACGCTGACGGCCGACCAGATCCGGGAGGTCAAGGACTACTGGGCTCAGGGCGGAGACGATCCGTCGTACGCGCTCACGTCGAAGCTCGCGCGGGCCATGAGCTACCCCGAGAAGGAGGCTGCGTGATGCGTACCCGTGTACTACCTCTCGGCGAGTACGTCGTCGGCGAGGCCCTCAAGCACTACCTCCCGAAGGCTGTCCGGGTCTCCCTCGCGCCCCCTGCGGGCGCACCCGAGGGCCAGGCGGTCTACGTTCACCGGGTCGGCGGTGTGGCCCGTAGCCCGGGTCAGGTCGATAACGGCATGTACGTCTTCAACCTGTTCGCTCCCTCATTCCGTGAGGCTGCCGAACTTGGCCAGGCCGTTCGGGTCAGCCTGTACGAGGCTGAGCGGGACCAGTTCGCGGCGAAGGACGGCCGTATGGGCAAGGTGACCGAGGTGGCCGGTCCGTCTCCACTGCCGCGTGAGAACGACGGCGATCCGTACACGGGGTATGCGAGCTACACGATCATCACTCGCTGATGTGAGTTGGCGCTTCCGCGGTTCAGCCGGCACGCGCACTGACCTGCCACGTTTCGGGAGAGGCGTTCTCAACTCGACGTAGAGGAGCCCCACCCGGTCGGCCGGGTGGGGCGGCCTCTCAGGCGAAGCGGCGGTAGACGCGGATGGGGCGCTCCGCGACACACACAGCACCGTTCCGCAGGATCATGGTTCGGGTGGCACCTGCCCTGTACCTCAGATCCGCAATGGGGATCAGGTTGCCCCCGGCAAGGACGTGATCCCCGACCCTGAGTTCGTTGGGAGGACAGTCCATGGGTGCCGTACCGGGCGGGATGCGGATACGGTCATCGGGCTTGGTGCGCGGGTCACGCTTCCGCAGGTTGCGGCACGCACGCGTGCGGGCGATCCACTGGAACCCGCCCGCGTCCATGAGTCGGAGAACCTCCGGTGACGGGTAGAGCTTGACTACCTCTCCCCGTAACTGCCTCTCACGGTCGATCACCATGTCACCGAGGTAATAGCGAGTCACGTTCCTTCTCCGCTGCGGGGGCGTCGGCGTACATCACGTCTGCGTGGTCTGTGACAACTCGGCGGAAGAGGTTGTGGCTCGTGGCCCCCGAGTGGCTGAGGGCCCACCGCTGGGCAGGTTCCTGGTCGTCCTGGGGACCGGAGCCTTGCCCGCACTGGTAGGCGGCACAGAAAACTTCCCAGATGACGCCCCCCTCGGGAACGTGCTCTATAGAGAGGTCTTCGAAGCGGTAGACGCTGCGGATCACTGACCCGCTCGCTTCCGGGCCCTAAGCACGCTCGACCCGGCGGGGTGGGGGTGCTGCCGGATCTCGATGTTGCAATCAGTGACCCCGCTGGCGTTGCCCTCCGCCCGGAACTCCGACCGCTGCCCTGCCAGGGCCGCGCAGACATCGCACCCGGGGTAGGGCTCCGCGTCCGGCCGCTCGAAGGGGTCTCGCTGCGGTACCTGCCGCCATAGCTGCTCAGCCGTTGCCGCCATCACGCACCCTTCCGCCAAGCCTGTGGAGTGTGCTCTAACCATCGGCCCGTGAAATTGCACGGCCTAGTGTGATCCGTAGTGTGAACCGGCCCCAGGGAGCAGGGATTTCACTGTCTAGTGCGACCTGTAGTGGCAAGGTGGGCGCATGGAAATCGGGGAGCTGATCAGGGATCTCCGCAAGGCTCGCGGCTGGAGTCAAGGGCGGCTAGCGTCAGCGGTCAATGAGGCGTACGGGACGACGCTCACGCGGGAGTACGTGAGCAACTGGGAGTGTTCCAAGGTGAAGCCGGGCGGCTTCTACCTTGCTGCCCTCTCGGCCGTTCTGGACGTACCCCTAGCTGTCCTGGAGAACGAAGTGCAGCGACGTACCTTCCTCACCGATGTGGCCGGGGTCGCCATAGCCCCTGTCGTGGCCTCCGACCTTCTGTCGGCAGGCTTCGCCGCCCGCCTCGCTGGGGGGCCCTCCCCGGACGCCTGGGAAGCGAAGCTATCCACGTACGGCACCGAGTACATGTCGATGGGTGCTGCCGACATTCAGCGCCGGGTGTCGGGGGAGCTTGTCGTAGTGCAGCAGCAGCTAGACCAACCCCGACTGTGGTCGGTGGCTGCACGGCTGATGACGTTGTACGCGAAGACGTTTCCGGGGTCGGATGGGACGAAGGCCGTCGAGTGGTATCGGCTGGCCGCTCAGGCCGCCGACGAGTCCGGCGACGCCGATACGCGGGTGTGGGTTCGGGGCCGTGCTGCTATCGCCCTCGGGTACGAGGGTGCGTCTCTCGGAGTCGCGGACGTGCTTGCCGACCAGGCCCTAGCCATCGGCTCCAACAAGCCTTCGTTGGGCCTACTGAACGCGATCTACGGCAAGGCGCATGCTGCCGCCCTGCGAGGCGACACCGCTACTGCTCACCGGCTGGACGAGCAAGGGCGCCGGATCTTCGACACTGCCGGATCGTACGAGCAGACCTCTGACTACGCCGTGCCGTACTGGCGACTGAACGTCTTCCGCTCGCTCCTCCTTGCCCGCCTCGGCGACGAGAAGGGGGCCGTCGAAGCCCAGGAGCAGGCCCGTACAGAGCTCCCGGAGGAGCTGCCGAGGTTCGCCACTCACCTTGAGCTTCACCGTGGGCTGATGCTCGCTAGGTCCGGGGACAGGGCCGGAGGCGTGGCCTACGCCGAAACCGCTATGGCGGCTCTACCGCCGGAGAAGCACAGCTTGACCCTGCGGATGCTCATGGACGAGATCCGGGCCTGACCTGCACAAACAGTGCATGGATTAGAGTTGTGTCCCTACAGGTTTCGAGCCGTCGAACCCGGCGATGACCGTGCCCACCAGTTCGCCGTCCCTGCGGGCGAGCAGCAGTGCCCGCGGGTCGCGGGCGTGGAGGCGCTCGACACCCGCGAGGTCGTCGCTGATGCTCGTACCCTCGGCGGCGGCCTTCCAGAAGTCGAGGACGGCTGGAAGATCGGCCGCGGCCGCGGATTCGATGTAAAGATCGTTCATGCGGGGATCCCATCACGGCCCGGCGGGCGGGGTCCACCGAAAAGATGATCCGATCGCTTTGCCCTTCCTTTACCCTGTAGGCACTACCCCTCTCCTGACGAAAGGTGTGAGCGTCCGCCCATGGGCGAGCCTCCCAGTCCCCACCCCACCCGCATCCCCTCCCGTGCCCGACATCGCGCGGCGCCCTCCCTCCTGGCCGATCATGGGACGGAGGTGAACGACCGATGACCGAAGTGCTCCTGCTCGTCGTGGCGCTGCTGCTCTGCCTTGCCTGCGGAGTCTTCGTCGCGGCCGAGTTCTCGCTGACCACCATCGAGCGCAGCGAGCTGGAGCGGGCCGTCGAGCGCGGCGAGCGCGGCGCGGACAGCGCCCTTGCCGCCGTCCGCAGCCTGACCTTCCAGCTCTCCGGTGCCCAGCTCGGCATCACGGTGACCGGCCTGGTGATCGGCATGATCTCCAAGCCCTCGATCGCCGCCCTGCTCAAGGGCCCGTTCGAGGCCATGGGGCTGTCCGCCGGCGCCGCGTCCTCGACCGCCCTGATCCTCGGCACCGTGCTGTCCACCGTCGTCCTGATGGTCGTGGGCGAGCTGGTGCCCAAGAACTGGGCGATCTCCTCCCCGCTGGCCGTCGCCAAGCGCGTCGCCACCACGCAGCGGATCTTCAGCCGCGCCTTCCGGCCGCTCATCAGCCATCTGAACAGCACGGCCAACCACATGGTCCGCAGGTTCGGTCTGGAGCCCGCCGAGGAGCTCGCCTCCGCGCGCACGCCGCAGGAGCTGGTGGCCCTGGCCCGGCACTCCGCGAAGGCGGGCGCCCTGGAGAAGGACACCGCCGAACTGTTCGTACGGACCCTGAACCTCGCCGACCTGACCGCGGAGAACGTCATGACCCCGCGCGTCCAGGTGACCGCCCTCGACGTGCAGACCACCGCCGAGGACGTGGCCAACGCGACGCTCGCCACCGGTCTGTCCCGCTTCCCCGTCTACCGGGGCAGCCTCGACACCGTCGTCGGCACCGTCCACATCAAGGACGTACTGGCACTGCCCGCCGAGGAACGGCACCGCACCCCGGTGTCGCAGCTGCTGCGCGAGCCGCTCCTCGTACCGGAGTCGCTGACGGTGGACCGGCTCCTGGACCGGCTGTCCGGCAGGCAGACGATGGCCGTGGTCATCGACGAGTACGGCGGCACGGCCGGTGTGGCCACGCTGGAGGACATCGTCGAGGAGGTCGTCGGCGAGGTCCGCGACGAGCACGACCCGCACGAGACCCCCGACCTGGCCCCGGCCGGGGAGGACGCCTCCGGGCGGGCGCTGTTCTCCGCGGACGGCTCCGCGCGCACCGACCAGCTCCAGCGGATCGGCCTGCGCGTGCCGGACGGTCCGTACGAGACGCTGGCCGGTCTGATAGCGACCCAGCTGGGGCGGATCCCGCTGGTCGGCGACAGCCTGGAGCTCGACGGCTGGCGGCTGGACGTGGTGGACGCGAGTGGGCGGCGGGCCGCGCGGGTGCTGTTGCACGTGCCGGTCGAGCCGACCCGCGACGACGGTAGGGAGGAGGCCCGATGACTGCCGTCCAGTTGCTGATCGGCCTGGCGACCCTGGTCGTCAACGCCTTCTTCGTCGGCGCGGAATTCGCGCTGATCTCGGTCCGGCGCAGCCAGATCGAGCCGTACGCCGAGCAGGGCGACCGCAGGGCCCGCGCCGTGCTGTGGGGCCTGGAGCACGTCTCGGCGCTCATGGCGGCGGCCCAGCTGGGCATCACGCTGTGCACCCTGGTGCTGGGTGTGGTGGCCGAACCGGCCATCGCGCACCTGCTGACCCCGGCGTTCGACTTCTTCGGAGTGCCGTCCGGGCTGACGCACGTGATCTCCTTCGTGGTGGCGCTGGCGCTGGCCACCTACCTGCACATGCTCTTCGGCGAGATGCTGCCGAAGAACGTGGCGCTGGCCGAGCCGGTGCGGACCGCACTGCTGCTGGGCCCGCCTCTGGTGGCCCTGGCCCGGGGACTGCGACCGGTGATCTTCGCGATCAACGCCTTCGCCAACACCCTGCTGCGCCTGCTGCGGGTAGAGGTCAAGGACGAGGTCGCGGCGACCTTCTCGGACGACGAGCTGGCCCGCATCGTCAAGGACTCCAGCAACGCGGGGCTCATCGACGACCGTGCGAGCGAGCGGCTGCACGACGCCCTGGAACTGGGGCGGCGGCCGGTGACCGACGTGGTGCTGCCGGCGGACCGGGTGGTTCCGGCCCACGAGGGCATCACGCCGGCCGGGCTGGAACAGCTGTCGGCGGAGTCGGGTTACTCCCGCTTCCCGATGATCGACGCACAGCACCGGATCCTGGGATACCTGCACGTCAAGGACACCCTGGACGCGGCGGATCGGGACGAGCCGTTCCCGGTGACCGCGCTGCGGCCGATCGCGCAGGTGCGGGCGGAGACCCCGCTGGACGACGTGCTGACCGCGATGCGGCGCAGCCGTACTCACCTGGCGGCGGTACTCGGACCTGACGGGGCCATGACGGGCCTGGTCACGATGGAGGACGTGCTGCGGGAGCTGTTCGGCAGGCCGGCCTCGACCTAGGCCGAGGTGTGGACGCGCTGTCCCGGTCCCGCCTGCGGGACCGGGACAGCGCGCGGTAGCATCGCTCCCGCCATGGAGATGAATGCGTCTTACACCAGTTTCGTCGCGGTCGGCGACTCCTTCACCGAGGGCATGTCGGACCTGCTTCCCGACGGCTCCTACCGGGGCTGGGCCGACCTGCTCGCCGACCGCCTCGCCGCGCGCGAGCCCGGCTTCCGCTACGCGAACCTCGCCGTCCGCGGCAAGCTGATCGGTCAGATCGCCGAGGAGCAGGCGCCCGCGGCCGCGGCGATGCGCGCCGATGTGGTCACCCTGGTCGGCGGGCTCAACGACACCCTGCGGCCCAAGGTCGACATGGGCCGGGTACGCGGGCACCTGGAAGCGGCCGTCGAACTGCTGGCCCCCTCCTGCGGGACTCTGGTCCTGATGCGCTCCCCGGGACGCAACGGGCCCGTGATGGAACGTTTCCGCCCTCGCATGGAGGAGCTCTTCGTCATCATCGACGAGCTCGCAGCGCGCCACGGCGCCCTTGTGGTCGACCTGTACGGGTCCGCCGCGCTCGGTGATCCCCGGATGTGGGACGTGGACCGGCTGCACCTGACGGCCGAAGGCCACCGCAGGGTCGCTGAGGCGGTCTGGCAGGCGCTGGGCCTGGCGCCGGAGGCGGACTGGCGCACCGGGCTTCCGCCCGCCGCCGTGCCGGGCTGGACCGCGCGCCGCGCGCAGGACCTCAGCTTCGCCCGGCAGCACCTGCTCCCGTGGGTCGGCCGCCGTCTGACGGGCCGCTCCAGCGGGGACGGCCGTCCGGCCAAGCGCCCGGAGCTGCTGCCGCACGAAGCTCCGGCGGGCGACCGCCTCCCCCAGGCCGACCCTTCCGGGCCCCGCCGGCTCTCGTAGTAAGGCACAATCCCGGGCGGGGCCCCTACCTGCGTAAACGCACAGCCGCGGCCCAAGTAGAATCCCTACACGTGACAGCCAAGCCCCGCATCCCCAATGTCCTGGCCGGCCGCTACGCCTCCGCGGAGCTCGCCGTCCTGTGGTCCCCCGAGTACAAGGTGACGCTGGAGCGGCGGCTGTGGCTCGCCGTGCTCCGCGCCCAGAAGGACCTCGGTATCGAGGTCCCCGACGCGGCCCTCGCCGACTACGAGCGCGTCCTCGAGACCGTCGACCTCGCCTCGATCGCCGAGCGCGAGAAGGTCACCCGGCACGACGTGAAGGCCCGCATCGAGGAGTTCAACGCCCTCGCCGGCCACGAGCACGTGCACAAGGGCATGACCTCCCGCGACCTCACCGAGAACGTCGAACAGCTCCAGATCCGGCTCTCGCTGGAACTGGCCCGGGACCGTACGGTCGCCGTCCTGGCCCGCCTGGGCAAGCTGGCCGGCGAGCACGCCGAGCTGGTCATGGCCGGCCGCTCCCACAACGTCGCCGCGCAGGCGACCACCCTGGGCAAGCGCTTCGCCACCGCGGCCGACGAGCTGCTGGTCGCCTACGGCCGCCTGGAAGACCTGCTGACCCGCTATCCGCTGCGCGGCATCAAGGGCCCGGTCGGCACCTCCCAGGACATGCTGGACCTGCTGGGAGGCGACGCCGCGAAGCTGGCCGACCTCGAGCAGCGGATCGCCGCCCACCTCGGCTTCGGCCAGGCCTTCACCTCGGTCGGCCAGGTCTACCCGCGCTCGCTCGACTACGACGTGGTCACCGCCCTGGTGCAGCTGGCCGCCGCTCCGTCCTCGATCGCCAAGACGATCCGCCTGATGGCCGGCCACGAGCTGGTCACCGAGGGCTTCAAGCCCGGCCAGGTCGGCTCCTCCGCGATGCCGCACAAGATGAACACCCGCTCCTGCGAGCGCGTGAACGGCCTGATGGTCATCCTGCGCGGCTACGCGTCGATGACCGGTGAGCTGGCCGGCGACCAGTGGAACGAGGGCGACGTCTCCTGCTCCGTGGTCCGCCGGGTCGCCCTGCCCGACGCGTTCTTCGCGCTCGACGGCCTGATGGAGACCTTCCTTACGGTCCTCGACGAGTTCGGTGCCTTCCCGGCCGTGGTCGCCCGCGAGCTGGACCGCTACCTGCCCTTCCTCGCCACCACCAAGGTCCTCATGGGCGCCGTGCGGGCCGGGGTGGGCCGCGAGGCCGCCCACGAGGTCATCAAGGAGCACGCGGTCGCCTCCGCCCTCGCCATGCGCGAGCAGGGTGCCGAGCGCAACGAGCTGCTCGACAAGCTGGCCGCCGACGAGCGGATGCCGCTGGACCGGGCCCAGCTGGACGCCCTGATGGCCGACAAGCTGTCCTTCACCGGCGCCGCGGGCGACCAGGTCGCCGCGGTGGTCTCGCGCATCGAGGAGATCACCAAGGAGCACCCCGAGGCCGCGGGCTACACCCCCGGATCGATCCTCTGACCTGCGGATGACCCCCGAGGAACTGAACGCCGCCCGTGATCGCGTCCTCCCGGACGTGGTCTCGGGCGGTCTTCGCGTGCTCTTCTGCGGAATCAACCCGGGCCTCCTCTCCGCCGCTACGGGCCACCATTTCGCCCGTCCGGGCAACCGCTTCTGGCCGGTCCTGCACTTCTCCGGCTTCACCCCCCGCCTGCTGGCTCCCGCGGAGCAGGAGCAGTTGCTGACCTACCGCCTCGGCATCACGAACGTCGTGGCCCGGGCCACGGCCCGCGCCGACGAGCTGAGCGCCGATGAGTTCCGCGAGGGCGGACGCATCCTGACGGCCAAGGTGGAACTCCTGCGCCCCCAGTGGCTGGCGGTGGTCGGGGTCACCGCCTACCGCACCGCCTTCGGCGACCGGAAGGCCCTGATCGGCCCCCAGGACCGCACCATCGGCAGCACCCGCATCTGGGCCCTCCCCAACCCCAGCGGCCTCAACGCCCACTGGACCGCCGCCTCCATGGCCGAGGAGTACGCCCGCCTGCGCGCGGCCGCCGAGTCCACCGGCCCGGCCGCCCCCGGCGCGTAGGGCACCCGCCCCCGCGCCGGAAGGTCCCTCTACTATCCGAGGATGATCACCAAACCGATCGAACTCGTGATATTCGACTGCGACGGCGTCCTCGTCGACAGCGAGCGGATAGCGGCCCGTGTCCAGGTCACTCTGGGTGCGGAGCTCGGCTGGCCGCTCACCGAGGCCGAGGTCATCGCCCGGTTCATCGGTCGGTCCTCCGCCTCCATCCGCGAACAGATCACCGAACGGCTCGGTCCCGGGGCGGCCGCCCTGTGGTGGGAACGGTTCGAGGAACTCCACCGGGAGGCGGTGGACTCCGGGCTCTCCCCGGTCGAGGGGCTGCCGGAGGCACTCGACGCGATCACCCTGCCGACGTGTGTCGCCTCCAGCGGCTCGCACGAGAAGATGCGCCACACCCTCGGCCGCACCGGCCTCTACGAACGCTTCGCCGGACGCATCCACAGCGCCACCGAGGTGGCCCGCGGCAAACCGGCCCCGGACCTCTTCCTGTACGCCGCTCAGCGGATGGGAGTGGACCCCGCCGCCTGCGTGGTCGTCGAGGACAGCCTGCCCGGGGTGCAGGCGGCCCGCGCCGCCGGGATGCGGGCCTTCGGCTACGCCGGCGGGCTGACCCCCGCCGAACGGCTCGAAGGCCCCGGAACCCTCGTCTTCCACCACATGCGCGAGCTTCCCGCCCTGCTCACCCGCTGATACCCCCGCGAGTTGCCGGCAGCGCGTGGTCGGCGGCCGGTAGCCGGTCCGGTGCTACGCGTCGCGCCGCCGCACCGATGTCCATCCGCCGATCACCGCGACCAGTGCCCACAGCGCCAGCACCCCGAGTCCGGTCCAGGGAGCGAGGCCCGTCGACGTGTCCAGCCGCATCATCATCTGCCCCGCGCGGTCCGGCAGATACTGGGCAACACCCTCGGAAGCCGCTCCGAGGACGAACGACACGATCAGCGTGAACGGTATGAGCAGGCTGAGGACGACCGTGGCACTGCGCAGCACCGCGGTCAGTCCGGCCGCCAGCAGCGCCATCAGCGCGAGGTAGGTGCCGCAGCCGAAGATCGCACGGTAGCTGCCCGGGCTGCCCAGTTCCAGGGCGTAGGAACCCGTGAACGCCTGTCCGGCGACGAAGGTGACCAGTGCGGTGAGCTGGCCGACCAGGAAGGCGAGTCCGCCCACAACCACCAGCTTCGACAGGTACAGCCGTGCTCGGTTCGGCACCGCGGTCAGCGACGTGCGCAGGGCGCCGTTGTGGAATTCGGAGGAGAACGCGGTCGCGCCGAAGGCGAAGGCCGCTGTCTGGCCGAAGTTGAGGCTGTAGAAGGCCGCGAGGAGCGGGTCGTCCCCCATGCTGCCGGCCTCTGTCCCGCCGGTCATCGAAGCCGTCAGCACCTGGATCCCCACCGTGACGGCGAAGACGGATATCAGCGCCCCGAAGGTGCCGCGCAGGGACCGTATCTTGATCCATTCCGAGTTCAGGACAGGCAGGGTGGGCAGAGCGGTGCTCATGGGGAAGGCCTCCTTGGAAGTGTGGGTGGTCAGCGGGTGGCGGCGAACTGGGCGCTGCCCGCGGTCAGATCGAGGTAGGCCTGTTCCAGCGAGGCCCGCTCGTCGACCAGTTCCAGCAGCGGGATGCCTTCGCGGGCCGCGATGACGCCGAGCCGTTCGGCCTGTATGCCGTCCACGGTCCACCGCCCGCCCTCGGCGGTGACGAGTTCGAGTTCGTCCCGGGCCAGGGCGGCCCGGAGGCGGACCGGGTCCGTGGTGCGCAGCCGCACCCTCGGAGAGCTGCGGGCATCGATGAACTCCTCCATCGGCATGTCCGCCAGCAGCCTGCCCGCTCCCAGCACGACCAAGTGGTCGGCGAGGGCGGCGGTCTCCGTCATCAGGTGACTGGAGACGAGGACCGTGCGACCCTCGGCGGCCAGGCCGCGCATGAGTTCGCGGATCCAGATGATGCCCTCGGGGTCGAGGCCGTTGGTCGGCTCGTCCAGGAGCAGCACTTCCGGGTCTCCGAGGAGCGCGGCCGCTATCCCGAGGCGCTGGCGCATGCCCAGTGAGAAGGTCTTGATCCGCCGCTTCGCCGCCGGCGCTGTCCCCGACTGTTCCAGCACCGCCTCCACCCGGCTCATCGGGATCCGGTTGGCCGCGGCGAGGAAGCGGAGGTGGTCGCGGGCGGTGCGCCCGCCGTGCGCCGACTGGGCGTCCAGCAGTGCGCCCACCCGGTGGAGGGGATCGGGCAGTTCGGTGAAGTGCCGGCCCCCGATGGTGGCCGTCCCGGACGTGATCCGGTCCAGGCCCAGCAGCAGCCGCATCGTGGTCGACTTCCCGGCCCCGTTGGGCCCGAGGAAACCGGTCACCCGACCGGGCATGACATCGAAGGTGAGGTGGTCCACGGCCCGGGTCCGGCCGAATTCCTTGGTCAGTTCTCGGATCTCGATGCTGTTCATGCCTCAAGGTTCACCGCCCGCCCCATCCCCCTTCCTCCCCCGAGCGAGGGTTCCTTCTCCCCCACGTGGGGGAGACGTCGCGCGTCCCCGAGCTGCAACGATGAGGAGATGTACCGACTGTTCCGCGCCGCGACCCGACCAGTGACCTATTCACGCTGGGTGCACCTGTGCGTGCCCATCCTGATGCTGGCCGTGTGGATGTTCATACAGCCCGCGGCTCCGTGGATGCCGCTGCTCCTCGTCATCCCGATGGGGCTCCTGCCCTGGATGCGGCTGGCCGAGGGACTCCAGGCGCAGTTCCTCCTCGCTCCGGCCGAGCGCAACGCGCAGGGCAACAAGGAGGCCGAGGAGCACGACTTCAGCACCATCGCCTCCAAGGGGTGGAGCGACCGCTGGCGGACCTTGTTGTGGCTGGAGATACGGCTCGTCGTTTCACTGGCCACCATGGCCGCCACGGTGTGGCTGCCGGTGCTCACGGTCGAACTGGTCACGACCGCGCTCGGCGGGACGGTCACCACGGACAGGCTGGTGCCCGCCTCCCTGCCCGCCTGGGCGGCGTGGCTACTGGCTCCACTGCCGCTCGTTCTGCTGCTCGTCTCCGTGATCCTGCTCGGCGACATGATCACCGCCATCGCCCGCCGGCTGCTGGGGCCTTCGCCGTCCGAGCGGCTCACCGCCCTGGAGGCGCGTACCGAGCAACTGCTGGAACGCACCCGCATCGCGCGGGAGCTGCACGACTCGATCGGCCACGCGCTGACCGTGGCGGTGGTCCAGGCGGGGGCCGCGCGCGCGGCGGGCGACCCCGAGTTCACGGACCGCGCGCTGTGCGCGATCGAGGAGACGGGCCGGGCCGCGCTGGAGGACCTGGAGCGGGTGCTGCTCGTGCTGCGGGAGTCCGGCCAGCGGCCGTCGCAGCGGCCGACGCTGGTGGAGGCCGACCGGCTGTTCGAGTCGGCCCGCGCCTCCGGCTCCGTGGTCGACGCGGAACTGACGGGCCCTCTGGAGCAGTTGCCCGGCCCGGTCACCCAGGAGGGTTACCGGATCCTCCAGGAGGCGCTGACCAATGTGCTGCGGCACTGCGGCCCCGTACCCGTACGGGTGAGGATCGGCATGGTCGCCGACCGGCTGGACCTGGAGGTGACGAACCCGTTGCCGGACCGACCCTCCGTGATGACGGGCAGCGGAAGCGGACTGCGCGGAATGCGGGAGCGTGCCGCGCTGCTGGGCGGGAAGGCCGAGACCGGGCTGTACAAGGGGGGTTGGAGGGTGCGCGCACGGCTTCCGCTGGAGCGAATACGCTGACCGGATGCCGGTTACCGTACTGCTCGTCGACGACGAACCCCTGGTGCGCGCGGGTCTGCGCGCCGTCCTGGACGCCCAGCCCGACATCGAGGTGGTCGGTGAGGCGGCCGACGGCGCCTCGGTCGTCCCGCTCGTGCGGCAACTGCGGCCGGACGTCGTGGCGATGGACGTCCGGATGCCGCTGCTCGACGGGATCGAGGCGACCCGGGCGGTCCTGCGGTCCGTGGATTCGCCGCCCAAGATCCTCGTGGTCACCACCTTCGAGAACGACGAGTACGTCTACCAGGCCCTGCGGGCGGGCGCGGACGGGTTCCTGCTGAAGCGGGCCCGCCCGTCGGAGATCGTGCACGCGGTACGGCTGGTGGCCGAGGGCGAGACGCTTCTCTTCCCCGCGGCGGTGCGGTCGCTGGCCGCCGAGTACGGGAACCGGCAGGCGCGCACGGTGCTGGAGCGGGCGGCGCTGACCGAGCGTGAGGAGGCCGTCCTCCGGCTGATGGCCAAAGGCCTGACCAACATCGAGATCGCCCGCGAGCTGATCGTGGGCACCGAGACGGTGAAGTCCCACGTCAGTGCGATCCTGGCGAAGCTGGGCGCGCGGGACCGGACCCAGGCCGTCATCACCGCGTACGAATCGGGATTCGTCGCCCCCGCCTGACGGCAGCTGCGCATACCGCTGTCGGCGTACGGACTTCTCTCCCCAGCTGCGTACAGATGAACGTCCCCAGCTATGAGTACGTGCTCCTGATTCTGGTGCGCCATGCTGGCTCCATGACGACCAAGGGGTGGGGCATAGCGGCCGCGGCCTGGAGCGTGGTTGCCGTGCTGTTTGCGGGGACAACAGTATGGGCCGGGGCTGGGGGACTCGTGCGGCTGGGGCTGGCCGGAGATGAAGTCCGGGTTCGTCTTTCGCAGTGCCAGCGCGAAGGCGGAGGTCGAGGGGGAAGCTATGTCGAGTGCTCCGGTCAGCTGGTGGATGACGTGAGCACGGGCACCGTGATGGTGCGTTATGACGGCAAGCCAGGGGAGGTGGTGCCCGCCGCCAGGACGCCGTGGGGAACTCTTGAGGTAGTGGACAAGAGCTTCACGTCGTGGGGGATGGCAGTTCTGTTTCCGCTGTTTCCTCTCGGGGCTGCGGCGTTGGCTGCCTACCTCGCCTTGAGATCCGGTCGCCGCAGAAGGAGGCAGCCCGCATCGAGCGCCTCGTGAGGCTCGGGGGGCCAGGGGCCTTATGCCACGTCCGCGTCTCGTTCGATGGCTTTGAGGCGGTTCTTGAGCCGGTAGCTGGGGCCGTTGATGGAGATCACGTCGCAGTGGTGCAGAAGCCGGTCAAGGATGGCGGTGGCCAGCACCTCGTCGCCGAACACTTGCCCCCATTCGCTGAAGGTCTTGTTCGAGGTCAGGATGATCGAGCCCTTTTCGTACCGCTTTGAGATGACCTGGAAGACCAGGTTGGCTTCTCCGCGTTCGAGGATCTCGTAGCCCACCTCATCGACCACGAGAACACCCGGCCGCAGGTAGGTACCGAGCTTGTTGGCCAGGCGGCCGGCTGCTTCGGCGGCTTTGAGGTCGCGGACCATGTCGTCGAGGCTGGTGAAGTAGACCGAGTACCCGGCCCGGCAGGCCGCGACCGCGAGAGCGACGGCGATATGTGTCTTGCCCACTCCCGGCGGACCCAGGAGAGCGGCCTTCGCCTTGGCCTCGACGAACGAGAGGGTGGCCAGGTCCTTGACCTTGCGTGGGTCGAGGTCGGGCTGGAACGAGAAGTCGTGTTCATCGAGCGTCTTATGGTGCGGCAGCCGGGAGAGTCGCAGGCCCTGGCGGAAGCGGCGGTCGTCGCGGACGGCCAGTTCCTCGGAGAGGATCAGGTCGAGGAAGTCTAGGTAGCCCATCGCCTCGTCCGCCCGGCGGGTGAACTCGTTGATGGTTTCCGCGAGGTGGGGCAGGCCGAGCTTGCCGGCCGTGGTGCGGATGCGGTTGCCGGTCAGCTCGCTCAAGACGATTCCTTCGTCGCTCGATGGGTGGTGAAGGGACGGGTGCCGGTCAGCTCGTCATAGACCGACAACGGTCGGCGCCCGACCTCGATGCGGGTGGCCGCGGCCCTGTTCAGCAGGGCCTGCAACGGGCCGGCCTCCTCGCCCCGCGGCCGTTCTTGGCGAGGCTGGACCGGGACGTCGCCGGTGGTGGTCCGACGGTTCTTGCCTGTGGGCAGGCCGTCCCAGTGCGAGTCATCGACGACACGGGCACCCCGGCCGATGGCCCGGGGATGGGCGGCCAGCAGTGTGCTGCCGTGGGCGTCAGCGAGGGTGGCATGCGGCATGACCTGGGATTTCGTGGCCCGGATCTCGACCAGCTGGCGAGCACGGACCCGGCGGGCCGGCACGGAGTAGAGGTTGCCGTCGAAGGCGACCAGGCAGTCCTTGCCGACGTGCCGCAGCTGCCGCTCGGCCACCAGATACGGAGTCGGGGGAAGCGGCTTGAGGGCCGCGTGGTCCCTCGCCGCCCGCTTCGCGATGACCTCTCGGTGGGTCTTGTGGATCTGGGCCCGCCGCAATGGCACCCAGGCGGTGAACGCGGCGTCCATCTCCTCGAGAGAGGAGAACGCTCGGGCGGACAGGACGTGGTCGCGGACGATCAGGACCTGCCGTTCGACCCGGCCTTTGCCCTGCGGGCGGTAGGCGGCCAGTACGTCGATGTCGAAGTCGTAGTGCCCGGCGAAGCCGACCGCCTCCGGGTGCAGCGGGACCGCCTCACCAGGAGCGACGTGGCGGCGGACGACGGTCTTGGTCCGGTCGTGGGCGATCGTCATCGGAGCCCCGCCGAAGTGCGCGAACGCCCGGCGGTGGCAGTCGAAGAAGGTCTGCAGGTCCTGGCTGGTGGTGAAGCAGCAGAACGGGTCGCGGGAGTACGACAGCGTCATGTGGAAGGAGTAGACCTTCGCGATGCCCATGTGGGCGAGGATCTTTCCCTCATCGCCCTAGTCGACTTGGGCCTGGGCGCCGGGGATGACTTCGAACCGGCGGTGCATCCCGGCCAGTTCCTTGGGCGTGATGCCGAGTTCCTCGGCGATCCTCGGCCTGGCCGTCTGGACGTAGAGCTTGACCCGCTGGTAGTTGCCGGGGAAGCCGTACTCCTGGGCCAGCCGTTCGTGGATGACCGCGGCCTTCATCAGGACCTCGGCCCGGAGCATGGAGTCGATCAGCGGCCCGAACTCGTCGATCACCCTCGCCCGCGACCGTCCGCTCGGCGACCGCCGTGGAGGCGTCGCCGGCCCCAGTGCCGACAGGTACTTGCGGACCGTCATGCGGTCCAGCCCGGTCTCCCTGGCGATCTCCGACAGGCTCATCACCCCGGACTCCAGCAGGCCACGAAAGCGCCGGAGCTCCAGCCAACGCTGCGGATCCAAGACCACTGCCAGCCCCTCCGCCGCCCGTATCGACCAAGCAGCAGAGCGCCGAGCGGCAGGTCTCACCGCATCAGCAACTGTCCCTCTACATTCGTACGAGGGTGGGGACATTCACGTGTACGCCGACAACCGGGAAGGCGCTCGACCGGATGCGCTGCGGACCTACAGGAGGAGGGACGGATTCCGGCCGATGGGGGGCCGCTTCTCGCCGTTGCCCCTGGTCCGCAGTACGATCCGGCTGACAAGCTCGCTAGCTGGGAGGACACACGTTGGGGCAGCTGACCGGCGGGGACCCCTCTCTGCTCCGGCGGATCAACTCCGCCGTGGTGCTACGTGCACTGCGTGCGGCCGAGTCGCCGACCCTCACCGACCTCACACGGATCACCGGTCTCTCCCGGCCCACCGTCGAGGGCGTCGTCGAGGGACTCATCGGGACGGGGCTCGTCGTCGAAGCGGGCGCCGAGGAGGGTGCGCGGCGCCAGGGGCGCCCCGCCAGACGGTTCCGCTTCCGCGCGGAGGCGGGACACCTGCTCGGAGTGGAGATCGGCGCGCACCGGATCGCGGTGCTGCTGTCCGGGCTGGACGGCCGGGTGATCGGCGCCGGCACCAAGGAGGTCGCCGAGACCGCCTCCGCCGACGAACGGCTCGAGCGGGTCCGCGGTGCGGTGGCGGACCTGCTGCGCCGGGCCGGCGTGCCCCGGGACTCCCTGCGGGCGGTCGGGGTCGGCAGCCCCGGAATCGTGGAGGCCGACGGCACGGTCCGGCTCGGCACGGCCCTGCCCGGCTGGACCGGGCTGCCGCTCGGGGAACGGCTCCGCCGCTCGTTCCGCTGCCCGGTGCAGGTGGAGAACGACGCCAACGCGGCAGCGGTCGCCGAACACTGGAAGGGCGCCGCGACCGATACCGACGACATGGTCTTCGTGATGGCCGGGCTCAGCCCCGGCGCGGGCTCCCTGATCGGCGGTCGCCTGCACCGCGGCTTCGGCGGGGCAGCCGGGGAGATCGGCGCGTTGCACCTGCTGGGCCGCGAGGTCACGCCCGAGAGGCTGCTGTCGACGACCGGCGAACCACTGCACCCGCTGGACGAGCGGGCGGTGGCGGAGGTCTTCGCGATGGCCAAGCGCGGCGACGAGCGGGCGGTGGCCGCGATGGACCGGTTCATCCAGCGACTGGTCCACGACGTGGCGGCGCTGGTCCTGGCGATGGACCCGGAGCTGGTCGTCGTCGGCGGCTGGGCGGCGGGGATGGACGGGGTCCTCGACCCCCTGCGCCGGGAACTGGAGCGGTACTGCCTCCGCCCGCCGCGCGTGACGCTGTCTCTGCTCGGCGAGGCGGCGGTGGCCACGGGGGCGCTGCGGCTGGCACTGGACCACGTGGAGGAAGAACTGTTCGCGGTGGAGAAGACGGTCACGGCCCGCCGCCGCTGACCCCTCTGGAACGGCACGCACCACTCGCGGACGCCCCCGATCCCTTTCGGGGGGGTGCCCCTATGTGTTTGGTCGAGCTGTGTGGCTCACAATGCGGGCATGGATGACCAGGGTGGGGACTCGGTATCGGTGTGGCGGGTGGGTGGGGCGGCTCGCGTGGCGGGCTATGTGATCCCGGCTGTCGTAGGGGTGAAGGCGCTCATCGGTTGGGCTGGGTGGGTCTCTTCTCCAGGAGTGGAGACGACACGGCCGGCCGGGCTGTGGTCAGGGCTGGCCGTCGGCGTTGCGTTGTTCTTTTGGTGGACGATTCTCAGGGTCCGACTCGAAGTCGGCTCTGACGGGATCGTGGCGGTCAATCCGTGGGGGACCCACCGCCTGAGACTGGACGAGGTGGCTTCGGTGAGGCTTGGCGCGTGGGGTGCGGAGTTCCACCACGGAGACGGCTTCAAGACCACGGCTTATGCGCTGAGCGAGCTGGCTGCGGGAACCGCGCAGGACCGGCGCTTCTCGGAGCTGCTGGCTGCGATGGAGGCGGACCCCACCTCCTCACCGCGGTAACGTCCGACGGAGACGGCGGTCAGGGACTGGCCGGCCGCGATTCGTAGAAGGTTCCGTCGCGGAGCATCGCGAAGAGGACGTCGGCTCGTCTTCTGGCGAGGCAGAGCAGGGCTTGGGTGTGGTGCTTCCCTTGGGCGATCTTCCTGTCGTAGTAGGTCCGCGATGCCGGGTCGCCCAAGGCGGCGAACGCGGAGAGGAAGAGGCCCGTTCGAGCTGCTTGTTTCCCCTCCGGGAGGGCTGTTCGCCGCGGATCGAGGAGCCTGAACTGCGGGTCGCCGGGGCGAGACCCGCATAGGCGGCGAGGTGGCCGGCGGTCGGGAAGGTGCTGCCGTCACCGACCTCGATCAGGATCCGGGCGCCGGTCCTGGCGCCGACTCCCGGCATCGACCTCAGGACCTTGGAAAGTGGGTGGGCCTCCAAGAGTTCCTCGATCCGCCCGGCCAACAGTTTCCTCTGGTCAAGGACGGCGGCCAGGGACCCGGCCAGGCTCGGGACGATCAGCGCGGCCGCATCCGTCCCCGGAACGGTGACCGTCTGCTCGTCCAGGGCGGCGAAGATCTCCTCGACCAGCCGCTCGGCCATCCGCTCGGCCATCCGCGGGGCCTTCGGCCGTAGCAGCGTGACCAGGCGGCGCCTGCCGGCCTTGCGGATCTGGGCCGGGGAACCGAACCGCTCCAGCAGAGTCAGCACGGCCGGGTGCTGCAACCGCGGCCCCAGCACCCGCTCCAGAGACGGATGGATCTGGGTCAGCAGACCGTGCAACCGGTTCGCGACCCTGGTGGCTTCGCCAGCCAGGTCATCGTCGAAGCCCACGATCATTTCCAGCTCGGCGATCGTCTCGTCCTCGCCGTCGAGCGTCCGCAGCATGTGCGGCATCGCTCGGGCCGCGTCCGCGATGATGAACGCGTCCCTCGCATCAGTCTTCGCCTCACCGGGACAGAGGTCGGCAATCCGCCGCATCGTCAGGCCCGGTAAGTAGGCGACTGGGCAGCCCATGTCCCTCGCGACCGCCAGGGGCAGGGCACCGATCGAGGCTGGCTGGTCGACCACGACCAGCACCGTTCCGTGCTTGGCCTTCAGCTTCGCGAACAGCTCGCGGAGCTTGGGTTCGGTGTTGGGCAGGCGCTTGTCGAAGGCCTTCTTCCCGGCTGGGGTGACGGCGGTGGCGTGGTGTTCGCCCTTGCCGACGTCCAGGCCGAGGAAGACGTCGATGTCACCGGTTTCGATCACGTGCGGGCCCCTCCGCTCACGCTTTTCGTCCGGCCTTGCCTCGGCACCGAGCTGCCACATCCACGTTACGGAGAGCTCTTCCGGCTCGGGTGAAGCCGGTGCTCAAGCCCCTCATCAGCGGTCCGTCGATGCCTCCGGGCCCGGTGACACAACCCCCGGATCATCAACAACAAGGGGGGAAGTCATGCCGGACCCGAAGGCCGGAGGCCCCATTGCGGAGCCACGAAAACGGTAACGGGGGGGACGGAACTCCTGGCGAACGCCTCCGACCGGGGGGATCCAGGAGGGGGACCGGTCTCACGCGAAAGCCGCCACCGAGCACGCGAGCGGACCAGGGCAGGGCGCCACCCAGCAACCAGGGCCGGTTCCCCAACGGCGGACCGGCCGCGGACGCCGCCCGAGGATCCGGACGGTCGCGGTGATCCGCGGCACCTCAGTGGAGGCCGCGGCCGCACCCGACTCGGTGCCAGGGCTCAGTGCCGGGGCCGGCCCCCCGGCGTTCCGGGAATCCGGCCGCGGCCGTGCACCGCCACAGCCGGACGGGCCACCGCCCGATGGCGGCGGCCCCTCTCAGCAGGTCGGGGCGCGAGTCCCGGAAGGTCAGGAAGCGACGCGCGTGTCGTGCGTTATTTCGACGTCGCCCGAGTCCCCGAAGGTGAGGCGGCAGGTGTCGGCGCGGTAGGTGGCCACCGAGACAGCCGCCGTACCCTCCACCGTGAAGTAGCGGGTGGTGACCAGGAGGACCGGGGCGCCGGGCAGGCGGTCCAGCTCCTTCGCGTCGTCGGCCCGGGCCGAGCCGAGCTCCACCGAGCGGTCCTGCCCGTCGAGCGCGAGCCGCTGCAGCTCGCGCATGACGGCGCGGGCGCGCGCCGGGCCGGCCGGGGTGTCGATCGCGGAGAGCCCGGGCACCGAGCCGGCCGGTACGTACAGCAGTTCGGCGGCGACGACCTGGCCCTGCTCGACGCGGGTCCGGCGCACCGCGAGCACCAGCTCGCCGGGGGCGGATCCGAGGAGCTTCAGGACGGCGGCAGCCGGTACGGCCTCCGCCGCGTCCACGGGCTCCCACCCGTCGATGCTCTCGCCGGGCCAGCTGTGCCGGGCGTTGCCGACGTCGACGCCCACGCGCGGCGGGGCGACGGTGGTGCCCACGCCGCGGCGGCGCTGCAGCCGGCCTTCGAGCTCCAGCTGCTCCAGGGCCTGACGCAGGGTCGCCCGGGCGACGCCGAAACGGGCGGCGAGCTCACGCTCGTTCGGCAGGACCTCGCCCACGGAGAAATCCTGGTCGAGCGCCTCACTGAGGACGGTCTTGAGGTGCCAGTACTTCGGCTCCGGCACCGATTCGAGCTGTGTGGTCCCCACCCTGACTCCTCCTGCAATCGCTGCACTCGCCGTGTTCCAGCGGCAGTTCCGCGCCTTTGTTTATTAAAGGTTCCTGCACTATGCCTGCGACGATAGGACGGCGCACCCCCTTGGTCAAGACCAATCCTCATCCCTTTGCCGGGCAGATCGGGCATATGTATCAAGCCGTTCACGGGATGTTCGCGGGCGCCGGGGAAGCGGCCGAGGAAAGGACCGCGGCGGAGAACGCGGCGGAGAACGGGGGAGATCCGCGAAGAGCGCCGGGAAGAGCGCCGGGAAGCGGCCAGTGAGGCCGAAGTCCTGACCCTGGGGGCTACCGGTCGGTAATCAGTCGGGAGACACTACTGACAACCCGTCTCACAGACGCCGAAGCCGCCGACCCCGACGAGGAGCAGCATGACCGCCACGGTCTCCTTCACGATCGATTCGCCGCTGGGCCCCCGCCCCACCACCGCCGCCTACGAGCGCAAGGGCGCGGGCCAACCGCTCCTGCTCCTGCACGGCATCGGCCACCACCTCCAGGCCTGGCGCCCGGTGACCGACATCCTGGCCGCCGAGTACGACGTGATCGCCGTCGACCTGCCCGGCTTCGGCGTCTCGGAGCCGCTGCCGCACGGGATCCCGTACGACCTCGGCACCGTCGCCCCGGCGCTCGGCGCGCTCTGCGCCGCGCTCGGTGTCCAGCATCCGCACGTAGCGGGCAACTCCCTCGGCGGGCTGCTCGCCCTGGAGATGGGCCGCGCCGGCCTGGCCCGCTCGGTCACCGCCCTCTCCCCCGCCGGGTTCTGGTCACCGGGCGAGCGCCGCTACGCCTTCACCGCGCTGCGCGCGATGCGCGCCGGGGCCACCGCGCTGCCCCACTCCGCCGTGGAGCGGCTCTCCCTCAGCGCCGCCGGCCGCGCCGCGCTCACGGGCAGCATCTACGCGCGACCGGGACGGCGGTCGCCCGCCGCCGTGACGGCCGAGACCGTCGCCCTGCGCGAGGCCACCGGTTTCGAGGCGACCCTGGCCGCGGGCGGCTCCGTACGGTTCACCGAGGACGTGCCCGGCCTGCCCGTCACCATCGCCTGGGGCAGCCGCGACCGACTGCTCCTGCGCCGCCAGGGCGTCCGCGCCAAGCACACCATCCCCGGCGCGCGCCTCGTCCGGCTCCCTGGCTGCGGGCACGTCCCGATGAACGACGACCCGGCGCTGGTCGCCCGCGTCATCCTGGACACAACCCGCCGCACCCAATGACCCGCTGACGGGCGCTCACCCGGAGGAAGCCAGGGGAAGCCGTAGGAAGCCAGGGAATCCAGGAGATCCAGGAGGATCCAGGGGAATCCAGGGGCACCCATGAGCGTCCGCGCTCACCACTGTTCACGCATGGTTCGCGTGCGCGACGCGGGCGGTCCGGTGTGCGGCCGGTGTACGGCAGCACACTGGTCCGGCCCGTCCCCGCCGGCCTCTGGAGACGCACCGATGGCCCCTCTGCCGCACACCCGACGCTCCCTGCTCGGCGGTTCCCTCGCCGTCCCGGTGGGCCTCGCCCTGTCCGGCGCCCTCACCGGCGCCCTGTCCACCCCCGCGTTCGCGGCCGCGCCCGCCTTCGCCCGCGCGGGCCGCCCGAACGCCTTCTGGGGCGTCCAGTCCGGCGAGATCACCGCCCACTCGGCCACCGTGTGGACCCGCTCCGACCGGCCCGCGCGGATGTACGTCGAGACCTCCCCGAGCGAGTCCTTCCGCTACGCCGTCCGCCGCCACCGCGGTCCGCTGCTCGGCCCGGACACCGACTTCACCGGCACCACCACCCTGCGCGAACTCCCGCCCGGCCAGCAGATCCACTACCGGGTCGTGCTCGCCGACCCCGACGATCCGCGCCGTACCGGCGAGCCGGTGCGCGGCACCTTCCGGACCACCCCCGCCTCCCGCCGCCGCGACGTGCGGTTCCTGTGGTCCGGGGACCTCGCCGGCCAGGGCTGGGGCATCAACCCGGAGATCGGCGGCTACCGCGTCTTCGACGAAATGCGGCTGCGCGACCCCGACTTCTTCCTCTTCAGCGGGGACACGATCTACGCCGACGGGCCGATCCAGGCCTCGGTGCCCCTGCGCGACGGAACCCTCTGGCACAACGTGACCACCGAGGAGAAGGCGAAGGTCGCCGAGACACTCGCCGAGTACCGGGGCAACTTCCGCTACAACCTGCTCGACGCCGGCCTGCGCGAGTTCAACGCCCACGTGCCGGTCCTCGCCCAGTGGGACGACCACGAGGTGCGCAACAACTGGTACCCCGGCCAGATCCTCGACGACCCCCGCTACACCGAGAAGGACGTCGACACCCTCGCCGCCCGGGCCCGCCGGGCCTTCGGCGAGTACTTCCCCGTCACCGACCTGCGCGGCGGCCGCGCCGAGGGGCGGATGTACCGGGTGATGCGCCACGGGCCGCTGCTCGACGTGTTCGTCCTCGACATGCGCACCTACCGCGACCCGAACTCCCCGGGCCGCCAGACCGACGACCCCATCGGCATCCTCGGCACCGAGCAACTGGCCTGGATCAAGCGCGAACTGTCGCGCTCCCGCGCCACCTGGAAGGTCATCGCGGCCGACATGCCGCTGGGCATCGTGGTGGCCGACGGGGCCACGGACTTCGAGGCCGTCGCCCAGGGGGACCCCGGCGCGCCGCTCGGACGGGAGCTGCAGATCGCCGAGCTGCTGCGCCACATCAAGCACCAGCGCATCACGGGCACCCTCTGGCTCACCGCGGACGTCCACTACACGGCCGCGAACCACTACGCGCCGGAGCGGGCCGCCTTCACCGACTTCGCTCCCTTCTGGGAGTTCGTCTCGGGCCCCATCGGCGCGGGCGCCTTCCCCGCCGGACGAATGGACGCCACCTTCGGCCCGGAGACGGCGTACGTGCGGTCCGCACCCTTCGCCAACATGTCCCCGTCCGAGAACCCCCCGTACTACGGAGAGGTGGAGATCGACGGGGACGGCGGCGAGCTCACCGTCCGCCTGCGGCAACAGGGCGGCGGCGTACTCTTCACGCGCACCCTGCGGCCCGGACGGGTGGGGCAGTAGTGGCCGATATCTGAAATCAGCCGGAAAACCGGGCGAAATCGGCCAGATGGATCCTTAACCAGTCGGTCACAGATCGTTCGCGATCACGCAACACCCCTGAGCCACAGTGGTCTGCATGACTGAGCCCATTGCTGCCTCCGCCCACCGCCCCCACCGTCACCACTGGCGCCGGGACGTCGTCGAACTCGCCGCCCTGTTCTGCGCCGTCGCGGTCGCCGACGGCATCGCCAATCTCGTGGTGCACGGTCCGCGCGGTCCCGTGCTGCTCGTGGCCTCGGCCGTCGCACTCCTGGTCACGGCGGCGTTCCACACCTGGTGGGCACGGCGTCACAGCCATGCGCCGCCGCCCACGCAGACCGCGCCGCCGGAAGCCGCGCCCGCCGGTCCGGGCGCGGCGGGGACCGCCGCCGCGGACACGGACGCCGCGCTCACCTCCGCCCTGTGGCGGATGCGGACGACCGTGCGCGACGAGCCCGGCAGCCTCGCCGCGATCTGCACCGCCCTCGCGCACGGCGGTGTCGACATCCTGACCCTCCAGACGCACCCGCTCCCCGAGGGCGGCACGGTGGACGAGTTCCTGCTGCGCGCCCCCCAGCAGCTGCCCTCCGCCGACCTCACGCGGGCCATCGCCGGAGCCGGCGGCCACAGCACCTGGATCGAGCGCGCCGACGCCCACGACCTGGTCGACACCCCGACCCGAGTCCTCGGCCTGGCCACCCGCACCGCGCTGGACGCCGCCGAGCTGCCGCTCGCGCTGCGCCAGCTGCTCGGCCGCTGCACCATCCACTCCATCCCGGCCACCACCCTCTCCGGGCGCCCCAACGCCGGGGCCGACGCCCCCGTCGAAGGCGTACTGGAGGCCACGGTCATGCGGCTGCGCGACCCCTCCGGCGGGGCGATCACCATCGAGCGGCCCTACCTGCCGTTCACCCCGACCGAGTTCGCCCGCGCCCGCGCGCTCGTCGAGCTCGACGCCCGGCTCGGGCCGCGCGTCCCGCGCGGCCTGGACGTACTGACCCTGCCCGAGGGCAACGAGATCACCGTGCGCCGCGCGGACGGCTCCGACCTGGCCGCCGCCCGCGCCATGCACGACCGCTGCTCGGAGCGCACCCTCGGGCTGCGCTACCACGGCCCGGTCGCCGACGCCGACCGCTACCTCGGCCACCTGCTGAGCCCGCGCTTCGGCCGCACCCTCGCCGCGACCACCGCCTCCGGCAAGCTCGTCGCCCTCGGCCACCTGCTCTGGGACGGCGACGAGACCGAGGTGGCGCTGCTCATCGAGGACGACTGGCAGCGCCGAGGCATCGGCTCCGAGCTGCTGGGCCGGCTGATCGGGATGGCCGTCGAGGCCGGGTGCGACAGCGTGTACGCCGTCACCCAGGCCTCGAACACCGGCATGGTCGCCGCCATGCGCGGTCTCGGCCTCCCCCTCGACTACCAGATCGAGGACGGCACCCTGGTGATCACGGCCCGGCTGGACGCGACCCCCGTCAGCTCCCGGCTGCCGTACGAGCTCCCGCGCGAACCCCGCGGTCTGCCCCGCGCCCAGCACTGAGCCCGAGTTCCCCGGCCGGTACCCGCGCGGGCTGCGAAACCCGCTCCGCGGACCGCTACGCCGCCGGCTCCGGCATCCGGCCCACTGCCGTGGCCCGGTCCATCGACTGGTCCAGCGACCGGTCCAGCGACCGGTCCAGTGCCTGGTCCAGGTCGGCCCACAGGTCGTCCACGTCCTCCAGCCCGACCGACATGCGCAGCAGCCGGTCGCTCACGCCCGAGGCGTGCCGGTCCCCCTCGGCCACGATGCGGTGGCTGATGGAGGCCGGGTGCTGGATGAGGGTGTCGACACTGCCCAGGCTGACGGCCGGGGTGACCAGCCGGACCGAGGTGATCACCTCGTGCGGGTCCCCGGCCGTCTCGAAGGCGACCATGGCGCCGCCGATCCTCGGGTAGTGCACCCGCAGGACCCGAGGATCGGCCGCGAGCCGCCGGGCGAGTTCCGCGGCGCTCGCGGAGGCCGCCCGTACCCGCACGGGGAGCGTCGAGAGCCCTCGTAGCAGCAGGTACGCGGCCAGCGGGTGCAGCACCCCGCCGGTCGCGAACCGCACCTGGCGCAGCTGCCGCGCGAACTCCTCGTCGCAGGCGACGACCCCGCCGAGGACGTCCCCGTGGCCACCGAGGTACTTGGTGGCGCTGTGCAGCACCATCCGGGCCCCGCTCTCGGCCGGCCGCTGCAGTACCGGAGTCGCGAAGGTGTTGTCGACCAGCAGCGGGACCTCCCCGCAGGCCTCCGCGGCGGCCCTCAGGTCGATCTCCGCGAGCGTCGGGTTGGCGGGCGACTCGAGCATGACCAGACCGGTGTCCGGCCGGATGGCGCCGGCGATGCCCTCCGGGTCCACCCAGGTCACCCGGGTCCCCAGCAGGCCACTGCTCAGCAGATGGTCGCTGCACCCGTAAAGAGGTCGTACGGCGACCACATGACGCAGCTCCTTCATCCCCCGCACCAGCAGGCACGCCGTCAGCGCGGCCATCCCGCTCGCGAAGGCGACAGCGCTCTCGGTGCCTTCGAGCCGGGCCAGGGCCGTCTCGAACCGGGCGGTGGTCGGATTGTCCAGCCGGGAGTAGATCGGCGGGCCCTCGGGCCGTGCTCCGGTGGTGGCGAATGCGTCGATGCGGGCGGCCTCCGCCCGGCTGTCGTAGGACGGGTACGTCGTCGACAGATCGAGCGGAGGCGCGTGCAGTCCGAGCCCGGCGAGGTCCTCGCGTCCGGCATGAACAGCTTCGGTGGCCAGTGACCGTCGTACGGTCGGGGCGTTCGTCTCCATGCGCCGTACTGTGCGCAGCGCGACGGCGATGGCGGGAAAAGCCCGTGCTACGTTCGGCCAATGTCCGAATCCGTCGCACTGGACCCGGTCGATCTGCAGATTCTGCGGCTTCTGCAGAACGACGCCCGGACCACGTACCGCGATCTCGCCGCCGAGGTCGGCATCGCCGCGTCCACCTGCCTGGACCGGGTCGCCAGGATGCGCCGCTCCGGGATCATCCTCGGCAACCGGCTCCGGCTGGATCCGGCCAAACTCGGACGCGGGCTGGAGGCGCTGCTCCTGGTGCAGGTGCGCCCGCACCGCCGCGAGCTGATCGGCCCCTTCGTCGAGCGGGTGCGCTCGCTGCCGGCCTCACGAGCCGTCTTCCACCTGACCGGACCAGACGACTACCTCGTTCACGTCGCCGTCTCCGATCCCGGCGAACTCCAGCGACTGGTCCTCGACGAGTTCACCTCGCGGCGGGAAGTCGCCCGGGTGGAAACCAGATTGATCTTCCAGGAATGGGACTGCGGGCCCCTGCTGCCCCCCACGTCAGCAGGCTGACGCCTATAGCTGATGACGCGGAGGCGTCCCGCATACGAAGATGTCCACATGTCAGACATCCTCACCAGCCACAGCGCCGCACGGCTGCCCCGCCAGGTCGCCGATGCCTACGTCGACGACCTCATCGCCATCGACCCGATCACGGGCACCTACCTCGGTGTCGCCGAGAGCTCCGGCAGGCTCCCGGACCTCTCCCCCGCGGGGCGGGCGGCGGCCGCCGAACTCGCCCGCACCACCCTCGCGCTGCTCGACGCCGCCGAGCGGCAGCCGGGCGCCGACAGCGACGTCGAGCGCCGCTGCGCCCGTCTGCTGCGCGAGCGGCTCACCGCCGAACTCGCCGTCCACGAGGCCGACGAGGACCTGCGCGCGGTCAGCAACATCCACTCCCCCGCGCACGCGGTCCGCGAGGTCTTCACGCTGACCCCGGCCGACACGGACGAGGACTGGGCCGCGATCGCCGAACGGCTGCGCGCCGTACCGGCCGCCTACGCGGGCTACCGCGAGTGCCTCGCGCTCGGCCTGGAACGCGGCCTGTTCGGCAGCCCGCGCCCCACCGCCACCTTCGTCGAGCAGCTCACGGGCTGGGCCGGTGAGGCCCTGGACGGGCAGGACGGCGAGGGCGCGAGCAAGGGCGGCTTCTTCGCCGAGTTCGCCGCCGCCGGGCCCGACGCGCTGCGCGCCGAGCTCGACGACGCCGCCGCCACCGCGACCGCCGCCGTCGTGGAACTGCGCGACTGGATGCGGGACGTGTACGCCCCGGCGGTCGAGGGACAGCCCGACCCGGTGGGCCGCGAGCGCTACGCCCGCTGGTCGCGCTACTTCAACGGCACCGACCTGGACCTGGACGAGGCGTACGCCTACGGCTGGTCGGAGTACCACCGGCTGCTCGCCGAGATGAAGACGGAAGCCGCCAAGATCCTTCCGGACGCCGGTCCCTGGGAGGTGCTGAAGCACCTGGACGAGCACGGCACCCACATCGAGGGCGTGGACGAGGTCCAGGCCTGGCTGCAGGGCCTGATGGACGAGGCCATCGAGAACCTCGACGGCACCCACTTCGAACTCGCCGAGCGGGTCAAGCGGGTGGAGTCGCGGATCGCCCCTCCGGGCGGCGCGGCGGCCCCGTACTACACGAACCCCTCGGAGGACTTCTCCCGTCCGGGCCGCACCTGGCTGCCGACGATGGGTCAGACCCGCTTCCCCGTCTACGACCTGGTCTCCACCTGGTACCACGAGGGCGTTCCGGGACACCACCTCCAGCTGGCTCAGTGGACGCACGTCGCCGACCAGCTCTCCCGCTACCAGGCCAGTGTCGGTCTCGTCAGCGCCAACGCCGAGGGCTGGGCGCTGTACGCGGAGCGGCTCATGGACGAGCTGGGCTACCTCAAGGACGCCGAGCAGCGGCTCGGTTACCTGGACGCCCAGATGATGCGCGCCACGCGGGTCATCGTGGACATCGGCATGCACCTGGGTCTGGAGATCCCGGCGGACTCCCCGTTCCACCCGGGCGAGCGCTGGACGGTGGACCTGGCGCAGGAGTTCTTCGGCCTGCACAGCGGCCGGCCGGGCGACTTCGTCGAGAGCGAGCTGACCCGCTACCTGTCGATGCCGGGCCAGGCGATCGGCTACAAGCTGGGCGAGCGCGCGTGGCTGCTGGGCCGCGACAACGCCCGTGCCGCGCACGGCGATTCCTTCGACCTGAAGGCGTGGCACATGGCGGCCCTGTCCCAGGGGTCGCTGGGCCTCGACGATCTGGTGGACGAACTCTCGAAGCTCTGAGCGCCGGGATCCGGCGGACGGACGGACCGGCGGCTCCCCGGGGGAGCCGCCGGTCCGGGCCTCAGTCCGTTCCGGCCCCCGTGCGGTGGCGCACCACCGAACCGCCGCGCTGCTTGACGATCTCCAGCTGGGCCTGCACCCGGGTCCGCAGGTCGGCGACGTGGCTCACGATGCCGACGCTGCGGTCGCGTTCGCGCAGCGAGTCCAGTACGTCGAGCACCTCGTCCAGCGCCTGGTCGTCCAGGCTGCCGAAGCCCTCGTCGATGAAGAGGGTGTCGAGGCGCATACCGCCCGCCTCGTCGGTGACCACGTCGGCCAGGCCGAGCGCGAGCGCGAGCGAGGCGAAGAAGGTCTCGCCGCCGGACAGGGTCGCGGTGTCCCGCTCGCTGCCGGTCCAGGCGTCGACCACGTGCAGCCCGAGCCCCGACCGCCCCCGCCCGCCCGACCGGGCATCGGAGTGCACGAGGGTGTAGCGACCGCCGGACATGCGCAGCAGTCGTACCGTCGCCGCGGCGGCGACCTGCTCCAGCCGGGCCGCGAGCACGTACGCCTCCAGCCGCATCTTGCGCTCGTTGTCGGCGGAGGTGCCCGCGGTGAGTCCGGCGAGGCGGGCCACCCGCTCGTAGGCCTCGCGCAGCGGGCCCAGCGCGCGCAGTTCCCGCTCGGCCTGGAGGGAGAGCCCGTCGAGGTCCTTGCACCGGACCCGGGCCGCGTCCACGGCGGAGCCCGCCGTACGAAGCTTCGCCGCGGCCCGGTCCGCGTACGCCGCGGCCTCCTGCGGCGCGGCCGGAGGCAGGGCCGCCGCGGCGGCGGCGTCGGCCTCGCCGATGCGGTCCGCCAGCATGGCCTCCTCCGCCTGCCAGGCGTCCGCCCGGCGCTGGAGCGCGGTGCGTTCGTACTCCGGGAGCACCGCTTCGGCCGCCTCCTCGGTGGTGTCGAAGCCGGCCTTGAACGCGGCGTCGGCGAGCTGCCCGTCGGCCTCCTTCAACCGCGCGGCGGTGGCTTCGGCCCGGCGCAGCGAGGTCGCGGCCGCGGCGACCATGCGGACCCGGTCCTCCAGGACTCCGGTGCGGGCCGCGACACTGGGCGAGTCCGCCCGCACACGCGCCAGCTCCGCCTCCAGCGAGGCCTGTTCCCGGTCGAGCCCCTCGCGGCGCGACGCCCGGGCGGCGGCCCGTACCTCGGCGCCCTGCTGCTCGGAGCTGCGCACGGCGTGCTCCCGCTCGGCGCGGGCGAGCCGCTCCCGGGCGGTGTGCAGTCCGGCGGCCGCGGCGTGCGCCTCGGCATGACGGGAACTCAGCTCGGAGGTGAGTTCCAGGAGTTCGGCGGTGGTGGCGTCCCCCGCGGCGGCGGCTGCCTCGGCACGGGCCTGGCGAAGGGCGGCCAGCCTCCGCTCGACGCCCGCCCTGACCTCCTCGGCCAGCTCGAAGCGGGCGTGCGCCGCGTCCTCGGCGGCCCGGTCGACGTGCCCGGGGGCCGGGCGGGCCGGGGCGGGGTGCTCCGCGGACCCGCACACGGTGCACGGCTCCCCCGCCACCAGGGCGGCGGCCAGCTCGGCGGCGATCCCGCGCAGCCGGGTCTCCTTGAGCTCCAGCCAGCTCTCCCGGGCCGCGGTCGACTCCTCGCGCGCGCCGAGCAGTTCGCCGGAGGCCTGCTGCGCCTCACCGTCGAGGGCGTCGCGCCGCCGGGCGGCGTGCAGGTGCAGCCGAGCGGGCTCCAGCCTGCCGGCGAGCTGCTCGGCCAGGGTCGCGGCCTGCTGGGCGACGTCCGCCCGCCCGGCCAGCTCGGCCCGGGTCGCCTCCCACCGGCCGAGCCACTCGGCGGTCTCCTGCTGCTGTTCCTCGGCTGCCCGGGACTCCCGTTCCAGGTCGGCCCGTTCCCGGCCGATCTCGGCGCTGCGCTGCTCGGAGCGGCGGGCGGCTCCGAGGGCTCCGAGGGCTTCGCGCAGCTGCTGCTCGACCTCCGCCAGCTGCTCGGTGCCCGCCCCGGCCAGCGACGGCGGCAGCTCCGCCCGGGCCACCGACTCCGCGTGCGCGGCGGCCATGTGGGCTCCGGCGGCGCCTCCGCGCAGCTCCAGGGCGGGGGCGACGAGGGCCCCGCGCCGGGCCCGGTCGAGCAGGGCGCGCACCCGCTCCCGCTCCGGACCGGCCTCGGCGAGCAGGGCCGCCCGGCGCTCGGTCTCCGCATGGCGGCGTTGCAGCCGGTCGAGCTCCCGCTCCTCCTCGGCGGCCCGCCGGGCGGCGGCGTGGCGCCCCTCCACGGCGGCGAGGGCGTACTCGGCGACCGTGAGCCGTTCCCGGGCGGAGCAGCGCGCGACGGCCGCCCAGGCGCGGATCGCCACGGCCAGCCCGGGGTCGCCCGGCTGGTGCCGGGGCAGCGGCCAGGCCCGCAGGTCGGCGGCGTCCCCGGCGGCCTGGGCGAGGCGCTGGGCGGTGTGCAGCACTTGCTCGTCGCCGGCCCGGACCTTGGCCTCGGCGGTCCGGCGCCGGTCGCCGAGCAGGGTCTCGACGGCGGCGAAGCGGCGGGTGTCGAACAGCCGGCCCAGCAGCCGGCCGCGCGCCACCTCGTCGGCCCGCAGGAAACGTGCGAACTCCCCCTGCGGCAACAGCACGACCTGGCAGAACTGCTCGCGGCTCATGCCGAGCAGCTGCTCGATCTCCTCGCCGATCTCCTGGTGGGACCGGCTGAGCGGGCTCCAGTGTTCCCCGTCGTACTCGCGCAGCCAGCTCTGCGCCTTGTCCTTCGTGGTCCCCGTGCCGCGCTTCTTGGGCCGGTCCTGCTCGGGGCGCCGGGTGATCTCCAGGCGCCGCCCGCCGGCGGTGAGTTCGAGGGTGACCTCGGTCGGGGTGTCCCCGGCCGCGTGGTCGCTGCGCAGGCTGGTGCCCGGGGCCTGGCGGGAGCCGGGGACCGATCCGTAGAGGGCGTAGCAGACGGCGTCCAGGACGGAGGTCTTGCCCGCGCCGGTGGGGCCGTGCAGCAGGAAGATCCCGGCGCCGGAGAGGGCGTCGAAGTCGATCTCCTGCGGTTCCGCGAAGGGCCCGAAGGCGGTGACGCGCAGCCGGTGCAGCCTCATCGGTGGGTCTCCTGCCGGCCGTCGTCCACCCGTACGTCGTCGAAGGCCCCCTGGAGCACCGCCCGTTCGGCCTCGTCGGTGAAGCCGCCGCCGCGCACGTGGGCCACGAAGTCCTCGGCGATCTCCTGGTCGCTGCGCCCCTTGAGGCGCTGCGCGTAGGAGCCGCCGCCCTCCTCGGTGCGGCCCTCGGGGTCGAAGGCCAGGCTGAGGGTGTGCGGGAAGCGGGCCGCGAGTCGGGCCATGGGGTCCTCGGGCCGGACGGGGTCGGTGAGGGTGGCCTCCAGCCAGCACTCCTCGTAGGCGCTGTACGCGCTCTCGGAGAGCAGTTCCTCCAGCGGTCCCCGGATCCGGGCGAGGGCGCGCGGGACGGGGGTGTCCACGCGCTCGGCGCTCACGATCTCCCCTTCCGGGCCCAGCTCGACGACCCACATGGTCTTGCGGTGGTCGGCCTCGGAGAACGAGTAGGCCAGCGGGGAACCGGAGTACCGGACCCGCTCGTTGATCGTCTGGCAGCCGTGGAGGTGACCGAGGGCGGCGTAGTCGACCCCGTCGAAGACGCCGGCGGGCACGGCCTCGACCCCGCCGACGGCGATGTCGCGCTCGCTGTCGCTGGCCTGCCCGCCGGTGACGAAGGCGTGGGCGAGGACGACGGAGCGGGTTCCGGGCGCCCGGCCGGCCAGGTCGGCCCGGATCCGGTCCATGGCCGAGCCCAGGACGGCCTCGTGGCTGACCTTCCCGGCGCCGAAGGCGTCCTTGACCAGCGCGGGCTCCAGGTACGGCAGCCCGTACAGCGCCACGTCACCGTGTACGTCGGCCAGCACCACGGGATCGGCACACCCGGCGGGGTCGGTCCGGAGGTGGATCCCGGCCCGGCCGATCAGCCCGGCCCCGACGCCGAGGCGGCGGGCGGAATCGTGGTTCCCGGAGATCATCACGGTGGGCACGCCGAGGTCGGCGAGCCGGTGCAGGGCCTGGTCGTACAGGGCGACGGCGGGCAGCGGGGGCACGGCGCGGTCGTAGACGTCACCGGCGACGAGTACGGCGTCGACCTCGTGCTCGCGGACGGTCGTCACGAGGTGGTCGATGAAGGCGGCCTGGGCCCCGAGCAGGTTGACGCGGTGGAAGGACCGGCCCAGGTGCCAGTCGGAGGTGTGCAGGAACTTCACTCGCCGGCCCCGCCGCGCATACCGTCTCCCCCTGCGAATGAACCTGCCGATGAACCCCTGCCGGACGGGGCCGGCCGGACGAACCCTGAACCCCTCTACGCTAACGCTTCCCCGGCGTCCCCCGGGCCGCCTCGGGCGCTCAGGGCGCGTACGTCTCCCCGCCCAGCGCGAGGGTGGCGCTCCCGGCGGTGCTGTCGGCGAGCCAGGCCTCGAAGGCCGGCAGGTCGGCCTCGGGCAGGGCGACCTCGATCTCCACGGCGGCGCCGTAGCGCACGTCCACCACGGTCCGTCCGGTGGACCGCAGGTCGTTCTCGGCCTTGCCGGCCCGCTGGTGGTCGACGGTGACGGTGGCCAGCCGGTAGCGGTGGCGGGTGACGGTGCCGAGGGCGTCGAGGGCTTCGCCGACGACACCTCCGTAGGCCCGGATGAGCCCGCCCGCGCCGAGTTTCACGCCGCCGTAGTAGCGGGTGACGACGGCGACCGCGTAGCGGATGTCCCGGCGCGTCAGCATCTGCAGCATCGGCACCCCGGCGGTACCGCCGGGCTCGCCGTCGTCGCTGGCCTTCTGGACGGAGGCGTCGGCGCCGATGACGTAGGCGAAGCAGTTGTGCGAGGCGGTGGGGTGCTCCTTGCGGATCCGTGCGACGAACTCCTGCGCCTCCCGCTCGGTCGCGGCGGGCGCGAGCGCGCACAGGAACCGCGAGCGGTTGATCTCGGACTCGTGCACGCCCTCACGGGCCACCGTCACGTACTGGTCTGCCTTCACCCGTCCACCCTACGGGGAATCCGACATGCGACTTTTACGTTGATCGGCCTGGAAGCAGTCATCAGGCAAGCGCATCGCACCAGCAGGAGGCGGCACACGTGTACGGCGATCCGGCAACCATCCGCAAGGTCCTCACCGAGCTCGGCGACACCTGGGCCGTGGTGGGCCTGTCCAACAACCAGGACCGGGCCGCGTACCGCGTGGCCGAGGTGCTCCAGCGGTACGGCAAGCGCGTGGTCCCCGTGCACCCCAAGGCCGAGACGGTCCACGGCGAGCAGGGCTATTCCTCGCTCGAGGCGATCCCGTTCAAGGTGGACGTGGTGGACGTCTTCGTGAACAGCGCCCTGGCGGGAGCGGTCGCCGACGAGGCCGTCGCCAAGGGCGCGGAAGCGGTCTGGTTCCAGCTGAACGTGGTCGACGAGGCCGCCTTCGACCGCACGCGCACGGCCGGACTGGACATGGTCATGGACCGCTGCCCGGCGATCGAGATCCCCGCGCTCTGACCGGTCCGCCGATGGCCGGTCCGCCGGCGGGCGGTCCGGCGGCGGGCAGTCAGGCGTGACCGGCCACCGGCGGGATGGAGACCGCCATGGTCATCTCCAGCGGAGCGGGACCCTCGTTGCGGTAGGCGTGCGGGGCGTCGGCCTCGAAGGAGACGGCTCCTCCGGCCGGCACGGCGTACTCCTCGCCGGCGACCACCAGCGTCAGTGCCCCCTCCGTGACGTGCAGCATCTCGAAGGTGCCGGGCGGATGCGGGTCCGAGGCGGTCCCCTCGCCCGGCTCCAGGCGGTAGGTCCACATCTCCACCGGCCCGCGCCGGTCGTCACCGAGCAGCATGCGGGCGCCGCTCCCGCGCTCCGTGGACCACATCCGCACGCCCTGCCCCGGCAGCACCACCTGCACCCGCGGCCCGCGGTCGTAGTCGAGCAGGGTGGTGATGCTCACGCCGAGCGCGTCGGCCAGTTTGACCGTGGTGCCGACACTGGGGTTCGTACGGGCCTGCTCGATCTGAATGATCATGCCGCGGCTCACTCCCGCACGGGCCGCGAGGGCCTCCAGGGTGAAGCCGCGCTCCGAGCGCCAGCGCCTGAGGTTCCGGCCGAGCGCCTGGGTGAGCTGTTCGAGGTCCGACACCGTTCCGTCCACTCCGTACAATATTTTGGATGACAGGGTCCAACAGGCTGAACTATGGTGCGGTGTACTCCACCATGTACTCCACCGTTCAACACACTGTACTGCGAGGCCTGCCATGACCGCCCTGTTCGCCCTGGCCACAGCCGTCCTCTGGGGCCTCGCCGACTTCGGCGGCGGGCTGCTGACCCGCCGGATACCGGCCCTCACCGTGGTGGTCGCCTCCCAGGTCCTCGCGGTCGTCGCACTCGGTGCCGTGGTGCTGGGCACCGGCGCCTGGCGGGAGGCCGGACCGCAGCTCTGGTTCGCGGTCGCGGCGGGCGCGGTCGGGCCCGTCGCGATGCTCAGCTTCTACAAGGCCCTCGCCCTCGGCCCGATGGGCGTGGTCTCCCCGCTCGGCTCGATCGGCGTCGTGGTACCGGTGACCGCCGGGCTGCTGCTCGGCGAACGGCCCGGCATCGGCCAGTTCGCCGGTATAGCGGTGGCCGTCGCGGGCATCGTCCTGGCGGGCGGACCCGAGCTGCGCGGCGCTCCCGTGCAGCGGCAGGCGGTCGTCCTCACCCTCGTCGCGGCCTTCGGCTTCGGCGCGGTGATGGCCCTGATCGCACCGGCCTCCTCCACCGTGCCCGGCCTGTTCCTCGCGCTCTTCGTGCAGCGCGTCACCAACGTCGCCGTCGGCGGCACCGCCCTGTGGGTGCGGACCCGGCGCGGCACCCCGGCCCTCCCGGCGGACGCGGGCGGCATGCGGCTCCTGTGGGGGCTGCTCCCGGCGCTCGCCTTCGTCGGGCTGGCCGACGTCGCGGCGAACGGCACCTACTCCGTGGCCGCCCAGCACGGCCCGGTCACCGTGGCCGCCGTACTATCCTCGCTCTACCCGGTCATCACCGCACTGGCCGCCTTCGCCGTCCTCAAGGAACGCCTGCGCACCGTCCAGGCGGCGGGCGCCGGCCTGGCCCTGGCGGGCACGGTCCTGCTGGCGGCCGGCTAGGGCCTGCCGTCGAACTCCCGTCTGCCGCACGACGACAGGCCCTGACTCCGCACTCCCAGGACGCCCGACCGTGCGCGCCGGACGTGCAGGTGCCCGTCCAGGGGGAAGGCTGGCGGAGCCGCGGGGAGGATCCGTTCCAGGGCGTAGCCGGTCTTCTCCGCGACCCGGCAGGATGCCGCGTTGTCCATTTGGTGCAGCAGTTCGATCCGCTCCAGGCCGTCGGCCGCGAAGGCCTCGAACGCCCAGGCCGTGAGGGCTCCGAGGGCTCGGGAGGCCACGCCCCGGCCCCGGGCGCCGGCCACCGTCCAGTAGCCGGCCTCCAGCGCACCCGGACCGGCGGCGGTCCGCTTCAACATCGCGCCGGCGACCAGCCGGCTCCCGTACGGGGCTTCGCGCGGGGCCTCGTACACGGCGAAGCCCAGCCGGTCGCCGCTCTCGCGGCCGAGCCGCTGGGCCTCCAGCCACCGCTCCGCGTCCTCGACGCCGCCGACGCGCTCCGTCTGCCAGTGCCGCATCGCGGGGTCCCGGTACGCCTCGACCAGCGCCCCGGCGTCGCCGGGCTCCCACGGCCGCAGCACCAGTCCGGCCGCGGAAGGGGTCGCCGCGACGGTGAGCACGGTGCTCACTCCGTCTCCGCCAGGTCCGACAGGTCCGCCAGCGCGCGCAGCTGCTCCGGCGTCACCCCGTCGGGGATCGGCACCGGCGCCGGGGTCCGCAGCGGCGGCTGCCAGCCGGTCCCGGGCTCCCAGCGGCGTACGATCCGCGCCGGCGCCCCCGCCACCACGGCGTGGTCCGGCACCTCGCCCCGTACGACGGCCCCCGCGGCCACCACGACGTTGCGGCCCAGCCGCGCCCCGGGCAGGATCACCGATCCGGTGCCCAGCCAGCAGCCCGGGCCGATCTCCACCGGGGCGCTGCGCGGCCACTGCTTGCCGACGGGCTGGTGCGGGTCGTCGTAGCTGTGGTTGGTGGAGGTGATGTACACCCCGGGACCGCAGAAGGTGTCGTTGCCGATCGTGATCCGGGTGTCGGCGATGACGTGGCTGTCCCGGCCGATGACCACGCCGTTGCCGAGCACGAGCACCGGCTCGGCGCCGAGGTCGAGGTCGGGCATCATGCCGGCGGTGAGCGTGACCTGTTCACCGATGATGCAGTGGTCGCCGAGCCTGATCCAGGGCGCACCGAAGACCGTGCCCTGCGGGAAGGCGAGCCGCGTACCGTGCCCGATCGCGCCGAAGCGCAGCCCTCCCGGGGTCTGCGCGGTGACCGCGCCGGCCCGCTGCACCCAGCGCCAGCCCGCGTGCGCGGCCCGGCCGGCGAGCCGGCGGCGCAGGGCCGTCAGGGATGAGAACGTGTTCTGGTTCTTCGCCACCGGGTCACCGTAGCGCGCCGGGCACCCGGACCGCGCCGTGATCTTCACCCCATTCCCGGGGGACGGTTGGCGTGCCCTACGGTGCCGGTAGCGCGACACGTACCGACGGAGGAAGAGAACACATGACGCAGCAGGCGGCCCAGGCACTCGTGGCGGGTGTCGGCGGGAAGAACCCCGAGATCGACCCCACGGCGTTCACCGCTCCCACCTCCGTCGTGGTCGGGGACGTGCGCCTCGGCGCGGGTGCGAGCATCTGGTACTCGGCGGTGCTCCGCGCGGACTGCGGTCCGATCACCCTGGGCGCCGACAGCAACGTGCAGGACAACTGCACCGTGCACGTGGACCCCGGCTTCCCCGTCTCCATCGGCGAACGCGTCTCCATCGGCCACAACGCCGTGGTGCACGGCTGCACGGTCGAGGACGACTGCCTGATCGGGATGGGAGCGACGGTCCTGAACGGCGCGGTGATCGGCGCCGGCTCGCTGGTGGCGGCCCAGGCGCTGGTCCCGCAGGGCATGGTCGTCCCGCCCGGCTCGCTGGTGGCGGGTGTCCCGGCGAAGGTACGGCGCCAGCTGACCGACGAGGAGCGCGAGGGCATCAAGGTCAACGCCCTCATGTACACCGAGCTGGCCGAGCAGCACCGCGCCTCGGTGACCCCGGACGCGTGACGAGCCTTCCCCCGCCCACCCTTGGGGGGCGGGGAAGCGGCCCGTTCAGTCCTTGAGTACGGCCGGAGCGGCCGAAGCCTGCTCCGGGACCTCGGCGCCCTCGGTGCGTGCCGCCGCGGCCGCCTTCTTCATCCGCCCGCGGACCACCATCGTCACTCCGAGCCCGAAGAGCAGGGCCACTGCCAGGGCCACCCACGAGAACCCCTTGAGCCACGGCTCGGCCACGATCCCGATCGAGTAGATGACGGCCGTCGTCCCGCCCGCCCACAGGATCCCGCCGAGCACGTTCGCGATCAGGAACCGCCAGTACGGCATGTGCAGTACGCCCGCCAGCGGACCGGCGAAGATCCGCAGCAGCGCCACGAACCGCCCGAAGAAGACGGCCCACATGCCCCATTTGTCGAAGGAGCGCTCCGCCACGGCCACCTGGTCCGGCCCGAAGTGCTTGGGGAAGCGCCGTCCCAGCCGTTCCAGCAGCGGCTTTCCGCCCTTGCGCCCGATCGCGTAGCCGATGGAGTCGCCCACGATGGCGCCGGTCGTCGCGCAGATGCCGAGCACCACGGGGTCGATGTGTCCCTGCTGCGAGGCCAGCAGTGCGGCGCTGACCAGGACGATCTCTCCCGGCAGTGGGATCCCGAGGCTTTCCACCCCGATGACGAGCCCCACCAGGAGGTAGATGCTGACCGCCGGAATCGTCTCCAGCCATTCCTGGATGTGCACCGGTACGTCCTCCCGAGTTCTCCGCCCGGCCCGCTCCCTGTGACAGGCCGAACGGGCAGCCTATCCGGTCGCCACCACAGCCTTTGCCCTCAGCGGAAGTTCGCGCGAGGAACGGCCCGCGAACACTTCGCGCCGTCCGGTGCCCAGCACCCACGCGTCCCGCTCCGGGTCCCAGGACGACAGCGTGCGCGCGTCGATGTCGAGGGAGACCCGCTGCGCCCGGCCGGGCCCGAGCGTGAGCCGCCGGTAGCCGGCCAGGGTTCGCACCGGCTGCTGCAGCGTCAGCTCCGGGGACGGCCCGACGTACACCTGGGCCACCTCGGTGCCCTTGCGACGTCCGGTGTTGCGGACCGTGAACTCCACGCGCAGCCCGCCGCTCCGTCCGTGGGCACCGCCGCGCCGGACCACCAGTTTCTCGTACTCCCAGCTCGTGTACGAGAGCCCGTGCCCGAAGGCGAACAGCGGCGCCACCCGCTGCGCGTCGTACCAGCGGTGGCCGACGTGGACGCCCTCGGAGTACTCCTGCCGCCCACCCACCCCCGGATAGCGCATGGGGTCGCCGCCGACCGGGGTCACGCGCTCGTCGGCCGGAAAGGTCTGGGTGAGGCGGCCGCCCGGATCCACGTCGCCGAACAGCACGTCCGCGGTGGCCCCGGCGCCCTCCTGGCCCGGGTAGTACATCTGGAGGACCGCTCCGGTGCGCGGGAGCCACGGCATCGTCGTGCCGGAGGAGGTGTTGAGCACCACGGTGGTGCGGGGATTGGCGGCGGCGACCGCCTCGATCAGCGCCGCCTGGCCGCCCGGGAGCGCCAGGGAGGTGCGGTCGCTGCCCTCGGTGGCGTCCTCGTAGGCGAAGAGCACCACGCTGCGGGCCGCCTTGGCGGCCCGGACGGCATCGGCGAGGTCGGCGGCCCGGGTCGCCTTCGTGGTGTGGCGCAGGCGCAGCCGCTGCCCCTTCGGCCCGCCCTCGGCGAAGACGGCGAGCCGGTGTTCGCCCGCCTTGAGCGCGAGGGTGCGCCGCCGGACGCTGAACCCGTCGGGCGCGGCGCCCAGGAGTCCGCCGGCGAATTGCTCGGCCACCCCCTGGCGCACGGGGAAGAGCTCCTCCCCGTCGAGCCGGACCCCCGGCCTTGTGCCGGTGTAGTGGACCAGCAGGGTCCATTCGTCGTCCGCCGCCAGCCGGAAGGTTCCCTCGTAGCCCCAGGTGCGGCCGGCGTCCACCTTCCGCTCGTCGGGGCCGGCGGCGGGCGTCAGCAGCCCGACCGGGAGCGGGCGCCCGTACAGGTCCTCGCCGAGTGCGTAGCTCACGTGGGCGCCGCTCCCGGCCCGCCGCCGGATCTCGTCGACCGGGGCGCCGGCCGCGTCCGGAACCACGTGGGCGCTGCCGCCGCCGCTGACGAAGGGGGTCCGGCCGGTGGGGCCGATGACGGCGATCGAGCGGGCCGCGGCCCCCGCCAGCGGCAGGGTGGCGCGCTCGTTGCGCAGCAGGACCGCGCCGGCGGCGGCGACGCGGCGGGCGGTCGCCGCTCCGGCGGCGGCGTCCCGGGCGGGCCGGGCGGCGGGGTGCTCCGCGAGCAGTCCGAAGCGGTCCATCGTGGCCAGGATCCGGCGGACCGCGAGGTCGACCGCGCTCTCGTGGACGGAGCCGCCGCGCACCGCCTCGCGCAGCGGGGCGCCGTAGTGGGTGCCGGCGGGCATCTCCATGTCGAGGCCGGCGCCGATCGAGGCGACGGTGCTGTGGGTGGCGTCCCAGTCGGACATCACCCAGCCGTCGAATCCCCAGCGGCCGCGCAGCAGTTCGTCGAGGAGTGGCTTGCTCTCGCAGGCGTAGACGCCGTTGACCTTGTTGTAGGCGCCCATCACGGCGCCCGCGCCGGCGGCCACGGCGGCCTCGAAGCCCCGTAGCTCCGTCTCGTGGAGGGTCTGTTCGGCGGCGATCACGTCGACGGTGTCGCGGCCCGTCTCCTGGTTGTTGAGCGCGAAGTGCTTGACGGTGGCGATGAGCCCCTCGTCCTGGATGCCGCGGACGACCTCGGCGACCAGGTCGGCCGTCAGCTTCGGATCCTCCGAGAACGTCTCGAAGTTCCGTCCGGCGTACGGGGTGCGGATCAGGTTGACCATCGGCGAGAGCAGGACGTCCTGGCCGAGCGCGCGGCCCTCGCGGCCGATGACCCTGCCGTACTCGCGGGCGAGCGCCGGGTCGAAGGCGGAGGCGAGCAGTACGGGCGCGGGCAGCGCGGTGGCGGGTCCGGCGACGCGGACTCCGGCCGGACCGTCGGCGAGGCGCAGTGCGGGGATGCCTAGGCGGGCGATGCCCGGCACGTAGCCGGCCTGGCCGAGCGGCTCCGGGTCCGGGCCGCCGTGCAGCAGGACGGTCTTCTCCTCCAGGGTGAGCTTCGCCAGGAGCGCGTCGATCCGGGCGGAGCCGCCGGCCCCGGCCGCCGCGGCGGCGGCCTTACGGGGCTGCGCGCCGGGCGGCGGGGCCGGTACGCAGCCGGCCACCCCAAGTGCGACGCCGGCCGCCCCGAGGAGGCGCATCGCACGGCGTCTGGACACGGCCTCGCTCATGGGCGCTCCCTGCGGCGTGGGCATCGGCGTCAGTCGGCGGGAGCGGCCCGCGCCGGACCGCTCCCGCCGCCACTGTGCGCCGCCCGCCGTGCGGGCCCGCTTCAGGCGCGCCACCGCAGGGCCGAGGTTCAGCCCTGCGGCGGCGGCTGCCCGAGGTCGGCCTCGCGGCGGGGCTCGTCCTGGAGCTGGATCCGCGCCTCGGTGCGATGGCCGCGCTCGATGTAGTCCCGTACGACGGCCTCCACCGCGTCCTGGGGCGATCCGATCCCGGCGAGGACCATCACCTCCACCACGAGCTCGGCGTCGAGGCTGATGCTGATCTTGGCCCGGCCTGCCACGGGACCCCCTCCGTTCGTAGTGGAAGGGACTCTAGTGCTGTCAGCCGTTGGGGCGCAGGGTCCATACGACGACCATCTCGCCCGTCACGGCCTCGTCCTCGCGCTGGATGGCGATGGTGACGGGGAACTCGGGGCGGCCGCCCGCGTCGAGTTCGGCGACGACCTCGGCGGCCGGACGGCCGAGGGTGGCGGTGGCGGTCACGACGCCCTTGGCGAGCTTCTTGTAGCCGATCTCGGCCTTCACCGCGAGGGGCACGGCGCGCGAGAGCTGGTCACCGAAGGCGGCCAGGACGATCGCACCGCTCGCGGACTCGGCGAGGGTGAACATGGCGCCGGCGTGCGGGCCGCCGAGGTGGTTGTGGAAGTCGGGCTGGTCCGGAAGCCGCACGACCGCGCGCTCGGGGGTGGTCTCCAGGAACTGGAGGTTCAGGGTCTTGGCCATCGGCACGGTCGCGGCGAGCAGTTCGCCCACGTTCATCTGTTCTGCGCTCATGAAAGGCGATGTTACCCGCGAGTAAGCGGCATTGGCCATACCTGTACGGGGGCGGCCGTGGCTCCGGACGCGGGCTCCCACTATCGTTACCGGCCATGTGGCCAGGACAGCAGCAGCCGCCCGGGGGCGAACCAAACCCCCAGGACGCGCATCAGAACCCGTACCAGCAGCAGCCGGGAACGCCGAACCCGTACCAGCAGCAGCCGCCGACGGCGCCGTACGGTGATCAGCAGCCCGGCTACGGATACCCGCAGCAGCCGCCCGCCCCCCAGGCGTGGGGCCAGCAGCCCCCGACCGTTCCCGTACCGCAGTGGGGCGGCACTCCGCCGCCCCCGCCGCCGCGCGGCGGGAGCCCGTTCTCCACCAGGACCGTGGCCATCGTGGCGGTCTCGGCCGTCGTGGTGGCGGCCGCCACCACCGGATGGTTCGTCCTGAACCGGGACGGCAAGACCTCCACCGAGGCGGACGACAAGCCGAGCAACTCCCCCTCCGCCCCGGCCTCCTCCGGGGCCGCCTCCTCCGGCTCGCCCGCCCCGGCGAGCCCGGGCGCCAACCCGCGCGGCGGCGCCGACGCCAAGCCCGTCATCCCGGGCTGGAAGGTCGTCATCAACCCCAAGTACGGCACCGCCTTCGACGTGCCGCCGGACTGGAACGTCCTGTCCTCGGGCATGTCCATCGGCTTCGAGGACGACGTCAAGAACGACGGAAGCCCCCTCGTCATGATGTCCGCACCCGCCTTCCTCAAGGAGGACTGGTGCAAGGTCGACTCCAACAAGGACGGCAAGGAGGAGTCGACCTCGCTGGCCGCCTCCGGCACCAAGGGCGGGATGGGCGCCAAGGACACCGCCGAGGCCGCGCGCAACGAAGCCGGCAACTGGGTCTTCGCCGGGTACGCGCAGAAGGCACCGAAGGGCACCACCAAGGTCTCCGAGGCGAAGGAGTACACGACCTCCTCCGGGCTCAAGGGCCACATGGCGACCGCGACCGTGAGCGGCCTGCCGAAGGAGAACAAGTGCTCCTCCGACGGCAAGTCCGTCGCCTTCAGCTTCACGACCGCCAAGGGTGACATCTCCACCTGGGTCCTCTACGGCGCCGCGGGCGTCCAGGGCGAAGTGAGCCAGGAGACCTACGAGAAGATCCTGAGCAGCGTCCGCCTCAACGCGGGCTGATCTTCCGCACTACCCCTCCCGGGCCGCTTATCCGTTTGGATTCCCGGCCCGGGACGGGGATAGTCCGGGGGTGAGCTCTCCCCCCACCAACTCCCCCGGTACGTCCCGTTCATCCTCCTCCCCCCGGCGCCGCCGGCCGGAGTGGGCGGGCCGCAACTACACCCTGCTGACGGGTGCGGCGGTCGTCACGAACCTCGGAAGCCACGGAGCGCTCATCGCGGCCGCCTTCGCGGTGCTCGACGCCGGCGGCTCCGGCGGCGACGTCGGTCTGGTGGCCGCCGCCCGCACCCTGCCGCTCGTCCTCTTCCTGCTCATCGGCGGGGCCATCGCCGACCGGATACCCCGGCACCGCGTCATGGTCGCGGCCAATGCCCTGAACTGTGTCTCGCAGGCCGCCTTCGCCGTCCTCGTCCTGGCCGGCGACCCGCAGCTGTGGCAGATGATGCTGCTCACCGCGCTGTGCGGCACCGGCACGGCCTTCTTCAACCCGGCCGCCGAGGGCATGCTCCTCTCCAGCGTCTCCGGCGAGCACGCCAACCGCGCCTTCGCCCTCTTCCGCATGGCGATGAACGGCGCCGGCATCGGCGGAGCGGCCCTCGGCGGAGCCATGATCGCCACGATGGGGCCCGGCTGGGTCCTCGCCGTGGACGCCGCCGCCTTCGCCGTCGCGGGAGCCCTGCGGGCCTTCCTCGACGTCGGCCACGTGTCCGACCGCGCTCCCGGCGGGGGCCTGCTCGCCGATCTGCGCGAGGGCTGGGTGGAGTTCAGGAGCCGCCCCTGGCTGTGGAGCATCGTGCTCCAGTTCTCCGTGGTCGTCGCGGTCGTCGGCGCCGCGGAGGCGGTCTACGGTCCTCTGGTCGCCCGGGACCGGCTGGGCGGCCCGGCACCCTGGGGCCTGGCCCTGGCCCTCTTCGGCCTCGGCACCATCGGCGGGGCCGTCCTGATGATGGCCTGGAAGCCACGCCGGCTGCTGCTGGTCGGCACCCTGTGCGTGTTCCCACTGGCGCTGCCCTCGGCGGGGCTGGCGGTGCCGCTGCCGGTGTGGGGCCTGTGCGCGGTGATGTTCGTGAGCGGCGCGGCCATCGAGGTGTTCGGCGTGAGCTGGATGACGACGATGCACCAGGAGATCCCGGAGGAGAAGTTCTCCCGGGTGTCCGCCTACGACTGGTTCGGCTCGGTCTCGATGCTCCCCCTGGCCACGGCGGTGGCCGGCCCGGTCGAATCCGCCATCGGCCGCACCCCGGCCCTCTGGTCCTGCGCGGCCCTGGTGGTCACGGTGACAGCAGCCGTCCTCCTGGTCCCGGACGTCCGCCACATGACCCGCAAACCACCCCGCACGACCAAATCCGGACCCGCCCAATCCAGCCCCGCCGAATGCGGGCCCGCTCAGTCCAGCACCGGCACCGGCACCGGCACCGGCACCGGCACGGACCGGACCGCCACCACCCTCAGCCGAGGCTGAACGCCCCCGCCGGCGGCTCGGGCGAAGCCACCGCATCGGCATCGGACACCGGCACCGCCCCCCGCACCAGCCGCGCCAGCGCCACCCCCGCTTCCACCCTGGCGGGAAACGCGTCCCCCGCGCACACCCGCGAGAGCCCCGCCACCGGCAGCTCCCGCTCCGAAGCCAGCAGCACCGCGTTCCCGAACCGCCGCCCCCGCAGCACACCCGGCTCCGCGACCAGCGCCAGCTCCCCGAACACCGCCCCGAAGTTCGCGAGCTGCCCCCGGAGGAAGTCGAACGGCGCCCCGTCGGCGAGGTTCGCCACGTACACCCCGCCCGGCCTCAGGACCCGCGCCACCTCCCGCGCGTACTCCACCGAGGTCAGCGAAGCCGGCACACGGGATCCCCCGAAGACGTCCGCCACCACCACGTCCGCGCTCGCGCCGGGCGCCGCCGCCAGCCAGGTCCGCGCGTCGGCCGTGTGCACGGTGATCCCGCTCCCCGCCACCACCGGCAGGAACTCCCCGACCAGCGCCACCAGGCCGGCGTCGAACTCGACCACGTCCTGCCGCGACCCCGGCCGGGTCACCGCCGCGTACCGGGGCAGCGTCAGTGCGCCACCGCCCAGGTGCAGCAGGTCCAGCCCGGCGCCCGGCTCGCCCACACAGTCCAGTACGTGCGCGAGCCGGCGCACGTACTCGAACTCCAGGTGCTCCGGGTCGTCGAGGTCCACGTACGACTGCGGCGCCCCGTCCACGGTGAGCAGCCAGGCCCGCTCCCGGTCGATGTCCGGCATCAGCTTGGCGGTGCCCTGGGCCACGTCCCGGATCACCGGAATCTGTTCGTCACTCACCGCACCATTGTCGGGGCGCCCGCCGGCGGATCGTCCACCGCGGACCCCGCTGACCGGTGCCGGCACCGGCACCGGCACCGGCACCAAGGCCTCTAGGCCCAGGTCTCCGCCGCCGCCACCGCGTGCTCGGCGGCCTGCTCCAGCCCCGCCCGCGCCGCGGGATCGCGCCGGGCCGGGTCCAGTACGTTGCGCCCGAAGACCTTCCGGGCCGCCGCCGACGGGGTGATCAGGAGTACCTTCGCCCCGGCCTCGCGCAGCCGCGCGGCCTGCGCCGCCGGGGAGGGGATCATCCCGGCCCCCATGGTGACCGGCGCGAGGATCACCACGCGCGCGTATCCGGCGGCGAGGTCGGCGTTGGTCGCGGAACGGACCCCGCCGTCGATGAACCGCCGCCCCTCGACCGTCACGGGCGGCCACACCCCGGGCACGGCGCAGCTCGCCGACACGGCATCGACCAGCCCGGCCCCGCCACCCCGCTCGAAGGCGGCGAGTTCGCCGGTCAGCGCGTCCACCGCGGCGACGACGAAGCGCCGCTCGGGCCACTCGTGCGAGACCAGTCGGGCCTGCAGCACCTCGCGGCGCGCCGTCTCCGTCTCGGTCTCGGCGGCGAGCGCGAGGGCACCGACCCGGCGGCGGTAGGCCTTCGCGTCGCCCGAACGCACCATCGCGACGGCGTACTTCGCGATCAGCGACGCCCCCAGCTTCGCGGGGAGCTCCCCCCGGGGGTCGCCGAGCTGTCGCTCGTACAGCTCCTGCGGGCTGAGCAGTCCGGAAGCGAGCTGCGCGCCGACGACGGATCCGGCCGAGGTCCCGACGACGAGGTCGGCACCGAAGAGGTCGACGCCCGCACGGGCGAGCCCGTACAGCATCCCGGCCTCCCAGCCCACGCCGGTCAGCCCGCCACCGCCGAGCACCAGCGCCGTGCCCGTGCCCTCGCCGCTGCTACCGCTCCCGCCGCCCATGAACCGCTCCCTCCCCGCATGCCAGTGGTGACGGCAGTCTGGCGCAAGCCGACCACCGCCACCACAGCGGGGCACTACCGGTGTCCGGGCTACCCGACCTCGGTCACCGTTCCCGCGCCGACGGTGCGCCCGCCTTCACGGATCGCGAATCCGAGCCCGCTCTCCAGCGGGACGTCCCGCCCGAGCTCCACGGTCATCGTCACCGTGTCCCCCGGCCTGGCCAGTCCCGCCTCGCCCAGGTCCACGTCCCCCACCACGTCGGCGGTGCGGATGTAGAACTGCGGCCGGTAGCCGGAGGCCACCGGCGTGGTGCGGCCGCCCTCGCGGGCGGACAGGACGTAGACCCGCGCCGTGAAGCGCCGGGTCGGTACGACGCTGCCGGGCGCGGCCACCACGTGCCCCCGGCGCACCGCGTCGCGCGGCACCCCGCGCAGGAGCAGCGCGACGTTGTCCCCGGCCTCGGCGGACTCCATCGGCTTCCCGAAGGTCTCCAGTCCGGTGACCACGGACTCCAGAGCCTCGCCGTCACCGCCCAGCAGGGCGACGCGGTCGCCCATCCGTACGGTGCCCCGCTCCACGGCGCCGGTGACGACGGTCCCCCGCCCGGTGATGGTGAGGACGTTCTCCACCGGCATCAGGAACGGTGCGTCCGTGTACCGCACGGGCATCGGCACGTACGTGTCCACGGCGTCGAGCAGGGCCTCGATCGACGAGGTCCAGCGCGGGTCGCCGTCCAGCGCCCCGAGCCCTGAGACCCGTACGACCGGGGCGGTGTCCCCGCCGTAGCCGTTCGCGCTCAGCAGCTCGCGGACCTCCAGCTCTACCAGGTCGGTGAGCTCGGGGTCCCCGGCGTCGGCCTTGTTCAGCGCGACCACGATGTGGTCCACGCCGACCTGCCGGGCGAGGAGCACGTGCTCGGCGGTCTGTGGCATGACCCCGTCGAGCGCGGAGACCACGAGGATCGCCCCGTCGAGCTGGGCGGCGCCCGTGACCATGTTCTTCACGTAGTCGGCGTGGCCAGGCATGTCCACGTGGGCGTAGTGCCGGGTGTCGGTCTCGTACTCGACGTGCGTGAGGTTGATGGTGATGCCGCGCCGGGCCTCCTCGGGGGCCCGGTCGATGCGGTCGAACGGCACGAAGGAGGCGCCGCCGCGCTCGGCGAGGACCTTGGTGATGGCGGCGGTCAGTGTGGTCTTGCCGTGGTCGACGTGACCCATGGTGCCGATGTTCAGGTGCGGCTTGGTGCGCACGAAGGCCGTCTTGGCCATGATGTCTTCCCGTGTGTCCGAAGCTGGAATTACGGGACCCCTGAGCGAACCGACCCTCCCCCTGTGGGGTCCGCCGGACGATCCGGGAAGGGTCAGCTTCGTGCGCCGCCGAATGCGGGTGCACCCGCGGCGAGTTCTGCGGGAAAGGCAGCCTTCGGCGCGTCCGCGACTGCGGACGGCGCTGCGGGGAAGGCGTACCTGGACATGCCGTCGATCCTGCCCGACGGGGTGCGCACCGTCGACCGATTATTCGCGAACCGACCCGCGCTCAGAGGTTCTTGAGCGCCTCGCGCACCGAGAGCGGGGACAGCGAGTCTCGCTCGGCGACCACGAAGGCGCGCACCGCCCCGGGGTCCGTCCTGGCGTACTCGCGCAGGCACCAGCCGATGGCCTTGCGGACGAAGAAGTCGGGGTGGTCGCTCTGGCGGCGGCAGTACGCGAAGAGCCGACCGGCGTCGGTCGCCGACTTGTACGTGAGCTGGTGGAGGAGGGCGGTGCGGGCCACCCACAGGTCCTCGTCCCCGATCCACTCGTCCATGACGGGGGCGAGCGCCGGGTCCGCCGCCACGAGCGGGCCGACCGTGTGCGCGGCGAGCGAGTCGACGGTGTCCCACCAGGGGACGGTGACGATCAGGTGCCGGACGACGGGCAGGAAGCCGGAGGAGCAGCGGGAGACGTGCCGGCGCAGGTAGTCGGCGGCGAAGTACCGGTACTCACGCTGCGGAAGGTCCCAGCAGCGCAGCGCGAGCGCCGCGCAGTCCGCCTCGGACGGTTTCGGGGTGTCCTTGGTCACGGCCCTGGAGAGCTCGCGCCGCAGCGGGGTGCGGATCCCGAGGAAGGGCGCGACGTCCTTCATGTACGCGGCCATGTGCCCGGCCTGCTCCGCGTCGGCCGCGGCGCCGAAGGCCTCCGTGAGGCGCGCCTCCAGCAGCTCGGCGAGGTCGCTGCGCGGAACCCTCGGACGCCGCTGGCCGTTCGACTGCATGAGGCCCAGATTACGGCGCCGGGCCACGGGGGTCGGCTAGTCTCCCGGAATGTCCCTCCTCCTCGCGCCGTGGACCCGGCTCTCGCTGCTCGTCGTGCTGCTCGTCGCGGCCGGCGTCTGCGTCGTGGTGTACGAGCCCCAGCGCCTGCTCTCGGAGGGGTGGCCCCCGGGGCTCCCGGTGGGCACCACGGTCCTGCTCTTCGCCGCGGCGTACGGGGTGTGCACGGCCGCCCTGGTGCCGCGCCCCCTGCTGAACCTGGCCGCCGGTGCCCTCTTCGGGACGCAGTTCGGCCTGGTCGCGGCGGTCGCGGGCACGGTCGCCGGCGCCGGGATCTCCTTCGGGCTCGGCCGGATGATGGGCCGCGAGGCCCTGCGTCCGCTGATCCGCGGACGCTGGCTGCGGGCGGCCGACGACCAGCTGGCCAGGCACGGCTTCCGCTCGATGCTGGCGGTCCGGATCTTCCCCGGCCTGCCCTTCGCGGTGGCCAACTACGCCGCCGCGCTGTCCCGCTGCGGCTGGCTCCCCTTCCTCCTCGCCACCACGATCGGGGTGATCCCGAACACCGCCGCGTACGTGGTCGCGGGCGCCAGCGCCTCCTCCCCGACCTCCCCGGCCTTCCTCGCCTCGTTCGGTTTCATCGCCCTGTCCGCGGTGGGCGCGGCGGTCGTCGCATGGCGCAAGCGGCACCGGCTGCTGCCTGCGGGAGAGCCCTCGGCACAGCCCGCGGGCCGTCCCGCACCGGCACCGGGGCGCCGCGTACGGCCCGCGCCCGCGCGGGAACTGAAGCCCGTACACCCCCCTGTGGTCACGGCCGCACCCCACGGGCCCTAGCATCGGACCCGAACTGCCCGACGATCACAAGGACGAGCGCACCCCGACATGAGCTGGTTCGAATCCCTAATCCTCGGTCTCGTCCAGGGGCTTACGGAGTTCCTCCCGATCTCCTCCAGCGCCCACCTGCGGCTGACCGCGGCATTCGCCGGCTGGACGGACCCGGGAGCGGCCTTCACCGCCATCACGCAGATCGGCACCGAGGCCGCCGTCCTGATCTACTTCCGCAAGGACATCGCGCGGATCGTCTCCACCTGGTTCCGCTCGCTGTACACCAAGGCGCTGCGCTCCGAGCAGGACGCCAAGATGGGCTGGCTGGTGATCGTCGGCTCGATTCCGATCGGTGTCCTCGGCCTCGCCTTCAAGGACCAGATCGAGGGTCCGTTCCGCGATCTGCGGCTGATCGCCACCACCCTCATCGTGATGGGCATCGTGCTCGGCGTCGCTGACCGGCTGGCCGCGCGCGACGAGGAGGGTGGCCGGCACCGCGCCGTCCGCGAGCGCAAGACCCTGAAGGAACTGGGCGTCAAGGACGGCCTGATCTTCGGTCTCTGCCAGGCGATGGCCCTGATCCCGGGCGTCTCCCGCTCCGGTGCGACGCTCTCCGGCGGTCTGCTGCTGGGCTTCACCCGCGAGGCGGCGGCCCGCTACTCCTTCCTCCTCGCCATCCCGGCCGTGCTGGCCTCGGGCCTGTTCGAGATCAAGGACGTGATGGAGGACCCGGGCCACATCTCCTGGGGTCAGACGATCTTCGCGACGGTCATCGCCTTCGTCGTCGGCTACGTGGTCATCGCATGGTTCATGAAGTTCATCTCCTCCAAGAGCTTCATGCCCTTCGTGATCTACCGGATCCTGCTGGGCATCGTGCTCTTCGCCCTGATCGGGATGGGTGTCCTCAGCCCGCACGCCGGCGAGTCCGCCGGCTAGCACGGACACCGCTCACCGCTTCGCGTGAATCGGAGGCCGTTCGGGAACGTTCCCGGGCGGCCTCCGCGTCGTTGTGCAAGGAGAGAGCTGAAGGCGAAGGCGTACAGCAGGGGGTGTCCCATGGGTCGAGTGGTGCTGGAACGGTTTCCGGCCGGGAGTCCGAGGGGGAGCTGGCCCGCCGAGGAGTACGCGGCGCAGCGGTTGCGCGAGGGCGTGCCCGCGGAGGTGGTGATGGACCTGGCCAGCGATGCGTACCTGGTCGTGGTCCGGCCCCGGGAGGCGCGTTCCGGTCACTGATCCGCCTCCGGAGGATCAGGGCGCGCACGCCCCTTGGCCTCGACGCCCCCGCGCCCTCACACTGACCCGATGACGCAGCGTGTGGACCTTGCGAGCGTGATGGACCGGGTGGCGATCGACGAGGTGGTCTCGGAGTACGCGGTGGCCGTGGACGACGGCGACTGGGCCGCTTACCGCGCTCTGTTCGCTCCGGGCGGGCGGGCCGACTACAGCTCGGCCGGCGGGATCGAGGGCCCGGCCGGGGAGGTGGCGGACTGGCTCGCCGAGACGATGAAGCTGTTCCCGGTGCGCCAGCACCTCATCGTCAACCGCCTGATCCAGGTCGCCGACCTGGACGGCTCCCCCGGTGACACGGCGCGGGTGCGGGCGGACTTCCTCAACCCGATGCGGCTGGCCGGCGAGGACGCCGACGGGACCGGCCCCGCCGTCACCGCGCCCAACTTCGTCGCGGCGGGGCGCTACACCTTCACCCTCGCCCGCACCGCCCGCTCCGGCTGGCGGCTCTCCGGGGTCACCGTCCACGAGAAGTGGCGGCACATGTCCTTCTGACGAGCCGGTCCTGCGCAGGGCGGGCGCGTGGCCGGGCCCGCAGGGCTGCTCCACACTGGAAGCGGAGGCGCCTCATGGTGCTGACGGCCTCGATGCGGGGCCCGTGGTGGCGTGCGGCGGCGGCCGTCACCGCGGGAGCGCTGCCCTGCCTCGCGTTCCCCGCCCCCGCGCTCTGGTGGTTCGCCTACGCCGCCCTCGTGCCCTGGATGCTGCTGCTGAGGTCCGCCCCCACCGGCCGGCGCGCCGCGCTGGAGGGCTGGCTCGGCGGCGCCGGGTTCGTCTTCGCCGTGCACCACTGGCTGCTGCCCAGCCTGCACGTGTTCCTGTTCGCCCTGGCCGCACTGCTGGGCCTGCTCTGGGTCCCCTGGGCCCTGCTGGTACGGGAGTTGCTCGGCGGCACTCCGGGCGCGGGCAGGGCGGGTGCCGGGCTGGTCCTCGTACCGGCGGGCTGGCTGCTGTCGGAGCTGGCCCGGTCCTGGCAGGGGCTGGGCGGGCCGTGGGGGCTGCTTGGGGCCAGTCAGTGGCAGGTGCCGCCCGCGCTGCGGCTGGCTTCGGTGGGCGGTGTCTGGCTGGTCGGCCTGCTGGTCGTGGCGGTGAACTGTGCGCTGGTGCTGCTGGTCTCGGTGCCGGGTGCGCGGGCCCCGGCGGTGGCCGGGATGACGGGCTGCGCCGTGCTGACGGGGGTGGTGTGGCTGTGGGCGCCGCGCCCGGAGGTCTCGGGGGTGCTGCGGGTGGCCGTCGTGCAGCCGGGCCCGGTCGCGGACGGCCCGGACGCCGCGGAGCGGCGGTTCGCCCTCGGGGAGCGGCTGACCGGGACCCTGGCGGGGCAGCGCCCGGACCTGGTGGTGTGGGGGGAGAGCAGTGTGGGCGAGGATCTGTCGGCCCGCCCGGACCTGGCCCGGAGGCTCGCCGCCCTGTCGGTGCGGGTCGGGGCTCCGCTGCTGGTCAACGTGGACGCCCGGGCCGCCGACCGGCCCGGGATCCGTAAATCGGCCGTGCTCGTCGGTCCCGGGGGCCCGACCGGCGACCGGTACGACAAGATGCGCCTCGTGCCCTTCGGGGAGTACGTACCGGCTCGGGCGCTGCTGGGCTGGGCCACCTCGGTCGGCAAGGCGGCGGACGAGAACCGGGTCCCGGGGAGCGCACCGGTCCTGATGGACCTGCCCGGCCGGGCGGACGTCCGCCTCGGCCCGCTGGTCTGCTTCGAGTCGGCGTTCCCCGACATGAGCCGGCGCCTCGTCCGCGACGGCGCCGCCGTACTGATCGACCAGTCGGCCACGTCCAGTTTCCAGGACAGCTGGGCCCCGGCCCAGCACGCCTCCCTGTCCGCGCTGCGCGCCGCCGAGACCGGCCGGCCCGAGGTCCACGCGAGCCTCACCGGCATCAGCGAGGTGCACGGCCCGTCCGGCGGGCGGATCGGGCCGGCGCTGTCCACCTCGGCGAGCACGGCGCGGGTCTACGAGCTGCCGCTCGCCACCGGCACGACCCTCTACGTCCGCTTCGGGGACTGGCCGGTGGGAGCGGCGCTGGCCGTCCTGGCCGCCTACTGCGCGGCCTCGGGCGCCCGCTCCGCGCGGCTCGGGTCAGGGCCCGGGAAACCGGCCGTGGCACCGGTCGGGGCACCGACCGGGACAGCGCTGGGGACACCGGCCGGAACACCCCCGGTCGATCCGCTCAGGACGCCTGCTCCAGAGCCGAGTCCACCACCCGCTCGCACAGTTCGTGCGTCAGCAGCGCGTCACGAGCGCTGAGGGTCGTGCCCGCGGCGACGGCCTCCAGGAAGGCGTCCACGACCTGTTCGATGCCGCGCTGGCGGGCCACCGACACCCAGTCCCCGCGCCGCCGGACCGTGGGCTGGCCCTTGTGGTCGATGATCTCCGCGAGGTTGACGACCTGGCGCTTGGTGTCCTGCCCGGAAACCTCCAGCACCTCCTCGGTGGAACCGGACAGCCGGTTCATGATGCCGAGCGCGGTGAAGCCGGCGCCCGACAGCTGGAGCACGACCTGGCTCATGAGGCCGTCGCGCACCACTGCCCGTACGTCGATGCCGTCGGCCTCGCCGGGCAGCAGGAAGCGCAGCGTGTCGACGACGTGGATGAAATCGTCCAGGACGAAGGTCCGTACGTCCTCGGGCAGCCCCACCCGGTTCTTCTGCATGACGATCAGGTCGCGCGCGTGGTCGGCGCACTGCGCGTAGCCGGGCGCGTGGCGGCGGTTGAAGCCGACGGCGAGCGAGACCCCGCGCTCCTCGGCCAGTTCGACCAGGCGCCTCGAGTCCGCGAGCTCGTAGGCGATCGGCTTGTCCACGTACGTCGGCACGCCCGCCCGCAGCAGCCGTTCCACGATCTCGGGGTGGACGGCGGTCGGGGCGTGCACGAAGGCCGCGTCGAGCTTCTGCGCGAGCAGGGAGTCGAGGTCGGTGTGCAGGCGTTCGGCCGGGACGTGGTGGTGGGCGGCGACCCGTTCCAGGGTGGCCGGGGTCCGGGTCTGCAGGTGCAGTTCGATCCCTGGGCGGGTGGTGAGGACGGGCAGGTACGCCTTCTGCGCGATGTCGCCGAGTCCGATGCAGCCGACCTTCACCGGGAGCCTCCAGGTTTGTCCTTGTGGGAGTACGCAGCCTAATCGCTGGTGACCAGGCCCGTGTTCGACCAGGATGGGGGCCATGACCCTCAGCACTGGATCGCACCGCACCGAACCCTCCACCACGGCCGACGAGCGCGGCATGCTCGACGGCTGGCTCGACTACCACCGCTCCACCCTGGCCTGGAAGTGCGAGGGGCTTTCCGACGGGCAGTTGCGCACGACCCCTCTGCTGCCGTCCGCCCTGAGCCTGCTGGGGCTGGTGCGCCACATGGCGGAGGTGGAGCGGTACTGGTTCCGGGAGATCCTGCTGGGCGAGGACCTGCCCGAGCTGTACAGCACCCGGGAGGACCCGGACGGGGACTTCCACTTCGCGGACGGGGACACCTGGGCCGAGGCCGAGCAGGTGTGGCAGACCGAGGTCGAGCTGGCCCGGCAGGCCTCGGCCGGCCGCTCCCTGGACCTCGTCTCGAAGGCGGAGAGCCACCACCGGGGCGAGGTGTTCAGCCTGCGCTGGATCTACACCCACATGATCGAGGAGTACGCGCGCCACAACGGCCACGCGGACCTGCTGCGGGAGCACCTCGACGGCGCCACCGGCGAGTAGTGCGGCGAGGGTCGTCCGGGACCGGTCAGCGAGCGAGTAGCCGTCACCCGTGCGGGGTGAATATCGGCTCCGGATTTTCGCAACCGGGTCTTCGCACAGCAGAGTTGCGCGGGTGCATCCAACCCGAACCACGACAAAGCTGCTGCTCGGCGTCGCCTGTGCGGTCTCGGCCGTCTCAGGCTGCGTGAACGTGACCCCGGCCCCCGTGGGGCCCGCGGCCGCTCCCGGCCCCTCGGGGGCGCCGCCCCGGTACGAGCCCCGTGGCGGGCAGGGGGCCTCGCCGGTGGTCGTCCAGGCACCCGTCCTGGAGGCCCTGAAGGCGGTTCCGGCGCGGCCGGCCGGACCGGCTCCGTCGGCTTCCGGACGCCACTCCGCGGCGCGGTCGGGTACCCCGGCCGCGGGCTCCGGGACAGCCGGCCCGAGCGCCGCCGGCGGCGACTCGCGGGCCGTACCGCCGGTCCCGGAGATCCCGGCGCCGCGCGAGCCCGGCGAGCACCGCGAGCACTCCGACGGGCGTCCCGGCGGACACCGCCCCCGCCACCCCCGCTCCGAGGGCGCGGAGGTGCCGGGCGAGCTGGTGCGGGACCTGCCGGTGCGGCCGGCCGACGTGTGCGCGCTGGGCCGCCGGCACGGGCGCTGGCATCCGGACAGCCCGGAGGCCCGTATCTGCGCGGGCGTCCACAGCGGCTGACGCGCCGGGGCGGCCCTGCCACGGCTCCCCCGCCTGGGTCCCGGGCACGGCCCCTGACACGGCCCCGGCCCCGGCCCCTGACCGGCTACTGGTTCTGCTCCGGGAACGGCCTGGGCGGCCCCTGGGCCGGCTCCGCCGCCAGTCGGCGCTCGAGACGGGCGATGGCCTCCCGTACGCCGTTGCCGTACCCGTCGTCGGCCAGCGCCCCGGTGGCTGCGCGGGCCCGCGCCAGATGGATCCGGGCCGCCTCGGGCCGGCGCAGCTTGACGTAGTCGGCGGCCAGGTTCAGGTGCAGCGACGGGTAGAAGACCCGGACGGCCGGCGGGGGGCCGGGGCCGTCGGCGGCGGTCAGGGCCCGCAGGTCCCAGGCCAGCTCTTCGGCGGGGTCGTCCTGGGCGTCGGCCAGGTAGTGCGCCAGGGTGCAGCGGTGCAGGGAGTCGCCCCCCTCACCGATCTCGGACCAGATCTCGCCGAGCCGGTTGCGGGCCTCCTCGCGATCACCGGCGTGCAGCAGGATGACCGCTTGGCCGATCCTGGTCATGACGGCGTCCTCGGACGCCTCCTGCTGCTCCGTCAACGCGGCCTCCGGCTTGCGCTCCGTCGGACCTGCTCCGGTCCGGTCATCAAGACGCTAGCCGCAGGCACGGGCAATGCCGCCTAGGCGCGGTCGGGCATCAGCCCAGGTCCGGGATCGTCCAGTCGATCGGCGCATGGCCCTGGGCGGCGACGGCCTCGTTGATCTGCGTGAAGGGCCGGGAGCCGAAGAACTTCTTGGCCGACAGCGGGGAGGGGTGGGCCCCCTTGACTACCGCGTGCCGCTCCTCGTCGATCAGCGGGAGCTTCTTCTGGGCGTACGCCCCCCAGAGGACGAAGACGGCCGGGTCGGGGCGCTCGGCCACCGCACGGATCACCGCGTCGGTGAACTTCTCCCAGCCCTTGCCCTTGTGCGAGTTGGGCTCGGCCTCGCGGACGGTGAGCACCGCGTTGAGCAGCAGGACGCCCTGCTCGGCCCACGGCATCAGATATCCGTTGTCCGGGACGGGGGTGCCGAGCTCGGCGTGCATCTCCTTGTAGATGTTGCGCAGGGAGGGCGGGGTCTTCACACCGGGCTGCACGGAGAAGCACAGGCCGTGGCCCTGGCCCGCGCCGTGGTAGGGGTCCTGGCCGAGGACCAGGACCTTCACCTGGTCGAAGGCGGTGGCTTCCAGGGCCGCGAAAACCTGCTCGCGGGGCGGGTAGACCGGCCCGTTCGCCCGCTCCTTCTCGACGAACTCGGTGAGTTCCTTGAAGTAGGGCTGGTCCGGCTCCCCGCCGAGGACGGGGAGCCAGGACTCGGGCAGCATCTGGGTCACGGCAACAACCTCCGGTACACGTTCTTCGGGGCTTCACGCCCTCAACCTCGCGCGACGCGACTGCTTCGCGCGACAGAACGAGAACTTACCGGGGGCCACTGACAACGCCGCGGCCGCCCGCACCACCGGGGCGGCTACCAGCTGGTCTTGCGGTGCAGCTCCCACACCTGCATGACGGTCTGCGGGTCGAGGGCCCGCTCGGCGCCGGCGATGTCGTCGCGTGCGGCGACGTACAGCTTGCCCTGCCACAGCGGCAGCAGCCGGACGTCGTCAGCGAAGATCTGCTGGGCCTGTTCGAACTCGTGGACGCCTGCCGACCGGTCGCTCTCGCGGCGGGACTTGGGCAGGAGGTCGTTGAGTATCACCGTGGGCTCGTAGGGGGTGCCGACCGCGTTGTCCTTGCCGACGAACGGCGCGATGAAGTTGTCCGGGTCCGGGAAGTCGGGGAACCAGCCGCGGCCGAAGACCGGGTAGTCGCCCTTCTTGTAGCCCTCCTGGAAGGTCTTCCAGGGCTGGCCGCGCAGGGTGATCCTGAAGAGGTTGCTCTCGTCCAGCTGCCGCTTGAGCTCGGTGAACTCGTCGGCGGTCGAGGCGCCGTAGCGGTCGGTGGTGTACCAGAACGTCAGCTCCACCGGCTGGGTGATCCCGGCGTCCTTGAGGGTCTTCTTGGCCTCCGCCACGTTCGGCTGGCCGTACATGTCGTAGAAGGGCGTGCGGTGCCCTACGACGCCCTTGGGGACCATCGAGTACAGCGGCTCCGCGGTGCCCTGGTAGACCTTGGAGACGAGCGCCCCGCGGTCGACGATCTGGGCGATGGCCTTGCGCACCGCGGGCTTCGCGACCTGCGGGTCCCTGGGGTTGAAGATCAGGTAGCGGATCTCCGCGCCGACGTTCTCGACGACCTGGACGCCCTCGTTGTGCGATTCGGGGGTCTGGAGGTCCTTGATCTCGGGGGCGGACAGACCGCGGTAGGTCGCGTCGATCTCCTTGCCCTTGAGCGCCGCGATCATCTTCTTGGAGTCCGCGAAATAGCGGATGGTGACGCCGTTGTTGCGGCGGACGGCGAAACCGTTGTAGCTGTCGTTGCTGTTCAGCACCGCCTCGCCGCCCTCTTTGTAGGACTCGAGGGTGTACGGGCCGGAGCCGGTGACCTTGTCCCCCTCGCGGAGCTTGTCGGCCGGGTACTGCTTCGGCGAGACGAGCGAGGCGGCCGGGGAGCCGAGCACGAAGGGGAAGGTGGCGTCCGGCGTGTTCAGGTGGAAGACCACCGTCTGCGCGTCCGGCGTCTCGATCTTGTCCAGGCTGCCGAAGAGGGCCTTGGGGCCGGACGGGGCGTTGATGGTCCGGATCCGGTCCAGCGAGTGCTTGACGGCCTTGGCGTCGAGCGGCTCGCCGTCGGAGAACTTCAGGCCCTTGCGCACGATGCAGCGGTACGACTCGTTGCCGGAGTCGGTGAACTCGCAGCTCTGCGCGGCGTCCGGCTGGGGCTTGGTGGCACCCGTGGGGAATGCCAGCAGGGTCTGGTAGACGTTCCGGTAAAGCTCCCAGGAACCGTCCCAGGCCGCGGCCGGATCGAGGGTCGTGGGTGCGCTCGTCGTCCCGACGACAATCCGCTTCGCGCCGTCGCTGCCGTCGTCCGAGAACAGGCTGCATCCGGAGAGCAGGGATATGGACGCAAGGGCCGCAGTGATCTGCAGGCATCTGGTCCGGTTGAACACGTGCACGCTCCTCGATCAGCCATGGGTGCGGCAGACCCTACCGCAGTGCATCACGAATCCAATGGGCAGGTTTCGTGCGGCACTTGACCGAGTAAGTGCCCATTCGGTACGCATTTGCCTCCCACCAGGAGGCAAATGCGTCCGATTATCGGTTAATGCACTCCAGCATTGAGGAACATGCCCCCGTCAACAACGAGAGTTTGCCCTGTGATCCATTCCGCTTGTGGAGATGTGAGGAACGCGGCCGCTCCTCCGATGTCCTGCGGGACTCCGAGCCGGCCCAGCGGATAGGCCGCCGCGGCCTCCGCCTCGCGGCCCTCGTAGAGGGCCTGCGCGAACCTGGTCTTCACCACCGCGGGCGCGATCGCGTTGACCCGGACCCCCGGCGCCATCTCGTGCGCGAGTTGGAGGGTCAGGTTGATCATCGCCGCCTTGCTCATCCCGTACGCCCCGATGAAGGGCGAGGCGGAGACGCCGGCGATGGAGGCGATGTTGACGATCGCGCCGCCGTTCTCCTTCTGCCAGGCGTGCCAGGTCCGCTGGGCGAAGCCGAGCGCCGAGATCACGTTGGTCTCGAAGACCTTGCGCGCGACCCCGAGGTCCAGGTCCGCGATCGGCCCGAAGACCGGGTTGGTCCCCGCGTTGTTGACCAGGAAGTCGACGCGGCCGAAGGCCTCCATCGTGCGCTCCACGGCGGCGGCCTGATGGGCCTCGTCGTGCGCCTTGCCCGCCACCGCGATCACCCGGTCCGCGCCGAGCCGCTCCACGGCTTCCTTGAGTGCCTCCTCGCCCCGCCCGGTGATGCAGACCCGGTCGCCGCGCGCCACCAGCGCCTCGGCGATGCCGTAGCCGATGCCCCGGCTGGCCCCGGTGATCAGCGCGACCCTGCCGCTGTCCGTTCCGTCGTACGTCATGACGTGCTCCCTGCTTCTCGTCAGCTGAGCGGGCCGCCGGCCACGTACATGACCTGGCCGGAAACGAAGCCGGCGTCCTCGCCGGCGAAGAAGGCGATGGCATTGGCCACGTCGTCCGGGCGGCCGACGCGCTGCACCGGGATCTGGGTGGCGGCCGCGGCCTGGAAGTCCTCGAAGTCCATGCCGACCCGGGCGGCCGTGTGCGCGGTCATCTCGGTGACGATGAAACCGGGGGCGACGGCGTTCGCGGTGATGCCGAACTTGCCGAGCTCGATGGCCAGGGTCTTGGTGAAGCCCTGCAGACCCGCCTTGGCCGCGGAGTAGTTGGCCTGTCCGCGGTTGCCCAGCGCCGAACTGCTGGAGAGGCTGACGATCCGGCCGAACTTGGCGGCCACCATGTGCTTCTGACAGGCCTTCGACATCAGGAACGCGCCGCGCAGGTGCACGTTCATGACGGTGTCCCAGTCACTGTCGCTCATCTTGAAGAGCAGGTTGTCGCGCAGCACACCCGCGTTGTTGACCAGGATCGTGGGGGCGCCGAGCAGGTTCGCCACGCGCTCGACGGCCGCCTCCACCTGCGCGCTGTCCGAGACGTCGCAGCCGATCGCGACGGCCTTGCCGCCGGCCGCCGTGATCGTCTCGACGGTGTCCTTGCAGGCCGCCTCGTCCAGGTCGAGTACGGCGACGGCCCGCCCTTCGGCGGCCAGGCGTACGGCCGTGGCCGCGCCGATGCCCCGGGCCGCCCCGGTCACGATCGCGACGCGCTGCTCGGTGGTGGACATGCTGGATCTCCTCGCCCTAGGAAAGCGGCCCCTCAGGGGTGAGCAACCGCTTAGTAGCTTCAGCTGAGGAGACGCTAGGAGCCCTGGCACCCGGTGTCAACGGCGGCCCTCCGGCCCGACAGGCCCTAGCGGACCAGGAGGTCCAGCAGCCGCTCCACCTCGGCGGCGGGATCGGCCGTCAGTCCGGTGTGCACCGGACCCGGCTGCACCACCGTGCTGCGCGGCGCGATCAGCCACCGGAACCGCCGCCCCGCGTCGTCGCCGGACGCCTGCCCCGCGGACTCGCCGCCCGTGCACACCCCCTCGACCCCCCGCAGGGCCGCCCGCACCCCGGCCACGTCGGCCGCCGGATCCAGCGCGAGGAGCTTCGCCTCGTCCAGAAGGGTGCGCGCGGCGACGTAGGAGTGCGCCCTGCAGTAGACGATCACACCGGCGTTGAAACACTCGCCGCGCTCCATCCGGGGCACCACACGCACCAGCGCGTATTCGAACACGTCCCGCTTGGTCACTCGTTGCCGCTCTTCGTCTTCCGGGGCCGGGGGTCGAGGCGGTCGGCGAGCCAGCCGGGCGGACCCGACCGGACCTTCACCTCGGCCTCCATCGTGATCCTCTCGTGGATCGTGGCGGCGCGCGGCAGCAGGGCCTCCACATAGGCGCGCCGCAGCGCGTCGGTGGAGTCGAAGCCGGGCTCGTCGACCAGCCACTCGTCGGGCACGTCGGCCGCGACCTCGGTCAGCAGCTCCCGTGTCACGAGCGGCGCGAGCTCGGCGGCCGCGGCGGCGATGTCCGGGCCTGCCGGGGCCAGCACGTGGTCGGAGGCGTTGTACGGCTTGGCGGCGGCGCTCTGCGCGGTGGGCCAGTTGTGGTGCCAGATCATCGTGGCGCCGTGGTCGATGAGCCAGACGTCCCCGTGCCAGACCAGCATGTTCGGATTGCGCCAGGACCGGTCGACGTTGTTGATCAGGGCGTCGAACCAGACCACGCGGCCCGCCTCCACGGGGTCCACCTGGTACGCGAGCGGGTCGAAGCCGATCGAGCCGGGCAGGTAGTCCATCCCGAGGTTCAGCCCGCCGCTGGCCTTGAGCAGCTCCTGGACCTCCTGGTCGGGCTCGCCGAGCCCGATGACCGGGTCGAGCTGCATCTGCACCAGCCGCGGGACGCGCAGCCCCAGCCGTTGGGCGAGGCGGCCGCAGATGACTTCGGCGACCAGGGTCTTGCGGCCCTGGCCGGCTCCGGTGAATTTCATGACGTAGGTGCCAAGATCGTCGGCCTCGACGATCCCCGGCAGCGAGCCGCCCTCACGCAAGGGCGTGACGTAACGGGTCGCGATCACTTCGGACAGCATCCGCCCAGGTTACGGGGGTCAGTGCGCGGGAGCCCACTGGGTAATGAGCGCTTCGGCCGTGGTGATGGCGGCGACCAGGGAGAGCGAGTTGCGGATCACCTCGGCGGTGCAGGAGGCGGGCACCCCGGCGATGGCGTCGGAGGGGACCACGACCTGGTAGCCGAGGTTCACCGCGTCGAAGACGGTGTTCGGGATCGCGATGTTCGAGGAGACCCCGGTGACCACGAGGGTGCGGATGCCGAGATTGCGCAGCAGTGCGTCCAGGTCGGTTCCGGCCATCGGGGAGAGACCGTGCAGCCGGCGCACCACCAGGTCCTGCTCGGCGACGGTGATGGGGGCGGCGACCTCTACGGCCGGGCTGCCGGTGAGCTGGCGCACCGGCAGCTTCCCGGCGGCCCGGAACAACCGCGCGTTGGTATTGGCCCCGAGCCCGTCCGGCCGCCGCTCGGCGACTGCGTGCAGTACCTGTACGCCGGCCCCGCGCGCGGCCTCCACCAGGGCCGCGACCCGGTCCAGCATGCCGGAGTCCCGGGCCTCCTTGGCGAGCTCCGGCAGGGCGCTCTCCTCACCGACTACGCCGCTCTGGCACTCGACGGTGAGCAGTGCGGTGGTGGCGGGATCGAGTTCGGCCATGGCTCCCCCTGGCGTGGTGACGGAAGAGCACGCATGATTCCTGACACATAGTCAGATGTGAAGGGGCGCGGAGCGGATGGACGAGACACGCTTGGACGGGACGGTCGCGGACGGGACGGTTGCGGACGGATCGGTTGCGGACAGGGCCCGCCCGGACGGAGCGCAGCGGCGGGGCCGGCGCATCATGATGACTCCCGAGGAGACGGACGCGTTCCTGCGCGAGCAGCGCACCTGCCGGGTGGCCACGGTCTCCCCCGACGGCCGCCCGCACGTGGGCGCGCTCTGGTTCGTCTGGGACGGCACCTCCCTGTGGCTGTACTCGATCACCCGCAGCCGGCGCTGGTCCGACCTGCGCAAGGACCCGCGGATCTCGGTGGTCGTGGACGCGGGCGAGGCCTACGACGAACTGCGCGGGGTGGAGCTCTCCGGCAACGCCGTCTTCGTGGGCGAGGCCCCGCGCACCGGCGAGCCGTGCGAGGAGCTGACCGTGCCCGAGCGGATCTTCCCGGTCAAGAACTTCGGCATCGAGGAGATGCCGCACGACGGGCGGCACGCGTGGATCCGGCTGACCCCGGACTCGATCGTGTCGTGGGACTTCCGAAAGATCTGAGCGGGACAGGATCCGAGCGGGACCGCTCAGGCCCCCGCCCCGGACTCCCCGAAAGCGGCCGCCGCCCGCTTCAGGGCCTCGACGGCGGCCCGGATCGAGGGCCGCCGGTCGGCGTCCGCCCGCGAGACCACGTACACGTGGCGGCGGACGCTGTCGCACACCGGCAGCAGCCGGACACCGGCGGGCACGGGTCCGCGCCCCAGCCGGGGGGCCACGCAGACGCCCAGTCCGGCCTCGACGAAGGCCAGCTGGGTGTGGTGCTCCTCGGCGATGTGTGAGATCCGGGGCTCGATGCCGGTGCCGCGCAGAGTGTGGACGAGCCACTCGTGGCAGAACTGCCCCTCGATCCAGGAGATCCAGTCCTCCTCGCCGACCTCGGCCAGGGAGATCACGGCGCGGCCGGCCAGCGGATGCCCGGCCGGCACCGCGATGTCCACGGAGTCGTCCAGGAGGTGCGTCCGGGTGAGCTCGGCCGGCACCGGCCTGCGCTTGTTGTGCCAGTCGAGGGCGAGAGCCATGTCGAGGTCGCCCCGCACCACGGCGGCCATGCTCTCCTGCGGCTCCTGCTCCAGGACGCGGGTCCGCAGTTCGGGGTGGTCGGCGCGCAGACCGGCCAGGGCCCGGGGCAGCAGCCCGCGCATGGCCGTCGGGAAGGCGCCGATCCGCAGTTCACCGACCGCGCAGCCGCGGCGGGCCTCGACGTCGGCCTGGGCAAGCTCGACCTGGGAAATGATCCGGGCCGCGTGGTCGGCGAGGAGCCGGCCCGCGTCCGTGAGCCGGACCCCGCGCCCGTTCTTGGCCAGCAGCGGCTGGCCGATCTCCCGCTCCAGCTTCGCCATCTGCTGGGACACGGCGGAGGTGGTGACGTGGAGGCCGTCGGCGGCGCCGCTGACGGAGCCGTGGCGGGCGAGGGCGTCGAGGGTGCGCAGGCGCTCCAGGTTCAACATGTAAGTGATGCTACGCCGTCACACCCAACAACTCTCGCTTGTCCTAAGAGGTTGTGAGCGACAAAGTAGCGTTCATGAGCGCACCCACCTCCCCCAGCCCACCCCTTTCGCCCACCCCCACCCGCACCTCCGCCCCGGTCACGACGGTGTCCGCCACCGCCCGGCTGGACTGGCGCCTGCGCTTCGCCATCCTCTCGGTCGTCTGGGGCTTCAGCTTCCTCCTGATCAAGGTGGGCGCGGAGGCGTACGCCCCGTTCCAGGTCGCGCTCGGCCGGGTCTTCTTCGGCACCCTGGTCCTGCTCACCGTGCTCCTGGTCCGCCGCGAGCCGCTCCCCCGCGGCCGGCGCACCTGGGCCCACCTGACGGTGTCGGCGCTGCTGCTCAACACGGTCCCGTTCTCGCTCTTCGCGTACTCGGAGCTGAGCATCCCCTCCAGCCTGGCGGGCATCTGCAATGCCACCTCGCCGCTGTGGGGCATGGCCCTCTCCCTGGTCGCGCTGTCCGAGGACCGCCCCACGCGCCGCCGCTTCGCGGGCCTGGGCCTGGGCTTCCTCGGCGTGCTCACCGTCCTCGGGGCGTGGCAGGGCTTCTCGGGCGTCGACGCCAAGGGCACCGCGCTCGCCCTGCTGGCCTCGCTCTGCTACCCGGTCGGCTGGATCTACGTACGCCGCACGCTGGCCTCCACCCCGGGCTCCCCGGTGGCTCTGACCGGCGCCCAGCTCCTGGTCTCGACCCTCCAGCTGGCGGCGGTCAGCGCCCTGTTCACCTCGGCGCCGACCTCCTTCCCCCTCTGGCCGACCCTGTCGGTGATCGCCCTGGGCGCACTGGGCACGGGCCTGGCGCTGCAGATGCAGTACGGCCTGGTCACGGAGATCGGTCCGACCACCGCGCAGATGGTCACCTACTTCATCCCGGTCATCGCGACGACGGCGGGTGTCGTGCTCCTGCACGAAGAGCTCCACTGGAACACCCCGGTGGGCGCGGCCGTCGTCCTGGCCGGCGCGGCCCTCACCCAGTCCCGCCGCCGCATGCTGTGACCGGAGAGCCTCATCGGGTCACTGGGCCAGGTACTGCGGGCACCCCCGGCGACGAACCCGGAGCACCCGTCGACGACCGGCTCGCCCCCGGCCCCGGGGGTGAGCCGACACCGGCCTCCGGTCAGTCGAGGCGGCCCCCGCTCGCCGGCCGGACCGCCGCGGCCACCGCGTCCGCCAACACCGGAACGTCCGGCAAGGACAGCAGCGACACCGTCATCCGCACGGCCGGTCCCGATTCCACCCGGAACCGGGCTCCCGGGGCGACCGCCCAGCCCGCACCCAGGAGGCTCGTCACCACGGCCGTCTCGTCGGCGACCGGCACCCACACGTTCAGCCCGCTGCGCCCGTGCGCCCGCACCCCCCTCCGGGCCAGCGCCGAGACCAGCCCGTCCCGCCGCTCCGCGTAGGACCGCGCGACCGCGACGGGGTCGACCGCCCCCGCGTTCCACAGCTCCACCACCGTGTACTGCAGCAGCCGGCTCACCCAGCCCGGTCCCAGCCGCTGCCGCCCCCGGACCCGGTCGAGGGTGACTCCGTCGCCGGTCAGCACGGCGAGCCGCAGGTCCGGCGCATACGCCTTCGCGGTGGACCGGATGAGCGCCCAGTGGCGGGTCACCCCGCCCAGTACGTTCAGCGGCAGGTCCACGATGCCGTGCCCGTGGTCGTCGTCGATGACCAGTACCTCCGGGTGCCCGGCCAGTACCGCCCGCAGCTCCGCCGCCCGCTCCGCGCCCACCACCGCACCGGTCGGATTCTGCGCGCGCGCCGTCACGAGCAGCGCCCGCGCACCCTCCGCCAGCGCCCGGGCCACCGAGTCGGGCAGCGGCCCGTCGTCGTCCACGGCCACCGGCAGCACCCTCAGCCCCAGCGCCGGGACGAGGTCGAGAACGCTCCCCCACCCCGGGTCCTCCACGGCCACCGCGTCCCCGGGCCGCAGGTGCGCGGTCAGCACCCGTTCGATGCCGTCCAGCGCGCCCGAGGTCACCGCCACCGCCCCGGCCGGCACCCCGTCCGCGTCGAGGCCGGCCCGGGCCAGGCGCGCCAGCTCCGGTACGACCGGGTCGTGCCCGTAGAGCGTCGGCTGCGCGGCGTACCGGCGGGCCGCGCCCGCCATCGCGACGTCCAGCGCGGGCAGCAGCCGTACGTCGGGGTTGCCGGAGGTGATGTCGCGCACCCCCGCCGGGACGGCCATCCGCAGCTCGTCGCGCGGCGCGGTCGCCGGGCGGGCCCGCACCCGGCTGCCGCGCCGGCCGTCGGTCTCGATGACCCCGCGCTCGCGCAGGGTGCGGTAGGCGGCGGCCACGGTGTTGGGGTTCACCCCCAGCACACCGGCGAGCTCCCGCATCGGGGGCAACAGCGCTCCCGGCGCCAGCGCGCCCGATCCGACGCCCGCTTCGACACTGGCCGCGATTTCCGATGCGCGGCGCCCGCTGATCAGATAGTCTCCTAGCACAAAGCTAAGTATGCACTAATACAACGGAGTCCGCATCATGAGCCCCACTCCCGCCCCGGACGCCACGACGGAGACGGTCACGGCAGCGGCCGCGGATGAAACGGCCGTCGGGTACGCCCCCACCGACCGCACCGTCCCGACCCGGTCCCGCGACCGCGCGCGCTACGACCGCGAGACCGTCCACTCGATACTCGACCAGGCCTACCTCTGCCACCTCGGTTTCGTCCGCGACGGCGCGCCGGTGGTCCTGCCGACGCTCTTCGGCCGGGTCGGCGAGACCCTCTACATCCACGGCTCCACGGGCTCGCGCCCGCTCCTCGCGGCGGGCAAGGCCGACCCGGGGCTGCCGGTCTGCCTGACCGTGACGCACGTCGACGGCCTGGTCCTGGCCCGCTCCGCCTTCCACCACTCGATCAACTACCGCTCGGTGGTCGTGCACGGCACCGCCTACGAGGTGACCGACCCGGAGGAGCGCCGGACGGCCCTCGACGCCCTGGTCGACCACGTGGTTCCGGGCCGCTCCGCCGACTCCCGGCCGGCGAACGCCAAGGAGCTGGCGGCCACCGCCGTGATCCGCCTGGACCTGAACGAGGTGTCCGCGAAGCTCCGTACCGGCGGGCCGAGCGACGACCCCGAGGACCTGGGACTGCCGTTCTGGTCGGGCGTGGTCCCGGTCGCGCCGGCGTACGGAACCCCGGTCCCGGCCGCCGACCTCACCCCCGGCACGACCACCCCGGACTACCTCGCCGCGCTCTGAGGCGAGGCCTCGGGGACAGGGGCGGGCCGGACCTCCGGCCCGCCACCCTGCACGTCCACGGCCACGGCCGCGGGCCGCCGCCACTCGGCCGCGATGAGCGAACCCACCGCCGTCAGCAGCAGTACGGTGCCCAGCACCACCGCGCCGGTCAGCCGCTCCCCGAGCACCAGGACGGCGATCGCCGCCGCGCCGACGGGCTCGATCAGCATGATCACGGACACCGTGGCGGCGCGCACCGCGGCGGCCCCGCTGAAGTAGAGGGCGTACGCCAGCGCCGTCGGCACAGTGGCCATGTACGCGAGCAGCAGGAGCACCCGTACGGGCTCCGCGGTGTGCGGCACCAGCCCCTCCACCGCGGCGAGCGGCAGCAGGCACACCGTGCCCACCCCGACCGACCAGACGGTGGTGACCAGCGGGTCCCCGCCGGCCCCGCGCTGCCCGAGCAGCCTGGCCCGCAGGGTCATCCCGCCGTACCCGGCGGCGGACAGCAGCGCCCAGCCGACTCCGAGCGGCCGCACCTCGCCCCCGCCGCTGCCGAGGACCAGTACGGCCAGCCCGGCCAACGCACCGACGACGGCGACGGTCCCGGCCCGGCCGAGCCGCTCCCCCGTCCAGTACCGGGCCCCGAGCGCGATGAGCACGGGCCCGGCTCCCAGGGTGACCACGGTGCCGACGGCGAGTCCGGTCTCGCGCACGGCGGCGAAGTACGCGGACTGGAAGAGGGTGAACAGCAGCCCGGTCCCGATCAGCGACCCCACCGACGCCCTCGCCCGGAGGGCATGGGCCCGGGCCCCCTCGGGTCGCCGGGAGCGGCGTACGGCCAGTACCGCGAGCAGTACCGCCAGTCCACCCGCGCACCGCCAGAACGACAGGGCGACCGGGCCGAGATCACTGGCGAGGAAGAGCAGTGAGGCGGCCGCCCCGGCGGTTCCCCAGGCGGCTCCGGCGATGACGAGATGCAGCAGGCTGCGCCCGGTGGCGGGCGAATGGTTCGACACGAGAGGTCTCCGCGCTTGCGTGAAGGATGAGAGGAATCAGGTCATCGCTTCGCGGGCAGCGCGAACCCGCCCGGGACACGGCCCGGGCCGGGTTCTCGTACGTGGTGGCGGCTGCCCGCGCCGGGCCGTCTCTTTCGGATCTCGCCGGACCCGGCAACATCCGAAAGAGACGCCTAGGCGGCGGGAGGCGGAAGCACGGTCGACGGCATGATCGGAATCCTAGACCTGGCTCGGATCGCGGTCCAGGGCGGCGACGGGCTCCGCGACCCCCGGCGCGGCCGGTCGGGAGGTCTGCGCGATGAAGGCCCCGCCCAGCACCAGCGCGCCGCCGACGATCTGCCAGGTCGCGAGGTGCTCGCCGAGCAGGACCCAGGCCAGGACCGTCGCCACGACCGCCTCCAGGCAGGCCACCACGCCCGCGACCTGCGGTGACAGCTTGCGCACGGAGACCACTCCGGTCAGGTACGCGAAGACGGTCGCGATCAGCACGACCCACCCGAGGAGCACCGGCGCCGGAACCATCAGGTCCCCGACCGCCGCGTCGCCGCTCAGCACCTGCCAATCGATCTGCCAGGGCCGGGCGATGACGGTCATGACGAGGGTGCCGACGATCATGCCGTACGCGATCATGCCCATCGGGTCGGGCACGTCGTCCCCGTCGCTGCCCTGGTCGGCGAAGACGAAGTAGAAGGCCTGGCAGCAGGCGGCCGCGAGGCCGAGCAGCACTCCGAGCAGGTCCAGGCTCAGCCCCGACCAGATCTGCACCACGCAGGCGAGGCCCACGACGGCCACGGCCGCACCGGCCGCGGCCGCCCGGGTCACGGGCTTGCGCTGCACGAACCGGATCCAGCCGAGCAGCAGCGCCGGGCCGAGGTACTCCAGCAGCAGTGCCACACCGACCGGGATCCGGGACAGCGAGGCGAAGTAGAAGGCCTGGACCCCGGCCACCGCGACGAGTCCGAACCCGGCGAGCAGCAGGGGTTTGCGCCGTACGAGATCGCGATGGCGCCAGGCCAGCGGGGACAGCACGAGAGCCGCCCCGGCCACCCTGAGCCAGACCATGTGGAGCGGGTCCAGACCCGCCTCTATCAGCGGCTTCGCCGCCACACCCGAACCACCGAACGCGATCGCCGAAACGAGGGCGAGGCCCAGTCCGGCGTTTCTCCCTGACGCTTGCATTCGGACATCATGGCAGGGCCCGTCAGGAGCGACGAGCCCGTTACACCTGTTGAGACGGACCCGGCGCCGACCATGGCCGCAGCCCGGCCGGTATCCAATATCTGACAGGTCGTCAGTCTTGAATGTTGCGTCCACCGGGACTACGTTCCGCCGCACGTACCTGACGAGAAGGGGTGGTCGCATGGCTGAAGTCACCGCGGAATCACGCATCGAGGCGTCCGCCGCGAAGCTCTGGTCCCAGCTGACCGACTGGGATGCTTACGGCCAGTGGAGCATGACCCACACCAACTTCCCGAAGGGTGGTCCCGAGACCCTCGCGGTGGGGTCCACCTTCGCCGAGAACATGAAGATGATGGGCTTCCCCGCCGAGGTCCTCTGGACGATCTCGGAGCTGGAGGAGGAGCGCGTCATCGCGATCACCGGCAAGGGCCCGATGGGCGTGGCCGTGCTGACCCGCTACACCCTGACGCCGGACGGCGGGGCCACCACGGTCCGCATAGACGGCGAGTTCACCGGCGCCGCGGTCGCCCTGATGGCCGGCAAGCTCAAGGACTCGGCCACCGCCGCACTGAACGAGTCGCTCCGCAAGCTCTCCGGCCTGGTCGCCTGAGCGCCTCCGCCCAGCGCACGCACGTCCGTGCGGCAGCACCCCGCACGCGGCGCGGCGCGCCCCGCGAGGTTTCTCGCGGGGCGCGCCGGTTCGTGCGGGAGGTTCCGCCGACGAGGACTCAGTGCTCGTCGGCCAGGATCAGGTAGAGCTTCTTGCGGGCGTCGTTGATGACCGCGAGGGCCTTCTCCCGCTGCGCGGGGGTGCCGGTCTTGAAGACCTGACCGAAGGCTTCCATCAGGCCGAAGCCGGCCGTCCGGATCTCGCTCATCGCCTCGAAGTCGAAGCCGCGTCCCGCTTCCACCCAGGGGGCTTCCGGGCCGGACCCGGCCTCGGTACGGCCGGCGTCGGTGAGCGTGAACAGCTTCTTGCCACCTTCGCTCTCGCTGGTGATGAGGCCCTCGTCCTCGAGCAGCTGCAGGGTCGGGTAGACCGACCCCGGGCTGGGCTTCCAGGCCCCGCCGCTGCGCTCGCCGATCTCCTGGATCATCTCGTAGCCGTGCATCGGCCGGTCGGTGAGCAGCGCCAGGATGGAGGCGCGCACATCACCCCGCCGGGCCCGGCCGCGCGGTCCGCCGCGCCCGCCCCGCCCGCCCCGCCCGCCGAAGGGTCCGCCGCCGAAGGGCGGCCCGAACGGTCCGAAGGCGGCACGCCGCCCCTGGAACCCCTCCCGACGGTCCGGCCCGCAGTGGCCGTGACCCCGTCCGTGCTCATGTCCGTGGTCGTGTCCGTGCTGTCCGTGTGAACGCATGACTGCGCTCCTTTCGTCATTCGGTGATCTGGTTGTCGCTGTTGCGATGTCTCTACTATCGCTGACCGATCGCGATGCGTCAACGATATATCGGAAACTCCTTCAACGAACAACGCACCGAACGGCACGGCACGGACGCAAAGAGAAGGCCAGGGCCTGTCGTCGAACTCCCGTCGTCGCCCGGAGGGCGGCCGCGAGGTCGACGACAGCCCTAGTAGGGGCCGCCCCGGAAGAGCACGCTGCCGTGGTGGCGCGGGCGGTCACCGCGTTCGTGCGCCGCGTCGGAGCGGTCGGCGGGGGCCTGGAGGCGGGCGAGGCCACGCAGGGTCTCCAGGCCGGCCAGCACCTCGTCCCGGCGCCGCGCGGACTTCATCCAGGCCGGCAGCCGGGCGAACATCGCCCTCGTCGGGGAGGTGCGGCGCTCGCGCAGCCGGGCGCCCACGTAGGCGGCGAGGGCCTCGAGGTGCTCCTCGTCGTACGCCCACAGGATCCGGCCCGCGCAGCGGGTCTGGAGCCACAGCGGCCGCCGGAAGAACGGGTCCTCGGTACCACCGGGCACCGCGCCGACCAGAGCGCCGTCCCGCTCCCCCGCCACCCATTCGGCGACCGCGCCACAGCCCGCGCAGGCGAGACGCCGGGGCTGGAAGAGCAGGGCGCTGAAGTACTTCGGCTCCGCGAGGCGGGGCAGTGGTACGACGATCGCGCGGCCACCGCACCGGGGGCAGACGACGAGGATCCGGCCGGTGAACCGGACGAGCCACATGCCGTGGTCCCGGTGGCGGACCGGGTCCGGCCGCGCCGGTCCGGGGTGCGGATCGGGTGCTGGTTCAGAGTTCATGACAAACACCCTGTCAGGCCGACGGCACCCGCCCCCTCCCCACAGCCCTGGCCAGGCCAGTCGTCCCGGATTGGCCTTTGCGGCCCGCTCCGCCGCCTCCCTACCGTCGAGGGCATGCGCATCCGAGTCGTCGACGCCTTCACCGACCGCCCCTTCGGCGGCAACCCCGCCGGAGTCCTGCTCCTCGAGGACGGGTTCCCCCGGGACTCCTGGCTCCAGCAGGTCGCCTCCGAGGTCAACCTCTCCGAGACCGCCTTCGCCCATCCCCTCCCGCCCGGCGGCGCGGCGGACTGGGCGCTGCGCTGGTTCACCCCGGCCGCGGAGGTGGACATGTGCGGCCACGCGACCCTCGCCACCGCGCACGTCCTGGCCACCAGCGGCCTCGCGAGCGGGCTGATCCGCTTCACCGCGCGCTGCGGGATCCTCACGGCCGAGGCCGCCCCGGACGGCAGCATCACGATGGACTTCCCGACGTCGTCCCTGACCGCGGTCGAGCCCGTGGCCGAGGTCGGACGCGCCCTGGGCGCCGGGATGAAGTCGGTCCACGACACCTCCGACCACATCGGTGACCTGGTCGTGGAGCTGGCCGACGAGCGGACCGTACGGGAGCTCACCCCCGACCTGAACGCCCTGCGCGGCTACGGCCGGCGGGGGATCATCGTCACCGCCGCGGCCGAGGACCCCTCCCGCGGGTACGACTTCGTCTCCCGCGGCTTCTTCCCGGCCCTGGGCATCGACGAGGATCCGGTCACGGGCAGCGCCCACACCGCGCTGGCCCCCTTCTGGGCCGCGCGGCTGGGCCGCACCGAGCTCGTCGGCCTCCAGGGCGGAGCCCGCACCGGCCTGGTCGCCGTCCGGCTCGCAGGCGACCGTACGCTGCTGACGGGCACCGCGGTCACCGTCATCGACGGCGAACTGCGCACCGCCCCCTGAGCGACCCCGGACCGGACCGGACCTACGGGGTGGGCAGCCAGCCCACCTTGCCCGCCAGCAGGGCGTACCCGCCGAAGGCCACGATGTCGAGCAGCGCGTGCGCGACGACGAGCGGCCCGACCCGGCCCCAACGCCGGTAGGCGAGGACGAAGACGACGCCCATCACCATGTTGCCGATGAAACCGCCGATGCCCTGGTAGAGGTGGTACGAGCCGCGCAGCACGGAGCTGGCCAGCAGAGCGGCCGTCGGCGACCAGCCCAGCTGGTGGAGCCGGCGCAGCAGGTAGGCCAGCACGATGACCTCCTCCACCACGGAGTTCTGCACCGCGGAGAGGATCAGCACCGGGAACTTCCACCACACGTCGGGCAGGGCCTCCGGCACCACCGTCAGGTTGAAGCCGGTCGCCCGCGCGGCCAGGTAGAAGGCGAGTCCCGCGCTCCCGATGCAGGCGGCGACGAGCGCGCCCCGGCCCAGGTCCCACCAGGGCCGGGTGCGGTCGAAGCCCAGTACCTTCAGGCCGGGCGCGCCCTCGCGGGTCAGCAGGTGCGCGACGAGCAGGACGGGGACGAGCGCGGTCCCGATGCCGAACAGCTGCCAGGCCAGGTCCAGCCAGGGCCGCCCGGGCGCGTACGAGCCGTTGAGCGTGGCCGCCTGGTCCTTGAGCCCGCCCGGTTTGGTCAGCGAACCGATGAAGCTGATCAGCGCCGAGACGCCGCTCGCGCCCAGGGACAGCGCGAGCACGAGCAGCGTCTCCGAGCGCAGGACCCTGCGCCCGTCCAGGCCCTCGCCGAGCTCCCCGACCACCGGTTCCGGCTCCGTCCGCACGCCCGTCTCCCGTCCCGCCACCCGCTGCGCCAGCTCGCGGGGGCATCCCGTTCCGATCACCCCATACTGCCTCCTCGGCGGGGCGGAGGGGATCACCGGGCGGGACCGGCGGTGGCCGGGCTCAGCCCTCGGTGGCCGCCGAGGCGCTCACCTCCGCCTCCGCCAGGCCCACCGGCCAGGTGTGCACCGGGTCGCCCTTGTGGCTGAGCTCGCTGTAGCGGCGCGTGGTCGCGGCGAGCGCCGCGTCCCTCTCGAGCCCGCCCGCGAGCGCCCGGTGGTAGGTGTCCACCTGCCAGGTGGCGCCGTTGACCCGGCGCCGGCACCGCTCCTCGATGATGCCGAGGTAGTGGTCCCGGTCGGCGGGCTCGATGCCCCACGCGTCCAGCCCGGCGGCGGCCATCGGCAGCAGCTCCTCCAGCACCAGCCGCACCGCGGGGACGCTCGCCAGTCCCCCGCCGCGACCCCGGCGCGGCCAGCGCAGCCGGGCGTCGATGCCGTAGCGGCAGGCCGCGTCGAAGTTGGCCTCCGCCTCCGCGAAGGGCAGCCGGCTCCACACCGGGCGCTGCTCGTCCGCGAGGGTCCGTACGAGCCCGTAGTAGAAGGCCGCGTTGGCCACGACGTCGGCCACCGTCGGGCCGGCGGGCAGCACCCGGTTCTCCACGCGCAGGTGCGGCACCCCGTCGGCGACCCCGTAGACGGGCCGGTTCCACCGGTAGACGGTGCCGTTGTGCAGCACCAGCTCCTGCAGGCTCGGCACCCCGCCCTCGGCGAGCACCCGCAGCGGCTCCTCCTCGTCGCAGATCGGCAGCAGGGACGGGAAGTAGCGGACGTTCTCGGCGAAGAGCTCGTACGCCGAGTCCACCCAGCGCTCGCCGAACCAGGTGCGCGGCCGCACCCCCTGGGCCTGGAGCTCGGGCGGCCGGGTGTCGGTGGCCTGCTGGAAGAGGGGCGGCCGCGACTCCCGCCACAGCTCGCGCCCGAACAGGAACGGCGAGTTGGCGCCGACCGCTATCTGCGCGGCCGCCACGGCCTGGGCCGCGTTCCACACGTCCGCGAACCGGGCCGGAGTCACCTGCAGGTGCAGCTGTACGGAGGTGCAGGCGGCCTCGGGCACGATCGAGCCCGAGGTCCACGTCAGGTGCTCGACCCCGTCGATGTCGAGGGTGAAGTCCTCTCCGCGCATCATCAGGATCTGCTCGTTGAGCAGCGAGTACCGGTCCACCGCCGAGAGGTTGGCGGTGACCAGGTCGGAGCGGGAGATCGTCGGCAGAATGCCGATCATGACCACACCGGCGTCGATCTCCGCGGCCTGGCGGTGCGCGTACCCGAGGCCCGCGCTCAGTTCCTCGGCGAGCTGGTCGAATACCCGGCCGCCGAGCCGGTGCGGGAGTACGTTCACCTCCAGGTTGAACATTCCGAGTTCGGTCTGGAAATCGGTGCTCGCAATGCGTTCGAGCACTTGAGCATTCACCATTCTCGGCAACCCGTCGGAACCCGCGAGATTCAACTCGATCTCCAGCCCCATCATGTTCTTCGGGCGATCGAACCTCTTCTCCGCCAGAAGTCGCTCCAGTACCTCCAGGCACTCGTGAAGCTTCCTCCGGTACCGTTGCCGATCGGACAGGTCGAATCCGCCCGCCACGACCTTCTCCCCCATCGGAGCGTCCCTCCTCGACTGGGCCTGGCCGGCGTGGAAAAGATCCGTCACCCCAGGCGCGCGTTACGGTCGATGATGCCCCGGCCGAGTGATCGATAACGCGGAAGGGGCGTGACTGGCGAGGAGCGCGCGCCGGTTTGGCCGACAGGCGCTTTGGCACATTCACCTGGCAAGGCTCCTTGCGCAAATACAGCGCCGACTTTGCCGGTTATCGATAACCGACGCTTTTCAGCCGAGCCCCCGTCCGGTAACCTCCGAGGTCAGCGCGGCACGTTTGCGCGCAACCGGCATGAATGCCACGTCAGCGGGACCGGTAAGCGCCTTGCCGGCAATAGGCGGGACAGCTAGCCGAAACACTGCGTGAACACATGTCATATAAACTCCGCAAACGAGGCAGAGAGTTGGCGCGCGGTCATTGCCCCTCAGCCCCCCTCTGGCCCCAGAATGCGACAGCGCCGTCAGCACCCGCACCCGCCCCCGTTCCACAGGTCTCCCAAGTGAGAGGCGACCCACCATGCCGCTGCACGTCCCTCCGGCTCCCGCGCCCGCCCTGCGCAGTGTCCTCGCGGCCCTAGGCTCCCCCACCGCCGTCAACGAGGCGCACACCCCGGCCCTGCGCGCCCTCCAGGGTCCGATGACCGCCGAACTGCCGCTGCCCGTCCACGTCCTGGACCGGCTGCACGTCTCCGGTCTCACCGCCGGCAGCCGGCCGCCGCGCACCCGGCTCACCGGCTGGCGGTTCCTGATCCGCAGCGGGGACCGCTACGTCGCGGCCGCCGACACCCGGCTGACCCCGGACGGATGGACCTTCTCCCACTTCTTCGAGGGCCCCTACGTCGCAGCCACCGAACGTGCGCTGCGCCAGGCCGAGTCCCTCGGCAAGAACTACCAGCCACGGCTGCTCTCCGTACCCGAGCTGTACATGCTGACGCTGTGGCTGCACGGATCGGTGGGCGCCGACGCCTCCGCCGGACTGCCGGCCGCCGCCGACCTGCTGGTCCCGCTGGCGCCCGCCCCGCCCGGCATCGCCGCGTACCGGCCGCACCCCGTGTCCGAACTGCTGCCCGTACTGACCCACAGGCTGACCCCGACGGCTCCGCCGGTCCCGCCCTCGATGGCCGCGCCGGCCGCCTGAGACGGTTACTGGCCTGTTGTGCCCATTCGGCCTAGCCCACTCGGGCCCCCAACGAACCACCCGAAATGACAGGGGAGTTGACCTGAACCGCCCGCACGGGTGATGCGTCATCAATCTATGAGGACAGCTGGCGGGAAATCCCTCCGGACACCGTGCCGTGGGGGAACACTGGGGACTCTGACCGAGCCAAGTCGTTGATACGGGGGGCGGCCATGACCAACGCATCGAGCCGCAGCACACAGACCACACCGCAGCGAAAGAACGCATCCATGTGCCAGCACAAGCCAGCATGCCCGTCCGCCGACTCCGCCGACCGGGAGGCCGCCCATCCCGTGGCCGTCCACCCGGAACAGGGCTGGAGCCTGCTGTGCAATGGCGTCCTGCTCTTCGAGGACACCGGTGAGCTGCTGCCGGACGGCCAGATCATCGCCCCGAACCGCCCGCTCGCGGCGGCGCACGTGATGAAAGCGGCCTAGCCGACACCAGACGAAAGGGGCCGGCCCAGGAGGAAACCTCCCGGACCGGCCCCGTCTCGTGCCACGAGGGGATGGGACGGACGCCCCCGGCCCCTAGTTGTCGTACTCGTCCAGCGGCGGGCAGGAACACACCAGGTTCCGGTCACCGAAGGCACCGTCGATGCGGCGCACCGGCGGCCAGTACTTCTCCGCGGCCGACACTCCGCCCGGGAAGACGGCCTCGTCGCGGCTGTACGGGTGGTTCCACTCGCCGCCCAGCGCCGCCGCCGTGTGCGGGGAGTTGGCGAGCGGGTTGTCGTCGACCGGCCACTCGCCGCCCGCGACCCGCTCGATCTCGGCGCGGATGGCGATCATCGCGTCGCAGAAACGGTCGATCTCGGCGAGGTCCTCGGACTCCGTCGGCTCGATCATGAGCGTGCCGGCGACCGGGAAGGACATCGTCGGCGCGTGGAACCCGTAGTCGATCAGGCGCTTGGCGATGTCGTCGATGCTGACACCGGTCGACTTGGACAGCGGGCGCATGTCGATGATGCACTCGTGCGCGACCAGGTTGCCCGGGCCGGTGTAGAGCACCGGGTAGTGCGGCTCCAGGCGCTTGGCGATGTAGTTCGCGCCGAGCACCGCCACCTGGGTCGCGCGCTTGAGGCCCTCGCCACCCATCAGCCGGACGTAGGACCAGGAGATCGGCAGGATGCCGGCCGAACCCCACGGCGCGGCCGAGATCGGACCGACGCCCGTCTCGGGACCGGCGGTCGGCTGCAGCGGGTGGTTGGGCAGGTACGGGGCCAGGTGCGCCCGGACACCGACCGGGCCCACGCCCGGACCGCCGCCGCCGTGCGGGATGCAGAAGGTCTTGTGCAGGTTCAGGTGCGAGACGTCGCCGCCGAAGTGACCCGGCTTGGCCAGGCCCACCAGGGCGTTGAGGTTGGCGCCGTCCACGTAGACCTGGCCGCCGGCGTCGTGCACCTGGGCGCAGATGTCGGCGACGTGCTCCTCGAACACACCGTGCGTGGAGGGGTAGGTGATCATCAGTACGGCGAGCTCGTCGCGGTACTGCTCGATCTTGGCGCGCAGGTCGTCCGCGTCCACCTCGCCGTCGTCGGCGGTCTTGACGACGACCACCTTCATGCCGGCCATCACGGCGCTGGCGGCGTTGGTGCCGTGCGCGGAGGACGGGATCAGGCAGATGGTGCGCTGCTCGTCGCCGTTGGCCCGGTGGTAGGCGCGGACGGCCAGCAGGCCGGCGAGCTCACCCTGGGAGCCGGCGTTCGGCTGGATGGAGACCTTGTCGTAGCCGGTGACCTCGCAGAGACGTTCCTCCAGCTCGGTGATGAGCGTGAGGTACCCCCCGGCCTGCTCGACCGGGGCGAACGGGTGCAGCTGGCCGAACTCGGGCCAGGTGACCGGCTCCATCTCGGTGGTCGCGTTGAGCTTCATCGTGCAGGAGCCCAGCGGGATCATGCCGCGGTCCAGCGCGTAGTCCTTGTCCGAGAGCTTGCGCAGGTAGCGCAGCATCGCGGTCTCGGAGCGGTGCTGGTGGAACACCGGGTGGGTCAGGTACGCGTCCGTGCGCAGCAGCCCCTCGGGGAGCGCGTCGGCCGTGGTGGCGTCGAGCGCCTCCAGGTCGGCGGTGACCCCGAAGGCCGCCCACACCGCGTCGATGTCGGCGCGCAGGGTGGTCTCGTCACAGGCGACGGAGACCAGGTCGTCGTCTACCTGGAACAGGTTGACGCCGCCCTCGCGGGCCGCGGCCACGACCTCGGCCGCACGGCCCGGGACCCGGGCGGTGACGGTGTCGAAGTAGGCACCGTGCACGACCTCGACCCCGCCGGCCGTCAGACCGGCGGCGAGCAGAGTGGCGTAGCGGTGGGTGCGGCGGGCGATCGTCCGCAGCCCGTCCGGGCCGTGGTAGACGGCGTACATGCCGGCCATGACGGCGAGCAGCACCTGTGCGGTGCAGATGTTGCTGGTGGCCTTCTCCCGGCGGATGTGCTGCTCACGGGTCTGCAGCGCCAGGCGGTAGGCCTTGTTGCCGTCCGCGTCCACGGACACGCCGACGAGGCGGCCGGGCAGCGAGCGGGCGTGCTTGGCCTGGACGGCCATGTAGCCGGCGTGCGGTCCGCCGAAGCCCATCGGGACGCCGAAGCGCTGGGTGGTGCCGACCGCGATGTCCGCGCCCAGCTCGCCCGGCGAGGTCAGCAGGGTCAGGGCGAGCAGGTCGGCGGAGACGGCGACGACGGCGCCGAGCTCGTGCGCCTGGTCGATGACCGACTTGATGTCCCGTACGGCACCGGAGGCGCCCGGGTACTGGACCAGTACGCCGTAGACGCCGCGCTCGGCGATCTCGGCCGGAATGCCCGCGGACAGGTCGGCGACGACGACCTCGATGCCGATCGGCTCGGCGCGGGTCTCGATCACCGCGATGGTCTGCGGCAGCGCGTCGGCGTCGATGAGGAAGACGTTGCCCTTGGCCTTGCCCACGCGGCGGGCCAGGGTCATGGCCTCGGCGGCCGCGGTGCCCTCGTCGAGCAGGGAGGCACCGGAGGTCGGCAGGCCGGTCAGCTCGGCGACGACGGTCTGGAAGTTCAGCAGGGCTTCGAGGCGGCCCTGGGAGATCTCCGGCTGGTACGGCGTGTACGCCGTGTACCAGGCCGGGTTCTCCATGACGTTGCGCAGGATCACCGGCGGCGTGAAGGTGCCGTAGTAACCCAGGCCGATCATGGAGGAGAGGACCTGGTTGCGGTCGGCGAGCTGACGCAGCTCGGCGAGCACCTCGGCCTCGGTCCGCGCCTCGGGCAGGTTCAGCGCGGCGGTGGTCCTGATCACATCCGGTACCGCGGCGGCGGTCAGTTCGTCCAGGGAGCCGTAGCCCACCTGGGCGAGCATCTTCGCCTGCGCCTCGGCATCCGGGCCGATGTGGCGCTGCTCGAAGGGGATGCCTCGCTCCAGCTGGGAGAGCGGAATGCGGTTGGCGGTCATGTACGGAGGCCTCCTGGTCGTACGACCTGCGAGGGGTGCCTCGGCGCGGGCACCCGGACGGCCTCCCCCTCTGTCATCTCAACCTGAGAGTTTCACCGGGCCGCTCGAGGATCGCTCGCGTGGTCCGGCTTTCACCGTCGGTGAGGAGAGGGACCGGCACTGCGCGCCCGGTACCTGCCCCTGCTTTCCAGAGTGGCCTCACCTCGTGCGGTACGTATGCCTGAGAGATTCCGGGGAGGATTTGCTCCTTCGGCGCCTCCGTCGAACTCACTCGGAGGACTCTCCCGCACAGGGTCAACAGCCGTCACCCAGCCTACCAGCGAGGATCTGGGCGCTCCCTCGAGTGGCCCCCCCTCCGGAAATGCACTTTTGTAGTCATTACGGAGGAGTTGCGACCAAAAGGAGGGACCGGACCGTGCAGACCGACATCGATCCGCGCAGCCTGATCGGCCGCAAGGCGTTCGACCGCAATGGCACCAAGATCGGCACCGTGGACGAGGTCTACCTCGACGATGCCACGGGCGTCCCGGAATGGGCCGCCGTACGGACGGGCCTGTTCAGCCGGGACGCCTTCGTCCCGCTGGAGCCCAGCGAGGTGGTGGGCGACACCCTGCGCGTGCCCTTCGAACGCTCCCTCATCAAGGACGCCCCGGACTTCGGTGTCGGCCGCCACCTCTCCCCCGAACAGGAGCTGCAGCTCTACCACCACTACGGCCTGGACCTCGCCCTGCCCAGCGACTTCCGCCACGACTTCGGCCACAACCCGTCCGAGGACACCTGACCGACCGCCCCGGCCCTCAGGCGCGCTTCGGGGCCGCAGCCCCCGCCCCCGGGTCCCCGACCAGTGGCATCGGGTCGGACGGCTCCAGCTCGGGGTCGTCCACCAGGAACGTCCGCACCCGGCCCGGCTCCGAACCGGGCTGCTCGAACCGTACGGTCACCCGCCCGACCCCGCTGCCCTGCACCCACCCGGGCCCGTGCACCGCGTGCCGCACATCACTCCCGGCCGGCCACCGCCGCTCGGGCACCGGCCCGGGCTGCCCGTCCCCGCCGCCTTCCGGATCCTTCCCCCGACCCGGGTCCGCTTCCCGTCCCACGGCGGAGGCGGCCGTCACGACCGGCTCCCGCCCCGGTTCCCCACCGGACGGCGGGACCCCGTCGGTCGCGGCCGTCCCTGCCGCCCCGGATGCCCCGGCTGCCCCTGCCGTCTCCGCGTTCCCGCCCGTACCGGCACCGGATCCCGGCCCGGCAGCCGTCCCGGCCGCTGTCCCAGCACTCCCACCGACCCCGTCCGGCCCAGTGGGCCCGGCGGACCCACGGCTCCCGCCCTCGGCGCCCTCCCCGCCCTCCTGGGCGGCGGCAGCGGCCACCGCGAAGGCGAAGAGATCCTCCTGCGTATAGTCCGCGAGCCCGGTGACGCCGACCCCCAGCAGCCGCACCCCTCCCGTGGTGTCCACGGACTCCAGCAGCCGCCCCGCCGCCTCCCGCACCACCGTGGGGTCGTCCGTGGGCCCCCGCAGGGTCTCGGAACGGGTCAGGGTGGAGAAGTCGTAGCGCCGCACCTTGAGCACGATGGTCCGCCCCGAATGCCCCGAGCCCCGCAGCCGCTCCACGCACCGGTCCGCGAGCCGCTGCACCTCGGTGCGGATCCGCACCCGGTCGTGCAGGTCGACGTCGAAGGTGTCCTCCACCGACACGGACTTCGCGTCCCGCTCGGCGACCACCGGCCGCTCGTCCAGCCCCAGCGCCATCCGGTACAGCCCCACCCCGTGCGAGCGCCCCACCATGCGGACCAGTTCGTCCTCACCGGCTTCGGCCAGCTCCCCCACGGTGGTGATCCCGGCCCGCCGCAGGTGCTCCCCGGTGGCCGGCCCGACCCCGGGCAGGGTCCGTACCGACATCGGTGCCAGGTGCTCCCGCTCCGTGCCGACCTCGATCAGCAGCAGCCCGGCCGGCTTGGCCTCCTCCGAGGCCACCTTGGCAAGCATCTTGGACCCCGCCAGCCCCACCGATCCGCTGAGCCCCGTCGCGGTGGTGATATCGGCCCGCAGCCGCTCACCGGTGGCCCGGGCGGTCTCCGCGTCGAAGGCCACGCCGCCCGCCTCCAGGTCCACGAAGGCCTCGTCCAGACTGAGCGGCTCGACGAGCGGGGAGAGCTCCCGCAGGAGGCCCATGACCGTGTCACTGACCTCGCGGTACAGGCTGAAGCGCGGGATCAGGCACGCGCCGTTCGGGCAGAGCCGGCGCGCCTGGGCCATCGGCATCGCCGAATGCACCCCGAACCGCCTGGCCTCGTAGGAGGCGGTGGCCACGACTCCGCGGGGCCCGAGCCCACCGACGATGACGGCCTTGCCGAGCAGGCTCGGCTTCGACGCCTGCTCCACGGAGGCGTAGAAGGCGTCCATGTCCAGGTGCAGGATGGTCGGCGCGGCTCTCACAGCCCCGATGCTGCCCTACGCCACTGACAATCGGCCCGAAGGCGACCGCACCGGCCGGCCCGAGCCGGGCGGTCCCGGCGGCGGGCCCCGTACGGGACCGGACGGACCACTCGGCCCTCGGTCCCGACACCGGGCGGGCACACTCCCCGGGACGTTGGCGCCACCGGCCCCCGGCCCCGGCCCCGCCGCCTCAGACGGCCCGGTTCCTCCGGGCGGCCAGCTCATCCGCCGGGTTGTGCCCGACCACCGTCTCGCCCGTGTCCACGCGCTCCCCGTGCAGCTGCGACAGCGCGTTCTCGACATCGCGCCAGACCACGCCCACGGCGATCCCGAAGACTCCCTGACCACCCTGGAGCAGACTGACGACCTGGTCCGGCGAGGTGCACTCGTACACGGTGGCGCCGTCGCTCATCAGCGTCATGCGCTCCAGGTCCGAGAAACCCCGGTCGCGCAGGTGCTGCACGGCGGTACGGATGTTCTGGAGGGCCACCCCGGTGTCCAGGAAGCGTTTGACGATCTTCAGGACGACCACGTCCCGGAAGCTGTACAGGCGCTGCGTGCCCGACCCGTACGCGGGACGCACCGTGGGCTCCACCAGCCCGGTCCGCGCCCAGTAGTCGAGCTGCCGGTAGGTGATGCCGGCCGCGGCACACGCCGTCGGCCCGCGGTACCCGACCTGCTCCGGGGCCGACTCGCCACCCTGGGGCCCCACCGGCCCCATCGAAGCGACCGGCGCGGGCTCCGGCTGACGGCGCGCGGAGTTCACCGCACCACCGTGCAGCGGGTACGGCCCACCGTCACTCCGTGCGGGGATGCCCCCGGTCATACCGTCGCCCGTGACTCTCACGCCGACCCTCCGTCCTTGACCTGCCATCTCGAAGGTAGGCAGTCACCAGGGGTGCGTCAACGATCGCCACACTCGGCACGCCGAGTGATAATCACCCTGAGAGTGGTTTCCCGTACCCCATTGCGGGGAAAGGCTACTCGAATGGGCTGAAATATCCGGGAGGACGGCGCGACCCGCGCCTCACTGCGGGCCGGTGCCGAAGTCCTCTGGGGAGATCTGGTCGAGGAACTCGCGGAACTTCTCCACCTCGTCCTCCTGCTCGTCCGGGATCGCGATTCCGGCGTCGTCCAGCACACCGTCGCTGCCGTAGATCGGCGTCCCGGTCCGCAGGGCGAGTGCTATGGCGTCGGAGGGCCGCGCACTCACCTCGACTCCACTGGCGAAGACGAGCTCCGCGTAGAAGACGCCCTCCCGCAGATCCGTGATCCGGACTTCGGTGAGCTCCTCGCCGACCGCCTCCAGCACGTCCTTGAAAAGGTCGTGCGTCAGCGGGCGGGCAGGAGCCATGCCCTGCTGCGCGAAGGCAATGGCAGTAGCCTCCCCTGGTCCGATCCAGATGGGGAGGTACCGGTCGCCTCCCACTTCACGCAGGAGCACGATCGGTTGGTTCGAGGGCATTTCCACCCGGACACCCACAACGTCGAGCTCGTTCACACAGCAACCCTAGGACCTGGTCGGCAGGTTTGGGTAGTCGGGCTCCCTCAAGGCTCCCCCGAAACCCGGCCGAAACCCGGCCGGAACCGCCCGGAACCCGCCCGGGAGGCCGCCGGCTCAGTGCAGACGCACCCCGAGAGCCGTCTGCACGAGAGCCTCGTGCAGCCGTACGGAGAGCCCCGCGAGCTCCTTCAGGGTGGCCTCCGCATGGGCCCTGGTCTGCGGATTGCGGTGCCGGCGCAGCGGCGAGACGACCTGCTCCACCAGGCCGGCCTCCCGGTCGGCGGCTGCCTTCATCGCCCGCAGGTGGCGCGGCTCCAGGCCGAACCGCCCGAGATCGGCCACGAGACGGGCCACGGTGACCGCCTCGGCGTCGAACCCGCCGCCGGGCGCCTCCGCGATCAGCCCGTACGACTCCCACTCAACGAGCTGTACCTCGTCCACCTCGGCGGCCGCGATCAGCTCGGCGCGCCCCACCCGGGCCACGGTCGGCCGCTCCCGGCCCACCTCGCCGTAGAGGGCGACGGGGCTCGCGGGGTCGACGGACTCCCCGTTCGCCGTGGGCGCCGGGATGCGGATCTGCTCGCCCCGCGCGAGCGCGTCGAGCTGCTCGCGGATGACCTTCAACGGAAGGTAGTGGTCGCGCTGGAGGCGCAGGATGTGGGCGAGGCGCTCCACGTCGTCGGTGCTGAACTTGCGATATCCCGAAGGTGTGCGTCTGGGCTCGACGAGCCCTTCCGCCTCCAGGAACCGGATCTTCGAGATCGTGACTTCGGGGAACTCGTCACGCAACATGGTGAGCACCGTTCCGATGCTCACCAGCCGCCCGCCCGAGGCCCCTGTGCCGGCGGTGCCGCCCTTTGCGGCACCGCCTGCCGGGAAACGCAGCATGGGACCTTCCCTTGAAGGGTCAGTGCCCCCGCAGGCTCGCGTAGAAGACCAGCCGGTACTTGCCGATCTGCACTTCGTCGCCGTTGTGGAGGGAGACGGAGTCGATCGGTTCACGGTTCACGTACGTGCCGTTGAGGCTGCCGACGTCGGCGACGGTGAATCCTCCGTCGTGGCTCCTGCGGAATTCGACATGCCGCCGGGAGACGGTGACGTCGTCCAGGAAGATGTCGCTCTGAGGGTGCCGGCCGGCCGTCGTCAGCTCACCGTCCAGGAGGAACCGGCTGCCGGAGTTCGGGCCGCGCCGCACGATCAGCAGAGCGGAACCCGGCGGCAGCGCTTCCACCGCGGCCTGAGCCTCGGGGGACAGCGAGGACGACACGTGCGTCTGTCCCGACACCTCGGCCTCATAGGCCTCCAGGCCCGAGATCGAGATGGTGGACGTGGTCTCCGAGGCACGCTCCGGCGTCAGGCCCGCCCGCAGCGGCGCCCCGCAGTTGGAGCAGAATCGGCTCGCCGCATCGCTGCGGTGCCCGCACCTGCTGCAAATCTGCTCGGCCGACATGGACGGCTCCTCGCGCCGCGGCTGCCCCGCGGAGGCATTGGTGGCATACGGGTCGGGGGCAAACCCTCCACCCGTACTTGAGGTTGATGGTTCACCGAAACCTATGCGTCCGGTACCGGCAGGGTCAACAGCCGACGCGCCGTGCGCGCCCGAAATGTCACCCGCGCCGGCGACCTCGTCCCGGAAGAGCGGCCGGTCGCCCTGCTCTTCCACCTCCCCATGCCCCGCCCGGTGCCTGGCCGCACCACTTTCTTCGCGGTTCTTCTTGCCGAACAACTTCTCAAACAACTTCACGGGCGATTCCCCTTGACCGAAACAGACCCGCCCGTGGGGCAGGACGAACTCCGAATGCAACACCTGCCGACCCGGACATACTCACAACGTCCGTAACCATCAGACAGTTTCCACCACGTACCGCGACTTCGGTGCGCCGACCCCCCGCAGGCATTCGCCCGCGTGAGCCGGTCTCCCGCTCGTCCCCCATCACGACGATGACGACCGAGCGTAGTCAGGCTGCTTCGCAGCCCGCAAGGCATCCACAACGATCTTCGCCGGACGTGTGACGGTGACGACCGCCTGTTCCTTCTCCAGCGACTGGACGACACCACCGGGAATGTTGAGCGCCGGCTCCAGGTCCTGCGGCTTGCCGATGACCTTGAACTCGTACGGCTGTGTGATCTTCTTACCGTCGATCGCGACCCCGTTCCCCTCGTCCGAGAAGTACGAGTCCGCCACGATCCGCACCCCGTTGATCTGGATGGCCTCGGCGCCTGCCGCCCGCAGCTCCTGGAGCGTGTCCAGCAGCTTGTCCGACAGCACCTGACCCTTGGGGTCCGTGATCTTCAGCACGATCCCCGGGCCCTGCGCGGGCACCGTACCGGCCAGGATCCCGAGTTGGCGCTCCTTCTCCACGGTCTGCTTCCGGGCCTCCTCGGCCTGGTTGGAGCTGCTCTCCAGCTCCCTGCGCTGCTCCTCGAGCTTCTGCTTCTCGTCCTCCAGCCGCTTGGTCCGCCCGTCCAGCTCGTCGAGGATCCGTACGAGGTCCTCCTGGCGGGCGCCGCGCAGCGCGCTGGAGTCGCTGTTCGACCGTACCTGAATGGCCAGTCCCAGCCCCAGGACGAACAGCAGCAACGCGACGATCAGTTGGGCACGGCTCACCCGGGGCGGCCACAGACCGGCCGCCAACCGCTGCCGGCCGGTCTGCTCGGGCTCGGCACGCCCGGGAACGGCCTCCCCTGTCCCCGGCTCAGCCCGCTCCCCGGACTCGGACGGGGGCAGGGCCGCGGACTCGGACTCTGACGGGGCCGCCGGCCCGGGACCGACCGGCCCTTGCGGCCGCGCCGGCGGTGGCAGCTCCGAGGGCTTCGGCTCCTCGGGCGGGGTGTCGTTCGTACTCATCGGCCTCACGCCCGGAACACGTGCCGGCGGATGGCCGCGGCGTTGGAGAAGATTCGGATACCCAGGACGACGACCACGCCCGTGGACAGCTGCGAGCCGACTCCCAGCTTGTCGCCGAGGAAGACGATGAGCGCCGCGACGACCACGTTCGACAGGAACGACACCACGAAGACCTTGTCCACGAAGATGCCGTCCAGCATCGCGCGCAGACCTCCGAACACCGCGTCCAGCGCCGCCACCACGGCGATCGGCAGATAAGGCTCCATCACGGCCGGCACTTCGGGCCGGACCAGAAGTCCGACCACCACTCCGACCACGAGGCCCAGTACCGCGATCACGATGCACCCTTCTGCTGCTCTGCTGCTGTAGCCGTACGTACGGTCAGGCTCGACGCGGCCGGAAGCCGTACCTCGGCCTCGGACGACAAGGTGTAGCGGATCCCGTAGCTCTCCTGCAGCACGTGCAGGTACTGGCCGTCCGCGGAGTCCTGGAACGCGGTCCCGAGGCGTTTCTTGTCGCCGATCGCCAGCACCTCGTACGGCGGCACCAGCGGCCTGTTGTCGACCAGTATCGCGTCACCCGCGGCCCTGATCGCCGAGAGCGACGTCAGCCGCTGCCCGTTGATCGAGATCGCTTCCGCCCCGGACTGCCACAGCCCGTTGACGATCTTCTGCATATCGCGGTCGCGCAGGCGCCCGGTGTCCGAGAAACCGGCGCTCTCGCGCGGCTTCGAGCCGTTGCCGGTCGTCGAGCCCTTCGCGTCGTCCACGGTCAGCTTGATCCCGGGCCCGTGCACCTCGGTGGCCCCGGACATCAGCGCCACGAGCTGGCCCTGCTCGCCCCCGTGCTGCTTGAGCGCCTCGCGCTGACGGCTGGCGACGGAGTCCCGCAACCGCTCGATGTCCCGCTCCAGGCCGTCCGCGTGCGCGTCGGCCCGCTCGACCCGGTCGATCAGCTCCTGACGCTCCTTGGCCAGCACCGGAGCGGTGGCCCGCGCCTGCGCGGCTCCGAGGGTGACGACCATGGCGGCGAGCACGAGCCCCGCGGCGAGACCCAGTTTGGCCTTCAGGGTGCGCGGCAGACCGGACGTACCCTCGGACTCCCGCCGGGCCGAAGCCTCCGCGTAGCCCTCGTCGAGGGAGTGGTCCATCACGTGCGTCAGCAGCGACATGGAAGCGTCCGGCCGCGCCCGGGGGGTCCCCCGGACGAAGTCGGGGGGAGGCAGAGAACTCCGGTTGGGGGGCGGCTGCGACATGCCGCACATCGTCGCATGTCGCCGCCGCTCATACCGAATGCGGAAGTCCGGCGGGCCGGACGGGACCTTCACCCCGCCCGCCCCACCGGACTTGCGGCCCTACCGCGTTCCGTACCGGCGCCTCAGTGCCCGGCGCCGTCCACCACCGCCGCCCAGTCGTCCAGGAGCGTCTGCGCGGACGCGTCGTCGGGGCCTTCGGCCCACAGGTGCGTGACCGCCTCGGCGGGATCGGGCAGCACCAGTGCCCACCGCCCGTCGGCCTCCACGACCCGCACCCCGTCGGTGGTGTCCACCTGCCGCTCCCCGGCGGCCTCCACGACCCGCCGCATGACGAGCCCCTTCACCGCCCACGGGGTCGGCACGTCCCGCTTGAGCACGTGCGCCCGCGGGATGCGGGCGTCGATCTGGCTCAGCGTGAGCTGTGTCCGCGCCACCAGCCCGATCAGCTGCACGAAGGCGGCCGATCCGTCGAAGACGCTGCTGAACTCCGGGACGATGAAACCGCCCCGGCCGTCGCCGCCGAAGATGGTGTTCTCCGCACGGCCCACCCGGGTCAGGTCGTCGGGCGAAGTGGTCGTCCACTCCACCTGCGTACCGTGGTACGCCGCCACCTGCTCGGCGATCCGGGTCGTGGTCACCGGCAGCGCCACCTTGCCACTGCGCTTCTCGGCGGCCACCAGATCGAGCATCACCAGCAGCGCCCGGTCGTCCTCGATGATCCGCCCGCGCTCGTCCACGAGGGAGATCCGCTCGCCCACCGGGTCGAAACGCACCCCGAAGGCGGCCCGCGACGATGCGACGATCTCCCCGAGCCGGACCAGTCCGGCCCGCCGGGATTCGACGGTCTCCGTCGGCCTGGACTCGTCGAGCCCCGGATTGACGGTCAGGGCGTCCACCCCGAGCCGGCCCAGCAGGCTGGGCAGCACGAGGCCGGCGCTGCCGTTGGAGGCGTCCACGACCACCTTGAGCCCGGAGTCCGCGACCCCGGTGGTGTCCACCCGCCGCAGCAGTGAACCGGTGTAGGCGTCGAAGACGCTGCCCGGGAACTGCAGGTCACCGATCTCCCCGGGGAAGGCCCTGCGGTACTCCTGGCGCGCGTAGACCCGGTCCAGCTTGCGCTGCTGCTGGAGGGAGAGGTCGGCACCCCGCTCGTCGAGGAACATGATGTCGACGGAGTCCGGGATGCCCGGGGAGGTCCGCAGCACGATCCCGCCGGCACTGCCTCGCGCGGTCTGCTGCCGCGCCACGGGCAGCGGTACGTTCTCCAAGTCCCGTACGTTGATCGCGCTGGCCTGGAGCGCCGAGATCACGGCCCGCTTGAGCGCTCGCGCGCCCCTGGAGTGGTCGCGGGCGGTGGTGACCGTCGCTCCCTTCTTCAGGGTCGTCGCATAGGCGCCGGCCAGCCTCACCACCAGTTCGGGGGTGATCTCCACGTTCAGGATCCCGGTGACCCCACGGGCACCGAACAGATGTGCCTGCCCGCGGGACTCCCAGATCACCGACGTGTTGACGAAGGCGCCGGCCTCGATCGTCTTGAAGGGGTAGACGCGCACGTTCCCCTGGATGATCGATTCCTCGCCGACGAGGCACTCGTCGCCGATGACGGCCCCGTCCTCGATCCGGGCGGACCGCATGATGTCGGTGTTCTTGCCGATGACGCAGCCGCGGAGATTGCTGTGCGGCCCGATGTACACGTTGTCGTGCACGACGGCCTTGTGCAGGAACGCACCGCTCTTGACCACGACGTTCGACCCGATGACGGTGTGCTCACGGATCTCTACGCCGGCCTCGACCTTGGCGTAGTCCCCGATGTACAGCGGCCCGCGCAGCACCGCGTCCGGGCTCACCTCGGCCCCTTCGGCGATCCACACCCCGGGCGAGATCTCGAAGCCGTCCATGTCGACCTGGACCTTGCCCTCGAGCACGTCGGCCTGGGCCTTGACGTAACTCTCGTGGGTTCCGACGTCCTCCCAGTAGCCCTCGGCGACGTAGCCGTAGATGGGCCGCCCTTCCTTCATCAGCTGGGGGAAGACGTCACCGGACCAGTCCACCGAGACGTCCGGGTCGACGTAGTCGAAGATCTCCGGCTCCATGACGTAGATACCGGTGTTGATGGTGTCCGAGAACACCTGTCCCCAGGTGGGCTTCTCCAGGAAGCGCTCCACCTGGCCTTCCTCGTCCACGATGGTGATGCCGAACTCCAGCGGGTTCGGCACCCGGGTCAGGCAGACCGTGACGAGGCCGCCCTTCTCCTTGTGGAAACGGATGAGGTCGGTGAGATCGAAGTCGGTGAGCGCGTCGCCGGAGATGACGAGGAAGGTGTCGTCCTTCAGCGCCTCCTCGGCGTTCTTCACGCTGCCGGCAGTCCCGAGTGGCTTCTCCTCGTTGGCATAGGTGAGCTCCATTCCGAGCTCTTCGCCGTCACCGAAATAGTTCCTGACGAGCGAGGCGAGGAACTGTACGGTGACCACGGTCTCGCTGAGCCCGTGCCGCTTGAGCAGCCGGAGCACGTGCTCCATGATCGGCCGGTTGGCCACCGGCAGGAGCGGCTTCGGCATGCTTGAGGTCATGGGGCGAAGCCGAGTGCCTTCGCCACCAGCCATCACGACGGCCTTCATGTCGGAAGTGTCCTCCTTGAGAGACGGCGTCAACGCCGACCTCACCCGTCCCGGACGGTGACTGGACAACTCCTCCGCGTCAGTCAGGCGCCGAGCGAGCTCAATCGGCCGTGGTGTCCGCCTTCACGAGCCGGCGGACTTGCACCACGTAAAGGACTCCTGCCCACCAATAGAGGGTTGTACCCCATCCGGCGAACGCCCATCCGAAAACTGACCCCGTCCAGGCCAACCAACCCGACCAGGTACTCACCAGAAGGAAGGGGAAGGCGTACATCAGGTTGAAGGTCGCGGCCTTGCCGAGGAAGTTGACCTGCGGCGGTGGATAGCCGTGCCGGCGCAGGATCCAGACCATGACCAGCAGCATCAGCTCACGCGCGAGGAGCGCTCCGGTGAGCCAGAGCGGCAGAATCCCGCGGTACGTGAGACCGAACAGGGTGGACAGGATGTAGAGCCGGTCCGCGGCCGGATCCAGCAGCCTTCCGAGGTTGCTGATCTGATTCCAGCGCCGGGCCAGCTTCCCGTCCAGGTAGTCACTGACTCCGCTGAGCATGAGGACGACAAGAGCCCAGCCGTCGTGCTCGGCCAGGATCAGCCACAGGAACAGGGGTACGCCGGCCAGGCGCGCCATGCTCAGGATGTTCGGAATGGTGAAAATTCGGTCGGTCTGAACCCGAGTCTCCTGGACCTCCACCCGGGGGCCTCCACTGTGACTGTAGAAATGGTTGAACGATGCCCCCTGACCCTACAGGAGCCAGTACACCTGTCCGCCTGCCGGTAAACGCAGAAAAGCCCCGTACCAGATACCTGGTACGGGGCTTCCCCATAAAATTTGTTCGGCGGCGTCCTACTCTCCCACAGGGTCCCCCCTGCAGTACCATCGGCGCTGAAAGGCTTAGCTTCCGGGTTCGGAATGTAAACCGGGCGTTTCCCTAACGCTATGACCACCGAAACACTATGAAGTTAACCAACCGGATATGACACAGTTCGTTACTTCAGAACTAACACAGTGGACGCGAGCAACTGAGGACAAGCCCTCGGCCTATTAGTACCAGTCAGCTCCACCCGTTACCGGGCTTCCACATCTGGCCTATCAACCCAGTCGTCTACTGGGAGCCTTACCCTCTCAAGGAGGTGGGAATACTCATCTTGAAGCAGGCTTCCCGCTTAGATGCTTTCAGCGGTTATCCCTCCCGAACGTAGCCAACCAGCCATGCCCTTGGCAGGACAACTGGCACACCAGAGGTTCGTCCGTCCCGGTCCTCTCGTACTAGGGACAGCCCTTCTCAATATTCCTACGCGCACAGCGGATAGGGACCGAACTGTCTCACGACGTTCTAAACCCAGCTCGCGTACCGCTTTAATGGGCGAACAGCCCAACCCTTGGGACCGACTCCAGCCCCAGGATGCGACGAGCCGACATCGAGGTGCCAAACCATCCCGTCGATATGGACTCTTGGGGAAGATCAGCCTGTTATCCCCGGGGTACCTTTTATCCGTTGAGCGACGGCGCTTCCACAAGCCACCGCCGGATCACTAGTCCCGACTTTCGTCCCTGCTCGACCCGTCGGTCTCACAGTCAAGCTCCCTTGTGCACTTACACTCAACACCTGATTGCCAACCAGGCTGAGGGAACCTTTGGGCGCCTCCGTTACTTTTTGGGAGGCAACCGCCCCAGTTAAACTACCCATCAGACACTGTCCCTGATCCGGATCACGGACCGAGGTTAGACATCCAGCACGACCAGAGTGGTATTTCAACGACGACTCCACCCCAACTGGCGTTGGGGCTTCAAAGTCTCCCACCTATCCTACACAAGCCGAACCGAACACCAATATCAAACTATAGTAAAGGTCCCGGGGTCTTTCCGTCCTGCTGCGCGAAACGAGCATCTTTACTCGTAGTGCAATTTCACCGGGCCTATGGTTGAGACAGTCGAGAAGTCGTTACGCCATTCGTGCAGGTCGGAACTTACCCGACAAGGAATTTCGCTACCTTAGGATGGTTATAGTTACCACCGCCGTTTACTGGCGCTTAAGTTCTCAGCTTCGCCACACCGAAATGTGACTAACCGGTCCCCTTAACGTTCCAGCACCGGGCAGGCGTCAGTCCGTATACATCGCCTTACGGCTTCGCACGGACCTGTGTTTTTAGTAAACAGTCGCTTCTCGCTGGTCTCTGCGGCCACCCCCAGCTCACGGAGTAAATCCGATCACCAGGACTGGCCCCCCTTCTCCCGAAGTTACGGGGGCATTTTGCCGAGTTCCTTAACCATAGTTCACCCGAACGCCTCGGTATTCTCTACCTGACCACCTGAGTCGGTTTAGGGTACGGGCCGCCATGAAACTCGCTAGAGGCTTTTCTCGACAGCATAGGATCATCCACTTCACCACAATCGGCTCGGCATCAGGTCTCAGCCTTATATGAGGGACGGATTTGCCTACCCCTCGGCCTACACCCTTACCCCGGGACTACCACCGCCCGGGCTGGACTACCTTCCTGCGTCACCCCATCGCTTACCTACTACAAGTCTGGTCCGCCGGCTCCACCACTTTCCTTTCCCCGAAGGGTCCGGAACGGCTTCACGGGCTTAGCATCGCCTGATTCGATATTGGGCGTTTCAAAGCGGGTACCGGAATATCAACCGGTTGTCCATCGACTACGCCTGTCGGCCTCGCCTTAGGTCCCGACTTACCCTGGGCAGATCAGCTTGACCCAGGAACCCTTAGTCAATCGGCGCACACGTTTCTCACGTGTGTATCGCTACTCATGCCTGCATTCTCACTCGTGAACCGTCCACAACTAGCTTCCGCTGCTGCTTCACCCGGCACACGACGCTCCCCTACCCATCACAGCGGGCGTTGGCCCTATAGCTGCAATGACACGACTTCGGCGGTACGCTTGAGCCCCGCTACATTGTCGGCGCGGAATCACTTGACCAGTGAGCTATTACGCACTCTTTCAAGGGTGGCTGCTTCTAAGCCAACCTCCTGGTTGTCTCTGCGACTCCACATCCTTTCCCACTTAGCGTACGCTTAGGGGCCTTAGTCGATGCTCTGGGCTGTTTCCCTCTCGACCATGGAGCTTATCCCCCACAGTCTCACTGCCACGCTCTCACTTACCGGCATTCGGAGTTTGGCTAAGGTCAGTAACCCGGTAGGGCCCATCGCCTATCCAGTGCTCTACCTCCGGCAAGAAACACGTGACGCTGCACCTAAATGCATTTCGGGGAGAACCAGCTATCACGGAGTTTGATTGGCCTTTCACCCCTAACCACAGGTCATCCCCCAGGTTTTCAACCCTGGTGGGTTCGGTCCTCCACGAAGTCTTACCTCCGCTTCAACCTGCCCATGGCTAGATCACTCCGCTTCGGGTCTAGAGCGTGCAACTCAATCGCCCTATTCGGACTCGCTTTCGCTACGGCTTCCCCACACGGGTTAACCTCGCTACACACCGCTAACTCGCAGGCTCATTCTTCAAAAGGCACGCAGTCACGACCGTTATTCCGAAGAATAACGGCGACGCTCCCACGGCTTGTAGGCACACGGTTTCAGGTACTATTTCACTCCGCTCCCGCGGTACTTTTCACCATTCCCTCACGGTACTATCCGCTATCGGTCACCAGGGAATATTTAGGCTTAGCGGGTGGTCCCGCCAGATTCACACGGGATTTCTCGGGCCCCGTGCTACTTGGGAGATTCTTAAGCAAGCCGCTGATGTTTCGTCTACGGGGGTCTTACCCTCTACGCCGGACCTTTCGCATGTCCTTCGACTACATCAACGGTTTCTGACTCGCCGACCGGCCGGCAGACCGATCAAAAGAATTCCCACAACCCCGCATGCGCAACCCCTGCCGGGTATCACACGCATACGGTTTGGCCTCATCCGGTTTCGCTCGCCACTACTCCCGGAATCACGGTTGTTTTCTCTTCCTGCGGGTACTGAGATGTTTCACTTCCCCGCGTTCCCTCCACACTGCCTATGTGTTCAGCAGTGGGTGACAGCCCATGACGACTGCCGGGTTTCCCCATTCGGACACCCCCGGATCAAAGCTCAGTTGGCAGCTCCCCGGGGCCTATCGCGGCCTCTCACGTCCTTCATCGGTTCCTGGTGCCAAGGCATCCACCGTGCGCCCTTAAAAACTTGGCCTACAGATGCTCGCGTCCACTGTGTAGTTCTCAAGCAACGACCAGCCACCCATCACCCCCATCCGAAGATGAAGTTCACTGGGGCCGGCATCGCAGAAGGAAAGCCTTTCGGCCGTACCCTCAGATACCCAACAACGTGCCAAGCACGATCCCCGCCACTATCACTGTTTTCCACGCCGAAGCAGTACTTACAGGATGTTTTGGAAACCGTGCCAACTAATCAACGTTCCACCCATGAGCTGACCGTGCAGAACATTTGTCTGCAATCGGTACTGTGCTCCTTAGAAAGGAGGTGATCCAGCCGCACCTTCCGGTACGGCTACCTTGTTACGACTTCGTCCCAATCGCCAGTCCCACCTTCGACAGCTCCCTCCCTTACGGGTTGGGCCACCGGCTTCGGGTGTTACCGACTTTCGTGACGTGACGGGCGGTGTGTACAAGGCCCGGGAACGTATTCACCGCAGCAATGCTGATCTGCGATTACTAGCAACTCCGACTTCATGGGGTCGAGTTGCAGACCCCAATCCGAACTGAGACCGGCTTTTTGAGATTCGCTCCACCTCACGGTATCGCAGCTCATTGTACCGGCCATTGTAGCACGTGTGCAGCCCAAGACATAAGGGGCATGATGACTTGACGTCGTCCCCACCTTCCTCCGAGTTGACCCCGGCGGTCTCCTGTGAGTCCCCATCACCCCGAAGGGCATGCTGGCAACACAGGACAAGGGTTGCGCTCGTTGCGGGACTTAACCCAACATCTCACGACACGAGCTGACGACAGCCATGCACCACCTGTATACCGACCACAAGGGGGGCACTATCTCTAATGCTTTCCGGTATATGTCAAGCCTTGGTAAGGTTCTTCGCGTTGCGTCGAATTAAGCCACATGCTCCGCTGCTTGTGCGGGCCCCCGTCAATTCCTTTGAGTTTTAGCCTTGCGGCCGTACTCCCCAGGCGGGGAACTTAATGCGTTAGCTGCGGCACCGACGACGTGGAATGTCGCCAACACCTAGTTCCCAACGTTTACGGCGTGGACTACCAGGGTATCTAATCCTGTTCGCTCCCCACGCTTTCGCTCCTCAGCGTCAGTAATGGCCCAGAGATCCGCCTTCGCCACCGGTGTTCCTCCTGATATCTGCGCATTTCACCGCTACACCAGGAATTCCGATCTCCCCTACCACACTCTAGCTAGCCCGTATCGAATGCAGACCCGAGGTTAAGCCTCGGGCTTTCACATCCGACGTGACAAGCCGCCTACGAGCTCTTTACGCCCAATAATTCCGGACAACGCTTGCGCCCTACGTATTACCGCGGCTGCTGGCACGTAGTTAGCCGGCGCTTCTTCTGCAGGTACCGTCACTTTCGCTTCTTCCCTGCTGAAAGAGGTTTACAACCCGAAGGCCGTCATCCCTCACGCGGCGTCGCTGCATCAGGCTTTCGCCCATTGTGCAATATTCCCCACTGCTGCCTCCCGTAGGAGTCTGGGCCGTGTCTCAGTCCCAGTGTGGCCGGTCGCCCTCTCAGGCCGGCTACCCGTCGTCGCCTTGGTGGGCCATTACCCCACCAACAAGCTGATAGGCCGCGGGCTCATCCTTCACCGCCGGAGCTTTTAACCCCCACCCATGCAGGCAGGAGTGTTATCCGGTATTAGACCCCGTTTCCAGGGCTTGTCCCAGAGTGAAGGGCAGATTGCCCACGTGTTACTCACCCGTTCGCCACTAATCCACCCCGAAGGGCTTCATCGTTCGACTTGCATGTGTTAAGCACGCCGCCAGCGTTCGTCCTGAGCCAGGATCAAACTCTCCATGAATGTTTACCCGTAATCGGGTGCACACGCACTTAGAGCGGGACAGTCATGTCGGAATAAGACCGACCGTCCACTGCATCCTCGCTGTGTAATTGCCTGCAAGCATCACAGCCGAAGCCGCGACCCCACAGGTCTTTTTCAAAGGAACCTCATCCACCGAAATGGACGGGGTATCAACTTTTGGCGTTGATTTTTGGCACGCTGTTGAGTTCTCAAGGAACGGACGCTTCCTTTGTACTCACCCTCTCGGGCTTTCCTCTGGGCGCTTCCTTCGTTCTTGCGTTTCCGACTCTATCAGAGTCAGTCCCGCTTGTTTTCCGCCTTCCAGGTCATCCGCTTTCGCGCTTTCCCTTTCCGGCGAGTCCGACTCTATCAGTCCTTTTCCGTCTCCCTGACCACTCGCCGTTTTACCGAATAGGCATGCGGAAAGAAGTCGAGATCAAGATCAGTGAAGAAGAGGAGGATGCCCGTCCATCAGCCGTTCGCGAGATGTTCACACGAGGCGTCTTGGCGGGAGTCCCGACAGTACAGGCCCGCCGGGGCCCAAGCAAATCGATTCAGGCGTATGGTCTAGTCCACCGGTCTAGTCCACTAGTCTCCGTGCCGAAGGACCAGTCCGGTTCGGGACCAACATCGGGCGATCTCGAACATCTTGTGACTTATCCTTCTGAAGAGTACGCCGTTCGCGACAGGTAGTGACGGCGACACGAAGAAGCCCCACCCCTGGGAGGCCCCCATGACCAGCGTGACGTCCCCACTCACCGGGCGCGCCATCGGACTCGCGGCAGTGCCCGATCCGGTGTTCTCCGGCGCGATGGTGGGACCGGGCACCGCTATTGACCCCGTGCGTGAGCCCTCGGAGGCGGTGTCCCCCGTAGATGGTGTGGTCGTCTCCCTGCACCCGCACGCGTACGTAGTAGTGGACAGTGAGGGCCACGGCGTCCTCACCCACCTCGGCATCGACACTGTCCAGCTCAACGGCGAGGGCTTCGAGCTGCTCGTCAACAAGGGTGACACCGTGACCCGCGGCCAGACCGTCATCCGCTGGAACCCCGCCGCGGTCGAGGCCGCGGGCAAATCCCCCATCTGCCCCGTCGTGGCGTTGGAAGCGACTGCCAGCTCCCTCAGCGGCATTGTCGAGGACGGAGCCATCAAGGCCGGAGACTCTCTCTTCGGCTGGCAGTGACACCTCCGCCTGCTCAGGCGAACTGGACATCCAACGCGGCGGGTGGATCCGCCGCTCAATCGGAGACGGGTGAAATGGAGACAACGCTGCGAGGCGTCGGCGTGAGCCACGGTGTGGCGATCGGCGAGGTTCGGCACATGGGTACGGCGGTTCTCGAACCGCCGGCGAGGCAGATCACCGCGGACGAGGCGGAGCGCGAACAGGGGCGCGCCCGTCAGGCCGTGGAAGCTGTGTCGGCCGACCTGATCGCCCGGGGTCAGCTGGCCGGTGGCGAGGCTCAGCACGTGCTCGAGGCCCAGGCGATGATCGCCACGGACCCCGAGCTGATGGCTGACGTCGACCGGCGGATCGCCGTCGGGAGCACCGCCGAGCGCGGTGTGTACGACGCGTTCGCCGCCTACCGCGACCTGCTCGCGGGTGCCGGTGAGTACATGGCCGGCCGCGTGGCCGACCTGGACGACGTGCGCAACCGCATCGTCGCGCGCCTGCTCGGCGTGCCGATGCCGGGTGTGCCGGACAGCGACGAGCCGTACGTGCTGATCGCGCGGGACCTGGCTCCCGCCGACACCGCTCTGCTCGACCCGGCTCTGGTCCTCGGTTTCGTGACCGAGGAAGGCGGCCCGACCAGCCACAGCGCGATCCTCGCCCGGGCGCTGGGCGTGCCGGCCATCGTGGCGCTGCCGGGTGCCGGTGAGATCGCCGAGGGTACGGTCATCGCCGTCGACGGCAGCACCGGTGACCTGTTCGTCGAGCCGACCGCCGCGAAGCGGGCCGAGCTGGAGGCCGCGGCCGCCGAGCGCAAGGCCGCGCTCTCCGCTTCGTCCGGTCCGGGCGCGACGTCCGACGGGCACAAGGTGCCGCTGCTGGCCAACATCGGTGGTCCGGCGGACGTGCCGGCGGCCGTGGATGCCGGGGCCGAGGGTGTGGGCCTGTTCCGCACCGAGTTCCTCTTCCTGGACGACAGCAAGCACGCGCCGTCCGAGGAGAAGCAGATCGAGTCGTACCGCAAGGTGCTCGAAGCCTTCCCCGAGGGGCGTGTCGTCGTGCGCGTCCTGGATGCCGGCGCCGACAAGCCGCTGGACTTCCTGACCCCGGCCGACGAGCCGAACCCGGCTCTGGGTGTGCGCGGTCTGCGTTCGCTGCTCGACCACCCGGACGTGCTTCGTACGCAGCTCACCGCGCTGGCCAAGGCCGCCGAGGGTCTGCCGGTCTACCTCGAGGTCATGGCCCCGATGGTGGCCGACCGGGCCGATGCCAAGGCGTTCGCGGATGCCTGCCGCGAGGCCGGTCTGCAGGCGAAGTTCGGGGCGATGGTGGAGATCCCCTCCGCCGCGCTGCGGGCACGCTCGATCCTGCAGGAGGTCGAGTTCCTCTCGCTGGGCACCAATGACCTGGCTCAGTACGCCTTCGCCGCCGACCGTCAGGTCGGCGCCGTGTCGCGGCTGCAGGACCCGTGGCAGCCCGCGCTGCTCGACCTGATCGCCCTGTCGGCCGAGGCCGCCAAGGCCGAGGGCAAGAGCTGTGGTGTCTGTGGCGAGGCCGCCTCCGACCCGCTGCTGGCCTGTGTGCTGACGGGTCTGGGTGTCACCTCCCTTTCGATGGGTGCCGCTTCGATCCCCTACGTGCGGGCGACGCTCGCCAAGTACACCCTCGCGCAGTGCGAGCGGGCGGCTGCCGCCGCGCGTGCCACGGACAGCGCCGAGGAGGCCCGTGTGGCCGCGCAGGCGGTGCTGTCCGGCGAGTAGCCGGACGGTGTGTTTCCTGGTCGAGGGGCCTTCGCCGGTGGCGAGGGCCCCTCGGCCGTTTCCGGACGTGGGTCCGGCGGTCCGCGACCCGTTCGGGTCAGTGGTGGGGCCCCGGTTCGTCGACCTCGTACCCCGGGCAGTACTCGACGCCCGGCTCGGGAGCCACGGGGTCTCCGGTGTCGGCGTCGGTGCAGTAGGCGTTGAAGACGGCCGCCGCCGAGAGGGGCACCAGGCGGCCGCGGTCCAGGCGCCAGCCGTGGACGCGGTCCCGGTGTTCCCCGGTCGTGGTGCGCAGGACCAGTCCCCCGGGTCCGCCGAGGGCCAGGCCGGCGGCGAGGACGGTCACGAAGTCGAGGCCGTCGCGGCCGTCCACCCGAGGCGGGCCGTCCGGTCCGGCGTCGGCGTGGAGCACGGCCACGAGCTGTTCGTCCTCGGCCGGGACGCTGCACACCAGGTGGTGGTGGCCGGGGCCGGCCCGGGCCACCAGCTGCTGGAGCGCGTCGGCGGCGCGCTCGAAGGAGGTGGTCCCGATGTCCTCCCCGCAGTCCGCGCAGCCGCCCATGCCGGCCAGCAGCGAGGTGGCGTACTCCCAGGTGGCCTGCCGGACGGCCGCGTCGACGAGGAGCGGGAGCAGTTCGTCGACGGGCTGGCCGGCGTACGGCAGGACGCCGCTGCCGCCGGCGAGTTCGGCGGTGAATCGGGTGCGGGCCCCGGGGGTGTCCGGATCCAGCTCACGGTCCGCGCAGTACTCGGCGTACTCCCGCGGGTCGAAGAGGGCGACGGTGGTGTGGATGCCCTGGGCCGCGAGGGAGCGCAGCAGGCGGTCGACGTGGTCCAGGTAGTCGCGGTGGTCGTCGAAAGCGAAGCTGCGGTACCGGCGCATGGCCGCGAAGTCCCCGGCGTCGGCGAGGAGGCCGACGGTGCTGGGGACTTCGCGGCGCAGTGTGCGGTGCCTGCGGGTGCGGGCCGGGCGGCCCGCGGTGGTGCCGGTCCCGGTGTCGTTGGAGCGTGGCATGGTTCCCCCTGAGTGGCGCGATCGGTTGCTCACTCAGAGTAATCATCGCCACTGACAGTGAGGCCGGTCCCGGTCAGCCGCGGGTGCGGGCGAGCTCCTCGTAGAAGTGCAGGAGGTCGAGGTTGTCGACCGAGCCGGGGTTGACGGCCTTGGCCATGGGGGCGCCCTGGAGGAGGCGCTTGACCGGGACCTCGATGCGCTTGCCGGTGAGGGTGTGCGGGATGCCCGGCACTTCGATGATCTCGTCGGGGACGTGGCGGGGGGAGAGCTCCTCGCGGATCGTCGCCTTGATCCGGGAGCGGAGGTCCTCGTCGAGGACGGCCCCCGGCGCGAGGTGGACGAAGAGGGGCATCCAGTAGCCGCCGTTCGGCTCCTCCAACCCGATGACCAGGGACTCCTTGATCTCGGGCAGCCGCTCGACGGCCTCGTAGATGTCGGCGGAGCCCATCCGGACGCCCTGGCGGTTCAGGGTGGAGTCGGAGCGGCCGTGGATGACGACGGAGCCGTGGTCGGTGATCGTGATCCAGTCCCCGTGGCGCCAGACTCCGGGGAACATCTCGAAGTAGCTGTCGCGGTAGCGGCTGCCGTCGGGGTCGTTCCAGAAGCGGATCGGCATGGACGGCATTGGATTGGTGACGACGAGCTCGCCGACCTCGCCGGTGACGGGCTTGCCGGAGGCGTCCCAGGCCTGGAGGTCCGTGCCCAGGCAGGCGGCCTGGAGCTCGCCGATGTGGACCGGGAGGGTGGGGACTGCGCCGGCGAAGCAACTGCACACGTCGGTGCCGCCGCTGACGGAGGCGATCCACAGGTCCTCGGCCACCTCGTCGTGCAGCCAGCGGAACCCGTCGGGCGGCAGCGGGGAGCCGGTGGTGGCCACGCACTTCACGGCGGACAGGTCGAAGTCGCGGGAGGGATGGACGTCAGCCTTGCGGCAGGCCATCACGTAGGCGGCGGAGGTCCCGTAGAGAGTGGCTCCGGTCCGCTCCGCGATGCGCCACTGGGCACCGGTGTCGGGGAATCCGGGGCTGCCGTCGTAGAGCACGACGGTGGTTCCGGTGAGCAGGCCGGAGACGAGGAAGTTCCACATCATCCAGCCGGTGGAGGTGTACCAGAAGAACCGGTCCTCGGGGCCGAGGTCACAGTGCAGGCCGAGCTGCTTGAGGTGTTCCAGGAGGATGCCGCCCTGCGACTGGACGATCGCCTTGGGCAGGCCGGTGGTGCCGGAGGAGTAGAGGACCCACAGCGGGTGGTCGAAGGGGACCGGCTCGAAGACCGGCTCCGCCTCGCCGGAGGTGAGGGCCGACCACTCCAGGGCGCCCGCGGGGGCCGGCGTACCGAGGAGCGGGATGTGGACGACGGCGCGCAGCGAGGGGAGCTCGGCGCGCAGTTCGGCGACGGTGTCGCGGCGGTCGTGCTCCTTGCCGCCGTAGCGGTAGCCGTCGACGGTGAAGAGGACCACCGGTTCGACCTGCTGGAAGCGGTCCAGGACGCTGCGGGCGCCGAAGTCGGGGGCGCAGGAGGTCCAGACGGCGCCGACGGCGGCCGTGGCGAGGAGCGCGGTGACGGCCTCGGGGATGTTGGGTAGGTAGCCACTGACCCGGTCGCCGGGGCGTACGCCCAGCGCGCGCAGCTCGGCGGCGAGGGCGCCGACCTGGCGGCGGAGTTCGGCCCAGGTGACCGGGGTGGGTTCGTGGGTCTCGTCCACGTGGAGCAGCGCGGCGTCGTTGGCGCGCGCCGGGTCCTCGGCGGCCCGCAGGGCGTGCTCGGCGTAGTTGAGGGTGGCGCCGGGGAACCAGTGCGCGCCCGGCATGGAGCGGTCCGCGAGGACGGCCTCGTACGGGGTGGTGAAACGTACGTCGAACCACTCGGCGACGGCCTGCCAGAAGGTGTCCAGCTCGTCGACGGACCAGCTGTGCAGGGCCGGGTAGCCGCCGTCGGCGGGGGCGCCGTGGTGTTCGGCGGCCCAGGCCTGGAAGGCGGTGATCCGGGCCGCGGTGATCCGGTCGGGGCCGGGAGACCAGAGGGGCTCGGACGGTGTGGCTGCTGCGGTCATGGGTCGGCTCCCGGTCACGTCTGCGGCTCGCGCTTCGTGGGCGTGTCGTGTCTGTCGTCTGTGCGACGGCTGGCTGTGTCGTGTGGTGTCCGTACGGTGCCATCGCGCGCGGGGTGTGCGCACGGCGGCTCACAGGGACGATGCCATGTGATCGACATCCGCACCAGAGCCGTCATCGGCGGTCGGCTGTGATCCTTTTGAGAGTGAACGGCAGTTGAACGGCGCCTTCTGGGCCGGGTGGCGGTGACAGGGTGGGCCCATGGACGGTCGTGAGCTGATGCGTGCGGTGAAGGAGCTCGGCAGCGAGCGGGGGCGGCGCTCCTGGCGCTCGGCCTGGCGCAACCGGCGCGTGGACGCGGCGGGGCTCGCGCCCCGGGGCGCGGAGCGGGCGCGGGTGCCGGGGCTGCTGACCGGCACGGAGCCCCGGCCGGGCGGTGGCGTGCTCCGGTTCACCCGTTCGGAGCTGCTGGTACGGGTCGCCGTGGGCGGGGCGGTGTTCTGGGGCTGGGACGGGGCCGGGCCCACGCCCTCGTACGCGGTGGTGGGCGACGGGCCGGAGCCCGATCCGCGCGCCGTGCTGGAACCGGACACCGGGGGTGGCTGGCGGGTGGTGTCCGAGCGCGTGACGGTGGCGGTGTCCCGGCACGGTGCGGTGGAGGTGCGCACGCCCGGCGGCACGGTGCTGCGGCGGGAGCTGCCGCCGCGCTGGTGGGAGCCGGTGGACCGCTCCGGGGACGCGGAGGGGCCGGCAGCGGCGGAGGGGCCCGCAGAGGTCGCGGGCGCCGCGGGCCGCGGCCGGCGGGCCCGGTGGCTGCTGCGCAGCGAGGTGCCCGCGGACGCCCGGGTCTTCGGGCTGGGCGGGCGGGCGGCGGGGCCGCGGCTGAGGGACGGGAGCTACCGGCTCTGGAACACCGATCCCAAGGGCGGGTTCGGGCGGGTCGAGGACCCCCTGTACATCACCATGCCGGTGCAGCTGGTGGTCGCGGACGCGGGCACGCACCTGGTGTTCCACGACAACTCCTGGGACGGGCGGGTGGTGTTGCGGGAGGGCGAGGAGGGCGCGGGCTCCGGGGCCGACCGGCCGGGCTCCTGCGAGCTGCGCATGGAGGGCGGCCCCTTGCGGTGCTGGGTGCTGGTGGGTCCGCCGGGGCGGGTGCTGCAGGGCTGGGCCGGGCTGACGGGCGCGGCGGCCGTACCGCCGGAGTGGGCGCTCGGCTACCAGCACGCGCGATGGGGGTTCGGGAGCGCGGCGGAGGTGCGCCGGATCGTGGCCGGGTACGCCGAGCACGGGCTGCCGCTGTCGGCGGTCCATCTGGACATCGACCACTACGACGCCCACCGGGTCTTCACCGTGGACCGCGAGCGGTTCCCCGACCTGCCGGCCCTGGCACGGGAGTTGTCCGACTCCGGCATCCGGCTGGTCTCGACCGTCGACCCCGCGGTGAGGACGGGCGACCCGGTGCACACCGCGGGCCTGGCGGTCGGCGCGCACGGGGCCTTCGTGCGGGACGCGGCGGGGCACGAGGTCCGGGGCGAGGTGTGGCCGGGCGAGTGCGCCTACCCGGACTTCACCGATCCGGCCGTGCGGGAGTGGTGGGGCGGCCTGTACGCGGAGCGGCTGGCGCAGGGCTTCGCCGGGGTCTGGCACGACATGAACGAGCCGGTCTCCTTCGCCCCGTTCGGCGACCGGACGCTCCCCCGGTCGGCGCGCCACGCGCTGGAGGGGGCGGGCGGGGACCACCGGGAGGCGCACAACGTGTACGCGCTCGCGATGGCCCGGGCGGGCTGGGAGGGGCTCGTCCGGCTGCGCCCGGCCGAGCGGCCGTTCCTCTTCTCCCGCTCGGGGTGGGCGGGGATGCAGCGGTACGGGGGCACGTGGTCCGGGGACGTGGAGAGCAGCTGGGACGGGCTGCGGGCCTCGCTGGCCCTGGTACTGGGCCTCGGACTGTGCGGGGTGCCGTACTCGGGGCCGGACATCGGCGGCTTCTGGGGGTCGCCCTCCCCGGAGTTGTACCTGCGGTGGCTGCAACTGGGCTCGTACCTACCGCTGTTCCGGACCCACGCGGCGATCTGGGCCGGGCGGCGGGAGCCGTGGGAGTTCGGGCCGGAGACCACCCGGGCCGCCCGGGCCGTGCTCGCCGAACGGGAGCGGCTGCGCCCGTACTTCGTGACCCTCTCGCACCTGGCGCGACGGACCGGGGCCCCGTACGTGCGGCCGGTGTGGTGGGGGTCCCCGGAGGACCGGGCGCTGCGGGACTGCGAGGACGCGTTCCTGCTGGGCGACGCGCTGCTGGTGGCTCCGGTGCTGGAGTGCGGGTCGGACCGGCGGGCGGTGCGGCTGCCGCGCGGCCGCTGGTACGACACGGCGACGGGGACGGCGTACGAGGGCCCGGGTCAGGTGCTGCTGGACGCTCCGCCGGACCGGATCCCGGCGCTCGCGCGGGCCGGCTCGCTGCTGCCGGTGCGGGCGGCCGACGGTTCGGTGGTCCTGGAGGTGTGGGCTCCGCCGCGGGGCCGTACGGGTGGTGGGGTGGTGGTCCGCGACCCGGGGCCGGGTTTCGGGGCGGGCGAGGTGGAGCGGTACACGGTGCGGTGGGCCGGCGGGACGGTGGTGGTGGAGGACGAGGCCGGGAAGCCGGTGGACGGGGTGGTGCTGCGGGGGCTCTAGTGGAAGCACGGAACCCCGCCGGGGCCCGGGGGCTCCGGCGGGGTTCCGGTCCGGCCTCAGCCGTCGATGCGGTGCGTGGTCCAGAACGAGGTCAGGTCCGTGGTCGTGGCGGCCTGGGCGGCCGCCTTGAACTCGGCCGTCGTGGAGACTCCGTACCAGTGCGAAGTGGCGTAGTCCTTCAGGAGCTTGGCCATGGCGGTGTCACCGAGCACGCGCCGCAGGTCGTGCAGGGCGCACTTGCCGTAGCCGTAGACGACGGTGGAGTACCGGGACGAGTGGGTGTCCCAGTAGGCCATCGAGTTGCTGATCTTCTCGGCCGAGGAGGCCCACGAGACGCTGTTCCAGCAGCTCGCGCCGGTCTTGTTCTGTGCCAGGTCGGTGGCGTAGTCGGTGAACGACTCGTCCAGCCAGGGACTGGTGTACTCGTCGTCGCCGACGATGCCGTACCACCACTGGTGGGCGATCTCGTGGGTGAGGGCGGTGGTGCTGACCAGGTCGAGGACGAACCCGGGATACTCCATGCCGCCGAACCAGTAGTTGTTGTCGATCACCGCGTCCAGCTCGCCGTACGGGTAGGCCCCGAACCGGGCGGAGTGGGCGTCCACGGCGGACTTGGCGGTGGTCAGCATCGACTGGGAGTCGGACGCGCTGATGCCCGAAACGGAGTAGATGTTGACGGGCGTTCCCGCGGCCGAGGTGCCGGAGAGCTTACTGAACGGTCCCGCCGCCCACGCGAAGTCACGGACCTTGGTGGCGGTGGCCGTGGTGACCGTGCGACCGCTGGTCCCCGGGGTGTCGACCGAGGCGCCCGTGGCGGGTACCAGCAGGGAAGTGGGGTGGTCCAAGGTCACGTTGAAGTCGGAGGCGAGCGAGTAGAACGACTCGCCGTTGTTCGTGTACGGGTCGAGGTGCCAGCCCGCCGCGTCCCGGACCGCGAGCACCGGCAGGGCGTTGCCGACCATGCTGAAGGCCCCGTCGTAGCCGAAGCGGTCGGCGCCGCTGGGCACGGTGATGCCGAGGTCGAAGCCGATCGTGGCGCTCTGGCCCTGGGTCAGCGGCGCCGGCAGGTCGATCTTGAGTGCCGTGCAGTTGACGGACAGGGCGCCCGCCGTGCCGCCGGTGACGTTGCTGACCACGATGGGCATCGCGGCGCAGGTCCCGTGGTAGTTGTCCCACAGCCGCAGGTAGACCTCGCTGAGCGGACTGGCGGAGGCGTTGGTGAAGCTCGCGCTCTCGTGGCCGGTCCAGTCGGTGCCGGCCGCGTTGCTGCTGAGGTTGACGGTGTACGCCGGGGCGGCCGGGGTCCGCGTGGAGTCCCCGGGCGGGGTGGTGGTGCCGGAGATGCTGAGGGCGACGTCGTCGACGACGAAGCTCGTCTGCAGGCTGGAGTCCTCGGTGCCGGTGAAGGCGAGGGTCACCGTCTGGCCGGCGAACGCGGAGACGTCGAAGGCCTTCTGCGCGTATCCGGTGTTCTTGTCGAGGTTGGAATAGGTCGCCAGCGTCGTGCTGCCGATCTTCGCCGTCAGCTTGTCGTACTTGGTCGAGGTGGTGGTCTCGGCGGTGCCGACGTGCAGCCAGAAGCTGAGGCTGGCGCTGCTGCAGCCGGAGGGGACCGTGACGCTCTGGGTGAGGGTGTCGGTGTGCGCGCTGCCGACACCGTTCAGCCAGGCGAAGTAGGTGCCGCCGTGGGCGCTCTGGCCGGCCCGGTTGGTGATCACACTGGTCTGGGACTGGCTCCAGGGTGAAGTACCGCTTTCGAAGCCGCCGTTGGTGACCACCTGGGCGGGTGTGCAAGCGGCGGGAGCCGCAGCCGCCGAGGTGGCGGGCAGGGCGGCGGCGACCAGCGCGGCGATGGCGAACGCACTCGCGACGAGGGCCTTGTGGGGGGTGGATCTCACACGAAACTCCTTTGAGGCGGCCGGGATTGCGGCCTGCTCGGTGGCTGCCCGGCCGGCCTGGGTGCGCCGAGGGGCAGCCGCGGGGGTGACGGCTGCCGGGAAGCCTGGCAGATTTGACCGGAGCATGCCATCAGAGGCAGGTAAAGGGTTCGTTCTCCGAACAGTGCGGTCCTATAGCTGGTGTCCGCTCACGCGTAGCGCCCCGCGAACCACGCTTCGGCCACCTTCGCGTGCAGGGGGAAGGCCAGCCGCTCCGGACCGCGCAGGACGTGCCAGCCCGTGGTCTCGTCCGTCGGGATCGACGCCGGAAGGGCGGCGACCGGCCGGACGGGGAGCAGCCCGAAGACGAGCATGTGGCCGGCCGGGGAGGTGTGCGCGTCCGCGAGGGCGACCTCGGCGGCCGGCACCTGGATGCCGGTCTCCTCGCGCAGCTCGCGGACGACCGACTCGCGCCAGTCCTCGCCGAAGTCCATGAAGCCGCCGGGCAGGGCGACGCCGCCGAGCGCGGGCTCGATGGTGCGGGTGATGACCACCAGCCCGGTGCCCAGCTCGTCCTCGACGGGGAGGAGGGCCACCGCCACCGGGAGGGGGTTGCGGTAGGCGACCGCGCCGCACGCGGAACACGTACGGGGCCAGTCGGTCGAATCGAACAGCGCTCCGCAGGAGGAGCAGTGCGAGTCCTTCAGGTGGGCCGGCATGCGGTGATGGTAAGCCAAGGGGCATGCGGATGACCGTCGTTGCGGGATGGGTCGGAGTGCTGGGCGCGCTGGGAGTACTGGGAGCACCGGCCACGGATGCCCCGGCGCCGGGATTCGCGGCGCTCGCGGAGGTCGACGCGAGCATCGGGCAGGAGATGCGGTACGCCACGGCGCACAATTTCACCGGTGCGGTCGTGGACGGCTACGAGGAGCCCGTCTGCCTGCTCGCCCGGCCCGCCGCCGAGGCCCTGCGCAGGGCGCAGCGGGAGGCGCTGCGGCGCGGGTACTCGCTCCTGGTGTACGACTGCTACCGGCCGCAGCGGGCCGTCGACCGGTTCGTCCGCTGGGCCGGGGACGGGGCGGACCAGCGGACCAGGGCGGAGTTCTATCCGCGGGTCGCGAAGGACCGGCTGATCCCGGAGGGGTACATCGCCGAGAAGTCCGGACACAGCCGCGGCAGCACCGTCGACGTGACCCTGACAGGCCTCGGGCGCGGGCCCCTCGACATGGGGACCCCCTTCGACTACTTCGATCCGCTCGCGCACACCGCCAGCCCCATGGTGACGGGCCCCGCCCGCGAGCACCGGGAGCTCCTGGGGCGGCTGCTCGGCCGGCAGGGGTTCGTGAACCTGCCCGAGGAGTGGTGGCACTTCACCTACCGGCCGGAGGCGTACCCGGACCAGTACTTCGACTTTCCCGTCTCTGTCGCCTCCGTTCACCGCTGAGTACCGTGCCCGCATGACTTTCAGTTCGTACGAGGAGTTCTGGCCCTACTACGTCGCCATGCACTCCCGCGCCGCCACCCGCTGGGTCCATCTCACCGGCACCCTCACCGGCCTCGCCCTCACCGTCTACGGGCTGGCGCGCGGCCGCGGGCGCTACCTCGCCGCACTCCCGCTCATCGGGTACGGCACGGCCTGGCCCGCGCACTTCCTGATCGAGGGGAACAACCCGGCCAGCTTCGGCCATCCCGGGTGGTCGCTGCGCGGGGACGCTCAGATGATCCGGATGATGCTGGCCGGGCGGGACGCGGAGCTGGGCGAGATCGCGCGGAAGTGGCTCGCCGAGAACCGGTGACCGGGGGTGCGTTCCCGGGTGTTCCCGTGACAGACTTCTGACGGTTCGTCAGATGCCGGTTTCGGGAGGGGTCTTGGAACGCACACGTACACCCGTCGTCAGCGGGTGGTTCACCGGGGACGGGGCGGAGGGCGGCTTCCGCCTGCTCGGCACCCGGTGCTCCGCCTGCGCCGCCGTGTTCTTCCCGCGCGAGGACGCGTACTGCCGCAATCCCCGCTGCCCGGGCGGCGGCGAGCTCGCCGAGACCCCGCTCTCCCCGCGCGGGCGGGTCTGGTCCTTCACCGACGGGCGGTACCGGCCGCCCGCGCCGTACGTGTCCGACCCGGAGGCGCCCTGGAGTCCGTACACCCTGGTCGCCGTGGAGCTGGAGGCCGAGGGGATGGTCGTGCTGGGGCAGGCGGCGCCCGGGGTGACCGTCGCCGATCTGGCGGTCGGGACGGAGGTCGAGGTGATCGGCGGCGTGCTGAACGAGGACGCGGACACCACCTGGACCACCTGGCACTTCCGGCCCGTGGGGGTGAACGGATGAGCGGCACCTCCGCGGACGTGGCCGTCCTCGGGGCCGGCATGCACCCCTGGGGCAAATGGGGCCGCAGCTTCGTCGAGTACGGACGGACCGCCGCCCGGGCCGCGCTCGCCGACGCCGGGCTGCACTGGACGGACGTGCAGTCCGTCGTCGGCGCCGACACCGTGCGCTCGGGCTACCCCGGCTACGTGGCCGGTGCGACCTTCGCCCAGGCGCTGGGCTGGCAGGGCGCGCGCGTGACCAGCGTGTACGCGGCCTGCGCGTCCGGTGCCCAGGCCATCGGCGCGGCCCGGGCGCAGATCCTCGCCGGACTGGCAGACGTCGTCCTGGTGGTCGGGGCGGACGCCGCGCCCAAGGGGTTCTTCGCCCCGGCGGGCGGCAACCGGCCGGACGACCCGGACTGGCTGCGCTTCCGGGTCCTGGGGGCCACCAACCCGGCGTACTTCGCGCTGTACGCCCGCCGGCGGATGGCCCTGTACGGGGACACCGGCGAGGACTTCGCGCAGGTCAAGGTGAAGAACGCGGCGGCCGGGCTGCTGAACCCGAACGCCCGCTACCGCAAGGCCGTGACGGCCGAGGAGGTGGCCGCCTCGGCCGTCGTCGCCGATCCGCTGCGGCTGCTCGACATCTGCGCCACCTCCGACGGGGGCGCGGCGCTCGTGCTTAGCAGCATGGACTTCGCGCGCTCGCGGGGGATCGCGGACCCGGTGCGGATCCGGGCCGTGTCCACGGTGACGCCCACGTATCCGCGTACGGTCCTGGACCTCCCGGACATCGCCACCGACTCGACGACCGCGGCCGCACCCTCGCCCGGCTCCTTCCGCGCCTCGATCGCGCGGGCCGCGTACGAGGAGGCGGGGCTGGGGCCCGACGACCTCTCGCTGGCCGAGGTCTACGACCTGTCCACCGCTCTGGAACTCGAGTGGTACGAGGACATCGGCCTGTGCGGTGAGGGCGAGGGGGCCAAGCTCGTACGGGAGGGTGCGACGGCGCTGGGCGGGCGGATTCCCGTCAACACCAGTGGCGGGCTCGCATCGTTCGGGGAGGCCGTACCGGCGCAGGCCATCGCGCAGGTGTGCGAGCTGACTTGGCAGCTCCGGGGTACCGCCGGAGAACGCCAGGTGCCGGGGGCGAGGGCCGGAATCACCGCGAACCAGGGGCTGTTCGGGCACGGGTCGGCGGTCGTCGCCGTCAGGTGACGGCAGGCGTTCGCTGTCCGAACGCTTGACGGCCCCGGACGGCGGGTTCACACTCGCTCCACAGTCCCGCTCCGCGACCGGGACCCCGGAACCCCCCATGAGAGCTGCGGCCCGTACCCCAGTCGGCGGGGGTACGGGCCGCCTCCATGCGCGGGACTGCGGCGGCCGGGCCGAGTCGCGGGGTAGCGGCAGGCGTAGCGACGGCCGGGCGAAGCGGCGGGCCACGGCCCGGTGAAGGTGCGGCGTCCGGTGGCTACGCCCCCGCCGTCAGACTCCGGCGCCGGGCCCTGGCCAGGGTCATCGCGTGCTCCACGACCCCCACCAGGACGTCCTTGACCGACTCCCGGTCCCGCGCGTCGCACAGCAGCACCGGTACCTCCGGAGTGAGGTCGAGGGCCTCCCGTACGGACACCACGGGGTACTGGTCGGCGCCGTCGAAGCAGTTCACGGCGACCACGAAGGGGATCTCGCGCCGCTCGAAGTAGTCGATGGCGGCGAAGCAGTCGGCGAGCCGGCGGGTGTCGGCGAGGACGACGGCGCCGAGCGAACCCTGCGCCAGCTCGTCCCACAGGAACCAGAACCGGTCCTGTCCGGGCGTGCCGAAGAGGTACAGCACCAGGTCCTCGCGCAGCGTGATGCGCCCGAAGTCCATGGCCACGGTCGTGGTCCTCTTGCCCTCCACTCCCCCGGTGTCGTCGATGCCCAGGCCCGGCTCGGAGAGCCGTTCCTCCGTCCGGAGCGGTCTGATCTCACTGACCGCACTGACCAGGGTGGTCTTGCCCACCCCGAAACCGCCCGCGACCAGGATCTTGAGGGTCAGCGGCTCGACCGGCGTCACGGCATGCATGGCGCCGGTGCGGCTAGAGCGCCCGAAGGCCATCGATCACCTCACGCAGAATGGATTCGTCGGGCAGTTCGGCCGGGGGCACCGGCCGGGTCACGTGTACCAGTTCGTCGTCGACGAGATCGCCGATCAGGACGCGCACGACCCCGACCGCGAGATCGACATCGGCCGCGAGTTCCGCGACGGACTGCGGGCGCCGCCGGCACAGCCCGAGGATGTGGGCGTGTTCCGGGGACAGGGTCGCGTCCCAGACCGGATCGTCGGCCGCGGGTTCCGCGACCACGAGCGCGATCAGGTCGAGCCGGTGCTGGCCGGCGTGGCTGGTCCGGCCGCGGGTCATCGCGTACGGACGCACTACGGGACCCGCGTCGTCGTCGAACCACTGGCCGGCAGTGGCGTCGGGGGTGCGGGCCGGGTGGTCCTGGCCTGGATCGCTCATGCCGTCCGACTCACCCTCCGGCTGGTAGCCCGGTGCGCGGGGCGGTCGCCAGGTGGTCACCGACGCGCTTGACCATGAGGGTCATCTCGTACGCGACCTGGCCGACGTCGGAGTCGGCGTCGGCGAGCACCGCCAGGCAGCTGCCGTCGCCGGCGGCCATGACGAACAGGAACGCCTCGTCGAGCTCGACCACGGTCTGGCGGACCTTGCCGGACTCGAAGTGGCGGCCGACGCCCTTGGCGAGGCTGTGGAAGCCGGAGGCCACGGCCGCCAAGTGCTCGCCGTCCTCCCGCGTGAGGTCGTTGGAGGTGCCGGTGGGCAGGCCGTCGCCGGAGAGGACCACCGCCTTGCGGATGGATCCGACCTTGTCGACGAGCTCGTCGAGGAGCCAGTTGAGCGGGCCGGAGCCGCGGCCCCTGGTGTCGTTGCCGGACTGCGGTGCGGTCATCGACCGTCCCCTTCGTTCTCGCATCCGGGACCACTGGCGGCAGGGGTGCCGGCCTCGGTTCCGGACTGGTGCGGTGCTTGGTGCCGTGCGTCCTGCTGCGGGTTCCGCTGTGCGTCCTGTCGCGCGTCCTGCTGCGCGTGCGGTCCGGCCTGCTGCGCCTGCTGGCGCGCGTGCTGGTCGCGGCCGGCCGTCCAGCCGCGCTGGAGTGCGGACATGCGGCGGCGTACGTCGGCCGCGTCGCGGTCCGCTCCGGGGTCGGCGGCGGCTCCGGCGGGCGCGGCGGCCGGGGCGTCCTTGAGCTGGGGCGCGAGGCTGGCCTGGCGGATCCGGCGGGGCAGGGTCGTGGCCCTGACCGGGCCGGCGGGTCCCCGACCCGGTTCGGCGCCGTCCGGCACGGGGTCCGGGACCGCCGAGACGGGGCGGGGCTCCACGCGGCGGCCGTGTTCGGCGACCAGGGTCGGGGTGGGTCGGCGGCGCGGCAGTGGGACGGCTCCCTGGGCGCGCGGGCCGTCGGGGCGGCCGGAGTCCGCGCGTGCGGGCTCCAGGCGGACCGGGCCGGTGGGCGGCAGGGGCTCCCGCTCGCGGCGGTCGCGGCCCGCGTCGCGGTCGGCGAGCCGGGCGCCGGTCCGGTCGGCGGCGGGGTCGGCGGAGCGGTCGCCCTTCCAGAGTCCCGCGCGGTCGGCGGAACCGTCCACGGACCGGTCGCCCATGCGGTCGGCGGAGCGGTCGCCCTTCCAGGGCCCGCCGCGCTCGGTGTGCCGCTCCGCGTGCGGGCGGCCGGCCGGGCGCAGGCCGAGCAGGGAGCTGCGCGACGTACCGTTCGGCGGGGTCTCGTCGTCCAGGGTGGCCATGACGGGCCGCCCCTTGGCCCCGGAGACCCCGGCGGCTCCGCCGGCCCCGACGGTGCCCGCGACGCCGCTGGAGGCGTCCTCCAGGGCCGTGACGGGCTCGTCCAGCCCCAGCATGCCGACCGGGGCCTCCAGCTCCACGGGGCCGCGCAGTTCGGCGCCGGCCGGGAGCCGGCGGCCGGCGGCCGCTCCGCCGACCGCCGCGGGACGGGCGGAGCCGCCCGCGTTGCCCACCTTGCCGCCGGCCAGCCGGATGCCGGTGCCGTTGGTCTCGGGAGCCTCCGTGAGCAGGGCCGACGGGAGGAAGACCACCGCGGTGGTGCCTCCGTAGGGGCTGGTCTGCAGGCGGACCTTGACGTCGTGGCGCTGCGCGAGGCGGCAGACCACGAACAGGCCGAGGCGGTCGGTGTCGGAGAGCTCGAACTCCGAGGTCTCGCCCAGCCGGAGGTTCGCGTCGAGCAGTGCCTCGGGGGTCATGCCGAGCCCCCGGTCGTGGATCTCCAGGGTGAAGCCGTTGGCCACGCGTTCGCCGAGGACCTGGACCGCGGTGTGCGGCGGGGAGAACACGGTGGCGTTCTCCAGGAGTTCGGCGATGAGGTGGGTGACGTCGGCCACGGCCGGGCCGCCGATGCCCAGGCGCGGCAGCCGGCGTACCTCGATGCGCTCGTAGTCCTCCACCTCGGCGACGGCGGCCCGTACGACGTCCATCAGCTGGACGGGCTTGCGCCACTGGCGGGAGGGCGCGGCGCCGGAGAGGATCACCAGGCCCTCGGCGTGCCGGCGCATGCGGGTGGTCATGTGGTCGAGGCGGAAGAGGTCGGCGAGCTCCTCGGTGTCCTCGGTGCGCCGCTCCATGGTGTCGAGCAGGGTGAGCTGTCGGTGCAGCAGCACCTGGTTGCGGCGGGCCAGGTTGACGAACACCTCGGAGACGCCCCGGCGGAGCTCCGCCTGCTTGACGGCGGCCTCGACGGCCGCGCGCTGGAGGGTGTTGAGCGCCTGGCCGACCTGGCCGACCTCGTCCTTCTCGTACTCCAGGCGGGGTGCCTCGGTCTCCAGGTCCACGTGCTCGCCGGCGGCGAGGCGGCGCATGACACCGGGGAGGCGGACGCCGGAGACCTCGTGGGCCTCCTTGCGGAGCCGGGAGAGGTCGCGGATCAGCTCGCGGCCGATGCGTACGGACAGGACGAGGGAGACGATGAGGGCGATGAAGCCGAGGATCCCGGCGACGGCGGCCTGGACGAGGACGTTCATGGCGACGGGCTCGACGCGCTTCTGGTAGCGGTCGCCGGCGGCGGTGCCCATGGTGGCGAGGTCGTCGAGGACCTTGCGCGTGGCCTCGTCCCACTGGGCGGCGGTGACGTTGCGGGGGTTGTGGCTCGCCCCCTGCGCGATGAACCGTTCCTCCGCCTCGCGCATGGCACGGCTCTCGGGGTTGTTCCAGTACTGCTCGAACTGCTCCCGGTCGGCGGCCGGGAGGATCGCGAGGTTGAACTCGTAGAGCAGCTTGCGGTTGGCGGCGAAGTCGGAGACGTGCCGCACGTCGGACAGCGTGACGTTGCGGGCCGCGAGGGCTCCGGCGACGAGGGCGTCCTCGCGCGAGAGCGTCTCGCGGGCGCGGGTGACGCCGACGAGGGCTCGGCCCTGCTTGTCCATCTCCACGTTCTGGAGCGCGTGGAGGTTCATGAGGAACTCGTAGCAGGGGTCCACGAGCCGGCTGTAGAGCTCCAGCGCCTGGTTGGTGTCCAGGGAGCCCCCGTCGACGGCTCCGCGCAGCGCGCCGATGCCGTGGAAGGCTTCGAGGATGGAGTTCAGGCGCTGGGCGGCGGACGGCGTGAGCTCGTCGACCACGTCGGCGTCCCGTGCGTCGGCGGTGATCCTCTCGACCGCCTCGTCGGTGGCGGCGCGGCGCTTGACCAACTCGGCGGTGGCCGCGGAGGCCCGGGGGTCGCCGATGACCACGAGGGTCTGACGGCGCTCCTTCTGGATGACCCGGACGACGTCCTCGACGGGGTAGCCGACCTTGTCGATGACGTAGGCCACGCCTAGCAGTTGGACGGCCTGGCGGCCGGTGATCACCGTTGCGAAGCCCCAGAGGGCGGTCAGGGAGACGAGCGGCACAAGGAGCAACGCCACGATCTTCCGGCGGATGGACTTCCCGCGAAAGCGCATGGCCTCCCCAGCCTCCCCCAGCTCAACCCCGTTGTCGGGGGTTGGTGTTCCGTCATTTAAACGGCGTGAGCCTACTACTGCCACGGCGAACCTTCGAAGGCGTGTCCGGACGTTTTCGGCCGGAGTCCGGGACGAAGATCACGAGTTGTCCGATAGTTCCGGTGAAGTGCGGCCCGATATGTGGCAGATGACACCTGGTGGGGTGTCAGCTCCCGCATCGGAATGGATGGCTGGAATTCTTCGTTCCGCGATGTTCGGGGGCTCCGGGCACGTCCGGGATCCGGGAATCTCCGGGCCCCTTCGTACGTCTACCTGTTCGGGGCAGGCATGACCGGCCGTGTGGAGGGGAGGTGCGGACCATGGCGAAGAAGTTCGAGGGCGGTGTCGCGGGGAACACAGCGGCGCCTGGAGGAGCCCTGTGGGTGGACCAGCCCACGGGGCGGCGGCGCATGCCGGACCCGGTGCGGAGCTCCGCCGTGCGCGCGGTACTGATAGTCGCCGTGACGCTGACGGACGCGACGATCTCCTTCTTCCTGACGGTCACCGGCTCCTGGCTGGCCCTCCCGCTGTCGCTCGGCGCGATAGCGGGGACGGTCGTGGCCACCTGGGGCGTGCTGGACGTGCTGATCACCCGGCAGATGTGGAACCAGCGCCACGGAGTCGTCTCGGAGCCGAGCAGCACGGCGCGGGGGCGGCGGCGCGAGCGGCGCCGGGCCCGCCGGGAGGCCCGGTCGGCGCCCCCGCCGCCGCCCCGTGTACCGGCGCGCGGCGAGGCGTCGGGCATCTGGCCGCCGCCGTCCGGCACCGGGCGGGGCTGAGGCGCGGGGCCCGCGCGGGCGGGCGGCTCGACCCGCCCACGGCCCCGGGCTCCGGCGGGGCCGCAGCGCGCGGAGCCGAAGCCCGCGGAGCCGGGCAGGAGAAACGGTCAGGAGGAAACGGCGCCGCGGCGGAACATACGGGTCGCCGTGATCTCGCCGTGGATCGTCTCCTCCTCCGGGGACTGCTGGGGCAGGCCGGGGCGCAGGTGTTCCTCGACGCTGATGTACTTCAGCCCCGCCCGCAGGTCGGCGTCGTTGCGCAACCGGATGACCAGCGGGAACTCGGCGAGGGCCGTGGTGTCGAACAGGCCCGTGGTGTACAGGAGCTGGACGCCGAGCGCGTCCGAGACGGCCCGCTGGAGTTCCAGCAGGTACGTGGCGTTCGCGCGCCCGATCGGGTTGTCGAGGAAGAGCGTGCCCGCGTGCCGCTGCTTGTCGCGGCCACGGTCGTTGCTGCGCAGCGCCGCCATCGTGCAGTAGAGCGCGATCGCGGCGGTGAGCAGCTGGCCGCCGGAGAAGACGTCGCCCATCTGCCCGACCGGGACCCGCTCGGCGCGCAGCACCGCGTCCGGCTTCAGGATCTCCACCGCGATGCCCTTGGGCTCCAGGGCCGCCTGGACCCCGTGCAGGAGCAGCGACATGCCGTCGCGGCGGCCCTCTCCGAAGGAGGCGGTGCTGTTCTTCTTCACCGCGGCGCGGGTCGCCTCGTCGATGACCTCGCCGAGCCGCTCCGTGAGGGTGGCCTGGTCGGGCTCCTCGAAGCGGATGCGCAGGAACTCCTGGCCCGACCACTCCCCCAGCCCCTCGGGCAGCTGGGAGAGCCGCTGGGCGGAGCGCAGGGTGGCCAGGGCCGACTCCACGAGTCCGCGCAGCCGGTCCACGATGCTGTCGCGGTTGCGCTCCAGCTGCGCCAGCTCGTCGGTGAGCACGCGCAGCCGGGGGGCGAAGGCGACTGCCCAGGCCGCCGCGTGCTCGGGCAGGGCGGAGGCGGGCAGTTCGCGGATCTGCTGGCGCGCGGGGGTGCGTACCTGCTCGTAGCGGTTGGCGTTGGCGTGGCGGACCAGGATGTCGCTCGCCTCGCGGACGGCGGCCTCGGCGGCCGAGAGGTCGGCGGCGCAGCCCCGTAGCGAGCGCCGGGCCTCGGTGGCCGACTGGCGGGCCTCCTCAAGGCTGCCGGGGTGGGCCACCGGCTCCTGCTCGTCCTCCTGGTGGGTGTGGTCGCGCAGCAGGTCCCGGAGCATGGCCGCGGTCTCCTCGAAGCCGCCCGCGCCCTCCTCTGCGGTGCGGTGGGCGCGGAGCAGGTCGGCGTGGGCCGCGCGGGCGGACTCCACGGCGGCGGTGTGGGCGCCGAGTTGCGCGGTGGCGGTGCGGAGCATGGCCTGGGCGTCCTCGACGTGCTCCGGGATCAGCTCCTCGGGCAGTTCGGTGTGCGCCTCGCCCTCGGCGGGTGCGTGCCGTTCGGCCTCGCCGCGCAGCCGGCCGAGCTGCTCGCTCGCGGTGGAGGCGCGGGTCTCCAGCATCTGCACGAGGGCCTCGGCGCGGGCCGCCGCGGCCTGCCGGGAGGGGCCGTCGGCGCCGTCGGTGCCCTCGAGGAGCTGGGCGGCGCGGGTACGGACCTTGTTCGTGAGGCGGTCGAGCTCGGCGAGGGCGACGCTCTCGTCGCTCTCGGCGCGGGCCTGTTCGGAGCGCAGGTCGGCGCCGACGCCGACCTTCTCGTAGAGCTGCGAGGCGGCGCGGTAGGCCTCGCGAAGGGCGGGGAGCGGCGCCTTGGCCGTACCGTCGCCCTCGGGCAACGGATCGGGGGCTCCGGCGATCTCGGCGCGCTCGGCGCGCAGGGCGCGGGCGGTGCGGCGGGCGTCGTCGGCGGTGCGCTGGGCCGCGCGGCGGTCCTCGTCGGCCGCGCGGGCCCGGTCGAGGCAGACCTCGGCTCGGGCCTCGGACTCGGCGGCGTCGTCGGCGAGTTCGCGCAGCCTGGCCTGCCAGCCGGCGCGCTCGCGCAGCCGGTGGGCGAGGCCCGCGAGGGCGTCGGCGACGCGGCGGGCGCGCTGGGCGGTGTCCTGCCGCTCGTCGCGCACGCGGGTGGCGTCGGCGGAGGCCTCGTCGGCCTCGGCGCGGACGGTACGGGCCTCGGCGAGCTCGGCCTCCGTCTCCTCGGCGAACGTACGGGCGGCCGCGGCCTGCTCCGCGAGCTCGGAGAGGCGGCCGGACGGGCAGCCGGTCCGCCAGGAGGCGAGCCGGGCGGCGAGCTCGCGGTCGCCGGACAGGCGGGCGGCGAGCTCGCGGATCTCGGTGTCGCGGTCGGTGGCGCGGGCCCGCAGCGCCTGGCGCTCCTCGTCGGCGGCGTGCTCGTCGTGCATGGCCGGGTTCGGCGAAACGATGAAGATGTTGGACACCGCGGAGTCCGGATCGCCTGCGGGCACCGGCGCGAGCAGGGCCGCGGCCGTGCCGACGGCCACGGTGGAGCGGGGCAGCAGGGCGGCGCCGGCGAGGACTTCGCGGGCCCTGGCGTGGGTGTCGGGGTCGGTGATGACGACGCCGTCGACGAGTTCGGGGCGGGCCGCGAGGACGGCGGCGTGGTCGGCCGGGTCCACCGACTGGGCGAGGTAGCGCCAGCCGGGGAGGGCCGGGATGCCGTGCTCACCGAGGTACTCGACGGTGGCGAGCACATCGGGTCCGGGCGGCAGCAGTCCGCCGTCACCGAGGGCCCCGAGGATCCGGGAGTCGTCGGCGGCGGCGGTGCGCAGCTCGAAGAGCTGGCGTTCGGCCGCGGCGACCCCGTCGGTCAGCAGGGTGCGCAGGTCATCGGCGCCCCGGTCCAGGTCCGCGACGGTGAGCCCGCCCGTGTCACCGGAGGGCTCCGCGGCAGTGGGCCGGCCGGGGCCCGGGGCGTCGGACCCGGCCGCGGGGGTCCGCGTACCGGCGTCGGCGCGCAGCGACGGGAGCGGGGCTCCGGGGGCCGACGGCAGGCCCAGCAGGTCCGCCAGGCGCGGGGCCCCGGCGAGGGACTCCGCGGCCCGGTACTCCGCGTCGTGGGCGGCCTCGGCCGCGTCGGCGGCGTCCGCCGCGCGGGCGGCGGTGAGTTCCGCGCGGGACTCCGCCGCGGCGGCTTCGCGGGCGGCCTCGGCCGCGCCGCGGGCGGCCTCGCGGGACTCGTCCCAGGCGGCCACCGCCGTCTTCTCGGCGTCGGCGGCGGCCAGCGCGGCGCGTGCCGGGTCGGCGTCGGGCGCGGAGTCGTCGAGCCAGCCGGCCCGTACGGCCTCGGCGGTCTCCTGCTGGACCTCGGTGAGCCGGGCGCGCAGGTGCTCGGCCTCGCTGCGGGCCCGCTGGGCGGCCGTGGCGGCGGCGGTGGCGTCGCGGTGGGCCGCCTCGCCGGTCTCCTGGAGGACGCCGGAGCGCTCCTCCTCCTCGTTGGCGGCCCGCTCTCCCTGCTCGGCGGCGGAGTGCAGGGCCCGTACGAGCTCGGTGGCGGCGGTGGCGCGGGCCGCCAGCGCCGGGGCGGCGTCGCGCTCGGCCTCCAGGATCGCGACGGCGACCCGGGCGGAGCGGTCGGCGGCGGCGCGGTGGCGCAGGACGTGCTCGGCGGCCTGCCAGGCGGAGTGCAGGGTGCGGGCCTCGAGGAGCTCGCGGCGCTGGGCGGCGGCGGCCCTGTCGGCGACGGTCAGGGCCAGCGAGGCGTGCCGGTAGGCCAGTTCGGCGGAGACGGCGGCGCTGCGGGAGCGTGCGGACTCGGCGGCGGTGACCTCGTGGGCGGCGCCCGTGACCCGCTGCGCGAGGTCGGCGGCGCGGCCGCGCTCCGCGGCCGCGCGGGCGGACAGCCGCCGGGCGAGGGAACGCGTACGGCGTTCGGCGCCGGCGTGGACGTCGCGCAGGCGGGAACGGGCCTCCGCCGCCTCGACGATCTTCGTGAGGAGGTCCACGGAGCCCGCGGTGAAGTCCCGTTCGGCCATCAGCTCGGCGCGGCGGCCGAGCTTGTTGCCGAATCCGTGGACGAGGTCGGCGAGGCCGTCGGTGTCGCGGGTGTCGGTGACGGCGCGCAGCAGCAGGTCGGTGAAGTCGGAGTCCTTCTTGACCGCGAAGAGGCCGGCGGCCTCGCCCTCGTCGGCATTCATCTCGCGCTGGTAGCGGAAGAGTTCGGGGTCGAGGCCGACCTCGGTGAGGTGCTCGTTCCAGCGGTCGTGGATCTCCTCGAAGTACACCTCCAGGTGCGGGTACGCCTTGCCGGCCTCGGTCAGGGCGTCGCGGAAGCCCTTCATGGTGCGGCGCCGCCCCTGGGCTCCGGAGACGCCCTCGACGGGCGGGCGGACCGAAGTGGCCTCGGCCACCGGGAGGTTGTCCAGGCTGAGCCCCGGACCGGGGCGGAAGGAGTACCAGGCCTCGGCGAACTTGCGCGGGTCGTTGGAGACCTGGCGGCCCCGCCACTCGCTGACCTTGCCGACGACCACGCACTCGCCGGTCTGGGTGTGCTGCCACTCCAGGGCCACGTGCCCGCAGTCGTCGGCCAGCAGGAACTTGCGCAGCACGCCGGAGCTGGCCCCGCCGAGGGTGTTGCGGTGGCCGGGCAGCATCACCGAGAAGATCAGCTTGAGCAGGACCGACTTGCCGCCGCCGTTCTCCAGGAAGAGCACGCCGGCGGGCGCGGGGCGGCGCGGCGGGCCGGTGGGCTCGTCCTCGAAGAACTCCGCCTGCGCGGGCGCCGGGTGGGGCACCGGCTCGCCGACTCCGCGCAGGTCGAGCACGGTGTCGGCGTAGCGTGCGCCGGCGGGCCCGATGGAGTAGAGGCGGATCCGGGACAGCTCGTACATGGCGGCGGGTTCTCGCGGTCTCTGGTAGGTCTGCGGGTTGCGGGTACGGGGCTCTGGGCGCGGGCTAGGCGTGGAAGGGCAGGCCGGCGTCGGCGGCGAGCTCCAGGTCGTCGCCCTCGGGCGGGGGCAGGAGGCTGGCGGAGCCGTCGCTGACGGGGACCACTCCGAGCTCGAGCAGTTCGGCCATGGCCGCGCTGCCCGCCATGTCGCGGACCTGCAGCTGGTAGCGCGGGGTGGTGCGGTAGGTGCCCCCGGCTTCGTCCCCGGTGCGCTGGAGGAACCCGGAGTCGGTGAGGAAGGCGGCGGCCTTGCCGACGATGCCGGTCGTGGAACCGGCCAGGCGGCGGGCGTCCTTGGTGGCTCCGGTCGCGCTGCGGCGGGCGTAGACCCGCCAGGCGGCTTCCAGGCCGGGGGCGTCGGAGGCCGGGTCGGTGTTCTCCCCGAGCTCCTCGGCGCGCTCTTCCAGGCGGCGGCAGGTCTGGCGGACGAAGGCGTCGACGCCGTTGACGGTGATCCGGCCGATGTAGCCGTCGTCGGCGAGGTCCTCGGGGCGGGGGAAGGCGAGGGCGGCGACGGCGAGGTGGGCGAGGCCGTGCAGGAAGCGGTCCGCGGAGTCGGCGGTGGTGCGGCGGGCGTAGTCGCCCATGCGGACGGCGAAGACGGAGTCCTCGTCGGCGGCCACGGCCATGCCGGCGCGGGGGGAAACCTCCAGGACGACCAGGCCGAGGCCGGTGGCGACCGCGTCGGCGAGCCGGCCGAAGGCGGGGTCCTCGCGGTAGCGGCGCAGCAGCTCGGCGTACTCGGCGTCGCGGGCGGGCAGCAGCTTGGGCTGGAGCCCGAACGCGACGAGCCGGGCCGCGTCCGAGGCGTCCGCCGGGGTCACGGCCGGCCCCTGGCCGGGAGCCTGCGCCGGGACCGGCTGCGCGACGGGCTCGCTCCACGCGGGGTGCTCGGCGTGGTGGTCGCTCACGGGTACGTCTCCTCGGCGGTGCGGGTCCCGCGGGTGCGGGTGCGGGTGCGATTGCTGGTGTCGCGGGTGGGTGCGGGGTACGGCCCGGCGGTCCCGGTCCCGGCTCCGGCCGGGGAGGGGTTTCCCCCGCCCCGCCCCTTCCCGGAGGCGGGGGCCGGGCCGCGGGCCGGTGCGGGGGCCGAGCGGCGGGCGGGTGCGGGGCCGCGGGCCGGCCCGGGCGCGGTCATGCCGCCTCCGTGCGGTCGGCCGTCATGGCCGCCGCGTCCAGGAGGGCGGTGCCGACGATGAGGTCCGCGCCGCCGAACTCCGGGTCTTCGAGCTGTGTGCCGTCGTCCACCGCGAACAGCAGCCGCTCCTCGCCCTGGCGGTACGCGGTGCCCACCGCCGGGCTCGCCGCGTGCACGGCCAGCAGGGCGACCAGGTAGGGCAGTTCCGGGTCGGAGCGGCGGGCCTCGGCCAGGAGGCCGGACAGCCGGCGCGGGGCTTCGTACGGGAGCTCCAGGAGCTCCATCGCGGCGGCGAGCTGCTCCTCGCTGAAGCGGCTGTCGTCCGGGGTGGCGATCAGGTCCGGCTCCGGCATCTCGACGCCGAGGTGCTCCCGCTCCACGGGCGGGGTCAGCAGGATCTCGACCAGGTCCGCGACGCGCACCGAGACCGGGGTCCGCAGTCCGGCCCCCGCCGCGAAGAAGGCGTCCGTGACCCGGGAGGCCTGGGCGACCGGCAGCGGCAGCACCGGGGCCACGAGCTGCCCGTACAGGTCGATCCCGGAACGCGGTGCGGGCGCCGCGAAGGCCTGGCGGTCCTGTTCGGCGCGGAAGAGCGGGCCGGCGTCCAGCAGCCGGGACTGCAGCTGCGTGTGACGGCGGATGCAGTCCTTGACGATGTCGACGAGCTCGGCGGCGCGCCGCTTGTTGTCCGGCTCCTCCGCCTCGTCCCTCGTCCTGCGGATGTTGGTGAGGATCGCGTTCTCGTGGCGGTAGCGGTCGGCGACGTGGTCGAGGGCTTCGGCGATCATGTCGGGGACGGTCACCAGCCAGTCCACGGCCCGAACGTTGCGCCGGGTCGCGTCCAGCGTGCGGCGCAGCGTCTCGGCGTACTGGACGGTGCGGTAGCGGGCCTGTTCGGCGGCGAGCTGGGCGTCGGCGAGCCGGCCCCGGCTGATCAGGACCTCCAGTTTGACCTCGGCGGCGATCTGCGCGCTGGTGACGTCCGTGTCGAGGGCGCCGACCAGGACGTTGACCGCCTCGTCGGTCGTGCGCAGGTAGACCGCGCCGCCGTAGCCCGGCACTTCCTCGATCAGCTTGAAGTCGTAGTCCCGGCGGACGTACACCCCGTCCGGCCCGAACGTGCCGTAGATCGCCCGGAATCCGCGGTCGACGCTGCCGACGTTGATCAGGTTCTCCAGCACCCAGCGGGCGACCCGCTCGTGCTCGGCCGCCGGACGGGCCGGCGCCTGGGCGGCGACCCTCGGCAGCAGCCTGGCCACTATCTGCTCGTGGTCGGCGCCCGTGTCGAAGTCCATGTTGAGCGTGACCAGGTCGATCGCGGAGAGCGCGACCTCCGCCATCGCGTAGACCCCGTACTCGCCGGCCAGATTGGCCTTGCGTACGTCGAGGTCGTGCAGCGGGGCGGTGCAGGCGAGCGCGCGCAGCCGCCGGGCCAGGCCCTCGTCGGCGGCCGGGCCCGGCGCCGGGGAGGGAAGGGTCTTCGCCGGGGCGGGGAGAGTCACGGGCAAAGACTAGGCGCTGACCCTGACAACATCCCAAACGGGATGGTTCGCCCGATCCACCCGGTGGACGGCCCGAGCCCGGCCCGCGCCCCGGCCGCGCCCGTCCTGCGCCCTGTTCTACGCTCACCGCATGGCTTGCACGATCACGCCGGACACCCCGGCGGCCGCCCCCGTGATCGATCTCAACGCCGACCTCGGCGAGGGCTTCGGGCGGTGGACGCTGACCGACGACGAGGCCCTGCTGTCCGTCGTCACGAGCGCCAACGTCGCCTGCGGCTTCCACGCCGGCGACCCGTCCATCATGCGCCGGGTCTGCGAGCTGGCCGCCGCGCGCGGGGTGCGGATCGGCGCGCAGGTCTCCTACCGGGACCTGGCGGGCTTCGGCCGCCGCGCCATGGACGTGCCGGCCGGTGAGCTCGCCGACGAGGTGGCCTACCAGATCGGGGCGCTGGAGGTCTTCGCCAGGGCGGCCGGTTCCGCGGTGTCGTACGTGAAACCGCACGGGGCCCTCTACAACCGCACCGTGCACGACTCCGGCCAGGCCGTTGCCGTCGTGGCCGGCGTCCTGCTCGCGGCCGGGCCCGCCGGACTCCCGGTGCTCGGGCTGCCCGGGTCGCACCTGCTGGCCGCCGCCGGGCGGGCCGGGTTGACGGCTGTGCCGGAGGCCTTCGCCGACCGTGCCTACACCCCCGCGGGCACCCTCGTGCCGCGCGGCGAGCCGGGCGCCGTGCTCCACGACCCGGACGCGGTGGTGGCCCGCGCGGTGTCCATGGCCGCCGGGCACTCGGTGGCGGCCGCCGACGGCTCCCGGATCCCGGTCGCCGCCCGCTCCCTGTGCCTGCACGGGGACACCCCGGGGGCGGCGGACCTGGCCCTTCGCGTCCGGACGGCGCTGGGCGCGGCCGGGGTCCGCATCGAGGCCTTCGCGTGAGGGCGCTCGCCGTGGGCGCCGGGGCACTGCTGCTGGAGGTGGACTCCGCGGCGGAGGTGGCCGCGCTCCACGCGGAGCTGCTGCGCCGGCGGGACGCGGGGGAGCTGGGCGGCGTACGGGAGATCGTGCCCGCGGCCCGGACCGTGCTGCTGGACGGCGTACGGGAGCCGCGCGCCCTCGCGGCCCGGATCTCCCGCTGGGAGGTGGCACCGCTCGCGCCCACCGACGGGCCGCCGCCGGTGACGGTCCCGGTGCGCTACGACGGGCCGGACCTGGCGGAGGTGGCCGGGCTGTGGGGGGTGCGTCCCGAGGAGGTGGCGGGCATCGTCGGCGGGATCACCTTCCGGGTGGCCTTCTGCGGGTTCGCCCCGGGCTTCGGCTACCTCACCGGGCTCCCGGCCCGCCTCCACCTCCCCCGGCGCGCGACGCCCCGTACGGCGGTACCGGCGGGCTCGCTGGCCCTCGCGGGCGAGTACGCCGGGGTCTACCCGCGCTCCTCCCCCGGCGGCTGGCAGCTGATCGGCTCCACCGGAGCGGTGCTGTGGGATCCGGCGCGCGAGCCGGCCGCGCTGTTCGTGCCGGGGGCACGGGTGCGGTTCACCGAAGCGGAGGCGGCGGTTTGAGGGCCCTGGAGGTCGTCCGGGCGGGCGCGCTGACCACCGTCCAGGACCTGGGCCGGCCCGGCTACGCCCACCTCGGCGTACCCCGGTCGGGGGCCCTCGACACGGGGGCGCACGCGCTGGGGAACCGGCTGCTGGGCAATCCGCCGGAGGCCGCCGCCCTGGAGACGACCCTGGACGGCGTGGCGCTGCGGGCGGTCGGCGGTCCGGTGACGGTGGCGGTCACGGGTGCGCCCTGCGCGGTACGGGTCTGCGGGCGCCCGGTGGCCTGGGGAGCGCCGGTCCTGCTGCGCGCCGGGGCGGAGCTGGAGGTGGGCAGGGCGGAGTCGGGAGTGCGCGGCTACGTGGCAGTGCGGGGAGGGTTCGCGGTCGAGCCGGTGCTGGGCAGTCGCTCGACCGATCTGCTGTCGGGCCTCGGCCCGCCGGTCCTGACCGCGGGGGCGCTGCTGCCGGTGGGCCGGCCCGGTGCGGATCCGCTGGCCGGGGTGGACGCCCCGGCGGCGCCGGGTCCGCCCTCGGAACTGGTGCTCGCGCTGCGGCTGGGGCCACGGGCCGACTGGTTCACGCCGGGGTCGCTGACCGGGCGGCTGCTGCGTGCGGAGTACCGCGTATCGGTCGCTTCGAACCGCATCGGCCTGCGCACGGAGGGGCCGCCGCTGGTCCGGGCCCGGAGCGGTGAACTCCCGAGCGAGGGCATGGTGCTGGGCGCGGTCCAGGTCCCCCCGGACGGCCGGCCGGTGGTCTTCCTCGCCGACCACCCGGTCACCGGCGGCTACCCGGTCGTCGGCGTCGTCCCGCCGGGCCCCGCCCTCGACGCGGCGGCCCAGGCGGGGCCGGGCCTGACGGTGCGGTTCGTCCTGGCGGCGGGGCGGTGAGGGCGTACCGCCCCCGCCCCTGCGCCGGGGCGCCCCGGCGCAGGCCGCCCCGGCCTTGTCGCCGACGACGGCGAAGGCGGTGAAGGCGGTGAAGGACCCGAACCCGGTGCCGATCGCGTCGCGCACTCCGGAGGTCGTACGGCCGTGAACGAGTTCTTCGCCCGGGTCAGATCAGGGCGTTGTAGATGTTCCAGCCGCTACCGACCAGGACGCGGTTGCCCCTGAGGACGACGTGTCCGGACCTGTACGCGCCCGGGTACATCCAGAGGTTGCCGTCGCGGTCACGGGCGAGCAGTTCAGTGGCTCCGCGCCGGTCCTTGTCGCCGGCGAAGACGAGGGCGGTGAAGGAGCCGAACCCGGTACCGAGCCGCTCCCTCGGCTCGAGTGGGTCGGGGCCGTCGCCGTACTGGTTGGGCTTGTAGAACCACAGTGCTCCGGCCGCGTCCTTCGCCAGGAGACCGCCGGGGATCTGGCCGGTGGGGAAGGCGGCGAGCTGGGTGTACTGGTTCAAGCCGGCGGCGACCTTCACGCGCGCCTTGAACGGCCGGTCCGGGTTGCCCGTGCCCCGGTAGAACCACAGGACGCCGTCGCGGTCCCGGGCGACCAGGTCGTTCACCCCGCGCTGGCGGGAGTCGCCCATGCCCACGATGGACGTGTACTGACCCCAGCCCCCGCCCACGAGCTTGCGGGACTTGAACGGAGCCTCCGCCTTGCCGGTGCCCTGGTAGAGCCAGAGCTGCCCGGCGGCGTCACGGGCCACCAGGTCGTCACCCACGCCCTTGACGTCACTGCCCGTGGCCGTGCGGCCGAGCCGGGTGATCGCGTCGTAGATGTTCCAGCCACCGCCGACCCGGGTGCGCGGCTTGTAGGCGGCGCTGCCCTCCAGGCCGTCGGACTCGTACTGCCACAGCACACCCGCGGCGTCGCGGCCGAAGAAGGTCGGGCGCGTGGAGGCGACCCCCGGGAGGAAGGTGATCTTCATGGGGGCCGAGGCCAGGGCGGTCCCGGAGGCGTCCGTCAGGTCGATGGTGCCGACCGCGGCGCCGATCAGATGGGTGGCCGCGTTCAGCTGGACCTCCCACGTGAGCGTCCGTCCCGCGGTACCCGGGACGGCAGTGGCCGTGGGCAGGTCGAGGGAGATGACGAACGGCCCCGACACCCCGGAACTGACGAACGTGCACGGCGCGCCGGGGCCGCCGTTCAGCGAGCAGGTGGAGCCCTTGAGGCCGGCCGCCACCCACGGGGCGGTCTCCGTTCCCTCCTCGGGCGCGTAGTCCATGACCAGCCGGGCCCTGACGTCGCCGGTGAAGCCGGCGGGCAGCGTGGCGGTGAAACGGAGCTTCGACGCCGGGACGTCGCCGGTGACGACGCCGCCCGACCCTTCCTGGACCACGGTCACCGGCGCGGGGTTCTGCGCACTGGTCTTCGCGGCCGGGGTGACGGCGGAAGCCGTGGCGAGCGGAGTGGTCACGCTCGCCAGCACGGCGGCGCCGGCGACGAGCGCCAGCCGGGTGCGGCGGGCGGCACGGTGAGTGGTGTTCAACTTTTCCCCGAAGGCTTGGGCGTATGCGTGTTCGCATGTACGACACGTCGTACGCCCCGGGGGTTGTACAGCGGTGAACAGAAAATCGGCCGGGTTCCCGCGCGGGCGGTGGCCCGGGTCGCCCCGGGCCCACCCCCGTCCCTGCACGGCCGTCCCTACACGGCCGACTCCGGCGCGATCCGGCTGCGGACCGCCGACTGCACGTCCTCTTCCTCCGCGGGATCCGCCGCCAGGCGGCGCAGGCGGGGGGCGACGCGGGCGTCGGCCGTTTCGGCGTGGCGGGCGGCCACCTCGCGGGTGGTCTCCTCACAGTCCCAGAGGCACTCCACCGCGAAGCCCGCCGCGAAGGAGGGGTCCGTCGCCGCCAGTGCGCGCGCGGCGCGGCCGCGCAGGTGGGACGAGGCCGTCTCCCGGTAGATGTGGCGCAGCACCGGCGCCGCGCAGCTGATCCGGAGCCGGCCGGCCCCGTCGACCAGGGCGAACAGGGCCGGTGAGTCGGGCCCCGCGCCGCGGACCGTGGAGCGCAGGGCTCCGAGTACCAGGGGTGCGTCCGGGGCGTCGCCCCGGGCGGCCAGGAGGGTCGCGGCGGCCGTTCCCAGGGCGTCGGGGCGGTGGACCCAGCTCCGGGCCCGCTCGACGGCTCCGGGGCCGCACATGCGCTCGTAGGCGGCTACGGCGGGCTCGTCGCCGGCGGCTTCGACGAGGTCCAGTACGGCCGGGTTCTCCGGCTCGGCCAGGACCAGGTGGTGCAGTGCGGTGGCGCGGGCGGCCTCCCCGGACGCGCCGGCGGCGGCCGCGAGGATCGCGGAGCGGTCCTCGGGCCCGGCCACGGCGGCCAGGCAGCGCGCGGCCGGGACGTGCAGGGGGGTGCCCCAGCGCAGTCCGTCGGCGGCCCAGTCGAAGACGGCCTGGACGCCCCAGCCCGGCTGGGGGCCGCGCGGGGTCAGCTGGCGCTGCCAGCGGTCGAAGGAGCCCTGCTGGCGGGCGGCTCTCAGGCGCTCGGCGTACTCGTTGGGCTCCGCCGCCTCTTCCCACAGGCGCCAGGGCCTGGGCTCGTAGGCGTCACGGACGGCGGCGGCCAGCCGCGCCTCGCCCTCGGCGGTGGCGGGGAAACGGGCGAGGACGGGGGCGGCCAGGGAGCGCAGTCCCCCGTCGTCGTCGCGCAGGGCGAGCTCGTCCAGGGCCCAGGCCCAGTTGGCGCCCGTGGCGGCGTAGCGGCGCAGCAGCATGAGCGCGTCGTCGCGGCCGTACGAGGCCAGGTGGCCGAGGACGGACAGGGCGAGCCCCGTACGGTTGTCGTCCTCGTCGAGGACGTCGTCGACGCCGAAGAGGTGGGCCTCGATCTCGCCCAGGGGGCCGTCGAGGTCCAGGTAGAGCCTGGCGTAGTACAAGGAGCGGTTCTCGACCTGCCAGTCCTGGCGCGGATCGCCGGCCACGCACTGGTCGAGCGCCTCGAGGGCCTGTGCCCTGGGCGCCGCGAGTGCGTGCAGCGTGCCGTCGCCGCGGCCCCGCTGGAGGAGCCCGAGCAGGGTGCCGCTTGGCGCTATGACTGGTTCGAACATGGGAATGGCCTCAAATCAAGCTGGGGACGCAACCGGGAATCGGAATTCACAGGGCCGCGTAACAGCATGTGAGGACGTCCGCCGTCTTGTTCCGCTCGATGTAGACCATTGCCTTCTCACTCTCGTCGGTGCTTCTCGGCCAGGGCGGCGGTCCCCCGGCAGGAGTGGGGGTCGGACACCCGATGTGTCCTGTCCGCTCCTGCCCGTCCGCCCTGACCGCGAATCGAATCCGACGCCATGATGACCCAGGCGGTTTGTGCGCCGCGACCACATTTAAGGCCGCCGTGACCAACCCGTGAGGTCTGGACCGGTCACGGGGCGGGCCAGGAACGGCCAAAAACGGACTACTTGGCTCCGAAAAGTTCCAGCAGGTCGGCCTTGGCGAACATGCGGGCCGTGTCCACGGCCGAGGGCGTTCCGGCGTTCGGATCGGCGCCACCGGCGAGCAGCGCGCGGATGACGGCCTCCTCGCCCTTGAAGACCGCTCCGGCGAGCGGGGTCTGGCCGCGGTCGTTGGCGCGGTCCGCCTCGGCGCCGCGGGCCAGCAGGGCCGTGACGGCGTCGGCGTGACCGTGGTAGGCGGCCAGCATGACGAGGGTGTCGCCGCGGTCGTTGGTGAGGTTCGCCGGGACGCCCGCGTCCAGGTAGGCGGCGAGGGTCTCGGTCTCACCCTGCCGGGCGAGGTCGAAGATCTTCGTGGCCAGCTCGATGACGTCCTCGTCGGGAACGTCCGGGGAGCCCTGGGAGCTGTTCTCGACGTGCTCACTCATCGGTCGTACCGCCTTTCACGGGCAGGGGCGCGTACGGCACTGCATCCGTACGGGTGAATCGCCAGAGTAGCGCCCGGACCTGCACATGAGCGGCCCGGGCCGAGGCAATGATCACCCCGTGACCCCCACCCCCCGATGTGCCGGGCGCGCCAGCCGGGATGGGCCGGTCAAGTGAAAGATTGCCGGATTCACCCGTATGCACCTTTTATCGCATTGATACTTGCTGTGAGCCTGGAAGAACTGATGGTGACTGTCCCCACCCACCAGGAGAACTGACTCATGGTCCTGTCCATCTCAGGTGTCGTCCTGCTCGGCATCATCTGCTTCCTGTTCTTCAAGAAGGACGGCATGAAGCTGACGCACGCGTTCGTGTGCGCGCTCTTCGGCTTCTTCCTCGCCGGCTCGGCCATCGCCCCCAGCATCACGGCGAGTACGGCGAGCCTCGCGAGCCTGCTCGGCGGGATCAAGCTCTAGCGCCCGCCCCCAGGCAACCCCCCGAAGCACCCGAAGCGCCCACAACTCCAGGAGACGCCCGTGGCCCGGCGCCCACTTCCCCGCATCCTCAGCAGCGGCACCGTGTCGCTGACCCGGGGCCGCGACTTCGCTCGCACGGCCGCCGACAGCGCCACGGACGTCCTCCATCCGCTCCTCACCATCGGACGCGGCCTGCGCATCCTGGCCTCGGCCGGGCGGCGCAAATGGTGCGACACCCCCAAGGACAAGCGTGGTCCCGCGCTGTTCCTGGGAGCCGCGTGCGTCCTCGTGGTCGCGCTCGTCCCCTACGGCCCCCTCACCGCCCTGATCACCCTCATGGCGGCGGCGGCCTGGCAGGGACGCGACCGCACCCCGGTGAAGACCGGGCCCAGCGATGCCGAGACCGAACGCCTCGGCTCCCTCTACGAAGCCCTCGTGCCGTACTTCTCCATCCCGGAGGACCCCAGTCCGCTCTTCGCCCACGGCGGCGAGTGGGACAAGGCCTTCAGCGGCTACGAGTTCGACGAGGCGGGCCGTGTCACCCGGCTCCACATCCGCTACCCGGCCTACTTCACCGATGGCGAGGCCGCGTCGAGGGCCCGGATCGAGGCACTGCTGCACGCCAAGTCCGGGCGCGGACGGGAGTATCTCTTCGACTGGGACGAGGAGGGCAACCAGCTCGACCTGAGTGTGCTGGCGGCGCTGCCGACAGGCATCGCCGCCCAGCCTTTCGTCACCTCCCCCGGTGAGACCGTGCTCGGCTTCACCGACCCGGGCAGCGTGCAGCGCACCCTGCCCGTCCTGGAGGGCGACGAGCCCCGCGACATGCCGCCGGTCATCTGGCGCACCGGGGCCCGGTCCGCCGAGCCCCACCTGCTGGCCGTCGGCCAGCCCGGCAGCGGCACCTCCACCCTGCTGCGCTCCATCGCCCTGCAGGCCCTGCGGCACGGGGGCGACGTACTGGTCGTGGAGGGCGGCGGCAGCGGCGAGTACTCCTGCCTCTCCGGCCGCGCCGGCGTCCTCGCCGTCGAGTGCGGGCCGACCGGGGCGCTGGCCACCCTGGAGTGGGCCGCCCGTGAGACCGAGCGGCGCCTGATCGCCACCCACCGGGCCCGCGAAGGCGGCCGGCCCGCGCCCGAGGACACCCGGCGCCCGCTGTGGATCCTGCTCGACCGGCCCAGCGTGCTGGCCCACCTGGCCACCGCCGAGGGCGCCCCCGACCCGCTCGCGCAGCTCCAGGTGCCGCTGCGGCACGGGCGGGCCGCGCACATCACCGTGGTGGTGGCCGAGCAGTTCGACCACCTGGAGCTGCTGCACGACGCGGTCTGGCAGCACACGCGGGCCCGGGTGGTGCTCGGAGCCGCCGCGGTCCAGCAGATCGCCGATGTCCTGGGACTGCCCCCGCACACCACGCCCACGGCCCTGCTGCCCCCGGGGCGCGGGTACGCCCGGCTCGGCGCCGGTCCCGTGCACCGGCTGCAGGTGCCGGCGACGCCGGACCCGTACGACGAGGCCACCCACCCGGCGTACCGGCAGGCGGTACTGGAGCTGCTGCCCGAGCGGCAGGCTCCGCCCAAGCCCGTCCCGGACCACGTCACGCCGACCAAGCCGCTGCACATCGTCCAGCCGCCGGCCCAGGCGCAGGGGCCCGCGATCGACGCCTCGGAGGTCCCCGAGGTGCCGGCGGACGCCCCGTAGGCCCGTGGGCCCGAAGGCCCCGGCACGACGGGCCCACCGGGTCCCGCGGCCCGCGCGAAGCCTGCCGCTGCGCGATGCCTACGCGACGAACGTGCGCGGCGGCTCCGCCCCGCCACCGCCCGCTCCGGTGGCGACCAGCCGGGCCGCGGCGGCCAACCGGACGGCCGCCTCCTCCGCCACCGGGCCGCCGACGGTGAACGGGAGCCGGACGTACCCCTCGAAGGCCCCGTCGACGCCGAACCGGGGCCCCGAGGGGACCCGTACGCCGACCCGCTCCCCCACCTCGGCCAGCCGGGAGCCGGACAGCCCGCCCGCGCGGGCCCACAGGGTCAGCCCGCCCAGCGGGACCCGGAACTCCCAGTCCGGCAGCTCCCGGCGGACCGCCGCCACCAGCGCGTCCCGGTTCTCCCTGGCCTGGTCCCGGCGGATCTCCACGGCCTCCGCCCAGCCGCCGGTCCGCATCAGCCAGTCCACCGCGAGCTGTTCCAGTACGGGCGTGCCGAGGTCGGCGTAGGCGCGGGCCGCGACGAGACTGCGGATGACGTCGGGGGCCGCCCGGACCCAGCCGATGCGCATCCCGGCCCAGAAGGCCTTGCTGGCGGAGCCGACGGTGATCACGGTGGAGCCCGCCGGGTCGAAGGAGCAGACCGGGCGCGGCATCTCCAGCGTCGGGTCGAGCTGGAGCTCGATCATGGTCTCGTCGGCCACCAGGACGGTGCCGGCCGAGCGGGCCGCCGCCACCATCTCGCGCCGCTGCTCGTCGGAGGCCAGCGCCCCGGTCGGATTGTGGAAGTCGGCGACCACGTAGGCGAGGCGGGGAGCGGAGTCGCGCAGCACCTGGCGCCAGACGTCCATGTCCCAGCCGCTCAGCCCCTCGCCCATGGCGACCGGTACCAGGCGGACGCCCGCGGCGCGCATGAGCTGGAGGATGTTGGCGTAGGAAGGGGATTCGACGGCGATCCGCTCACCGCGCCCCGCGAAGAGACTGCAGATGGCGTCGATGGCGCCCATCGCCCCGGTGGTGACCATGATCTGCTCGGGCATGGTCGGGATGCCGCGCTCGGTGTAGCGGTCGGCCAGCATGCGGCGCAGCGCGGGAAGTCCGGCCGGATAGTCCCCGTGGGTGTGGGCGTACGGCGGGAGTTCCTCCAGGGCGCCCTGGACGGCCTTGGTGAGCCAGGGCTCAGGGGCCGGGAGGGCGGCGCAGCCCAGGTCGATCATCGAACCGAGGGACTCGGGCGGCAGGGGTTCCAGCCCGCGGGCCGGCATCGGATTGCCTGCGGGCACCGAGGTCCAGCTGCCGGCGCCCCGGCGGGACTCCAGGAAGCCCTCGCCGCGCAGGGCCTCGTAGGCGGCGGCCACGGTGGTGCGGCTCACGGACAGCACGACGGCCAGCTCCCGCTCGGCGGGGAGCCGGGCGGCGACGGGGACCCGGCCCTCGAGGACCAGGAGACGGATGCCGTCGGCGAGGGAGCGGTACGCGGGCAGCTTCCGCGCGCCGGGCACGGCGGCCCGCCCCTGCTGGGAGGTGATGAGCCGGCCGAGCTGTGCGGCACCGACGGCCGAGGTCCACTGCGCCATGTCGTCCGGTCCACTTTCATCGAATTGGCCTCTGCCGACCCGGGACGGGCCGGTATTGGATTGATTCTGCCGGTCCAGGGTGCCACGGACCAATCCTCAGGTAACGGCGGCCCGGTGCGCGGGGCCGTTCACCGGCCGGCCATGGGGGCGCTCCCACCCCGGCGGGAACAGCGGGCATACTGCCGCGGTGACGCACGTACGCCTTACCCATCCCTATCTCGACCACCCGGCTCCGATCCCCTTCGCGCACCGCGGCGGGGCCTCGGACGGGCTGGAGAACACCGCCGCCGCCTTCCGGCGGGCCGCCGACGCGGGCTACCGGTACTTCGAGACCGATGTGCACGCCAGCGCCGACGGGAAACTGGTCGCCTTCCACGACGCCACCCTGGACCGGGTGACCGACGGGCGGGGCCGCATCCGGGAACTGCCGTGGAGCCGGATCCGGGAGGCCCGGGTCGGCGGGACCGAGCCGCTCCCCCTCTTCGAGGACCTCCTGGAGGAGTTCCCCGACGCCCGGTGGAACGTGGACATCAAGGACGAGTCCGCCCTGCACCCGCTGGTCAACCTGATCGCCCGGGCCGGGGTCTGGGACCGCGTGTGCGTGGGCTCGTTCTCGGAGCGCCGCGTGGCCCGGGCCCAGAAGATCGCCGGCCCCCGGCTGGCGACCTCGTACGGGGTCACGGGGGTGCTCGGGCTGCGGCTGCGGTCGTACGCGATCCCCGCCGCGCTGCGGGCGGGCGCGGTGGCGGCCCAGGTGCCGGAGACCCAGGGGGGCATCCGCGTGGTGGACCGGCGCTTCGTGCGGACGGCCCACGAGCGGGGGCTCCAGGTGCACGTGTGGACCGTGAACGAACCGGAACGCATCGAGACTCTCCTCGATCTGGGAGTCGATGGCATCATGACCGACCGGATCGACATCTTGCGCGCGGTGCTGGAACGGCGCGGAGCCTGGGCCTGACGAGCCCTTACGGCTTCACGCCCGCCGGCGTCCGTAGCGGTACGGGGACCAGCGAGGGGGCACCGATGAGTGCGCAGACGACGGACGACGCGGAACCGGGGGCGGAGGACGGCAGACCGGCCCGGTCCGGGGACGGGGCCGCTGGCGCCGCGGCAGCGGCGGCACGCAAGCGGGAGCAGCACGGCTGGTACTTCTACGACTTCGCCTGCTCGGTCTACTCGACGAGCGTGTTGACCGTATTCCTCGGCCCGTACCTGACGGCGGTGGCCAAGGCCGCCGCCGACTCCGAGGGGTACGTCCACCCGCTGGGCATCCCGGTCCGGGCGGGCTCGTACTTCGCGTACTCCGTATCGGCGTCGGTGCTCGTGGCCGTCCTGATCATGCCGCTGGTGGGCGCGATCGCGGACCGCAGCGGCCGCAAGAAGCCACTGCTGGCGGCGGCCGCCTACACGGGCGCGGCGGCGACCACCGGGATGTTCTTCCTGAACGGCGACCGCTATCTGCTCGGCGGACTGCTGCTGATCGTCGCCAACGCCGCCCTGTCGCTCTCGATGGTGCTCTACAACGCCTATCTGCCGCAGATCTCCACGCCGGACGAGCGGGACACCGTCTCCTCGCGCGGCTGGGCCTTCGGATACACCTCGGGCGCCCTCGTACTCGTACTGAACCTGGTGGTGTACCAGGGCCACGACTCCTTCGGGCTCTCCGAGGGCGAGGCCGTACGGATCTGCCTGGCCTCGGCGGGGCTGTGGTGGGGTGCCTTCACGATCGTCCCGCTGCGGCGGCTGCGGGACCGCGCCGTGGTCCGGAAGACGGGACCGGGGGCGGAGCCCGCGGTGAGCGGCTGGAAGCAGCTCGTGGCCACGCTGAAGGACATGCGGCGCTATCCGCTGACCCTGTCGTTCCTGCTGGCGTACCTGATCTACAACGACGGCGTGCAGACCGTGATCTCCCAGGCCTCCGTCTACGGCTCGGAGGAGCTGGAGCTGGAGCAGTCGACGCTGATCGTGGCCGTCCTGCTGGTCCAGATCCTGGCGGTGGCCGGTGCGCTGGGGATGGGCCGGCTGGCCGTCCGGTACGGCGCCAAGCGGACGATCCTCGGATCGCTGGCTGCCTGGGGGGTGACGCTGGCCGCCGGATACTTCCTGCCGGCCCGGACCCCGGTGTGGTTCTTCGCACTCGCCGCGATGATCGGTCTGGTGCTGGGCGGGAGCCAGGCGCTGTCCCGGTCGCTGTTCTCGCACCTGGTCCCGGCGGGCAAGGAGGCCGAGTACTTCTCCGCGTACGAGATGAGCGACCGGGGTCTGAGCTGGGTGGGACCGCTCGTTTTCGGGCTCACCTACCAGGTCACGGGCAGCTACCGGGACGCGATCATCTCGTTGGTGGTGTTCTTCGCACTGGGTTTCGTGCTGCTCGCCAGAGTGCCGGTGCGGCGCGCGGTGGAGGCGGCGGGGAATCCTGTACCCGAGCGGATCTGACCTGGGGTCCGACGGACCCCTGGCGAGCGAATTCGGAACAGATTTCGACGTTCAAGCGAAGGGCCGGTAGTGTACGCCTTTGGCCTGCCAGGCGGACCGTTACTGCGTGCTCATGAAGTGAAGACGTTGGGTGACATCTGCTGCCAGATGTGACAAAACGGGCACTGGTGGGTACAACAAGGGGCGGTACGACGGGCGACGCATGACCCGGAGCGGGAATCTATACCGCCGACCGGACGTTGACCGGATGACGACGACAGCGACACCTGTCCTGTGGGCGACAAGCCCGGGAGGCACGATTCATGAGTGAGCGAGCTCTCCGCGGTACGCGGCTCGTGGTTACCAGCTACGAGACGGACCGCGGCATCGATCTGGCCCCGCGCCAGGCGGTGGAGTACGCATGCCAGAACGGACATCGATTTGAGATGCCGTTCTCGGTTGAGGCAGAAATTCCGCCGGAGTGGGAGTGCAAGGCGTGCGGCGCCATGGCACTCCTGGTTGACGGGGATGGGCCCGAAGAGAAGAAGGGCAAGCCTGCGCGAACGCACTGGGACATGCTCATGGAGCGACGCACTCGCGAGGAGCTGGAGGAAGTGCTGGCCGAAAGGCTTGCGGTCCTGCGTTCCGGCGCCATGAACATTGCCGTGCATCCGCGGGACAGCCGCAAGTCCGCCTGACAGCCGGACGACAGCACAGCACAGCAACACCAGTAGGACAGCACCAAGCCGAGGGGCCCCGCCACACAGTGTGTGGCGGGGCCCCTCGGCTTTGCTCCGCGCAGTCCGGCCGGAAGCCGGCCAGGCCGCGGTTCAGTCAGGGCGTGAGCGGCGGCCGGTAGCCGGTGTCGGCGCCCGACGCGGGCCCGGGGCGCCGCGGTGCGTCCTCGCGGACGACCTCGCCGTGGATGACCTCGCCCTGGACGACCTTGCCGTCCGGGTAGTGGATACGGGCCTGCTGGAAGGCGTCACCGAGGGTGCCGGCGGGTGCGGAGGCCATCTTCCGCTCCAGGGAACCGGCGGCGCGGCGGCCGATCCAGGCCCTGACCGGCGGGATCAGGAGGACCAGGCCCACTGCGTCGGAGATCAGGCCCGGCATCATCAGCAGCAGGCCGGCCAGCATGGTCATGCCGTTGCCCGTGCCGGGCTGCTGCGGGGCGGGCTGGCGGCCCGTCTGGGCCTGCTGGAAGGTGTCCGTCAGATTCTTGAAGGCACGCCGCCCGGCCCGCTTGATGACCACCGCACCCAGCACCAGACCGCCCGCGAGCAGCAGGGCGACTGCCCCGCCGCCGACCACTCCGGCGACCAGGCTGAGCAGCCAGATCTCCAGGATCAGCCAGGCCGCGACGGCCAGGGGGAGGAACGTACGGGCGGGCGAACGCCGTCGGGGGGCCGTAGAGGTCGGAACTCCGGTCGTCATACCCCCAGTGTGCCTGGGCCGATGTAAAAGCGTCCTCAGCCGGAGGTACCGGACATCCCCTAAGGGTGCGGGACCCCCGGCGCTACCTGCCCCGGACCTTGCCCGTCAGCTTGTCCGCGTGCTCCTTCAGGCCCCACTGGGTGACCCTCCAGAGGGCCTCCACCACGATGTCCCTGCTCATCTTGGAGACGCCGAACTCCCGCTCGACGAAGGTGATGGGCACCTCTACCACGCGGAAGCCCTTGCGCACGGCCCGGCGGGCCAGGTCGACCTGGAAGCAGTAGCCCGCGGAGGCCACCTCGTCCAGGCCCAGCCCTTCGAGGGTCTCGCGGCGGAAGGCACGGTAGCCACCCGTGACGTCGCGGATCGGGACGCCCAGCATCAGACGGGAGTACGTGGACCCGCCGCGGGAGAGGATCTCGCGGCTCTTCGGCCAGTTCACTACCCGGCCGCCCGGCACCCAGCGGGAGCCCAGAACCAGGTCGGCGCCCTCCAGGGCGGTGAGCAGCCGGGGCAGCTCCTCGGGCTGGTGGGAGCCGTCGGCGTCCATCTCGACGATGACGCCGTAGCCGTTCTCCAGACCCCAGGCGAAGCCTGCCAGATAGGCCGCTCCGAGCCCTTCCTTGCCCCTGCGGTGCAGGACGTGGACGTGGTCGTCCACGGCCGCCAGCTCGTCGGCGAGCTTTCCGGTGCCGTCCGGGCTGTTGTCGTCCGCGACCAGGATGTGGGCATCCGGCACAGCCGCGCGGACGCGGCCGGTGATCAGCCCGATGTTCTCCGCCTCGTTGTAGGTCGGAATGATCACCAAGGCCGTACCGAGCGGTCCGTGGCTTCGCTGTCCGCCGTCGCTCACTGATTCCCCTTTGGCGTTCTCAGACGTCCTGTACGTCCTGCACGTCCTGCCGTACGTCCTGCTGTACGTCGTGCTCGCAGGGGATGATTTTAGAACAGCGATCGGGGCCCGCGGTCCTTCGGGCCGGACCGGCTCCCGCTGGCTGCGGGTCACCTGCCCGTTGTCTACTGGACCGCAGGGCCCCGATCCGAGGCCACCGCCCCCGGACTCCCTGGGAGCAGGGGGGACACCCGTCCGGCGAAACCTTCCCTCGCCCCCGAGGCGCGGGCGCGGCTGAGCGAACGGCTCCGTCCGGTACGGACGTCCGGTTTGGTGGACCCGGCCGAACCTATCCGGGTCCGGCCGCCCTCACCGAACCACGGCCCCCCGGATCACCCCTGTGGCCGTACGAATACCTCCCGGCCGCCGACGACGGTGGCCAGGCAGACCGGAAGCTCGCCCCCGGGGGTCAGATCCGGCAGCCCCGGCGTGCCGGAGCGGGGATCCGTGGACCAGCGGGCGACCCGGTCGTCGGGGGCCTGGACCACCAGTTCGGCGGTCTGCCAGACGGCGTAGTCGGCCGGGGCCCCGGGGACGAGGATGCCCGCGTCGTCCCGGCCCAGGGCCCGCCAGCCCCCGCGGGTGTGGGCGGCGAAGGCGGCCCGTACGGAGATGCGGTGGGCGGGCGTGTGGTGGAAGGCGGCCGCCCGGACGGTCCCCCAGGGGTCGAGCGGAGTGACCGGTGCGTCGGAGCCGAAGGCCAGCGGGACGCCGGCCTTGAGCATGGCGGCGTACGGGTTGAGGGTACGGGCGCGCTCCGCCCCCAGCCGGTCGGCGTACATGCCCTGCTCGCCGCCCCACAGCGCGTCGAAGGCCGGCTGCACGGAGGCGGTCAGGCCGAGCTCCGCGAAAGCGGCGATGGTGGCCGGGGTCATCATCTCGGCGTGCTCCACACGGTGGCGGGCGGCGCGTACCCGGGCGAGACCCACCTTGTCGGCGGCGGCCCTGGTCCCCTCGACGACGGCTGTGATCGCGGCGTCGCCGATGGCGTGGAAGCCCGCCTGGAGGCCCGCCTCGGTGCAGGCGGCGACGTGTTCGGCGACGGCACGCGCGTCGAGGTAGTCGGTGCCGGTGTGCGCGGCGTCGGCGTACGGGGCGTGCAGACAGGCGGTGTGCGAGCCGAGGGCGCCGTCGACGAAGAGGTCGCCGGCGGCCCCGACGGCGCCGAGCTCCGCGACCCGGCCGAGGTCCCGGTCGGCCCAGTAGCCGAAGACCCGGGGGCCGGGGTGGGTGCGGGCCAGCTCCAGGAGGGCGGTGAAGTCCTCCGGGGAGGAGATCTCCGGGCCGCCGCACTCGTGGACGGAACCGATGCCGAGGGAGGCGGCCCGGTCGAGCGCGGCCCGCTGGGCCTCCGCGCGCTGGGCCGGGGTCAGCGCGTCCAACGCGGCGCGGCGCACGGCATGGTGGGCGTCGCGGGTCAGCGGCTCGTCGGCGGCGCCGCGGGCCTCGGGGACGAGGTGGAGCAGGGCCGTCGTCACCACGGCGGAGTGCGCGTCGATGCGGCTGAGGTAGAGCGGCCGGCCGCCGGTGGCCTCGTCGAGCTCCTGCCTGCGCGGAGCGCGGCGCTCGGGCCAGCGTGCGGCGTCCCAGCCGTGGCCCAGGAGCACCCGGTCGGCGGGCCGGCTGTCCGCGTACGCCCGTACGCGCGCGACGGCTTCGGCGAGGGAGGCGGCCCCCGAGAGGTCCAGGCCGGTGAGGGCGAGACCGGCGGAGGTGGTGTGGACGTGGGCGTCGGTGAAGGCGGGCGTCACGAGTGCGCCGTCGAGGTCCACGACCTCGTCCACGCCCTGCGCGAAGGCGTCCGCGGCGCCCTCGGAGCCGACCCATGCGATGTGGCCGCGCTCGACGACCATCGCGGTGGCGAAGGGATCGGCGGGGCTGTGGACCTCTCCGCCGCGCAGGAGGACGGTGCGGTGGGTTCCGGCGGCGGTGGCGGAGTCGGCGGTGCGGTCTGTCATGCCGACAGTTTCCCTGTTTTTGCGCGGCGCCCGCACCGCTCGGCCCGGCGGGCGGTACGGCTGGTCGGCCCTGCGGGTCCGCCGGGGCCGGGTGACGGGCACGGCGGGGTTACACGCGGGGCGGGCGGGCCTCGTACGGGGTGGAGAGGACCACCGTCGTGCGGGTGGAGACGTGGGCCAGGGCGCGCAGGCGGCCCAGCAGGTCCTCCAGCTCCAGCGGGGTCGCGACGCGGACCTTGAGGATGTAGTTCTCGTCGCCCGCGACGCTGTGGCAGGCCTCGATCTCCGGAACCCCGGACAGCCGCTCCGCGATGTCGTCCGGCGCGCTCGGGTCGAATGGCTTGACCGAGATGAAGGCCGTGAGGGGAAGGCCGACGGCCTCGGGGTCGACGACGGCCGCGTACCCGCGGATGACCCCGCGCTGCTCCAGGCGGCGTACTCGCTGATGGACCGCCGACGTGGACAGTCCGGTGGCCTTGCCCAGGTCCGTGTAGCTCATCCGCCCGTCCCGTACGAGCAGATCCACGATCTGGCGGTCCAGCTCCTCCATTGCGCTCATAGCCGCACAACTTACGGCCCCGAACCGCTTCAGGCACAGCCGTGTCCACGGATTGAGGTGGCACCTGCGGCGGGCATGTGACCAAGGCCACAAGGGTATGCGGGCGTACGGCGGCTGGAAGTGGTTACTCGTGCCGCGTGACGGGAAGTGCTTGGGGTGGCCGTGGCCGAAGAACCTGCCCGCCCGGCCCACCCAAGGGGGAGTACATCCATGCTGAACACCAAGCGCGCCGGTCGCACCGAACCGGAGCCCCTGGAAATCGTCGAGAGCAGTTACGCCGACGACGACTACCTCGAGGACGCCGAGGGATTCGAGATCCACCACGCGATCTGCCCCGATTGCGGCCAGTCCATCGCCCTCGTCGCGGACGAGGAGTACCTGCCGCAGCACGCCCTCTGCCTGACCCCGTGGAACCCCTTCGGGCTCACGGTGTGCGCGGGCACCGGGCGGCCGGCCTCCGACGCGCTGCCCACCCTCGGATTCGCCGACGGCGAGGCCCAGGAGCTGGAGCCCGTCGTGCACCTCGCGCTGCCGCAGGGCCTGGACTGGCGGACGCAGCCGTTCTCGCACGTCGGCGGCCCCGGTTCGCGTCCCGTACGGATGCCGGCGCCCGCGGTGCTGCCGCAGATGCGCCAGCACGCGCAGGCCGCCTGAGTCCGGCCGGACCGGCTACCAGTACGTTCCCTGCACCATGGCGGTCAGACTGGCGTGGTGCAGGATCAGGCTGTCCGGATCCGCCGGGAGCTCGACCTCCCCGAAGTGCGCCTGCCGGTAGGCGATGCGCAGCATCACGATGCCGTGGCGCAGGGCGGCGTAGAGCGTGTGGAACTCCATGTCCCGCGGTGTGTGCCCGGTGAGTTCGGCGTACCGTCGCTCGATGTCCTCGCGCCGCAGGAAACCGGGCAGGCCACTCTGGCCGAAACTGACGGTCAGGTCCTGGAAGAAGCAGTGGAGGTAGACGGTCCAGCCGAGGTCGACCTCACGCGGGGCGCAGGCCGCCATCTCCCAGTCCAGGACGGCCACGGGTGCGAAGCCGTCGGCTTCGTAGACGACGTTGCCGATGCGTGCGTCGCCCCAGTTGAGGACGGCCGGTCCGCCCTCGTCGGCCGGCCACAGCTCCTCGAGGCGGTCGAAGGCCAGCTCCAGCAGTGGTGACCGCGATTTACCCGCCACCACCCAGTCGTAGTAGGCCCGTTGGGCTTCCACGTGACGGCGCAGCGGACTTCCTTCCCCCTCCGGGAGGAGGAACCGCGCCTCCTCGGGCGGGAACTGGTCGTGCAGCCGGGCCAGGAGCGCGATGCTCGATTCCTGCAGCGCGGCGCGTTCGGCGTCGGTCGCGGAGTGCAGCCAGTTGCCCTCGTAGGTGTAGGGCATCACGTCGGGCGGTACGCGGCCCTCGGCGCGGGCCATCACGAAGAACGGGGCTCCGAGCGGTCCGGGGTCCTCTTCCAGCCACTGCACACGCGGGACGGGCAGGTCGGTGTGGGCGGCGACCAGGCTCATGACGCGGTGCTGGCGGGGCATGTCGTAGGTCGGGAAGACCGTGTAGGCGGCCGGGTCGGCGGCGAGGCGCAGCGCGCAGGCGTGGATCGGGGCGTCGGGGTGCTCGATGTCGAAGAGCAGTGTCTCGCTGGACATGCCGTTGGAGCCGGGCACGGAGATGTTGGTGACCTTCGCGCCGGGGAGTTCGGTGTCCAGCCAGGCGGCGAGGCGCCGGCCGAGTTCCTCGGGTTCGCGGGTGGAGGTGCGGGGACGTGGTGCCGGTCCTGCCATGGGAGTACCCCTTCTCTTGGCGTGAAGTGGCGTGGCTACGGATTCCCCGTGCGGGGGGCGGGTTACGGGGCCACCGAGCTGTAGTCCGCGAAGCCGCTGGGGTCGTGGCGGCCGAAGCTGCCGTGTTCGAAGATGCCGAAGCCGGTGCGGCCGTCCAGGGTGAAGCGGGCGGAGTGGTCGGTGACCCCGAAGGCGGCCATGGGGTGGGCGGCCGGGTCGGAGAGGTCGTAGACGCGGCGGTCGGTCCAGCCGCGCCCCTGCCAGCTGCCGTGCTGCCAGTCGGAGGCGGGCGGATAGCCGGCTCCGACGGCGAGCGGGGAGGAGTTCAGGATCTCCACACCGAGTTCGAGGGATTTGCGGCCCGCCGGGTCGGTGAGGTGGACGACGGCGCTCTCGGGGTGGCGGCTGCCGGACCGGTAGCGGATGTCGGTGTGCGGCCAGCCGAGTTGGACGTCGTGACGGCCGCTGCCCTCGGGGAAGACCTGAACGGCTTCGCTGAGGTTGCGCAGGCCGTCGGCGTCCTCCTGGGCGATGACCATGAGGAAGCGGTCCTCGAACCGGACGGGGATCCAGAGCCAGTGGAAACCCTCGGGGCGGTACTCCTCGGCGGCGCGGCCGCCGTCCTCGCCGGGTATCGGGCGCACGCCCCAGCTGCGGTCGCGGGTGCCGGTCCATTCGGCGGCGTCGAGGGTGAACTCCTCGCCCTTGGCACGGATGGTGCCGGTGACGTTGCCGGCCTGGACGAAGCGGCGGCCCTCGAGGATGAGGCGGTCGCCGCGGCGCTGGGTGTGGTGCGGCTCCCACACGGCGGGGAACTCGGCGGTCCAGGTGATGTCGTACGAGAGCCCGTCGGGGTCGGCGGGGTCGGCGGCGCAGGTGAGGGTGAGCCGCTCGAGGGGTTCGTCGACGGTGATGCGGAGCGGTCCGACGGAGAGGTTCATCCGGTCCTCGGCGAGGGCGTCGGAGGCGCGGACGGCGAGGAGTTCGTCACCGATGCGCAGGGTGGCGTAGGCGTCGATGACGCCGGCGTTCGGGTACACGCCGAGTCCGAGGATGAGGACGGCCCGGCCGGCGTGGTCGAAGACGTGGAAGATGCAGCGGTCGTAGGCGTTGCGGTCGCCGGTGACGAGGTGCTTCATCGACAACGGGGCCTGGTGGATGGGGTATTCGTCGAGCGATACGGGCCGGTCGGCGGGCATGGCGAACCTCCGTGAGGGCGCGAGGGATGACACCTGGTGTACGTGCGGCGAAAATGACGGTACGTCAGATTGCCGGGCCGGGACCAGACTTGTGGCACGAACTGTCAGGCAGACACGTCGTGCGGCGCCCTGCCGTCCGGGGCGGCGATGGCGGCCAGTACCGGTCAAGACTCCGACAGCGGGGCGAGCCCCGGCGGCTCAGGCCGCGGGGTGGCGACCGCGGGGTGGCGACCGCGGGGTGGTGACCGCGGGGTGGTGACCGCGGGGTGGCGACCGCGGGTTGGCGACCGCCCGGCGGCGACCGCGGGGCGGAGGCCCGCGCAGGGGCAGTCGTAGGGCGGTGACCTGGGGCGTGGGGAAGCGTCGAACGGATGGGCGGGGTTACCCGTGGGTCCGGCGGCGCGTTGGCCCGGCATGACCACGATGGAGACTTCCGCGCCGAGAGTGGGGCGCCGCCGACGGGCGCCGGCCGCAGGGTACGAAGAATCGGTTCGGCAGACTCCCGACCCGCCCATCTACAGCGCGCTGCTCACCCGCTGGGCCGAAGACGGCCGGACCATGCCCGGACGGCGCGATCCGGAGTGGTCCGAGATCGCCTCGTCGCCCATCTGGCCGACCGGCCCACTCTTCGGCGGCTGACCGCTCACACCGCGAGCCGCCACACCGGCCGGAAACCGTTCACGGCACAGGTCACAGCGCGAGCAGACCCGCGGCCGTCGGCCGGAGGCGCGGCTCGTGGTCCACGTGCAGCCACTGCGCTCCCGCGGCCCGGGCCGCCTTGGCCGCCGCCCGGACCAGGCGCACGCCGAGCCCCCCGACGGCGCTCGTCCGGGTGCACCGTGGTGTCCAGGACGAAGGCGTGTGCGCCCGCGTCCCGGGCGACGTTGACGTAGCCGGTCAGCCACCCGTCGCGGCGCGCCGCGATCCACGTCAGGCCGCGATCCACGTCAGGCCGCGGGCCAGGACCGGCCCGAAGGGCACGTCCCGGTGCCCGGGCCAGGAGGCGGCGAACAGCACGTTCAGGATGGCGTCGGTCAGTGGCTCTCCCGCTGTCAGCTCCGCCAGGCCGCCCCTCCCCCGGTCAGCGTGACTCCGGGCCCGCCAGGTGGCGGGCGATCACCATGCGCTGGATCTGGTTCGTGCCCTCCACGATCTGGAGCACCTTCGCCTCGCGCATCAGACGCTCGACCGGGAAGTCCGCCGTGTAGCCGTAGCCGCCCAGCACCTGGACCGCGTCCGTCGTGACGGCCATCGCCGCGTCCGTGCAGAACAGCTTGGCCATCGCCGCCTGCCGCGAGAACGGCTTGCCCGCGTCCCGCAGCCGCGCCGCCGCCAGGTACAGCGCGCGGCCCGCCTCGATCTTCGTCGCCATGTCGGCCAGCATGAACCGCAGGCCCTGGAAGTCCGCGATGGGGTGGCCGAACTGCTTGCGGTCCAGCGCGTAGACCACGGCTTCGTCCAGCGCGGCCTGGGCCACGCCGATCGCGCAGGCGGCGATGCCGAGGCGGCCCGCGTCCAGGGCCGCCAGCGCGATGGTGAAGCCCTGGCCCTCCTCGCCGATGCGGCGCGTGTCGGGGACCCGTACGCCGTCGAAGTGCAGCTGGGCGGTGGGCGAGCCCTTCATGCCCATCTTCTTCTCGGGGACGGCAGCCGTGAGGCCCGCCGCGTCGCCCGGTACCAGGAAGGCCGTGATTCCCTTCGGACCGTCCACGCCCGTGCGGGCCAGGACGGTGTAGAAGTCGGCGACTCCGCCGTGGGTGATCCAGGCCTTGGTGCCGGTGATGATCCACTCGTCGCCGTCGCGGACCGCCCGGGTGGTCAGCGAGGCCGCGTCGGAGCCGGCGCCGGGCTCCGAGAGGCAGTACGCGCCGAGCAGTCCGCCACCGAGCATCGCCGGCAGGTGGGCGCTCTGCTGCTCCTTGGTCCCGTAGCCGGCCAAGCCGTGACAGGCCAGGGAGTGCACGCTGACGCCGAGTCCGACCGTGAGGCGGGCCGCGGCCAACTCCTCAAGGACCTGGAGGTAGACCTCGTACGGCTGGTCACCGCCGCCGAACTCGCCGGCGTACGGGAGCCCGAGCAGCCCGGACTCGGAGAGGAGCCCGAAGACCTCCCGGGGGAACCGTCCGGCGTCCTCCTCCTCGGCGGCCCCGGGGCGGATCTCCCGCTGCGCGATCTCGCGTACGAGCGCGAGCAGGTCGCGGGACTCCTCGGTGGGCAGCGATCGGTCCACCTGCGGCGCGCGGTCGGTCATGGCGGCGCTCTCCTCACTCGTCAAGCACGGGGCGGCGCGTGAGGGTGGTACGCGTCGCCGGGTCTCGGGGCTCACAGCCGATGGTGCCCTCCCGGATCGCGGGAAGCTCCTGTTCAAGGGGCTGCGGCGGTTGAGTATGCCCGATCAGGGGCTTCCCGTCACTGGTACGGGATCTCCCGCGGGGACCGGCGGGGCCGGGCACTCGGGGGCGAACTCCTCGATCACCGTCAGGGTCGCGCGCAGCGTACGCACCAGCAGGGCCCCGAATGCGGCCCGGTCGGGGCGGACGGCGACCCCGGGCCCGGCACCCGGTGTCGCCTCGGCGGAGCCGATCCAGTCGAGCGTGCTGCCCTCCACCCCCGCGAGCCAGCCGACCAGTGCCAGCCGGGCGATCGGCGGGATGGCGCGGTGGCCGTACGCGCCTTCGGAGATGGTCGCCATGAGTTCCTCGCGCACGGCGTCGCGGATGGCGAGGACCTCGGAGTCGGAGCCGACGCCGCCGGTCACGATGGTCCGGTAGGCGGCCTGGTGGTGCTCGGCGTAGTGCAGGTAGCCGTCGATGGTGCCGCGCACCCGCTCGGCGTTGGGCCGCTCGCTCTCGTCGCCGGCGCGGGCGACCAGCTCGGCGACCGAGTCCTCGACGATGGCCAGGTAGTAGCCGCGTTTGCTCTTGAAGTAGTAGTAGATGAGCCCCTTGGCGACGCCGGCGTGCTTGGCGATGTCGTCCATGGAGAGCGCGTCGTACGAGGTGTCGGCGAACAACTTGCGTCCGATCGTTATCAGTTCGGCCCGCCGAACCTGCGAACGCCCGGTCGTTCCGCGCTGTTGACTATTATTCAAATTCAGCCCTAGCCTCGAACTGCCACAGGATGCCCGAAGTATGGCAGACCCGTGTGCACCCCCCTTTGCACTCCCCCTGCGCACCGGACGACGTACGGGAGGACCACATCATGGGCAACGGCACGACGAGTACGACGAGAAGGACGCCCGAGGGCCGGGTCAACTGGAAGAAGGCGGCCGCCGCCGCGATGCCCGCGGTCGTCGCGGTCGGGGCGATGGCCATGGTCATGGCGCAGGGCGCGCTCGCCGCCTCCTTCGCCGTCTCGGGCACCAGCTTCCAGGTCTCCTCGTCCAAGCTGAGCAGCAAGGGCCTGTCCTCCTACGTGCAGACGGACCGCTCCGTCGACGGCAAGGGGCACCCGGTCGCGCTGCTCGGCATCGGCGAGGCCACCCTCACGGACATCTGCCAGGCCGCCGAGGTGGACACCCCGGTGGGCAAGGTGATCTTCAAACTGACCGCGGGCGGCCCGGCCGGCGAGGTCACCGCCAGCAGTCTCGTCATCGACGGCGAGGACCTGGCCGGCGACGCCGTCTTCGGGACGGCCCAGATCGGCCGCGACGCCTCCACCCTCGACGAGGTCGGCGGGGTCACGGGCGAGGCCGGCAAGTTCGGTCTGCAGGCCGGGAACATCGAGGTCGTGGACGTGAGGTCGCACGCCTGGTCGGCGACCGGGGGCAACTTCCACCTCAAGGGCCTGAAGCTCAACGTCAGCCTGGACGGCGAGAAGTGCTTCTAGGACCCCGCGGGTCCGCCGGGCCGGGACGCGGGTGGCTGGAGCGACGGCTCCCGCTGCCCGGTCCCCGACGGCGGCTGCGGGCCTGGCGCCGCACCCGCCCCTTCTGGGGCGGGCTGCTGGTGATCCTGGGCGGCACCGAGCTGCTGCTGGTCCCGCTCTCCCCGCTCACCGTGCTGGTCAGCCTGGGCCTCGGCGGGATCGCCGCGATCGGCATCGGTCTCGCACTGATCGTTGCGGGCGCCTTCCTGTGGTTCCTCCCACAGACCCGGGCGTACGTCTCCGTCCACGCGCTGCTGCTGTCCGTCCTGTCCTTCGTGGCGACCAACCTCGGCGGCTTCCTCCTCGGCATGCTCCTCGGCATCGCCGGCAGTGCGCTGGCCTTCGGCTGGACCCCGCTGCCCGGTCCGGAGGCGGGCGGGGAGGGGCCCCTGGGGTACCCCCGGGCGAGATCCGGGGGAGTACCGAGCCTGGACGGGAGCGGGCCGCGCACGCTGGCCGCCGCGCTCCCCGTGGTACTGCTCGCCTCGCTGGTGGCGGGTGCTCCCGGGGCGAAGGCGGCCCGGGCGGCGCCGATGGCCGCGCGCACTCCCCCGACCGTGACCACCTCGCTCTTCGCACCGCAGGGCTTCGCCTTCGCGGGCGTCACCCAGGTGCCCACGGTGGACGGCCCGCTGAAGGTGCTGGTGCTGCGCATGCGCGCGGCCACGCTCACCGACTACCGACTGCGCACCCGTGACGGCACGGACGAGTACGGGCTGGCCGCCAGGAAGCTCGACCTGAGCGGCGACGTCACCTTGTACCTGACGAGGTTCAGCGGCTGCATCGAGGGGCTGCTGTGCGTCACCTTCAGCCCGGACGGGCTGCCCGCTCCCCCGGTCATCCCGCCGTTCGTGTTCATGACCCAGGTCAGCGCGGAACAGGCGCTCGTGACCTCCGACGTGATCGAGACCGACGGACTGCGGCTGGAGGCCTCGTGATCCCCGTACAGGCCGCGCCCCTGTGGGCGTACGGCATCGGCGCGACCTTCGCGGTGGCCGCCGGACGCCAGCTGCAGTGGTGGGAGCGGTCGGTCCGGGGCGAGGGGGTCCGCACGAGGAGCCGCGCGGCCAATCCGTACATGGCGCTCACTCTGCTCTACGCGGCGCTGCTGCCCGCCCCGACCGGGGTGTACCTGCTCTGGCAGAACCCGGCCTGGGCGACGATGCACGTGGCCCGCGACCACGACGGGGTCTGGGCCGGCTTCGCCCTCTTCTACGTGGCCTCGGTGGTCGTCGGCACGCTGCTCGGGTTCCTGGCGGCGCGGCTGTGCGTCCTGGTCGGAGCCGGGTACTGGGGCTACCTCCAGGCAGTGGCCGGGTACTTCCTGCTGTTCCTCACCCTGATCCACGGGTGGGACGGCACGGGGTACGAGCGGCTGCTGAGCGCCGATCCGCGGGCCTTCGCCGGCTGGTCCGCGGACGGCGCGGCCGGCGACTCGGTGGTCAACCACTGCCTGGCCTTCGCGACCTCCGGGACCTTCCTGGCCGTGCTGATCTTCGGTACGGCCGTCATCGGCACGATGCTGCTGGTCGAGATCGGCTGGCTGGTGGAGGGCTGGCGGCTGCCGGGTGCGGCGGCGGACCTCAGGGTGCCCGGGGTGGTCGCGGTGGCGATCGCCGGGGCGGGGGTCCACGCGCTGCCGTTCGCGGGGGCGCTGGGTGCGAGCGTCCTGGTACGGCTGCTGGGGTGGTGGCTCGGCGGCGCGGTGTTCGCCGTGCTGGCCGGGGCGGTGCTGCTGCCCGGAGGCTCACCCGTGCGCAGGCTGTACGCACTGGTCGGGATTCCGGACGGGCACTGGCGGGTCGAGCCGGAACCGGAACCGGGCCCGCCGGAAGGCCGGGCGCCGGCAGGGGCTAGAAGAACCAGCCCACCTGCGTGACGAACATGGCCACGACCACGACCAGGGTCCAGCCGAGCACGTGCTCCAGCCAGGAGGAGTCTTCCCCGGGGCCGCCGGTGCGGACCAGGTTGCGGGCACGGGAGGTCAGGGCGGCGCTGTGTGCGGTCATGCCCTCCAATGTGACAGCGGGGGCGGCACTCGCGGTAGAGACGATGGTCACTGGTGGCATGTCTCACGCCCCCGGCCGTCCGATGACGGGCCGGGGGCGTGAGAGGTGTCGGCGCCGGGTCAGGTGGCGCGTTCGCGGCCCGCCATTGCCGCCATGGCCAGGGCGAGGCAGAGGGCGACGGCGCCCGTGATGACGTTGTTCAGCACGGTGCGGGTCGTGTCGACGCTGCCGGCGATGACCCAGGGCGCGACGATCGTCCAAGCCGCCAGGCCGACCGCCGTCCACGCCATCGCGTGGGTGCGCTCGTAGGCGGATCCGAGTCCGCCCATGCACAGGCAGTACGCCAGGCCGGCGATCAGGTTGTTGATGGCCAGCGCGCTGAGGCCGCTGAATCCGGCGATCCACGGCGAGGCCGCCAGGTACAGGCCCGTGAGGAGGGCCAGCGCCTCGACGGCCTGGGCGCGCGGGGTGCTGGTGACGCGCTCGAACCGCGTGCGCATCTCGGCGAGGTCGGGGTGGTGTTCGATGGGGTGGGTGGTCATGGCGGGCCGCCTCCTACTGAAGCGTGAAGCCTTTATGTCGCCTTTATGCCCTTATGGTCCGCTTGTCATGCATCTCGGTCAACGGGAACTTTCGCGGGGACCCTCACAGCACGCCGACCGCCCGCAGCGCGCGGATCTGGGCGGCGCTCGGCCGGATCGGTCCGTAGAGGTAGCAGACTCCACCGGTACCGGAGACGACCTTGCCCACCGCGTTGTGGCGCTTGGTGCGCAACCAGTTGTTCTCGAACTGCAGGCGCTGGTAGACGCGGCGCACGGCCGTGTTGTCGGCCGAGTTCGGGTCGTTGGCGATCACGTCTCCGGACGCGGTGAAGCCGATGACGGTCATCAGGTGGCCGGCCGTGCCGTAGCCCGCGCCCGTGAGCTCCTCGGCCCTGAAGGACTGCGAGGTGATGACCGGGACGCCGGCCCGGACCAGGGTCTCCAGGTCGGCGAGGGAGCAGAGCCGGGTGACGACCCCGGCCATCTGCCGGTAGGTGGCGGCGTAGGCGGCGTTGAAGGGCCAGTTGCCGCAGCCCTTGTACGCGGCGTCGTAGGTGGAGCGGGCGGCGTGACAGACCTGCGGGTCGGCGTAGCCCTTCTTGACCCAGGCCAGGGACTTGGCGCTGGCCGTACGACCCCAGAACTCGATGATCATCTGGGAGGAGGTGGGGCTGCACCAGGCCTCGCCGCCGTTGTCGTACTCGGGGTACTGGCCGGCGTGCGTCTCCTGCGAGTACCTCGGCACCTTCAGCTCGTGGGCCACGGCGGAGGCGGCGGACACGGGGACGGCGGAGGCGGGGACGCCGAACCGGTCCGGCACGTCCGAGGCCATGGCGCCGGCCAGCCACACCGTCGGCCCGCGCTGGGCACCGGGCTTGCGGTACAGGGTCAGGCGCAGCCGCCAGTCCTTGATCCGCAGCCCGCTCGCGGGGGCGTCCACGGCCAGGGTGTCGGTCCAGACGGTGGACTTGCCGTCGGTCTGGCCGTCCACCGAGGTGCGGCGGATGTCTCCGTCGCCCGAGGCCCAGCGGCCCATCACGTACCAGGGGGTGGCCGTGCCGTCGGTGTACGTGCCGCGCAGCTCGGTCTGGATCCAGGTGCCGCCGGGGGTACGGGCGTTCCAGGAGGCGATGGCCTCGGTGGCGGGCACGGTGGAGGCGTGCACCGGGGAGGTCCAGGTGGCGTACTCCCAGGTGCTCTTCTTCCCGGTGTGCGGGTCGGCGTACTCGGTGCGGCCCGCCGCGGTCTTGATCTCCAGGCCCGGACGGGCGCCTCCGATGGCGGTGGTGCCCTGGTGGAGGCCTGCGCTCCAGTGGGCGTACGAGTACCAGAACCGGTTGTCCACCGTCCTACGGGCGGCCGCCGACGGGGTGGGGACCGGGAGCTCGGCGGTGGGGGCCGGGACGGGCGCGGGGGGCGGGGCCGCGCCGGCCGGGGTCGCGGGCTCCGGTCCGGCCCCGGCCGCGGAGGCACGGCCGCCGGGGACGGTGGCGGCGGCCGCCGCGAGGACTACGGCCAGCAGGGCCCGGCGGGGTGTGGGTGCGGTCATCGGCGTGGCCCCCAGGGGTCGGTGCGGTGGGTGACTCCCCACCCTTCCAGTTCCCGGATGCGGGGCGGCGAAGCCGGAGGGCCGTGTCGGGGTGACGCCACCGCCCGGGCCCCAGGGGATCCGGCAAGAGCCCGGGCTTCGGGGGCGCGGGGCCGGAGGCAATACGCTGGGCCGGTGGAAACCCAGCCGTCACTTCAGGCCCTCGCGCGCGAGCTCGCCGCCCTGCCGCCCTCGCTCGGGCCGGTGCGGGTCATCGGAGTGGACGGGCACGCCGGTTCCGGGAAGAGCACCTTCGCGGAGGTGCTCGCCGAGGCGCTGGGGGATGCTCCCGTCCTGCATCTGGACGATGTGGCCACCCACGAGGAGCTGTTCGCCTGGGAGGCGCGGCTGCGCGCGCAGGTGCTGGAGCCGCTCGCCGCGGGACGGCCCGCGCACTGGGCCCCGTACGACTGGGTCGAGCGGCGGTTCGGCGCGGGGCGGGTGCTGGAGCCGGCTCCGATGCTGCTCCTGGAGGGGGTCGGCGCCGGGCGGCGCGCGCTGCGCCCGCACCTGGCGCGGCTGCTGTGGATGGAGACGCCGCGTGTGATGTCCTGGGGGCGCGGACGAAACCGGGACGGGCGTGAACTTTCCGACTTCTGGGACGGATGGGAGCGCGCGGAGCTCGCGCACTTCTCGGATGACCCTTCACGCCCCTTCGCGGACACCCTGGTGCGGCAGAGCGGTACGGGATACGAGTGGACTTCCGGGACGGATGAGAGCGCAGCCACCGCCACTTTCGCCACCGAGGGTAACGAAGCCCCCCAGGCCTGACGGACCCCGTAAATCCGTCCCCGGCGGGCCTTCCCCGGTCGCTTGACCCGGGGGCCGGGACGGCCGTACGTTCTGAATGAGCGGCCTCACAGGCCGCCACAGACGCGGAGCCCCCGATCGTTCCCCCGTGATCGGGGGCTCCGTTCTGCCTCCGCTCCCCCCGCGATCCCCGCCCGGACGGCCTCCGCGACGGCGCCGTACGGGGGGCGCGGCCGCCAAATCCTCACCCTGCGTCACCACTGGCCACCCGGGTGTCCACCCGACGCGTCTTCACCGCACCCTGGGTAAGGTGCGTAACCGCAGGTACGATGCACCCCTGATTTCATCAGCGCAGGGACAACTCGCGTGCTTGTCGCGGGGGTTGCCCCGCACCACGGGGGCAGGCTTGTGGGGGACGTGATGGATTTCGCCGCGGTGGGCAGCGCACACGCCCCGGCCGAACTCGCTTGGCTGCGAGGAGTGGACGCCTGCACGATGGGCGCCTACCCGCAGGCCGAGGAGGAGTTCCGCACGGCCGTACGACTCGATCCGGCGATGGCCGACGCCTGGCTGGGCCTGCACGCGCTCCGCGTCGACACCACCAACGCGTTACTGCGCATGTACGCCCACCGGGACCGTTTCGGGGAACAGCGGGCCCGCCACCGGCGGACGCTGAACTCCTGGTACTGGCTGGGCTGGTGGGTGCAGCCCGTCCTGGAGAGCCGGCGCGACCTGCTCCTCGCGCACGCCTCCCACTGGCTGGACGGGCGCCACGTGCCCGAGCTGGACCAGGCGCTGGCCGCCCTGCCGCCGGTGGACACCGATCCGCAGGTCCGCTTCCTGCACGCCTGCCGGGCGTACCTGGTCAAGGACTGGGAGCAGCTGGTCCGGCACACCGAGTCCCTGGTCGACGATCCGCTGCTGGGCATCGAGGCGGGCCTGTTCGGCGGGATGGCCCGGGTCCGGCTGGAGATGTACGGGCAGGCCGAGCCGCTGCTGTCGGCCTCGCTGATGCGCTGCCGCAGCGAGCAGCCGCAGCGCAAGGAGCTGCGGTACTGGCTGGCCCGGGCGCACGAGGGGACCGGGCGCAGCGCGGCGGCGCTGCCGCTGTACCGGGCGGTGCACCGGGTGGACCCGGCGTTCATGGACACCGCGGCGCGGCTGACGGCGATCGAGGACAGCGAGGACGCCGACGGCCTGGCCGGGTACGCGGGCAACGGCGGCCACGAGGCCTTCGGCGGACACACCCCGTCCCCGTCGGGCGGGGACTTCGCGGCGGTGGCCCTGGGCGGTGGCGGTCCGGTCCAGGACATCGCGGCGGACGGGCAGGCGGAGCCGGACCCGCTGACGGCGGCCGAACCGCCGGAGCCGCGGCACGGCCCGGGGGTACCGGGGTCCGGCGCGGGTCTGCCGGCCGGCGTGCGGCGCAAGGCCTCGCTGCCCTCGCAGCCGGGACCGGCGGGTCTGCCGGCCGGGCCGGCAGATCCGGCGGCGCTGGCCGAGGCCCTCGCGGAGCTGGAGCGGATGGTGGGCCTGGAACCGGTCAAACGGCAGGTGAAGGCGCTCTCCGCGCAGCTGCACATGGCCAGGCTGCGGACGGGGCAGGGCCTGCCGGTGCAGCCGCCCAAGCGGCATTTCGTCTTCTCCGGGCCGTCGGGCACGGGCAAGACCACGGTGGCGCGGATCCTGGGACGGGTCTTCTACGCGCTGGGCCTGCTCGGCGGCGACCATCTGGTGGAGGCCGGGCGGGCGGACCTGGTCGGTGAGTTCCTCGGGCAGACCGCCGTGAAGGCGAACGAGCTGATCGACTCGGCGATCGGCGGGGTGCTGTTCGTGGACGAGGCCTACAGCCTCTCCAACTCGGGCTACAGCAAGGGCGACGCGTACGGGGACGAGGCCCTGCAGGTGCTGCTGAAGCGGGCCGAGGACAACCGCGACCACCTGGTGGTGATCCTCGCGGGCTACCCGGCGGGGATGGACCGCCTGCTCGCCACCAATCCGGGGCTGTCCTCGCGGTTCACCACCCGGGTGGACTTCCCCAGCTACCGGCCGCTGGAACTCACCTCGATCGGTGGGGTGCTGGCGGACGCGAACGGGGACCGGTGGGACGAGGAGGCACTGGAGGAACTGCGGAGCATCAGCGGGCACGTGGTGGAGCAGGGCTGGATCGACGAGCTGGGCAACGGCCGCTTCCTGCGGACCCTGTACGAGAAGAGCTGCGCGTACCGGGACCTTCGGCTGGCCGGCTTCGCCGGTGATCCCTCGCGGGACGACCTCGCCACGCTTCGGCTGCCCGACCTGATGCAGGCGTACGGGGAGGTCCTGTCGGGCCGGGGCCCCCAGGAACGGCCCGAGCCGCCGCCGCTGTAGTCCGCGGCGCGGGGCCGTCCCCTGCCCGCCCTTCCACCGTGCCCCGGGTCCGAGGCGGAGCCCCAGGGAACGGTGGAGGGCGGGCAGGGGACTCTGCCGCGCAGGGTCCCCTGTCCCGGCGCCTACGCGCTGCGCGCGTACCCCCGGTGGGCCGGGTCGCGGACCTCGCCCACCAGGGTCTCCAGTACGTCCTCCATGGCGACGAGGCCGAGCACCCGGCCGGACGGGTCCGCCACCTGCGCCAGATGGGTGGCGTCGCGGCGCATGACCGTCAGGGCGTCGTCCAGCGGCAGCGTGGAGCAGACGGTGGTCATCCGGCGCCAGACCCGCTGCGGAACGGCACGTTCCCGCTCCTCCAGGTCCAGTACGTCCTTCACGTGCAGGTAGCCCATGAAGGCGCCGCTGTCCGCGCGGACGGGGAAGCGGGAGTACCCGGTGCGGACCGTGAGCTGCTCGATCTGGCGCGGGGTAACGGCGGGGCCGACCGTCACCAGCCGGTCCGGGGCGAGGAGGACGTCGGTGACCGGGCGGCTGCCCAGCTCCAGTGCGTCCTCCAGTCGCTCCTGCTCGACCGGCTCCAGGAGGCCGGCCTGACGGGAGTCCTGGAGCAGCCGGCCGAGCTGGGCGGAGGTGTAGACGGCCTCGACCTCGGCCTTGGGCTCCACCTTGAAGAGCCTCAGGACCAGCGTGGCGCAGGCTCCCAGGGCCATGGTGACCGGTCCGCAGACGCGGGCGAAGGCGACCAGGCCGGGGCTGAACCACAGGGCGGTCTTCTCGGGGGCGGCCATGGCGAGGTTCTTGGGGACCATCTCGCCGATGACCAGGTGCAGGAAGACCACGGCGGCCAGCGCGAACGCGTAGCCGAGCGGGTGGATCAGGCCTTCGGGCACGTGGGCGGCGTGGAAGACGGGCTCCAGCAGCCGGGCCACGGTCGGTTCGGCGACCGCGCCGAGGGTGAGCGAGCACATGGTGATGCCGAACTGCGCGGCGGCCATCATGCGCGGCAGGTTCTCCAGCCCGTGGAGGACCTGGCGGGCCCGCTTGGAGCCGGCCGCCAGGGGCTCGATCTGGCTCCGGCGGACGGAGACGAGCGCGAACTCGGCACCGACGAAGAAGCCGTTGGCCAGGACGAGGAGCAGGGCGAAGAGGAGTTGGAGCGCGTTCACCGGCCACCCACCGATTCCAGCTCGGCCGGGGCGGGGACGTATCCGAGCGTGCCGGCGCCCGCGGGCGCGGTGCGCACGAGGCGGACCCGTTCGGCGCGGTAGCGGCGGACCTGGCGGACCGACAGCTTCCAGCCGGGCAGTTCGGCGCGGTCCCCGGGTGCGGGGATGCGGCCGAGCAGGTCGGCGACGAGCCCGGCGACGGTCTCGTACGGGCCTTCGGGGACCTCCAGGCCTATCCGGCGCAGGGTCTGGACGCGGCAGCTGCCGTCGGCCTCCCAGGAGGGACGGCCGTCCTCGGCGGGTACGGGGGCCAGTTCGGGGCTGCGGTCCTCCGCGAGGTCGTGCTCGTCGCGGACCTCGCCGACGAGCTCCTCCACGATGTCCTCGAGGGTGACGACGCCGGCGGTGCCGCCGTACTCGTCGACCACCACGGCCATGGGCTGTTCGCTGCGCAGCCGTTCCAGCAGTGGCTGCACCGGCAGGGAGCCGGGGACGAGCAGCGGGGCCATGCAGATCCCGCTGACGCTGGTGCGGGCGCGCTCGGCCTCGGGCACGGCGAGGGCGTCCTTGAGGTGGACCACGCCGGTGATCTCGTCGATGCGCTCGCGGTAGACCGGGAAGCGTGACAGGCCCGTGGCCCGGGTCAGGTTGAGCACGTCGGCCGCGGTGGCCGTGTGCTGGAGTGCGCTGACCCTGACCCGGGGGGTCATGACCAGCTGGGCCGTGAGCTCGCCCAGCGACAGGGTCCGTACGAAGAGGTCCGCGGTGTCCTGTTCCAGGGCGCCGGCCTGGGCCGAATGGCGGACCAGGGAGACCAGCTCGCCCGGGGTGCGGGCGGAGGCCATCTCCTCGGTGGGCTCCACGCCCAGCGCCCGTACGAGCCGGTTGGCCACGGCGTTGAGGGCCGCGATCACCGGCCGGAAGGCCCGGGAGAAGGACTGCTGCGGGCCGGCGACGAAGCGGGCCACCTGGAGCGGCCGCGAGACGGCCCAGTTCTTCGGGACGAGCTCGCCGACGACCATCTGGACGGCGGAGGCGAGCAGCATGCCGATGACGACGGCCACACCGGGTACGGCGCCCTTGGGAAGGCCGGTCGCTCCGAGCGGCCCGGCCAGCAGGGCGGCGAGGGCGGGCTCGGCGAGCATGCCGACCACGAGGGAGGTGATGGTGATGCCGAGTTGGGTGCCGGAGAGCTGGAAGGACAGCTCCCGCAGGGCTTCGACCACCGTGCGGGCACGGCGGTCACCTTCGGCCGCGGCACGTTCGGCCTCGGGTCTCTCCACGGTGACGAGGCCGAATTCGGCCGCCACGAAGAAACCGTTGGCGAGGATCAGGGCGAAAGCCGCCAGGAGCAGGAGTAGCGGGATGGTCATGCCGCCGCCTCCGGGGGGAGGGCGGCGCGTGTACTACCGGACGATCCGTCCATTGCTGGAGGGAGTCACTCCTCAGGTCGATGGTGCCCACGGGCCACGGGGTCCCGGGGCGGGTGGGAGGGCGCGCGCGTGCGCGCCCCGCCCACCAGGGTAGTCATTGAGATCGCCGCCGCAATGGGACGCAGCGACGAGGTCGGTCGGGCTCAGTCGTTCTTCGAGCCGGTGCCGTGTGCCTCGGCGAGGGCGCGCAGGGCGCGGGCGTCGGCGATCGCCTGGGCCTTGGCCACGCCCGGCTGGATGCCGAGGGCGGGCAGGCTGGTGCCGTCGTTCAGGTCGAGGAAGACCCACGCGTCGCCGGGGCGGAGGTTGACGCGCAGGATCTGCGCCCATTCCAGGCGTCGGGTGGTGGTGAGGTTGACGACCGTGACGCCGGTCTCGTCCGCGACCACCTTGGGGCGGCTGAGCAGGACGAGGACGGAGGAGAGCAGGGCCGCGGTGAAGACGAAGCTGACCCGCTCACCGGGGTGCAGGGTGTCGAGGAGCAGCGCGATCGCCGTGATGGTGGCGAACATGGCGGCGCCCACGCCCAGCAGGACGGCCCGGGTGCGGGTCGGCCGGAAGGTGACCGGCAGGGCGGGCGGTGCGGGCTGGGCGGTGGCGTCGGCCATGTCGTCAGGTGCCTTCGGTGGTGCCGGATGGCGGTGTGCGGCTGATCGGGGTCGGGCGGCGGATCGGGCCGCGCGTCAGAGGCGGCAGGCGTGGATCGAGGTGGTGAGGATCGCCCGGGCGCCGAGCTCGTACAGGTCGTCCATGATCCGCTGGGCTTCCTTGGCGGGGACCATGGCGCGGACGGCGACCCAGCCCTCGTTGTGCAGCGGGGAGACGGTCGGCGACTCCAGGCCCGGGGTGAGGGCGACCGCGCGCTCGAGGTGCTCCGCGCGGCAGTCGTAGTCCATCATCACGTAGCTGCGGGCGACCAGGACGCCCTGGAGGCGGCGCAGGAACTGCTGGGCCCGCGGGTCCTCGGGGTCGGTGCCGTTGCCGCGGATGACGACGGCCTCGGAGGTCATGATCGGTTCGCCGATGACCTCCAGGCCGGCGTTGCGCAGGCTGGTGCCGGTCTCGACGACGTCCGCGATGATCTGGGCGACGCCGAGCTGGATGGCGGTCTCGACCGCGCCGTCGAGGTGGACGACGGAGGCCTCGATGCCCTTCTCGGCGAGGTGCTGGGCCACGATTCCCTCGTACGAGGTCGCGATGGTCATCCCGTGGAAGTCCTCGGGGCCCTTCGCGGTACCGGGGATGGTGGCGTAGCGGAAGGTGGAGCGGCCGAAGTTCAGCGGCAGGATCTCCTCGGCGCTGGCGCCGGAGTCGAGCAGCAGGTCGCGGCCGGTGATGCCGATGTCGAGCTTGCCGGAGGACACGTAGATCGCGATGTCCTTGGGGCGGAGGTAGAAGAACTCCACCTCGTTGTCGGGGTCGACGACCACGAGCTCCTTGGACTCCTTGCGCATCCGGTAGCCGGCCTCATGGAGCATCGCCGACGCCGGTCCGGAGAGTGAACCCTTGTTGGGGACGGCGATGCGCAGCATGGGGCTTCCTTTGGTGCGTAGGTGCGAAAGGGTGTGCTGGTACAGGTACGCGTGACGGCGCGCGGACGCCCCGGCAGGGTGTGCCGGGGCCCGCGGACATGCTCCGGCCTAGAGGTGGGCGTAGACGTCGTCGAGGGAGATCCCGCGCGCCACCATCATCACCTGGACGTGGTAGAGCAGCTGCGAGATCTCCTCGGCGGCGGCTTCCTTGCCCTCGTACTCGGCGGCCATCCAGACCTCGGCGGCCTCCTCGACGACCTTCTTGCCGATCGCATGGACGCCCTTGGCGACGAGCTCGGCGGTACGGGAGGTGCTGGGGTCGCCGTTGGCGGCCTTGAGCTGGAGCTCGGTGAAGAGCTCTTCGAAGCTCTTGAGGGGTTTGTTCGCCATGATGGTCCTCAGAATACGGGGTGCGCGGCCGTCGACTAGCGCCAGGGTTCGCTGACTGTCCGCAGCGTCATGGCGGTGGAGACGGCGGCGGTGACCGCTTCGTGCCCCTTGTCCTCGTTCGACCCCTCGAGTCCGGCGCGGTCCAGCGCCTGCTCGTCGTTGTCGCAGGTCAGTACGCCGAAGCCGACGGGGACTCCGGTGTCGATCGACACCTGCACCAGGCCCTGGGTGACGCCCTGGCAGACGTAGTCGAAGTGCGGGGTGCCGCCGCGGATGACCACACCGAGGGCGACGATGGCATCGTAACCGCGACCGGCCAGTACCTTCGCCACGACCGGGAGCTCGAAGCTGCCCGGGACGCGCAGCACGGTGGGTTCGTCGATCCCCAGCTCGTGCAGGGCCCGCAGGGCGCCGTCCACCAGGCCGTCCATGACCTTCTCGTGCCACTGGGCCGCGATCACGGCGACTCGCAGGTCTCCGCAGTTCTTCACGGTCAGTTCGGGTGCGCCCTTGCCGCTCACAGCTCTGCTCCTAGGTTTCTTCGGTACGTGGTTGCTGTCGGGTGAAAAGGTGGAGGTGCGGGTGGGGTCGGCTACTGGTTGCCGCAGGCGGACGTGGTCACGACCGCGTCCAGCCAGGGCAGGTCGTGGCCCATCCGGTCCCGCTTGGTGCGCAGGTAGCGCAGGTTGTGCTCGCCCGCCTCCATGGGCATCGGCTCCCGGTCGGAAACCTTGATGCCGTGGCTCACGAGGGCCGCCGACTTCTCGGGGTTGTTGGTCAGCAGCCGGACGCTGTGGACGCCGAGGTCGGCGAGCATCTGCGCGCCGGCCCCGTAGTCGCGGGCGTCGGCGGGCAGGCCCAGCTCCAGGTTGGCGTCGAGGGTGTCGCGGCCGAGCTCCTGGAGCTCGTACGCGCGCAGCTTGGACAGCAGTCCGATGCCGCGACCCTCGTGGCCGCGCAGGTAGACGATCACACCGCGGCCGGCCGCCTGGACGCGCTCCATGGCGGCGTGCAGCTGGGGGCCGCAGTCGCAGCGCTGCGACTGGAAGATGTCTCCGGTCAGGCATTCGGAGTGCATCCGGACCAGGACGTCCTCGCCGTCCCCGATCTCGCCGTGGACGAGGGCGACGTGCTCGACGCCGTCGGCGGTGGAGCGGTAGCCGTACGCGGTGAAGTGGCCGAAGGCGGTCGGCAGGTTGACCTTGGCCTCGCGGCGCACGGTCGGCTCGGCGGAGCGTCGGTAGGCGATCAGGTCCTCGATCGAGATGATCGTCAGTCCGTGCTTGCGGGCGAAGGGGATCAGCTCGGGCAGGCGCAGCATGACGCCGTCCTCGCCGGCGATCTCCACGATGGCACCGGCCGGACGCAGGCCCGCGAGGCGGGCGAGGTCCACGGCCGCCTCGGTGTGACCGTTGCGGACCAGGACGCCGCCGGGCTTGGCGCGCAGCGGGAAGACGTGCCCGGGGCGGACGAAGTCGCCGGGGCCCGAGACTCCGTCGGCCAGCAGCCGCAGGGTGGTGGCGCGGTCGGCGGCCGAGATGCCGGTGGTGACGCCGTGGGCGGCGCTCGCGTCGACGGAGACGGTGAAGGCGGTCTGCATCGACTCGGTGTTCTGCTGGACCATCTGCGGGAGTTCGAGCCGCTCCAGCTCGTCGCCCTCCAGCGGGGCGCAGATCAGGCCGCGGCACTCGCTCATCATGAACGCGATGATCTCGGGGGTGGCCATCTCGGCGGCGATGACGAGGTCGCCCTCGTTCTCGCGGTCCTCGTCGTCCACCACGACGACGGGCCGGCCGGCCGCGATGTCGCGGATGGCCTGCTCGACGGGGTCGAGCCGGAAGGTCTCCTCGCGCTCGATGTCGGGCACGGGCTTCAGGACGGGGTTCGGGGAGGTCATGCCGTTGCTCCTTCCAGAGCCGGGGCGGGAGTGGTGCGCGAGCGCTGGTACCAGTCGTAGGCGCCCCAGAGGACGAGGGCGAAGTACACGACGTAGACGAGGCCGGAGAAGGCCAGTCCGCTGTTGAAGGCGAGGGGTACGCCGACGAGGTCGACGAGGAGCCAGGCGAACCAGAACTCGACCAGGCCGCGGGCCTGGGCGACCATCGCGACGATGGTGCCGACGAAGATGTAGGCGTCGGCCCACGGGCTCCACGACAGGCTCGGGAAGAGGGTGAACAGTCCGCCGACGGCCAGGGTCCCGGCGGCCGCGCCGGCCAGGAGCAGGCCGCGCTCCTTCCAGGTGGCGGTGCGGACGGCGATGGAGCCGTCCTGGGCGTCCCGCTTGCCGCGCTGCCAGGCGCGCCAGCCCCATACGGCCACGCCGATGACGAGGAGCTGCTTGCCGACGCCGCCGGCGAGGTGGGCGGAGGCGTAGGCGCCGACGAGGATCAGGCCGGACAGGAGCTGGGCGGGCCAGGTCCATATGGAACGCCGCCAGCCGAGGGCGAGGGCGCCCAGGCCGATCAGGTTGCCGATCATGTCGGACCAGATGACCTTCTGGTCGAAGACCTCGAAGGCCTCGGTGTTGAGCCAGGTCAGGGCGCTCACTTCGACTCCCCCGTCGCGTGCAGCGGGTCGACGCCGGCGGCGAGCAGCCGCTCGACGTACTTGGCGAGGACGTCCACTTCGAGGTTGACCGGGTCGCCGGGCTCCTTGATGCCGAGCGTGGTCAGCGCGAGGGTGGTGGGGATGAGGCTGATGGTGAACCAGTCGGCCGCCGCCTCGACCACGGTGAGGCTGACGCCGTCGACGGTGATGGAGCCCTTCTCCACGACGTAGCGGGAGAGGTTCGCGGGCAGTGCGACCTTGACGATCTCCCAGTGCTCCGAGGGGGTGCGGGAGACGATCTCGCCCGTACCGTCCACGTGGCCCTGGACCAGGTGGCCGCCGAGGCGTCCGCCCAGCTCCATCGGGCGCTCCAGGTTGACCCGGGAGCCCTTGGTGAGGGCGCCGAGGCTGGATCGGTTCAGGGTCTCCTGCATGACGTCGGCGGTGAACTCGCCCTCGGCGGTCTCCACGACGGTCAGGCAGACGCCGTTGACCGCGATGGAGTCCCCGTGCTTGGCGCCCTCGGTGACGACGGGACCGCGCAGACGGAAGCGGGAGGCCTCGGCGAGCTCCTCGACGGCGGTGACTTCGCCCAGTTCTTCGACGATTCCGGTGAACACTCAGTGCTCCTTGAGGGCGGTGTGGGAGGTCAGGACGGTGGGGACGGACGGCACCGCGGGTACGGCGGTGACGCGGATGTCGGTGCCGATGCGGACGGTCTCGGTGATCCGGAGCCGGAGCGCTTCGGTGAGGGTGGCGATGCCGGCGTCGGCCAGGGCGTTCGGGCCGGCGCCGAGAAGTACGGGGGCGAGGTAGCCGACGACCTTGTCGACCACTCCCGCGGCGACGAAGGCCCCGGCCAGGGTCGGGCCGCCCTCGAGGAGTACGGAGCGGACCCCGCGCCGGTGGAGTTCGGCGAGCAGGGCGTCCACGGAGATCCCGTACTTGTCGTACGGGAGCCGGGCCAGCTCCACTCCGGCGAGGTGCCGGGTGGCCGTGTCCTCGAGGTTCTCGGCCACGACGACCAGGGTGGGCGCGGCGTCGTCCAGGACCCGGGCGGTGGGCCGGATGGTGGCGTGGGTGTCGAGGACCACGCGCAGCGGCTGCCCGCTGCCGGCGACCCCGTCCGGTCCGCGCACCGCGAGGTGCGGGTCGTCGGCGTGCAGGGTTCCGGAGCCGACGACGACGGCGTCGGCCTCGGCGCGCAGCCGGTGGACGTCGGCACGCGATTCGGGACAGCTGATCCAGCGGCTGGTGCCGTCGGCGGCGGCGACCCGGCCGTCCAGGGTCGCGGCGTACTTCCACAGGATGTACGGGCGCCCGAGCCGTACGGAGGTCAGCCAGGCGGCGTTGCCCTCTTCGGCCTCCGCGGCCAGCAGTCCGGCCTCGGTGGCGATCCCGGCGGCGCGCAGAGTCGCGGCGCCGCCGCTGGCCTGCGGGTTCGGGTCGGATACGGCGTAGACCACACGGGTGACGCCGGCCTCGACGAGTGCCTGCGCGCAGGGGCCCGTACGGCCGGTGTGGTTGCAGGGTTCGAGGGTGACGTAGGCGGTGGCGCCGCGGGCCGCGGGGCCCGCCGCCCGCAGGGCGTGGACCTCGGCGTGCGGGCCGCCGGCCCGCTCGTGCCAGCCCTCGCCCACGACGGTGCCGGCGGCGTCGGTGAGCACGCATCCGACGACCGGGTTGGGGCTGGTGGAGCCGGCGCCGCGGGCGGCGAGCTCGATGGCACGCGCCATGGCGGATGCGTCGCGGGCGCCCTGGCCGTCCGTATCACGGACGGGGGTGCCGCTGTCGTGCGCGTCGGCGTGTGTCGCCACCGGGTCCTCCTGCCTCATCGGGCACGGACTCCGGGGCCTGTCGGGATACGACAGATGAAGCGGGTAGCACACACGGGGACGCCGGGGCCGGAAAACGCGGTCCACTGGAGGCATCTCCCGAGGGATGTGCCTGTGAACCGCCGACGGCGGCGTACCGGTGACTGGCCCGCCGCGCACTGCCTCCCATCCGGACTTTAACCGTCGGTCCAGGAATTTCACCTGGTCAACCGGCCGCTGGCTGCGGACGGGTCGCGGACTATACCGCCGGTTCGGAATTACACCGACCCCGGAGTGCGCTGCTACTGGTACTGAAGCCAGTGTGCCACGGGTGATCGGGAGCCATGCGGGTGAGTCAATGTGGCCTGGGTCACACATTCGGTCACTCTCAGGCGTCACGGTTGCACCGTTCGGCGCATTCACCCCGGAGCCGCGCCCGATCCGCGCCGGACCCCCCGTCCGGCCTTGCCGGATCGCGCACTTTGGTCCAGACCTATTGACGGGTTGGTCTAGTCCTCTTAACGTTCCCTTCATCTTCCCCGGGAGACAGCCCGCCAGATGTGCGCACGTCACGGGCCAACACGCACCACCTATCAGCCTGTTGTGTCCTGCCATCCTCCCCTCCCCAGGAGGCACAATGCTGTCCCCCACACGGATGCGGGCCATGCTCCTGACGTCCGGCGCCGCAATCGCCGGTCTGTTGGTCGCGGGCCTCTCGGCGGGCGTCTCGCACGCCGCCGACAACGAGTCCTGTCGCCCCGACGGTCTGTACAAGACCCCGGGCGTCGACGTCCCGTACTGCTCGGTCTACGACACCGAGGGCCGCGAGAAGATGGGCGCCGACCACCAGCGCCGGGTCATCGGCTACTTCACCGGCTGGCGCACGGGCAAGGACGGCACCCCCGCCTACCTGCCCGGCAACATCCCGTGGTCCAAGGTCACCCACCTGAACTACGCCTTCGCCCACGTCGACGGCAACAACAAGATCTCGGTCGGCAACGACAACGCGAACAACTCCGCCACCGGGATGACCTGGCCGGGTGTCGCGGGTGCCGAGATGGATCCGGCCCTCCCCTACAAGGGCAATTTCAACCTGCTGAACAAATTCAAGAAGCAGTACCCGAACGTCAAGACGCTGATCTCGGTCGGCGGCTGGGCGGAGACCGGCGGCTACTTCGGCGACGACGGCAACCGCGTCGCCTCCGGCGGCTTCTACTCGATGGCCACCAACGCCGACGGTTCGGTCAACCAGGCCGGCATCGACACCTTCGCGGACTCCTCGGTCGAGTTCATCCGCAAGTACGGTTTCAACGGCGTCGACATCGACTACGAGTACCCGACCACCATGAAGGACGCGGGCAACCCGCTGGACTGGCAGCTGTCCAACGCGCGCCGCGCCGGTCTGGTCAAGGGCTACGCGGCCCTGATGAAGTCACTGCGCGAGAAGCTCGACCGCGCGGGCAGCGCCGACGGCAAGCACTACCTGCTCTCGGTCGCCGCCCCCTCCTCCGGCTACCTGCTGCGGGGCATGGAGACGTTCCAGATGCAGAAGTACCTGGACTACGTCAACGTCATGTCCTACGACCTGCACGGCGCCTGGAACGAGTACGTCGGCCCGAACGCCTCGCTCTTCGACGACGGCAAGGACGGCGAACTCGCCGCGGCCGGCGTCTACTCCACCTCCCAGTACGGCGGCATCGGCTACCTGAACTCGGACTGGGCCTACCACTACTTCCGCGGCTCCATGCCGGCCGGCCGCATCAACATGGGCCTGCCGTACTACACCCGCGGCTTCAAGAACGTGCAGGGCGGCACCGACGGCCTGTGGGGCAAGGCCCCGGCCACCAACTGCCCCGCCGGCGCCGGTCTGACCAAGTGCGGTGACGGCGCGGTCGGCATCGACAACCTGTGGCACGACCTCGACACCAACGGCGTCGAGGCCCCGGCCGGGTCCAACCCGATGTGGCACGCGAAGAACCTGGAGAAGGGGGTCGTCGGCGACTACGTCACCAAGTACGGCTTCCCGGCGAACACCACGCTGACCGGCACCTACGTCCGCAAGTACGACTCCACCCTGGTGGCGCCGTGGCTGTGGAACGCCCAGAAGAAGGTCTTCCTCTCCACCGAGGACGAGCAGTCCGTCAACGCCAAGGCCGACTGGGTGGTCAACAAGGGCATCGGCGGCACGATGGTCTGGGAGCTGGCCGGCGACTACTCGTACAACGCGGCCAAGGGCCAGTACGAGGTCGGTGACACGCTGACGACGGCGATGTACGACAAGTTCAAGTCGGCCGCCCCGTACGGCGCCAAGCGCGCCACCATCACCATGCCGACCGAGGCGATCAAGGTCGACGCCGAGTTCGGCGCCTTCCCGCTCGGCGACTCCAACTACCCCATCAGCCCGAAGCTGACGATCACCAACAACACCGCGGCGACCCTGCCCGGCGGTACGGAGTTCCAGTTCGACTACTCCTCCTCGGCGCCGAGCAACGCCAAGGACCAGTCCGGCTGGAACACCACGATCATCCGCAGCGACCACACGGGCAACAACGTGGGCGGCCTCAAGGGCGACTACAACCGGGTCTCGCTGAAGCTTCCGGCCTGGCAGACGTTGGCCCCGGGCGCCTCGGTCCAGCTGGACTTCGTCTACTACCTGCCGACCTCGACCCCGTCCAACTGGACGGTGACCTTCGGCGGGAAGACGTACGGCATCGCCGGCGACCTGGCCCGCGGTACGACGGTGGTGGAGCCGGGCGGCGCGACGCAGCCACCGACGACCCCGCCGACGACTCCCCCGACCACCCCGCCGACCACGCCTCCCACCACCCCTCCGACGACTCCCCCGACCACCCCGCCGACCACGCCTCCCACCACCCCTCCGACGACTCCCCCGACGACGCCTCCGACCACGCCTCCGGGCGGCACCTGCGCCAACCCGGCGTACGTCGCGGGCAACGTGTACACGGGCGGGACGGTCGTCTCCCACAAGGGCCACAACTGGAAGGCCCAGTGGTGGACGCAGAACGAGGAGCCCGGCACCACCGGTGAATGGGGCGTCTGGAAGGACCAGGGCGCCTGCTGACACCCCTCGGGTGACCCCGTGGGCGAGGAGTTGTGAGGACCCGGTGGCCCGGCGGCCACCGGGTCCTCGCGTCCGTCCGGGGAGCTTCGTAGGATGGCCGGATGATCACGCAGAGCCCCGCCCCGGCCGCGGACTTCGAGGCGCACCGGCCGCGGATGTTCGGCCTCGCCTACCGCATGCTCGGTTCCGCCGCGGAGGCCGAGGACATCGTGCAGGACGCCTACCTGCGCTGGAGCTCCGCCGCCGACCGCGAAGGCATCGAGCACCTGGGCGCGTGGCTCGCCAAGGTCGTCACCCGTCTGTGCCTCAACCGCCTCACCTCGGCCAGGGCCCGGCGCGAGGAGTACGTCGGCCCGTGGCTGCCGGAACCGGTCCTGACCGGGGACGGGACCCTGGGGCCGCTGGACTCGGCGGAACAGCGCGACAGCGTGTCCATGGCGCTGCTGGTGCTGCTGGAACGGCTCTCGCCGGTGGAGCGGGCGGTGTACGTGCTGCGCGAGGCCTTCGCGTACGGCCACCGGGAGATCGCCGGACTGCTCGACCTCTCGGAGGCCAACTGCCGTCAGCTCTACCGGCGGGCGGCCGGCCGGCTCGCGGCGCCCGAACGGCGCTTCGAACCGGACCCGGCGCGGTTGCGGAGCCTGGTGGAGAGCTTCCTCGCGGCGGCGCGGAGCGGGGACCTGGCCCGCCTGGAGGGGGCACTGACCGCCGACGTCCAGTACGTGTCCGACGGCGGAGGCGTGGTCAACGCGGCGCGGCGGCCGATCGAGGGCCGGGGCAACGTGGCGCGCTTCGTCCTGGGGGCGCTGCGCAAGTACGTGGCGGACGTGCCGGTCTCCCTGACGGAGGTCAACGGGGCTCCCGCGCTGGTCTTCGGCGGCACGGCGGTGCTGGTGGTGGAATTCGCGCGGGACGGGCGGGTCGCCGGGCTGCGGTCGGTGGTGAATCCGGAGAAGCTGGAATTCCTCCTGCGCCAGCTGTCACATTCCTGAGGGCTGTCCGGTCCCAGCTGGTGAACGCATCCACCGAGGGAAGGAACGGACACCATGAGCACCATCCTCGTCACCGGAGGCACCGGCACCCTGGGCAGGCTCGTGGTGGACCGGCTGGCGGAACTGGCGGCGGGCCGGCCCGCCGGACGGGTGGAGGACATGGGCGGGCCGCAGGTGCTGGGCTTCGAGGAAGCGGCCCGCGCGTACCTGGCGGTGGTGGGGCGGCGCCGGCGGATCGTCCCGGTCCCGCTCCCGGGAAGGACGTACGCGGCGTTCAGGCGGGGCGGCCACCTGACCCCGGCGCACGCCGTGGGCCGGGGCACCTTCGCCGAGTTCCTCGCGCGGCAGACGGGAGTTTGACGACAGACCCTAGTACTGCAACGGTGTTTGCTGTGATGGTTTGTTGGCTTCTGGCGGTGTGTGACCGCGTCGTTTGTAGTGGCTGACACGTGCCTGGAACTGCCGTCGCCGTCGCCAGTGTGACCAGTGCAGGACGTGGTCGATGCTCGCGCGGGGCCGGGTAAGCCGACTGATCAGACGTCGGAGTTCGGGCAGGGTGAGGGGTATGAGCTGGGAGGATCCGTTTCTGCTTTCCCGGTATCCAGTGCTCGGCCGCGCAGGACGGTGAGGCAGACGTGGGCGGCCATGGCCAAGGTCATGTGGCGGTGCCAGCCGTCGTAGCGGCGGACCTGGTAGTCGTCCAGGCCGCACTCCTGTTTCGCGGTCTGGAAGCATTCCTCGACCGCCCACCGGCTTCCCGCGACGCGGATCAGCTCGTCCAGAGTGGTCTCGGCCGGGCAGTAGGCGATGTAGTAGGAGATCTCCTCGGGCCGACGAATGCTGCGGCGGGCGATCACCCAGTGCCGGCGGTCCTCGCGGTGCCAGGGCCGGACCTCCACCCTGGCCCAGTCGTAGACCCTCGGGCCGTGGGCCCCATTGCCGCAGGAACGACGCTTCCACTTCTGACGGGGCAGACCGGGAAACAGGTCGTGAACAGGATGGTCCATGGCCCAGCGGGAGACGACGGTGTCGTGGCGGGTGGTGGCCATGACGTGGAAGACATCCGCCCGCTCCAACTCCGTGCGCCAGCCTTTGGAGAAGCCGTAGGCCGCGTCCGCGGTCACCCACCGGAAAGGAATCTTCTCGGCGATCGCCCGGCGGACCATGGCCTTGGCCATCACCACCTTCGTCTCGAAGCCGACCGAGTCATCGATGCCGGCGGCCCGGCACCGGTCGCGGTCATCCGTCCATGACGTGGGCAGATACAGGCGGCGGTCGATCAGGGTGCGGCCACGGCTGCCGGCATAGGCGAGGAACACCCCGATCTGGGAGTTCTCCGTCCGGCCGGCGGTCCCGGAGTACTGGCGCTGGACCCCGGCCGAGCGGACGCCCTTCTTCAGGAACCCGGTGTCGTCGACGATCAGCACCGCATCCGGATCGCCGAGATGCTCGACGACGTAGTCACGGACGTCGTCCAGGACCTCGTCCGCGTTCCAGTCGATCCGGTTCAGCAGCCGGTGGATCCGGTCCGGACCGGCATGCCCGGCCTCCTCGGCAAGCGTCCACCCGTTCTTCCGCTCCAGCGGAGCTATCAGCCCCCGCATATAGGCAAGAGCCGACTCACGCGGCTCCGACCTCGAGAAACGGTGCACGAACCGCTCATGCAAAGCCTTCAGTTCACCAGCCCACAACCGGGCATCCCCAAGTTCCCCACCCATGACCTGACCAACGACCGACCTGCCCAACCGTCACAGCAAACACCGTTGCAGTACTAGGGCCGGAGGCGGCGGAGGGCGGCGGTGAAGGCGGAGTCACGGTGGGCGTCGAACTCCTCCTCGGTGAAGACCGGGGTGGTGTGGTCGACCGGGATGCCGGGGCCGTCGAAGGTCTTCCCGGTGCGGGTCAGGAACTGCTCGTTGGGCAGGCCCAGCTCCCAGCCGTTGGGGAGGGTGCGGCCGAGGACGTCGGAGAAGACTCCCTGCGTCGGCTGCCCGATGCGCACCGTCCGGCCGGGGCGCTCCAGTAGGGCCTGGGTGAAGGTCTCGCCCGCGCTCACGGTGGATCCGCCGGTCAGTACGGCGATCGGGCCGGTGTAGCGGGGGGCCCGCGCGGGCTGGACGTACAGGGACTGCGGCCGGGTGAACCGGGTCGCGTCGGCCGGGTCGTTGCGCACGCGCTTGGCGTAGGCGAAGTACGGGCGGTCGGTCAGGCGGGCGGCCAGGCGCAGGCCGAGCTCGTCGGAGCCGCCGCCGTTGATCCGCAGGTCGATGACCAGTCCGTGCAGGCGGGCGGTGCGTCCGGCCGTGAAGACGGTGTCCAGGGCGCGGTCGAGCTCGGCGCTCTCGGAGGCGAAGTCCCCGCTCGGGGTGTAGCCGCCGAAGCCGGAGAGCCGCAGGTAGCCGCGGCCGTCGGGGAGGTCGGCGTAGGAGATCCGGCCCTGGGCGAACTCCTGCGGCGCGTGTCCGGCGAGATCCACCTCCTGGATGTACGCCTTGACGCGGTTCTCGAGTTCCAGGGTGGGGACGGTGGTGCCCGGGCGGCCTTCGCCGAAGAACCGGTCGCCGTCGTCGCGCAGGTGGACGTGCGCGTCGTGCAGGGGGGCGAGCATCTCCCGGAAGACGGCGAAGAGTTCGTCCTCGGTGGTGCCGGAGCCGACGCGTGGGCGGTGGGTCTCGCGTACGGCGTTCCAGTCGACGCCCTTGGCGGCGAAGAAGGGGTAGTTCTCAGCGAAGGTCTGCCAGAACACGTCGAAGGTGGCGACCGGGTCGGCGGCCGGGCCGGGTTCCGGGGCCTCGCGGCAGCGTTCGGGGAGGGCGGTCAGGCGGCGGGTCGCGCGGTCACCGACGGAGCCGTCGACGTGGACGGACCCGGGGCGCACGGTGAGGACCTCGCCGTCCCCGGTGACGTAGCGCAAGGCGGCGCTCCCGCTGCCGGGGAGGCGCCGCGCGCTCTCGCCGGGCAGGCAGCCGATCCCGGTGACCTGGTACTCCTGGAGCCGGCCGGGCTCCACGCCCAGTACGGTGCCGTAGCCGTCGAGCCGCCAGATCCCTACCGGCCCGGCGGGGCCGGCGGGCCCGGTGGCCGCCGCGGCGGGGCCGGCGGGCCCGGTGGCCGCCGCGGCGGGGCCGGCGGTGGTGACCGCGAGGGCGAGGGTCAGCGCCGTGGCCACCGTGCGTCGGCGCGTACGTGTACTGGTCATCGTGCTGTCCCCGTCCATCGGCTGAACTCCCCTGACCCGGACCAGGTTCCGGCACGGCAGGGGGCCGGGAACATCCGGCGGCCCACCCGGCCGGGGGTAGGGGAAACCCGCCCCCGCGCGGGGGCGGGGGCCGGCGGGGCTCAGCCGAACAGCACTGCCTGGGCCGCCTCCCGGGCCGCCAGGCGGGCGCCCGTGAGGACCGCCGGGTCACCGAGGGCGGTCGCGCGGACGGCCAGCGGGACCGGGCTCAGGGAGGTGAGCCGGTCGGCGACGAGTGCGGCCAGGGCCGGCCCGCCCGCGCGCCCGAGCTCCCCGCCGAGCACGACGCAGCCGGGGTCCAGGATCGCCGCGACCGCCGCCGCCCCGAGGGCCAGCCGCTCGGCCAGCGCGTCGAGGAAGGCCGGCCCGGCCGCGCCCGCGACCGCCTCCTCGACGGATCCGCCGAAGCCGTGCTCGACGGCGAGCGCGGCCACCGCACCGCGCCCCGCCAGCGCGTGGAAGCCGCCTTCGCAGTTCGTGGCGGACGGCAGGCCGCCCGTCCCGGGCACCGGCAGGAAGCCGATCTCCCCCGCCCCGCCGGAGGCGCCCCGGCGCAGCCGGCCGTCCAGGACCACCGCCGCGCCGACCCCCTCGCTGAGCCACAGCAGGACGAAGGAGTCCACGTCCCGCGCCGCCCCGACCCGCTGTTCGGCCAGCGCCGCCAGGTTGGTCTCGTTCTCCACCAGGACCACCGCCGGCAGTCTCCGCTGCACCGCCGCCACCAGGTCCCGGTGCCAGGCGGGCAGGCCGGCGGTGTCGCGCAGCTCCCCGGTGCCCGGTGCCACCAGCCCCGGCGCTCCGATCACCACCGTGTGCAGCCGGTCCGCGCCCGCCTCCCGGGCGAGCCCCTCCAGCCGGTCCACCGCGTCGTCCACCGCGTCCACGGGGAGCGCCGCCTGTGCCAGCGGCCGCCCGAGGAGGTCGGCGACGACGGCCGTCGCGCTGTCCGTCCGTACGTCGAGCGCCGCGAGGTAGGCCCGCCGCGCGACGATCCCGTAGAGCCGGGCGTTGGGGCCGCGCCGCTGTTCGCCGGATTCCCCGACGACCTCGATCAGTCCGGCGCCGGCGAGGCGTTCCACCAGGTCGGCGACGGAGGGGCGGGACAGGCCGGTCAGCTCCTTGAGCTGGGTGGCCGTCAGCGGGCCTTCCTCCTGGAGCAGTCGGAGCGCGAGGCGGTCGTTGATGGCCCGGGCCGTGCTCGGCGAGGCGGGGGACGGCGCGGTGCTGGCGGTCAGGGCCTTGGCAGGAGTCACGGCGCCCATCCTAGGAGTTCCGGGGGCTTAACCATCAGGCAGGGTCCCTGATAGTTTACGTGCATGACAGGGGACCCCGCACTCAGCCCGGCGCGACTGCGCCAAGCCCGCTTCGCCATCGCCGGCGTCTTCTGCGCACACGGCGCGGTCACCGGCTCCTTCGCCACCCGCATCCCGTGGATCCAGGACCACGCACAGCTCAGCGCGGGCACCCTGGGTCTGGCCCTCGCCTTCCCCGCACTCGGCGCGGCTATCGCGATGCCGCTGGCCGGGCGGATCAACCACCGGCTCGGCGCCCGCACCGCGCTGCGCGTGCTGCTGTCGCTGTGGACGCTCTCCCTCGTCCTGCCGAGCCTCGCCCCGAACCTGGTGACGCTCTGCTTCGTGCTCTTCGTCTACGGGGCCACCGCCGGCATGGCGGACGTCGCGATGAACGCGCTGGGCGTGGAGACCGAGAACCGGCTGAAGCGCTCGATCATGTCCTCGCTGCACGGCATGTGGAGCGTGGGGGCCCTGATCGGCTCGGCGGCCGGTACGGTCGCCGCGCACGCGGGCGCCGATGCCCGTCTGCACCACCTGATCGCCGCGATCGCCCTGACGGCGGCCGGGCTGCTCGCCGTACGGGGCGTCCTGGACCTGCGCACCGACGCCGAGGGGGAGGCTCCGCCGCACTTCGCGCTGCCGCCGAAGTCCGCGCTGTTCATCGGGGCGATCGGCTTCTGCGCGGTCTTCGCGGAGGGCGCGAGCATGGACTGGTCCGCGGTGTACCTGCGGGACGTGCTGCACACGGACGCCGGGCTCGCCGCCGCCTCGACCACCGCCTTCGCGCTCACGATGGCGCTCGCCCGGCTCGCCGGGGACAAGGTCGTGGACCGGTTCGGGGCCGTACGCACGGTCCGCGCGGGCGGTGCGCTGGCCACGGCGGGCGGACTGCTCGTGATCACGGTCCGGCATCCCGCCGGGGCCCTGGCGGGGTTCGGGTTGATCGGGCTCGGCATCGCGGTGGTGGTCCCGCTGGCCTTCGCGGCCGCCGCGCGCAGCGGTCCGGCCCCGGCGCAAGCCATCGCGGGTGTCGCGACGATCACGTACACCTCGGGGCTGATCGCCCCGTCGGCGATCGGCGCGGTGGCCGACGCGACCTCACTGGTGGTGTCGTTCGGGCTGGTCACGCTGCTGTCGTTCGCGCTGATCGCGGGGGCGACGGTACTGAGGCAGCGGCCGCCGGCTGCGGGGAGCGCGGCCGCCAACCGGGACGAACCTGCTGCTATCCGGCCGTAATATATCGCCTGGCCGCCTGCGGCCTCGTAGCTTGACCTGACCGTCGGACAATGAACGGAAGCGGTGGAACATGGGCCTCGGCGTGCGCTGGACCCTGCACGGAGACGGGCGCACCCCCGCCCCCGGCGCGGTGGTGCGGCCGGACGAGCGGCTGTCGTGGCCGCGGACCGCCGGGCTGGGCGCCCAGCACGTCGTGGCGATGTTCGGGGCGAGTTTCGTCGCGCCGGTCCTGATGGGCCTGGACCCGAACCTCGCGATCATGATGTCGGGTGTCGCCACGGTCATCTTCCTGCTCGCGACGCGCGGCCGGGTCCCCTCCTACCTGGGCTGTTCGCTCTCCTTCGTGGGCGTCGCGGCGGCGATCAGGGCGGGCGGCGGGACCAGTGCGACCGTCACGGGCGCGGTGTTCGTGGTCGGCGCGGCGCTGTTCCTGACGGGTCTGGCCGTCCAGCGGTTCGGGGCGCGGATCATCCACGCGGCGATGCCGCCGGTGGTGACGGGCGCGGTCGTGATGCTGATCGGCTTCAACCTGGCGCCGGTGACGGCGTCCACGTACTGGCCGCAGGACCAGTGGACGGCGTTGCTGACCATGGCGTTCACCGGACTGTCCGTGGTCTGCCTGCGGGGCTTCTGGTCGCGCATCGCGATCTTCCTCGGCCTGATCTTCGGGTACGGCATCTCCTGGGTCTTCGACCTGCTCTTCGGCCGGATCCACTCCACGGTGGGCGGCCCGGAGGCCGTCGACCACTGGCGGCTCGACCTGTCGGGGGTCGCCAGGGCCGACTGGATCGGGCTGCCGGCCTTCCACGCGCCGGCCTTCGAGTGGTCGGCGATCCTGATCGCCCTGCCGGTGGTCATCGCGCTGATCGCGGAGAACGCCGGGCACATCAAGGCCGTCGGCGAGATGACCGGTGACCCGCTCGACGACAAGCTCGGCACCGCCATCGCGGCCGACGGCGCCGCGTCGATGCTCTCCACCGCGCTCGGCGGCCCGCCGAACACCACGTACTCCGAGAACATCGGGGTCATGGCGGCCACCCGCGTCTACTCCACGGCGGCCTACTGGGCGGCGGCCGGCTTCGCGCTCCTCTTCGGCCTGTGCCCCAAGTTCGGCGCGGTCGTCGCCGCGATCCCCGGCGGGGTGCTGGGCGGGATCACCGTGATCCTGTACGGCATGATCGGCCTGCTCGGCGCGCAGATCTGGATCAACGGCCGGGTGGACCTGCGCAATCCGCTGAACCTGGTGCCCGCCGCGGCCGGCATCATCATCGGCGTCGGCGGGGTCCAGCTGCACATCAGCGACAGCTTCGAACTGGGCGGGATCGCGCTCGGCACGATCGTCGTCATCACGGGCTACCACGCGCTGCGCTACTTCGCTCCGGCGCACATGAAGCAGCAGGAGCCGCTGCTGGACGCGGGTACGTCGGCGTACGACGACACGGCGGACGGTACGACCGGCGGGGACGCGGAGCGGGCAGCCGGGGGGCCCGGGGACAAGCGGGGTTGACGTAGTTTCGCCCGAACCGGCGAAGCCTACGGCCAAGTTCCCCTGATCCCGGCCCGCGGCTGGGACGCTGCGCTCATGGTCCCCATGGAAGCGGTGCTGGCGCGGATGCGCGCCCTGGACGAGAGGCTCCCCGAGCGGGACGGCGTCGCCGTCTTCAACCGGGTGTACCTCACGGTGACGCAGACGCTGCACGAGCGGATCTCGCACGGCGCGTTCCCCTCCCCGCGCAGGGCGGAGGCGCTCAGCGTCCGCTTCGCCGAGCGCTATCTGACGGCGGTGGAGGCGGACCGGGCCCCGGCGTGCTGGCGGCCGCTGCTCCAGTACCGCCGCCACCCCGGGATCCGGCCGCTCCAGCACGCCCTGGCCGGGATCAACGCGCACATCGGCCACGACCTGGCGCTGGCGGTGGTCTCCACCTGCCGCACCCTGGACTGCGAACCGGCCGCGCTCGAAGCGGACTTCGACCGGGTCGGGGACACCCTGGTCTCCCTGGAGGAACACATCCGGGAGGACCTGATGCCGGGGCCGGACCTCCTGGAGGTCGCCGATCCCCTGACGCACCTGCTCGGCGCGTGGAGCCTGGAGCGGGCCCGCGCGGGGGCCTGGGCCTCGGCCCGCCTGCTGTGGTCGCTGCGCCGCTCCCCCGATCTCGCGGAGGAGTTCACCGAGTCCCTGGACGCGGGAGTCGGCCTGGTGGGCCGCTGCCTGCTGACGCCGACGGGCTGACCTCGCTCCGCGGAGCCGTGCGCCTCGGACTCGGTGCCGCTTCCGGGCGGGGTCCGTGCGGCCATGGCCCGGTAGGGCGGCGCCGGCCGCGGACATGGGAACGGGCCGCCTCCGCGCTCGCGCGCGCGGGGGCGGCCCGCGTCTTGGGGCCCGGCCCGGGAGCCGTGGCCGGGAGGGGTCAGTCCTCCGGGAGCTCGACCGGGGCGATCTCGTCGTAGACGTCGCCCGGGCCGGGGTTGGTGGCGTCCGTGGAGCCGCCGAGGTGGTGCATGACGCCCCAGACCGCGTTCAGCGCCGTCTGCACCGCGCCCTCCGCCCAGCCCGCCGTCCAGGAGATGTCGTCGCCCGCGAGGAAGATGCCGCGCTTGTCCTCGGGGAGGCGGTCCTGCATGAAGTGGGTGAACAGGCGCCGCTGGTAGCGGTAGTGGCCCGGCAGGTTGGCCTTGAACGCGCCCATGAAGTACGGCTCGTTCTCCCACGACACGGTCACCGGGTTGCCGATGACGTGACGGCGGATGTCGACCTTCGGGTAGATCTCCCCGAGCGACTTCAGCATGACCTCCATCCGCTCGTTCGCGGACAGCGGCAGCCATTTCAGGCTGTCGTCGCACCACGTGTACGAGAGGCAGATGACGGCCGGCTTGTCCGGGCCGTTGTCCAGGAGGTAGGTGCCGCGGGTCATGCGGTCGGTCAGGGTCATCGACATGACGTCGCGGCCCGTCTCCTCGTCCTTGTCCAGCCAGAACGGCCGGTCGACGGGGATGAAGAGCTTGGAGGACTCCATGTAGTGCGTGCGCTCGATCGCCGTCCAGTGGTCGATCGGGAAGAGCGTGTCGTCGCACGCGATCTTCGAGAGCAGCATCCACGACTGGGCCGTGAAGATCGCCGCGCGGTACGTACGGATGTCGCCGGAGGCGTCCGTCACGGTGATGCGGTTGCCCGCCGTGCGGTGCAGGCGGGTCACCGCCGGACGCGGCGCGCCCCCGTGCAGGGAGGAGAGCGAGGTGCCCTGGGCCCAGTGCACTATCTTCCCGGGCTCGCGGTCCCACATGCGCAGCGGGAGCTGCTGCGAACCGCCCACGATGCCGCGGTGGTGGTCGTCGGCCTCGGTGTAGACGACGCGCAGGATCTCCAGGATGGAGTTCGGGAAGTCGGTGTCCCAGCCGCCCGTGCCGAAGCCGACCTGCCCGAAGATCTCCCGCTTGCGGAAGGACTTGAAGGCCTCGGACTTGCAGAGGAACCCGTAGAAGGTCTCGTCGTCGAGCTTCTCGACGAGCTTCGCCCAGATCTCGCGGATGCGCGGGACGTCCCGCTCGCGCATCGCGGTGTTCATGTCGGAGAAGTCGGCGCCCTCGTCCAGGCAGGCGTTCCACGCGGCGGACACGTCGCGGTAGACCTGCGGGAGGTCGGCGATGGTCTCGGCGTAGTGGGTCTCGCCCTTGAGGTCGACGACCGTGGAGGGGGTGGCCTCGGCGAGCGGGTTCGGGAAGGGCTCCGTCACCAGGCCGACGAGGTCGATGTAGTGCTGGAGGGCGGTGGAGGACGGCGGGAAGCGCATGGCGCCCATCTCCGCGGTCAGCCCCTCGGTGCCGGCGCCCTCGAAGCCGACGGTGCGCAGCCGGCCACCGATCTGGTCCGCCTCGTAGACGACGGGCTTGAGGCCCATCTTCATCAGCTCGTACGCGGAGATGATGCCGGACAGCCCGCCGCCGATGACCGCGACCTCGGTGCCGTGCTCGGTCGCCGGTATCTGGCCGAGGCCCGCCGGGTGCGCGAGGAAGTCGTCGTACGCGTAGGGGAAGTCCGGACCGAACATCGTGATCGGCGGCTGACCGTCGCTGTGCGGGACGGCGGTGGTGGGCACCGTGGACGTCATGGGGTACGACTCCTAGCGGGGTGGGGCAGGGGGGAAGGTCAGGCGGGGGGGTGCTGCGCGGCCGGGTCAGACGAGGGAGGCGTACAGACCGGGGCGGCGGTCGCGCAGGTACGGGTTCGTCTCGCGCGATGCCCGCAGCAGCTCGGGGTCGGCCTCGCCGAACACCAGCTCCTCGCCGCGGCCGGCCCGGGTCCGGGTGACCCCGTCGGGGCTCGCCAGGCAGCTGAGGCCGACGAACTCGAACTCGCCCTCCGGGCCGGTGCGGTTGACGTACGCGATGTACATCTGGTTCTCGAAGGCCCGTACGGGGACCAGCTGTTCGGCGACGAACTGGAACGGGTGCATCTGCGCCGTCGGCACCAGGAGGAGGTCGGTGCCGGCGAGCGCGTGCGCCCGGACGTTCTCGGGGAACTCCACGTCGTAGCAGATCATCAGGCCGATGCGGAGTCCGCCCAGCTCCGCCTGGACCACGACGGTGTCGCCGGGGGCGAAGGCTTCCTGCTCGAAGCCGCCGAACAGGTGGGTCTTGCGGTAGTTCGCCAGCCGGTCCCCGTCGGGGCCGATGAGCTGCGCCGCGTTGTAGACGGTCTCGCCGTCGCGCTCGGGGTAGCCGTAGAGCACTGCCACCGCGTGGCGGCGGGCGATCTCGCCGATGGCACGGGCGGACATGCCGTCGGCCGGCTCGGCGAGCCGGGTGATGTCCTCGACCTCGAGCGCGTAGCCGGTCAGGAACATCTCCGAAGTCACGAGGAGCCCTGCTCCCGCCTGTGCGGCGCGTGCCGCGGCCTCCTCGAGGGCCTTCAGGTTGTCGGCGGTGTCACCGAGCCGTCCGGAACTCTGGAGGAGGGCGGTGCGCAGCGGGGGCATGGGCGTACCTCTGTGGCAGGAGGGGTGGGGGTCCTTAGACGGTACGTTCGCGCGTTCGATCCGGACAAGCCGTGACCGTTGCGCTCCGCGCATCGATTCGTTGCGTATTGGCGGGCGTACGCGGCGATTCGTTGCGCGGAGGCCGTACCGAAGGCCCGAAAGGCCCGTGCGGGCGTTCTACGGGGCCGTGCGGAAGGCCGGGTGCGCGCTCAGTCGGCGCAGGTCTTCCAGGATGTCGGCGGTGTGGTTGGAGACGACCCGACCGCTCCAGCCGTCGCAGAGGGCGGGGACCGTGAGCGGGCCGTCGTGGTGGTGTCCGGAGGCCTCGTAGGCCCGGCGCAGCGCCTCCTGCCCCTCGGAGCCCGGGCGCAGGACGGTCAGCGCGACCGAGTCCCGCAGTCCCAGGCCGGTGAGGGCGGCGGTGACGCCGAGGCAGCTCGGACAGTCGTCGGCGGCGACGTAGAGCCGGTACCGGTTCGGGACGGGCGAGAACCCGGCACCGATCCGGCCCCGCAGCACCCCCTCGGACCGGGGCCGGGTCCGGGCCGGGGTCTGGAGCAGGGCCGGGGTCTGGAGCAGGGCCGGGGCGGGGGCCGGGACCGCGGCCCGGACCGGAGCCGGGGTCCCGCCCTGGCTCTGGGCGCGGCCGCGGGCCCGGGAGGGACACAGCGTGTGGGCGGGCGTCTCGACGTGGGTGTGCGACATGGGTGCTCCTCGGCTGTCGGTGAAGGTGCGCGTGCTCGGCGGGGCCTCAGAGGGCCGGGGCCGTGGCACTGCAGACGCGGAGGAGATCGATGTGGAGCCGGCGGGTGAGCCAGGAGCGGCGCAGCGGGGCGGCGGGTGGGGTGGCGAGTGGAGCGGTGAGCTGATCCACCGGGCCCCCCTCGTGTCCGCGACCCCCGTTAGGCTGGCGTTCGCAGTCTCGTGGCACCGCCAGGGGCCGTCAAGAGTGCCCGCAGGAGTGCGTGCGCCGTTCGGAAGGAAGCTCCCCCCGATGTCCCGTCAGTCCCGGCCCGACGCTGTCCTCGACAATCCCGTCTGGGCGGCGCTCGACGGCCCGCACCGGGACTTCGCCGAGACCGGGCCGGCCGGGCTCGCCGCCCGCTACGGGGCCGGCGTATCCCCCTTCGCCGCGCTCGCCGACCCGGAGGATCCGCACGCCTGGGCCGACCTGGCCGGGCTCGTCGGTCCCGGCCAGGAGGTGTGGCTGACCGGGCTGCCGACACCGCCCGCGGGCTGGGAGACCCTGATGTCGGTGCCGGGCGTACAGCTGGACGGCCGGGCGGTGCGGGCCGAGGAGGAGCCGGAGGCGGTCCTGCTGGGGCCCGCCGACGTGCCGGAGATGCTGGAGCTGGTCGAACTGACCCGGCCCGGACCGTTCGGCCGGCGCACCGTAGAGCTGGGCACCTACCTGGGGATCCGCCGGGGCGGAGTGCTCGTCGCGATGGCCGGCGAGCGGATGCGGCCGCCGGGCTGGTCGGAGATCAGCGCGGTGTGCACGCACCCCGGCCACCGCGGCGAGGGGCTCGCCGGGCGGCTGATCCGCGCGGTCGCGGCCGCCGTCCGCGAGCGCGGCGACGACCCCTTCCTGCACGCGGCGGCGGAGAACACCTCCGCCATAGGGCTCTACCTGTCGATGGGGTTCACCCTGCGCCGCGAGCCGGTCTTCATCGGGGTTCGCACGCCCGACACGAAGGATTAACACGGATTGACATTCCATCCGTTGTGACCGGGTCCCGCCTGGCCTAGCGTCGGAAGAACGACCGAAACGCGAGGGGGGTGGCCCGGCATGACCGTACGAACAGGCGGCGAAGCCGTCATCCCGCGCCGCACCGTCCGGCTGCACTCCCGCGCGCACATCGACCTCCTGCGCGTCGCCGCCTCCCTCTGTCGTTCCTGATCAGCGTTCCGCGATCCGCTCCGCCCTTCGCCGCGCCGCCCGATCAGGAGGCAGTTCCGCCATGCCCGTGCGCCCTTCCCACTCCCCCGCCCCGACCCGTTCCCCCGCACCGCTCCACCTCGCCGTCGCCCTCGACGGCGCGGGCTGGCATCCCGCCGCCTGGCGCGAACCGGGCGCGGACGCCGACCGGTTGTTCACCGCCGGCTACTGGGCGGCGCTCGTCGCCGAGGCCGAGCACGGCCTGCTGGACTTCGTCACCTTCGAGGACTCGCTGAGCCTGCAGTCCACCGACCCGGACGGGCCCGACGGCCGCACCGACCTGGTGCGGGGTCGGCTCGACGCGGTGCTGGTCGCCGCCCGGGTGGCCCCGCTGAGCCGGCACATCGGGCTGGTGCCGAGCGTGGTGGCCACCCACACCGAGCCGTTCCACGTCTCCAAGGCGCTCGCCACCCTGGACTACGTCAGCCGCGGGCGGGCCGGGCTTCGGATCCAGATCTCCGAACGGGCCGACGAGGTGCGCCACTTCGGGCGGCGCGCGGCGGGCGGCGGCGCCACCGAGCTGTACGGGGAGGCCGCCGACCACGTCGAGGTGGTGCGGCGGTTGTGGGACAGCTGGGAGGACGACGCCGAGATCCGCGACGCGGCCACGGGCCGCTTCGTCGACCGCGCCAAGCTGCACTACATCGACTTCGAGGGCCGCCATTTCAGCGTCAAGGGGCCCTCGATCACCCCTCGGCCGCCGCAGGGCCTGCCCCCGGTCAGCGCACTCGCCGCCGATGCCGCGGTGTACCCCTTCCTGGCGCGGGCGACCGACATCGGCTACGTGACCGCTCGCGACGCCGACGAGGCGCGCGCCGCCGTCGCCGCGCTTCCCCGGACCCCGCACGTGTTCGGCGAGCTGACGGTCTTCCTCGACGAGAAGCCGGAGGCGGCGGAGCGCCGGCTCCAGCGACTGGACGCCGCGCACGGGGCCGCGTACACGAGTGACGCCCGGGTCTTCGCGGGGACCCCGGAGCTCCTCGCGGACCTGCTGCTGGAGTGGCGGGAGGCCGGGCTGACCGGCTTCCGGCTGCGCCCGGGGGTGCTCGCCCACGACCTCCCCGCGATCACCCGCGGCCTGGTCCCCGAGCTCCAGCGGCGCGGGGCGTTCCGGCAGGCCTACGAGGCCTCCTCGCTCCGCGGCCTGCTGGGGCTGGCCCGCCCCGCGAACCGCTACGCCCCCGGCCCGGACGCCCCCGCTTCACCCACCGCCCCCGCCGCCGCCTGATCACCCCGGAAGGACGACAGCAGCCATGAGCAAGCCGCTCAAGCAGATCCATCTCGCGGCGCATTTCCCGGGGGTCAACAGCACCACCGTGTGGAGTGACCCGGCCGCCGGGAGCCAGATCGAATTCGATTCCTTCGTCCACTTCGCGCAGACCGCCGAACGCGCGAAGTTCGACTTCCTCTTCCTCGCCGAGGGTCTGCGCCTGCGCGAACAGGGCGGCGAGATCTACGACCTGGACGTGGTGGGCCGGCCCGACACCTTCACCGTGCTGGCGGCGCTCGCCGCCGTCACCGAGCACCTGGGACTGACCGGCACCATCAACTCCACCTTCAACGAACCGTACGAGGTGGCACGCCAGTTCGCTTCCCTCGACCACCTGTCGGGCGGCCGGGCCGCCTGGAACGTGGTCACGTCCTGGGACGCCTTCACCGGGGAGAACTTCCGGCGCGGCGGCTTCCTGCCGCGCGAGGAACGCTACGAGCGGGCCCGGGAGTTCCTGGACACCGCGCACGAGCTGTTCGACTCGTGGGACGGCGGGGAGGTCCTCGCCGACCCGGTGTCCGGGGAGTTCCTGCGGGACGCGGGCCCGGGCGCGTTCGCCCACCGGGGCAGGCAGTTCGACATCTCCGGGCACTTCAACGTGCCGCGCAGCCCCCAGGGGCGGCCGGTCGTCTTCCAGGCGGGCGATTCCGACGAGGGCCGGGAGTTCGCCGCGGCCTCCGCCGACGCCATCTTCGGCCGGTACGGAACGCTGGAGGAGGGCCGCGCCTTCTACGCGGACGTCAAGGGGCGGCTGGCCCGCTACGGGCGCACCCCCGACGAGCTGAAGATCCTGCCGGCGGCGACGTTCGTACTCGGCGACACCGACGCCGAGGCGCGGGAGCTGGCCCACGAGGTACGGCTCAAGCAGGTCAGCGGGGCCACCGCGATCAAGTACCTGGAGCACGTGTGGAACCGGGACCTGTCGGGATACGACCCGGACGGGCCGCTGCCGGAGATCGATCCGGAGCCCGGCGAGAACACCATCGCGCTGGGGCGGGCGAGCGTGCGCATGAACCGGGATCCGGTGGCCGTCGCGCGGGAGTGGCGCGAACTGGCCACCGCCCGGGGCCTGTCGATCCGGGAGCTGGTCATCGAGACCACCGGCCGGCAGTCCTTCGACGGCTCGCCGCTCACCGTGGCCCAGGCCATCGACGGCCTGGTCCAGGCGGACGCGGCCGACGGCTTCATCCTGGTGCCGCACCTGACGCCCGGCGGGCTCGACGTCTTCGCCGACACCGTCGTGCCGCTGCTCCAGGAGCGCGGGGTGTTCCGCCGCGAGTACGACGGCCCGACCCTGCGCGACCACCTCGGGCTCGCGGCGCCCCGCGCCCGCGCCCTCGCACCCGCTCACCGCTGAGGAGACCAGCATGTCCGGCTTCCCTCTCGGGGTCCTCGACCTCGTCCCGATATCGTCCGGCTCCACGGCGGCCGAGGCCCTGCGCGGCAGTGTCGACCTGGCCCGGCAGGCCGAGCGGTTCGGCTACGCCCGCTACTGGTTCGCCGAGCACCACCTCAATGCGGGTGTCGCGGGGACCTCGCCCGCCGTGGTCCTGGCGCTGACCGCCTCGGCCACCTCCACGATCCGGATCGGCTCGGGCGCGGTCCAGCTCGGGCACCGCACGGCGCTGTCGACCGTCGAGGAGTTCGGCCTGCTGGACGCGGTGCACCCGGGGCGGATCGACCTGGGCCTGGGCCGTTCGGCGGGCGGCCCGCCGGTCCGGACCGGGGAGCCACCGGTCGCGTACACGACGGCGAACGGGCTGCGCATTCCGAAGCCGTTCTCCTTCGCCCACCTGCGCGACCACCCCCGCTTCGCGCTCCAGCGCCGGCTGCTGCTCCTGCCGGGGGCCGAGTCCGAGGAGTACTCGGGTCAAGTGGGCGACGTACTGGCCCTGTTGCGCGGGGAGTACCGCTCGGCGGGCGGGGTGGAGGCGCACGCCGTGCCCGGTGAGGGCGCCGCGGTGCAGGTGTGGGTGCTGGGCAGCAGTGCCGGGGTGAGCGCGGAGACGGCCGGCGCGGGCGGGCTGCGGTTCACGGCGAACTACCACGTCAGCCCGGCGGGCGTACTGGAGGCGGCCGAGGCGTACCGGGCGGCCTTCAAGCCCTCGGCCGGGCCGGACGGGCTGGACCGGCCGTACCTGAGCGTGTCCGCCGATGTGGTGGTGGCGCCCAGCGACGCGGAGGCCCGGGAGCTGGCCACCGGGTACGCGCCGTGGGTGCACAGCATCCGTACGGGTGAGGGCGCGATCCCGTTCCCCTCGCCCGACGAGGCCCGGGCGCTGACCCGCGACTGGTCTGCGGCGGACCACGCGCTGGTCGCGGACCGGGTGGAGACCCAGTTCGCCGGCTCCCCGGCCACCGTCGCCGACCAGCTGGAACGGTTGCGGGAGGCGACCGGCGCGGACGAGCTGCTGATCACCACGATCACGCACGAGCACGCCGACCGGGTGCGCTCCTACCGGCTGCTGGCCGGGGAGTGGGCCCGGCGCGGGCACCTGCGCTGGTAGACGGGCCGCCCGCGGCGTGCGGCAACCGGCTTGCGGCGGCGCCTTCGCGCGGAGGGGTTTGGCGCGGAGGGGTTTGGCGCGGCGCGGTGCGGTCAGACGCGGAGGAAAGCCTCCGATGCCGCATCCCGAAAGGAACCGCCATGCCCCACAGCGCCCCGAGCACCGCTGCGCCGACGACACGGCCCGCGCAGCCGGCGCAGCCCACCCAGCCGCCGCGGACGCCCGGGTCCCCCCGGATCCCCGCGGCCGACGTGTCCCGGCTTCCCGGCTCCGCCCTTCACCACTGGCAGTGGCAGTCCCTGGCGGCCTGCCGCGGACTCGGCTCGACCCGGTTCTTCCATCCCGCGGGCGAGCGGGGCGAGGACCGGGACGAGCGGGACGCGGCCGCGAAGCTGGTCTGCGCCGGGTGCCCGGTGCGCGAGGCGTGCCTGGAGCACGCCCTGCGCACGCGGGAACCGTTCGGGGTGTGGGGCGGCCTGACCGAGGAGGAGCGCCGCGCGCTGCGGCGCCCTTCCCGCGCCAGGAGGAGCGCCGCCACCGCGCCGAAGGGGCCGGGCGGGTCCAGCCGGCCGGACGGGTCCGCTACGCCGGGGCGCCCGAGGTGAAGCGGCGCAGCAGCGGGGAGAGGACCAGCACGGACTTGGTGCGCTCCACGAAGGGCTCGCCCGCGATCCGCTCCAGGACCCTCTCGAAGTGCCGCATGTCGGAGGCGAAGATCTGGACGAGGGCGTCCGCGTCGCCGGTGACGGTCGACGCGGACACCACCTCGGGATAGCGCTCCAGCCCCCGCCTGATGTCGTCCGGCGAGGTGTTGTGGCGACAGTAGATCTCGATGAAGCCCTCGGTCTCCCAGCCCATCGCGGCGGGGTCCACGCGGACGGTGAAGCCGGTGATGGCTCCCTCGGCGCGCAGCCGGTCGACACGCCGCTTGACGGCCGGGGCCGAGAGTCCGACCTCGGAGCCGATGTCCGCGTAGGAGCGGCGGGCGTCCTCGGCGAGGGCGTGCACGATGCGTTCGTCGAGATCGTTCAGTCGCACGGGGGGTGAATCGCTTCTATTCAGCGGCCTCCGCGACCGGTGCGGTCACGGCGGCCACAGTGGCCAGGCTGGAGCGGCGAATGCCGTAGAAGAAGTAGATCACGAGCCCGACGGCCATCCAGCCACCGAAGACCAACCAGGTGATTCCCGGCAGCTGCGTCATCAGGTAGGCGCAGAAGAGGAAGCCCAGGATCGGGGTGACCGGGAAGAGCATGACCTTGAAGGTGCGGTTCATCTCCGGGCGGGTGTAGCGCAGGATCACGACGGCGATGTTGACCAGGCCGAAGGCGAAGAGCGTGCCGATGCTGGTGGCGTTCGCGAGCTCGCCCAGCGGGATGAAGGCGGCCAGGAGTCCGCAGAAGAGGCAGACGATGATCGTGTTGACGCGGGGCGTGCCGGTCTTCGGGTCCACCTTGGCGAAGGCCTTGGGCATCAGGCCGTCCCGGGACATGGCGAAGAGGATGCGGGTCTGGCCGTAGAGGACGGCGAAGACGACGCTGGCGATCGCGACGATCGCGCCGGCGGCGAGGACGACGCTCCAGAAGGCGTGACCGGTGACGTTCTCCATGATCTTGGCCAGGGCGGCCTCGCTGCCCTCGAACTCCTGCCACGGCATGGCACCGACGGCGACCAGGGCGACGAGGCAGTACAGGGCGGTGACGATGGCCAGCGAGAGCATGATCGCGCGCGGCAGGTCCTTCTTCGGGTTCTTGGCCTCCTCACCGGCGGTGGAGGCGGCGTCGAAGCCGATGTAGGAGAAGAAGAGCATGGAGGCGGCCGTGCTGATGGCGGTGACGCCGAGCGGGGCCAGCGGGGTGTAGTTGCCGGCCTTGATGCCCATGAAGCCGATGACGCAGAACAGCACCAGCGTCACGATCTTGATCCCGACCATGATCGAGTTGATCCGGGCGCTCTCCTTGGCCCCGCGGAGCAGGAAGACCATGCAGAGCAGCACCACGACGAGCGCGGGCATGTTGATGTAGCCGCCCTCGCCCAGCGGGGCGGAGAAGCCCTCGGGGATGGTGAGTCCGAGGGTGCCGTCGAGCAGCTCGTTGAGGTACTGGCCCCAGCCGACGGCGACCGCCGCGACCGAGACTCCGTACTCCAGGACCAGGCACCAGCCGCAGACCCAGGCGACGAGCTCGCCCATGGTGGCGTAGGCGTAGGAGTACGAGGAGCCCGAGACCGGTATGGAACCGGCCAGCTCGGCGTAGGAGAGCGCGGAGAACAGTGCGGTCAGGCCCGCCACGATGAACGCGATGAAGACGGCCGGACCGGCGATCGGCGTGGCCTCGCCGAGGACGACGAAGATGCCGGTGCCCAGGGTCGCGCCGATGCTGATCATGGTCAGCTGCCACATGGTGAGCGAGCGCTTCAGCGCGCCGCCCTCGCCCTGGCCGCCCTCGGCCACCAGCTGTTCCACCGGCTTGCGGCGCAGCAGGGGGTGGGCAGCCCTGGGGGGCTCGGAGGTGAGCGGCGGCGCCTGGCCGTGATCGAGCACGAGGGGACTCCTTTGTCACTGCGGGTGGGGTTGTCGGCGTCGACCGCAGCGGTCCGGAGCAGGAGCAGGCCGAGGGCCTGGGCATGGGGGACCGCCGAGCAGGCGGTCCACGCCACTCCACGTACAGCGAGTGAGCCTACGAGCTGAGTGATACCGCCCGTAATGCACCATCCTTGCACATTGGCGCACGATCGTTGCGCGGATCTGTCCGGGATGGCCCTTTGTTGCGCGGGGATGATCGATCAGTGCGTGGGGCATCCCGACCCGCATTCTTGACACTTCGTCAGATCTGCCGCAGCGTGCCGGCATGGATCTGGACGTGCTCTACGAGATCGACGTGCCGAGGCCCTGGCAGGGAACCCACCCGCACGGCCAGCGGGCCGCCGAGCAGCGCGCCTACCGGGAGGCGGTGGAACAGATACGGCTCGCCGACCGGATGGGCTTCCGTACCGTCTGGGCGGTCGAGCACCACTTCCGCGAAGGCCGCTCGCACTGCCCGGCCCCCGAGGTGCTCCTCGGCCACCTGGCCGGGCTCACCGAGCGGATCCGCCTCGGCTTCGGCGTCACCCTGACCCCCTTCGCCTTCACCCCGCCCCAGCGCATCGCCGAGAAGGTCGCCACCGTCGACGTCCTCTCCGGCGGCCGCGTGGAATGGGGCACCGGACGGTCCACACCCATGGAGCAGGCGGCCTTCGGGGTGGACCGGGAGAAGTCCCGGGACGACTGGCGCGAGGCCATCGAAATCGTGACCGGAATGTGGCGCGAGGAGTACTTCGCCTACGAATCGGAGCGCTTCCGCTTCCCGCGCCGCATGGTCACCCCCAAGCCGGTGCAGGATCCGCACCCGCCCGCCTGGATGGCGGCCACCTCCCCCGGCTCGGCGGAGGTCGCGGGCGCGCACGGCCTCGGGCTGCTCTCCTTCTCGATCATGCAGCCGCTGGAGGCCATGGCCCGCCAGGTGGCCGCGTACCGGGCGGCGGCCGCCGTCCCGAGCCCGCTCACCGACGTCACGACCGACCGGGTCGCCGCCTACACCCTCGTCCACGCGACCGCGCCCGGCACCGCGCCGGGCGCCCGCGTGTGGGACTCCGTCGCCTGGTGGTACTCGAACCTCGCGCGGTTCACCCTGGACTGGGAGCTGCCGCACCTGAGCCCCGAGGAACGCGAGGTGACCTTCCCGCTGCTCACGCCGATCCTCGAAGGGAACGTACCGGTACGGGAGTTCAGCGACGGCGACATGATCCTCATCGGGGACGCGGAGACGATCGTCGCCAAGGCCAAACGGTACGCGGACCTCGGCGTCGACCAGCTCATCTGCTACGTCCAGTGGGGATACCTGGAACACCGGGAGATCCTGCGGACCCTGGAGATCCTGGGCACGGAGGTCATCCCGGAGCTGGCCCGCTACGAGCCGCGGAAGGCGTCCGCGTGAGCGCCGGACCCGAGGGAGGCCCCGTGGACGCCTCCCCCGTCCCCGACTACGCCGCCCTGCACCGCCTCGAAGGCCGCGCCTTCGTCCTGCTGGGCGCGGGCAACGGCATCGGCCGCCAGACCGCGCACGCGCTGGCCGCCGGGGGCGCGCGGGTGCTGTGCGTGGACGTGGACGCTGAGCGGGCCCGGGCGGTCGCGGCCGAGACCGGGGGCGTCCCGTACACCGCGGACGTCACGCGGCGCGAGGACGTACGGGAGCTCTTCGCCGGGGCTCCGAAGCTGCTCGGCGGCCGCCCGGTCGGTGGGGTCGTCGACATCGTCGGCATGGCCCGGTACGCCGCGCTCCCCGAGCTGGACGACGCCGGCTGGGACTGGCACTTCAACTTGGTGCTGCGGCACGCCTGGCTGGCCGTCCAGTACGGGGGCGAGGCCGTCGCAGCGGCCGGCGGCGGACCGCTGGTCTTCGTCGCCTCCGTCTCCGGGCTCACCGCCGCCCCGCTGCACGCCGCGTACGGGGCCGCGAAGGCCGGCCTGATCTCCCTGGTGCGCTCGGCGGCGGTCGAGCTGGGCCCGCGCGGGGTGCGCGTCAACGCGGTGGCTCCGGGGGTGGTGTGGACCCCGCGGGTCGCCGCCCTGCTGGGCCCCGAGGGGCAGCGGCTCAACGCGGAGAACGCCCCGCTGGGGCGCGTCGCGCAGACCTCGGACATCGCGGCCGCGCTGTACTTCCTGGCTTCGCCGCAGTCCTCGTACATGACGGGGCAGACGCTGGTGGTGGACGGCGGTGTCGGCGTGAAGTTCCCGTACCCGACGGTGGGAGGCGAGCGATGAGCGGCACAGGGAGACCCGGGCCCGACGCGGACGTGGACGTGGAGGTGGGTGCGGGCGTGGGTACGGGCGTGGACGCGCGGGTGGACACGGGTGGGGGCGTGGACGCGCGGGTGGAGGCGGACGCGCGGGTGGACGCCGGTGCGGGAACGGCCCCGGACACCGGGCAGTGGCTGGACCCCGGCCCCTTCCTGCGCGGCGTGGCCTGGATGGACGGGGGACGCCCGGTGCGGGCCGACCCGGCCGACACCATGCGGCTGCCCTGGGACACCGGTGAACGGGCCACCCTGCCCATAGGGGTGCGCCTGGAGTTCACCGCGCGGGGCGCCCGGGCTGTGGAGATCCGCTACCGGGCGACCGTGCCCGTCCCCACCGACGCCCTGCGCGACCTCGCGCACGGCTTCGCCCTGTGGGACCGGCACGGGGTGGTGAGCGAGCTGTACACCGAGCCGGCGGCGGAGGCCGTCGTACGCATCGAACTGCCCGGCGGCCCCGGCCCGTTCACCATCCATCCGCCCGAGACGCAGGCCCCGCTGATCCTCGGCGTGCGCGGGATCGGCGGCCCGGTCGCCCCCGCGCCGCCGGCCCTGCGCTGGGTGGTGCACGGCGACTCCATCACGGAGGGCTGGTGGTCCACCCGGCCCGCGCACGGCTGGCCCGCGGTCACCGGGCGGGCACTCGGCTGGGACACCGTCAACCTCGGCTACGCGGGCGCCGCACGCGGGGAACTGGCCTGCGCCGAGCAGCTCGCCTCGCTCCCCGCCGACGCCATCACCCTCGCCTTCGGCACCAACTGCTGGTCCCGTGTGCCCTTTTCCGCCCCGCTCCTGTACGAGACCACCCGCGCGTTCCTCGAACTGGTCCGCCAGGGACACCCCCGGACACCGCTGCTCCTCCTCTCCCCCGTGCTGCGGCCCGACGCGGAGCGCACCCCGAACAAGCTGGGCGCCACCCTGGGCGCCCTGCGCGACGCGATGGAGCGCGCGACCCGGGAGCGGATCGCCGCCGGGGACGACCGGCTGGCCCTGCTGCCGGGGCGGGACCTGCTGGGACCCGAGCACCTGGCGGACGGACTGCATCCCAACGACGCGGGACACCGCACGCTCGGCCTCGCTGTGGCCACGGCCCTGAAGCGGGCCGGGTTCGGCGCGGGGTGAGTGAAACAGCCCACACCGGAGGAATTGAACAGACCGGCTCCGACGGAGCGTGTCCTGCACACAGTTGCCGCCGCTCCACTCGAAGGGGGCGGCGGTACGGGCAGGGACACACACGTGGGAGAGATCAAGATGGGCATCAAGCGCGGAACCACCCTGGCGGCCGTGGCGGTCGTCGTCGCATTCACCGCGACCGCGTGCGGCGGGGACGACACGGCGGCCGACAACACCAAGCCGGCCGGCGCGGTCGCCCCGGCCCAGTCCCCCTCCTCGGGCGACGGCTACGACTCGGCCTACGGCTCCGGGGCCGACGCGGCCGCGGCCGGTGCCGCCGAGTCCGCCGGGCAGCTCGCCATCGCGCAGGACGAGAAGCTCGGCTCCGTCCTCACCGACAGCGCGGGCTTCACCCTCTACCGCTTCGACAAGGACACCGCGAAGCCCTCGAAGTCGAACTGCGACGGGGACTGCGCGAAGACCTGGCCGGTGGTCGCGGCCGGTGACGCCACCGCCGCGGCGGGCATGGACCCGGCGGTGCTCGGCGAGGTGGTCCGCACCGACGGCAGCAAGCAACTGACGGTGGCGGGCTGGCCCGTGTACCGGTTCAGCAAGGACGCCAAGGCGGGCGACACCAACGGCCAGGGCGTCGGCGGCACCTGGTTCGCGGCCGCCCCGGACGGCAAGAAGGCCGCTAAGGCCGCCGCCGCGCCGGGCGGCGCGGGGCAGACCGCGGGCGCGTTGACCGTGGCCAAGGACGCCAAGCTCGGCGACCACATCGTCGACGGCAACGGAATGACCGTGTACCGGTTCAAGCCCGACACCGCATGGCCGATGGTCTCCAAGTGCGAGGGCGACTGCGTGGCCAAGTGGCCGGTCGTGCCCCCGGTGGACAAGGCCAACGCCAAGGGCATCATCGAGAAGAACTACCTGGTGCTCGACCGCCCCGACGGCAAGAAGCAGCAGACCGTGAACTGCTGGCCCGTCTACACCTTCACCGGTGACAAGAAGGCCGGCGACACCAACGGCCAGGGCGTCGGCGGCACCTGGTACGCGGTGGCTCCCGACGGCAAGCTCATCACCGTCCAGTAGCACCGCCGCACCCGCACCCGCACACCACCTGACCGCGCGGCCCCTGCCTCCCCTCCCCCCGGGGCAGGGGCCGCGCACCATTTCGCCCCGGCGAACCGGAACCTAGAATCCGCCTCATGCTGCGCGTACTGGCCGTCGACGACGAGAAGCCCCTGCTCGAAGAACTCCTCTACCTGCTGCGCTCCGACCCCAGGGTGCTCAGCGCCGAGGGCGCCTCGGACGCCACCGAGGCGCTGCGCCGGATCACCCTCGCCCTGGAGAGCGGCCCGGACGGGGCCGACGGCATCGACGTGGTCTTCCTCGACATCCACATGGCCGGGCTGACCGGGCTCGACATCGCCCGGCTGCTGGCCGGATTCGCGCGGCCGCCGCTGATCGTGTTCGTCACCGCGCACGAGGGGTTCGCCGTACAGGCCTTCGACCTCAAGGCCGTGGACTACGTGCTCAAGCCCGTGCGGCCGGAGCGGCTGGCCGAGGCCGTTCGGCGGGCCTGCGCGCAGTTCGGCCTGGCCGGGGAGCGGCCCGCGGCGGCCCTTCCGGGAGCCGTGCGCACCGTAGCGGCGGCCCCGGAGCCCGCCCCGGTCCGCGCCGCGGACCCCGGGGCCGCCGTCGCGGACCGGAGGCCGGAGCCCGGACCGGATCGGTCTCCGGACCGGAGTTTGGACCGTGTCCCGGACCGCGCCCCGGAGCAGATCGCCGTCGAACTGGGCGGAGTCACCCGCTTCGTGCCGATCGCGGACATCGCGTACGTGGAGGCCCAGGGCGACTACGCCCGCCTGCACACGGACGAGGGCAGCCACCTGGTACGGATACCGCTGGCCACACTGGAGGAGCGGTGGGCGGCGCGCGGGTTCGTCCGCATCCACCGCCGGCACCTCGTGGCACTGGGGCGCATCGACGAACTGCGGCTGGACGCCGGCACCACCACGGTCCGCGTCGGATCGGCCGAACTCCAGGTGAGCCGGCGGCACGCGCGGGAGCTGAGGGACCTGCTGATGCGCCAGGCGATGGGCTGAGGGGCCGGACCGACCACCGGACCGACCACCGGTCCGGCCGCCAGACCGGCCGCCAGACCGGCCGGCCGGCGGGTCGCGGTGACCGCCCGGCGCGCCGGCGAGCCGTTCACCGTGCCGCGAGGGACGTACGGCGATCCGCCCCGGCCGCCGGCCGCAGCGGTGGCGCGGTGGCCCACCGCGCCGGGTGGCCGCGCGTATCGTGGATCTTCCGCCCCGGGAGGAAGCAGATGTCCGAAATCCAGGCGCTGCTCGACGCGCTGAACGGACTGCCGCGCACCCGTCCGGCCGGTCCCGCCGAGGCCGAGGTCCTGCTGGCCCGCCTGCGGAGCGCGGCCGCGCGCTGGGCCGACGTACTGTACGAGGCCCACGAGGGCGCGTACGGGCAGCTGCCGCCCCGGGCCGAGGCCGCGCTGACGCTGGCCTTCCGGCGCGCCGAGGAATCGTACGTGGAGCTGGAGATCGCCCTGCGCGACTGCGCGGAACACCGCGACCCCGCGCTCTGACCGGCCCGGCGGCTCCGGCCAGATCCGGCCTGACCTGCGGGAGGGCCTGTCGCCCGGTCCGGGGGCGTGCGTAGACTCCCGGGATCCCGCCCGCGGCAGGAGCCGTGCCCGGTGCCGCGCGCGGGCCCGGGCCCGCGCCCGTACACCTGCCCCCAGCCGAAGGACCCGCCGGTGAACCAGACGTACGCGCTGACCGCGGTCGCCGTCGTCGTCCTGGTCACGGTGCTGGTCGGCGCGCTGGGCCTGCGGATATCCCGGACCACCTCCGACTTCTACGTGGCTTCGCGCACGGTCGGCCCCCGCCTCAACGCGGCGGCCATCGGCGGCGAGTACCTCTCCGCGGCCTCCTTCCTCGGTGTCGCCGGGCTGGTGCTGCTCCAGGGTCCGCAGATGCTCTGGTACCCGGTGGGGTACACGGCCGGGTACCTGGTGCTGCTGGTGCTGGTCGCGGCCCCGCTGCGCCGCTCCGGCGCGTACACCCTGCCCGACTTCGCCGAGGCCCGGCTCGAATCGCGGGTGGTGCGCCGGATCGCGGTGCTGTTCGTGCTCGGCGTCGGCTGGCTGTACCTGCTGCCGCAGCTCCAGGGCGCGGGCCTGACGCTGGAGATCCTCACCGGGGCCCCGCACTGGGTGGGCGGGGTGCTGGTCGCCTGCGTGGTGACGGCGGCGGTGGCGGCCGGCGGGATGCGCAGCATCACCTTCGTCCAGGCCTTCCAGTACTGGCTGAAGCTCACCGCCCTGCTGGTGCCGGTGTTCTTCCTGCTGGCGGCCTGGGTGGGGGACGGCGCGCCGCGCGCCACCTTCGACGCCCCGGCGGTCTTCCGCGAGCACACCGCCGTCACGCTGGCCGGGGACGTACGGCTGTCCCTGGACGCGCCGCTGACGGTGAGGGTGACCGGGCAGGTGGACGGGCGCGCCCACGCGGGCGAGCCGGTGACGCTCGGCGCCGGGCAGCATGCCGTACGGGCCCGCACGCGGCTGGAGTTCGCCCCGGACTCCCCGGTGCCCGAGAGCCGCGCGGTGGCCGGACCCGGCGTGTCGAGCTGGTCGCAACCGCTGTCCGGGGACCGGCCAGAGCTGCGGCTGTACGCGACGTACGGGCTGATCCTGGCCACCTTCCTCGGGACCATGGGACTGCCGCATGTGGCGGTCCGCTTCTACACGAGCCCGAACGGCCGGGCCGCGCGGCGCACCACGCTGGTGGTGCTGGGGCTGGTCGGCGTCTTCTACCTGCTGCCACCGGTCTACGGGGCGCTGGGCCGGATCTACGCCCCGGAACTGGCCCTCACCGGGGAGGCGGACGCGGCGGTGCTGGTGCTGCCGGCCCGGATGGTGGGCGGGCTCCTCGGTGAGCTGCTGGGGGCACTGCTGGCGGGGGGCGCGTTCGCGGCGTTCCTTTCGACGGCGTCGGGGCTGACGATGGCGGTGGCCGGAGTGCTGCACCAGGACGTGCTGCCCGCCCGCGGGGTGCGCAGTTTCCGGGTCGCGGTGCTGGTGGCGATCCTGGTGCCGCTGGCCGGGAACGTGGCGGTGACCCAGGTGCCGGTGGCGGACGCGGTGGGGCTGGCCTTCGCGGTGTCGGCGTCCTCGTTCTGTCCGCTGCTGGTGCTGGGGATCTGGTGGCGCGGGCTGACCCCGCCGGGGGCGGTGGCCGGGCTGGTGACCGGGGGCGGGGCGGCGCTCAGCGCGGTGCTGGCGACGCGGGCCGGGCTGGCTCCGGCGGGCTGGGTGAACACGCTGCTGGCGTGGCCGGCGGTGTGGTCGGTACCGCTGGGCTTCCTGACGATGGTGGCGGTGTCGCTGGCCACGCGCGGGCGGATCCCGGTGGGCACGGCGGCGACGCTGGCCCGGCTCCACCTTCCGGAGGATGTGGCGGGGGTGGCCCCGTCGGGTGGTGGCACCTCCTTGGGCGTGCCTGCCGGGAAGGACGGTCCTCGGTGACCGGAGCGGCGCACTCGGGCGAGAGCACTGCTCTCGGGACAGCGCAGCGCTCCGTGGCTGGAGCGCAGCTCGCACGAAGGGCCGGTGCTTCATGACCGGAGCACTGATCTCCGTGCTGGCCGTGGTCGGCGCCGCGTTGCTCCTGGGACTCGGGTGGGCCGGCGGCCGGTGGCAGGCCCGGCGGGGCGAACGCGCCCTCGGCCTCGACCTCGGCACTCCCGTCGAACGGGCCACCTTCCACACCCTGCACACCGCCTCGCTCGCCGCTCCCCCGCTGCGCGCCGGCCTCACCGAGGACGCCGCCCGCAAGGCGGCCAGGCGCCTGCGCTCCCTCCTCGGCACCGAGGCGCTGTGCCTGACGGACCGCGAGTCCGTCCTCGCCTGGGACGGCCCGGGCGCCGACCACCACGAGCGCCGCGCGATGGCCCGGGTCGCCGTCATGCTGGAGTCGGGGCGCAGCCAGAGCGTGCGGACCGAGTGCGAGCGGCCCGACTGCCCGCTGAAGTGGGCCGTGGTCGCCCCGCTGACCGGCGAGGACGGGATGCTCGGCGCGCTGGTGGCCTACGGCTCGCGGGAGTCGGCGGTGCTGGTGCGGGCCGCGACCGAGGTCGCGCGCTGGGTCTCCGTACAGCTGGAGCTGTCCGAGCTGGACCGTTCGCGGACCCGGCTGATGGAGGCGGAGATCAAGGCGCTGCGCGCGCAGATATCCCCGCACTTCATCTTCAACTCCCTCGCGGCGATCGCCTCGTTCGTGCGTACGGATCCGGAGCGGGCGCGGGACCTGCTGCTGGAGTTCGCGGACTTCACCCGCTACTCCTTCCGCCGGCACGGGGAGTTCACCACGCTGGCCGAGGAGCTGCGCTCCATCGAGCAGTACCTGGCGCTGGCCGGGGCCCGGTTCGGGGAACGGCTCAAGCTGACCCTGCAGGTGGCCCCGGAGGTGCTGCCGGTGGCGCTGCCGTTCCTGTGCCTGCAGCCGCTGGTGGAGAACGCGGTCAAGCACGGGCTGGAGGACTCCACCGAGGAGTGCCGGATCACCATCGCGGCCCGGGACGCGGGTCCGGAGGCACTGATCACCATCGAGGACAACGGCGTCGGGATGGACCCTGCCCTGCTGCGCCGGATCCTGGCCGGGGAGGGGGCGGGCCCCTCCGCCGGCATCGGGCTGCCCAATGTGGACGACCGGCTGCGCCAGGTCTACGGGGACGGCCACGGCCTCGTCATCGAAACGGGTGTCGGCGCGGGCATGAAGATAACTGTGCGGATTCCCAAATACCGTGCAGGAGTGCACAGTTCGGCCCCACCTGGCCGAATTCCCCGGCGCTGACCGGGCCGCGGGCTGCCATCCTGGGGAAGGCGCGAACGACCGGAGGGATCGCCGACGTGCGGGTCGGGCGAGAACAGCATCGTGAGGAGTGCCGTGCCGGGTTACGGACCTGGGTACGGGAGGCAGCCGGCGGGGCGGGCGGCGGAGCCTGCCTGATCGTGGAGGGGGAGCCGGGCGCGGGGCGCACCGCCTTCCTGCACGAGGCGCTGGCCGAGGCGGCCGCGCTCGGCTGCCGGGTGCGCTACGGCGCCGCGGAGGCGCTGGGCACCGGACTCCCGCTGCGCGCCGCGCTGGACTGCCTGCACCCGGCCGGCCCCGGGCGGGCCCGGGCGCTGGCCCTGCTGCGGGAGGCCCGGCGGTCGGCCGAGCCGGGCGGGGCGCTGCTGGCGGCCGTGGACCTGCTGGCCGCCGATGTCGAGGAGTGGTGTGCGCGGCGGCCGCTGCTGCTGGCCCTGGACGACCTCCAGTGGGCGGACCCGGCCACCCTGCTGCTGTGGCGCCACCTCGCGCGGGCGACGCGACGGCTCCCGCTGCTGCTGGTGGCGGCCCGGCGGAACCTGCCCCGGCGGGCGGAGGTGGAGGAGCTCTGCGCCCGGCTGGGCGGCGGGCCGGGCGGACGGACGCTCCGGCTGGCGCCGCTGACCGGGGCGGAGTCGGCCGCGCTGGTCCGGGAGGTGCTGGGCGCGGCGCCCGGCCCCCGGCTGCGGGAGGCCGCCGGGCAGGCGGGCGGCAATCCGCGGCTGCTGCGGGAGTTGCTCGCGCACTGGTCCGGGGTCATCGAGGTCCGCGACGCCCACGCCGAGCTCACGGTCACGCCCCGGGAACTGCCCCCGCCGCCCGGGGCGGTGCTCCGGGAGCTGAACCGCTTCCCCCCGGCAGCGGTGGCCACCCTGCGCCATGCGGCGCTGCTGGGCCCGTCCTTCACCGCGCGCGAGCTGTCCCTCGTACGGGCCAGACCCGTCAGGGAGTTGCTCGCGGACCTGGAGGAACCCCTGCTGACCGGCGTACTGGAGCCGGCCCGCCTGCCCGCCCGGCCCCCGGACCGGGAGCGTTCCGATGCGGGGCCGCCGGAGCCCGCCGGCGCTGACGCCCTGCGGTTCCGGCAGCCGACCCTGCGGCTGGCCCTGTGCGCGGCGGTGCCGCGGGCCGCCCGCACCGCCCTGCACCAGGACGCCGCGCGGGCCTTCGCCGGGGCCGGTCTCGATCCCGCCCGGACCGCCGGGCAGCTGCTCGACGGTGGGGGACTGGACCCGTGGGCCCTGCTGTGGACGGCGCGCTCGGCCCAGGCCCTGATCGCGGTGGCCCCCGAGACGGCGGCCACGCTGCTGCGCCGGGCCGTGGACCAGAGCGCGGACCAGGACGCGGGCACGGACACGGTCCCGGCCGCCGGTCCGTACCGGGAGGCCCTGGAGGACGGGCTCGCGGATGCCGCGTTGACACTGCGGCGGCCCGAGTCGGTGGAGCTGCTCGGGACCCTGCGGGAGCGGGCCGATGATCCCGGGCGGCGGGCGGCGCTCGCCTTCAAGCTGGTGTCGGCGCTGATGATCCAGGGGGACATGGCCCGGTCGTTGGAGGTCACCGAGGAGGCGCTGGCCGAGCAAGTCCCCTGTCCCGAGTGGCGGTTGCGCCTGGAGGCGTGCCGGGTGCTGGCACTGGCCGATCTGCGCCGGCCGCAGGAGGCGTACGCCCTCGCCGGACCGGTGGTCGCGCGGGCCCGGGAACTGCGCGATCCGCTGTGCGGCGCCGAGGCCGAACACGCCATGTCCTTCGCGCTGTTCCACCTGAACCGCGGCCGGGACTCGCTGCGCCACGTCGCGGCCGGGATCGCGCACGCCCGGCGCAGCCCGGCGGCCAATGACATGCGGCTGCTGCTCCTCGCCAACCAGGCCGAGGGGCATCTGCGGTTCGACGAGCCGCAGATCTCGGCGGCGGCGCTCACCGAGGCTCGGGAGCTGGCGACCCGGACCGGTTCGACGGGCCGGCTGGTGGTCACGGAGGCGCTGCTGGCCGACCTCCGCTACCGGCTCGGCGACTGGGACGCGGCACTGGCCGGTCTCGCCCGGGTGCGGGACATGCCCGTCTCGGACGGCTGGCTGCCGGTACTGACACACGGGCTGCGCGCGCTGATCCTGGGACACCGCGGTGAACAGGACGCGGCACAGGACGAGTTGGCGGAGCTCCCGCCGGCCGCGGAAGCGTCCGGCGACCGGCCCGCCGCGCGCCGTCACGGACCGCACGTCCTGCTGGCCCGCGCTCTGCTGGCGGAGCGCGCCGGGCGCCCGGGGGAGGCGCTCGACGCGCTGCGGCCCGCGCTCGAGGACGGTGTGGACGAGGCGGTGGCCTTCGACCGTCCCTGGGCGCTGTCGGAGGCCGTCCGGCTCGCGCTGGAGGCCGGGGACGCCGGCGCGGCCCGGTCGGCGGTGGCCGCCTGCGCGCGCACGGCGGCCGCGCTGCCGGAGTACCCGGGTCCGGCGCTGGCGCTGCTGCGCTGCCGGGGGCTGTTCGCGCAGGACCCGGAGCTGCTGGCCGGGGCCGCGGCGCGGGCGCGGGGCGGACTGGTGCTGGGGCAGATCCTGGAGGACCTGGCGGTGGCCCGGGCCTGGCACGGGGACCTGGCGGGGTCACGGGAGGCGCTGACCCGGGCGGTGGCCGCGTACGAGCCCCTGGGTTCGCGGTGGGACATCGCCCGGGCCGATGCCCGGCTGCGGAGCCTGGGCGTGCGCCGGGGCCGCCGCGCGGCGCGGCGCAGGCCCGCCCGGGGTTGGGAGGCGCTGACTCCGGCGGAGCTGAAGGTGGCTTTGCTGGTCGCGCGGGGCCGGACGAATCCCGAGATCGCCTCGGCCCTGTTCCTGTCCCGCCGGACCGTGCAGACCCACGTCTCGCACATCCTGGCGAAGCTGGAGGTCCGGTCACGGTCGGAAGTGGCCGTCATCGTAGCCGGGCAGGAGGGCGCGCAGGGCCCGCAGGGCGTAGTACGTACGGGATTTGACCGTTCCCACGGGCACTCCGAGCGCTTCGGCGGCCTCGCAGACGCTGGCTCCGCGGAAGTAGATCTGCAGGAGTACGGCCCGGTGATCGGGGCTGAGTGAGCGCAGGGCCCCGCGGACGTCGAGGACGGCGACGGACCGTTCGGTGCGGTCCTCGTCGGCCGGCGAGTGCTCCAGCCCGTCGGGGCCGACTTCGGCGGGCCGTGACAGGCGGGCCCGGCGGGCGTCGATGGCCACGCGCCGGGCGACGGTGTACAGCCAGGGCCGCATGGAGGCGTGGGCGCCGCTCTCCAGGGCCTCCGGGTGCTTCCAGGCGCGGAAGAGCGTCTCCTGGACCAGGTCCTCGGCGCGGTGGCGGTCGCCGAAGGTGAGGCCGAGGAGGAAACCGTGGAGCGCCTTGCCGTGCTCCCGCTGCAGGCGGGCGAGGGCGTGCGGGGTGACGGTCGCGGGCATGGAGTACCCCTTCCGGGTCGGGATGCTCCGAGCGTGCCCGTATCCCGCGCGGGGAGTTATCCGCCGCCTGACGTATCCCTGCGTCCCTGCGCCGACCGGTCGTCCCCGAGCGCCGAACGGTCCGCGCGCCGCCTCCTGCCGGGGCGCCGCACGCACGGCGCGAGTCCCGGGTACGCCCGTGGCCCCCGGTCCGTCCGCGAGGGACGGCCCGGGGGCCACGGGAGGGGAAGAACTAGCTCCAGCTGGCGTGCAGCGGCTTGCCCTCGGCGTAGCCCGCCGCGGACTGGATGCCGACGACGGCCTTCTCCTCGAACTCCGCGAGGGAGGCCGCACCCGCGTAGGTGCACGAGGAGCGGACGCCCGCGATGATCGAGTCGATCAGGTCCTCGACGCCGGGACGCGCCGGGTCCAGGAACATCCGCGAGGTGGAGATGCCCTCCTCGAACAGACCCTTGCGGGCCCGGTCGTAGGCGGACTCCTCCGAGGTGCGGTTCTGCACCGCGCGCGCCGAGGCCATGCCGAAGGACTCCTTGTACAGGCGGCCGTCGGCCGACTGCTGCAGGTCGCCCGGGGACTCGTACGTACCGGCGAACCAGGAGCCGATCATGACGTTCGACGCGCCGGCGGCCAGGGCCATCGCCACGTCGCGCGGGTGGCGGACGCCGCCGTCGGCCCAGACGTGCTTGCCGTACTTCTTCGCCTCGGCCGCGCACTCCAGCACCGCGGAGAACTGCGGGCGGCCCACGCCGGTCATCATGCGGGTGGTGCACATGGCGCCGGGGCCCACACCGACCTTGATGATGTCGGCGCCGGCGTCGATCAGGTCCTTGACACCCTCGGCGGCCACGATGTTGCCGGCGACGATGGGGACCTGCGGGTCGAGCGCGCGGACGGCCTTGATCGCGCTGATCATCGATTCCTGGTGGCCGTGCGCGGTGTCGATGACGAGCGTGTCCACGCCCGCGTCGAGCAGCTGCTTGGCCTTGGCCACGAAGTCGCCGTTGATGCCGACGGCCGCGGCGATGCGCAGCTTGCCGTTGGCGTCGGTGGCGGGGCTGTACAGGGTCGCGCGGAGCGCGGCCTTGCGGGTGAGGATGCCGACGAGCTTGCCGTCCTTGTCGACGGCGGGGGCCAGCTTGCGGTGGCCGGCGTCGAGCTTGTTGAAGGCCTCGCGGGGGTCGATGTCGGCGTCGAGGAGCAGGAGCTCCCTGGACATGACCTCGGAGAGCTGGGTGAAGCGGTCCACGCCGGTCAGGTCGTGGTCGGTGACGACGCCCACCGGGCGGCCGTCGGCGTCGACGACGACGCCGGCTCCGTGCGCGCGCTTGGGCAGCAGCGACAGGGCGTCGGCGACGGTCTGGGTGGGGGCCAGCGTGATCGGGGTGTCGAGCACGAGGTGGCGGGTCTTCACCCAGGAGATCACGTCGGTGACGACGTCGATCGGAATGTCCTGCGGGATGACGACGATGCCGCCGCGGCGGGCGACCGTCTCGGCCATCCGGCGGCCGGCGATGGCGGTCATGTTGGCCACGACCAGCGGAATGGTGGTGCCGGTGCCGTCAGGCGCGGAAAGGTCGACGCCCTGGCGGGAACCGACCGCGGAGCGGCTCGGCACCATGAATACGTCGTCGTACGTCAGGTCGTACGGCGGCTTCAGGTCATTGAGAAAACGCACGTGCTGAACATCCCAGTCGATCGGAGGTGACCCCGACAGGGCAGTCGAGGAACGCACGTACTTCATTCTCACACGACCTGGAGTTCACACCGCCCGGGTAGATCGTCCAGGACATTTGGGGCCGGATGGTCGCTTCCTACGGGACTTTGGTCCCGTTGCCGCGGCGGTGCACCGGCCCCCTGCTCCACGCCAGCGGGAGAATCGTTCCGCCACCGCCACCGCCACCGCCGGTACCGATGCCTTCGCCGGCGCCACCGCCCCGCCCGTACCGGACAGCCGTGAACTCCGCGGCGATGGAGAGTGCGGTCTCCTCCGGGGTCTGCCCGCCGAGGTCCAGGCCGATCGGCGAGCGCAGCCGGGCCAGGGCGGCCGCCGGCAGTCCCTGCGCGCGCAGCCGCTCCGCCCGCTCCCCGTGCGTGCGCCGCGATCCCATCGCCCCCACGTACCCGAGGGGCAGCCGCAGCGCGAGCGTCAGCAGCGGGACGTCGAACTTGGCGTCGTGCGTCAGGACGCACACCGCCGTACGGGGATCCAGCCGGCCCGCCTCCCACTCCGCGGCCAGGTGCCGGTGGGGCCAGTCCACGACCACCTCGTCGGCATCCGGGAACCGGGCGGCCGTGACGAACACGGGCCGGGCGTCGCACACGGTGACCCGGTAGCCCAGGAAGGCCCCGATCCGGGTGAGGGCGGCGGCGAAGTCGATGGCCCCGTAGACCAGCAGCCGGGGCGGCTCGGCGGCCGACTCGACCAGCAGCGTCAGCGGCTGACCGCAGAGCCCGCCCGCCGTGCCCAGCTCGGCGGTACCGGTGCGCCCCGCCGCGAGCCAGCCGCGCACCCGCTCGGCGGCGGTGCGGTCCAGCTCCGCGTCCCCGCCCAGCCAGCCCTCGTAGGATCCGTCGGCGTGCACGGCGAGGGCCCGGCCCAGCTGCTGCGGCGGCCCGCAGACCACCCGGCCCAGCGCTGAGCGCCGACCGCCGCAGGCGGCGTCGAGGACGGCGCCGATGACGGGCCGCACCGGATCGTGCCGGCGCACCGGGGTGACCAGGACGTCGAGGACTCCCCCGCAGGTCAGCCCTACCGCGAAGGCGTCGTCGTCGCTGTATCCGAAGCGGTGCACGCCTCCTTCCCCGGAGGCGATCGATTCCAGGCACAGCTCGTGGACGGCGGACTCCACGCAGCCACCGGACAGGGAGCCGAGGGCGGTGCCCCCCGCGTCGACGGCCAGGGAGGCGCCGGGTCCGCGCGGCGCGCTGCCGCTGACGGCGACCACCGTGGCCACCGCGAAGTCCTGTTCGGCGGCGCACCACGCGCGTAGCTCCGCGGCGATGTCGAGCATCAGCGGATGTACTCGCGGCGCGGGCTCTGCCCGGGGAGCAGCGGTCTGGGCGGGAGCACCGGGGGCCCCGCGGTGTGGGTGGCGGTGTGGGTGGCGGTGTGCGTGGCGACCGCGCGGGGGGTGGCGTGGCGCGCCGGGCCGGGGTACGGCACGGGCTCCCGTCCCCGCGCGCCCAGCAGCATCGCGGCGTGGGCGACGCTGGCCAGGGTGGCGTGGTGGTGCCAGCCCCTGAAGGAGCGGCCCTCGAAGTCGCGGATGCCGGCCGGCTCGCACACCGCGGTGAAGTCGAGGGCGACCCGGTCGGTGAGCTTGGCGAGGAGGAACAACTGCGCGAGCGGCCGGTCGCCTATGTTGGTGATCCAGAACTCCGAGGGCAGCAGGGCCGCTTCGGTCCACGCCCCGACGAGCAGCAGCGGAGTGGGCGGCGCCGGTACGAGCCGTTCCTCGCCGGGGGTGGCGAAGATGGAGGCCGCGGTCAACAGGGTGACCGCTCCCTCGGCGCGACCGTGCCTGGTCCATTCGACGACGCGGCGCTGGGAGCGCAGGGAGTCGATGAGTTCACGGGCGGGCGCGGTGTGGGGTCCGGGTTTGTGGCGGCCGGCCCCACCGAAGGAGACGGGCAGGGTGCCGTCCACTTTGAATACGAAGGGGATGTCCTGGAGCGCGAACGATTCGATGCACTGAGGGAGTTCGCTGTTGGACACCTCCATCACCACTGGTCTGCGCTGGAGTTGCCAGGTGGACGCCATCCGCTGGACGGCGTGCACCGCGTCCTGTGCGGGGGTGAGCGAGCGGGCGGTGTCGGGGATGCCGGCCCGCCGGCGCCGCAGGAGTTCCGACGTCCAGGGCCCGGGGAGGGTCAGGGTCCATTCGACGGGGAAGCCGGCGTCGCTGGACGTGAGCCAGATGCCGCTGGCCTGCTGACAGTTGGCGGTGCGTCCGAGTTCGGGGACGAACTGCCTGCCGACGCCCACCGATCGGTCGCCGGCCTTCTCGATGACCATGGGCTGGACCACCCAGGCCAACGGGCGCTGCGCGGTGCGTTCGAGGTGCTGGGCGAGGGAGCGGCGGACGGGGGTCCAGTCCCAGGGTGACTTGCTGATGAACTGCTGGAGGCTCTGCTCGACGGAACTGGCCCCTGTTCCGGCGATGTTACGGATTGTTTTCTTTCCGTTGGTCCGCACCAGGCCGTTCAGATATACGCGGGCCCAGTTTCGCTGGTCCCGCCGGGGTAATGATTCGAAGAAGAGCGAGATCAGAACATCGATCAATTCGGAGATTTCCTTCGTGGATTCCTCCGGCAGGACTACGCGAGCCATCTGGGCCTCCCCCGCGACCAGCTAGATCCATTACCCTACTTGACCGCGAAGAACGGCCGTAGGCCCCGGCGGCTACTTCCTGAGGTCGCTGGCAGTTTCGAGCCGCTCTTCCTCTACCACGAGAGGGATGGGGATCTGGTTCGCCGCATAGTAGAGCGCGATCAGGAAGTGTGCGACAAGCGTGAGCGGTGCGGAGAAGAACGCCAGGGCGACGGTGCAGGGATAGGCGATGGCACCCAGTCCGAAGCGGACCCTGGTGGCGCGGGCGCCGTCCTTGTCCACCCGGTCGTGGAAGAGATGCCCGACGCGGGTGACGTACCACCAGAACACCAGGAAGGCCAAGGCATAGGCCACGGTGACGAGGCTGTAGAGCACGGCCGCCGCGTTGGCGGATCCGCCTTCCTCCATGAGGTGTTCGGCCAGCACGTTGGTCGTGTACGGAACCACCGACACCACCATCAGCACCAGGAGGTTCAGGAACAGCAAAGGGCGGTCCACCCGCTTGATGTGACTGAAGATGGTGTGGTGGTTCACCCACATCACGCCGATGATGAGGAAACTCACCACGTAGGCGGCATAGTGCGGCCACTGTTCCCGCACTCCGTGCCAGAAGTCGGATCCCGTTTCATCCGGAACTTTCAATTCCAGGACGAGGATCGTGATGATGACCGCGAATACACCGTCACTGAATGCCTCGACCCGGCCGGTTTCGGTTTCCATGACCTCCCCTTCACGCTTCTTGCATATATCTACGACTGCCACACATACGGGGAGGGCGCACATCCCGCCCTCCCCGCACACGCTACCCAGATTTGCGCGATCAGCCGCCGAATCCGGCTGTCTGCCGCCAGATTCGGCCATCACGAACCACAAGTGTCCCGAACGCGTGCTCCGGTTCGCCGTTCAGGTTCATGATCGCCCGGTAGAAGATGGTGTCGTCGGTCTCGATGTACTCCTGGAGTTCCACCAGGGTGGGCTTCACGGTGAGGTAGCCGGTGAACGTCTCGCGCACCGCGTCGATGCCGACCGACACCCCCTCGAAGCGCAGCAGCACCGCGTCGTCGGTGTAGTTCTTCATCACGGCCTCGATGTCCAGGGCGGCGAGCGCCTCCATCTGGCGGACGAACACCGGGTGCAGCGTGGCGATGTCGTACTTGGGCATGTCGACTCCGTTTCAACGGTTCGATGGGGAACTCTTCGGTGTGGGTGAATCGGGTACGGCGCAGGACGGGTCCGTCCCGGAGAGCGGCAGCCGGACGGTCATCCGGGTCTCCCCCGGCCGGGAACGGGCCGTGATCGAGCCGTGGTGGCGCTGGGTCACGATGCGGTAGCTGAGGTGCAGTCCGAGACCGGTCCCCTTGCCCACGTCCTTGGTCGTGTAGAAGGGTTCGAAGATCCTTGGTAGGGACTCCTCCGCGATGCCCGAGCCCGTGTCCGCGATCTCCACCACCATGCAGACGCCCTCGACCCGGGCCCGCAGGGTGAGCGTGCCGGCGCCTTCCATGGCGGCCGCCGCGTTGTCGACCAGGTTGGTCCACACCTGGTTCAACTCGCTTGGATAGCCCGTCAGTTCGGGCAGGTCGGGTTCGTACGCGCGCACGAGAGTGATCCCCGCGAGCTTGGCACGCAGCACCACCAGCGTGTTCTCCAGTCCGTCGGTCACCGCGAAGCGCTGCTCGGGGGCCCGGTCGAGATTGGCGTAATCCCGCGTGGCCGACACCAGTTGGGAGATCCGCGGGCCGGCCGCCCGCAGCTCGGCGGCGAGCGAGCGGATCTCCAGCAGCGCCGCCAGGTGGTCGAGGGCCGCGGGCAGGCCCGGTTCGCCGATGCCCTCCAGCCGCTCCAGCAGCCAGCCGAGCTCCACTCCGAGGTCGGACACCCCTGAGCCGAGCAGCCCCGGCCGTTCGGCGCCCGACTCCTCGGCCCAGTCGGCGATCTCCTCCTCGGCGTCCGCCTGGGCGAGCGGATCGGTGACCACCGGCGGCGCCACCTTGTCCAGTTCCTCGGCCAGCCGGTCGAACACGGAGCGCTCCGCACCCGTCGCGACCGCGCCCCAGGCCTGGGCGGTGCGGGTCAGCTGGTCCAGGGCGGGCGCCAGCTCCTGCGCGGCGCGGGCCACGGCGGCGGCGGGATTGTTCAGCTCGTGCGCGAGTCCCGCGGCCAGCGTGCCCAGGGCCTCGACGGTGGCCCGTTTGCGGGCCTGGACCTCCGAGGACTTGATGCGCCAGGCCAACACGGGGATCAGTACGGCGGCCACCCCGTGGCAGCGGGTCAGCATCTCGAAGAAGACCGGTTTCGTGTACGCCACCACGGTGGTGGCCGGCCCGCTGGCCGCGGCCGTGGCCACGTACGCCCCGTCCGTCAGCAGCGGCAGTTCGCCGGTGAAGCGGTGCGCGGCCGCGGGTTTGCCGTCGTGTCCGTCGGCCTCGGCCCCCTCCTCCTCGGTGGAGTGCCGGGTCAGGACCTCCTCGCGGCCGTCGACGACCTTGGTCACCACGAGCCCGCCGGAGAGCAGGACGTGGAAGCCGCCTGCCTCCTCGCCGTCGCGGAAGAGCACCTCCCCGTCGGCGAGCACCCGGGGCTCGGAGACGGAGACCAGCCAGTCCAGTTGTTCCCCGGTGAGTCCCGCGAAGATCTCCAGCCCGCGCAGGGCCTCCCGCAGCGCGGCGGTGTCCGGGGCCGCGCTCATGCCTTCCTCCCCTCGGCCCGGTTGCGTGCGGCCAGCCGCAGCGTGGCCAGCAGGGCCAGTGCGCACACCCCGGCCACGGCTGCCATGAAGCCGACCGAGGTCCGGTGCAGTCCGTGGATGTTGGTGAGCAGCCCGGCCAGGACCGCGGGCACGCTCATCGCCAGGTAGGCGAAGACGTAGACGGCGGCGGTCAGTTCGCCGCGGTGGGCCGGTTCGGCCAGTGCGCTCAGGGCCCGGAAGGAACCGAGGAAGGCCGCGCCCCAGCCGGCTCCGAGGACGGCCGTGGCCACCAGGAACACGGGGGCCGAGCCGAGCCCGAGCGCGAGGAGCACCAGGGCCAGCCCGCTGAGCAGGCCGAGCAGGCCGAGGACGGCGGTGCGCAGGGCCTCGGTGCGGCCGAGCAGGAGCTGGGCGGCGGTGGCGGCGCCCGCGAGGAGGGCCACGGTCGCGCCGCCGACGAGGTAGTTGGTGCTCCGGAGCAGGGAGAGGGCCAGGTGCGGGCCGAGCGAGAGGTAGAAGCCGCCGACCGACCAGACCGCGACGATGGTCAGGATCAGCACGGCGAAGCGGCCGCGGGCGGCGGCGGGGATGCGGATCCGGTGCGGGGCGATCCTGAAGCGGCGGCCGCCCGTCCCGCGGCCGGAGCCCGGACCGCCGGCGGCGGCCGTCCCGGGGCCGGAGCCCTGGCCGGAGCCCTGGCCGGCGTCCTCGACCGGCCCGCCGTCGGCGCCCGGCCCGCCGTCCCCGCGCGGGGCGCTCTCCGCCATCCGTGCCACCCCGACGAGGGTGACGGCGAAGGCCCCCACGAGCAGCAGGTAGCTCAGCACGGTCGGAGCCGGGGCGTACTGGACCAGCAGCCCGGCCCCGATGCCGCCGAGTCCGATGCCCACGGTCGGGCCGGCGCTGTTGACCTGGGCGCCGAGCGCCGGCCGTGAGCGCGGGGAGAGTTCCAGCAGGGCCGCGCCCATGGCTCCGGTGGCCAGGCCCACCGCCAGCCCCTGCACGGCGCGGGCGGCGAGCAGCAGGCCGAGGCCCTGGGCACCGGCGAACAGGCCCATGGAGACGATCGCGAGGACCAGTCCGGCCCCGAGCACGGGCCGCCGCCCGAGGGTGTCGGACAGCGACCCGAACAGCAGGAGTCCGGCGAGCACGGTGACGGCGTACAGGGCGAAGACCACCGTGATCATGCCGGAGGACAGGCCCCACTTCTGCTGGTAGAGCACGTAGAGGGCCGAGGGGACGGAGGAGGAGAGCATCAGCAGGACGAGGACCGCGCCCACCACCCAGAAGCCGGAACCCCCCGGTGCGCCGGCGGCGCTGGCGGCTGGACGCAAGGTGACCCCCGTGGTGGTCGTGGACGGCGTGGTCCGTGCGGTCGTCGGGAACGGTTCCACTGCTTCAACTCCCCCGTGGTGGGCGCTCAGGCGGGTGCCTGCACGGCCCTTGTGAGCGCGCGGGCGGTGAGTACGCCCGCCAGGTGGCCGAGGTACTCGGCCGAGGTGCCGCGCCCGGGCACGAACAGCTCCCGGGGCTCGGCACGGAAGGCCGCGAGCACGGCCTCCGTCGTGTACGGGCCCCCGCGCAGCCGGTCCTCGACCCCGCGCAGCCGCAGCGCGCGGGCGGTGGCCCCGGTGACCGCGATGCGCGGCCCGTCGGGGGTGATCCGCACGGCGGCGGCGCACACCGGGTAGCGGGTCGCCCGGTCGGCGGTCTTCTCGAAGGCGCCGGCCCGTCCGGCGGCCGGCACCAGGAGGGCGGTGATGAGGGTGCCCGTCGGGACTCCGGAGCCGGCCAGCTCCTCGGCGCTCACGCTGGAGCGCCCGCCGGGGCCGGCCAGTTCGACCGTGACACCGGCGGCGATGGCGGCGACCGGCAGGTCGGTGGCCCGGCCGGTGGCGGCGAGGTTCCCGCCGGCCGTGCCGAGGTTGCGGACCTGGGGGTCGCCGTTGGCCCGGGCCGCGGCGGCGAGTTCCGGGGCCCCGGCCAGGACGAGCGGGTCCGCGGCCAGTTCGGCGAGGGTGGTGAGTGCCCCGATCCGGATCCCCTCGGGGGTCCGTTCGATGCCCCGGAGCTCTTCCAGCCGGCGGACGTCGACGAGCAGGGCGGCCCGCTCCTCCCCCGCGCGCAGTCCGGGCAGCAGGCTCTGCCCGCCGGCCAGCACCCGGGCGCCGGGCTGTCCGGCGAGCAGGGTCAGGGCCTCGTCCAGGCCGACGGGGCGGACGTAGTCGAACTCGGTGAGGATCACTGGGATTCCCCTCTCAGGCGGCGCCAGACCTTCTCGGGGGTGACGGGCATGTCGATGTGCTGGACGCCCAGGTCGGACAGGGCGTCGACGACGGCGTTGACCACGGCCGCGGCGGGCGGCACGGTGGCGATCTCGCCCGCGCCCTTGGCGCCGAGCGGGTTGTGCGGGGAGGGCGTGGTGGTCTTGTCGAGGGTGAAGAAGGGCGCGTCGAAGGCCCGCGGCAGGGCGTAGTGGTTCAGGTCGCGGCTGACCAGGAGCCCGTTGTCGTCGTACTCGGCGACTTCCATCAGGGCCTGGCCGAGGCCGTGCAGGATGCTGCCCTCGATCTGGCCGAGGACCACCTTCGGGTTGCCGATGTTGCCCGCGTCGTCGACGGCGGTGTAGGCCACCACCTCGGTCTCGCCGGTCAGTTCGTCGATCTCGACGACCGCCACGTGCGTCCCGAAGGGATAGTTGAAGTCCGGCGGGTCGAAGTGGGTGGTCTCGTCGAGGGCCGGCTCGATCTCGGGGGGCAGTCCCCAGCCGTACCACATGGCCATCGCCAGTTCGGCGAAGGTCTTGGTGTTCTCCTCGTTGCCCTCTTCGTAGACCTTGCCGCCCGCGTAGACCACCTTGTCCTCGGCGATGCCCAGGAACACGGCCCCGGCCTTGACCAGCTTGCTCTTGATCTTCCGGGCGGTGAGGGCGACGGCCGGCGCGGCCATGCTGTAGGAGCGCGAACCGTAGGTGCCCTGCCCGTAAGGGGCCTTGAGCGTGTCCCCCTCGTACACCTGGACCTGGTCCGGGTCGATGCCGAGCTCGTCGGCCGCGACCTGCGCGAAGACGGTGCCGTGGCTCTGGCCGGTGGAGGCGGAGCCGACGGTGACGGTGACCTCGCCGGTCGGGTGGACGCGGATGTTCGCGCTCTCCCAGGTGCCGCCGAGCATGCCCTCCTTGGACATCCGGGTGGAGGGGCCGACACCGCAGATCGCGACGTAGGAGGCGATGCCGACGCCGAGCCGCTTGCCCCGGGTACGCGCCTCGGTCTTGCGGGCGGGCATGCCGGCGTAGTCCGAGAGCTCGATGGCCCGGTCGAAGTTGAGCTGGTAGTCGCCCGAGTCGTAGGTCCAGCCGAGACCGTTGTCGTACGGGAACTTCTCCTTCGGCACCAGGTTCTTGCGGCGCACCGCCGCCGGGTCCATGCCGATCTCGGAGGCGTACCGGTCGACCAGGCGCTCCATCAGGAAGGCGGCCTCGGCGCGCCCACTGCCGCGCTGGGCGCCGAGCGAGACGGTGTTGGTGAAGGCGGCGTAGACCTCGCAGAAGGCGGCGTCGATGTCGTACATCCCGCTGATGGAACGGCCCATGAGGGCGGTGGCCACGCCGGGGCCGATGGTGGAGGGGTACGCGCCGAGGTTGGCGTAGCTGGTGGCGCGGACGGCGGTGATCCGGCCGTCCCGGGTGCCGGCCAGGGTGACGTGCTGGCGGTGGTCGCGGCCCTGGACGGTGGAGTTCATCAGTCCGGTCCGGGTGTCGACCCATTTCACGGGCCGGCCGAGCGCCTTGGAGAGCAGCAGGACCAGCGGCATGTCGGGGTACAGGTACCCCTTGGTGCCGAAACTGCCGCCGACGGTCGGGGCGACGACGCGGAGCTTGTTGAAGGGGATCCCGAGGACCAGGGCGGCGAGCAGGAAGCGGTGGTTGTGCGGGCCCTGGGTGGAGGCGTACAGCGTGTACTCGCCGGTGGCGGCGTTGTAGTCGCCGACCGCGCCGCGCGGCTCGATGGGACTGTTGATGGTGCGCTGGTTGACGAGATCGAGCTCGACGGTGACCTCGGCCGAGGCGATGGCCGCGTCGGTGCGGTCCTTGTCGCCGCAGGTCCAGTACGCGTTCAGGTTGCCGGGGACGGCCTCGTGCAGCTGGGGAGCGCCCTCCTTGAGGGCCTCCTCGGCCAGGGTGACCACGGGCAGCGGCTCGTACTCGACGGAGATGGCGGCCAGGGCGGCGGCGGCCTGGCGCGGGGTCTCGGCGACGACCACGGCGATGGGGTCGCCGACGTGGCGCACGGCGTCCCCGGTCAGCACCGGGCGGGCGCCGGGAAGTCCGTAGGGGTGGGGCGGGAAGTGGCTCTCGACCCCGCCGGGTATCCAGATGCAGGGCAGCGGCATGACGTCGGTGAAGTCGGCGGCGGTGGCCACCTTCAGCACGCCCGGCAGCTGCTCGGCGGCCTTCGTGTCGATGGAGAGGATCTTCGCGTGGGCCACCGGGCTGCCGAGGATCGCCATGTGGGCGGTGCCCGGCAGGTCGATGTCGCCCACGTACGTGGCCTCGCCGCGCAGCAGCTGCGGATCCTCGCGGCTGTCCAGCGGCTGCCCGAGGACACCGTTGCCGGCGAGCGGGGCCGCCGCCTCCGGGGCCGCCACCTCCTGGGCGGGCGCTTCCTGAACCGGCGCCTCCTGCACCGGGGACTCCCCCGTGACTGCGGTCATCTCCCTGACCCCTCCTGTCCGGACGCGGCGGTGGTGGCCGGCTCCGCGGGTGCCTTCTCGCGGGCCGCGGAGCAGGCGCGCTGCACCCCTCGTACGACGCTGTGGTAGCCCGTGCAGCGGCACAGGTTGCCGGTGAGCCACTCGCGGATCTCGGGCTCGGTGGGCGCTTCGCGGTCGGCGGTGTTCCCTACGAGTTCGCCGAGCGCCATGACCATGCCGGGGGTGCAGAAGCCGCACTGGGTGCCGTGCTCCTGGCGCAGGGCTTCCTGGAGGCCGGTCAGCTCCCCGCCGGGAGTGGTGACGCCCTCGATGGTGGTCACCTCGGAGCCGGCGGCCGCGGCGGTGAGGATCAGGCAGCTCTTGACCGACCGGCCGTCGAGCTGGACGACGCAGGTCCCGCACTGGCCGGTGTCGCAGCCGACCTTGGTACCGGTCAGTCCGAGGCCGTCGCGGAGCCGTTCCACGAGCAGTTCGTTCGGCTGGGCCGCGAACTGCTCAGGTCTTCCGTTGACGTTCAGTGAGAGATCCATGCCAGCGCCTGCGCTTCCGTGAGCGGCCGGTTGAAGAGGGGTCCGCCGGGCTGCTGGAGAATTCCCCCGGAGTGCAGCGGACCGGTGTCGACGGAGGCGAATCCGAGATCCGCGATGATTCCCGCGACGATTTCCTTGGCTTTTCCGTCGTCGCCCGCCGTGAAATGGGCCAGACGCGGGCCCTCGGAAGTTCCGGCGACGGCGAGCGTCTCAAAATGCATGGTGTTGAGGGATTTCACTGTCCGGGTGTTCGGATACCACTCGGCGACGAGTTCGCTGGATCCGCGTCCGCCGAGATCCCGGGGTTCGCCCGGGCCGCTGAACGCGTTGGTGGCGTCGACGAGCACGGTCTCCCGTACGGAGTCCTGCGGCAGCAGTCCCTGGACCTTGTCGAACGGCACCATCAGCACCAGGACTTCCGACCGGGCCGCGGCCTCGGCGGGGTGCGCCGCCGAGGCCGCGGGGCCCAGCTCGGCCACCAGGGACGCGAGGCTGCGCGGGCCGCGGGCATTGGCGAGCACGACCTGGTGGTCCGCCGCCACGAGGATCCTGGCCAGGGTCGATCCGATCCGGCCGGTGCCGATGATGCCGATCCGCATGAGGGCTCCTCAGATGGGTGCTCGGTGTCGGCCGGGTGTCGGCCGGGTGTCAGTCCATGCCGATCCAGACCGACTTGGTCTGGGTGTAGCTCTCGAGGGACTCGGGGCCGCACTCGCGCCCGTAGCCGGAGGCCTTGTAGCCGCCGTAGGGCACGGAGGGGTCGTACTGGTTGTAGCAATTGACCCAGACCGTGCCGGCCTTGATCTGCGAGGCGACGCGGTGGGCGCGGCGCAGGTCCTTGGTGTGGACGCCGGCGGCGAGGCCGTACGCGCTGTCGTTGGCGATGCGTACGGCGTCCTCCTCGGTGTCGAAGGGGATGATCGACAGGACGGGTCCGAAGATCTCCTCCTGGGCGATCCGCATGCTGTTGTCGACGCCGGTGAAGATGGTCGGCAGGAAGTACAGGCCTTCGGACGAGGCCCCTTCGGGGGTCCAGCCGGTACCGCCCGTGCGCAGGACGGCGCCTTCCTTCTCGCCGACCTCGATGTACGAGCTGACCTTGTCGAACTGGCCGCGGTGGGCGAGCGGTCCGAAGAGGGTGGCCGGGTCGCGCGGGTCTCCGGGCTTGAGTGCGGCTGCCCGGGTGACGAGCCGTTCGACCATCTCGTCGTGGATCGGGCGCTGGAGGAGCAGCCGCGAGCCGGCCGTGCAGATCTCGCCCTTGTTGTAGTAGATGCCGAAGAAGGCGAGCTCCTCGGCTGCGTCGAGGTCGGCGTCGGCGAAGACGATGTTGGCGGACTTGCCGCCGAGCTCCATCGTCACCTTCTTCAGGGTGCCGGCCGATTTCCGGATGATCGCCTGGCCGACCGAGGTGGAGCCGGTGAAGGCGATCTTGTCGATCCCGGGGTGGCCGGTGAGGGTCTCACCCAGTTCCACGCCCGGACCGGTGATGACGTTCAGCACGCCGTCCGGGATCTCCGCCTCCTGGAACAGCTCCGCGATCTTCAGGGCGGTCAGCGGGGTGGCGGGCGAGGGCTTGTGGACGACCGTGTTCCCGGCCGCGAGGGCGGGGGCGATCTTGGTCATCGACAGCAGCAGCGGGAAGTTGAACGGGGTGATGGCGCAGACCACGCCCAGCGGCTCGCGCAGGGTGTAGGCGAGCTGTCCGCCGGCCGGGGCCCGGGAGGAGCCGTCCACCCGGGTCACGGCGCCGGCGTAGTAGTGCATGAGCTGGGCGGCCATGGGGGCGTCGACCGTGGAGGAGAAGGCGAACGGCTTGCCCATGTCCACCGTCTCCAGCATGGCGATCTCCTCCAGGTCGCGCTCGATGAGCTCACCGACCCGGTTCAGCCGCAGCGCGCGTTCCTGGGCGGACAGTCTGCTCCAGGGGCCTTCCTCGTACGCCCGGCGGGCGGCGGCGACGGCCGCGTCCGCGTCCGCGGCGGCGGCCTGGGCCACCGGCACGATCTCCTGGCCGTCCACGGGGCTTATGTCGGGTTCGGTCCGGCCGTCCCGGGCCGAGACCCAGGTGCCGCCGATGAACAGCTTCCCCGGGTTGGCCAAGGGCTGGTCGCTGAGCGCGCGCTCGGTCATGGCTGTGGCTGCCTTCCGGTGTCGGGTACGAGGAGCAGGGCGCTACCGCTAGCCCTGCGCGAGCTGGCGTAAGAACGTCTCGGCGAGGGCCTTGGAGGAGTACGGGTTCTGGCCGGTGGTGAGCTTGCGGTCGACGACCACGTGCGAATCCCAGATCAGGTCGGCCTTCTCGTAGCGGGCCCCGAGCCGGGTGAGTTCGGCCTCCAGGATCAGCGGGAGGCGGCCGGCCATGTTGGTGACCAGCTCCTCGCTGTGCGAGAAGGCGGTCATCCGGTAGCCCTCGAAGGGCCACTTGCCCTCGCCGTCGCGCAGGGCCAGCAGCGCGGTGTGGCCGTGGCAGACCGTGGCCAGCGGCTTGTCCTGGGCGATGGCCCAGCGCAGGATCTGCGCCAGCTCGTCGGACTTGGGCAGGTCGCCGATGGCGCCGTGACCGCCGCTGATGTAGATGCCGTCGTAGTCGGCGATGTCCTTCTCGCCCAGGGTCTCCAGGGCGATCGGGTTTCTCAGCGCCGGGGTGTTCTCGATGACGCGGCTGTACTCCAGCGCGTTCGCCGTGTCCGCGTCCTTGGAGCCCTGGGGGCGGACCCACTGCAGGAACTGCGGGTCGATGCTGGTCTGGTCGACCGTCGGTGGCCGGCCTGCGATCGTGGCCACGTCCACGGTGTGGCCCGCGGCCTTGAAGAGGGTGTAGGGAACGGCGAATTCCTCGGCCCAGAAACCCGAGGGGTGCTGTTCCCCGTCCAGCAGATGAAGCGTGGCCTTGGCCGTCATGACGACGAGAATCTTCATGACTCTTCTCCTTGTTCTGGATGTGCTGGATACGCCGGATTCGCTGCCGATTCAACACGCCCCCCGCTAGGGGCGTAAGGGGCTGACGTCAGGCCCGTGATACTTCGTCACGTGCGTCCAACGCCGAGATGATGGTGCGGAATTCACCGACCAGTGGGTGGTCGGGGTGCGCTTCGGCGAATATGCGTTCACCGTAGAGGGCGGCCATTTCCGGAACATAGGGAAGGATTCCGGCCAGGGGGGTGCGGTAGACCGCCTCGGCCCGCCGCCGGGCGGCCTCCCGGTCGATTCCCTCCGGCGCCATGCTCATCACCAGGGTCCGGCGGCAGGCGAGCCGGCCGGTCAGGGCGATGGTCTCCTCCACGCCGAGGAGATCGATCCGGTCGGCCCGGGCCATGATCAGGAGTACGTCGGCGCTCGCCATGGCGGTGACCGACTCGTTGTTCAGCCCGGCGTGCGTGTCGAGCAGCAGGACGTCCAGGTCGTGGTGGACGGCCAGCCGGTCGAAGCCCTCGGGCAGCAGCCCCACGTCGTAGCCGGTGGTCATGAGCTCCCGCAGGGCCGCCGTCCCGGTCCGGGCCGGTACGACGTACAGGCCGCCGCCTCCGCGGCCGGTGGCGACCTCCTGGGCGGCGGCCTCGATCTCGCACCGCCCGAGCAGGTAGTCGGCGAGCGAGGGGCCGGGGCCGAGCCGGAAGAGCAGGTCCAGGGTGGGCGACTGGATGTCGGTGTCGATCACCCCCACCCGGCGTCCCGCGCCCGCGATGAGCAGGGCCAGGTTCGCCAGCACCGAGGACTTCCCGGTACCGCCGCGGTACGAGTGCACCACGATGGTCAGGGTCATCAGGCTACCGCCGGCCGGGTCGCGCACGGCCCCCGCGCCGCGCGTGGCCGGTGCAGGGCCAGCATGGTGACGTCGTCGTGCTGTTCGGCCGTTCCGGTGTGTTCGCGTACGGCGGTGTCCATCCGGTCTACCACCTCCCTGCCGCTGACCGGCGGTCCGGACAGCAGCTCCAGCATCCGCGCGTCACCGAGGAAGCCCCCGCTGGGACAGCGGGCCTCCGGCACTCCGTCGGTGAACACGAAGAGCGTGTCGCCAGGGTTCAACTGGGCGTAGCCGAGCGTGTACACGCAGTCCGGAAGCACCCCCACGGCGGGACCCGTGACCTCCAGGGCGAGCGGCTCGCTGCCGTCCGCGGCCAGCAACAGGGGCGGGTTGTGGCCGCCGTTGATGTAGACCAGGGATCCGGTGAGCGGGTCGAGCACGCCGAAGAAGAGGGTGGCGAAGTAGCCCTGCCGCAGGTGGTTGCGGGTCAGGTAGCCGTTGGTGGCGGTGACCGCGTTGAGCAGCGGAGTGGCGCCGACGACCGGGATGCGCCGGCTGTTTCCGGTGCGGCCGGCGGCCACCAGGTGCTGCAGGCCGCTGTTCTCCGCGGTGTGCCGCAGCAGGGAACGGATGAGGGCCATGAAGAGCGCGGCCCCGACCCCCTTGTCGCAGACGTCCGCGACGACGAAGGCAAGGCGGCGGCCGCGGGAGAGCTCGAAGACGTCGTAGAAGTCCCCGGCGACCTGCCGGGCGGGCCGGAAGCACACGTCGATCTCCCAGCCCTCGGGGACCGGTAGCGACTCCGGCAGGAAGCCGGCCTGGATCTCCCGGCCGATCTCCAGTTCCTTCTCGTAGCCCATGAGTTCGGCGCGGGCGTCCGCTTCGCGCAGCGTGCGGCCGAGTCCGGCGCGCTCGGAGCAACTGTGCAACCGGGCCCCGACGAGGGCGGGCAGGAAGGGCGGTACGAGGTAGTCGTGGCCCAGCCGGACGTGTTCCTCCAGGGCGGCGAACTCCGTCACCGTCCAGACGACCACGATGGGGGCCCCGCCCCAGCGGCGCAGCCGGCGCACGGCCGTTCGTACGGACTCCCCGCCTGCCTGGGCCGGGGCGAGCAGTACGTCCGCTTCGGGCAGTTCCTCCAATGGGCCGGTCAGTAGGTCGGCGAGGGTGCGCGGTACCAGTTCCGCACCCATCTCCCCCAGTGCCCGGAGCAGGTCGATGGGCGGCGGCGGGTACTCGTCGAGGATGATCACGGTCGTGGAGGGCATGGGTCAGTCCCCTCAGCCATCACAGTCAGCGTGCTGATGTTGCGGCCGTCCCTGTGTACGTAGGCGAACTCGTCCACGCTGGTCAGTGCGAGGTGGATGCCGAGACCGCCGATCCTGCGCCGCTCGGGCGCGATGTCCGGGTCGGGCGGCAGGCGCCCCCCGACGGGGTCGAATGCCGGTGCGCGGTCCTCCAGGGAGATCCGCACCCGGCCCGGCCCGGAGCGGCCGCGGACGGTGATCCGTCCGTCGCCGCCCCGGTACCCGTGCATCACGATGTTCGTGGCCAGCTCGTCCACCGCCAGCCGGATCCGGTACGCGGCACCCCTGTCGAGGCCCGCCTTCCCGGCCAGCCGAAGGACGAGCGCGGCGATGTCGCCCAGCGCCCCCAGGGTGGCGGGCACTTCCAGCTCGGCGGACGCCCGCGCCGTCTCGACGACGTCACCCATCGGACTCAGTCGTCGGAGAGCAGGATGCTGCGGTCGAGCCCGGCCGTCCGGATGGTCCGGGAGACGGGCTCGATGGCGCCGACCACCTTGATCGTGACGTGGTCCCCCACCTTCTGCTGGGCGAAGACCAGGGAGCGCAGTCCGGCGCTGGCCATGTAGCCGACGCCGGCCATCCTGATCTCGACGGTGCTGGTGCCGTGTCCGGCGGCCTTCTCGATGGTCTGGTGAAAGTCCGGCGCGGTCTTGGCGTCCAGTTCACCCTCCAGCTCGATCACGGTGGTGTCGCCCTCGATGCTCAGGGACACGGAAAGCGGCATGTCAGGTCTCCTTCGGACGTACGGGTTCGCGTGGGTCCGAACTCGTTTCTAGAGCTCGGCGTCGGGCGTGCGGCCGACAAGGATCACGACCGAGCGCGGACCGATCAGGTACTTTCCGGCGTTCTCCAGTTCGAGTTCGGCGCCGGGGGTGCGGATGTCGTACGGGGCCTCGGCCCCGGTGTCCGCGAAGAGGTGCCAGGTGCGGCCGCCCGGGAGGGCGGGCAGTTCCAGGTCGTGCGCTTCCCAGTGGGAGTTCATGGCCACGTACACCACGTCGTCGTCACCGGTGCCGCAGCGGGCCACGGCCAGCAGCCGGCTGTCCGGCGACCAGTCGGGCTGCCAGGCCCGCTCCCCGTGCCAGCTGATGTCGGGCAGCCCGAGGCTGTCGCGGAGCTGGCCGGTGGGGTGGGCGGTGGAGCGCAGCTCGCGGTGGTGCTTGCGGAAGGCGATCATCTCCCGCGTGAACCGGAGCAGTTCGGCGTTCTGGTCGACCTGGTCCCAGTCGAACCAGGACAGTTCGTTGTCCTGGCAGTAGGCGTTGTTGTTGCCCTGCTGGGTCCGCGCCACCTCGTCGCCGGACAGCAGCATCGGGATGCCCTGACTGGTGAAGAGGATGCCCAGGGCGTTCTTCATCTGCCGCAGCCGCAGCGCGTTGACCTCGGGATCGTCGGTCGGCCCCTCGGCGCCGCAGTTCCAGCTGGCGTTGTCGTTCCCGCCGTCGTTGTTGCCCTCGCCGTTGGCCTCGTTGTGCTTGTCGTTGTACGAGACCAGGTCGGCCAGGCTGAAACCGTCGTGCGCGGTCAGGAAGTTGACCGACGCCGAGGTCCCGCGGCTGGAGTACAGGTCGGGCGAACCGGCCACCCGGGTGGCGAGCTCCCCGGTGATCCCCGGGTCGCCCTTGAGGAAGCTGCGCACGGTGTCGCGGTACTTGCCGTTCCACTCCGCCCAGCGGCCGTACGCCGGGAAGTTGCCGACCTCGTAGAGGCCGCCGGCGTCCCAGGCCTCGGCGATGAGCTTGGTGTGCCGCAGGACCGGGTCGTAGGCGAGCAGTTCCAGCAGCGGCGGATTGGGCAGCGGGGTGCCGTCCGCGGAGCGGCCGAGGATGGCCGCCAGGTCGAAGCGGAAACCGTCGATGTGGTAGTCGGCGACCCAGTGGCGCAGGCAGTCGAGTACGTAGTTGCGCACCACGGGGTGGTTGCAGTTGACGGTGTTGCCGGTGCCGCTGAAGTTGAAGTAGTACCCCTCGGGCGTGAGCATGTAGTACGTGGCGTTGTCGAGCCCCTTGAAGGAGATGGTGGGGCCCTGCTCGTTGCCCTCGGCGGTGTGGTTGAAGACGACGTCGAGGATGACCTCGATGCCGGCCGCGTGCAGGTCCTTGATCAGGGTGCGGAACTCGTCGCCCTGCATGCCGTAGCGTCCGGTGGCCGCGTAGCCGGCCTTGGGGGCGAAGAAGGAGACGGTGTTGTAGCCCCAGTAGTCGAAGAGCTGCTCGCCCGTCTCCGGGTTGGTGCGCGGGTTGTCGCTCTCGTCGAACTCGAACACCGGGAGCAGCTCTATGCAGTTGATCCCGAGCTCCTTCAGGTACGGGATCTTCTCGCGCAGCCCCGCGAAGGTGCCTGGGGCGGTGACCCCCGACGAGGGGTGCCGGGTGAAGCCGCGCACGTGGGTCTCGTACACGACGAGGTCCTCGGCGGGGATGCCCAGCGGGGTGTCGTCGCCCCAGTCGAAGTCCTGGAGGCAGACGCGCGAGCGGTACTGGTAGCCGCGGCTGCGGTCCGGCTCCACGCCCCACACGTCCCGGCCGGCGATCAGCCGGGCGTAGGGGTCGGAGAGAACCTGCCGGGCGTCGAAGCGGTGGCCGGTGACGGGGTCGTAGGGGCCGTCGGCCCGGTACCCGTACTCGATGTTCTCGTGGTCCAGGCCGAAGACCGTCATGGCGAAGACGCTGCCGGTGCGGAACTCCTGGGGGAACTCCAGCTCGGCCATCGGCTCGGGCTCTCCGCGCCGGTAGATGACCAGGGTCATGGAGGTGGCCTGGTCGGAGAAGACCGAGAAGCTGACCCCGCCGGGGACCACGTTGGCCCCGAAGGGGAACGGCTTGCCGGCCCGCACGCGGTACCCGCCCACCTCGTGGGTCGGGTACGCGTCGACGCGCAGGGTCTGTTCGGGCGCCGACTCGCTCATCGCGCGGCCCGTGGCGTGGCGCTGGCCTTGGCGGCGGCCTTCGCGGCTGCCGCCTCGGCCTCCCCGGCGGAGAAGAAGTCGAGGAAGCCGGTGGCCGACATGACGAACCGGACTTCCTCGCTCACCCCGTAGAGGGTGACGGCGACCCCGGCGTGCTGGGCCTCGCGGTAGACGACGAGCAGCGTGCGCAGCCCGGCGCTGGAGACGTAGCTGACGGCCGTCAGGTCGATGCGCAGCGGCCTGCCCTCGCGGACCAGCGGCAGCAGTGTCTGCAGCAGCGATCCGGAGGTCTCACTGTTGATCTCGCCGGTGGCGACGAGCACGGTACCCGCCTTGTTGCGGCGTTCCTTCACGTTCAGGGTCATTGCTTTCCCCTCTGAGTGGGGCGCCCCCGTTGGCGCTATTTACTGGTCGGGCGCAGCCGGACCTTGACCTTGACCCGGCCCTGTACGTCGGGCAGGTGGACGGTCAGCTCCTCCGCGTCGAACTCCTCGTACGGCTTCTCGTCGATCTCGACGGACGCGATGCGCACCGAGCCGGCGGGCAGCAGGTCGGGCGAGACGCGCAGCACGCGGTCGGGCAGGTTCGTCGGGTCGGGCTGGAAGTGGAAGTCCATCTCGCGGCCGTTGACGAGCAGGTTGTTGTAGACGGCGGAGAGGTAGCAGAGCTCCGCCGAGTGGTACATGGACATCGAGTGGCTGCCCTTGAGCCGCTCGGTGCCGAGCAGGTACGGAGTACCGCTGGCGAGCACGTTGAAGTAGACGGCACCCTCGTCGTGGTCGAGGAAGAAGGTGTTGTAGAAGGACTGCGCCTGCCGCGCCTCGCGCAGGAAGTCATCGCCGCCGACGGTGCCGTTCAGGATGAGGTAGGCGAGGATCGCCTGCTCCTGCTGCCACCAGGCCTTGCGGTCGTGCCAGGCGAAACGATACGTCTCCTCGTCCCCGGACTTGACCCGCTCGACCACGTCGTACCAGCCGCCGCGCTGGACGTCGCTGCCGACGGCCGGCATGATCTCGCCGATCTTGCGGGCGAGCTCCTCGTAGGCCGGCTTGGCCTTCAGCGAGTTCATCCGCATCAGGTTCCAGGCGATCTTGAGGTTGTGTCCGACGACCGCACGGTTCTGCTGCCAGCTGTGCGCGGTGTCGTGGGACCAGTCGCGGAAGAAGCGCTCCTGGACGAACGGGCTGTTCTTGTAGTCAGGGAACTTGTCCGCGATGGTGTCGAAGGTGTACTCGAGGAAGTCGGCGTACTTCTGCTCGCCGGTCGCCAGGTACAGGTTGATCAGGTACGCGGGCGCGTGGTCGCCCACCGAGTTCCAGTTCTTGCGCTCCGCGTTCTCCCCGAGGGACTCGTGGTCGGCGCTGAAGAGGATCGGGTCGATGTGGGAGTAGTAGCCGCCCTGCTCCGGGTCCTTGAAGAACTTGTCGAACAGCCGGATGGTGGCGTCCGCGTCGTTCTTGATCCGGACGTCACCGGTGACCCGGTAGGTCTGGATCGGGCCGGCCAGGGCGTAGATCTGCTCGTACATCGGGATAGCGTCGTAGTCGTCGGAGAACTCCGAGGTGAACAGCTTGCGTTCGCTGTCCCCGTCGACGCTGATGCCGTGGTACCAGAAGACCACGTCCTCCTCGCTGTCCACGACCCGCATGTGCTTGCGCAGGTACTCGGTGCCGCGCTCGGCGACCTCCAGGTACTCGTCCTTGCCGGTCAGCAGGTAGGCCGAGGCCATGCCGTAGACCAGCCGGGAGATCGTGTCGGTCTCCTGGACATGACTGGCGGTCTTGTCCCCGCCGAGCCGGATCTCGGTGCGGTACTCGGTGAAGTCCACCGGCCCGTCGCCGAACTGGGCCCGCTTGTAGAAGTCGGCCAGCGATTCGATCTGCTTGACCCACCAACTGGGTTCCTCGAAGCGGTAGTCCTCGGCCCCGCGGCCCAGGAACACCAGGCGCTTGGCCTCGAAAAGGCCGCCGCGCTCGGGGTAGTGGACCCCGTAGACGTAGAGGAACCGGCCCGGCGAGAGCATCTCGTCGATGTGCCCGGAGGCGTCGATGTACGGCTCGTCGAGGTTGCGGACCAGCTCGGCGCTGGGGTCCCCGGCCAGCGAGACGTCGAACTCGCGGCCGTCCGAGGTCTTCAGCCGCAGCAGCCGGGACCCGGAGTCGAAGCGGCCGACGTAGCCGGCGATCGTGTCGGAGAAGGAGAAGCTCACGGCATCCGCCATGTCATACACCGTCCTTGTCGTCGTGAGAGCCCATCGGCGCTTGGTCGTCCCCGTGCGCCCGCTCGTCCTCGAATCCCTGGCTGACCTCGACGATCACCCCGTCGGGATCGCGGACCCACACGGTCCGCCACCCGCAGATGAAGTCGTCGAAGTCCAGCGGTCCCAGGGTCACTTCGGCCCCGTCCCCGAGCGTGGCGAGGAACGCGTCCACGTCGTCGGTCTGGAAGGCCAGGTGGCGCATCCGGCCCGGCGCCGCCGGACCGTCGTGGTGGGCCCGGCCGGCGGCCGGCTCGGCGCCCGCCGCGAAGAGCTCCAGGTACACGTCCCCCTGGCGGAGGAAGATGATCCGGGCATCCCCCAGGTCGACCACCCGGGCCCGGGTGAAGCCGAAGTACCGGGTGTAGAACTCCTCGGTGGTCTTCTGGTCGGCGCAGTTCAGGCCCACGTGCGACCAGACCATCGGCCCCATCAGCCGGTGCCCCGCGCGCCCTGTGCACCCCGGGCGGCCCGCCCTGCGGCGATCAGCTCGATGATCCGGCGGGCGAACAGGTGGTGGTGGGCCCCGGTGCGGCCGGTGACCAGGTCGCCGTCGACCACCACGTCCTCGTCCACGTACTCACCGCCCATGTTGCGGACGTCGCCGATGAGGTTGTTGTGGCAGACGACCTTGCGGCCGCGGATCTTGCCCGGGATCGAGGCCGCCAGCCACATGCCGTGGCAGATGATCCCCTTGAGGACGGTCGGCTCCTCGAAGGCCCGGCGCAGCAGCTCCGTCGCCGGGGCCAGTACGTCCACGTCCTCCGTGTACCGCAGCCGGTCGGCCACCATGCCCGAGGGCACGATGATCGCCGCGTAGCCGCGCAGGTCCTCGTCGCTCAGCCCCTCCAGGGACTTCTCGGCGGTGAACGGCGCCCGGTACTCGTGCCCGGAGAAGGTGATGGAGTCGTTGCCCCACAGCCGGGTCAGGAAGTCGACCTCGGCGCCCTCCTCCGCGAAGCGGTGCTGGTAGTAGAAGATCTCCGGCTCGTAGAAGTCGCTCTCGACCAGGACCGCGATCCGGGTCCCGGTCAGGGCGCCCTCGCGCAGGACCACGTCAGACACGGGAGGCCCCCTTCAGGAAGTCCGCGGCGCGCTCGGCGATCATCGCGATGGCGGTGTGGCAGTTGCCCGACGGGACGGCGGGCATCACGCTGGCGTCGACGACGCGCAGGTTCCGTACGCCGTGCACGCGCAGTTCGGGGTCGACGACGGAAAGGTCGTCGATACCCATGCGGCACGAGCCGGCCTGGTGGTGGTAGCTCTCCGACTTCTGCTTCACGAAGGTGCGCAGGTCCTCGTCGGACACGTAGCCGGGGCCGGGCTGGAGCTCCTGCTTGTACCAGGGCGAGAAGGCCGAGGTCGCGAAGATCTCCCGGGCTGTCTTCACGCCCTGCACCATCCGCTCCAGGTCCCACCGGTCACCCAGGTAGTTCGGGTTGATCAGCGGGTGGGCCAGCGGATCGGCGCTCGCGAGCCTGATCCAGCCGCGCGAGACCGGACGTACGACACCGGGCAGGATGGACACCGTGTTGGGGTGGTCCTGGCCGACGATCACGTCGAACGGCACGTGCACGAAGGCGATCTGCAGGTCCGGCGCGGGCAGTCCGGGCCGGGAGGAGAGGAACAGAGCGCTCTCCGACAGGTTCTGCGCGGGCGGCGGAAGTTCCTGGGTGACCTCGGCCATCAGCCCGGTCAGTACGTGGTTGTGGAAGTTCTCGCCGACCCCGGGCAGGGCCACGACCGTCCGGATGCCGTGCTCGCCCAGCTGCCCGGGGTGCCCGATCCCGGAGAGCAGCAGCAGCTTCGGCGACTCGATCGCCCCGGCGGCCACGATCACCTCGCGGCGGGCCCGTACGGTGTGCGCGCCGGGCCCCGGCGCCGTGCTGTGCCCGTCCCGCACGGTCCGCCCCTGGATCTTGGCGGGCGGCGCGAGCTGGACGTACTCGACGCCCGTGCACGTGTCCCCGTCGAAGAGCAGCCGGGTGCTCTGCGCACTGGTGCACAGGGTCAGGTTCGAGCGGTCGAGGGCCGGCTCCAGATAGGCGGCGAGGACACCCTGGCGGCGGCCCTCCGCCACGTCGATGTGGTGCCAGCCGGCGCCGAAGAGCCCGCGCCGCGGGCCGTCGGTGTTGAAGTCGGCGATCTCCTCGTGGCCGAGCTCGACGGCGGCGTCGATGAAGGCGCGGGAGACCGGATTGGGGTTGTGCAGCCCGGCGTTGGTGATCCGCTGCGGGCCGCGGGTGCCGGTGGTCGCGGCGGTGGCGTCCTCCTGGCCCTCCAGCAGGGCGAAGTAGGGCAGTACGTCCTCGTGCGCCCAGCCGGCCGCGCCCTGGTAGGCCCAGTTGTCGAAGTCCGAGGCGTGGCCCCGGATGTGCATCATGATGTAGAGGTTGCTGCTGCCGCCGGGGGCCTTGCCGCGCGGTTCGTAGGTGCGGCGGCCGTCGAGGCCGGGCTGCGGGACGCTGGTGTATCCCCAGTCGACGGGCCCGCCCAGCAGCTTGTACCAGGAGGACGGATCGTCCACCTCGGGAGGGATGCGGCCCGCGCCGGCCTCCAGGACGAGGACGGTGACGTCCGGGTCCTCGGAGAGACGGTTCGCGAGGACGCTCCCCGCGGTGCCGGATCCCACCACGATGTAGTCGTACTCGTCTACGGCCATCACGCGTCCCCTCAGCCCTGCCCGAGCACCTGGAAGGGGACGGTGTCGTGGTAGTTCGCCATGTAGGCGATCTTTCCGTCCACGATCCGGAAGAAGTTCATGACCTCGGCCTCGATGTCCTCCCCCGCGGGGGTGACCGCGGTCAGGTGGGAGACGGCCGCGGCCTTGTCGCCGTCGACGAGGAAGTGCACGGGTTCGTTGCGGAACACCCGGTACATCGTCCCCATCCCCTTCATCATCGACCGCAGCAGCTCCAGGCCCTCGATGTGGCCGGCGAGCTGCTCGTCCATGACCTGGTCCTCGGCGAACAGGTCGCACCAGCTGTCCCAGTCACCGGCGTTGGCGTACTCGTAGTACTTCTGCAAGATCTGCCGTGCGTCCATGGCGCTCATCCCCCCTATCGGTCCCTGCGGGTTCCGTCGGGCGCGAAGGGCGCCCAGAACTGGCTGAAGGCCGTGGCCGAGTCGCCGAACAGACCGTCGTGGCCCTCGACGATCCGGCCGTCCCGCCAGCGCATGAAGTGGAAGACCGGGTAGTCCATCCGCTCGTACGGGGACCGGCTCGACTCGTCGGCTCCGCCGCGCACGGCGACGTTGCGGCAGACGTCCGCACTGCAGTCCTCGCCGACGAGGACCGCCTCGATGTCCATGCGGAAGGTGCCGCCCGTGAGCTTGTGGGTCTGGCCCATCAGCTCCAGGAAGGCGTCCAGGCTCTCGTACCAGCCGGCCAGCGGGTGGTTGCCGGGGACCTGCCAGCGCAGGTCCTCCGCGTAGTACTCCAGGATCCTGGCCCGGTCGCCGGAACCGAGGGCGCGGTACGCCGCCTCGACCCGCTCCCGTGTCACTTCGGTCATCGTCGCTTCTCCTTCGGCGCTCAGAGGGAGGCGGAACCGGGCATGGGCGCCAGCTCGTTGACGGTGTACTGCTGGATCAGCGGCCCGTCGGGGCCGGCGACCACGGTCCAGGTCTGGTCCGCGTCGAAGCCCAGCCACGCACTGCGGGCGGCCGGCGCGTCCCAGATCTTGGCCTGCCAGTTGACGAGGACCCGGACGATCGCCCGGTCCCCCTCGATGACCGGCTCCACCTTCGTGACCGTGTGCACCTCGTCGAAGAAGCGGTGGGTGACCGCCTCGTACCAGCGGCCGAAGCCCTGGTGGCCGAGGAAGGTGTCCTCGGGGACCTTGAACTCCAGGTCCTCGGTGATCAGAGCCAGCACCTGGTCCGGCGGAACGTGCTGGTCCAGCGCGACGTACCACTTGTCGGCGAAGGCGCGGATCGCGTTCTCGGTCAGCCGCTCGGCGGGCATGCGGTCTCCTCCAGTCTGTCCGTACTGCCTGTCCGTACTGTCCGTGCTGCCCCTGCGGGCGCGGTGCGTCAGATCTGTACGTCGACGAGGAACGGTCCGGGGTGGGCGAGCATCCGGCCCACGGCGGCGACCGCCTCGTCGGGCTTCTCCACCCGCATCCCGCCCGCCCCGAGCGACCGGGCCAGCGCGGCGAAGTCGATCTCGGGGTGCGAGAGGTCGAAGGAGCCCGGGAAGCCGTGCTCCGGGATCTCCCGCTCCCGCCAGTACTGGGCGATGTTGTCGTCCAGCAGCCGGTACTTGCGGTTGTTGCAGACCACGAACTTGGCCTCGATGCCGTGCCGGGCCGCGGTCCACAGCGCCTGGTAGGTGTACATGGAACCGCCGTCGCCCGCGAAGCCGACGACGAGCCGGTCCGGGCGGGCGAGCTTGACGCCGACCGCGCCCGGGAAGCCCACCCCGAGCGAACCGCCGCGGGTGAGGTGGTAGTCGCCCGGCCGCTCGGGCGGCAGGTACTTCGTGACCAGCGGGGAGGTGGTCAGCGCCTCGTCGAAGACGATCAGGTCCCCGCCGGTGCGCTCGGCCAGGGTCCGCAGGAAGACCGCCATCGGCGAGCCGGCCGCTTCCTTGGAGTCCATGTCCTCCCGCTCCACCAGGCCCGCCCGCGTCCGCTCCCGGGTCCGCGCGTCCAGCCGCCCGGCGGCCGCCGCCCGCTGGCCGGGGGTGAGCACCCGTTCCAGTACGCCGGCCAGCGCGCGCAGCGCCTGCTTGGGGTCGGCCGCGAGTCCGAGGTCCACCGGGTGGTTCTTGGCGATCTCGTAGGCGTTCAGGTCGATGTGCACGACCCTCGCGCCCGCCCGGAAGGGGCTCTCCAGCTCCGGGAACACCTCGGGGAAGACGTAGGTGCCGACGATGAGCACCCCGTCCGCGCCCCCGATCAGCTCCTTGCTGTGCGGGCCGAACATGTGGCCCGTCTGGCCGCGGCGCAGCGGGTGCGAGGCCGCGATGTTCACCTCGGAGGAGTCGACCTCGTAGACGTCGGCGCCGAGCAGCTCGGCGACGGCGGCGAGTTCGGCCTGCGCCCCGGAGAGCGCGACCCCGTCCCCGACGAGCACGACCGGCCGCTTCGCGGGGGCGAGCAGATCGGCCGCCCGCCCCACGGAGGCCGGGGACGGCGCCACGTCGGTGAGCACCGTGGTGGCGGGGAGCACGGGCTCTGAGTTGAGCTCGTCCAGCACGTCCATCGGCAGCGCCACGAACACCGGGCCGCGCGGCGGGGTCAGGGCGATCTTCACGGCCCGGCGGATGGTGCGCAGTACGGAGTTCCGGTCGGTGACCCGGGTCGCGTACTTGGTCACCGGCTTCGCCATGGCCACCAGGTCGGAGGCCATCTGTGCGTCCATGGCGTCGTAGCGGACCCCCGCGTCACCGGCGACCACGACGAGCGGGGTGTGGCCGCGCAGCGACTGGTAGAGCATGCCGATGCCGTTGCCCAGCCCCACCCCGGAGTGCAGCTGGAGCAGGGCCGCGCCGCCGGTGGCACGGGCGTAGCCGTCGGCGATGCCGGCCGCGACCGTCTCCTGGAGGGCGAGGACGTAGTGGAAGTCCTCCGCCGCGTCGACGGCATCGAGGAATCCCTGTTCCACCGTCCCCGGATTTCCGAACATGATGTTCAGGCCGTCGGCCTTGAACTGGTCGATCAGCCTTTCCCGTCCGGGAGTGGCTTCAGAACTCATCGAATTCCCCCTCCTCTTCCCGCAGGTACCGGAATTACCAGCCGTACCTGGTGAGACCGTTCTCCAGAACTTCCACGATCTTCTGCCCCGTGAGATATGAATCGGGGGTGGAACGGCCGGTCACGAACGGGAAGTCGACGATCACCGAAAGGGGATGACCGAAGTTCCCGATGTACGCCCCGCGCGGTCCGGTCGCATCGCGCAGGATGTACTCCAGCGGGTACGGCGGCGGCCCCATGTTGAAATCGGTACCGAGGAATCCGGTGCCGTCCTTGTAGTCGTACTCCTTGCAGTGCCCGGTCACGTGCTTGCCCCAGATGATGCTGCGGCGGTCGCCCCAGTCCCGGGCGAAGGCCAGGCAGGCGACGCCGTAGCACTCGGCCGCGACGACCTTGCCGGCGTTCTTGAAGGCCAGGATCAGGGCGTGCACGCGCTCGTTGTTGGCGAGGTCGACGATCGGACCGCTGCCGCCGACGACGAGCACCGCGTCGTAGCCGGCGATGTCGGCCTGGAGTTTGTCCAGATCGCGGTGGTACTGCTCCAGCTTGGGCAGGTAGGCCGGGTCACTCGTGTACGGGCGCTCGGGTGCCCACGCCTCGATGTCGAGGGGGGAGTCGAGCCGGCTCGACTGCTCGAACTCCCGGCCCAGCCGGGCGTTCTCCTCGGTGGTGACCGAGCGTCCCAGCGGAGGATCGATGTAGTTCGCGTCGAGGCTCGGCGGGAGAGCGTGGGCACGCTTTCCGGTCGGCGTGGCGAATACGACTTCATAGCCCTGCTCGTCGAACTGGGATACAGGGCCGATCAGTTCCTCGGCCCAGTAACCGTGCTCCGAGACAATGACCAGAATCTTTCTGCTCACGGATTCCTCCAGGCGCCGCCTGTTGTCGTTGGCGTCCCCCACACTGGCCGTGACCGGGGTCCCCGTCAAAGCGCCCGTATGCGACTTCGTGAGGTAGTCGCCCAGGTCATGGGGGCACCTCAGGAAGTCGTCCGGCGATGTCACGAAGTAGCTTCAGGACTACCTGACTTCGGCCGAATCACTGAACCGTCGCCGGGGCCCCGACTTATGGTCTGGACGCCCGTGAATCACGGGTGCGAGCCGCGCGAGAGAGGGACGGGGACGATGACGATGGACCTGTTGTGCACCCACATCGATCGGATACGTCCGGTGAAACCCGGCACCGAGGGCTGCGAGGAATGCCTCGCTTCCGGGGACTCGTGGGTGCACCTGCGGATGTGCCTGAGCTGCGGGCACGTCGGCTGCTGCGACTCCTCGAAGAACCGTCACGCCACCAGGCACTACGGGGTCACCGAGCACCCCATCGCCGCTTCCCACGAGCCGGGCGAGGACTGGGCCTGGTGCTACGCCGACAAGCTGATGCTGGACCCGGCGTGAACGCGGCCCCGGAGCGCGCCGCCGCGCCCGCGAGCACCGCGCCGACGAGCACCACCGCGGCCACCGCCACGGCCGCCGAACGCGCGGAGAACCGCAAGCCCGTCATCCTCGCCGTGGACGACGACCCCCAGGTGCTGCGCGCCGTCCGCCGCGACCTGCGCAGCGCGTACGGCGACCGCTACCGGGTGCTCGGCGCCTCCTCCGCCGCCGATGCCCTCAAGATCCTGGACTCCCTGGACGAACGCGGCCACGACCCGGCGCTCTTCCTCGTCGACCAGCGGATGCCCGACGTCACCGGCGTCGAGTTCCTCCTCGAGGCCGTCTCCCGTTTCCCGGACGCCCGGCGGGTCCTGCTGACGGCGTACGCCGAGACCGACGCGGCCATCACCGCCATCAACCGGGTACGCCTGGACTACTACCTGCTCAAGCCGTGGGACCCGCCGCACGAGCGGCTCTTCCCCGTCCTGGACGACCTGCTGTCGGACTGGCTCGCCGCCTACCGCCCCGCGTACGACGGGATCATCGTCGCGGGCCACCTCGTCTCCCCCGGCACCCACGCCGTCCGGGACTTCTTCACCCGCAACGGCCAGCCGTTCCGCTTCCTCAACGTCGAGCGGGACCCGGAGGCGCTGACCGTGATCGCCGCCGCCCAGCCCGGCGCCGCGCTGCCGCTCGTGCGCTTCCCGGACGGCTCGGTGCTCTCCGCGCCGACCGACACCCAGCTCGCCCAGCGCCTGGGGCTGGCCACCACCGCCTCGCGCCCGCACTACGAGTGCGTCATCGTCGGCGCGGGCCCGGCGGGCCTCGCGGCCGGGGTCTATTCGGCCTCGGAGGGCCTGTCCACCCTCATGCTGGACTCCCGGGCCCCGGGCGGCCAGGCCGGCACCTCCAGCCTGATCGAGAACTACCTCGGCTTCCCCTCGGGCCTCTCCGGCGGCGACCTGACCCGCCGGGCCACCATCCAGGCCGCCCGCTTCGGTGCCGAGATCCTGCACCCGGTCGAGGTGACCTCCCTGACCCGCGACGACCCGGCGAAGATCCTGACCCTGGCGGACGGTACGGAGATCAGCGCCGAGACGGTGCTGCTGGCCACCGGGGTCTCGTACAACCGCCTGGAGGCTCCCGGCGCGGACCGCTTCGAGGGCGCCGGGCTCTACTACGGCGCGGCGACCACGGAGAGCTCGGCGTGCATCTCGCAGCACGTGTTCATCGTGGGCGGGGCCAACTCGGCCGGCCAGGCGGCGGTGCACTTCGCCAAGTACGCGGCCAGGGTCACGATCCTGGTCCGCGCGGCCTCGCTCGACGACAGCATGTCCCGCTACCTGATCGACGAGATCGAGCGCACCCCCAACGTCGAGGTGCGGGTCCGTACGACGGTCGTCCGCCTGCACGGGGAGGACCACCTCGAACGCCTGACCCTGCACGACGCCGTCACCGGCGAGGACAAGGAGGTCCCGGCCCGCTTCATGTTCACCTTCATCGGCGCCCGGCCGCACACGGACTGGCTGGCCGGTGTGGTCGAGCGGGACGAGTACGGCTTCGTCCTCACCGGCTCGGACCTGATATCCAACGGCGGCGAACTCCCGGAGGAATGGAGCCTGGAGCGTGCCCCGTACCCGCTGGAGACCAGCGTCCCCGGCGTCTTCGCGGCGGGGGACGTACGGGCCCACTCGGTCAAGCGGGTCGCCTCGGGCGTGGGCGAGGGTGCCATGGCGGTCTCCCTGATCCACCGCTACCGCTCGATGGGCTGAGGATCGCCCGACGGGCCGAGATGTGGTGGGCCGAGAGCGAACACGGCCCCGGGTCACTTGCGATCAAGCCGGGACCGGACGCACCGTTGATTACATGATTACAACCGAGCAGAACGAACAGCTCCGCTCCTGGTTCGCCGAGCGCCTGCCGGTGGACGTCTACGAGTCGCTCCTCTCGGTCACGGTGGACCGGGAGGAGATCACGGTCGTCGGCGCGGTCCCGGCGGCCGAGTCGGTCGCGGCGTTCCGCGAGCGCACCCGCGAACAGCGGATGGAGGTGGCCCGGGAGGCGGAGGAGCTCTACCGCCGCAAGGTCTCCTGGGCCGTCCGGTCGGGCGAGGAGACGACCCTCTTCACGCACCTCGCGGTCCCTGTCATGACCCGCCTGCGCCAGCCCGAGCGCCAGGTACTCGACACCCTGGTCGCGGGCGGGGTCGCCCGCAGCCGCGCCGACGCGCTGGCCTGGTGCGTCCGCCTGGTCGGACGCAACACCGACACCTGGCTGGCGGACCTGCGCGAGTCCCTGGACCGGGTCCAGCAGGTCCGGGCGGAGGGCCCTGACCTCACCGACTCCCAGAAGTCTGAGTCATAACGGCGAAAGATCCCCCAGCGCCCGCAAGATCGCGCAAGCCTGGCACGGACCAGCGGCGATCAACGCCCGACCCCAGGGAGAGGCCCGCACCATGACCACCACCGTCGAGTACATCCGCTACCGGATCGCATTGGACGACCAGCCCGCCTTCGAGGACGCCTACGTCAGGGCCGCCGAGGCCCTGGCCGCCTCGCCGGAGTGCGTCGAGTACGAACTGGCCCGCTGCGAGGAGGAACCCGAGCGCTACATCCTCCGCATCCGCTGGACCTCGGTCGACGCCCACCTGAACGGATTCCGCAAGGGCGAGCACTTCCCGGCGTTCTTCAGCGCGATCCGCCCGTACGTCACGGCCATCGAGGAAATGCAGCACTACCTCGTCACCCAGGTGGCCGGCCCCGGAAAGGCTTCCACCTCGTCATGAGCAGCACACCCGGTACCACGCCGACCATCTACGAGTGGCTGGGCGGGGCGGAGGCGATGAGCCGCCTCACGGACGCCTTCTACGCCCACGCCCTGCGGGACGAGATCCTGGCCCCGGTCTTCGCCGGCATGGACTCGGAGCACCCCCAGCACGTCGCCGTCTGGCTGTCGGAGGTCTTCGGCGGCCCGAAGGAGTACACCGCGGCCCACGGCGGTCACCAGCACATGGCCACCAAGCACCTGGGCCGCGCCATCACCGAAGGACAGCGCCGCCGCTGGGTGGACCTGCTGATGGACACGGCCGACGAGGTGGGCCTGCCCACCGACCCGGAGTTCCGTGCCGTCTTCGCGTACTACATCGAGTGGGGCACCCGGATGGCCCTGATCTACTCGGGCCCCAACCCGCCCCCGGTCGACGCGGCCGAGATCCCCGTCTGGTCCTGGGGCCGGACCCCGCCCTGGATCCCGAAGGGCTAGGGCACTGGGCGGAGCCCCGGATCCTTCAGCCTCGCCGGCGTTTGAGGCGCGGGGTCCGGGGCGTGGCCCCGGCAGCCGGCCCGGGCCTGGGCTTCTCCTCGGGACCGGGCTCGGGCTTCCGCTCGGGCTCGGGCTCGGCCAGCAGCACGGTCAGGCCGGCCCCGTCGCCCTCGCGCCAGAAGTCCACCGCCTCCTCCAGGATCTCCCGCAGGGTCTCCCAGTCGCCCGGCCGCGCGGCGGCGTACGCACGCCACGAGGTCACCGCCACCAGCCGCCCCGCGGCATCCGGCAGCCACGACAGGTCCCGCAGCGCATCGGCCAGCGCGTCCCAGTTCTCCCCGAAGTACTCCGGCAGCCGCAGCGCGCCCCGGCAGCGCCGCATCAGCTCCGCCTTGCTCCGTACGCCGTCCAGATCGAGCCGTACGGTCGTCCAGCCCGCGGCTTCGGCGGCGGCCACGGCAGGGGCCAGGGGCTGCGGGTCCAGAGTCATCGGAGAACCGCCTTGAAGGTCTCGTAGTGGTCGTCCGTGTAGAAGAACTCCCCGCCCCCACCGGTCACGATCCGCCGGGCCCCGCGGTCCCGCTCACCGGGCGTCTTCACGGTGAACTCGTGGTAGTAACCACGCTTCTGCTGGGGCAGGACCTTCTCGAAATTGCCGAAGACGGTCCCGTCCTGCCGGTACTGGTACGGCCCGCCCTTGTCGATCAGCGCGAGCACTTCCCGGGCCTGCTGCGGCAACGCCGCAGCCCGTACGGTCGCCATCCCCTTCGCCCATCGGGGCGTCGGCACGGCGGAACTCGCCACCCCGCTCGGGGCGACGTCAACGCCGGAGCCGGCACTCGCGCTCGTACTGGTGGCCGCGGCAGGTGCGGGAGTCTTCCCGCTGCAGCCCACCGCACCGACCAGCGCCGCGCAGAGGAACACGACCCTCAGCACACGCAGCAACGATCGGGGCACGTTCCGAAAGATCATGCACCGATCGTGCCAAATATCCGATTCTCCCGCGAATCGCGAGCTGGCTTCAGAGAGCGGCCATCTTGGTGTAGGGACTCAGGATTCGTTTCCGGACCTCCGGCCCGAATTCGACGAGGACAGCGATCCCCTCCTCTACTGCGACGACACGGCCGAGACCGTGCTCGTCGTGAGTAACCCGGTCGCCGACGCTGAAGTGCCGGAGCGGCGCTTCCACGGGGGCCTTGAACGGGCTGGACGGCAAATGGCGGCGAGGTACTGCTGACTTTGTCATTGCACCCAGTATGCGCCCAGCGGGCCCTCGAACGGTCCGCCGTACGGATCTCAATTACGGCACCATCCGCATCAGCGAACATCCCGCGCCCGTGTTTGACCGCCGTCCGTCCGGCCAATCGGACCAATCCGAACAATCACTCGTCGGGGTCGGCCCGCTCCAGTGCCGGCCGCAGCCCGGGCTGCGATTCGGTCAGCAGATAGTCCGCCACGGCCGTGTCGGTGACCAGGCTCGTCACGAGGCCCGAGCGCAGTACCGCGCCGATCGCGGAGGCCTTGCGCAGCCCGCCCGCGATGGCCACGACCTCGGGGATCCGGCGCAGTCGGTCCGCCTCCACCGTGATGCAGCGCTCGCCGAGGTCCCGCCCGACCCGGCGGCCCTCCGCGTCGAAGAGGTGGGCCGACATCTCGGCGGCGACGCCCAGCGAGGCGTAGTGCGCCCGCTCCTCGTCGCTCAGCATGTCGTGGACGGTGGAGATGCCCGGCTCCCAGGACCCGATGGAGACGGCGGCGACCGTCACCTTGTCGAAGTACTCGAAGGCCCGCGCGATCCCCGTCTGGCCGCGCAGGGCGGCCGCCGTGGCCGGATCGGGCAGCAGCATCGGGGCGTAGATGGGGTGGGCGTCGCCGCCCGACACCTGCGCGGCCCTGCGCACGGCCTCCACGGACCCGCGCTCGGCCGTCCCGGCGTCGTACACGCCCGTCAGCTGGACCACGGTGCAGGGAGGCAGCCGGTGCAGGGAGGCGGCCATGTGGATGGTGGAGCGCCCCCACGCGAGGCCCAGTACATCGCCCTCGTTGACGAGCTCGCCCAGCAGATCGGCGGCCACCGCACCCAGGTTCTCCGGGTCCGGCGCGTCCTCGGTGGCGTCCGCCGGGGACTCCACCACCACGGCGTGCCGCAGCCCGTACCGGGCGCGCAGGGCGTCGGAGCGCTCCGCGTCCAGCTCGGCCGGCACCCGGATCTCGATGCGTACGAGGTCGCGCTCCAGAGCGGTCTCCAGGACCCGGGCCACCTTGAAGCGGCTCACGCCGAACTCCTCGGCGATCTGGATCTTGGACTTCCCCTCCAGGTAGAAGCGGCGCGCCATGGCCGCCGCCTGCACCAGCTCCGCGGGTCCCATCCGCAGGGCTGACCGTCCCGCCGACATTGCAGACACCGCGTTCTCCTCACTGCTGTTCACACTCTCGACTCGCCGTTCATCCTGTCAGATCCGACGGCCGTTGATCAGCCTGGACAGCTCCCGTTCACCGAGCTGTTCACCAAGGCTTGGTTCAGTGGTCGCAAGCCCAGGGCGCGGCGGAGATCGCGGCACCCGCCTGCTCACGCAGCGTGCGTACGGCGGCCGCCGGATCGACCGCTCCGTAGACCGCGCTGCCCGCGACGAACACGTCCGCGCCGGCCTCGGCGCACCGCTCGATGGTCGTGGCGGAAACCCCTCCGTCGACCTGGAGCCACAGCTCCAGACCGTGCCTGGTGATCAGCTCACGGGTACGGCGGATCTTGGGCAGCATGATGTCGAGGAAGGGCTGGCCGCCGAAGCCGGGCTCCACCGTCATGATCAGCAGCATGTCGAGCTCGGGAAGGATGTCCTCGTACTGCTCGATGGGCGTCGCCGGCTTCAGCGCCATGGACGCGCGCGCCCCCTTGGCCCTGATCTCGCGCGCCAGCCGCACGGGGGCGGCCGCCGCCTCGGCGTGGAAGGTCACGGAGCCCGCGCCGGCCTCGATGTACTGCGGGGCCCAGCGGTCGGGGTCCTCGATCATGAGGTGCAGATCGAGCGGGATGTCCGTAGCCCGGCTCAGCGACTCCACGACCGGCACGCCGAGCGTGAGGTTCGGGACGAAGTGGTTGTCCATGACGTCGACGTGCAGCCAGTCGGCCCCCTGGACGGCCTTCGCCTCCTCGGCGAGCCGGGCGAAGTCGGCGGACAAGATGCTGGGATTGATCTGAACGGCCATGCCCCAAGCGTGCCATGCCGCCAACGCGTTCCGGCCACTACCCCGGAACTGGGGACGGGCGGGGCCGGGGACCCTCGTGTGCCGCCTCCCCCGCCCCCTCCCCGCCCCCGGCCGCCGCCGCTATCCGGTCCGCCGGATCAGCGCCAGGTACATGGCGTCGGTCCCGTGCAGGTGCGGCCACAGCTGAACGTCCGGGCCGTCCCCCAGCGCCGGCACCCCCTGCATGTACGGCCGCGCGTCGACCAGTTCCGCCTCGAGGGGGGAAGCGCCCGCGCCGCGCCCCTTCAGTACGTCCTCCACGACCACCCGGGTCTCCGCCAGGTGCGGGGAGCAGGTCGCGTAGCCCACGACACCGCCCACCCGGACCGCCGACAGGGCCTCGCGCAGCAGGCCGCGCTGGAGCGGCGCGAAGGCCTCCAGGTCCTCCGGCCGACGGCGCCAGCGCGCCTCGGGGCGGCGGCGCAGCGCGCCCAGGCCCGAGCAGGGCACGTCCATCAGGACCCGGTCGAACGAGCCCGGCAGCCACGGCGGACGGGTCCCGTCCGCCGTGATGACCTGGTACGGGCCGGGGTTGCCGGCGAGCGCCTTCTCGACGAGCCGGGCCCGGTGCGGCTGCTTCTCGGAGGCCAGCAGGAACGCGCCGCGCTGGGCGGCGAGCGCCGCGAGCAGCGCCGCCTTGCCGCCCGGTCCCGCGCAGCCGTCCAGCCACCGCTCGTCGCGGCCCTCGACCGGGACGGCCGCCAGGGCCATCGCCACCAGCTGGCTGCCCTCGTCCTGGACACCGGCGCGGCCGTCGCGCACCGCCTCCAGCGCGCCCGGTTCACCGCCCTCGGCCATCCGGACCGCGTACGGGGACCAGCGCCCCGGCAGCGCCGAGTCCTCGCCGACCGCCTCCAGCAGCTCCTCGGCCGTGGACCGGCCCGGCCGCGCGACCAGCGTGACCTCGGGCCGCTCGTTGTCGGCCTCCAGCAGGTCCTCGATCCCGGCCCGCCCGCCGCCCAGCGAGTCCCACAGGGCGCTGACGACCCACCGCGGGTGCGAATGGAAGACGGCGAGGTGCTCCTCGGCGTCGTCCTCGTACGGCGGCGCCACCTTCTCCAGCCAACCGTCCAGGTCGTGCGCGGAGATCTTCCGCAGCACCGCGTTGACGAACTTCGCCCGCCCGTCCCCGAGGACCACCCGGGCCAGCTCCACGCTCGCGGACACCGCCGCGTGGGTGGGGATCCGGGTGCCCAGCAGCTGGTGCGCGCCGAGCGAGAGCACGTCGAGGACCGGCGGGTCGACCTCGCGCAGCGGCCGGTCGATGCAGGCCTTGATGACCGCGTCGTACGTGCCCTGGCGGCGCAGCGTCCCGTACACCAGCTCGGTGGCCAGCGCCGCGTCACGTGCCTGGAAGGTCTCGTCCTTGCGGGCCTTCTTCAGCAGCGGCGGCAGCACGAGGTTCGCGTAGGCGTCGCGCTCGTCCACCGCCCTCAGCACCTCGAAGGCCAGCATCCGGACGGGGTCCTTCTGGGGCCGCCGGTAGGGCTTGGCCGACTTTGCGGACTTGGCCGGGCGACGGGGGGGCTGTTCGCTCACGTGAAAGGTGCTCCGGGGTTACGTAACGCTGGGGGATGGACCGAAGGGCGAGGATGCCCGCGAGGGCTGCGACGCCTGCGACGCCTGTGGGGGCCGCCGCGAATTCAGCCTACGTCGGTCCCGCCGCCGAGCCGCTCGCCGGGAGCGATCCGCACGCCACGCGCCCAGTCGGCGGCCTTCATCGGCTTCTTGCCCTGCGGCTGCACCCAGAGCAGCTCCACGGCGTGCGAGCCCGTGCCGACGTGGACGTTGTTCTTGCCCACGGCCAGGTCTCCCGGACGCAGGTCCGTGCGGTCCGGGGCCAGCCCGACCGAGACCAGCTTGAGCCGCTCCGCGCGGAAGACCGTCCACGCGCCGGGCGCCGGCGTGCAGCCGCGCACCAGCCGGTCGACGCGCATCGCGGGGGCCGTCCAGTCGACCCGGGCGTCCTCGACGGTGATCTTCGGCGCGAGCGAGATCCCGTCCGCGGGCTGCTCCACCGCGCGCAGGGTGCCGTCCTCGATGCCGTCCATGGTCGCCACCAGCAGTCCGGACCCGGCGAAGGCCAGGCGGGTCAGCAGGTCACCACTGGTGTCGGTGGGCCGGATCTCCTCGGTGAGGATCCCGAAGACCGGGCCGGTGTCCAGCCCCTCCTCGATCCGGAAGGTGGAGGCACCGGTGACCTGGTCCCCCGCCATGATCGACTGCTGGACGGGGGCGGCACCGCGCCAGGCGGGCAGCAGCGAGAAGTGCAGGTTGACCCAGCCGTGCGCGGGGATGTCCAGGGCGCTCTTGGGGATCAGCGCGCCGTACGCCACGACCGGGCAGCAGTCCGGGGCGATCTCGCGCAGCCGGGCCTGGAAATCCGGGTCGCGCGGCCGGGCGGGCTTGAGCACCTCGATGCCCGCTTCCACCGCGCGCTCGGCCACGGGGCTGGCGACGAGGTGGCGTCCCCGGCCGGCCGGGGCGTCGGGCCGGGTGACGACGGCGGCGACCTCGTGACGCCCGGAGGCGATCAGAGCGTCCAGGGCGGGCACGGCGACCTCGGGGGTGCCTGCGAAGACGAGCTTCACTGGGGTCTACCTCGCTATCTCGGCTGTCAGCAGCGCACCAGTCTATGGGCTGCCCGCCGACCGTCCCACCTGCGCTGCCGTCCTCCCGCGAGGGGGCGTACGCACACACGCGCGCTCCTCGCATATGCCGACACGCCCCCTGAGCGTGACCTGGCCGCCCGCTGGCGCGTTGGTCAAGAGAGATTGACCGAAACGGGCCGCGAAACAGAACGGTGTCTGCGGCCCGATCCGCTCTTCAGCACCGGTTCGAGAGGCTTCTTCATGGCCGACCACGCCACCCACGACGCCCAAGCACGGGCCAGCCTGCACCTGCTGGTGCGGGACATCGAGCGGGTTCGCCGGCAGGTGGATGCTCTGCGTACGCTCACCGCCCAGCTCGGCAACGTCTACCGCCCGCGCCGCTCAGGTCCCTCCACGGGCTTCGTCGTCTATGGCCGGGCGCCCGCGCCCACCGTCCGCCTCGCGCAGGAGCTGCGGGACAGCGTCGAGACGCTGGTCACCGCCGCGGTGGACTTCGACCGCTCGCTCGGCTTCTCGTGGGACGCGGTCGGCTCGGCGCTCGGCGTCACCAAGCAGGCCGTGCACCGGCGCTACGGTGCCCGGCGGGCGCAGAGCGCCGAGTCCGCCGAGCGGGAGCCGCTGGCCGAGGGCACGACGACGCGGACCCTCGGGCCGCTGCCCACGGTCCCGGCGGCCCGCTCGGTGCCGCCGCAGCCGATGCGCGAGGAGGCGGGCGCGTCCCGCCCCGGGGCGTTCCCCGGCCCCCGCAACAGCTGACCCCCGCCGCCGGGACGCCGACCCCCGACGGACCCGCCCCCGGCGGAGCGACCCCCGGTCGCCCCACCGGGGGCTTGCGCCGTATTCCAGCCCGTCCGGCGATTCGGGTCTCTCGGCCCGCCCGGCGTTCGAGGACCGGGGCCGGGCAGCGCCCGGGGAACGGTGGAAGGGCCGGCAGGGGACAGAGCCCCCGCAGGGCCCCCGCCAGGTACCGGCAGGGGCTAGCCGATGTCCAGGGGGTCGATGCGGATGCGGACCGCTTCCGACGCGGGGACGCCACGGGTCAGCCGGGCCGTCTGGGCGGCCTTCAGCGCGGCCGCCAGGGCCGCGCCGCTGCCCGGCGGGACCCGGACCAGCGCCCGCTCCCCCGGCGAAGGCTCCCCCCGCCGCCCAGGCATCGGCACCGGCCCCAGGATCTCCGCGTCCGCCGGCAGCCCGGCCCCCGCAAGGAAGGCCTCGACCACCTCTCCCCGCCCGGCGACCGCCGCCATCCGCGAGACCGGCGGAAACCCCAGCTGTGCCCGCTCCGCGAGCTCCCGCACCGCATGCCCGACGGGGTCCCACCGCACCAGGGCCTGCACCGGCCGCAGCGTCGGCTCCGCGACCACCACGACCTGGCCCTCCCCCCGTACCAGCGAGGCCGCCGCGATCCAGCGCCGCAGCGCGTCCTCGCCGGCCCTCAGGTCGGGCCGGGACAGCATCGCCCAGCCGTCCAGCAGCAGCGCCGCCGCGTACCCGGCGCCCGCCGCCACCGGCTCGGCGCCGGGCGTGGACACCACCAGCGCGGGCCGGTCCGGGACCTCGTCCAGGACGTGGTCGCGCCCGGAGGTCCGTACGGGCACGGCCGGGAAGGCCCGCCCCAGTTCCTCGGCCGTACGCCGGGCGCCGACCACCTGGGCCCGCAGCCGGAACGACCCGCACTCCTGGCAGTGCCAGGAGCTCTCCTGCCGCCCGCACCACCCGCAGTGCAGGTCCCGCTCGTCGGGGGCCTCCAGCGGCCCCGCACAGACCGTGCAGCGGGCCGGCGTACGGCACCGCTCGCACGCCAGCCGCGGCACGTACCCGCGCCGGGGCACCTGGACCAGGACGGGCCCGGTCCTCAGCCCCTCCCGTACGGTCTCCCAGGCCACGCTCGGCAGCCGTGCGGCCCGGGCCGCACCGTCCCGGGCCAGCAGTTCGTCGCCGACGGTCCGGATCCGGGGCGCGTACGTCCGTACCGTCTCGCGGTCGGCCACCAGCGGCCGGGCCCAGCCGGACTCGACGAGCTGCGCGGCCTCCACCGTGCAGCTGGTGCTCCCGGCCAGGAAGCCGCAGCCGTCGGTGACCGCGCGCAGCTCCAGTACCTCCCGCACGTGCGGGAAGGGGGCGTGGACGTCGCTGTGGCTGGAGTCCCCGTCGTCCCAGATCGCGACCAGGCCGAGGTCCCGCACGGGAGCGAACATCGCGGCCCGGGTGCCGACGACGGCCCGCACCGAGCCCCGGCTGACGGCCAGCCACTGGCGGTAGCGCTTCTCCGGCCCGGACTCGGCGGTCAGCAGCGCGTGCCGCCCCTCGCCGAGCAGGGCGGTCAGGGCAGCGTCGACGCGGGCGGCGGTGCGCCCGTCGGGGACCACGGCGAGGGCGCCGCGCCCGGAGGCGAGGGTCGCGGCCATGGCACGGGCCAGCTCGTCGGCCCAGCCCGGGCCGGGCAGGGCCGTCCACACGGCACGCGGGGTACCACCGGTGGCCAGGGCCCGCAGAAAGGCCGGCCCGGCGCCGTACCGCTCCCAGCCGGCGGGCTCGGGGGCGGCGGGCGGGGGCAGCGGCTCGGGGGACGGCTTGGCCTCGGCGCGGGCGCTGCGCGCCGGCAGGGCGAGCTGGAGCACGTCGGCGAGGCTGCCCGCGTACCGGTCGGCTACGGCGCGGGCGAGGGCGAGCATGCGGGGGCCGAGCACGACCTCGGGCGAGACGACCTGGGCGAGGGCCGCGAGCGCGCCGTTGTAGTCGGAGTCGGCGCGGCGCTCGATGACGAAGCCGTCGATGAGCCCGCCGCCCTCGCGGCGGCCGCCGTGGACACGGTGGCCCCCGGCGCCGAAGCGGACACGGACACGGACGCCCGGCAGGGCGGTCCCGGAGAGTTCGGCGGGGACCGCGTAGTCGAAGAGCCGGTCGAGGTGGAGCACGCCCTTGTTGACCAGGACCCGGGCGACCGGGAGCTCCTCGGCGACGGCGGCTCCGCGCCAGGTACGGGGTTTCGCCTTGGGTGCCTTGGCCTTGGCTTCGGCGACCATCTCCCGGATCAGGGCGAGCTGCTCCGGCGGGCCTGCGGGACTCTCGTCCCCGAACCGCTGCTCGGACTCGTTCGCGCTGCTCACACCCGCATTCTTACCAAACCCCACCGACAGCGCGGGGCCAGGCGGCGCTCCCGAGATCGTCATCGGCGGCGGTGGGGTTCCTTCGACACGGGGACGACTCACCCGCTCCAGATGTATCCGTCGCCTTCGCACCGGAAGGCCTGGGCCAGCCTAACCGTGGCCCTCGCGCGCGACACCGGAATTTCCGCGGGCGACGGGTACGCGAACGCCGGACGCGCGAACGGCCCCGGACCGAGGGTCCGGGGCCGTTCGCGTCAGACGGTGCGGCGCTGCTTACAGACCCGCGGCCGTGCGCAGGGCGGCCACGCGGTCGGTGCGCTCCCAGGTGAAGTCGGGGAGTTCGCGGCCGAAGTGGCCGTAGGCGGCGGTCTGCGCGTAGATGGGGCGCAGCAGGTCGAGGTCGCGGATGATCGCGGCCGGGCGCAGGTCGAAGACCTGGCCGATGGCGTCCTCGATCTTCTGGACGTCGACCTTGTGGGTGCCGAAGGTCTCGACGAAGAGTCCGACGGGCTCGGCCTTGCCGATGGCGTACGCGACCTGGACCTCGCAGCGCGAGGCCAGTCCGGCGGCCACGACGTTCTTCGCGACCCAGCGCATCGCGTAGGCGGCGGAGCGGTCGACCTTGGACGGGTCCTTGCCCGAGAAGGCGCCGCCACCGTGGCGGGCCATGCCGCCGTAGGTGTCGATGATGATCTTGCGGCCGGTCAGGCCGGCGTCGCCCATCGGGCCGCCGATCTCGAAACGGCCGGTCGGGTTGACCAGCAGGCGGTAGCCCTCGGTCTCCAGCTTGATGCCGTCCTCGACCAGCTGGTTCAGCACGTGCTCCACGACGAACTCGCGGATGTCCGGGGCGAGCAGCGAGTCCAGGTCGATGTCCGCCGCGTGCTGCGAGGACACGACGACCGTGTCGAGACGGACGGCCTTGTCGCCGTCGTACTCGATGGTGACCTGGGTCTTGCCGTCGGGACGCAGGTACGGGATGGTCCCGTTCTTGCGGACCTCGGAAAGGCGCTTGGACAGCCGGTGCGCGATGTGGATCGGCAGCGGCATCAGCTCGGGGGTCTCGTCGCAGGCGTAGCCGAACATCAGGCCCTGGTCGCCGGCGCCCTGCTTGTCGAGCTCGTCCTCATCGCCCTCGACACGCTTCTCGTAGGCGGTGTCGACACCCTGAGCGATGTCCGGGGACTGCGCGCCGATCGACACCGACACGCCACAGGAAGCGCCGTCGAAGCCCTTCTTGGAGGAGTCGTAGCCGATCTCGAGGATCTTGTCGCGCACGAGCTGCGCGATCGGCGCGTAGGCCTTCGTCGTCACCTCTCCGGCGATGTGGACGAGACCGGTGGTGATGAGGGTCTCCACGGCGACGCGCGAGGTGGGGTCCTCGGTGAGGAGCGCGTCGAGAATGGTGTCGCTGATCTGGTCAGCGATCTTGTCAGGGTGACCCTCGGTCACAGACTCCGAGGTGAACAGGCGACGGGACACAACGCTCCCTGGGGTTGCAGCGGCTGCTGGCTGAATTATTGGCGGAACCACATCGGAGGCTGCGCCCGATCACGTTCCGGATGCAGTTTATCGGTCGCCACCGTTCGCCGGACCACCCGTCTCGCCCTGTGGGAGCCGTGTGACCTGCGGCACTCCATTCTTACGCACGGATCGCCCTGCGGAAAGAGGCTTCGCTCAGGCGCGTCGCGCCTCCATCAGGAGAGCGACCCGGTCCCAAATAACCTCTGCGAGCGCTTCCTTCGGACCATAGGGGACCGCCAGCTCGCTCCCGTCGGAGCCCAGGACAACCGCCTCGTTCTCCTCGGAACCAAAGGTCTTGGTCTCACCGACCTCGTTCACGACGAGCAGGTCGCACCCCTTGCGGAGGAGCTTGCTCCGCCCATTCGCGAGCACGTCGTCGGTCTCCGCGGCGAAGCCCACCACGATCTGGCCCTCCCGGGCGCGGTCGGCGGAAATCTCCGCGAGAACGTCCGGATTACGTACCAGGGCGACCGGCGCCGGTTCCTGACCGTCCTTCTTCTTGATCTTCCCGCCCGCGTACTCGGCGGGCCGGAAGTCCGCCACGGCCGCGGCCATCACCACCGCGTCGGCGTCCGCGGCGGCCTTGAGGACCGCCTCCCGCAGCTGCAGGGCCGTTCCGACCCGTACGAGGTCCGCCCCGGCCGGGTCGGCGAGCGCGGCGTTGGCGGAGACCAGGGTGACCCGGGCCCCGCGCGCGACGGCGGTGCGGGCGAGGGCGTAGCCCTGCTTGCCGGAGGAACGGTTGCCGAGGAAGCGGACCGGGTCCAGGGGTTCGCGCGTACCGCCCGCGCTGATCACCACGTGCCGACCGGCGAGGTCGGGCCCGGCCGCGCCCCGGGCCAGCACGCTCCTGCAGACCTCGAAGATCTCCCCGGGGTCCGGCAGCCGCCCCTTGCCGGTGTCCTTGCCGGTGAGCCGCCCGACGGCCGGCTCGATGACAACGGCTCCGCGCCGGCGCAGCGTGGCGACGTTCTCCTGGGTGGCCGGGTGTTCCCACATCTCGGTGTGCATCGCGGGTGCGAACACCACCGGACAGCGTGCGGTGAGGAGCGTGTTGGTGAGCAGGTCGTCGGCGAGCCCGTGGGCGGCCTTGGCCAGCATGTCGGCGGTGGCCGGGGCGACGACCACGAGGTCGGCGGACTGGCCGATGCGCACGTGCGGCACCTCGTGGACGCTCTCCCAGACCTCGGTGGAGGCCGGGTTCCCGGAGAGGGCGGCCCAGGTGGCCTCTCCGACGAAGTTCAGCGAGGCCGCCGTCGGCACCACCCGTACCTCGTGCCCGGACTCGGTCAGTCGGCGCAGCAGCTCGCACGCCTTGTAGGCGGCGATCCCACCGCTGACTCCGAGCACGACCTTCGGCTTACCCACCACACACGCCCCTTCGGCCGGTCTCCGGCTGGTTCTCTGGCACCTGTCACACCTACGACACCTATGACACACCACAGGCCCGGCAGATGTTCTGCCGGGCCTGTGGTGAAAGGAAAACTCGTGCCTTACTGAGCCGGGGCCTCGATGGCCTCGGAGGTCAGCAGACCCGCGTTGATCTCGCGCAGCGCGATCGAAAGCGGCTTCTCGTGGACGTGGGTGTCCACCAGCGGGCCGACGTACTCGAGCAGGCCCTCACCGAGCTGCGAGTAGTACGCGTTGATCTGACGGGCACGCTTGGCCGCGTAGATCACGAGGCTGTACTTCGAGTCCGTGGCCTCGAGCAGCTCGTCGATCGGCGGGTTGATGATGCCCTCGGGCGCAGTAATGGAAGAGGACACGCTCTACCTTCCGAAGATGGGGAAAAACCTAGACGCTGCCGAATTTCAGACCGTCCGGACCAGCTGAACACCGGTCAACGATCAGACGACATTCATCAAGGCTAGCAGCTCGCGCGCCACGTCCTCGACCGAGGTGTTGACCAGGGTGCTGTCGAACTCGGATTCGGCAGCCAGTTCGATCTTGGCGGCGGCGAGCCTGCGCTCGACGACCTCCGCCGATTCGGTGCCCCGGCCGGTGAGCCGGCGGACCAGCTCGTCCCAGCTCGGGGGGGCGAGGAAGACCAGCTGTGCCTCGGACATCGACTCGCGTACGAGTCGGGCGCCCTGGAGATCGATCTCCAGCAGGACCGGTTCGCCGTTCTCCAGGCGTTCCAGCACTGCGCCGCGCGGTGTGCCGTAGCGGTTGCCCGCGAACTCGGCCCACTCCAGCAGCTCGCCATTGGCGATCAGCTTGTCGAACTCGTCGTCGTTGACGAAGAAGTAATGGACTCCGTGTCGCTCACCGGGCCGCGGCTTGCGGGTGGTGGCCGACACCGAGAGCCAGACCTCGGGGTGAACCTTGCGCATATGCGCGACGACCGTGCTCTTGCCGACCCCCGAAGGGCCGGAGAGCACGGTCAGCCGCGGACGAACCTCTGCTGCCATAGAGCGATTATCCAGCTTCTCGGGACTGCCTGAGAACGCCGGGAGTACTTCGGACGACGCCTTAGGCGGCGTTGCCGCCGAACTCACGCTCCAGAGAGGCGATCTGGTTGGAACCGAGACCTCGGACACGCCGTGACTCGGAGATGCCGAGGCGCTCCATGAGTTGCTTGGCGCGCACCTTGCCGACGCCAGGCAGGGACTCCAGGAGAGCCGAGACCTTCATCTTGCCGATGACGTCGTTCTCCTGACCCAGCTTGATGACGTCATGCAGGGAGGCGCCGGAGTGCTTGAGTCGATTCTTCACCTCGGCCCGCTCCCGGCGAGCCGCGGCGGCCTTTTCGAGCGCTGCTGCGCGCTGTTCAGGGGTAAGGGGCGGAAGAGCCACGCCTACGTCACCTCGGATGTCGAACTGTCGGATACGGACCGACGGGATGCCGGAAGGCATCACGCCAGGGAAGCGCCCGAACAGCGGTGGAACTCGATCGCTGCTCGTTCACTCTGGTCGGAGACTAGCGGCCATGACCGCTCCAGTCAGCGAGAACGGACGAAAAGTCCTGGTCAGCCTCCACTGAACCGTACATCACAGACAAAACACCCCGGTTTTGTCCGGTGAAAGACGTTCGAATCTCGTCAGGGAGCGCGATGAGCCCGTCCGACGGCGTCCTCGAACGACCCGATCCCGCGTACGGCGAGTGCCGCGCGCAGCCCGTCGCGGATCCGCAGCGGCGCCGACGGGTCGTTGAACAGCGCGGTCCCGATCGCCACGCCCGAAGCGCCCGCGAGGACGAACTCGAGCGCGTCGCGGGCGGAGGCGATCCCGCCCATGCCGAGGATGGGCACCCGCCGCACGGCGCCGGCGAGCATCGCCCCGTACACCTGGTGGACGCAGCGGACGGCGACCGGGCGGATCGCGGGCCCCGAGAGGCCACCGGTGACCCCGGCGAGGGCCGGGCGCATCGAGTCGGTGTCGATGGCCATCCCGAGGACGGTGTTGATCATCGAGAGCCCGTCGGCGCCCGCGTCCGCGCAGGCGGCCGCGATGTCCGTGATCCGTGTCACATCGGGGGTCAGCTTGGCGTACACGGGCAGTTCCGGGCCGGCCGCCGCCCGGACCGCCCCGACCACCTCGAAGGAGGCATCGGCGTCACAGGCGAAGACGAGTCCGCGGTTCGCGACGTTGGGGCAGGAGATGTTGGCCTCGATCCCCACCACCCCGGGCTGCCCGGTCAGCCTGGCGGCCACCTCGGCGAACTCCTCCGTACGCTCCCCCGCGACCGATACGAGGACCCGTGCCCCGCGCTCGGCCAACCAGGGCAGCTCGCGCTCGACGAAGTGGTCGACGCCGGAGCCCTGGAGTCCGATGGAGTTCAGCATCCCGCTGGGGGTCTCGGCCATCCGCGGAGTGGCGCGGCCGGAGCGGACGTACGGCATCACGGTCTTGGTGGTGATGGTGCCGAGCTCGTCCAGCGGGGTGAAGCGGTGCAGCTCGCGGCCGTAGCCGGCACAGCCGGAGGCGGTGGAGACCGGGTTGGGGAGGGTGACGTGGGCGCCGAGCGGCGCCGACATGTCCACGTCCTCGGGCAGGATCGACGCGTTCATCGCCGGGTCTCCTTCGGAGTCATCGCGTCGGCTCCCTCGAGGTCCTCGGGCAGGGTTCCGGCGTCGTCCCAGCGGACGGTGGAGCCGTCGAAGACGGGGCCGGATGTGCAGGAGCGAACGAACCGGGTGACCCCGTCGGGGCCGGTGACGGGCAGGACGCAGCTCATGCAGATCCCGATGCCGCAGGCCATGGCCTCTTCCACGGCGGTGTGGCTGGTCGCTCCGGCGGCGGTGGCGATCCCCGTGACGGCCTTGAGCATGCCCATGGGGCCGCAGGAGTGGACCTCGGTGGCGCCGACCACCGTGATGGCCTCGGCGAGGGGCCCCGTGACCCGGCCCCGGCGGCCGGCCGAACCGTCGTCGGTGACCACGTACACGTGCTCGGCGAGTTCCATGGCCCGCTCGACGCCGAACAGCCGGTCGGCGTTGGCCGCGCCGAGCACGAAGGCGACGCGGCCGCCCTGGCCGAGGATCTCCTCGGCCAGGGCGAACATCGGGGCACTGCCGTAGCCGCCGGCGACGAGAACGGCGCCGACCGGGCTCCCGGGGAGGGGGAAGGGGGTGCCCAGGGGGGCGATGAGGTCGACGGTGTCGCCGGGGCGGTGCCGGGCCAGCGCCCTGGTCCCGCGGCCGGCTTCGGCGAAGACGAACTCGACGGTTCCCTCGTCGGGGTCGGCGCGGTGGATGGAGAACGCGCGGCGCAGCAGGGTGGCGGAGTCGGGGCCGCCGATCGCCAGGGCGCCGAAGTGGCCGGGCCGCACCCCCGCGACCGACGGGGCGTCGAGGACCAGGTGGTGGTAGGCCCCGACGGGGTCGATGCGCCGGATGGTGGCGGTGGTCTGTACGGGGGGCACGCGGGGCGCTCCGTCCGGGGTAGAGGTCGTAACCCCCCACCCCATGATCGCCCGCGTCCAGCCCCGGGGGCACCGGCCGGAAGCCCCGACCCTCCGGGCCGTACGCCCTGTCTCCCGGCCCGGCTGCGCACGCCTCGGAGCAACCCGGCCCTGCGAGGCGGCGTATTGCGCTGCGCGCCCGCGCCACCCGCCGCCGGCCGAAATCCAGCCCCGCCGGCGTTTGAGGCGCGGGGGTCCGGGGGCTGGCCCCCGGCAGCGGGGCCGGGGCGGAGCCCCGGGCGGCGGCAGGTAGGGGACTCCGCCCCGCGCAGGGGGTGAGCGTCAGGCGGAGACGGCCTCGCGGATCTCCTCCGCGAAGGTACGGGCGGAGGCCCGCAGGGCAGCGGCATCCGGACCGTGCTTCAGCACGCCCCGCGACACGTTCGGGACCACGTTGCGGACGGCCGCGCCGAAGACCGCCGGAAGGTCCGCCGCCGTCGCGCCCTGCGCCCCGATCCCGGGAGCCAGCAGCGGCCCGTTGATGTCCAGGTCGAAGGAGGACAGGTCCCCGAGCGTCGCGCCGACGACCGCTCCGAAGGAGCCCATCGGGGAGGCCCCCGCGTTCTCCGCCGCCAGGTGCCCGAGCATCGTCGCGCCGATGGTCCGGCCGTCCTCCCGTACCGCCCGCTGGACCTCCGCGCCCTCCGGGTTGGAGGTGAGGGCCAGGACGAACAGGCCGGCCCCCGACTCACGGGCGAGGTCGACCGCCGGCTTCAGCGAGCCGTAGCCCAGGTACGGGGAGACGGTCAGCGCGTCCGAGAAGAGCGGCGAGGAGGGCGACAGGAAGGTCTCCGCGTACGCGGCCATCGTGGAGCCGATGTCACCCCGCTTCGCGTCCATGACCACCAGCGTGCCCGCCGCACGGGCGTCGGCCACGGTCTGCTCCAGCACCGCGATGCCCTTCGAGCCGAACCGCTCGAAGAAGGCCGCCTGCGGCTTGAAGACCGCGACCGAGTCGGCGAGCGCCTCGACGACGGTGCGGGAGAACTTCTCCAGGCCCGCGATGTCGTCGTTCAGGCCCCAGGAGGCCAGCAGCGCCGCGTGCGGGTCGATGCCGACGCACAGCGGCCCGCGGGTGTCCATCGCCTCGCGCAGACGCGTACCGAAGGGGATCACAGAGGTCACGGACTTCACAGGGGTCACAGAGCGGCCTTTCGGGTTTCCGCGCCCACCGCTTCGGCGAGCGTCGCGTACGGGCTGGCGGCCAGGCGGGCGGCCAGGCCCTTGTGGATGGCGCGGGCGTAGAAGGGGCCCTCGTAGATGAAGGCGCTGTAGCCCTGGATCAGGCTCGCGCCGGCCAGGATCCGCTGCCAGGCGTCCTCGGCGTTCTCGATGCCGCCGACGCCGACCAGGACCAGCCGGTCACCGACCCGGGCGTACAGCCGGCGCAGGACCTCCAGCGAGCGCGCCTTGACCGGGGCGCCGGACAGCCCGCCGGTCTCCTTGACCAGCGACGGGGAGGACTTCAGGCCCAGGCCCTCGCGGGCGATCGTCGTGTTCGTCGCGATGATGCCGTCCAGGCCCAGCTCCAGGGCCAGGTCGGCGACGGCGTCCACGTCCTCGTCCGCGAGGTCGGGGGCGATCTTGACGAGCAGCGGGACCCGGCGGTCGGTCACGACGCGGTCCGCCGCCTCGCGCACGGCGCTCAGCAGCGGGCGCAGCGACTCCGTCGCCTGGAGGTTGCGCAGCCCCGGGGTGTTCGGGGAGGAGACGTTGACGACGAGGTAGTCCGCGTGGCGGGCGAGGCGCTCGGTGGAGGCGACGTAGTCCGCCACCGCCTCCTCCTCCGGGACGACCTTCGTCTTGCCGATGTTGACACCGACGACCGTCCTGAAGACGGGGTTGCGGGTGGCCAGGCGCTCGGCCACGGCCGCCGAGCCCTCGTTGTTGAAGCCCATGCGGTTGATCAGCGCGCGGTCCGCCACCAGCCGGAACAGCCGCTTCTTCGGGTTGCCGGGCTGGGCCTCGGCCGTGACGGTGCCGATCTCGACGTGGTCGAAGCCGAGCATCGACATCCCGTCGATGGCGACGGCGTTCTTGTCGAAGCCGGCCGCGAGCCCGAAGGGGCCGTGCATCCGCAGCCCGAGGGCCTCGGTGCGCAGCGACTCGTGACGGGGGGCCAGGGAGGCGGCGACGAAGGTGCGCAGCACCGGCGTACGCGCCGCGAGGCGGATCCAGCGGAAGGCCATGTAGTGGGCCTGCTCCGGGTCCATCCGCTTGAAGACCAGGTTGAAGAAGAATTTGTACATCGTCGAGGAGTCCCCTTGTGCGCTCATGAGCTCATGAAGAGGGGGACGACCGTCGCGCATCGCGCTTGACGGTGTCCCCCTCCCCTCTACGGGCCGTACGGGCCGATCGGTCCTGCCCGGGACCTAGTCGCGGGCCGCGGTCAGCCGCTCCGCGTGCTCCTGGAGCGAGCAGACGCCCACGTCGCCGCGGTTGAGCGCGTCGATGCCCTGGACGGCCGCGGCGAGCGCCTGGACCGTGGTGAGGCACGGGACGCCGCGCGCGACGGCGGCCGTACGGATCTCGTAGCCGTCGAGGCGACCGCCGGTGCCGTACGGGGTGTTGACGATCAGGTCGACCTGGCCGTCGTGGATGAGCTGGACGACGGTCTTCTCGCCGTCCGGGCCCTCGCCCTCGCTGAGCTTGCGCACGACGGTGGCGTTGATGCCGTTGCGGCGCAGGACCTCCGCGGTGCCCGAGGTCGCCATCAGCTCGAAGCCGTGGGCGACGAGCTCGCGCGCCGGGAAGATCATCGAGCGCTTGTCGCGGTTGGCGACGGAGATGAACGCGCGGCCCTTGGTGGGCAGCGGGCCGTAGGCGCCGGCCTGCGACTTGGCGTACGCCGTGCCGAAGACGGAGTCGATTCCCATGACCTCGCCGGTGGAGCGCATCTCCGGGCCGAGGACGGTGTCGACGCCGCGGCCGTGGATGTCGCGGAAGCGCGACCACGGCATGACGGCCTCCTTGACGGAGATCGGCGCGTCGAGCGGCAGGGTGCCGCCGTCGCCGCTCTTGGGGAGCATGCCCTCTTCGCGGAGCTCGGCGATGGTGGTGCCGAGCGAGATGCGGGCGGCGGCCTTGGCGAGCGGGACCGCGGTGGCCTTCGAGGTGAAGGGGACGGTCCGGGAGGCGCGCGGGTTGGCCTCCAGGACGTAGAGGATGTCACCCGCCATCGCGAACTGGATGTTGATCAGACCGCGTACGCCGACGCCCTTGGCGATGGCCTCGGTGGACGTGCGCAGGCGCTTGATGTCGTAGCCGCCGAGGGTGATCGGGGGCAGGGCGCAGGCCGAGTCGCCGGAGTGGATCCCGGCTTCCTCGATGTGCTCCATGACGCCGCCGAGGTAGAGCTCGGTGCCGTCGTAGAGGGCGTCGACGTCGATCTCGATCGCGTCGTCGAGGAAACGGTCGACCAGCACGGGGCGGGTCGGCGAGATCTCGGTGGACTCGGCGATGTACGAGGACAGCCGGTCCTCGTCGTAGACGATCTCCATGCCGCGGCCGCCGAGCACGTACGAGGGGCGTACGAGGACCGGGTAGCCGATCTCGTCGGCGATGGCCTTGGCGCCGGCGAAGGTGGTGGCGGTGCCGTGCTTGGGGGCGGGCAGGCCGGCCTCGGCGAGGACCTGGCCGAAGGCGCCGCGGTCCTCTGCGGCGTGGATGGCCTCCGGCGGGGTACCGACGACGGGGACGCCGTTGTCCTTGAGGGCCTGGGCCAGGCCCAGCGGGGTCTGGCCGCCGAGCTGGACGATGACTCCGGCGATGGGGCCGGCCAGGGACTCGGCGTGGACGATCTCCAGCACGTCCTCGAGCGTGAGCGGCTCGAAGTACAGGCGGTCGGAGGTGTCGTAGTCCGTGGAGACGGTCTCGGGGTTGCAGTTGACCATCACGGTCTCGTAGCCGGCGTCGCTGAGCGCGAAGGAGGCGTGGACGCAGGAGTAGTCGAACTCGATGCCCTGGCCGATGCGGTTCGGGCCAGAGCCCAGGATGATGACCGCGGGCTTCTCGCGCGGGGCGACCTCGGACTCCTCGTCGTAGGAGGAGTAGAAGTACGGGGTCTTCGCGGCGAACTCGGCGGCACAGGTGTCGACCGTCTTGTACACCGGGCGGACGCCGAGCGCGTGGCGCACCTCGCGGACGACGTCCTCGCGCAGGCCCCGGATCTCGGCGATCTGGAAATCGGAGAAGCCGTGGCGCTTGGCCTCGGCGAGCAGCTCGGGGTAGAGCTTGTCGGCGGAGGCCAGCTCGTCCGCGATCTCCTTGATGAGGAAGAGCTGGTCGACGAACCAGGGGTCGATCTTCGTGTACTCGAAGACCTCTTCCTGCGTGGCGCCGGCGCGGATGGCCTGCATGACGGTGTTGATGCGGCCGTCGGTCGGGCGGACCGCGGTGGCGAGGAGCTCCTCCTTGTCGCCGGTGGGGCCGACGAAGGTGAACTGCGAGCCCTTCTTCTCCAGGGAGCGCAGGGCCTTCTGGAGGGCCTCGGTGAAGTTGCGGCCGATGGCCATGGCCTCGCCCACCGACTTCATGGTGGTGGTGAGGGTGGCGTCGGCGAGCGGGAACTTCTCGAAGGCGAAGCGCGGGGCCTTGACGACGACGTAGTCGAGGGACGGCTCGAAGGAGGCCGGCGTCTTCTCGGTGATGTCGTTGGGGACCTCGTCGAGGGTGTAGCCGATGGCCAGCTTGGCGGCGATCTTGGCGATCGGGAAGCCGGTGGCCTTCGACGCGAGCGCCGAGGAGCGCGAGACGCGCGGGTTCATCTCGATGACGATGACGCGGCCGTCGACCGGGTCGATCGCGAACTGGATGTTGCAGCCGCCGGTGTCGACGCCGACCTCGCGGATGATCGCGATGCCGATGTCGCGCAGCCGCTGGTACTCGCGGTCGGTCAGCGTCATCGCCGGGGCGACGGTGATCGAGTCGCCGGTGTGGACGCCCATCGGGTCGAAGTTCTCGATGGAACAGACGACGACGACGTTGTCCTTGGTGTCGCGCATCAGCTCGAGCTCGTACTCCTTCCAGCCGAGGATGGACTCCTCCAGGAGCACCTCGGTGGTCGGGGAGAGCATCAGCCCCTGGCCGGCGATGCGGCGCAGCTCGTCCTCGTCGTGGGCGAAGCCGGAGCCGGCGCCGCCCATGGTGAAGGAGGGGCGCACGACGACGGGGTAGCCGCCGAGGGTGTCGACGCCCTGGATGATGTCGTCCATCGTGTGGCAGATGACCGAGCGGGCGGACTCGCCGTAGCCGATCTTGGCGCGGACGGCTTCGACGACACCCTTGAAGAGGTCGCGGTCCTCGCCCTTGTTGATCGCCTCGACGTTCGCACCGATGAGCTCGACGCCGTACTTCTCCAGCACACCCTGCTCGTGCATGGAGATGGCGGTGTTCAGCGCGGTCTGGCCGCCGAGGGTCGGGAGCAGCGCGTCGGGGCGCTCCTTCGCGATGATCTTCTCGACGAACTCGGGGGTGATCGGCTCGACGTACGTGGCGTCGGCGATCTCCGGGTCGGTCATGATCGTGGCGGGGTTGGAGTTCACCAGGATGACCCGCAGGCCCTCGGACTTGAGGATGCGGCAGGCCTGGGTCCCGGAGTAGTCGAACTCGGCGGCCTGGCCGATGACGATCGGGCCGGAGCCGATGACCAGGACGGACTGGATATCGGTGCGCTTAGGCACGCTCGGCCTCCATCAGATTTACGAAGCGGTCGAAGAGGTACGCGGCGTCGTGCGGGCCGGCGGCCGCCTCGGGGTGGTACTGGACGGAGAAGGCCGGCTGGTCGAGCAGCTGGAGGCCTTCGACGACCTGGTCGTTCAGGCAGACGTGGGAGACCTCGGCGCGCCCGTAGGCGGTGTCCGAGACCTTGTCGAGGGGCGCGTCCACGGCGAAGCCGTGGTTGTGCGCGGTGATCTCAACCTTGCCGGTGGTGCGGTCCTGCACCGGCTGGTTGATGCCGCGGTGGCCGTACTTCAGCTTGTAGGTGCCGAAGCCGAGCGCGCGGCCCAGGATCTGGTTGCCGAAGCAGATGCCGAAGAGCGGGGTCCTGCGCTCCAGGACGCCCTGCATCACGGAGACGGGGCCGTCGGCGGTGGCCGGGTCGCCCGGTCCGTTGGAGAAGAACACACCGTCGGGGTTGACCGCGTACACGTCCTCGACGGTGGCGGTGGCGGGGAGCACGTGCACCTCGATGCCGCGCTCGGCCATCCGGTGCGGGGTCATGCCCTTGATGCCGAGGTCCACGGCGGCGACGGTGAAGCGCTTCTCGCCGATCGCGGGGACGACGTACGTCTCCTTGGTGGCGACCTCGGCGGCGAGGTCGGCGCCCTTCATCTGCGGGGCTTCCAGGACGCGGGCCAGCAGGGCCGCGTCGCGGACGCCCTCCCAGGCCGCACCCGAGAAGATGCCGACGCGCATGGCGCCGCGCTCGCGCAGGTGGCGGGTCAGGGCGCGGGTGTCGATGCCGGAGATCCCGACGACGCCCTGCTTGACGAGCTCCTCGTCCAGCGAGCGCTGGGAGCGCCAGTTCGAGGGGACGCGGGCGGGGTCGCGCACGACGTACCCGGCGACCCAGATGCGGGAGGACTCGGGGTCCTCGTCGTTGACGCCGGTGTTGCCCACGTGCGGGGCGGTCATCACGACGACCTGCCGGTGGTACGACGGGTCGGTGAGGGTCTCCTGGTAGCCGGTCATGCCGGTGGAGAACACGGCCTCGCCGAAGGTCTCCCCCACAGCGCCGTAGGCGCGGCCGCGGAAGATCCGACCGTCCTCCAGGACGAGTACGGCGGGAGCTTTGGCTGCTCCCCTGGTGGAGGTCGTCATCGTTCGGCGCCTTCCGTCGTGGTGATTGAGTGGTTCATGAGGTTGATCGCTTCGACCCAGGCGGCGTGTTCGGCCGCGCGGTCGGAGCGGAATCCGGAGTCGATCAGCCTGTCGCCGTGCGCCCATGTGACGACGAGGAGACCGCCCTCGGTGAGTACCTTGCCCGCGATTCCCTTGTCGAGGCGGGCGCCGCGCAGCTGCGCGGCCGGTACGAAGAAGTCGTTGGCACCCGGACGGACCACGTCGAGTCCCGCGTCGGTGAGCGCGAGCTCGACCCGGCTGCGGACGCCCAGACCGTGGGCGACGATCCGGTCGAGCCACTGCCCGGCGGTGGTGGACCCGTGGTACCGGCCGGTCAGGGCCAGCCGGTGCTCGGGAAGACCGCCGGGGGCGGCGGGCAGCTCCGGCAGATCGCTCTGCAGGGTGCCGCGCCATTTCCAGCCCTGCCGCATGAGCCAGTACACGAACGCGATGAAGACGAGCAGACCGGCCACCCACGCGATGCGGGCGCCCCAGTCCGTCACCTCCGCCGACTGTCGTTCGGCCTCGGCGGCCAGTTGGATTACTGCAGGTGTCACGCCAGCGTCCCGTCCACGACCGTTGCCCGGCCCCGCAGGAAGGTGTGAGTGACGCGACCCGGCAGCTCACGGCCCTCGTAAGGCGTGTTGCGGCTGCGGGAGGCGAAGTGTGCGGGGTCCACGACACCACGGTACGAGGTATCGACCAAGGTCAGGTTCGCGGGTTCACCTGCCGAGACGGGCCGTCCGTGGTTCGGAAGGCTGCCGATGCGCGCCGGGGCGAAGGACATCCGCTCGGCGACGCCCGCCCAGTCGAGCAGTCCGGTCTCCACCATCGTCTGCTGGACGACGGAGAGCGCGGTCTCCAGGCCCACCATGCCCATGGCGGCGGCGGCCCACTCACAGTCCTTGTCCTCGTGCGGGTGCGGGGCGTGGTCGGTGGCGACGATGTCGATCGTGCCGTCGGCCAGCGCCTCGCGCAGGGCCAGTACGTCGGCCTCGGTGCGCAGCGGCGGGTTGACCTTGTAGACCGGGTTGTACGAGCGCACGAGCTCGTCGGTGAGGAGCAGGTGGTGCGGGGTGACCTCGGCGGTGACGTCGATGCCGCGGGACTTGGCCCAGCGGACGATCTCCACGGAGCCGGCGGTGGAGAGGTGGCAGATGTGGACACGGGAGCCGACGTGCTCGGCGAGCAGGACGTCGCGGGCGATGACCGACTCCTCGGCGACGGCCGGCCAGCCGCCCAGCCCGAGCTCCGCGGAGACGACGCCCTCGTTCATCTGGGCGCCCTCGGTGAGGCGGGGCTCCTGGGCGTGCTGGGCGACGACGCCGCCGAAGGCCTTCACGTACTCCAGGGCGCGGCGCATGATCACCGCGTCGTCCACGCACTTGCCGTCGTCGGAGAAGACCGTGACGCGGGCGGCGGACTCGTGCATGGCGCCCAGCTCGGAGAGCTGCTTGCCCTCGAGGCCCACGGTGACGGCGCCGATGGGCTGCACGTCGCAGTAGCCGGACTCCTTGCCCAGGCGCCACACCTGCTCGACGACGCCGGCGGTGTCGGCGACGGGGAAGGTGTTGGCCATGGCGAAGACGGCGGTGTAGCCGCCGGAGGCCGCGGCACGGGTGCCGGTGAGGACGGTCTCGGAGTCCTCGCGGCCGGGCTCGCGCAGGTGGGTGTGGAGGTCGACGAGGCCCGGGAGCAGGACCTGTCCGGCGGCCTCGATGACGGTCGCGTCGCCGGCGTCCAGGTCCGCGCCCACGGCGGTGATGTTCTCGCCCTCGATCAGGACGTCCTGGACGTCGCCACCAAGTACCTTCGCCCCACGAATAAGGATCTTGCTCATCTTTACTTGCTCTCCTCGGTGCGGGGCGTGCTGGTGGTGGTGACGGCGGGCTCGGATCCGCCGAGCAGGAGGTACAGGACGGCCATGCGGATCGAGACGCCGTTGGCGACCTGCTCGATGACCGTGCAGCGGTCGGAGTCGGCGACCTCGGCCGTGATCTCCATGCCGCGGACCATCGGGCCGGGGTGCATGACGATGGCGTGCTCGGGCATCCGCGCCATCCGGGCGCCGTCCAGGCCGTAGCGGCGGGAGTACTCGCGCTCGGTCGGGAAGAAGGCCGCGTTCATCCGCTCGCGCTGCACCCGCAGCATCATCACGGCGTCGGACTTCGGCAGCACCGCGTCCAGGCTGTACGAGATCTCGCACGGCCAGGCCTCGACGCCGACCGGGACCAGGGTGGGCGGGGCCACCAGGGTGACCTCGGCGCCGAGGGTGTGCAGCAGGTCGACGTTGGAGCGGGCCACGCGGCTGTGCAGGACGTCGCCGACGATGGTGATCCGGCGGCCGTCGAGGTCCTTGCCGAGCCCGGCGTCCCTGCCGACCAGGCGGCGGCGCATGGTGAACGCGTCGAGCAGCGCCTGGGTGGGGTGCTGGTGGGTGCCGTCGCCCGCGTTGATCACGGGGGCGTCGATCCAGCCGGAGTTCGCGAGCCGGTAGGGGGCGCCGGAGGCGCTGTGGCGGATGACCACGGCGTCGACGCCCATGGCCTCCAGCGTCTGGGCGGTGTCCTTGAGGGACTCGCCCTTGGAGACGCTGGAGCCCTTCGCCGCGAAGTTGATCACGTCGGCGGAGAGGCGCTTCTCGGCGGCCTCGAAGGAGATCCGGGTACGGGTCGAGTCCTCGAAGAAGAGGTTGCAGATCGTGCGGCCGCGCAGGGTCGGCAGCTTCTTTATCGGCCGGTCGGCGACTCGGGCCATCTCCTCGGCGGTGTCGAGGATGAGGACGGCGTCGTCGCGCGTGAGATCGGCGGCCGAGATGAGGTGGCGCTTCATCCGGGTGCTCCGTAAGTCGGGAGGGCAGACAGGCGGGCTTGAGGTGCGGCAGGGCAGACTTCGGCGCGGACCCCCGAGGGCCCGCGCGCGTGTGCGGGTTACTGCCCCGCTGCCCGGGCGGTCCGCTGGCCGAGCAGTACGGCGTCTCGGCCGTCCTCCTCCTGGAGCTGGACCTGGACGTTCTCCCGCAGCGACGTGGGGAGGTTCTTGCCGACGTAGTCGGCGCGGATCGGCAGTTCGCGGTGGCCGCGGTCGACGAGGACCGCGAGCTGCACGGCGCGGGGGCGGCCGATGTCGCCGAGGGCGTCGAGGGCGGCACGGATGGTGCGGCCGGAGAAGAGGACGTCGTCGACCAGGACGACCAGGCGGCCGTCGATGTCGTCGCCGGGGATCTCGGTGCGGCCGATCGCGCGGGCCGGCTTCATCCGGAGGTCGTCGCGGTACATGGTGATGTCGAGGGAACCGACCGGGATCTTGGCACCGGTGATCTCTTCGAGTTTGACGGCCAGCCGGCGGGCGAGGAAAACACCGCGGGTGGGAATGCCGAGGAGCACCACATCGTCCGCGCCCTTGGCGCGTTCGACGATTTCGTGGGCGATACGGGTAAGGACCCGTGCGATGTCCTGCGCTTCGAGAACGGGGCGCATGGCATCGGAGTCTTGAACGGCCTGAGCCTGAGCGTGCTGAGTGTCCATGAAAAGGACCTCCTTCTCCGCCTCACGGGACGGACCTTAAAGGACGTCTGATCTACGCCGTCCACGGTACCAGGGGGATTCCGCGGGCCGCGCATCGGGGCAGCCCAGGACCCCTCTTAAGTGGGCGATGGAGACCATTCGGCTTGACGCATCCAAGTAACGCTGCGTAACCTCACAGTGAGTTACCAGCCGCGCGGCGGAGCCGTACAGCGTCCATGTCGTCACAGCGTCACAGCGTCCGGGAGCGTTATGTCCAGCGAATACGCCAAACAGCTCGGGGCCAAGCTCCGCGCCATCCGCACCCAGCAGGGCCTTTCCCTCCATGGTGTCGAGGAGAAGTCCCAGGGCCGGTGGAAGGCCGTGGTGGTCGGTTCCTACGAGCGCGGGGACCGCGCCGTGACCGTCCAGCGCCTCGCCGAGCTGGCGGACTTCTACGGGGTGCCGGTGCAGGAACTGCTGCCGGGCACGACCCCCGGCGGAGCGGCCGAGCCGCCGCCGAAGCTGCGCCTCGACCTGGAGCGCCTGGCCCACGTCCCCGCTGAGAAGGCCGGCCCGCTGCAGCGCTACGCGGCGACCATCCAGAGCCAGCGCGGCGACTACAACGGCAAGGTGCTCTCGATCCGCCAGGACGACCTGCGCACGCTCGCGGTCATCTACGACCAGTCCCCCTCGGTCCTGACCGAGCAGCTGATCAGCTGGGGCGTGCTGGACGCGGACGCGCGTCGTGCGGTGGCGCACGAGGACATCTAGGCCTCAGCCAGGTCTCAGCAGAAACGTTACCGGTGGGTGCCCGGAGCCTCTCGGCTCCGGGCACCCACCGGTTTTTCACGTCCGCGCCCGGCCCCGGGCGGGCGTACGACGGAGGGCCCGCAGCGCGTGCGCTGCGGGCCCTCCGTTCACGCCGTACCGGCGCGCATCAGCTCTCGCTGCGGCGCAACTTCGGCTTGAGGTCCTTGAAGCGGCCGAGTAGTCCGTTCACGAACGAGGGCGACTCGTCCGTGGAGAACTCCTTGGCCAGCTGAACGGCCTCGTCGATGGCCACGGCGTCCGGGGTCCCGTCGACCCAGATCAGCTCGTAGGCACCGAGGCGCACGATGTTCCGGTCCACGACCGGCATCCGGTCGAGGTCCCAGTCCACGGCGTAGGTGGCGATCAGATCGTCGATGCGGTCCACCTTGTCGGCGTACCCCTCGACGAGTTCCATGGTGAACTCGTTCACCGCGGGCTGGCGGTCGGTGTCCGACCGCGAGTGGCGGATCCAGTCCGCGAGGACCTCGCGCACGGACACCCCGCGCTGGTCGGCCTCGAACAGGATCTGGAAAGCGCGCTTGCGCGCGTTGCTCCGGGCAGCCACGGTTAGCTGTTCACCCGGCCGAGGTAGTCGCTCGTGCGGGTGTCGACCTTGATCTTCTCACCGGTGTTGATGAAGAGCGGGACCTGGATCTCGTGACCGGTCTCCAGCGTCGCCGGCTTGGTGCCACCGGTGGAGCGGTCGCCCTGGACACCCGGGTCGGTGTGCTGGATGGTCAGCTCGACGGCGGCCGGGAGCTCGACGTACAGCACCTCGCCCTCGTGGCGGGCCACGGAGGCGGTGAAGCCCTCGATCAGGAAGTTGGCGGCGTCGCCGACGGCCTTCTTGTCGACCATCAGCTGGTCGTAGTCCTCCATGTCCATGAACACGAAGTACTCGCCGTCCATGTAGGAGAACTGCATGTCGCGGCGGTCGATGGTGGCCGTCTCGACCTTGGTGCCGGCGTTGAAGGTCTTGTCGACCACCTTGCCGGACATGACGCTCTTCAGCTTGGTGCGCACGAAGGCCGGGCCCTTGCCGGGCTTGACGTGCTGGAACTCGACGACGGACCAGAGCTGGCCACCGTCGAGCTTGAGCACCATGCCGTTCTTGAGGTCGTTCGTGGAAGCCACGGTTTGGGAATCTCCTGCACTGGAAGACCACGGGTGCGCGCACAGCCCGGCGGTGCGGGCTAGAGCGCGAGCAGCTCCTTGGTCGTAATGGTGAGTAGCTCGGGACCGCCGTCCGCCTCGGGGCGCACGACGAGCGTGTCATCGATCCGGACACCGCCCCGGCCAGGGAGGTGAACCCCCGGCTCGATGGTGACCGGCACGCAAGCGTCCAGTTTACCCATGGCCGTAGGTGCAAGCTGCGGGTCCTCGTCGATTTCGAGACCGACACCGTGTCCGGTCCACGCGGCGAGGGCTTCACCGTGACCTGCGGAGTCGAGTACGGAGCGGGCCGCGTGATCCACGTCTCGGTACGCGGCCCCGGGCAGCAGGGCTTCGCGGCCGGCCCGCTGCGCGGCGAAGACCAGGTCGTACAGCTCGATCTGCCAGTCGGCGGGGGTCGTGCCGATGACGAAGGTGCGGCCGATCTCGCAGCGGTAGCCCCGGTAGTTGGCGCCGAGGCAGATGGAGAGGAAGTCGCCCTCCTCCACCCTGCGGTCGGACGGCCGGTGCCGGGAGCGTCCGGAGTGCGGGCCGGTGCCGACCGAGGTGGGGAAGGCCGGGCCGTCGGCCCCGTGGTCCACCAGGCGGCGTTCCAGTTCCAGGGCCAGGTGCCGTTCGGTACGGCCCACCAGGATCGATTCCAGCAGCTCTCCGAGGGCCTGGTCGGCGATCTCGGCGGCGATCCGCAGACAGGCGATCTCCTCCTCGTCCTTGACGAGGCGCTGCTGCTCCACGGCGGTTCCGAGGTCGGCCAGGCGCAGCCCGGGCGCTACGGAGCCCAGGGCGCGGTGCCGGCCGACGGTGAGGTGGTGTTCCTCCACCGCCAGGGAGTCCGCGCGGGCGAGAGCGGCCGCGTCCGCCGCCGCGACGGCGGGATCCGCGCCCGGGCCGGCCAGTACGGAGAGCCGCAGGTTCTCGTCGGGCCGTCCCTCCTCGGCCTCCCCGGTGGGCGCTCCGGCGCAGAACAGCATGTCCTCACCGCCCGGCCCGACCAGCAGGACGGCGCCCAGCGGCGACGCCCCGGAGAGGTAGCGGACGTTCGCCGGACGCGTGATGAGTGCGGCGGCGTTTCCGGCGGCCGCACAGCGGTCGCGAAGCAGGCCCCGGCGGGCCGCGTACACGTCTGACATGTTTTCGAGCCTACGAGCGTGGCGCGTATCCGGCCTGGTGAGCGCGGCCGTCCGGGGGGCCGGCGGGCCGGGGCCGGCGGGCGGGGCTCAGTGGGCCGGGGCCGAGATGACGCGCGCCAGGGTCTCGTCCAGCGCGCGGGCGGTGCCTTCGACGTCGAGGTGGGAGTTGTCGATGATCGGCAGCCCGGACCCGTACCAGCCGGCCATCCGGCCGTGGATCCGCGCGACCTCCTCGTCGGAGAGCCGCCGGTTTCCGGAGCGGGCGGCATTGCGCTCCAGGACTATCTCCAGGCCGGGCAGCAGGACCACCGGCAGCAGCGCGGGTCCCACATGGCGTTTCCAGCCGCCGAGCCCCACCACCGGCCGGTCCGGGAACACGGCGTCGTCGAGGATGCACGAGATCCCGTTGGCCAGGAAGTTGCGGGCGGCGAAGCCGCAGGTGCGGCGGGCGAGCCGGTACTGGGCCTCGGAGTGGTCGTTCCAGCCCGCCTGGGGGTCCGCGAAGCCCGAGCACACCCATTCCCGTACGTCGTCCAGGCTGACGTGCGCGGTGGGAACGGGACGGGTGCCGGCCCAGTGCCGGGCCACGGTGGTCTTCCCGGCGCCCGCGGGGCCGATCAGCAGCACCGCGAGGGTGGCGCCGCCGGTGCCGGGGACGGCGGGCGGCAGCGGGACGTGCCCGGTGGCCCCGTGCGGCGCCGCCGCCGGGTACTGACTCCCCGGCGGCTCCCAGCCCCCGCCTGCCACTCCCTGGTGCATCCGCGGCCACTCCGTCTCGTTACAGCACGACTGATGCGAGAACGTTATATGACCCCGGCGGCTCGAACGGCCACCCGGTCACGCGGTGGCCCGGCTCAGGCCGTGACTTCACCGAACGCCGCCACGAGGACGGCCGGGTCCGGACCCTCCAGGACGGTCGGCTTGGCCAGCCCGTCCAGGACGATGAAGCGCAGCAGGTCCCCGCGGGACTTCTTGTCGAGCTTCATGGTCTCCAGCAGCTTGGGCCACTGGTCGCCGCGGTAGGTCAGTGGAAGGCCCACCGAGGCGAGCACCTCCTTGTGCCGGTCGGCCGTCGCGTCGTCGAGGCGGCCCGCCAGCCGGCCGAGCTCGGCCGCGAAGACCATGCCCACCGATACGGCTGCTCCGTGCCGCCACTTGTAGCGCTCGTTCTTCTCGATGGCGTGCGCGAGGGTGTGCCCGTAGTTCAGGATCTCCCGCAGCCCCGACTCCTTGAGGTCGCTGGAGACCACGTCCGCCTTGACCTGGATGGAGCGGCAGATCAGCTCGGCCGTGTGCGGGCCGGCGGGCGTGCGCGCCGCCGCCGGGTCCTCCTCGATCAGGTCGAGGATCACCGGGTCGGAGATGAATCCGGCCTTGATGATCTCGGCGAGGCCGCTGACGTAGTCGTTGACGGGCAGCGACTCCAGCGCCGCCAAGTCGCACAGGACGCCGGCCGGCGGGTGGAAGGCGCCGACGAGGTTCTTGCCCTCGGCGGTGTTGATGCCGGTCTTGCCGCCGACGGCCGCGTCGACCATCGCGAGGATGGTGGTCGGTACGGCGATCCAGCGCACGCCGCGCAGCCAGGAGGCCGCGACGAAGCCCGCGAGGTCGGTGGTGGCTCCCCCGCCGACGCCGACGATGACGTCGGTGCGGGTGAAGCCGGACTGCCCCAGGGCCTTCCAGCAGTACGCCGCCACCTCGACCGTCTTGGCCTCTTCGGCGTTCGGCACCTGGATGGCGACGGCCTCGTACCCCTGGGCGGCGAGGTCGTCGCGCAGGGCCTCACCGGTCGAGGCGAGCGCCTCGGGGTGGATGACGGCGACCCGCTGGGCCTTCGTACCGATCAGGGAGCCGAGCTCCCCGAGCAGCTGCCGGCCGACCAGCACGTCGTACGCGTCGTGCCCGGCGCTCGCGCCGACCTGGATCCGCGTCACCTGGTCTGTCATGCGTTCTTCAACTCCAGAGCGTCGAGGACCGCCTGTGCGACCTCTTCGGGGGTGCGGTCGTCGGTGGCCACCACGACGCGCGCGACTTCGGTGTACAGGGGGCGCCGGGCCTCCATCAGCTCGCGCCACTGACGGCGCGGGTTGACGGCGAGCAGCGGGCGCGCGGCGCCGAGGCCCACGCGCCGGACCGCTTCCTCGACGTCCATCGAGAGGTAGGCGACGGGCAGTCCGGTGAGCAGCTCGCGCGTCTTCTCGTCGAGGACGGCGCCGCCGCCGAGGGCGAGGACCCCGCCGTGTCCGGCGACGGCGGCGGCGACCGCCTCCCGCTCCAGCTCACGGAAGTAGGGTTCGCCCTCGTCCACGAAGATGTCGGAGATCTCCCGGCCCTGGGCCGCGACGATGTCGGCGTCGGTGTCCCGGTAGGAGACGCCGAGCTGCCGCGCGATCAGTTCGCCCACGGTGGACTTGCCGGATCCCATGGGGCCCACGAGGACGACCAGGGGGCCGGTGCCGTTGGTGGCGGTCACCGGATCTGCAGGTTGTCGAGGTAGGAGCGGACGTTGCGGCGGGTCTCGGGGACCGAGTCGCCGCCGAACTTCTCCACGACGGCGTCGGCCAGCACCAGGGCGACCATGGCCTCGGCGACGATGCCCGCGGCGGGCACGGCACAGACGTCGGAGCGCTGGTGGTGCGCGACGGTGGCCTCACCGGTGGCCACGTCCACGGTCGCGAGGGCCTTCGGCACGGTCGCGATCGGCTTCATCGCGGCGCGTACGCGCAGCAGCTCACCGGTGGTCAGACCGCCCTCGGTGCCGCCGGAGCGGCCGGAGGTGCGCTTGAGGCCCTCGGGGGTGGAGACGATCTCGTCGTGCGCCTGCGAGCCGGGTACGCGGGCCAGGTCGAAGCCGTCGCCGACCTCCACGCCCTTGATCGCCTGGATGCCCATGAGCGCGGCCGCGAGGCGCGCGTCGAGGCGGCGGTCCCAGTGCACGTGCGAGCCGAGGCCCACGGGCACCCCGTAGGCGAGGACCTCGACGACGCCGCCGAGGGTGTCGCCGTCCTTGTGGGCCTGGTCGATCTCCGCGACCATCGCCTTCGACGCGTCGGCGTCGAGGCAGCGCACCGGGTCGGCGTCGAGCTTCTCGACGTCGGCGGGGGTCGGGTAGACGCCGTACGGGGCCTTGGCGGCGGCCAGCTCCACGACGTGGGAGACGATCTCGATGCCCGCGACCTCCTTGATGAAGGACCGGGCGATGGCACCGAGGGCGACGCGGGCGGCGGTCTCACGGGCGCTGGCGCGCTCCAGGATCGGCCGGGCCTCGGAGAAGCCGTACTTCTGCATGCCCGCGAGGTCGGCGTGGCCGGGGCGGGGGCGGGTCAGCGGCGCGTTGCGGCCGGTCTCCTTGAGCAGCGAGGGGTCGACCGGGTCGGCCGACATGACGGTCTCCCACTTGGGCCACTCGGTGTTGCCGATCATGACGGCGACGGGCGAACCCTGGGACAGCCCGTGGCGAACGCCGCCGAGGAAGGTGATCTCGTCCTGCTCGAACTTCATCCGGGCACCGCGGCCGTAGCCGAGCCGGCGCCGGGCCAGGTGTTCGGCCACCAGCTCCGTGGTGACCGGGACGCCGGCGGGAAGACCCTCCAGCGTCGCCACCAGCGCCGGGCCGTGCGATTCTCCGGCCGTCAGCCAACGCAACCTGCTCAACGATGCTCCTCATGCTCGCGCCTGATTCAGCGACGGCGCGATCGGGTGCGCGGCCCGGACCCGCCTTCACCCGATCCTCCCATGTCCGGGGCGGTGCACCGCCCTCCGGTCCAACTGTCGGACGGCAGCGCGCCCACGGGCACGGCGGGATGTGGATCTAGGAATGGTCCCCGGCCCGCTCAGTGACGGGCGCGCAGCGCCGCCTCGCCGGCGGCCCGCATGGCGGCGAGGGGGCCCGGGGTGCGGCCGGTCATCCGCTCGACCTGGAGCACGGCCTGGTGCACGAGCAGGTCGAGGCCGCCGAGGAGTTTGCCGCCGCGCTGCGTCCAGGCCGCCGCGAGGGGCGTCGGCCAGGGGTCGTACAGGACGTCGAAGAGAGTGCCCGGGGTGGCGGGCACGGCTGCGGACAGCTCGTCCGTGGCTCCGGCCGGGGTGGTGGCGATGACCAGCGGTGCGTTCAGCGCCTCGGCCGCCCGCGCCCAGTCGGCCGTGCGGACGTCCACGCCGAGCCGCTCGCCCCACTCGCGCATCTCGGCGGCGCGGGCGGCGGAGCGTACGTACGCGGTCACCTCGCCGGAGCAGATCCGCGCCAGCGCGGCGAGCGCCGAGGAGGCCGTGGCGCCCGCGCCGAGGACGGCGGCGGACTCCACCTTCTCGACGCCCCGCTCCCGCAGGGCCGAGACCAGGCCGGGGATGTCGGTGTTGTCGCCGACCTTGCGGCCGTCCTCGGTGAAGACGACGGTGTTGACCGTCTCGACGGAGGCGGCCGTATCGCTGATCCCGTCGAGCAGCGCGATGACCGCCCGCTTCAGCGGCATGGTCAGCGACAGCCCGGCCCACTCGGGGCCGAGGCCGGCGATGAATCCGGGGAGCGCGGCCTCGTCGATCTCGAAGCGGTCGTACGACCAGTCGTCGAGGCCGAGCTCCTGGTACGCGGCGCGGTGCAGCACCGGTGAGAGGGAGTGCTCGATGGGCGAACCCAGCACCGCGGCCCGTATCCGTGACATGTCCTGCTACCCGCCGTTCTTCTGCTTCTGGCGTGCCTGGAACTCGGCGACGAGCTTCAGGTGCTCTTCGTAGGTCTTGGTGAAGGTCGTCTTGTTCTCGTCGACCGACACGAAGAACATCCAGCCACCGTGGTCCGGGCTGAGCGCACCGGTCAGCGCGGCCTCGCCCGGGTTCCCGATCGGGCCGGGGGGCAGTCCCCTGACGTTGTGCGTGTTGTAGGGGTTGACGAACGCCTTCGCCTCGGTGAGGTTGAAGTTGATCTCGCTCTGGTTCTTGACGTAGTTGTACGTCGAGTCGAACTCGATCTTCTGGTTCGTGACGTCGTTGGTCTTCTTGAGGCGGTTGTAGACCACCTCCGACATCTTCCGGAAGTCGTCGTGGTTCTTGCCCTCGGCGTTGACGAGGCTGGCGACCGTGATCACCTGGAGCGGGTTCTCCAGGCCGAGCTCCTTGGCCTTGCCCTCGACCCCGAGCTCCGTGTACTTGTCGGTGGCGTTCTTGACCATCTGCTTGAGCAGCGACTCGGGAGTGCTGTCCTTCTTCAGGTCGTAGCGCATCGGGTACAGGAAGCCCTCGAGCGGATCGATGATCCTCGGGTCGTTGTTCGCCCACGCCGGCAGGCCGAGGTTCCTGGCCTCGCGGAAGGCGATGTCCTTGGTGGTGCCCTCGGGCTTCTCGAGCTTCTTGTCGATCGCCTCGTAGACCTTGCTGTTGCGCATGCCCTCGGCGATGGTGAGCACGTGGAGCTTGGAGGGGTCGGTCATGACCTCGACCACCGAGGCGGCCGACATCTTCTTCTTCAGCGGGTAAATGCCCGGCTGGATCGACTTGCCCTTGGGGTTGTTGCCCGCCGCGTCCACGAAGGCCTGGGCGCTCGCGACCACACCGGCGTCCTTGAGGATGCGGCCCATCTGGCCCAGGCCCGCGCCCTTGGGGATCTCCACGTCGACCGCCTCGTCGACGCCGGAGCCCGCGAAGTCCTCGGCCGCGCCGAACTTGCCCTTCAGGTAGTCGTAGCCGTAGTAACCGCCACCGCCGACCACGCCGACGATGATCACGGCCGCGACGAGGCAGGCCATGCCGCTGCGCTTCTTCGGTTTGCCGCCGGAACGGCCCGAGCGGCGGCCGCCGCGACCTCCGTCGTCGCCCTCGTCACCGTCGTCGGCGCCACCGCCTCCGGCCAGGAAGGAGTCCGCGGCCTCGTCGGCCTTGGTCTCCTCCTCCTGCCACTGCTCCTCGGGCTCCAGGTGCCGCCGGCCCGGGGGCCGCGGCGGCGGGAACGCCTCAGGGGTGCCGTAGAGGTCGGGGGTCTCGCCGGGATAGCCGCTCGTCTGCTGCTGGGCGTACGGATCCGCGCCCGCGTACGGGTCGGCCGCCTGCGGGACACCGGCGTACTGCATCTGGCCGGTGTCCCAGACCTGGCCCTGGCCCCCGTAGGTCTCCTGCTGCTGGTGCTGGTGAGGCTGCTGCTGATCCTGCGGGTACTGGCCGGGGTACTGCTGGGTCTGCGGGTACTGGCCGGGGTGCTGCTGGGCCTGCGGGTACTGGGCCTGCTGGCCCTGGGGGTGCTGACCCTGCTGCTGCTGCGCGTACTGGGGGTACTGGGGCTGCGGCACCTGCTGGTACTGCTGCGAATCACCGGCGTAGGGCATCTGACCCTGCTGGGCCTCGTGCCCGGCCCACCCCTGGTCCCCGTACTCCGGGTCCTCGGGGTGCCACGGTTCGAGACCAGGGCCCTGTCCATACTCAGTCATCGATCCCCTAGCGCGCCGCAGGGCGTTGGCCGCGACTCCGTCTGCCGCGACGCACGGTTCCGCCTCTTCTGATGGGCGACGGCTGTTCGAATGCCGTCACATCGCGCGGAACGTTACCGTATCGCGATCAGACAACCACTTCGACGCACTCACCGGGCGGATTACCTGATACCCGTTCGGTCTCCAGAGCGTTCTGAAGGATCACCACGGCGGCCGCCTGATCGATGACCGACCGGCCCTTCTTCGCGTTCCGCCCCGCGGCCCGCAGGCCCTGCGCGGCGGTGACGGTCGTCATCCGCTCGTCCACCAGACGCACCGTCACGGGCTTGATGCCCTTGGCGAGTTCCGTGGCGAAGGCGCGGCACTTGGCCGCGGCCGGCCCCTCCCGCCCGCTGAGCGAGCGGGGCAGACCGACCACCACCTCGATGGGCTCGTACTCCGCGACGAGCTGCCGCAGCCGCCGGTGGGCGAAGGGGATGTCCCGGCCCGGAACGGTTTCCACCGGCGTGGCCAAAACCCCGTCGGGGTCGCACGAGGCGACCCCGATCCGGGCGTCCCCGACATCGATGGCGAGCCGGCGGCCGCGGCGCAGTGTCATCGTCAGGCCGTCTCGACGACGAGGCGCTCGACGGCGCTGATGGCGTCCGGGATGGCGGCCGGGTTCTGGCCACCGCCCTGGGCCACGTCGGGCTTGCCGCCACCGCCGCCACCGAGGGTCTTGGCAGCCGTACGGACCAGGTCACCGGCCTTGAGACCGCGCTCGCGGGCGGCCTCGTTGGTGGCGATGACGGTCAGCGGGCGGTCGTTCGCCGTGGTGAACAGGGCCACGACGGCCGGGCGGTCGCCCTGGATGCGGCCCCGGACGTCGAGGACCAGCTTGCGCAGGTCGTCGGCGCCGGTGCCGTCCGGGACGGTGCCCACGACGAGCGCGACACCGCGGATGTCCTGGGCACCGGCGGCGAGACCGGCGGCAGCCTGGAGGACCTTCTCCGCGCGGAACTTCTCGATCTCCTTCTCGGCGTCCTTCAGCTTGCCGAGCATGGAGGCGATCTTCTCCGGCAGCTCCTCGGGACGGCCCTTGACCAGCTCCTGGAGCTGGGCGACGACCGTGTGCTCCTTGGCGAGGAAGTTGTACGCGTCCACGCCGACGAGGGCTTCGACGCGGCGCACCCCGGAACCGATGGAGGACTCGCCGAGCAGCTTCACCAGGCCCAGCTGGGCGGTGTTGCCGACGTGCGTGCCGCCGCACAGCTCCTTGGAGAAGTCACCGATGGTCACGACGCGCACACGCTCGCCGTACTTCTCGCCGAACTCGGCGATGGCGCCCTGCTTCTTCGCCTCGTCGATGCTCATGACCTCGGCGGTGACGTCGAGCTCGCGGGAGAGCACGTCGTTGATCTTCTGCTCGACGTCGGTGAGGACCGAGCCGGGGACGGCGTTCGGCGAACCGAAGTCGAAGCGGAAGCGGCCGGGCGAGTTCTCGGAACCGGCCTGGGCGGCCGTGGGGCCGAGCGCGTCGCGCAGCGCCTGGTGGGTCAGGTGCGTGGCCGAGTGGGCGCGGGCGATGGCCCGGCGGCGCTGGATGTCGATGGCGGCGTACGCGGAGGCGCCCACCGTCACCTCGCCGACCTGGACCGAGCCCTTGTGCACGGAGACGCCGGGGACCGGCTGCTGCACGTCGCGGACGACGATGACGGCGCCCGAGTCGAGCTTGATCCGGCCCTGGTCGGCGAGCTGGCCGCCGCCCTCGGCGTAGAAGGGGGTGCGGTCGAGAACGACCTCGACCTCGTCGCCCTCGGAGGCGGCGGGCGCGGAGACGCCGTTGACCAGGAGGCCGACGATGGTGGACTCGCCCTGGTTGGTGGCGTAGCCGGTGAACTCGGTGGCGCCGGAGCCGTCGGCGATCTCCCGGTAGGCGGACATGTCCGCGTGGCCGGTCTTCTTGGCCTTGGCGTCGGCCTTGGCCGTGTCGCGCTGCTCCTGCATCAGGCGGCGGAAGCCGTCCTGGTCCACGGAGAGGCCCTGTTCGGCGGCCATCTCCAGGGTGAGGTCGATCGGGAAGCCCCAGGTGTCGTGGAGCAGGAACGCCTTGTCGCCGGCCAGGACCGTGCCGCCGGTGGCCTTGGTCTCGGTGATGGCGGTGTCGAGGATGTTCGTGCCGCCGCGCAGGGCCTTCACGAAGGCGGCCTCTTCGGCGAGCGCGACGGTCTCGATGCGCTTGCGGTCGGTCACGAGCTCCGGGTACTGCTGGCCCATCGTGTCGATGACCACGTTGACCAGGTCCTGGATGACCGGCCCGGTGGCACCCATGAGGCGCATGTTGCGGATGGCGCGGCGCATGATGCGGCGCAGCACGTAGCCGCGGCCCTCGTTGCCGGGGGTCACGCCGTCGCCGATGAGCATGGCGGAGGTGCGGATGTGGTCGGCGACCACGCGCAGCGAGACGTCCGTGCCCTGGGCCGCGCCGTACTGCACGCCCGTCAGCTCGGTGGCCTTGTCCATGACCACGCGCAGGGTGTCGGTCTCGTACATGTTCTGTACGCCCTGCAGGATCATGGCGAGGCGCTCGAGACCCAGACCGGTGTCGATGTTCTTCGACGGCAGGTCACCGAGGATCGGGAAGTCTTCCTTCCCGTCGCCGGCGCCGCGCTCGTACTGCATGAAGACCAGGTTCCAGATCTCCACGTAGCGCTCGTCGTTGACGGCCGGGCCGCCCTCGACGCCGAACTCGGGCCCGCGGTCGTAGTTGATCTCCGAGCAGGGACCGCAGGGGCCCGGGACGCCCATGGACCAGAAGTTGTCCTTCTTGCCCAGGCGCTGGATGCGCTCGGCGGGGACGCCGATCTTGTCGCGCCAGATGGCCTCGGCCTCGTCGTCGTCGAGGTAGACCGTGATCCAGAGCTTCTCGGGCTCCAGGCCGTAGCCACCGTCCGCCACGGAGCTGGTGAGCAGCTCCCAGGCGTACTTGATGGCGCCTTCCTTGAAGTAGTCCCCGAAGGAGAAGTTGCCGCACATCTGGAAGAACGTGCCGTGGCGGGTGGTCTTGCCGACCTCTTCGATGTCCGGCGTACGGACGCACTTCTGCACGCTGGTGAGCGTGGGCGCGGGGGGCTTGACCTCGCCGAGGAAGTACGGCTTGAACGGCACCATGCCCGCGGGCACCAGCAGCAGAGTCGGGTCGTCCGCGATGAGCGACGCCGAAGGGACAACGGTGTGACCGCGCTCCTCGAAGAAGCTCAGCCAGCGGCGGCGGATTTCAGCCGACTCCATCAGTGGTCCTCATTCCGGTCGTACGAACGCGTCGAGCGGTTCTCGCGGTTCGATTGGTGCGTGGTGGTCTGGTCGTACGTGTCGCGCCCGATGGCCCGCAGCCTGCGCGGTCCGGGGAGGGCGGTGACGTTGCCGGGCAGCTCGGGGTCCTGGTGGAGTCCCAGTGCGTCGTTCAGCTCGTCCTCGCGCTGCGACATCCCCGACTTGACGTCGAGGGCGAAGTCCTTGAGGCGGTGGCCGGCCTCCAGCGCCTTGTCGGCGGCCTGGGCGGCGAGGCTCTCCGGCGTCAGCTTCTTGAGCTGCCGGTTGACCTTGGTGGTGGCCCACACGCCGGCGGCTGCGCCTGCGGTGAACCAGAAGGCTCGGCGGAACATCGGAGGTCTCAGCCCTTCTGCTTCCGACGCCGCGGCGCCGGCACGGCGCGGCCGACGATCACGGTACGCCGGGACATCTTGCGCGGCACGTCCTCGGGCGTCCGGCCGGTCCTGCCCAGCGCCTTGCGGACGCCGTAGCCGAAGGCCGCGACCTTGACGAGGGGGCCGCCGAAGGTGGAAGCCACGGTGGAGGACAGTGCGGAGGCGTTGGAGGTGACTTCCTGCACGTCGCTCGTGATGGCGTCGACCCGGTCGAGCTGGGTGCGCGCGGAGCGGACGGTCGTGGAGGCGTCCGCGAGGAGCGGGACGGCCTGGTCGGTCACGTCGGCCACCAGCTTGGTGGTCGCCTTGAGGACCTGGGCCAGCCTCACCAGCACCACGGCGAGGAACGAGACCAGAATGGCCCAGAAGACGGCCACGAGGATCCCGGCCACCTCTCCACCGGACACGTCACACCGCTCTCTACACGTTGATCACTTAGCGAAAAAGTCGTCCTCCGACCCTATCGCGCCGGAGATCCGCCGCAGTACCGGAATTCGGGCGCGCCACCAGCGCCGGGCGGCCGGACCCCTCCCGCCTTGTACGCAGCGCATCCGGACCAGTACCCTCCGTGTCCCATGCGACAGAGACCCATTCCACGGCGGACTCCGGGCAATCTTCCCTCGGACCTGAGCGGCTTCGTCGGGCGGGGTGGCGAACTCGCCGAGCTGGCGAGGCTGCTGGAATCCTCCCGGCTGGTCACGGTGACCGGTGCGGGGGGCGTGGGCAAGACCCGCCTGGTGCTGGCCGCGGCCCGGGCCGCGGCGGACGCGGCGGCGGGTCCCGAGCCGGCGCAGGAACGCTACTGCGACGGCGTGTGGCTGGCCGAGCTGGCCTCCGTACGGGAACCGGCGCTGCTGGAGCTGGCCCTCGCCGAGGCGCTCGGGCTGAGCGACCAGACCGCCCGGCCGCCCCGGACGGTGCTCGCCGAGCACCTGGCCGAGCGGCGGCTCCTGCTGGTCCTGGACGGCTTCGAGCAGCTGGTCGACGAGACCGCCGACCTGGTACGGGACCTGCTGCGCCGCTCCCCCGGCCTGCGCGTGCTCGCCGCCGGCCGGCGTCCGCTGACCCTGGACGGGGAGCTGTCCTGGCCGCTGGCCCCGCTGGACCCCGAGGACTCCCTGGCCCTGCTGATCGAGCGGGCCGCGGCGGCCGACCCGACCTTCGCCCTGACGGAGCACAACCGGGCCGTCCTGGCCGAGCTGTGCGCCCGGCTCGACGGTCTGCCGCTGGCGCTGGAACTCGCGGCGGGCCGGCTGCGCACGCTCTCCCCGGCCCAGGTCCTGTCCCGGCTGGAGGACCGCTTCGCCCTGCTGACGGGCGGCTCCCGCGGGGCGCTCCCCCGCCACCGGGCGCTGCGTACGGCGATCGGCTGGAGCCACGAGCTCTGCACCGCCGCGGAGCGGCTGCTGTGGGCGCGGCTCTCCGTGTTCGCCGGACAGTTCGACCTGGACGCCGCCGAATACGTGTGCGCGGGCCCGGACCTGCCCGTGGACTCGGTGCTGGACCTGGTCGGGGAGCTGCTGGGGCAGTCCCTGCTGGTCCGGGAGGAGACCGCGGCCGGGGTCCGCTACCGGATGCTGGAGACCGTACGGATCTACGGCGCGGGCTGGCTGGAGTCGCTGGGCGACGCCGGGCGGCTGCGGCGCCGGCACCGGGACTGGTACATGGGCCTGGCGACCTGGTGCGAGCTGGACTGGTTCAGCCCGCGCCAGGAGGAGGTGGCCGCGCTGGTGGAGGCGGAGCTGCCGAACCTGCGGCTCGCGCTGGAGTGCTGCCTGGACGAGCCGGAGGAGCTCCACCTCGGCCAGTACCTGGCGGGCACCCTCTGGTTCTACTGGGCGGGCTGCGGCCGGCTCACCGAGGGTCGGCACTGGCTGGACCGGACCCTGGAGGGCACCGGGCACGGACAGGATCCGGACTCGGAGCACGAGTACGAGAGCTCCCGGCTGAAGGCGCTGTGGGTGCTCGGGTACGTCGCGGCGCTGCAGGGCGACTCGGTGGCCTCGATGAGCGCGCTGTACGAGTGCCGGGACGGGGCCGCCCGGAGCGGGAACCCGGTGGCGGGCGCCTACGCGGTGCACCGGATGGGCTGCCTGGCGCTGATCTCGGACGACATGGCGCGGGCCGGGGAGCTGCTGGGCTCGGCGTTGGGGCGCTACCGGGAGGCCGGTGAGCTGAACAGCAACGTACTGATGTGCCAGGTGGAGCTGGCGATGGCGACGGCCTTCCAGGGGGATCTGGCGGGCGCGCTGTCGCTGTGCGAGGAGGTCCGGGACATCTGCGAGGAGCGCGGGGAGCGCTGGACCAAGGCGTACGCCCTCTACGTCCTCGCGTACGCGGCCCTGGACGCGGGGGGCACGGCCGAGGCGCGGCGGCTGCTCGCCGAGTGCGTGGCCATCAACCACAGGTTCCGTGACCTGGTGGGCCTGGTGCTGGCGGTGGAGCTGCTGGCGCTGGTCACGGTGACCGAGGGGCATCCGGCGGAGGCGGCGGTGCTCCAGGGCGCGGCGGAGCCGATGTGGGACGGGGTCGGGATGCGGCTGTTCGGCTCGGGGTACTTCAACGCCCCGCGGCTGATGTGCCAGGAGCGGGCGGGCGAGCTGCTGGGCGCCGAGCGGTACGCGTCCTGCGCCCGGCACGGGCGGACGCTGACGGTGGAGGCCCTGGTGGAGCGCGCCCTGCGGGGACCGGAGCCGGCGCCGCTGCCACCGGGGCCGCTGCCGCGGCCGCGCGGGGCGGCCGACCGTCCGATGACGCGCACGGGGCTGAAAAGCAGGAAACCCGCCGGCTCCCCCGAGGGGGAACCGGCGGGCTGACCAGTCCGTGAGGCTGCTCCCCCGGCTAACGCCGGGAGGGGCCTCAGGGCCGGCTCGAAATCAGCGGGCGTAGTACTCGACGACGAGCTGCTCGTCGCAGATGACCGGGATTTCCTTGCGGTTCGGGTCGCGGTCCAGGCGGAAGGCCAGGGCCTTCAGGTTGACCTGCAGGTAACGGGGGGTCTCGCCCTCGCCTGCGTAGCCACCCTCACGGGCGACCTGGAACGGAACCTTCTCGCGGCTGCGCTCGCGCACCGTGATGACGTCGTCCGGACGGACGCGGAACGACGGCTTGTCGACCTTGTCGCCGTTGACCTCGATGTGGCCGTGAACGACCATCTGGCGGGCCTGGTAGATGGTGCGGGCGATGCCCGAACGCAGAACCAGGGCGTCGAGGCGACGCTCGAGCTCGACGACCAGCGCCTCGCCCGTCTTGCCTTCGGCCTTCTTGGCGCGGTCGTACGCGCGGGCCATCTGACGCTCAGAGATGTCGTACTGAGCGCGCAGACGCTGCTTCTCCAGCAGACGAACCTTGTAGTCCGAGTTCTGCTTGCGGCCACGGCCGTGCTCGCCCGGCGGGTAGGGGCGGGCCTCGAAGTACTTGACGGCCTTCGGGGTCAGCGCAATGCCGAGGGCACGCGACTTCTTGACCTTGGGTCGCTTCTGGTTCACGTGGAACCTACCTCCATGTAAGTTAGGTGAGGCTTACCTTAGCGAGGAGGACGTAATGTCTCGACCACATGGGATCCCCCTGCCCAGTGCGCACCGAAGTTCAGATCCAAACGAAACAGGATCTGCTTTCGGCGACGATAGGCAAGGTCAGCCGCGTCCCAGGGAAGGCGTTCGGCAGCTCACCGGAGCCGAACGCGTACGAACCCTCGTAGAGTCCAACGCCTCAGTATCCCTCACGCTCCCCGGTGCTCTTGACCAGGGGGAGTTCGGAACAGGGGTGCCGGCCGCGAGGACCGTCACACCGGACGGGGACGTGCTTCTCCTGGTATCAGGGGAATCCGCGGCTGCCAGAGCAGCCGCTCACGCCCAGGACGACGACCTCACGGCCGTGATCGAGATCACGGATGTGGCGCCGGTGTCCGTGCCCCATCGTATCCGAGGCCGCGCCTGGCTCGCCGGGTGGCTCACTCCCGTGCGCGGAGAGGCCGACCGGGCCGACTGCGCGCGGCTGCTGGCGGAGCGGCACCCGGTCGGCGAGCTCCTCGGGATGTCGGAGCCGCTGGGCGCCGCCCATTCCGGGCGGCCCGCGTGGATGCTGCTGCGTCTGGAGGTCGGCGAGATCTCGGTGGACGACCTCTGGGGTGCCGAGCACGTGGACCCGGAGCTGCTGGCCGTGGCCGAGCCCGACCCGATGGTGGCCCACGAGACGGAGCTCCTGCAGCACCTGTCCTCGTCGCACGGCGACCGGCTGGGCGATCTGCGCGAGCTGCTCGGCACGCGGGAGACGGCGGACCTCACGGCGGTCCCCCTCGCGCTGGACCGGCTGGGCCTGCGGGTGCGCTTCACGGGACCGGGTCCGGGGTCGGCCTTCGACGCCCGCTTCGACTTCCCGGAGCCCGTGACCGACGTGTGCGAGCTGCGCCGGGCGATGCGCACCCTGTTCGCCTAGGGCCTGTCGTCGGGGGCGAGCGGCTCAGGGGCAGGTACCGAGCATCTCCTGCAGGGCCTGCTTCTCGGGCGGGGTCACGGACAGGCCGTACTTCGCCTTGATCCCGGTGTAGCGCCGCGCGTACTCGCACCAGAAGCTCTTCAGGGGCGGCTTCCACTTGTCGGCGGTCTTGCTGCTCTTGTCGTAGTTGGTCTGCTTGTCCACGGCGAGCAGCACGTCCAGGTCGTTGGCGTACTCAAGCCGGCGCCGCGGGGTCCAGGCGTAGGCGCCCGCGCGCCAGGCGGCGCCGAGGGCTACGACGTGGTCGGTCTGGATCTGCGAGGCGCGGCGGTAGTAGTAGGGGAGCTCCTTGCCCGTGTACGGGTCCTTCAGCACCCCGGAGAGCACGACGCACGGGTTGCGGTCCCCCTCGCGCAGTTCCCCGAGGTCCCTCCTGAGGACGTCGTCCCGGGTGTCGCACCCGTTGCGGCCGCCGACGGCGTCGGTCTCGTCGGACCAGTACTTGCCGAAGTTCTCGCGCTTGTACGTCTCCCAGTTCTTGCCCCACTCCACGGTCAGCTTCCCCAGCTGAGCCTTGGCGCCGGCCGCGTCCGGCGGGAACCCGGCGCTCGTGAGCGGCACCTGCGCGACGAGTGCGGCGGCGCTGGCGTGAGCGGTCTCGCCGTCCCCGTGGTGGCACCCGCTGAGCAGCAGTGCCGCCGCGACGGCGATCAGCGGAGCAGGACGTCCCATGGCTCGGAGCCTAGGCCCCGCCCCGGGACCCGGCACCCCGGCACGACGCCCGGGGCTCCGCCCCCGGTGACGGCGCCGCGGGGTCAGGACCCTCCGCGCAGCCGCTCCCGGACCTTCTCCACCACGTCCGCGTACCGCGCCTCCGCGCCGTACCGCGTCGGTTCGTAGTACTGCTTCCCGTGCACCTCGTCGGGCGCGTACTGCTGCGCGGCGATACCGCCCGGCACGTCGTGCGGGTACACGTACCCCACCGCGTGCCCCAGCTTCGCCGCCCCCTTGTAGTGCCCGTCCCGCAGATGCGCCGGCACGGACCCGGCCAGCCCCGCCCGGACGTCCGCCAGCGCCGCCCCGATCGCGGTCGTGGCGGTGTTCGACTTGGGGGCCAGCGCCAGCGCGATGGTCGCGTGCGAGAGGGTCAGCGCCGCCTCCGGGAAGCCGATCATCGCCACCGCCTGGGCCGCCGCCACCGCGAGCGGCAGGGCCGTCGGGTCCGCCAGCCCGATGTCCTCGCTCGCCGAGATCATCAGCCGGCGCGCGATGAACCGGGGGTCCTCCCCCGCCTCGATCATCCGCGCCAGATAGTGCAGCGCCGCGTCCACGTCCGAGCCCCGGATCGATTTGATCAGCGCGCTCGCCACGTCGTAGTGCTGGTCGCCGTCCCGGTCGTACTTGACCGCGGCCCGGTCGACGGCCTCCTCCACGGTCTGGAGGCTGATCTCCGGCTCGCCCTTGGCGATCGCCGAGCCCGCGCCCGCCTCCAGCGCCGTCAGTGCCCGCCGCGCGTCACCGCCGGCGATCCGCAGCAGGTGGGCCTCCGCGTCCGGCGGCAGGGTGACCGCCCCGCCGAGGCCCCGCTCCTCGGTCAGTGCCCGGTGCATCAGCGCACTCAGGTCCTCGTCCGTCAGCGGCTCCAGCGTCAGCAGGAGCGAACGCGAGAGCAGCGGGGAGATGATCGAGAAGTACGGGTTCTCCGTGGTCGCGGCGATCAGCGTGACCCAGCGGTTCTCCACGGCCGGCAGCAACGAGTCCTGCTGCGCCTTGCTGAACCGGTGGATCTCGTCGAGGAAGAGGACGGTGTCCTTGCCGTACCCGCCGGCCGCGCGCTTGGCGCCCTCGATGACGGCCCGCACCTCTTTCACACCGGCCGTGATCGCGGACAGCTCCACGAACCGCTTCTTCGTCGCCTGGCTCACCACATAGGCGAGCGTGGTCTTCCCGATGCCCGGCGGACCCCAGAGGATCACCGAGGAGGCCCCGGCCGGGCCGCCCGCCCCGTCCCCGACGAGCCGCCGCAGTGGCGAGCCGGGCTTCAGCAGGTGCTGCTGGCCGACGACCTCGTCCAGGGTGCGCGGGCGCATCCGGACGGCGAGCGGAGAACTGGAGGGGTCCTTCGCCTGGCGGTCCTCGGCGGCGGCGGTGAAGAGATCTGGTTCCACACCGGAAGCCTATGCGAGGCCACCGACAGGCCCGGCCGTCGCACCGGCCTGCCTCAGGAGGTCCAGAAGTCCCACCAGCGGGTCAGGATCAGCATGCCGATGATCCCGATGTGCAGGACGGGCAGTACCCAGGTGAACTCGTCGAAGAAGCCGCGCAGCCAACCGGGGGCTCCCAGCAGCCGGTGGCGGACGTTGTGGGAGGTGACGTACCAGAACATGACGATGGTGGCGACCCACGCCAGGCAGCACCACAGGCACAGGGAGTTGATGTTGTAGAGCGACTGGTACATCAGCCAGGTGCAGAAGCCCACGCCGAAGAGCATCCCGGCGTTCAGCGTCAGCCAGTACCAGCGCGGGAAGCGCGCCCCGGCCAGCAGGCTCACGCCGACGCAGACGACGACGGCGTAGGTGACCAGGCCCAGCATCGGGTTGGGGAAGCCGAAGACGGCCGCCTGGTCGCTCTTCATGATGTTGCCGCAGGACACGATCGGGTTGAGGCTGCAGCCCGGCGTGAAGTTGGGGTCCTCCAGCAGCTTGAACTTGTCGATCGTGATGACCCAGGCGGCGAGCAGTCCCGCGGCTCCCGTGATCACCAGCAGCAGGGCCAGCGCCCGGCCGGCGCCGACGGACGTCCGCGGCTCGGCGGTGTCCGTATCGGTCCCTCGTGTCGTCATCCGCCCGCTCCACATCTGCAAGGTCATCAAGCACCGGCCATTGTGCCGTACGCCAACGGCCGTCCACCGTTCGACGGACATAAGGAGGTACGCACGGGGGGGTGCCCCTATGGGTTTGGTCAAGGTGATGGGGCGGTCTGGGGTTCGTAGAAGGTGCCGTCTCGGAGCATGGCGAAGAGGACGTCGGCTCGTCGTCGGGCGAGGCAGAGGAGTGCTTGGGTGTGGTGTTTGCCCTGGCTGATCTTCTTGTCGTAGTAGGCCCGGGAGGCCGGGTCGGCGAGGGCTGCGAACGCGGAGAGGAAGAAGGCCCGTTTGAGCTGCTTGTTTCCGCGTCGGGATGGTTGCTCGCCGCGGATCGACGAACCGGAACTGCGGGTCGTCGGGGCGAGGCCGGCATAGGCAGCGAGGTGAGCGGCGGACGGGAACGAACTGCCGTCGCCGACGTCGATGAGGATGCGGGCTCCGGTCCTGACGCCGATCCCCGGCATGGACGTCAGGACCTTGGAAAGAGGGTGGAGCTCCAGCAGTTCCTCGATCCGGGCTGCGAGGAGTTTTCGCTGGTCAAGCACTGCCTGGAGAGAGTTGGCGAGGCTGGGGACGATCAATGCGGCCGCGTCGGTGCCCGGGACGACGACGGTCTGCTCGTCCAGAGCCGTGAAGATGTCCTCGACCAGCCGCTCGGCCATCCGCGGCGCCTTGGGACGTATCAAGGTCACGAGGCGACGGCGTCCGGCCTTGCGGATCTGGGCTGGGGAACCGAACTGGTCGAGGAGCTTGAGCACCGCCGGATGCTGCACTCGCGGGCCCAGGACCCGTTCCAGCGACGGATGGATCTGCGTGAGAAGGCCGCGGAGACGGTTGCTGATCCGGGTTGCCTCACCCGCGAGGTCGTCGTCGAAGCCGACGATCATCTCCAGCTCGGCGATGGTTTCCTCCTCGAGATCGACCGAGCGGAGCGTGTGGGGCATGACGCGGGCCGCGTCCGCGATGACGAACGCGTCGCGGGCATCAGTCTTGGCCTCGCCCGGATAGAGATCAGCGATCCGTCGCATCGTCAGCCCGGGCAGATAGGCGACCGGGCAGCCCATGTCCCTCGCGACTGCGAGCGGCAGAGCGCCGATGGAGGCCGGCTGGTCGACCACGACCAGCACGGTCCCGTGCTTGGCCTGCAGTCTCCCGAAGACCTCGCGGAGCTTGGGCTCACTGTTGGGCAGCCGCTTATCGAAGGCCTTCTTCCCGGCCGGCGTGACGGCGGTGGCGTGGTGTTCGCCCTTGCCGACGTCCAGGCCGAGGAAGGCGCCGATGCCGCTGATGTCGATCACGTGCGTCCTCCGGTCGTCCCCGTCGCCCGGCCGTCCCACGGCACCGATCGCCACATCCACATTACGAAGAGCCTCCCGACCTGCGAAGAAGCCGGTGGTCATGCCCCTAATCAGCGGTCTGTCGATGCCTCCGGAGCCGGTGACACCACCCCCCAAGACATGCGATCGACAGGGGGAGAAAGTCATGCCGACTCCGAAGGCCGGGCGCCCCGTTGCGGGGCAACCAAAACGGTAATGGGGGGACCGGTGGACGGACTCGATCCGACGATCCGTCGAGCACCTCGCCCGCTACCACCCGGCCGGTGTACCTCGGTGCGGGGTCTGGGGCGGAGCCCCGGGAAACGGCGAAGGGGCGGGGCGGGGAGAGCTCCGCGCAGCGGCTCCCCCTGCCCCGCCCCACTCGGCGGCAGCGACGGTCAGGCCAGCTTCGCCCGGACCGCGTCCACGACATCGGCCAGGGCGACCGGAGTCTGCTCCCCGGACTGCATGTCCTTCAGCTGGACCACGCCCTCTTCGAGGTCCCGGTCCCCGGCGACCAGCGCGAACCGCGCCCCACTGCGGTTCGCGTCCTTCATCGCGCCCTTGAGGCCCTTGCCCCCGTACGAGATGTCCGCGGCCACACCGGCCCGCCGGAGCTCGGTCACCAGACCGAACAGCACCGGCTTCGCCGCGCCCAGCGCCACCGCGAAGACGGAGGTCGCGGCCGGGATGTCCAGCGCGACGCCCTCGGCCTCGAGCGCCAGCACCGTACGGTCCACGCCCAGCGCCCAGCCCACCGAGGGCAGAGCCGGCCCGCCGATCATCTCGGAGAGGCCGTCGTAGCGGCCGCCGCCGCCGACCGCCGACTGGGAGCCCAGGCCGTCGTGCACGAACTCGAAGGTGGTGCGCGTGTAGTAGTCCAGCCCGCGCACCAGCTTCTCGTCGTCCTCGAAGACGACCCCGGCCGCCGTCACCAGCGCCCGCACCTCCTCGTGGTACGTCTTGCAGGCGTCGCAGAGGTAGTCCCGCAGCATCGGCGCGCCGACCAACTGCTTCTGGACGGACTCCCGCTTGTCGTCGAGGACGCGCAGCGGGTTGATCTCGGCCCGGCGGACGGTGTCCTCGTCCAGGTCCAGCCCGCGCAGGAAGGCCTGGAGGGCCTCCCGGTACACCGGCCGGCACTCCTTGTCGCCCAGCGAGTTGAGCAGGATCCGGAAGTTGCGCAGGCCCAGCGAGCGGTACGCCTGGTCGGCCAGGATGATCAGCTCGGCGTCCAGCGCGGGGTCCTCGGCGCCGATCGCCTCGGCGCCGACCTGGGAGAAGTGGCGGTAGCGGCCGGCCTGGGCCCGCTCGTAGCGGTAGTACGAGCCGGAGTACCAGAGCTTGACGGGCAGGCCGCCGAGCTTGTGCAGGTTGCCCTGCAGGGCCGCGCGGAGCACGGAGGCGGTGCCCTCGGGGCGGAGCGCCAGCTGGTCGCCGCCCTTCGTCGTGAGCGTGTACATCTCCTTGCTGACGATGTCGGTGGACTCCCCGACACCGCGCGAGAACAGCTCGACGTTCTCGAAGCCGGGGGTCTCCACGTACCCGTACCCGGAGTTCCTCAGCGGCGCGGAGATCGCCTCGCGCACCGCCAGGAAGGTGGCGGAGCGGGGCGGCAGCAGGTCGTACGTGCCCTTGGGGGCCTGAAAAGTACTCACGAAACTCTCGTCACATTCCTCGTCGTGGAGACGTGAAGCCGTCTCCCAGGCCGGCGGCCACCTGCCGCAGGTAAGGGTTGGTGGCGCGCTCACGGCCAATGGTCGTGTGCTCGTTGTGTCCGGGCAGCACCACGGTCGAGTCGTCGAGCGGCAGGCACACGCGGGCCAGCGACTCGAGCATGTCGGCGTGGCTGCCGCCGGGGAAGTCGGTACGCCCGATGGAGCCGGCGAAGAGCAGGTCGCCCGAGAACAGCAGCGGGGGAACGTCCCCCGCCACGGGCGTCCCGAAGGTCACCGACCCCCTGGTATGGCCGGGGGCGTGCGAGACGGTGAGCTCCATGCCCGCGAGGGCGAGCTTCGCGCCGTCGGTCAGTTCCTTCACGTCGGACGGTTCCCCCACCGTGAGCTCGCCCATGAGCTGCGCGCCCAGCGAGCGGCCGAGGGCCTTCTCCGGGTCGCTCATCATGAAGCGGTCCTCGGGGTGGATCCAGGCCGGTACGTCGTGTGCTCCGCACACCGGGACCACCGAGGCCACATGATCGATGTGGCCATGGGTGAGCACGACCGCGACGGGCTTGAGCCGGTGCTTCCTCAGCGTCTCCTCGACACCCTGGGTGGCCTGGTGGCCGGGGTCGATGATGACGCACTCCTCACCGGCGGCGGGGGCGACCACGTAGCAATTGGTCCCCCAGGCCCCGGCCGGGAATCCGGCAATCAGCACGTTCGTCCTCAATCGTCGTCCGGCGGGAGGCTGCAGATCGGAATGCTGCTGCTCAGAGCCTACCGGCGCCGCTCATTACACAGCGAACCCATATACGGTACGGCCTAACCCAGCCCGGACAGTGGTACCAGACACGCACAAGGAGACGACCCGGTGGTCACGAGCGATCAGCGGCGGCGCCAGCTCGCCAGGGAGAAGTACGAACGCCAGCAGAAGCGGCGTGCCGAGGCACGGCAGAAGACGCGCAGGCGCGCGGCCGTGGTCGGCGCGGCGGTGGCCGTGGTCGTCGCGACGCTGGTCGGCCTCGTGGTCGGCGGCGTCTTCGACAAGGACAAGAAGGACGAGGCGGCCGATCCGGCCGCGACCCCCTCGGCCTCGCCCACCCCGCAGCAGTCCCCCTCCCCGGCGATGGCGATCGACGCCAAGGCGAAGTACACCTTCGACCTGAAGACCAGCGCGGGCGACGTCAAGTTCGAGATGGACGCGGCGAAGACCCCGCAGACGGTCAACTCGTTCAAGTCGCTCGCCGACAAGAACTTCTTCGACAACACCAAGTGCCACCGCCTGACGACGAGCGGGATCTTCGTCCTGCAGTGCGGCGACCCGCAGGGCACCGGCATGGGCGGCCCCGGCTACACCATCGCCGACGAGAACCTCGACTCCCTCGGCAAGGCCAACGAGCAGGGTCAGGTCGTCTACCCGGCGGGCACCGTGGCGATGGCCAACACCGGCCAGCCCGGCTCCGGCGGCAGCCAGTTCTTCCTGGTCTACAAGGACAGCCCGCTGGCTCCCTCGTACACCCCCTTCGGCAAGATCGACGCGGCCGGCCTGAAGGTGCTCGAAGAGGTGGCCAAGGCCGGTACGGCCGACGGCGGTCAGGACGGGGCCCCCAAGACCCCCGTGACCATCGAGAAGGGCACCGTCACCCAGAACTGACCCCGGACCAGGCGGCCCGAGCCCGGACTTCGGCCGCGCTGGCCGCGCCCGCACGCCGATATTCCGTCGTGCTGGATGCGGACAGCCGGCCCGGCGGTCGCCTATGTTGGCGTTGTGCAGGGCGGGCGCGGCCCGCCCCAGGAAACTGTGGACGATGCCCAGGGGGTGAACCCCTCGCAAGGCATCAGGTGGAGGAGGCGCTGTGAGCAGCGACCCGTGGGGCCGAGTCGACGAGACCGGCACCGTGTACGTGCGTACTGCCGATGGCGAGAAGGTCGTCGGCTCGTGGCAGGCCGGCACCCCGGAGGAGGCCCTGGCCTACTTCGAGCGCAAGTACGAGGGCCTGGTGGTCGAGATCGGCCTCCTGGAACGACGGGTGCGGACCACCGATCTGCCCGCCAAGGACGCCCAGACGGCGATCGAGCACCTGCGCACGCAGGTGGACGAGCACCACGCCGTCGGCGACCTCGACGCACTGCGCGTCCGGCTGGACAAGCTGGTGTCGACCGTGGACTCGCGGCGCGAGGAGCGCAAGGTCCAGAAGGCCAAGCAGACGGACGAGGCCCGTACGGCCAAGGACGCGCTGGTGGCCGAGGCCGAGGAGCTGGCGCAGAGCGACCAGTGGCGCAGCGCCGGTGAGCGGCTGCGGGCGCTGGTGGACATCTGGAAGGGTCTCCCCCGCCTCGACCGCAAGTCGGACGACGAGCTGTGGCACCGCTTCTCGCACGCCCGCTCCGCCTTCTCCAAGCGCCGCAAGGCCCACTTTGCGTCGCTCGACGCGCAGCGCGAGGACGCCCGCAAGGTCAAGGAGAAGCTGGTCGCGGAGGCCGAGGCACTGTCGAAGTCGGCCGACTGGGGCCCGACGGCCGCCCGCTACCGCGAGCTGATGGAGAGCTGGAAGGCCGCCGGCCGTGCCCAGCGCGAGTCCGAGGACGATCTGTGGAACCGTTTCCGCGGCGCCCAGGACGTCTTCTTCGCGGCGCGCAGCGAGGTCTTCGCGGAGCGCGACGCCGAACAGGTGGAGAACCTGAAGCTGAAGGAGGAGCTGGCCGATGAGGCCGAGAAGCTCGTCCCGATCACGGACCTGAAGGCGGCCCGCGCCGCGTTCCGTTCCCTGAACGAGCGCTGGGAGGCCATCGGCCATGTACCGCGGGACGCGCGTCCCAAGGTCGAGGGCCGGATGCACGCCGTCGAGCGGGCCGTCCAGGAGGCCGAGGAAGGCGAGTGGCGCCGTACGAACCCGGAGGCGCGGGCCCGTGCGGCCGGTCTGACGGGTCAGCTGCAGGCGGCGGTCGACAAGCTGCGCACGCAGATCGACGCCGCGCGCGCGACGGGCAACAACTCCAAGGCCGACAAGCTGTCCCGGGAGCTGGAGGGCCGGCAGGCCCTGCTCGACCAGGCGCTGAAGGGCCTGGAGGAGTTCGGCGGCTGATTCCCGGCCGCCCCGCACGTGGGAGGGCCCCGGTACGGATTTCCGTACCGGGGCCCTCCCGTGTGGTGCGCGGCCCGCAGAGGCCTTCGTGCGGCCTCGTGCGGTCCGGTTACGGCCTGCGGGCGGAGGTCACCCGGTAGACGTCGTAGACGCCCTCGACGCCCCGTACGGCCTTCAGGACGTGCCCCAGGTGCTTCGGGTCGCCCATCTCGAAGGTGAACCGGGAGGTGGCCACCCGGTCGCGGGAGGTCTGCACGGCCGCCGAGAGGATGTTCACGTGCTGGTCCGACAGGACCCGGGTGACGTCCGACAGCAGTCGGGACCGGTCCAGCGCCTCGACCTGGATGGCGACCAGGAAGACGGAGGACTGGGTGGGCGCCCACTCGACCTCCAGCATCCGCTCGGGCTGCTGGGAGAGCGAGTCGACGTTGACGCAGTCCGCGCGGTGCACCGAGACGCCGCTGCCGCGCGTGACGAACCCGATGATGGGGTCGCCCGGCACGGGGGTGCAGCAGCGGGCCAGCTTGACCCACACGTCGTCGACGCCCTTGACGACCACACCGGGGTCGGCGTTGCCGCGCCGCTTGCTGCGGCCGCGGGCCGGCGGAATGCTGTCCTCGATGTCCTCGTTGGCCGCGTCCTCGCCACCGAGGGCCTGGACCAGCTTCTGGACGACTCCCTGCGCGGTGACGTGGCCTTCGCCGATCGCCGCGTAGAGCGAGGAGATGTCGGGATAGCGCATCTCGTGCGCGAGGGTGACGAGGGAGTCCCCGGTCAGGATCCGCTGGATCGGCAGGTTCTGCTTGCGCATGGCCCGCGCGATGGCGTCCTTGCCGTGCTCGATCGCCTCGTCCCGACGCTCCTTGGAGAACCAGGCACGGATCTTGTTGCGGGCCCTGGGGGACTTGACGAAGCCCAGCCAGTCGCGGGACGGGCCGGCCCCCTCGGCCTTGGAGGTGAACACCTCGACCAGGTCCCCGTTGTCGAGGGTCGACTCGAGCGGTACGAGCCGCCCGTTGACCCGCGCTCCTATGGTCCGGTGGCCGACCTCGGTGTGGACTGCGTACGCGAAGTCCACGGGGGTGGCTCCGGCCGGCAGCGCGATGACGTCGCCCTTGGGCGTGAAGACGAAGACCTCGTTGCGGGACAGGTCGAAGCGCAGCGAGTCGAGGAACTCGCCGGGGTCCTCGGTCTCCTTCTGCCAGTCCAGCAGCTGGCGCAGCCACGCCATGTCGTTGACCGTGTCGTGGCCCGCGCTGCCCTTGGCGGCCTGCGGCACGTCGGTGCGGACCTTGGAGGTGCCGGCGACGGTCTGCTGCTTGTACTTCCAGTGCGCGGCGATGCCGTACTCGGCGCGGCGGTGCATGTCGAAGGTGCGGATCTGGAGCTCGACCGGCTTGCCGCTGGGTCCGATGACCGTCGTGTGGAGCGACTGGTACATGTTGAACTTCGGCATCGCGATGTAGTCCTTGAACCGGCCGGGGACCGGGTTCCATCGCGCGTGCACCGTACCGAGGGCGGCGTAGCAGTCCCGCACCGTGTCCACCAGGACGCGGATCCCGACCAGGTCGTAGATCTCGGCGAAGTCGCGGCCCCGCACGATCATCTTCTGGTAGACGCTGTAGTAGTGCTTGGGCCGGCCGGTGACGGTGGCCTTGATGCGTGCGGCCCGGAGGTCGGCCTGCACCTCGTCGGTGACGACGGTGAGGTACTCGTCCCGCTTGGGGGCCCTTTCGGCCACCAGCCGCACGATCTCGTCGTACATCTTGGGGTAGAGGATCGCGAAGGCGAGGTCCTCGAGCTCCCACTTGATGGTGTTCATGCCCAGCCGGTGTGCCAGCGGGGCGTAGATCTCGAGGGTCTCGCGGGCCTTCTTCTCCTGCTTCTCCCGCTTGAGGTAGCGCATGGTGCGCATGTTGTGCAGGCGGTCGGCCAGCTTGATGACCAGGACCCGGGGGTCCTTGGCCATGGCCACGACCATCTTGCGGACGGTCTCGGCCTGGGCCGCCTCGCCGAACTTGACCCGGTCGAGCTTGGTGACGCCGTCGACGAGCAGGGTCACCGCGTCTCCGAAGTCGCGCCGCAGGTCCTCCAGCCCGTACTCGGTGTCCTCGACGGTGTCGTGCAGCAGGCCTGCCATCAGCGTGGCGGGGTCCATGCCCAGCTCGGCGAGGATCGTCGTCACCGCGAGCGGGTGGGTGATGTACGGGTCACCGCTCTTGCGCTTCTGGCCGCGGTGCCAGCGCTCCGCGACCTGGTACGCCTGCTCGATCTGGCGCAGCGTCTCCGTGGAGATCTTCGGGTCGTTGCTGCGGACTATGCGGAGCAGCGGTTCCAGCACCGGGTTGTACGGGTTGGAACGCTGGACGCCGAGGCGGGCCAGTCGCGCGCGCACCCGGTTGGACGACCCGGCCGACTTCGCGGACGCGGGCTTGGCCGGCGGCGCGGGGGCCGGCGGGGGGGTGGCCGGGGCCGCCGCGATCGCCTCGGGCTGCGGATCGGGCTGCGCGGCGGGGATTGGCTGGACCTCGTCTGGCAAGAGCGCTCCTCACGGGGGTCCCCCCGGACGGAGTCTGGGGGAGGATCCGGTGCCCGTGTTCCGGTCCGGACAACCCATCGTAGCGAGGGTTGCGCCACCCCGTTCCCCGAGCCCGGGCCCCGGGCGCCCCGGCACGGTCCACCGGTCCGCTCCGGGCCCGCGCGGCGGCCCGCACACGCGGAAGCGGGCGTGCACCGGGAGGTCCCCGGTGCCCGCCCGCTTCACGGACAGCGTGGTCAGACCACGATCAGCGCGTCGAGCGGAGCCCCCGCGAGGGGGCCCGCCAGCCGCTCACGGCCCGGCAGGAACGACAGTTCCATCAGGACCGCGACACCCGCGACCTCCGCACCCGCCCGCCGGATCAGCTCCAGCGAGGCACCCGCGGTGCCACCGGTGGCCAGTACGTCGTCGATGACCATGACCCGGTCCCCGGCGTCGAGCGCCTCCGCGTGGATCTCGATCTCCGCCGAGCCGTACTCCAGCTCGTAGGACTGCAGCAGGGTCGCCCCGGGCAGCTTCCCGGCCTTGCGCACCGGCACGAAGCCGATGCCCGCCTGCACGGCCACCGGAGCCGCCAGGATGAACCCCCGCGCCTCCAGTCCGACGATCTTCGTCGCTCCGTACCGCCGGGCCAGTTCCACCAGCGCGTCCGTCAGGGCGCCGAACGCCTGCGGGTCGGCCAGCAGCGGAGTGATGTCCTTGAACATCACTCCCGGCTTCGGGTAGTCCGCCACATCCGTGATCCGGCTGAGGAGCAGCTCCCGTACGCCGGCGGACAGCTCCGTGGTCACCGGCGACGACCCGAGCGGCCCTGCGCCACGACCTGCGGCGCGTCCTCGGTCTCGAAGCCGTCCTCGGACGATTCGCCCTTGCCGGCCGCCCGCTTGGCGAGCACCCGCTTCTTCAGCGCCTTCATCGCCGGCTCGCGCTCCTTCAGGTCCACGACCAGCGGGGTCGCGATGAAGATCGACGAGTAGGCACCGGCCGCGAGGCCGACGAACAGCGACAGCGAGATGTCGTTCAGCATGCCGGCGCCCAGGAAGCCGCCGCCGATGAAGAGCAGCGCCCCGACGGGGAGCAGCGCGACGACGGTGGTGTTGATCGAGCGGACCAGCGTGCCGTTGATGCTGCGGTTGGCGACCTCGCTGAACGTCCAGCGGGTCTGCTTGGTGATGTCCTTCGAGCCCTCCTTGAGACCGTCGAAGACGACGACGGTGTCGTAGAGGGAGTAACCGAGGATGGTCAGCAGGCCGATGACCGTACCCGGGGTGACCTCGAAGCCGACCAGCGCGTACACGCCGACCGTGATCGTGAGGTCGTGGATCAGCGCGATCAGTGCCGCGATCGCCATCCGCCACTCGAAGGCGATGGCGAGGTAGATCACCACGAGGACCATGAACACGCCGAGGCCGGTCCAGGCCTTGTTGGCGATCTGCTCGCCCCAGCTGGGGCCGACCAGGTCGGCGTTGATCTGGCCCGCGTCGACCTTGAGGTCGGTGGCGAGCTTGGCCTTCACGCCGGCGGCCTCGTCGGTGTCCAGACCCGAGATCTGGATGCGCAGGCCGCCGGTGCCGAGCTTCTGGACGATCGCGTCATGGCCGGAGGCCTTCTCCGCGTCCTCACGGGCCTGGGTCTCCGAGACGGAGGTCTTCGGGGTGGTGAAGACGGCACCGCCCTTGAACTCGATGCCCATGTTGAGGCCCGAGACGGCCAGGGCCACGATCGCCGTGATGGTGATCAGGATGGAAACGCCGTACCAGACGAAGCGCTTGCCGACGAAGTCGTAGCCGACCTCACCTCGGTACAGCTTGGCGCCGAGATCTCCGAGCTTCGACATCCCTCACGCCTCCTTTGCGTCGACGGGGGCGGAGACGGTCGCGGCGGCCGCGCCGGAGCCGGTACGACGCGAGCGTCGCAGCGGCGGCTTCGCGCCCAGTCGCTTCGGGTCCAGCCCGGACCACGGGTGACCGCTGGAGAAGAAGGCCGTACGGGCCAGCAGCGTCATGACGGGCTTGGTGAAGAGGAACACCACGACCACGTCGAGCAGGGTCGTCAGACCCAGGGTGAACGCGAAGCCCTGCACCTTGCCGACGGTGACGATGAACAGCACCGCGGCCGCCAGGAACGACACGAAGTCGGAGACCAGGATGGTGCGCCGGGCACGCGGCCAGGCGCGCTCGACGGCCGGACGCAGCGTGCGGCCCTCGCGGATCTCGTCCCGGATGCGTTCGAAGTACACGATGAACGAGTCCGCGGTGATACCGATCGCGACGATCGCACCGCAGACGGCGGGCAGGTTCAGCGCGAAGCCGATGCCCTTGCCGAGCAGCGCCATGATCGTGTACGTCAGGATACCGGAGACGATGAGGCTGATGATGGCGACGAACGCCAGGCCCCGGTAGTACGCCAGCAGGTAGATCACGACGAGCGCGAGGCCGATGGCACCGGCGATGAGGCCGGCCTTCAGCTGCTCGCCGCCGAGCGCGGCGGTGACGGTGGTGACACTGTCCTCCTGGAAGGACAGCGGCAGGGCGCCGTACGAGAGCATGTTGCCCAGGTCCATCGCCGACTGCTGGGTGAAGCCGCCGGAGATCTCGGCGTTGCCGCCGGTCAGCGCCTGGCTGACGGACGGGTCGGAGATGACCTCGCCGTCGAGCACGATCGCGAACTGGTTCTGCGGGGACTGCTTGGCCGCCAGCTCACCGGTGATCTTGGCGAACTTGTCGGCGCCCTTGTCGGTGAACTGCATCGTGACGATCCAGGCACCGCGCTGCGGGTCGATCTGACCCTTGGCGTCCTTCACGTCCTGGCCGTTGACCTGGGCCGGGCCGAGGACCCACTTGCCCCAGGCGTCGCCGCGCTTGCCACAGGCGAGCGTCGGGTCCTCGGGCTTGACGTTCTTGCTCACGGCGGCGCGCTGCGCCTCGTTGCTGCAGTCCAGCGCGGCGAACTTCGCCTGCAGGTCGGCAGCGGCGGCCTGGTCGGCGCTGGGGGCCGAGGGCGACGTGGACGGGGCGGCCTTGTCGTCTGCCTTCTTCGACTCGCTCGCCGAGGGCGAGGGAGAGGGGGCGTTCGGGGCCTTGAGGGCCTCGCTGAGCGCACGGCCCTGGGAAGTGGCGCTGGACGACGGAGTGGGTGCGCTCGCGGACGGAGAACCGGAACCGCTCGTGGACGGGCTCGGAGAGCCGCTCGAGTTGGCCTCGGGGACGACCGGGGCACCGTCCGCCGTGGCGAGCACCGGGCGGAAGTAGAGCTGGGCGGTCGTACCGACCTGCTCGCGCGCCTGCTGCTCGTTCGTCCCCTTGGGGATGTTCACGATGATGTGGTCTTTGCCCTGCGTCTGGACCTCGGCCTCCGAGACGCCGAGACCGTTGACGCGGCGTTCGATGATGCCGACCGCCGTGTTCATGTTGGTCTCGTTGATCGCGTCCGGCTTGCCGGGCTCGCTCTTGGCCTTGAGCGTGATGCTCGTACCGCCGGCGAGGTCGATGCCGAGTCGCGGCGTCGTCTGACCCGTGAGGAACATCCCCGCGGTGAGCGCCACCATCGCGATCAGGATGAGGGCCAGGGCGCGCCCCGGCCTCCCCTGAGCCCCCGTGGGCCGCCGGCCCTTCTTCGGTGCTGCCACCTTGTCGTTTCTCCCTGTCCAACCGTCCCGCGCCGGGTCAGCGCGCGGACGGCCACGAAATGTGTGTGGGGACCCCTGCCCCCCGCAGAAGGGTCGCTGGAGGGAACCGCCGGAGCCGCCGATCAGGCGCCCTGCGCGGTCCCCCGCCCGGCGCTACTTCGCGCCGGCCTCGCCGTCGGCCTTGCCGTCCTTCGGCTCGTCACCCTTGGGCTCGTCGGCCTTGGGCTCGTCCTTCTTGCCCAGGTCGAGCTTGGGGGTCTCGTCCTCGGTCAGGGAGGACGCGTCGTCCGGGACGACCGGCGTGTCGATCGTCAGATCATCGGTGATGCCGTGGACGATGCGGTTGTACTCCTCGTCCTCGAGGACAGCGCCGATGGCGTTCTTCGCGTACATCGCGTGGACGCCGGGAGCCACCTCGAGGGTGACCGTGTCGTCACCGATCTCCTTCACCGTGGCGTACATGCCGCCGATGGTGCGGACTCCGGTACCGGGCGTCAGCTGGTCGCGCATCTGCACGGCCTGCTGCTGCTTCTTCTTCTGGCTGCGGGTCAGCAGGAAGAACGCCCCGATGATCAGCACGAACGGGAGGAGGGAGATCGGATTCAAGGGACTCAGGTCCTTCGCATCGGCCGCACGAGCGCACGGCCTTTTTACGGGGGGTGGGTACGCCGACCGTAAGGGTCGGCATCGGCGGAGTCTAGGCGAGTCCGCACCGATGGAACAACGCCCAGCATCTCATCGCGGTTCCGGGCGAGGCGAACCTCCGCGCCGTCAGGTCCCGAAGAGGCCCTGTTGTCCGCTTGATCCGTTCCCGCCCTGCCGCGGCGGAACAAGTCCCAGGTGAGCCCATGCGGCCTGGGTCGCGACCCGCCCCCGCGGGGTCCTGGCCAGAAGTCCCTCCCGTACGAGGAACGGCTCGGCCACCTCTTCCACGGTCTCCCGCTCCTCGCCCACGGCGACGGCGAGCGTCGACAGGCCGACGGGTCCCCCTCCGAAGAGCTTGAGCAGCGCCTCCAGGACGGCCCGGTCCAGCCGGTCGAGCCCGCGCCCGTCGACCTCGTACACCTGCAGGGCGGTGCCGGCGACCTCGCGGTTGATCACCCCGTCGGCGCGCACCTGGGCATAGTCCCGGACGCGGCGCAGCAGCCGGTTGGCGATGCGGGGCGTACCGCGCGAGCGGCCGGCGATCTCGGCGGCGCCAGCCGTGTCGATCTCCACGTCGAGGAGGCGGGCGGAACGGTGGATGACTCGTTCCAGCTCCTCGGGGGCGTAGAACTCCATGTGCCCGGTGAAGCCGAAGCGGTCGCGCAGCGGCGGCGGGAGCAGACCGGCCCGGGTCGTGGCCCCCACCAGGGTGAACGGGGGCAGCTCCAGCGGGATCGCGGTCGCGCCGGGTCCCTTGCCGACGATCACGTCGACGCGGAAGTCCTCCATGGCCATGTACAGCATCTCCTCGGCGGGCCGGGACATGCGGTGGATCTCGTCGAGGAAGAGGACCTCGCCCTCCTGGAGGGAGGAGAGGATGGCGGCGAGGTCGCCGGCGTGCTGGATGGCGGGACCGGAGGTGATCCGGATGGGCGCGCCCATCTCGGCGGCGATGATCATGGACAGGGTGGTCTTGCCCAGCCCCGGGGCTCCCGAGAGCAACACGTGATCGGCGGTGGCGCCGCGCTGGCGGGCCGCCTTCAGGACGAGGTCCAGCTGCTGGCGGACCTTCTCCTGCCCGACGAACTCGCCGAGGTCCTTGGGCCGCAGGGCCGCCTCGACGGCGGTGTCCTCGCCGTCCGCCGCGGCCGCCACGATCCGGTCGTCGCTCTCGTCTTCCCAGTTCACGGTGTTCAGTCTGCCTTCTCGGTGATGCGGAGGTGTACGTGCGGGCCGCCTGGGCGCGGGGGTCCGGGGGCCGGCCCCCGGCAACGGCGCCGCAGCCATGTCACCGGGCGCGGTTCAGGGACTGCAGGGCGGCGCGCAGGAGCTGCGGAACCGGGGCCGAACCGCCGGCGGCAATCGCGGCCTCGGCCTGCGGGGTCACGGCCGAGACCGCGTCCTCCGCGTCCCGGGCCGCGTAGCCCAGGCCGATCAGGGCGGCGGACAGCTGCTCCGTCCACGGGGCGGGCCCGGACGCGGCGGCGCGCTGCGCGCCGACCGTCCCGCTCGACCCCAGCGGCGCGCCCAGCTTGTCCTTCAGGTCCAGCAGGAGCTTCTGCGCGCCCTTCTTCCCGATGCCGGAGACGGCCATCAGCGCCTTCTCGTCCCCCACCGAGACCGCGATGCGCAGCGCGTCCGGGCTGTGCACCGCCAGCATCGCCTGCGCGAGCTTCGGCCCGACCCCGCTCGCGGTCTGCAGCAGCTCGAAGGTCTGCCGCTCGTCGTCGTCGGCGAAGCCGTACAGCGTCAGCGAGTCCTCCCGGACGACCAGGGACGTCGCCAGCCGGGCCGGCTCACCGATCCGCAGGCCGGCGATGGTGTTGGGCGCGCAGTGCACGGCCATGCCCACTCCCCCGACCTCGATGACGACCAGGTTGGGGGCGAGCGCGGCGACCGTGCCGCTCACGAAGGCGATCATGTGGTGCGGCCTTTCAGGGCGGAGGCGTGCTGGGCGACCGCCTGCTGGAGGCGGTTCTGCGCGGGGGCGCGCCAGATGTGGCAGATGGCGAGGGCCAGGGCGTCCGCCGCGTCGGCGGGCCTGGGCGGCGCCGACAGCCGCAGCAGCCGGGTCACCATGGCTCCGACCTGTGCCTTGTCGGCGCGACCGCTGCCGGTGACGGCGGCCTTGACCTCACTGGGGGTGTGCAGCGCGACCGGTATCCCGCGGCGCGCCGCGCACAGCATGGCGACGGCGCTCGCCTGGGCGGTGCCCATCACCGTGCTGACGTTGTGCTGGCTGAACACCCGCTCCACGGCGACGACTTCGGGCCGGTGCTCATCGAGCCAGGCTTCGATGCCCTGCTCGATCGCGACGAGCCGGAGGCCCAACTCGGCGTCCGCGGGCGTCCGTACGACCCCCACGCCCAGCATCGTCAGGGGACGTCCGGCCACCCCCTCGACGACCCCGACACCACATCGGGTCAGCCCCGGGTCAACGCCGAGTACGCGCACCCCGCCCCCTTCTTCGATCTCCTGTACGTGCAGCTTCGCAGGTTATCGGGTGCCACTGACAAAGCAGCGGGCCGACGGGGTGTGCCCCCGTCGGCCCGCTGCCCGATGCCGTGAGCGCGAAGGCCTAGGCGTCGACCTTCTCCATGACCTCGTCCGAGACGTCGAAGTTGGCGAAGACGTTCTGCACGTCGTCGCTGTCCTCCAGCGCGTCGATCAGCTTGAAGATCTTGCGCGCGCCCTCTTCGTCCAGCTCGACCTGCATGGTCGGCAGGAAGTTGGAGTCGGCCGAGTCGTAGTCGATGCCCGCCTGCTGGAGCGCGGTACGGACCGCGACCATGTCGGTGGCCTCGCTGATGATCTCGAAGCTCTCGCCGAGGTCGTTGACCTCCTCGGCACCCGCCTCGAGCACCGTCTCCAGGACGTCGTCCTCGGAGAGCTCGCCCTTGGGCAGGAGCACGACACCCTTGCGGTTGAACAGGTACGAGACCGAACCCGGGTCCGCCATCGAGCCGCCGTTGCGGGTCATGGCGACACGCACGTCGGACGCGGCACGGTTGCGGTTGTCGGTGAGGCACTCGATGAGTACCGCGACGCCGTTCGGGCCGTAGCCTTCGTACATGATCGTCTCGTAGTCGGCGCCGCCGGCCTCGAGGCCGCCGCCGCGCTTGACCGCGGAGTCGATGTTCTTGTTCGGGACCGAGCTCTTCTTGGCCTTCTGGATGGCGTCGAAGAGGGTCGGGTTGCCATCGATGTCGGCGCCGCCCATGCGGGCCGCGACCTCGATGTTCTTGATCAGCTTCGCGAAGAGCTTGCCGCGCTTGGCGTCAACCACGGCCTTCTTGTGCTTCGTCGTAGCCCATTTAGAGTGGCCGGACATCTGCCTGTCTCCTTCGCGTCACCAACAGTGTTCGTCTCCGATCCTACCGGGACCTGATTACAGCCCCGCGCGCACCATGTCGACGAAGTACGCGTGAACCCGGTCGTCACCCGTCAGCTCGGGGTGGAACGAGGTGGCGAGCACATTGCCCTGGCGTACGGCGACGGTGTGGCCGTCGTACGTGGCGAGCACCTCGGCGGCGGCGCCGACGGACTCGACCCAGGGGGCGCGGATGAAGACGCCCTCGACGGGGCCGCCCTCGATGCCCGCGAAGTCGACCTGGGCCTCGAAGGACTCGTTCTGCCGGCCGAAGGCGTTGCGGCGCACGATCATGTCGATGCCGCCCAGGGTCTCCTGGTCCTCACGGCCGTCCAGGAGCTTGTCGGCGAGCATGATCATGCCTGCGCAGGTGCCGTAGACCGGCATCCCGGCCCGCACGCGCTCACGCAGCGGCTCCAGCATGCCGAACAGCACGGCGAGCTTCGACATGGTCGTGGACTCGCCGCCGGGGATGACCAGGGCGTCGACCTCGGCCAGCTCCTCGGGACGCCGGACCGGCCTGGCCACGGCGTCAGCCGAGGCCAGGGCGATCAGGTGCTCCCGTACGTCGCCCTGGAGTGCCAGGACACCAATCACGGGGGTGGTCATGGTGATGACTACCAGCCGCGGTTGGCGTAGCGCTCGGACTCGGGGAGGGTGTCGCAGTTGATGCCGACCATGGCCTCGCCCAGGTTGCGGGAGGCGTCCGCGATGATCTTCGGGTCGTCGTAGAAGGTGGTGGCCTTCACGATGGCGGCGGCGCGCTTGGCCGGGTCGCCCGACTTGAAGATGCCGGAGCCGACGAAGACGCCCTCGGCACCGAGCTGGCGCATCAGCGCGGCGTCGGCCGGGGTGGCGACGCCACCGGCGGAGAACAGCACGACCGGGAGCTTGCCGAGCTCGGCGACCTCCTTGACCAGCTCGTACGGGGCGCGCAGCTCCTTGGCGGCGGCGAACAGCTCGTTGTTGTCGTAGCCGCGCAGGCGGGCGATCTCGTTCTTGATCTGGCGCAGGTGGCGGACGGCCTCGACCACGTTGCCGGTACCGGCCTCGCCCTTCGAGCGGATCATGGCCGCGCCCTCGGCGATGCGGCGCAGGGCCTCGCCCAGGTTGGTGGCGCCACAGACGAAGGGGGTGGTGAACGCCCACTTGTCGGAGTGGTTGACCTCGTCGGCCGGGGTCAGGACCTCGGACTCGTCGATGTAGTCGACACCGAGGGACTGCAGTACCTGGGCCTCGACGAAGTGGCCGATGCGGGACTTCGCCATGACCGGGATGGAGACGGCCTCGATGATCTCTTCGATCATGTTCGGGTCGGACATCCGGGCGACGCCGCCGTCCTTGCGGATGTCGGCGGGAACCCGCTCAAGGGCCATGACGGCCACGGCGCCGGCGTCCTCGGCGATCTTCGCCTGCTCGGCGTTGACCACGTCCATGATCACGCCGCCCTTGAGCTGCTCGGCCATGCCGCGCTTGACGCGGGAGGTGCCGATCGCCGACTCAGCGGACTGCGGGGTGGAGGGAAGCGTGCTCACGGATTGACCTCACTCGAAAGGAAAATTCAGGTGGTACTGGCGGTCTGGTGGTACTCGACCGAGCAAACCCTCTCGACCAGTCCACTGCAAGGGCCAATGTGCAGCCGGTGGCTCCTCGCGATTTGGCCATTGGGTACAAGTTACGGCCGCTCCGCCAGATCCACCGGAGGCTCGTCGTCCATCTCGAAGGCCAACGGGAAGGGCGCGTGGCCCGCCAGCCGGAACCAGCGGACCTTGCGGTGGCGGCGCAGGGCGCGGGCCGCGCGCACGGCGTCGTTGAGGAACCGCCGGGCCATCGGAACCCGGCGGACCGCCGCCGCGAGCTCCTCGGTGGCCTCCGCACCGCCCGGAGCGGCCTTGAGCGCGTCGACCTGCCCCGCGTCGGAGAACACCGCGCGCAGCGCCTGGCTGAGCTCGCTCTCGGCGACCTCGCGGTGCTCCTCCTCGGCCTGCCGGGCGGCGTGCGCGGCCTCGTACAGAACGATGGCGGAGGCGGGGTCCAGCACCCCGGAGGTGGCGACCTCCAGCACCACGGAGGCGCGGCGCACGAGCTGCGCGTCGAGCGCGGCCCGCGCGGCGTCCATCCGGGAGTGCAGCCGGTCGAGCCGCCCGGCGGTCCAGCTGAGGTACACCCCGACGAGGCCGAGCGCGAGGGCAATCCAGACAAGGGTTTCGATCACGGGCCGCGACTTTACCCCTCAACGCGCGGGGCTCCGTCCGGCGGTGGGTGGGCGGGGCCGGGCGGGTGGTCCGCCCCTGCGGGGAGGAAGGCGTTGAGGCGCGGGGCCCCGGGCACAGCCCGGGGCCGGCGGGGTCAGGGGGCTACGCGTCCCGGGAGAGGCCCAGGCGGGTGCGGAGGGAGACCCGCTCGTCCGTGGCCACGGCGGCCGCGCCGTCCGTCACCGTCTCGTAGACCGCCAGGATGTCCGCGGCGACCGTCGACCAGTCGAAGCGGCGTACGTGCGCCGAACCCCGGGCGCTCAGTTCCGCCCGGCGCGCCGGGTCCCGCAGGAGGGCGATCGCCGCCGCCGCCAGGGACTCCGGGTCCTCGTTCGAGAACAACTCCCCCGCCGCGCCCTGGTCCAGGACCTGCGCGAAGGCGTCGAGGTCCGCCGCGAGGACCGCCGCGCCCGCGGAGAGCGCCTCGACCAGGATGATGCCGAAGCTCTCGCCGCCCGTGTTGGGGGCCACGTACACGTCGACGCTGCGCAGCAGCCGCGCCTTGTCCTCGTCGGAAACCATGCCGAGGAACTCGACCCGGGAGCGGAGCGCGGCCGGCAGGGAGGCGACCGCCTCCTCCTCGTCGCCGCGGCCCGCCACGATGAGGCGTACGTCCGGGCACTGCTCGACGATGCGGGGGAAGGCCGCCATGAGCACCGGCAGGCCCTTGCGCGGCTCGTCGATCCGGCCGATGAAGCCGAGGGTCTGGCCGGACCAGGCGGGGTTCGGGTCGGCCTTGGCGAAGAAGTCCACGTCCACCCCGTTGGGGATGACCACCGCGTCGCCGCCCAGGTGCTCGACCAGCGTGCGCCGCGCGTACTCGCTCACCGCGATCCGCGCGCTGATCTTCTCCAGCGCCGGCTGCAGGATCGGGTACGCCGCCAGCATCGCCCGGGAGCGCGGGTTGGAGGTGTGGAAGGTGGCGACGATCGGCCCCTGCGCCGCCCAGCAGGTCAGCAGTCCCAGCGAGGGCGAGGTCGGCTCGTGGATGTGGACCACGTCGAAGACCCCGTCGTGCAGCCAGCGCCGCACGCGGGCCGCCGACAGGAAACCGAAGTTGAGCCGGGCGACCGACCCGTTGTACGGCACCGGCACCGCCCGGCCCGCCGAGACCACGTACGGGGGCAGCGGGGTCTCGTCGTCCGCCGGGGCCAGCACCGACACCTCGTGGCCGAGGCCGATCAGGTGTTCCGCCAGGTCGCGGATGTGGAACTGGACGCCGCCGGGAACGTCCCAGGAGTACGGGCAGACGATGCCGATCTTCACGCGGAGTGCTCCTCGGGCCGGCCGGCGGTCTCCAGGTCGTCCAGCCACAGCCGCTGGAGCATGTGCCAGTCCTGCGGGTGTTCGGCGATGCCCTGCGCGAAGGCGTCGGCGAGGGCCTGCGTCATGAGGGCCGTCTTCTCCTGCCGGGTGCCCTTGCCGGGCACCTCGACCGGGGAGTGGATCCGGCCGTTCATCCTCGGCGCGTCGCCGTAGTACAGGGTGGCCGGCAGCAGCACCGCGCCCGTCTGCTGCGCCAGCAGGGCCGGTCCGGCCGGCATCCGCGTCGCCGAACCGAAGAAGTCCACTTCCACCCCCGACGCCGACAGGTCGCGGTCGGCGACCAGACAGACCAGCCCGCCCGAGCGCAGCCGCCGGGCGAGCGTGCCGAAGGCGGCGCCGCCGTTGTGCGGGAGCACCTCCATGCCCAGGCTCTCGCGGTAGGCGACGAAGCGGTCGTAGAGGGTCTCCGGCTTGAGCCGCTCGGCGACGGTGGTGAACGGGACTCCGATGTGGGTGACGGCCCAGGCACCGGCGAGGTCCCAATTGGCCAGGTGGGGCAGGGCGACCACGACTCCGCGCCCGGAGGCGAGTGCCTCGCGCAGGATGTGGTCGTCCTTCATCTCCACGTCGGTGCTGAACCGTTCCTTGGCCATGGTCGGCAGGCGGAACGACTCCATCCAGTACCGCATGTACGAGCGCATGCCCGCGTGCGACAGCTCGCGCAGCCGCTCCGGCGTCGCGTCCGGCACCACACGGGCCAGGTTCGACTCCAGCCGCAGCACGCTCTTGCCGCGCCGCTTCCACGCGTAGTCCGCGATCCGCCGCCCGAGGGCCGCCGCGGCCGGTTCGGGCAGCTTCTTGACCCCGGCCCAACCGAGCCCGTAGAGCCCGTCGACCAGCTTGTCCTGAGCCTTGCCCATCAGGTCGTACCGCCTTCGGAAGGGGTGGCGGCGGTGCCGGGGGCGGCGGCCGCGTCGGCCTCCGCCGACTCGCGCCGTACGGTCACCACGCGCTGGATCAGCGTCACGAGCGAGCCCGCCGCGACCACCCACAGCGCGATCGGCAGCAGTACGCCGATCCACGAGGGCACCCCGAAGATCTCCAGCCCGGACACACCGGCCGCGACCAGTGTGATCACCAGGCGTTCGGCACGTTCGATGAGCCCGTTGACGGCCACCGGCAGCCCGATCGACTCGCCGCGCGCCTTGGTGTACGAGACCACCTGCCCGCTGGCCAGGCAGAAGATGGCGACCGCGCAGAGCGCGTTGTTGTTCCCGGAGCCCGCGTACCAGAGCGCGAGCCCGCCGAAGATCGCCGCGTCCGCCACCCGGTCGAGGGTGGAGTCGAGGAACGCGCCCCACCGGCTGGAGACGCCGGCCTGACGGGCCATGTTCCCGTCCACCAGGTCGGAGAAGACGAAGAGCGTGATGGTGATCGTGCCCCAGAAGAACTCGCCCATGGGGAAGAAGACCAGTGCTCCGGCCACCACTCCGGCCGTACCGATGAGGGTGACCGCGTCGGGACTCACTCCCAGCCTGAGCAGAAAAGCGGCGAATGGCGTGAGAACACGCGTGAAGAATGCACGCGCGTACTTGTTCAGCATGGCCTTCCCGGAGGGTCGCTGGGCCGCACGGCCACCACGGCCACCGGCTGGCCCATCGTAGCCAGGGCCCCGGCCCGTCAGTGCCGCGCACCCACCGGTTCACACGACGTGAGCCGTTCTCGGGCCGTTCGCCACGTTCCGGCCGCCCGCCCGGGCGGCTCCGGTACGACGTATGGACGCAGTGTGACGGCAGTGCAAAGCTCGAAGGAGCCCATTTCCTCTCCAATCGGGAGGCACGAGCGTCATGGGAGCCACATCACACCAAGCCGGAGCCGCCGGCAGAGCACCGACGGCCGATCGCCCGGCCTCCGTACGGAACGTCGTGCTGGTCGGCCACAGCGGATCCGGCAAGACCACCCTGGTCGAGGCCCTGGCCCTGACCGCCGGCGCGGTGAACCGGGCCGGCCGCGTCGAGGACGGCGCCACCGTCTCCGACTACGACGAGATCGAGCACCGGCGCCAGCGGTCCGTCCAGCTCTCCCTGGTCCCCGTCGAGTGGGCCGGAATCAAGATCAACATTCTTGACACCCCCGGGTACGCCGACTTCGTCGGGGAGCTCCGGGCCGGTCTGCGCGCCGCCGACGCGGCCCTCTTCGTCGTCTCGGCCGCCGAGGACGGCGACGGGCTCTCCGGGGCCACCCGCATGGTCTGGGACGAATGCGCCGCCGTCGGCATGCCGCGCGCCATCGTCGTCACGCACCTGGAGGCCGCCCGCGCCGACTACACACAGATGACCTCCGTCTGCGACGACGCCTTCGGCGCCGACGACCCCGACGCCGTCCGCCCGCTCTACCTCCCCCTCCACGGCCCCGCCGGCCCGGACGGCCACGCTCCGGTGGCCGGCCTGCTCGGGCTGCTCTCCCAGCGCGTGTACGACTACAGCTCCGGCGACCGCGTCGAACGCGACCCGGACCCCGGCGAACTCTCCCTCATCACCGACGCCCGGGCCCGCCTGATCGAGGCCGTCATCGCCGAGAGCGAGGACGAGACCCTCATGGACCGCTACCTCGGCGGCGAGGACATCGACCTCAAGACCCTCGTGGACGACCTGGAGCGCGCCGTCGCCCGCGGCACCTTCCACCCGGTCCTGATGGCGGCCCCCGCCGCCGACGGCGCCCGCAAGGGCCTGGGCACCGTGGAACTCCTCGAGCTGATCACCGGCGGGTTCCCCACCCCCCTGGAGCGCGCGCCCGTCGCCGTCACCAGCCCCGACGGCTCCGCCCGGCCCGCCGTCAGCTGCGATCCGGACGGCCCGCTGGTCGCCGAGGTGGTCAAGACCTCCTCCGACCCCTACGTCGGCCGCGTCTCCCTCGTCCGCGTCTTCTCCGGCACCCTGCGCCCCGACGCGACCGTCCACGTCAGCGGTCACGGACTGACGGACCGGGGCCACGAGGACCATGATGTCGACGAGCGGATCGGCGCGCTGACCTCCCCCTTCGGCAAACAGCAGCGCACCCTCGCGCACTGCGTCGCGGGCGATCTGGCCTGCGTGGCCAAACTCACCCGCGCCGAGACCGGCGACACCCTCTCCGCCAAGGACGACCCCCTCCTGATGGAGGCCTGGTCCATGCCCGACCCGCTGCTCCCCCTCGCCATCGAGGCCCACAGCAAGGCCGACGAGGACAAGCTCTCCCAGGGCCTGGCGCGGCTCGTCGCCGAGGACCCCACCATGCGGCTCGAACAGAACCCGCACACCCATCAGCTGGTGCTGTGGTGCCTCGGCGAGGCGCACCAGGACCTCGCGCTGGAGCGGCTGCGCACCCGGTACGGGGTCCAGGTCGACCCCGTACCCCACCGGGTCAGCCTCCGCGAGACCTTCGGCGCCAAGGCCGCCGGGCGGGGCCGGCACGTCAAACAGTCCGGCGGGCACGGCCAGTTCGCCGTCTGCGAGATCGAGGTCGAGCCGCTGCCGCCCGGCAGCGGCATCGAGTTCGTCGACAAGGTCGTCGGCGGAGCCGTCCCCCGCCAGTTCATCCCGTCCGTCGAGAAGGGGGTGCGCGCGCAGGCCGCCCGGGGGGTCGCGGCCGGCTACCCGCTGGTCGACGTGCGCGTCACCCTGATCGACGGCAAGGCGCACTCGGTGGACTCCTCCGACGCCGCCTTCCAGACGGCCGGCGCGCTCGCCCTGCGCGAGGCCGCCGCCGAGGCCGCCGTCCAGCTCCTCGAACCCGTCGCCGAGCTGGCCGTGCTCGTCCCCGACGAGTACGTCGGCCCCGTCATGAACGACCTCGCGGGACGCCGCGGGCGCGTCGTCGGCACCGACCGGGCGGGCCCCGGCCGCACCCGCGTCCTCGCCGAGATCCCCGAGATCGAGATCGGCCGGTACGCCGTCGAGCTGCGCTCCGTGTCGCACGGCACCGGGCTGTTCAGCCGCACGTACGCGCGTCACGAGCCGATGCCGCCACAGATAGCGGACAAGCTACGCGAACAGGCAGAGAAGGGGAGTCATTTGACATAGTGTCACCCAGGGTCGCCCACCCAACGAAGTTGCGGTGGGCGGCATTTGCCTGTCCCATGACCACGGGGAGGAATCGGCCGATAGGCTCGTCGGCGCGGTGAGGCGGGGAGCACGAACGGGTAGACCACCCGGACAGAGCACGAGCACGACGCACAGCGATGGGGGCAGCGGTGGCGGACGACGGATTCGACTTCAGGCCCGGGGCACAGATCCCGCTGCAAGGCGGCGGCGGCCAGACGGCGGCGACCAATGCCCTCGCATCGGCCGCCTACCGGGACGGCGGACGCGACACCAAGCTGGAGACCATCCTCGCCGCCAACAACGAGTACCACGAGTCCGTCGTCAAGCCCGGCAGGATCTCCCTCCTCGAACCGAACCTCGGCGAGGCCTTCTGCCGCGCCGTCGAGGCCCGCACGATCCCGCCCACCCGCAAGCCCCTCATCCAGTCCTTCGGCGCCGACCCGCAGACCGTGGTCGAGCACTGCCTGGCCGCCTCCCGCATCCGCAAGGAGCGCGACAGCAAACTCCGCCTGATCATGCTCGTCTGCGGAGTGCTGTTCCTCCCGGGCCTGCTGCTGTGGCTCGGCCTCTTCTGGGCCCGCAAGGCCCTGGCCGGCTCCAAGGCCAAGCGCGCCTCCTGGATGGGCACCGCGCTCCTGGTCGGTGTGGGTCTCGTGGTCGCCGTCCTGATGTTCCGGCTCCCGTTGACCGGCCTCCTCGGCCTCTACGTCCGGGCCATGGTCATCGCCCCGGCCCTCGGCTGGTTCTTCGCCCGCCGGCTCTGCGAGGCCACCGCCGAGGACCTGCGCTCGCGCTGGGACGGCCTCCTCGCCGGCGGCGGCGGGGTGGCCGCCAAGATTCCCGAGGCCGTCCCCGGGAACCCGGACGAGAAGGCCCGCGAGGACCTGCGCCACTCCCTGGCCAAGCTCACCGCCGAGGGCCGCAGCAACTCCGTCTTCTACGCCGGCCCCAAGGGCATACTCGGCATGGGCACGCGCTGGGGCAGCTGGCAGCTGGCCGAGGAGCTCGCGCCCAAGAACGAGGGCTCGGAGATCCACCCCTTCCGCAGCTGGGACGTCATCCGCGCGATCGACACCCAGCTGCGCAAGCTGGAGCGCGGCCCCCTGCACACCGGAGGGCTGCCGCCCGCCTCGATCACCCACTGGATCGTCACCCCGGTCGGCGAGGGCGCCAAGGAAGTGACCCGCCCCACCGGAGCGGACGTGGACACCTTCCTGGTCAAGCCGCACGAGATCACCCGGATCTGCAACGAGCAGCAGTTCAGCGCCGGCAACCGGCACTACCTCGGCATCCAGTACCCGCTCTGGGACGGCCAGCTCGTCATCACCATGCTGGTCACGGTCACCGTGCTCTACAAGACCCTGCGCGTGGAGGTCACCGGCCACGCCCTCGGTCCGGTGAACGGCCTGTTCACCACCAAGTCGAAGGCCCCGGTCGACGAGGTCGCCAAGTCCATACGCTTCTGGGAGACCGTGGAGCTGCGGCGCCCCCTGGTCGACACGAGCGAGGTCGTTCGCCTCGCCGTGCGCGCCCCGTTCACCTGGTACCCCCCGCTCCTGGACTACCTGGGCGGCAAGCTCGTACTGCCCGAGCCCTTCGGCGTCCGCCACGTCTGGGCCGACCAGCCGTGGCGCCACCGCTTCATGGCGGACGACGCGATGCGCGCCGCGACCCCGGTCCTGCGCGCGGTGCACGCCGCCGCGATGCGGGTCCTGGAGGAGAACGGCGTGGACATCGAGCGCTTCACCAACCGCTCGATGATCGTCAGCGGCATGGTCCAGGAAGCCGCACCCCGCAAGGCGGACGTCTACGACGCGTGAGCCCCGGCGACGCGACGGTGCCCCGGCCGACGGGCCGGGCACCGTCGGCCGGGGCACGGTCGACCGGGCCGACCGAACGGGTCTAGTCCGTGGGCCAGGCGTCGGCGAGCATCTGGCGGGTGTCCGCGAGGAGTTGGGGCAGCACCTTGGTGTGGCCCACCACCGGCATGAAGTTCGTGTCCCCGCCCCAGCGGGGCACGATGTGCTGGTGCAGGTGCGCGGCGATGCCCGCGCCGGCGGCCTGGCCCTGGTTCATGCCGATGTTGAAACCGTGCGCGCCGGAGGCCTTGCGCAGGGCGATCATCGCCCGCTTCGTCAGCTCGGCGAGCTCGGCGGTCTCGGCGGCGTCCAGGTCCGTGTAATCGGCGACGTGCCGGTACGGCACGACCATGAGGTGGCCGCCGTTGTACGGGTAGAGGTTCAGTACGGCGTAGACGTGCTTGCCCCTGGCCACGACCAGCCCGTCCTGGTCGGACATGTCCGGAATCCCGCAGAAGGGACAGCCGTCCCCGGCCTCCGGCCCGGTCGGCTTGTTCTCCCCCTGGATGTAGGCCATCCGGTGAGGCGTCCACAGACGCTGGAACGCGTCCTGCGTGCCCACACCGATCTGCTGCTCCGGCTCAATCGTCATGGGATGCAGCATATGACCTTGCCCCGTCGCGGCGTGTCGCCGGGGCGAACACCGGCTGCGGGGCCGCGATGCTGACCCCATGCACGATGCACCCGAGAGCCGCGACCAGGCGTGGGAACGCCGGACCGAACTGCCGCTGTTCTTCGCCTCCCTGATCTTCCTCGCCGGTTTCACGCTCGCCGTCCTGGCCTACGAGGTCCACCCGCTCGTACGGGCCGTCGGCGTCGGCCTCGTGATGCTGACCTGGCTGTGCTTCGTCGTGGACTACGCGGTGCGGCTGGCCCTGAGCGGCATGCGGCCCCCGCGTTTCGTGCGCCTGCACGTGCTGGACACGCTGATCGTTCTCCTACCGCTGCTGCGGCCGCTGCGCATGGTCAAGGTCCACGACGCGATCCAGGCCCGGTACAACCGCCCGCGCCGGAACCTGTACGCCCGCGTGATGTCGTACGCCGGCCTGTCGGCCGGGCTGCTCGGCTTCGCGGGCGCCCTCGGGGTCCACCACTTCGAGCGCAGGGCCCCCGGGGCCTCGATCCGCACCCTCGGGGACGCGGTGTGGTGGGTGTGCGAGACGCTGACGACGGTGGGCTACGGGGACATGGCCCCGGTGACCCCGGGGGGCCGGATCATCGCGGCGTTCATGATGGCCGGCGGGCTGGCGCTGCTGGGAGCGGTGACGGGTTCGTTCTCCGCCTGGATGCTCCAGGCCTTCCGGCGGGAGGACGAGGACGAGCCCCCGGGGAACTGAGTTCCCCGGGGGCTCGGCCCGCATCACGTTCGTACGCGTCAGACCTGTACGCGGCGCTCCACGACGTCGACGAGCTTGGCCAGCGCCTGGTCGCGCGGCACACCGTTCTCCTGCGAGCCGTCGCGGTAGCGGAAGGAGACGGTGCCCGCGGCCATGTCCTCGTCACCGACGATGATCATGAAGGGGACCTTGAGCTTCTGCTGGTTGCGGATCTTCTTCTGCATCCGGTCGGACGAGGCGTCCACCTCGACCCGCAGGCCCTTCTTCTTCGCCTCGGCGGCGAACTCCTGCAGGTACTCGATGTGCGAGTCGCCGATCGGGATGCCGACCGCCTGGACCGGGGCGAGCCACGGCGGCATGACGCCCGCGTAGTGCTCCAGCAGTACGGCGAAGAACCGCTCGATGGAACCGAACAGCGCGCGGTGGATCATGACCGGGCGCTGCTTGGTGCCGTCCGGGCCGGTGTACTCCAGGTTGAAGCGCTCCGGGAGGTTGAAGTCGAGCTGGACGGTCGACATCTGCCAGGTACGGCCGATCGCGTCGCGGCACTGGACCGAGATCTTCGGGCCGTAGAACGCGGCGCCGCCCGGGTCCGGGACCAGCGGCAGACCCTGCTTCTCGGCCACCTGCTGGAGGGTCGCGGTGGCCTCTTCCCAGACCTCGTCCGAGCCGACGAACTTCTCCGGGTCCTTGGTCGACAGCTCCAGGTAGAAGTCGGTCAGACCGTAGTCGCGGAGCAGGTTCAGCACGAAGGTCAGCGTGCGGTCGAGCTCCTCCGCCATCTGCTCCTTGGTGCAGTAGATGTGGGCGTCGTCCTGGGTGAAGCCGCGCGAGCGGGTCAGGCCGTGCACGACGCCGGACTTCTCGTACCGGTACACGGTGCCGAACTCGAAGAGGCGCAGCGGCAGTTCGCGGTAGGAGCGGCCGCGCGCGTCGAAGATCAGGTTGTGCATCGGGCAGTTCATGGGCTTGAGGTAGTAGTCGGTACCACCGTCGAGCTGCATGGGGGGGTACATGCCCTCCGCGTACCAGTCCAGGTGGCCGCTCTTCTCGAAGAGGGTGCCCTTGGTGGCGTGCGGGGTGTAGACGAACTCGTAGCCCTCTTCCTCGTGCCGCTTGCGCGAGTAGTCCTCCATGGTGCGCCGGATGACGCCGCCGCGCGGGTGGAAGACGGCCAGGCCGGAGCCGATCTCGTCCTGTACGGAGAACAGGTCGAGCTCGGTGCCGAGCTTGCGGTGGTCGCGCTTCTCGGCCTCCACGAGGAAGTCGAGGTGGGCCTTCAGCTCCTCCTTCGACGGCCACGCGGTGCCGTAGATGCGCTGGAGCATCGGGTTCTTCTCGCTGCCGCGCCAGTAGGCGGCGGCGTTGCGCATGAGCTTGAACGCGGGGATGTTGCGGGTGGTCGGCAGGTGGGGACCGCGGCAGAGGTCCTTCCAGCACAGGTCGCCGGTCTTCGCGTCGAAGTTGTCGTAGATGGTCAGCTCGCCACCGCCCACCTCGACGTTCGCACCGTCGTCGGTCGAAGCCGAACCCTTGATGCCGATGAGCTCGAGCTTGTACGGCTCGTCCGCGAGTTCCTCGCGGGCCGCCTCGTCGGTGACGACGCGGCGGGCGAAACGCTGGCCGCGCTTCTGGATCTCCTGCATCTTCTTCTCGATGGCCTTGAGGTCATCGGGGGTGAAGGGCTTCGCCACGTCGAAGTCGTAGTAGAAGCCGTCCCGGACCGGCGGGCCGATGCCCAGCTTGGCCTCGGGGAACAGCTCCTGCACGGCCTGCGCCATGACGTGCGCGGTCGAGTGGCGCAGGATGTCGAGGCCGTCCGGGGAGGAGATCTCCACGGGCTCGACGGTCTCGCCGTCCTTCACCTCGTACGCGAGGTCCTTCAACTCGCCGGCGATGCGCGCGGCGACGATGGTGCGCTCGCCGGCGAAGAGCTCCGCCGCCGTAGTGCCCGTGGCCACCACGCGCTCGTCCCGCTCGGAATCGCGTTGGATGAACACACGGACGTCTGACACCGGTCACTCCTGACTCAGGGGGTGCGCGAGCGAACACTGCGCGCCTGAATCGTACCGAGCCGACCCCCTCCCCCGCGAAACGGTTACTGGCTCCCCCGCCAGGACCCGCGCCCACGCCCGGCACGCACGCCACCGTCCCACCCTCCGCCCCACCCCCGGCCGGGGCCCCCGCACCCTCACCCGACCTCCCGAATGAGCCTTTAATGAAATCCCGGCAGGGCGAAAACACGCCAAGAGCAGCTGCCCACTTACCTAAAAGCGCTGCTCACTTAGGGGTAAACCGCAACGGACCGGCTGGAAACGCCCTAGAGCCGATTTCATTAAAGATTGCCTACCGGCCAGGGGATGACGACTATGGGGCCGCAGCCTGAAAAGGGGGGAGCGGGCGGCGGGCAAGGGGTTCACCCCTTCCCACCGCCCGTTTCGGGCTATTCGTCGGACGGCAGGACGTCCCCCGGGTCGAAGGACTCCCCCAGGGACTCCTCCAGCGACTTCATCAGCCGGTCCCGCTCGACCTCGTCCAGTGGTACCGGCCGGACGTCCGTGGCGTCCGTCAGCCGCCGGAACCCGCCCCGGCGCTGGAGCCGGCCGCTGACCCGGATCGGCAGTCCGACCAGGTGCGCGTGGCCCGCCACGCGGTACGACTCCTCGTCGAGCACCACCCGGACGTACGGGATCTCCGCCCCGGCCAGTACCCGCAGCCGCACCGTGCCCCCGCCGCCCGGTGCCGAGCGGCGCATCCGGACCACCGCGCCCGCCACCCGGACCGGGACCGCCGGCTCGTCCCTCGTGTAGCGCGCGGCCGCGTCCCGGAGCACCGGCAGGTCGCCGGGCGAGAACTCCACCGGCTCCGGCCGGGCCGCGCACCCCGCCGGGACCCCCGCCGCCGGGGCCCACGCGAGCGCGACCCGGGCCCCCTCCGTGCCGTGGACCAACGCGATCAGCGCCTCGGCCAGTTCCCGACTGACCCCGGCCTCCACCGCCGCGTCGAAGGCCTCCATGCCGCCGGTGGCCCGCTGGTAGTCCACCGCCTCGCGGGTGGCGTGCAGCGCGTGGTGCAGCCGGATCACGGTGCCGCGGCCCCCGTCGACGGGGACGTACGCGGTCAGCCGCCGTCCTCCCGGAGCCGGCCCCACCAGGACCCCGTCCAGCGCCCGCTCCGCCTGGCCGCGGTGCCGGGCGCCGTAGTACCCGGCCCGCGCCCGGTCGGCCAGTGCCCCGGCGAGCAGGAGCTGGCGGGCGGCCGAGCGGAGCTGTTCCTGGACCGTCCAGTCGGCCTCGCCCTGGAATCCGTACGCCCCCTGCGGGATCTCGCGGTCCCAGCGGACCTCGTCGCTGGGCACGCTGAGTCCGTAGAGCACCTCGCGGGCCGACGGCAGCGCGCTGCGCGAGAGCGCGGTGAGCGCCTCCTCGAGCAGGTCGGCGCAGTCGGGGAAGGCCCGGCTCTCGGGAACGAGGAGGCTGGTGGCCCCGCTGCCCGTCGCGTACGGGGCCGGCGGCGTCCAGCGCCCGTACCGTCCGGCGGCGCCACCCCGGCGCAGCCAGCCGTGCCGGTGCAGCAGCGCGCCGAGCACGAGCGGGTCGACCTGCGCGGGGTCCGGGGCGCCGGAGGCGAAGTCCGGTGACGGGAGCGGCTCCAGGTGCGGTGACTGCCAGTTCATCAAGGTGTCCCTCCCGACCCGACCCGGGTCATGATCTCGCAGAGCGCCCGGTCGTCGAAGATCCGCGTGGTCGGGATCCGTACGGTGGTCCGGCGCCGGCCGGTCACGGGGTGTCCGGCGAGATTGGTCCAGTAGCAGCAGTGCCGCAGGTCGAGCCGGTCGTGCCCGGCGCTCAGCCACTGATCGCGTGCGCGCGGGACGAGCATGACGACGAGGATCTTGTGCACGGCGACCGGGGAGCGGGCGAGCTTCACCAGGTGCTCGTTGTCGAGGGTGAAGCCGAAGGAGGGCCCGGCCGGTCTGGGCGGTATCTGGTAGGTCGCCTTCAGCTGCACCTTGATGGTCACCTCGTCGTCGACGACGTGCTCGGGGGCACCGTGGCTGACGTGCCAGTCGATGCCGTTGTCCGGAAAGGGCTGGGACAGCGAGCAGCCGGCCGCGGCGGCGACGGCGTGCAGGTATCCCACCTGGAGGGTCTCCATGCAGGCGGTGGTGGCGAGTGTGCCGCGCAGCGGTCCGCTCCGCGGGTCGCTCCGCGGATCGATCTGCAGCGCCGGCATCCCGCCCGGTTCGGGCTGCGCGAGCGCCATGGCCGGCTCCCCATGCCTTCCGGGCTCGGCCGTGTCAGGCCGGATCGGGTCCGTGTCAGGGTGTCGGGGTTGACGACCGGTCATGTGTGCGGTCCCCCACTGGAGTTGTCTCCGCAGTCGGCGTGCCGCAAACGGCGTACGGGGCAAAGAGCACGGGTATCACCGATTCGGGCAAGGGTGGCGGGGCCTGGGGCGCGGTGCCCGGGTGCGCCCCATCTGCCGACGGGTGACGAGGAGTTCGCCATGACACGCTGGTACGAGGGCCCGCTGGCCGCATTCGACACTGAGACGACCGGGGTGGACGTGGAGCGGGACCGGATCGTGTCCGCCGCGCTCATCGTGCAGGAGTGCGCGGGCGGCCGGGTCCGTTCGACGCGCTGGCTGGTCAATCCCGGCATCCCGGTACCTCCGGGGGCCACGGAAGTGCACGGTCTGACCGATGACCACCTCCAGCGCAACGGGCGTTGGCCCGCGCCGGTGGTGGAGGAGATAGCCCGCGCGCTCGGGGAGCAGCAGGTGGCGGGCCGGCCGGTGGTGGTGATGAACGCGCCGTTCGATCTGACACTGCTGGACCGGGAGTTGCGCCGGCACCGGGCGTCCTCGCTGGCGCGCTACCTGGACAACCGGCCGCTGACGGTGCTGGATCCGCGGGTGCTGGACAAGCATCTGGACCGCTACCGCAAGGGGCGGCGCACGCTGACGGATCTGTGCGCGCACTACGGGATAGAGCTGGAGGGGGCCCACGACGCGGGCGCGGACGCGCTGGCCTCACTGGAGCTCGTACGGGCGGTGGGGCGCCGGTTCGCGGGCCGGCTGGAGCGGCTGACGCCCGCGGAGCTGCACACGCTCCAGCAGGTGTGGCACGCGGCCCAGGCGCGGGGACTGCAGGCGTGGTTCGCGCGGCAGGGGACGCCTGAGCCGGTGGATCCGCACTGGCCGCTGCGGCCGGAACTGCCCGCGGCGGCCTGAGCGGAGCCCGCGCGGAGGTCCCCGTACATGCGGAAGGCCGGTCCGTCAGCAGACGGACCGGCCTGTCCCGGTGGGCGATACTGGGATCGAACCAGTGACCCCTTCGGTGTGAACGAAGTGCTCTCCCGCTGAGCTAATCGCCCGGGAACGGACTGAACAATACAGAAGGCTCGGGGCTGGTTCAAACCGCTTCCGGTCCGGCCGCCAGATGTGCGGCGAGCCCGCGCCGGCCGGCCCGCATCATCAGGGTGTGGTTGAGCCGGAACACCGGCCGGCCGGGGAGCGCGAGCCACCGCATGAGCGGGCGGCGCACCTCGACCTCCTGCTCGTACAGGGCCCGCGCGCCACCGGGTCGCGGCCGTACGGTCCACCGCGCCCAGCCCTCCAGGTCCCCGCGCAGGGCGACCTCCAGGATCCCGCGCACGGGATCACGCAGGAGTGCGTCCGCGGTCACGCGCAAGGTGTACGGGAGGGCGGAGCGAATGAGGGCGGTGCCGCTGTGCCCGTCGCCGGTGGGGACGACCGCGTGGATCTGGGGCCACCACAGGGGGTACGACTCGGGGCGCTCCAGGGCGGCGTAGACGCGGGCGGGCGCGGCGTCCAGGTCCCACACCTCACGGAAGCGGTAGCGGGTCCAGCGATCGTGGGAGCCGCGGGCGTCGGAGCCGCGGCCGTCGGCGCCGCGGCCGTCGGAGCCAGACGTGCCGGGGCGCGCCCTGCCGGGTGCTGCCTTGCCGGCGCCTGCGCCGCAGCGGGTTCGGTCCATGCCCCCAGTCTTGCTCGCGACGGGGGCGCGCACCCCGTACTCAGCAAGAACTCATCCCGGGATGAGTACCCGCACCCATGTCCTGACGGCGTGATCGGCACCACACTGCGAACATGGAGAACCCCCTGCCGCCGGGCGAAGAGCTGGCGCTCATCGACCGCGAACTGTTTCAACTCGATGCCCGGCGGCACTATTTGCTGAGCCGCCGGGAGTGGCTGCTGCGCGGCCGGGCCCCCTTGGCCTGGGGTGTGCAGGCCCAACCGCCCCGGCCGGGGCGGGGACCGGGGCCGCAGACCCCGGCGCCCGGCGCGCAGAACGTGCTGCTGATCCTGGGAGCGGTCCTGCTGGCGGTCGCGGCTCTGGCGTTCACGCTGGTCAGCTGGGGCTCCCTGGGCCTCGCCGGGCGCAGCGCGGTACTCGCCGCGGTGACGGCGGCGGCGCTGGGTCTCCCCGCCGCGCTGCTGCGCCGCGGACTGCGCTCGACCGCCGAGGCGGTGGCCGCGGTCGGTCTGCTGCTGACGGTGCTGGACGCGTACGCGCTGTACGCCGTGGGCATGCCGGGGACGGACGGCACGGCGTACGCGGCGGGGGCGGCCGCGGTGCTGGCCGCGGTGTGGGCCGCGTACGGGTGGGCGCTGGCCGGATGGGCGCAGGCCGGGCGGACTCCGGCGGCCGGTCAGTCCCCGACGGCACTGAGGATCCCGCCGGCCGCGGCCCTGCTGACGGCGCAGCTCCCACTGCCGCTCGCGGCACTGGCCGCCGGGGCGACCGGGCCGGACGTGGGCTGGGCGCTGCTGGCGACGGCCGCGCTGGACGCGGGGTTCGCGCTGCTCAGGCCGGGCCGGCTGGCCCGCTGGGCGGGGACGGCGGGCTCGGTGGCGGGCGGCGCGGCGCTGCTGACGGGCCTGGCGGAGTCGGTGGCCGCGGGATCGACGGGCGCGGCGCTGGGTTCCTCGGCGCTGCTGGCGGCGGTGGCCGTGCTGGCGGTGGCGGTGGCCTGGCGGGCGGCCGGGGTGCCGGCGGTGTTCGCCGCGGCCGGGGCCCTCGCGATGGTGGCGGCACTGGGCGGCCCGGCGGCGCCGCAGCTGCGCCCGCCCTGGGCGGCGGTGGCCTACCTGGTGGTGGCGCTGCCCCTGCTGGGTGCCCTGCGGGTGCCCGCGCTCCCGGCTGCGGTCCGGCGCGGCCTCGCGTGGGCCGGTGCCGGGGTGGCCGCCCTGCAGGCGGTGTCGGCCACGGCCTGGGTGGCGACGGTGCTGGTGGGCCGGCTTCGGGTGCTGGAGGAGGTCTGGTCGGCGACGACGCCCGCCCCGGCGGCCGGGACCGCGCTGGGGGCGGCGCCCCTGGTGGTGCTGCTGCTGACGGCCGGCGCCGCGTGGTGGCTGGCCCGGGTGCTGCCGGGTCGCCCCGAACCGGGGGTGGCCGCGGTGGTCCTGGGCTGGGCGGGCCTGTTCACGGCCCCGGTGGTGCTGTGCCCGGCGGCGCCGGGAGCGGTCTTCGCGGTCCAGCTCGTGGTGACGCTGACGGCGGGCGCGCTCGCACTGCGGTCCACGGCCCCGGCCGCCGCCGGACCCGGTTTCGCGGCGGGCGCCTGCGCGCTGGTGGGGGCCGGGAGCGTGTCCGTGGCGGCCCTGGACGGCCGACTGGCCACCTTCGGGGTGTTCGGGCTGCTGGGGGCGGCCTGCGCGGCGGGAGCGGCGTACCGGGCCGCCCCGGCCTGGGCCCGTGCTGGGGCCGCGGCGTTCGCCGTCGGGTACGCCGCGCTGCTCGCGGTGGCGCTGGGCGCGCTGCTGGACCGGCCGGTGGCCTGGTGGGCTCCCCCGGTGCTGGTGGTCCCTGCGGCGGTGGCGGCGCTCGGGCCCCGGCTCGGCGGCGTACGGGCCCCCGCGGAGGTCGCGGCGGCCGGCGCGGGGCTCCTCGCGGTGGCCCTGGCCGCCGGGGACGCCCCGGTGCTCGCGCTGGTCCTGGCGCTGGCCGGGGTGGTGTGCGCGGGGGCGGCGGTACGGCCCGAGCGGCGCTCGGCGGCCGGCTGGCCGGCCGGGGCGCTGTTCCTGGCGGCGACCTGGGTGCGGCTCGCCGCGTCGGGGGTCACGGTGCCCGAGGCTTACACCCTGCCGGTGACGGCGGCGGCGTTGGCGGTGGGCTTCCTGCGGCGGCGCCGGGATCCGCGGGCCGCGTCCTGGACGGCGTACGGGCCCGGTCTGGCGGCGACCCTGCTGCCGAGCACCCTCGCGGTGTGGGGCGACCCGCACTGGCTGCGGCCGCTGCTGCTGGGGGCGGGGGCGCTCGCGGTGACCCTGGCCGGAGCCCGCCGCCGGCTCCGGGCCCCGCTGCTGCTGGGCGGGGCGACGCTGGTGGCGGTGGCGCTGCACGAGCTGACCCCGTACGTGATCCAGGTGGTGGACGCGCTGCCCCGCTGGCTGCCGCCGGCGCTGGCGGGGGTCCTGCTGCTCGCGGTGGGGGCCACGTACGAGAAGCGGCTGCGCGACGCCCGCCGGCTGCGGGAGGCGATCGGCCGGCTGACGTAGCCCGTCCGGCTCCCCGGGGGGTGGGCCGTACGGGGGAAAACGTCAGAGGCCCGGAGACTGTGAAAGTCTCCGGGCCTCTGGTCCGGGTGGGCGATACTGGGTTCGAACCAGTGACCCCTTCGGTGTGAACGAAGTGCTCTCCCACTGAGCTAATCGCCCGGACGCACCGCAAACATTACCGCATGTCAGCGGTGCCCTTTGCCATGGGCGGCCACGTGGGCGGGCGCATGGCCGGGCGGGCTCACTGGTCCTTGATGTTCCAGGGCAGGACGAGCCCGTACTTCCACAGGTAGAAGCCGATCAAGGCGCCCGCGACGACGAGTCCGACACTGGTCAGGATGATGTTGCGGCGGCGAACCCGGGGGTCCAGCGCCTTCTGCGCGGCCTCGCTGACCTTGCGCTTGGTCCAGCGAAGGGCGAGGTGGGCCCAGGCGAATTCGGTGGCCCAGATCGCCAGGCCCGCGAAGATCGCGACCCAGCCCGGGCCGGGCAGGACCAGCATGGCGATGCCCGCTCCGATGACGGCGAGGCCGACGACGAAGACGCCGACCTGCCAGCTCAGGTGCAGCCCCCGGCGGGCCTTGATGAAGGCGGGCGCCTTCGAGACGTGCGGCGCCTCTTCCGCCGCGGCGGACCCGGCTGCGGGACCAGCTGCGGAATCGACTGCGGATTCGACTGCGGATTCGGTCGCGGACTCGTTGGCCTCGCGGTCACTCCCCGTGTTCATGGGGTCGAATCTACCGGAGCGCGCAGCACACGTGAATGACTGTTTGGATCCGCCGTCCGAGGGACCCAGAGGTCCGCAAAACGGTCAGAGGGGTTTACAACGGCACCGTAGGTGGCATGTCGATTTCGCCGACGTGCGAATCCCCGAGCGCACACTGAGCGAAAGGCCCTGGCGCTTATGAACACCACGGTCAGCTGCGAGCTGCACCTGCGCCTCGTTGTGTCGAGCGAGTCCTCACTGCCTGTTCCCGCGGGCCTGCGGTATGACACGGCCGATCCCTACGCCGTGCACGCCACCTTCCACACCGGCGCCGAGGAGACGGTCGAATGGGTATTCGCCCGCGACCTCCTCGCCGAGGGCCTTCACCGGCCCACCGGTACCGGCGACGTCCGCGTATGGCCGTCCCGCAGCCACGGTCAGGGAGTCGTCTGCATCGCCCTGAGCTCACCGGAGGGAGAAGCACTGCTCGAAGCACCCGCCCGAGCACTGGAGTCGTTCCTCAAGCGGACGGACGCCGCGGTTCCACCAGGAACCGAACACCGGCACTTCGACCTCGACAAGGAGCTCTCCCACATCCTGGCCGAATCCTGAGCCAGGCCTACAGAGGGAACCTTCTCCCGGCCCCGGCCGGGGGCCGCACGACACCGTCCGACTCGGGGCGACGGTGCACGGCGGACAACCACATACGGAAGTGTCGGCGCTGTTCACGTGGGAGCCACCCGCGCGGACGGCGCCGGTGCGCTTGGGGCGACCCGCTAGAGTCGGCCAGCGGCGGCGGTAGACCCGTCACCGCAGGCCCGGCCCATCAGGGAGACCCCGTGCAGATCCCCCACGACACCCGTCGTGCGCTCGACGTCGTCGTCGCGCTGGTGAACACCACGGCCGAGACGGAGAATTCCGACGGACTGGCGGACGTGAACGCGCTGCGCGCCTTCGTCCACGAGTACGCGATCAGCGACGTCGGCGAGCTCAGCGCCCGCGATCTGGCCGGCGTACGGACGGTGCGCGGCAAATTCGCCCAGGCCTTCGCGGCGCCGAGCTCGCGTGCGGCCGCCGTGCTGATCAACGAGCTGGTCGCGACCGCCGGCACCACCCCGCAGCTGACGAACCACGACGGCTACGACTGGCACGTGCACTACTTCGCGCCGGGCGCCTCGGTGGGCGACCACCTGGCGGCCGACGGCGGCATGGCGCTGGCGTTCATCGTGGTCTCGGGCGAGCAGGAGCGGCTGCGCCGCTGCGAGGCCCCGGACTGCCGGCGGGCCTTCGTCGACCTGTCCCGCAACCGCTCCCGGCGCTACTGCGACAGCCGTACCTGCGGGAACCGGCTGCACGTGGCGGCGTACCGGGCCCGGCGCAAGTCCGAGCAGGGCTCAGAGCAGGAAGAGATCGTGTACGGCGGCGAGCAGCAGCAGGCCGCCGATCACACCTAGGAAGATCATCAGGGGCGGCTGGGAGAGCGCGAAGAGGCAGCCTCTCGGCTCCTCGGCGACGGGGACGGTGACCGGGGCGGGAACGGCCGGCTCACCCTGCGGTGTGTCGAGCATGTCGGGGCGATGATGGCGCAGCGGAGCCGCGCACAGAGCTCAACACGCCAGATGCCACGCGCGAGTTCACCGGATCCGTCAGATCAGGTGGTTCCCGGCCCGAATCCTTGCGGTGACCGGTCCCGTGTCATATGCCGTGCTTCTTGAGGATCGCCTCGATGTCGGAGAAGTCCTCGGCGGGGGCGGCGGCCGGGGCCGTCCCCGGGCGGGCGCCGTTCGCGAGGGAGGGCGCGGAGGCCGCCGGGGCGACGGCCTCCGGGGCCGGGCGGCCCTTGGCCGCCTTGGGCCGCTTCGCGGGCTCCTCCCCCGGACCGAGCCGGCGCCGCTCTATCGCGCGGGTGGTCATGAAGAGCAGCCAGGCCAGTCCCAGTACGCCGAAACCGACCCAGACGGTCGGCTTGAAGACGATCCCGGTCAGCCACTGCACGACGCCCGTCATCACCAGACCGACGGGCACCAGGGAATACGCCGCGATCCGGGTGGCCGCGAGGAATCGCTTGCGGTAGGCGGTCAGCGCGGCGAGGCCCAGGCCCGCCGCGGACACCGCGGAGCAGATGGTCTCGGCGAGCATGCGGGGCCTCCAGGAGCGGTGCGGTCGGTCGGACCCGGCCGGCGGGCCGGGCGTTCTGTCCCTGTCCATCCTGCACCGGCGACCACGGCCCTGGCCACGGCCGGGGCCCGCCGCGGGCGGATCTCCGGGACATCTCCGGGTCCCGTCTCCTCCCGAGGTCCCGGTCGGTGCCCGTCCGCGGGGGCTGGGAGACTGTGCGTATGACCGATTCCGTGATCCTCGACGTCTGGTGCGAACTCCAGTGCCCGGACTGCCACAGCGCCCTGGACGACGTACGCGCCCTGCGGGCCCGCTACGGCGACCGGCTGGACATCCGGCTGCGCCACTTCCCGCTGGAGAAGCACAAGCACGCCTTCGCCGCCGCGCAGGCCGCTGAGGAGGCCGTCGAGCAGGGGCAGGGCTGGCCGTACGTGGAGGCCGTGCTGGCCCGCACCGCGGAACTCGGCAAGGGCGGGGAATCCGTCCTCGTCGAGGTGGCGCGTGAACTCGGCCTGGACGCAGAGGAGTTCGACACCGCCCTGATCGACGGCCGGCACATCCTGATCGTGGACGCCGACCAGGCCGAGGGCAAGGCGATCGGCGTGACCGGCACGCCGACCTATGTGATCGACGGGCAGCGCCTCGACGGCGGCAAGAGCCAGGAGGGCCTGCGCGGGCGCATCGAGGAGATCGCCGACCGGCTGCTGGCGCCGGGCGCCGGACCGGCCCGGCCCTAGGGCCCGTCGCCGTGCGGCAGGCGGGAGTTTGACGCCAGGCCCTAGATCAGGTCCTTGGCGTAGTTGAAGTTCGTGGTCCGGTAGCCGAGGGACTCGTAGAGCCGCAGGGCCGGGACGTTGTCGGTGAAGACGTGCAGCGCCAGCACCCGGTGGCCGGCGGCGAGGGCGGTGCCTTCCGCGAGGAGCATCAGGTCCCGGCCGTAGCCGCGGCCGCGGTGCTCCTCGGCCACCGCGACGTCGAAGACGTACGAATCCTCCCCGTTCGGCGCGACCCACACCGTGCCGACGGGCACCCCGGCCGCCTCCAGCACGGAGAGGCTGACACCCTCCGTGGCCAGCCCCCGGGGAAGCATGGACGCGTGGTCGTTCACGGACTTCGTTCGCGCGGCTTCGGCCGGCATGCCACGGCTGATCCAGCTCCGCGCGTAGCCCTCCAGCGCGGCGGCGAGCCAGGCCGCGAACTCGGCCTCCGTCATCGGGCGGCCGGTGACCCCGTCGGACAGGGCGGGCGGCCCGGCCGGGAGCTCCTTGGCCATGTTGCGGCTGTACTCGGCGTACCCGAGGGAGCCGGCCAGCCGTAGGCCGCCCGCCGATCCGGCCGGGACCGAGACGCGGACCCGCCGGCAGCCCCAGCCCCGGAGCACTTCCTCGGCGGCGAGCGCGGCGACCGTGGCGCGTCCGCGGCGCCGGTCGGGCTCGTCCACGGCGAGGTCGCGGATCTCCGCGACCGTCGGCCCGAAGGGGGTGTCGGCGGCGAGCAGCAGGGCTCCGACGCGCCTGCTGTTGACGCGGATCTCGTACGGGCGCGAGCGCGCCCCGCCGATGCTCTGCTGAAGCGGCCCGCTCGGCCGCAGGGTGGTGGTCATCACTCGAGTTCTACCCGCCCCGCGGCCCGAAGGACAGTGGGTTGTTCCGGCTGCCCGTGCCGACCCGCGGTCAGGACCGCGGGTCGGGGTCCTCGGCGGAGCGGGCGTCGAAGGTCCGCATGGCCTCGGCCGTGACGGGGCCGGGGGCTGAGCCCAGCTCGCGCCCGTCGATCCGTACGACGGCCTGGACATCGCGCAGCGAGGAGGTCAGGAAGACTTCCTCGGCCCGCGCCAGCGCCTCGAGGGGCAGGTCGGTCTCCTTGGCCCCGCACCATTCGGCGACCAGGGCGCGGGTGATGCCGCCGAGGCAGCCGGAGCCCAGCGGCGGGGTGTGCAGCTGCCCGTCCAGGACGACGAACACATTGGAGCCGGTGCCCTCGCAGAGCCGCCCGACGGTGTTGGCGAAGAGGGCCTCGGAGGCGCCCTTCCGGTGGGCGGCGGCGAGCGCGACCACGTTCTCGGCGTACGAGGTGGTCTTCAGGCCCACCACGGCGGAGCGCTCGTTGCGCACCCACGGCACGGTGACGACGGCGGTGGTGTCCGGGCGGCGGGTGGCCCCGGCGAGGGCGACGATCAGCGTCGGGCCGGCCTCGCCGCGGTCGGAGCCGAGCGGGGAGAGACCCCCGGTGTAGGTGATGCGCAGCCGGCCGAGCGGCAGCGGGTTGGCCGCCAGTACGGCGGCGCAGGCGCGGCGCACCTCGTCCAGGTCGGGGTCCGGCAGGCCCAGGCCGCGGGCGGAGCGGGTCAGCCGCTCCAGGTGCCCGGTGAGCGCGAAGGTGCCGCCGTGCTCCGCCTTGAGCGTCTCGAAGACCCCGTCGCCGACGGTCAGGCCGTGGTCGAACACGGACACCTTCGCGTCGTCGGCGTCCCGCAGTGCTCCGTCGAGCCAGATCCTCACCGTACGGTCCTCCCGCTGTCGTATCCGTCCGTTCCGGCCGGGTCCGGTCCCGCCGGGCCCGGACCGCCGACCCCTGACGCTACCCGCAGCAGGCGGGCTGCCTTCAGTTCCGTCTCCGCCCACTCGCGGTCGGGGTCGGATCCCCAGGTGATCCCGGCTCCGGTGCCGAAGAGCAGCCGGGCGCCACCGGGGACCTCCCGGTCGATCCAGAAGGTCCGGATGCCGACGGCGAGCTCCGCGGTGCCGCGGTCGGCGTCGACCCAGCCGATGCCGCCGCAGTAGGGGCCGCGCGGGGCGGTCTCCAGGGCTTCGATGATCCGCAGGGCGGAGGACTTGGGGGCGCCGGTGACGGAGCCTGGCGGGAAGGTGGCCGCGAACAGCTCGGGCCAGCCGGCGCCGTCGGCGAGCTCACCGGCGACGGTGGAGACGAGGTGCACGAGGCCCGGGTGCTCCTCGAGCGCGCACAGCTCGGGGACGGTGACGGAGCCGGTGGCGCAGACCCGGCCGAGGTCGTTGCGGACGAGGTCCACGATCATCACGTTCTCGGCGTGGTCCTTGGGCAGCAGGTCGGCGGCGGTGCGGCCGGTGCCCTTGATCGGGCCGGATTCGACGCGGCGGCCGGTGCGGCGCAGGTAGAGCTCGGGGGACGCGGTGGCCACCTCGACACCGTGGGCCGGCAGCCGAATCGTTCCTGCATACGGGGCCGGGTTGCCGCGCGCGAGCAGCGCGGTCAGGGCGTCCACGTCGGCTCCCGCCGGATCGGGGAGCGGCGCGGACATCACGCGGCAGAGGTTGGCCTGGTAGACCTCGCCCGCCTCGATGTGCTCGCGGATGCGGCGCACGCCCGCGATGTACGCGTCACGGCCGAGCGAGGAGGTCCACTCGTCGGCGTCGGGGCCGCGCCAGGCACCGGGGACGGGTGCGGGTACCGGGTCGGGGCGTACGTCCCCGAAGCGCGCGCAGACGAGCCGGCCTTCGAAGTCGGCGGTCACCGCCCAGAAGCCGGTGGAGTCCAGGGCGGCGGGATCACTGGTGACATCCCGGAGATCGGTCGCGAGAAGGCCGCCGAAGCGGGCGAGGGGAGGCAGGTCGTGCACGGCTGCGAGTCTATGACCGGTCACGCGCCGGCGCCGGGGCGGCGTCCGCCGGGTGACCGGCGGTGATCGAGCGGCAGCACGCTGCGGAAACGCGTTTTTGAGCTGGCCCCGGAATCCGCTAGAGTTCAACTCGTCGCCAGGGAGCGAAGGGGGAAATCCCCGGAGCGAACACGGTGACCTGCGGACGTAGCTCAGTTGGTAGAGCACCACCTTGCCAAGGTGGATGTCGCGAGTTCGAGTCTCGTCGTCCGCTCTGAGGTGGGGGATCATCTTCCCGAGGACCCCCCGCTTGCTCCATGGTGGAGTGGCCGAGAGGCGAGGCAACGGCCTGCAAAGCCGTCTACACGGGTTCAAATCCCGTCTCCACCTCCAAGGACGATTAGCTCAGCGGGAGAGCGCTTCCCTGACACGGAAGAGGTCACTGGTTCAATCCCAGTATCGTCCACTGATCCGCAAGGATCCCCGCGCGATTAGCTCAGCGGGAGAGCGCTTCCCTGACACGGAAGAGGTCACTGGTTCAATCCCAGTATCGCGCACGCAGTACGCTTGACCCTTGCCACCACCGGTGTTCGCACCGTGTATGTGGTCCCGCGCGATTAGCTCAGCGGGAGAGCGCTTCCCTGACACGGAAGAGGTCACTGGTTCAATCCCAGTATCGCGCACCGGAATCCGAAAGCCCCGGCCGTTTCGACGGCCGGGGCTTTCGCGTGTGCGGCATGCGGTGCCGGTGCGGTGTGCCGCGGGGAGGCGGGTGCGGGGTCCCGGGCAGTCCCGGGGCCCCGTCCCGGTGGCCTCAGGAGGAGAAGAGCATCCGGCCGAAGCCGCCCTTCTTGTGATGGCCGTGGTGACCGTGGCCGTAGCCACCGTGCTGCGGGGCGCCCCAGGCGGGTGCGGGGGCCGCGTGCTGCTGCGGGTACGGAGCGGGGGCCGGCGGCGCGGCGGGCGGGGGGACCTGGCCGTACTGGGAGGTGTACTGGGACTCCAGGCGGGTCAGCGCCTCGAGCTCGCCGTAGTCGAGGAAGATGCCCCGGCAGCCGCTGCACTGCTCTATCTGGACACCGTTGCGGTTGTAGGTGTGCATCATCGCGTGACACTTCGGACACTGCATGACCGGATCAACTCCTCGCCGTTCGCGTAGACACCGGATGCGTACCCGGTGGCGTGAGGCTCACCCTACGACGGAGCCCGCCGCTCCAAGTCGGTCGGGAGGGAGGCAATTCGGACACAGGCGTCCACCATCAGCCGCTCCACCCCGTCGAGTCGGCGTCGCTCGCGGTCCGCCTTGGCGAGGGCCAGCGCGGCCGTCTGGACGGTGAGCGCACGGGCCGCGAGATCGAGTTCCGGCCAGGGATCACTGCCCGGCGGACCGGCCGCCGGGCCGCCGGCGGACCGGTAGGCGTCGAGGAAGCGCAGCCAGGTCTCCGTGTCGAGCAGCCCGGCGGCGTACCAGGCCGCGGGCCGGGCGAGGTCCCAGGCGGGCGTGCCCAGCCCCAGGTCGTCGACGTCGATGAGCCGCCAGTGCCCGGCCGGGCCCCGCACGAGCTGCCCCAGGTGCAGGTCGCCGTGGCAGAGCGCCCCGCCGGGCGGCTGCGGACCCTCCCCCCGGGCCCATCCGGGGAGGGTCCTCGCGGCGGCCCGTACGAGCCGCGCCAGCGCGGAGGCGTCGTCGGGGTCGGCCTGGCGGTCGCATCCGGCGCCGGGATCCGGATGGGCGCCAGAGCCGGAGCCGGAGCCGGGAGCGCCGCCGGCCGGGGCCTGCACGGCGGCGGGCCCCCCGGCCAGGGGAGCGTGCGCGGGAGCCCCGGGGGCGGGCGGGTGCGCCGCGGCGAGGCGGTGGAGGGCGCGGGCGAGCTTGGCGGGGCCTCGCATCGGGGGGACCGGGGCCGGCAGGACATGGAGCGGGGTGCGGTGCAGAGCCGCCAGGAGCTCGGCGACGGCCTCCCAGGGCGCGTCCTCGGGACGGTCGGGGGCGACCGGAGCCCCGTAGGGCCAGAGGGAGACGGCCCGGCCCCCGACCAGGCCGAGTCCGGTCCGCAGCGGGGGCAGCAGCACCCCGGCCAGCGCGCCGTCCCCGGCGATGCGGATCCGTACCGCCAGGGCGTCGGGGTCGCTGTCCGGAGCGTGTGCCTTCGCCACCGTGTCCCCGCAGCGGACGACAGTGCCGTCGTCGCGGTCCGCGAGGAGCACGTACGGCTGCGCGCCGGTGCTCGCGCCCGCGTACGCGGCGAGCGCGGCCGCGCTCACCCGGTCCAGCGCAACCACGCCTCGGCGCCGCCCAGCGGGCCGCCCCGGCGCACGCGTCGCCGGACGGTTCCCCCGGGGCCCGACCGCTCCACCACGACTCCCCCGCCCCCCGCACCCCGGGCGGGGCGCTCCTCGGGACGAGGGTACGCAGTGCGCGGAACGGCGGGGGCACGGGGCGGAGCCGCGGACGTACGGGGGCACGGCGGCGGACATGAGAAAGGGTGCTGCGCGTCCGGCTCCCCAGCCGTACGCGCAGCACCCTTCACCTGCCGTCCGTCGGCCGCGCCCCCGTCCCCACGGGGTTCGGCCGGTGACAGTCCCGGCCCAGGCCGCTCTCCTGGGCCCGGGGCGCCGCTCAGCGCCCCAGCATCACGCTTACGGACGACGCCTGCGCCACCACCTGGTCGAAGCCTCCGAAGAGGAAGAGCAGGAGGGCGGCCAGGGGGAGCACCATGGCCGCGGCCACCAGCGGGTGGCGCCGGCCGGACTCATGGCTGTTGAACGCGAATGCCTTGCGTCCCTGCCGTGCGATGTCCGCCATGGTCCTCTCCCTGTCGTTTGGCAGCGGCGGGTTTGTGACCTCGGGGGACGAGTGCTCCACCCGCCGCTTGTCTTCAACACTAGGTGCGCGAAAGGCTCCTGGCCTCATGCCTTCGTACCCATTGGCGGGCCTCCAGGAGGATGACGAGGCCGCCTCGCACGTACTCCCCTGGGTGGAGACCGCTCCCCCGCTCTGAGGGTCATCCCGGAGGGGATGACCAGAGGGTGGTGACTTCGCTCACTTCCGTCACCGCCCGTACACGCCCCGCCGCCGACCAGGTGGTCCCAAGATCAACCGGCCGTGGCCGGCCCCCACGGCGGGCACCCCGGCCCGCACTCCCCCGCCGGCACCCCAATTCCCGTGGCCCCGGCCCGGCTTGGCCGGTCCGCGCGGTCCCGTACATGCGTCCGACCGGTGGTCCCGGGATCGCCCAAGTGGACTGCTCCGTACTGACAATCGAATCCCCCGGCGAGGGCGCGGCCTCTGAGCGCGCATGCCGGATCGTCCGTAAGCTGTGCCACGTCAACAGGACGACCGGTCAGCGGGGTGGACATGGCGATGATGCGGCTCCGGCGCGAGGACCCGCGTGTCGTCGGCTCGTTCAGGCTGCACCGGCGCCTCGGCGCCGGCGGCATGGGCGTCGTCTACCTGGGATCCGACCGGCGCGGCCAGCGCGTCGCCCTCAAGGTGATCCGGCCGGATCTGGCCGAGGACCAGGAGTTCCGCTCGCGCTTCGCCCGCGAGGTGTCCGCCGCGCGGCGGATCCGCGGCGGGTGCACCGCGCGCCTGGTCGCCGCGGACCTGGAGGCGGAGCGCCCCTGGTTCGCCACGCAGTACGTGCCCGGCCCCTCCCTGCACGACAAGGTGGCCGAGGAGGGCCCGCTGACGGCCGCGCAGATCGCCGCGATCGGCGCCGCGCTCTCCGAGGGACTGGTCGCCGTGCACGAGGCCGGGGTCGTCCACCGCGACCTCAAGCCCTCGAACATCCTTCTGTCTCCCAAGGGCCCGCGCATCATCGACTTCGGGATCGCCTGGGCCACCGGCGCGAGCACCCTCACCCATGTGGGAACGGCCGTCGGCTCCCCCGGGTTCCTGGCGCCCGAGCAGGTTCGCGGGGCCGCCGTCACCCCCGCCACCGACGTCTTCTCCCTCGGCGCCACCCTGGCCTACGCGGCCACCGCCGACTCACCCTTCGGGCACGGCAGTTCCGAGGTCATGCTGTACCGCGTGGTGCACGAGGAGCCGCACCTCCTGGGTGTCCCGGACGCGCTCGCGCCCCTCGTCCGCGCCTGCCTGGCCAAGGACCCCGAGGAACGGCCGAGCACGCTCCAGCTGTCGATGCGGCTCAAGGAGATCGCGGCCCGTGAGGCGCACGGGCTGGGCGACAGCCGCCCGCCGGCGCAGCGGGCGCGGACCGATCGGCCGACGGGGCGACTGCCCGAGTACGCCGAGCACGCCGAGGAGTACGGCGAGGGGTACGCCAACCACAGCGAGCAGCGCACGGAGCGCCGTACCGGCGGCACTCCCGTACCGGGGCACCTGGGGGCGGGCACGGCCCAGGGGCAGGGGACGGGGAAGTCCCAGGGGCAGGGACCGGTCGGCGGGCCGCACTCGCGGCCCTCGTCCGCGCGGGGCACCGGCTCGCGCGGGACCGGCTCACGGGGTCCCGGCTCCACCGCCGGGCGTACGGGCGGCCGCCCGGCTCCCCGTACGACGGGGACGGGGCGGCGACCGTCGCGGCCGGACCCGAAGCTGATGCGCCAGCGCCTGATCGTCTTCGTCGTGGTGACGTTGCTCGTGGCGCTGGGCATCGCGCTCGCCCAGAAGCTCTAGCTCACCGCCGACGGGACCGGCGGGCGCCCTCCGCGGGATCCGCCCTACGGCCGGCCGCTCGCCACCGCGTAGAAGGCGACGGCCGCGGCCGCGCCCACGTTCAGCGAGTCCACGCCGTGCGCCATGGGGATCCGCACCCACTCGTCGGCCGCGACCAGAGCCTGGGTCGACAGCCCGTCCCCCTCCGCGCCGAGCATCAGCGCGACCCGCTCCAGTGCCTGTGGGGCGGCCTCGTCGATCGGCGAGGCCTTCTGGTGCGGGGTCAGGGCGAGCAGCTTGAAGCCCGCTTCGCGGACCGAGTCCAGGCCCTTGGGCCAGGCTTCCAGACGGGCGTAGGGAACGGAGAACACCGCGCCCATGGAGACCTTCACGGAACGCCGGTACAGCGGGTCCGCGCAGTCCGGCGAGAGCAGCACCGCGTCCATGCCGAGGGCGGCCGCGCTGCGGAAGATGGCGCCGATGTTGGTGTGGTCGTTCACCGCTTCCATGATGACCACGCGCCGGGTGGTGGCGAGCAGTTCCTCGGCCGTGGGCAGCGGCTTGCGCTGCATGGAGGCGAGGGCGCCGCGGTGCACGTGGTAGCCGGTGACGCGCTCGGCGAGCTCCGGGCTCACGGCGTAGACCGGGGCCGGGAGCTCGTCGATGACATCGCGCATGACGTCGACCCACTTGGCCGAGAGCAGCATCGAGCGCATCTCGTACCCGGCGTCCTTGGCGCGTCTGATCACCTTCTCGCCCTCGGCGATGAAGAGACCTTCCGCGGGCTCGCGCCTGCGCCGGAGTTCGACGTCGGTCAGGCCCGTGTAGTCGCGCAGGCGCGGGTCGTCGGGGTCTTCGACGGTGATGAGATCAGCCACAGGGTGATACTGCCTTGTCCTGGGTGCGGTGCCAACGGCTCTGCTGGGTTGGGGGGTCGGCCTGCTCGGCCCGATCGGCCTGCCGGCCTGCTCTTCCGGCTCGTCCTACTCGACCGCGGGCCGGTGGACGTTCACGACGTCGCCGATCACGATGACGGCGGGCGGCCGCACCTCCTGGGCCCGGACGGTCTCGCCGACCGTGGCCAAGGTGGCGTCCACCCGGCGCTGGGAGGCGGTGGTGCCCTCCTGGATGACGGCGACCGCGGTGTCGGCGGGCCGGCCGTTGCGGACCAGTGCCTCGGCGATCAGGCCGATCTTGTCGACGCCCATGAGGACGACCAGGGTGCCGGTGAGTTTCGCCAGCGAGGCCCAGTCCACGAGGGAGCGCGGGTCGTCGGGGCCGACGTGGCCGCTGACCACGGTGAACTCGTGCGCCACGCCGCGGTGCGTGACCGGGATGCCGGCCGCGCCGGGCACCGAGATGGAGCTGGAGATGCCGGGGACGACGGTGCAGGGGATACCGGCCTCGGCGAGGGCCTGGAGCTCCTCCATGCCGCGGCCGAATACGTACGGGTCCCCGCCCTTGAGCCGGACCACGGCCTTGCCGGCCCTGGCGTGCTCGATGAGGGCGTCGTTGATGGCCTCCTGGGCCATGAACCGGCCGTACGGGATCTTCGCGGCGTCGATGACCTCGACGTGCGGCGGGAGCTCGTCGAGGAGGTCGCGGGGGCCGAGCCGGTCGGCGATGACCACGTCGGCCTCGGCGAGGAGTCGGCGGCCGCGGACCGTGATCAGGTCCGGGTCGCCGGGGCCGCCGCCGACGAGGGAGACGCCGGGGGTGTGGGGGCGGGCGGCCGTCAGGGAGCCGTCGCGCAGCCCCTCGACGACCGCGTCGCGGACGGCGGCGGAGCGCCGGGGGTCGTTGCCGCTCAGCACGGCGACGGTGACGCCCTCCACGCGGCCGGTGGCCGGGGTCCAGGCGGTGGCGGCTTCGGCGTCGTCGGCGCGGACGCACCAGATCCGCGCACGCTCGGCCTCGGCGGAGGCGGCGTCGTTGGCGGCCCTGTCACGGGTGGCGACGAGCGCGTACCAGGCGCCGTCGAGGTCGCCGTCCTGGTAGCGGCGGCGCTCCCAGCGGATCTCGCCGGTCTCGGCCATGGCGTCCACGGAGGGGGTCGCGGAGGGCGAGATCAGGACGATGTCGGCGCCGGCCGCGATCAGCGCGGGCAGGCGGCGCTGGGCGACCTGGCCGCCGCCGACGACGACGACGCGGCGGCCCGCGAGGCGGAGTCCGACGGGGTAGGCGGGGGTGTCGGCCATGGCGGGGGCTGCTCCTGGGGGCGGCTGCGTGGGCCGCTACGGCTCTGGAGCGGCGAGGTACTGGTGTGCGGTCGGTACTGATGGTCCAAGATACGGCCCCACCTGGGCGGAAGCATGCCCTGGGGTCCGCAAGCGCCCGGGGGGGGCCGGTTCAGCCGTCCTCTTCCTCAGGGGGACCGGTCGGGGCCGGATCGTCCGCGGTGCGCGGGGCCTGCGGTGCGGCCAGCGGGCCGATGACGACGCGGGAGACCCTGGAGGTCTCGCTGGCGAATCCGTACCGGTCGCCCGGCTCCTGGTGATCGACCAGGTTTCCGCGGCTGTCGAGCGGGGTGATCACGGCCTTGATGTCGGCGCCGGCACCGTCGGGCCCCTCCTGGTAGGACCAGACGCTGAGGTAGCGCGGCCCCCGGGTCACGTTGACGAGGTTGTTGTTGTGGTCGACCCGTGCGCGGAAGAGCACGCAGTCGTCCATGGACGCCAGGCAGGTGGCGGCGGGTGCCTTGCCCGCCCTCCAGGAGAAGGACGGCTCCTTCAGGCCCGGACGGATCCTGGCGCGGTCCTGGCGGACGCTGATGACCTGGGACACCGCCTCGACCACGGTGTACTCCGGCTGCCCCGCGCCCCTGCGGAGCTGAATGATCTTCTCCTCGGCGTGCTCGGATCCCGGATCGAGCCAGGAGCCCTCGACCCCGACGGGTCCGGTGGCCAGCAGGGTCGGGGGGACCGGGAGCGAGTACCCTTCCGCGTCCCCGTCCACGTCGCGCTCCTTGGCCTTGCGCCAGTAGTCGGGGACCACGGAGGTGGTGGGCACGCTCGACGCCCCGGTCACCCAGTAGGCGCTGCCGGCGATGTTGACGGCCACCGTGCCGGTGTTCTTCACGCTCACGGTCACCGGGACGTACAGGACGGTGCCGTCCCGGCTGACCGTCGGCTTCCCGACGGCCGCCGTCGTGATCAGTTGCGCCCTGGCCGCGTTCGGGGTGTAGAGGGCCGCGTAGGAGAAGTTGGTGACGGCCAGCACGCCGGAGAGCGTCAGCCCCGCGACGACGCTCTTGGGGTACCGCATCCCGGACCAGGCCCGCCGCCGCAGGAGGATGCACAGGGCCCACACGGACCAGCACCACAGGAGTCCGTACACGGGCAGCAGGGCGACGAACTCCCGTTCCTCCAGCCACATGCCGAGCAGCAGGGTGGTCATGATCAGGGCGATGAAGGCGCCTGCCAGGACCGGAACGCCGGAGTACGGCCAGCGCCGTTTGCCGAGGAAGTCGTGGGCGGCGAGCGCCGCGGCCACCTGGGCCAGGCCCGCGAGGAGCAGCAGGAAGCCGGTCAGGCGGCCGGCGAAGGTGGCCGACCGGGCGGCGTCGACCTGGCCGATGACGCCCAGGAGCACCGCGCAGCCGAGCAGACCCGCCACCATCACGGCGGCCGTCAGCCGCCTGGGCAGTGGCTCGTCCGGCCAGTCGGCCGCGCCCCCGCCCTCCCAGTGGACGGGTCCGGGGCCGGAGTCCCCGCTCTCCGTGTATCCGGCCCGCCGGAGCAGCCGTTCCAGCTCCCGCGACGACCAGACGCTGCCCAGGGGCCGGCCTCCCAGGGTGACGGGGCGCAGGCCCCGGGCGTCCGGTGCGTGAACGAACACGGTCGGTCGGGTGCCTGTCATGGAACAAGGCTGGGCGCACCCGCGGCATTGCGCACCGCGGGTTGCGCCACCAGGCGGTCCCTCCGGGGTACTGCCGGCGAGCCCGTCCGTACGGGCCCGCCGGCAGGTCCGGGCTACTTCTCGGTGACGCCCGCCGAGTCGAAGGTGGCCACCTCGTGCATCGCGCGGGCCGCGCTCTGGACCAGGGGGAGGGCCAGCAGGGCGCCCGTACCCTCGCCGAGGCGGAGGTCCAGGTCGACCAGGGGGCGCAGGCCGAGCTTGTTCAGGGCCGCCACGTGGCCCGGCTCGGCGCTGCGGTGGCCCGCGATGCAGGCGGAGAGGGACTCCGGCGCGATGGCGCGGGCCACCAGGGCGGCCGCGCCGGCGCTGACGCCGTCCAGGATCACCGGGGTGCGCAGGGAGGCTCCGCCGAGGAGGAGGCCCACGATCGCCGCGTGCTCCAGGCCGCCGATGGCCGCCAGGACGCCGATCGGGTCCGCCGGGTCGGGCTGGTGGAGCTCGAGCGCACGGCGTACGACCTCGACCTTGCGGGCGTGGGTCTCGTCGTTGATACCCGTGCCCCGGCCGGTGACCTCCGCCGGGTCGACCCCGGTGAAGACCGAGATCAGGGCAGCCGACACCGTGGTGTTCGCGATGCCCATCTCCCCGGTGAGGAGCGCCTTGTTGCCCGCGGCGACCAGGTCGCGGGCCGTCTCGATGCCCACCTCGATGGCCGCGACGGCTTCCTCGCGCGTCATCGCGGGGCCGGTGGACAGGTCTGCCGTGCCCGGGCGGATCTTGCGGGGCAGCAGACCGGGGGTGGCCGGGAGGTCGCCGGCGACGCCGACGTCGATCACGCAGACCTCGGCACCCACCTGGTTGGCGAACGCGTTGCAGACCGCGCCGCCGCCCAGGAAGTTCGCCACCATCTGCAGGGTGACCTCCTGGGGCCACGGGGTGACGCCCTGGGCGTGCACGCCGTGGTCACCCGCGAAGATCGCCACCGCGGCGGGCTCGGGGATCGGCGGCGGGCAGACCCGCGAGAGGCCGGACAGCTGGGCCGAGATGATCTCGAGCATGCCCAGGGCCCCGGCGGGCTTGGTCATGCGCTTCTGCCGCTCCCAGGCCTCGCCGAGCGCCTTCGCGTCGAGCGGGCGGATGCTGGCGACCGTCTCGGAGAGCAGGTCGTGCGGCTCCTCGCCGGGCAGCGCGCGGCGGCCGTAGGTCTCCTCGTGGACCACCCAGGAGAGCGGGCGGCGCTGGGACCAGCCGGCCTGCGCGAGCTCGGGCTCCTCCGGGAACTCGTCCACGTAACCGACGCACAGGTACGCGACGACCTCCAGGTGCTCCGGGAGGCCGAGCGCGCGGACCATCTCGCGCTCGTCGAAGAAGCTGACCCAGCCGACGCCGAGGCCTTCGGCGCGCGCGGCGAGCCAGAGGTTCTCCACCGCCAGGGCCGAGGAGTACGGGGCCATCTGCGGCTGGGTGTGCCGGCCGAGGGTGTGGCGGCCGCCGCGGGTGGGGTCGGCGGTGACCACGATGTTCACCGGGGTGTCGAGGATGGCCTCGATCTTGAGTTCCTTGAACTGCTTGGCGCGGCCCTTGGGCAGCGACTTCGCGTAGGCCTCGCGCTGGTGCTCGGCGAGCTCGTGCATCGTCCGGCGGGTCTCGGCGGACTTGATGACGACGAAGTCCCAGGGCTGGGAGTGGCCGACGCTGGGCGCGGTGTGGGCCGCCTCCAGGACGCGAAGCAGCACCTCGTGCGGGATCGGGTCGCTGCGGAAGCCCTTGCGGATGTCGCGGCGCTCGCGCATGACGCGCAGGACGGCCTCGCGCTCGGCGTCGGCGTACCCGGGGGCGGGCTCGGTGGCCACGGGCTCGGTGGCCACGGCAACGGCAACGGCCTCGGAATCCGTTCCGGCTTCGGCTTCGGCTTCGGGCTCGGCGTCCGGCTCGGTCCCGGGGGGCTCCGCGGCCTCCACGGGTACCTCCACCTCGTCCGGCGCGACGGCGACGGGCTCGGGAGCGGGCTCCACCGCCGGCTCGGCGGCCTCGGCCACCGCCTCCGCGGGCTGCGGCTCGGGATCGGGCTGCGGCTCGGCCTCCGGCTCCACGACGGCCACGGCGACGGGCTCGGGGACCACGACGGGCTCCGCCACGACCGCGACCGGCTCGGCGGCGACAACCACCGGAGCCGCCACGGACTGCGGCTCCACGACGGGCTCCGGCTCCACGGCGGCGAGGGGCTCCACGACGGCGACGGGGTCGGGCTCCGGCGCGGACTCCGCCGCGACGGCCGGCTCGGGCTCGGCGGCGACAGGCTCCGGCTCCACGACGGCGAGGGGCTCGGCCACCGGCACCGCCACTGCCTCCGGAGCCGGTTCCGCGGTCCACGGCGTCCCGGCCTGCACCGGGATCCCGACCGGCTGCGACGCGGCCGGGTCGGCGTCGGCGGGCGGGAGGTCCAGGTACTCGGGTCCGGCGGTCGGCGGCCCGGACTGGCGCACCGGGACCGGCGTCACGGGGGCGCTCAGCACGGAGACGGGCTCGTGCTCGGGCGCGAACACGGGCTCGGGCTCGGGCTCGGGCTCGGCCGGGACGAGCGGAGCCGGCACGGGGGCCGCGGCGGGCGCCGGGCTCGCGGCCGGCCCCCGGTCCGCGAGGGACCGTACGACTCCCCCGGTGGCCTCGGGTACGGGCGGGCCCATGTGCAGCGGCCGGCGCACCGGGATGGGGGCGAGGGGGGTCACCGGTGCCTGGGCCTGCGGGGCCACCAGGCCGCCGAGGTCCAGCGCGCCGGAGTCCCGGCCGCCCGCCTCGTGCGCGTCCGCGCTGTAGGCGGCCGGGTCGGGGAAGGACGGCTGCTCCGCGAACGCCCGCTCCACGAACGCCTGCTCGGGGAACGACGGCTCCACGAACGACGGCTCGGCGAACGACGGCTGCGGGTAGCCCACGGGCTCGTACCCGGCCGGCGCCTCGGAGGACGGGACGGCCGGCTGGACCGGGTTCGGCTGCTGGTACTCGGGGTAGTCGGCGTACGGAGCGTCCGCGTAGCGCGGGGGTTCGGGGAAGGCGGGCACCGGCGGGACGACCTGGGGGTCGCTCCACGCTCCCTGGCTGCTCGGCATCAGCAGCAGTTCCTCGTCCTCCGGCTCGGCCGGGTTGTCCACGAGGTCCTGGAAGGCGTAGCTCCCGGTCGCGGGGGAAGGCATGGGAACCGGGGCGGGGACGCCCGGCTGATCCACCATGCCCGTGCTGTCCGGGAGACCCTCGCCCGGAACCTGGCCGGTGTCAGTCATGCGTACCCCTCGCCCATCGGTGTTGCCTCTTCGACCGCCCGGTCGCCCACGAGGCCGCCGAGCGGAATTGCAGAACGGGATTGCCGTGCGGCCGTTTCGCCTCACGTACGCCCGCACCGCAACCAATAAGTATTGTCGTGCCCGTTCGCCACCGCGGCGGCCATAACCGCCACGGTCCCCTGTGGACTGCGCCACGTCGCGCGTCCCACCGGGTGCCGCGTGCCCGAATCGTCCGGGGCGGTGCGACGATCGGCCAGCCTACCCCGGGGCCGCGGCTAGGTACGGTCCGGGCGGTTGGCGGGCCTTTCGGCGGCCAGCAGGAACACCACGGAGCGCTGTTGTTCGTCCCACGTCCGGGTGTCCATGGCCACGGACTGGAGCAGCGCGCACTCGACGGTGTAGCCCCCCTCGGCCAGTGCGCGGCCGATGGCCTCCGCCTCGTCGCGCGTGGAGGCGTGGCTGACGATCCGTTCGGGGCGGCGGTCCGCGACGGCGGCGACCACCTCGGCCCCTCCGCCGCCGACGCGGACCACGTCGGGTTCGGGCAGGGTCTCCAGTACGTGCGGGGCGCGGCCGTTGACGATCTGGAGCTGTACGCCCCTGGACCGGGCGGCCGCGGTTGTGCGTTCGCAAGCGTTCCGGTCGGCGTCGACGGCGATGACGGCCGCACCGAGGGCGGCGGCGTCCACGGCGAGGGCTCCGGAGCCGCAGCCGATGTCCCAGACGAGGTCTCCGGTGCGCGGGCCGAGCCGGGCGAGCTGGGCGGCGCGCAGTTGCGCGGACTCCCCTTCTCCTACATCGGTCTGCGGGCGGGCCCAGCCCCGTCCGGCGCTCGGGGCCGTGCTCCGGCCCAGCAGCCACGCCGGTTCGGCGGCGGCCGCGGGCGCTCCCGCGCCGCCGATGACGATGACCACGTTCGGGTCGCGCCAGCTGTGGTCGGCGGCCTTGTCGGAGGTGAGGACCGTGACCTGTTCCTTGTCGGTGCCCAGTTCCTCGCAGATGACGAAGGTCCGGTGGACGCCTTCGAGCAGCAGGGCCAGTTCGGCGGGGCCGGCTCCGGGCGAGGTGATGACGGCGACCTTGGGGTGGGCGCGGCAGACGTTGACGGCTCGGCGCAGGGTGCGGCGGTGGGCGACGACGACCTGGGCGTCGTCCCAGGGCATCCCGGCGCGGGCGAAGGCCGCGGCGACGGCGGACACGGCCGGTACGACCTCGACCTCCAGCCCGTGCTCCGGAGCGCGCAGGGCCCGTACGACGCCGAAGAAGCCAGGGTCCCCGTCGGCGAGGACGACGGCGGTGCCGCGGTGGCCGGCGATCCGGCCGGCGGCGATGCCCAGGCTGCCGAGGCGGATGCGTTCGGCGGTGGGCGGGACTTCGGGGAGTGCGAGGTGGTGGGCCGCGCCGGCCACCAGGGTGGCCGCGGAGAGCGCGGACCTCGCGGCCGCGGTCAGGGGGGAGCCGTCCCAGCCGATCACCGTGACCCGGTCGGCCATCGTCGTCAGTCTCCTGATGTGGGAGGGGGCGCCTCCCGGTGGCAGCCGGGGGAGGGCGAAGGATCGTCGGGGGCGGGCACGGTGAGACTACCTGGTCATCGTGTCGGTTCCGGTCGGCCGGGACGGCGCAGCCTTCGCGTCGGACGGACGGATTCGGTAGTCCTCGTGTCCGCCGGAGCGGTCGTCCGCGTAGCCGACGGAGTACCCGTCGGCGTACTCGTCGCCGTACCCGTCCGCGTAGTCGTCGTCCTCGTCGAGGTCCTCGGGGACCAGTCCCCACACGATGAGGTCGCTGCGGGTGTCGGCCCAGGAGCCGTCGGGGTTCTGGGTGCGCACTATGCAGGCGTTGCGCAGGACGCCTTCACTGATGCAACCGATCTTCTGGGCCACCTGCTGGGAGGCGGTGTTGTCGGCTGCGGTGCGCAGTTCGAGGCGTTCGAAGCGCTGGTCGGTGAAGAGCCAGCGGGCGACGGCGCGCACGGACTCGCTGGCGTAGCCCTCGCCGCGGGCCCAGGGGGCGGTGACGTAGCCGACTTCGGTGGCCCGGGTGCGCCAGTCGGTGTGCTGGAGGTGGACGATGCCGACCAGGCGCTGGGTGAGGAACTCGGTGACGGCGAGGACGATGCCGCGGCCCTCGGTGCGCTCGGCGTGGGAGACCCGGGTGGCCCAGGTGACGGCGTCGGCGCGGGTGTAGGGGTGCGGGACCGAGGTCCAGGCGGTGACGTGCTCGTCGTTCATCATCTCGGTGAGCGCGGTGACGTCTTCTTCCTCGAAGGGGCGCAGCACCAGCCGGTCCGTGCTGATGGTGACGTCCGGGAAGGTGGTTGTCATGCGCAGCTCCAAGCCTGAGACCGTGGTGCGACCGTGGTGCGAGGCGACCGTCGTGCGGGACCGTTCGTACGGACCGTGTCTGCGGGTCGTAGGCCACAGCATGCAGCATCGGCCTGGGGATGTGCAGGGCCGGGCTGCCCGGAAGCGGGCAGCGTCCGGCCCCGCACACCGGTGGGGCGTGCGGGGCCGGACCGGCCGGCCGGTCCGGCCGGCCGGATCGAGTGGATCAAGCGGGCCGGATCAGGCGACGGGCTTGCCGAAGGCCGGGATGACCGAGCCGTTGTACTTGTCCTCGATGAACTTCTTGACCTCGTCGGAGTTCAGGAGCTTGGCGAGCTTCTGGATCCGCGGGTCGTCCTGGTTGCCGTTCTTGACCGCGAGGATGTTGGCGTAGGGGTTGCCCTCGGCCTTCTCCAGGACGAGCGCGTCCTTGGCCGGGACGAGCTTGGCCTCGATGGCGTAGTTGCCGTTGATGACGGCGGCGTCCACGTCGTTCAGGGCGCGCGGGACCGTGGCGGCCTCCAGCTCCTTGAACTCCAGGCCCTTCTTGTCGGTGATGTCGGACAGCTTGGCGCCCGTGCCGACGCCCTCCTTGAGGGTGATCAGCTTGTTCGCGGCGAGCAGCTGGAGCGCGCGGCCCTCGTTGGTGGGGTCGTTGGGGACGGCGATGGTCTGGCCGGCCTTGATGTCGGTGAGGGCCTTGTCCTTCTTGGAGTAGAGGCCCAGCGGCTCCAGGTGCACGTTCACGACGGGCACGATGTCGGTGCCGTTCTTCTTGTTGAAGTCGTCGAGGTACGGCACGTGCTGGAAGTAGTTGGCGTCGACCTGGCCCTGCTGGGTGGCGGTGTTCGGCAGGACGTAGTCCGTGAACTCCTTCACCTCCAGCTTGAGGCCTTCCTTGGCCGCCAGGTTGTCCTTGACGAACTTCAGGATGTCGGCGTGCGGGGTCGGGGAGGCCGCGACGACCAGGGCCTTGCTCTCGTCGGTCTTGCCGCCGTCCGCCTTGGTGGAGGACGGGTCCGAGGAGCTGCCGCAGGCGCTCAGGGAGAGGGTGAGCGCGGCGGCCGTGGCGGCGAGGGCGGTGAGCTTGATGTTCTTGCGCACGAAGAGTGCCTTTCTTGCTTTTTTGCTGTGCGGATGACGGCCCAAGCACGACAAGTGCGGGCTCTATGGAGAAAAGTTCGGAAATGTACGGCCCGGGCCAGCCCGGATCAGGCTGTCCGACCCCGCCGCGCGAGGAGGCGTACCACGCCGTCGCCGAGGAGCTGGATCACCGTGACGAGCACGATCAGCACGACGACGGTCGCGACCATGAAGCCGGTCTCGAAGCGCTGGAAGCCGTAGGTGATGGCCTTGGAGCCGAGGCCTTCGCCGCCGACCGCGCCGGCCATGGCGGAGTAGCCGATCAGGGTGATCACGGTGGTGGTGACGGCCGCGATCAGGGAGGGCAGCGCCTGCGGGAGGAGCACCTTGCCGACCAGGGTCGGGATGCCGCCGCCCATGGACTCGACGGCCTCGATCAGACCGTGGTCCACCTCGCGGACGGCGGTCTCGACGAGCCGGGCGAAGAAGGGGATGGCGCCGATGGCGAGCGGGACGATCATGGCGGTGGGGCCGATGAAGGTTCCGACGATCGCCGTGGTGACCGGTATCAGGAAGATCAGCAGGATGATGAACGGCAGCGAGCGGCCCATGTTCACGATCACGCCGAGGATCTTGTTGACCGCACGGTTCTGGAGCAGGCCGCCCTTGTCGGTCAGGACCAGCAGGATGCCGATGGGCAGGCCGCCCAGGATGGTCACCAGCGCGGACCACAACACCATGTAGAGGGTGTCGAAAGTGCCCTGCGTGAGCAGCGGCTGCATTTCGGACCAGGTCACTTCGCACCGTCCTTGACCAGCTCGGCCAGTTCGCCGTCCACGTCCGCGGTCGCGTCCGCCGCGTCCGCCTGTACGTCGGCTTCGGCGTCGGCCTCCACCACGTCCACCTGCAGGCCCTGCTCGCGCAGGAATCCGACGGGCACGACGTTGTCCTCGTAGCGGCCGGGCAGCTCGATGCGCATGCGGCCGATCTGGCGGCCGGCGACGGTGTCCATCGCGGCGCCGAGGATCGAGATGTCGATGTTGTAGGTACGGGCCAGCTGGGAGATGACCGGCTGGGTCGCGGTGTCGCCGTGGAAGGTGACGTCGATGACCGTGTGCTCCGCGGTGGTCGCCGAGCCCGTCAGCGGGAACAGTTCGCGGGCGAGCTCGGAGCCGGGGGTGGCCAGCAGCTCGCTGACGGTTCCGGACTCGATGATCCGGCCCCGCTTCATCAGGGCGGCCGAGTCGCAGACGGACTTGACCACGTCCATCTCGTGGGTGATGAGCAGGACGGTCAGGCCCAGCTGGCGGTTGAGGTCGCGCAGCAGTTGGAGGATCTGCCGGGTGGTCTCGGGGTCCAGGGCGCTGGTGGCCTCGTCGGAGAGCAGCACCTTGGGGTCGCCGGCCAGGGCCCGGGCGATGCCGACGCGCTGCTTCTGGCCGCCGGAGAGCTGGCCGGGGTAGGACTTGGCCTTGTCGGCGAGGCCGACGAGGTCGAGGAGTTCGGCGGCCTTGCGGGAGCGCTCGCGGCCGGAGACCCCGAGGATCTCCAGGGGCAGCTCGATGTTGCCCTGCACGGTGCGCGAGGACAGCAGGTTGAAGTGCTGGAAGACCATGCCGATGCGGCTGCGGGCCTCGCGGAGCTCCTTGCCGGCTCGCCGGCCGCGGCCGGCGAGCGCGGTGAGGTCGACGCCGTCGACGCTCACGGTGCCGGTGGTGGGGCGCTCCAGCAGGTTCACGCAGCGGATCAGGGAGGATTTTCCGGCGCCGCTCTGGCCGATGACTCCGTAGACCTCGCCCTGGCGGACGTGCAGGTCGACGCCGTCCAGGGCGGTGACCTCGCGGCCACGGGACTGGTAGACCTTCGTGAGGCCCGATGTGGTGATCACAGGATTTCCGTCGCTGTCGAGTGCGCGGCGCAGCGGGGTGCCGGCACGGGGCAAACATCTGGGGACGCGATACGGGTCGAACCGTCGGAGAACGACGGCTTCGGCGCGTGCGCGGGGCAGGAGCGATCCGGGTCACACGGGGGTGTCGGAGATGGCTCGGCCGGTCTCGCTTCGGGGCGTGAGACCTGGGAAAGGGGCCCTCAGAAGGCGCACATTCGACACATACAACGAGCACCGGGCGTCAGGGTCGCCTCGGTCGCAAGGGTGCGGCTGCTCGTCGTGGTCATGGGCCCAGTAAACCAGACGTTCCCCGTCACCGATCAAAGATGTCCGGATAGCGGACGGATTTCGACCACATACCGGACAACGTCGGTCAGGTCCGATCGTCCGTCTCGATGGTCATCCCACCGGCTCCGGCCAGCACGGACACGGCCGAGAGGTCCCTCACGACCACGTCCGCGTCGAGCTCCGCGGCCGGGTGCGTTGTGGTCAAGGCCACGGTCGTCATCCCGGCGGCGCGGCCCGCGGCCAGGCCCGCCGGGGCGTCCTCGAAGACCACGCAGCGGGCCGGGTCCACGCCCAGCCGGGCGGCCGCCAGCAGGAAGGGCTCCGGATCGGGCTTGCCCCGGGTGATGTCGCCGGCGGTCACCATCTCGGGGATGTCGATGCCGGCCTCCCGCAGCCGGGCCTCGGCCAGCGGGCGGGTCGCGGAGGTGACCACGGCCCAGCTGCCGGCGGGGAGGGCGCAGAGCAGTTCCTTCGTGCCGGGCAGCAGGACCACGCCGCCCACCACGTCCTCGGTCTCCAGTGCCTCGATCCGGGCGAGGGCCTCGTCCCGCACCCCGGCGGGCAGGAGATCGGCGACGATCTCCGCGGCGGGGCGGCCGTGCAGCGCGACCGCGGTGAGGGCCTCGTCGGCGATGCCGTACTCCCGGGCCCAGCGGGTCCAGCAGCGGTGCACCGACTCCATCGAGGAGACGAGCGTGCCGTCGTTGTCGAAGAGCAGCGCGTCGAAGTGCGGGCCGTGCGTTCCTTGCAGCTTCATGCCTTCCAGCAAAGCCCGGGAGCAGGGGTGAGCGCATCGGGTCTTTCGGCCCGTAATACCCTCGCTGCATGCTCGACGCCCTGACGGTCGCCATCGGCGTGGCCGCACTCGCCCTCGCCGCCTGGTGCGGTTTCGCCGCCTGGCGGGACCAGCCGACCAAGGACTGGCACTTCATCGGCATGGCCGTGGTGACCGTACTGGTCCTGGCCCAGCTGGTGATCGGCCTGGTCCAGCTGGGCCGGGGCGAGAAGCCCGGGCAGGGCACCGTGCTCTTCGTGGCCTACCTGCTGGGCGCCTTCGCGGCCGTCCCGGCCGCGGGCTTGCTCTCGCTGACCGAGCGGACCAAATGGGGCTCGGTGACGGTGGCCGCGGGTGCGGTCGTCCTCGCCGTCCTCGAAGTACGGCTCTACGACATCTGGGGAAACACCGGTGCCTGACACGGACACGGACGCCACCGCCACCACACCGGCCGGGCGCAAGCGCCTGGTCACCGGGCCGGGGGTGCTGCTGGTCTGGTTCTACGGAGTGATCACGGTCGGCGCGGTCTCGCGCTCGCTCTACCAGATCTCCACCGAGGTCGACCGGGCTCCGCTGGCGTACTCGCTGTCGGCCGTGGCGGCCCTGGTGTACGCCTTCATCACGTACTCGCTGGTGCGCGGCGGGGAGACGGCCCGCAGGGCGGCGCGGATCTGCTGCGCCGCCGAGCTGACCGGCGTACTCGTCGTGGGCACCTGGACCCTGGTGCGGCCCGAGGCCTTCCCCGACGCGACCGTGTGGTCGGACTTCGGGATGGGCTACCTGTTCATCCCGGTGATCCTGCCGATCACCGGGATGCTCTGGCTCAGGGCTAAGCGCTGACCGCGAAGTCGGTGGCCTCCTTGGCCTCCTTCTCCAGCATCACCAGACGGACGCCGTCGGACGCGGTGCGCCCGCCGACCTGGGTGTAGCCGGCCTTGCGGTAGAGCCGCAGGTTCGACTCGCTCTTGTGGCCGGTGAACAGCCGGAAACGGGTGGTCCCGTCGTGGCCGGCGAGGGCCGCCTCGACCGCGTTCAGCAGCCGGGCACCGAGTCCGTGTCCCTGGAGACGGGGGTGGACGCAGAGCTTGGCGATCTTGCCGGTGCCCTCCTCGTCCACGTTGCCGCGCACGGCCCCGACGATCTCCTCGCCGAGCCGGGCCACCAGGACGGTGTCCGAGGCCAGCTCCGCCTTGAGCGAGTCGAGGGACTGGGTGAGCGGCTGGATGCGGTAGTTGCCGTACAGCTCGGCCTCGCTCTGGAACGCCAGGTACTGCAGTTTCATGATCTGCTCGGCATCCTCGGCAGCTGCCGCCGAAATGGTCACGCTCATGCCCATGTGCGCATGCCTCCCGCTCACCTGGTAGCCCTGTGGTCTACCGCTCCATTCCCCGCAGGTCGGGAGCCTCAACCTTTGCCGCCAGCATTCTGCGCAGACATCCCAGGCATCGGGAACGGACGGGCCCCAAACTTCCTTGTGAGATACCCAACTCTCCTGCGATTTCACGGTAAGTGAGGTCCCTGGGCGACAGAAATGCCTTCATGAGCTCCGGACACCGTCCCGGCAATCGGGCGACCGCCGATCGGAGGGCCCGGTTGTCCTCGCCGTGCAGGAGGGCGTCTTCCGGTTCCCCGCCCGCACTGGTACGGGCGCCCGTGCCGCCCTGCTCGTCCCCCGCGGAGCGATGACGGTGGTCGTACGGGACTTCGCGCTTGGCCCGGCGCCGCGCCAGGCGGGCCTCCGCACGCACCGCCCGGCGCAGCCAGGCGACGGGCTCCGCGGGGGTGCGCCGGTGCTCCAGCAGCCTGACCCAGACGGCTTGTTCCAGGTCGGCGGCGTCCACGCCGGTGCCCGCGGTCTCCGCGGCCGCTTCGGCCGAGAGCAGCGGGCCGAGCGTGTCAAAGAGGTCAGCCTTCAGCAGGTCCATGCCGGGCTGGACGCGAGGGCCGCGCCGGGCGGTTTCCCTGCCGGGCACGGCCCACTCGTACGGGGAGCTCCGCCTACCGGTTGACGCCGCGGCCGGGGCGGAAGGCCTCGGCGGCGAGCAGCCCGGTGTCGGCCTGGTCGGTGAAGATGCCGTCGATGCCCTGTTCGAAGTACGCCTTGAAGACGCCGAACGCGTCGCCGTACGCCGTCGGGTCGGTGCCCCTGCGGTACTCGGCCGGCAGGAAGCTGTTCTCGTTGCGTGCGGTGTAGGGGTGCAGGATCAGCCCCCGGGCGTGGGCGTCCGCGACCAGGGTCGTCGGGGCGCCGAGCCCGCCCGCGGCATCGCGCGGCAGGATCAGGTCCATGGTCGGCCCGATGCCCTGGGCGAAGCCGGCGATCCACTTCAGCCCCTCGGGCCTGACGAGGTCGGCGACCGTACGGGGGTCCTTGGCGAGCTCGAAGTCCCACGGGCGGCTGCCCGCGGCGGACAGGAGCACCACGCGCGGGGCGGAGACCAGCCGGGACAGCCGCTGGATGCTGGAGGGCTCGAAGGACTGCAGGAAGAGCGGGGCGCCGCGGCCGTCGCGCCCGTACCGGCGCAGCAGCTTCGCGAGGGGTTCCTCCAGGCCGAGGCCCAGGGCCCGGAAGTAGCTGGGGTGCTTGGTCTCCACGTGCAGCCACACGCGCTTCCCGCGCCGGTGGCCCTCCCGGTCGGCCCAGCGGAGCACCTCCTCGAAGGTGGGGACGTCCCAGCGGCCGTCGTAGAGGGTGTTGCGCTGACGAATGGCGGGAATGCGTTCCTTCGCGCGCAGGGTCTTCAGTTCGGCGAGGGTGAAGTCCTCGGTGAACCAGCCGGTGACCGCGATCCCGTCGACCGTCTTGGTGGTCCTGCGGGACGCGAAGCCGGGGTGGTCCGCGACGTCGGTCGTACCGCCGATCTCGTTCTCGTGGCGGCACACCAGGTGGCCGTCCCTGGTCGGGACGAGGTCCTGTTCGATGACGTCGGCGCCGAGGTCCAGCGCGAGTTGGTAGGACCCGAGAGTGTGCTCGGGCCGGTAGCCGCTGGCGCCCCGGTGCCCGATGACCGTCGGCACGGGCAGCTCCCGGTACCCGCCGCCGGACCCACCGGACCCACCGGACCCGCCGCCCTGGACTCCCCCGTGGCCGCTCTCCGCCGCCGAGGCGGATCCGGCTCCCGCCGCGAGCCCGCCGAAGGCGCCGCCCGCCGCCGCCACCGCCGCGCCCAGTACCGTGCGCCGTGCTGCCCCACCCTGCGTCATGAGTGCCACTCCCCATCGCCGAAAGGGCCGGGCGTCCCGGGATCTCCGGGTCCAACGGCCCGATTTCGCCTGCCGATGGTAGGCAAGCGGGGGTGGCGGGCGGGGGTGCGCGGGCGGAACACGGCGGAAACGTGCGTCAACACTGCGTATCCACCTCGTGAACCCGATGTGCGATCAGAGCGGACCCACGAGTATCGTCCTCACCTGCACTACCGCCGTGTGGTGGGTGCGAGAACCGCTTTTCGATGCCGGAGGGCCCACGTTGTTCCGTACGCGCCTCATCAAAGCCACCGTCGGACCCGTCATGCGCCTGATGTTCCGCACCCGGGTGGAGGGCATCGAGAACATTCCGGGCACCGGGCCGGTGATCCTCGCGGGCAACCACCTCACCTTCATCGACTCGATGATCCTGCCGCTGGTGTGCGACCGCACGGTCCACTTCATCGGCAAGGACGAGTACGTCACCGGCAAGGGGATCAAGGGCCGGGCCATGGCCTGGTTCTTCACCGGCGCCGGCATGATCCCCGTCGACCGTGACGGGGCCAACGGCGGCGTCGCCGCACTGATGACCGGCCGCCGGATCCTCGAAGAGGGCAAGATCTTCGGAATCTACCCCGAGGGCACCCGCTCCCCCGACGGCCGCCTCTACCGCGGCCGCACCGGCATCGCCCGGCTGACCCTGATGACCGGCGCGCCCGTCGTCCCCTTCGCGATGATCGGTACGGACAAGCTCCAGCCCGGCGGCACCGGCATGCCGCGCCCGGGCCGGGTCACCGTCCGCTTCGGCGAGCCGATGGAGTTCTCCCGCTACGAGGGCATGGACCGCGACCGCTACGTGCTGCGCGCCGTCACCGACTCGGTGATGGCCGAGGTCATGCGGCTCTCGGGGCAGGAGTACGTGGACATGTACGCGACCAAGGCCAAGGAAGCCGCGTAGTCCCCCACCGCCGCCTACTGCCGTTGCAGTGACCGGCTGACGCCCGCCGCGGTCGTCGTGGCGAGGACCCAGCCGGTCACGATCAGCAGGTACGACAGCCACTGGTACCAGCCGTCCGGCGCGAAGGCCGCCTCCTGGCCGAAGCCGATGATCGGCACCATCAGGTCGATCGTGTAGAAGACCGGATTGAATTCCGGCGACTCCCCCACCTTGAGCTGCCGGGGGTGGTGGAACCAGTACGTCACCGTCCCCGTGAGGAGCAGCGCCAGCAGCCAGCCCGCAGCGCGCAGCGGCCGGAAGCCGTACCCCACCGTGACGTCCTGGAGCAGCCCCCAGGCCCTGGCGTGCCGGGGCCGGGTCCGGCGGTGTCGGCGGAGCTTGGCGAGCTGCACGGTCCGGGCGGCCGCCTCGTCGCCCGTCGTACGGTAGGCCGCGGCGAGCTGTTCGTAGGCGTACGGGAGGTAGCCCGACTCCTCGCGCTCCAGGGCGGGCAGCCGCTGTTCGGCGGACAGGTGCGGGCTGAGGGTCCGGTAGGTGAGCCCCTCGATGCGGATCCGCCGCGGCCACGTCTCCGGCGCCATGTGGAGCAGGTCGAACTGGGAGCGCCTCAGGTTCATCGTTCCCTGGACGCACTCGCGTCCGCTGAGCCACACCTCGCCGATCGAGCAGCTGGAGGCGCGCAGGGCGACGCCACCGGGGTTGATGAGCCGGGCGTCGCCGAGGTAGAGCTGGCCGGGTATCCGGGATCCCGTGAGGTTGAACATTCCCCGGGCTTCCAGCCCCTTGGCCCGCACGTCGGTACCGACGGTCAGGGTTTCGGCGTGCAGGGCTATCGCACCGGGGGCCAGGAGCCGGGCGTTGTTCAGGTTGATCTGACCACCGACGGTGGCGCCGTTGACGCGTGTCTGACCGTGGACGGTGAGGTCCATGGCGATGACGTCGGTTCCGATGTCGGCGTGATTGAACTGCAGGGCGGCCTCCTGGCCCTCCGCGGCCGGACCGGCGGTGCCGATGACTGCCTTCTGGAGGAAGAGACCACCGGCTATCCGGGCGCCCGCGAGACGCACCGGCCCGGAGATGCGGCAGCAGGACAGCCTGAGCGCGACGTCGACGCTGACGGTGGACGCGGTCAGGCCGGGGAGGGCGGAGTCGCTCAGCGACACGGCCCGCAACCGGGCCCCGTAGAGGACGGGTTTGCGCTCGAACCAGCAGGCCCGCAGTCGGATCGCGTGCTCGATGTCGGCGTACTTGAGGTTGAGCTTGCCGGTGATCCGGGCGCCCCGGACGTTCATCCCGGGGACCTGCCCGGCGGCCGAAGACTCGCGCAGCAGCAGGAAGGCGAGCATCTCGGCCCGTACGGTCCGCTCGGATCCCCACGAGGCGCCGTCGGTGGCCTCCTCGTCGGCGCCTTCCCGGAAGTCGATGCCCTCACCGCGCGGGAAGGCGTCCCATACGCGGCGTTCGGCCGGGGTCAGATCGGTGATCTCCATCGCCGGGATGGTGTCCCGCGGTTCCACGGACTGTCAACTCCGTGCGGGACACCACCCGCTGGCGTGGCGTCAGTGCTCGATGCCGTCCTGGAGCTCCTGCCCCTTGAGCAGGAACCAGGCGACCACCGCGGTGGCCAGCAGGACTGCGGCGCCGACGCCGGAGGCGAGCCGCAGGCCGTCCACGAAGGCCTCCTGGGCGGAGTCCAGCATCTGCTGCGCGGTCTGCGGGTCCAGCGATTTGGCCGCTTCGACGGCGCCGACGAGGGATTCGTGGGCCGCGTCGGCCACGGGGCCGGTGACGGAGGCCGGGGCGGTGAAGCCCTGGTAGACGCCGGTGACGACCGAGCCGAGCAGGGCGATGCCGAGGGCGGCACCCAGTTCGTACGCGGTCTCGGAGACGGCCGAGGCCGAACCGGCCTGTTCCTTGGGCACGCTGGAGAGGATCACGTCGGCGGTGACGGTGAAGGAGAAGCCGGCGCCGAGGCCGACGACGAGCAGGGCCGCGCCGAGCAGCGGGTAGCCGGTCTCCTTGTGGATCACGGTCAGCGCGGCCAGCGCGATGCCGATGGCGGCGAGGCCGCCGGTCACGATGACCCGGACGCCGTACTTGCGGGCGTACCTGCCCGCGACCAGGCCGGTGACCACCGCGCCGACCGCGGCGGGCAGTTCCGCCAGGCCGGCTTCGAGCGGCTCACGGCCCTGGACGAGCTGGAGGAACTGGGAGAGGAAGAAGACCAGCCCGGAGAGGCCGAAGACGGTGAGCAGGTCGGCGAGGACGGCGCCGGAGAAGCCCCGGTGCTTGAAGAGCCGCATGTCCAGGAGGGGGGCGCTCAGGGTGAACTGGCGGCGCACGAAGGTGTAGAGCGCGCCCGCTCCGATGACGGCGGCGGCCCACACCTCCCAGCCCATGCCGTGCGTGGCGACCTGCTTGACGGCGTATACGACGCCGATGATGCCGACGAGGGAGAGTCCGACGCTGAGCAGGTCCCAGGGTCCCGCGACCGGGTTCTTGGACTCGGGCAGCAGCTTGATGCCGACGATGACCAGGACGATCATCACGGGGAGGTTGATGAGGAAGACCGATCCCCACCAGAAGTGCTGGAGCAGGGCTCCGCCGACCACCGGGCCGACGGCCGCGCCGGCCGAGGCGGTGGCGCCCCAGATGCCGATGGCGAGGCTGCGCTCCTTGGGGTCGTGGAAGATGTTGCGGATCAGCGCGAGGGTGGACGGCATCAGGGTCGCGCCGGCCACGCCGAGCAGGGCCCGGGCGAGGATCATCATCTCGGGGCTGGTGGCGTAGGCGTTGAGGACCGAGACGGCGCCGAAGGCCGCCGCGCCGACGAGGAGGAGCTTCTTGCGGCCGATCCGGTCGCCGAGGGAGCCCATGGAGACGAGCAGGCCGGCGATGACGAAGGAGTAGATGTCGCCGATCCACAGCAGTTGGGTGCCGGACGGCTTCAGGTCCTCGCTGAGCGAGGGCGTGGCGAGACCGAGTACGGTGGCGTCGACCGCGACCAGCAGGACGGCCAGGACGAGCACGGAGAGCGCGATCCAGCGCCCGGGGCTGCGTCCCTCCGCCCCCTTCACCTTGGTCAGCTGTTCGGTACGGCTCATTTCTCCACACTCCGTCTTGCGCCACCGAGCAGCAACTCGGTGATCATGTACGAGAAGTCCTTGGCCGCGACCCGGCCGTCCATGACGGCCCAGGCGCAGGCGCCGATGAGGCCGTAGAGGGCCTCGGTGAGCCAGGCGGGGCTCAGGTCGATCCGGATGTCGCCCTCCTGCTGGCCGCGCCGGAAGAGGTCGCCGACGCGGGCGTCGAGGCGGGCCCACCCTTCGTTGACCTGGTCGCCCTCGAAGAGCTGGTTCTCGGTGACGAGGAAGGCCAGCAGCTCCGCATTGGGCTCCGCCTCCGCGATGAGCCTGCGCAGCGCGTCGATCGCCGTGCCCTCGGCGAGGCGGGCGTTGTCGAAGGCCACCTCGAACTCCCTGATGCCGAGCTCTTCGAGCGCCCGTACGAGGGCGTCACGCCCGGCGAAGTGCCGGTGGAGGGTCGCGCGGCCGATGCCGGCGGCCCTGGCGACCTCGTCCATCGTGGCGGTCGATTTACGGGAGAGCAGCGCGGCGGCGGCGCGGAGCACCTGATCACGATCCATGGCCATGAGACAAGCATAACCCGAATGAGACGTTGTCGTCTCATCGAATAAATGGGCTGCCCCTCGGGGCGACGAAAGGAATCCTTCCGCAATGAAGCCACTGCTGCTGATCGACGTGGACGGCCCACTGAACCCCTACGCGGCCAAGCCCCAGCGCCGCCCCGAGGGCTACTCCACCCACCGGATGCGCCCGACGGGCTGGACGGGGCCCGAGAGCGCGAAGCCACTGCGGGTCTGGCTGAATCCGGACCACGGGGCGGAGCTGCGCGCGCTCGCGGTGGCGTACGACCTGGTCTGGGCGACCACCTGGAAGGGCGAGGCGAACGAATGGATAGGCCCGCACCTGGGCCTGCCGGAACTCCCCTGGATCGACTGGCCGCGGATGCACGGGCGGGCGCCGCGCGGGACGTTCTGGAAGACCCAGTACATCCTCGAGTACGCGGGAGAGCGGCCCTTCGCCTGGATCGACGACGACATCACGGACATGGACCGCACGTACGTGGACCAGCTCCATCCCGCACACACGCTCCTGCTGCGCATCGACGAGCGGATCGGCCTGACCCGGCCGGACTTCGACACGCTGGCGGACTGGGCGGCGGGGGTGGCCTGAATACAGCCACGCGTCACCGACGGTGCTTCGGCCAGGCCTTCCGCGACCGAACGTTCTCGGTCACCACGTCTGCGCCTGACATCCGCACACGCCGGAGGGGCGGCCGGGGCGCGAAAGGCCCCGGCCGCCCCTCCGGGCACGACGGTCAGTTCTTGTGGGCCGCCCAGGCGTGCTGGATGACCAGGTCGGCCTTCAGCTCCGTGAGCTGGATCGCGACCGCCGAGGGGGCGGTGCCGCCGCGGCCGTTGCGGGAGGCCAGCGCGCCCTTGACGTTGAGGACCGTGCGGACCTCCGGCGTCAGGTGCACCGAGATCTTCGCGAACTGCTCGTCCGTCAGCTCGTCGAGCTCGATGCCGAGCCCCTCGCACTCCTTGACGCACCCGCCGGCCACCTCGTGCGCCACCCGGAACGGCACGCCCTGCTTGACCAGCCACTCCGCGATGTCGGTGGCGAGCGAGAAGCCGGCCGGGGCCAGCTCCTCCATCCGCTCCCGGTTGACCGTGAGGGTCGCCATCATCCCGGTGAAGGCGGGGAGCAGGACTTCCAGGGTGTCGCAGGAGTCGAAGACCGGCTCCTTGTCCTCCTGGAGGTCGCGGTTGTAGGCCAGGGGAAGGGCCTTCAGCGTGGCCAGCAGGCCGGTCAGGTTGCCGATGAGGCGGCCCGACTTGCCGCGCGCCAGCTCCGCGATGTCCGGGTTCTTCTTCTGCGGCATGATCGACGACCCGGTGGAGAAGGCGTCGTGCAGGGTCACGAAGGAGAACTCCTTCGTGTTCCAGATGATGATCTCCTCCGCGATCCGGGAGAGGTTGATCCCGATCATCGCGGTGATGAAGGCGAACTCGGCGACGAAGTCCCGCGAGGCCGTGCCGTCGATCGAGTTGCCGACCGACCCTCGCTCGAAGCCCAGGTCGGCGGCGACCGCCTCCGGGTCCAGACCCAGCGAGGAACCCGCCAGGGCGCCCGAGCCGTACGGGGAGACCGCGGTCCGGGTGTCCCACTGCCGCAGCCGCTCCGCGTCCCGGGAGAGGGACTGCACGTGGGCCAGTACGTGGTGGGCGAAGAGAACGGGCTGCGCGTGCTGCAGGTGGGTCCGGCCGGGCATGGCCACGTCCGCGTGCGCCTCGGCGAGCCCGACCAGTGCGTCCTGGAGGTCGGCGATCAGGCCGCCGACGATCCGGGCGTGGTCGCGCAGGTACATCCGGAAGAGGGTGGCGATCTGGTCGTTGCGCGACCGGCCGGCGCGCAGCTTGCCGCCGAGCTCGGCGCCGAGCCGCTCCAGCAGGCCCCGCTCCAGGGCGGTGTGGCAGTCCTCGTCGGCGATGGTTCCGACGAAGGAGCCGTCCGCCACGTCGGCCTGCAGCTGGTCCAGGCCCGCCGTCATGCGGCCGAGCTCGTCGGCCGTGAGCAGGCCGGCCTTGGCGAGGGCACGGGCGTGGGCGCGGGAGCCCGCGATGTCGTACGGCGCGAGGCGCCAGTCGAAGTGGACCGACGCGGACAGCTTCGCGAGGGCCTCGGCGGGACCGTCGGCGAACCGGGCGCCCCAGAGCCGGACGTCACCACCGTTGTTGCTGCTCACAGCTACTGCTCCTCAAATAAGGCTTTGGATGTGCAACCGTCTCCCCGTCGCGGAGGTAACGGGGAGACGGTGGGTACCGCGGGTCCCGGATCACACCGGGTCGGGGCAGCCCGGTCAGGCGAGGTCGCGGCGCGCCGCGATCTTCGAGGACAGGCCGAAGATCTCGATGAAGCCCTGGGCCTTCGACTGGTCGAAGGTGTCGCCCGAGTCGTAGGTCGCGAGGTTGAAGTCGTACAGCGACTCCTCGGACTTGCGGCCGGTGACGACGGCGCGGCCGCCGTGCAGGGTCATCCGGATGTCACCGGTGACGTGCTGGTTGGCCTCGTTGATGAAGCCGTCCAGCGCCCGCTTCAGCGGGGAGAACCACAGGCCGTCGTAGACCAGCTCGCCCCAGCGCTGCTCGACCTGGCGCTTGTAGCGGGCCAGTTCGCGTTCGACGGTGACGTTCTCCAGCTCCTGGTGGGCGGTGATCAGCGCGATCGCGCCCGGAGCCTCGTACACCTCGCGCGACTTGATGCCGACGAGACGGTCCTCGACGATGTCGATCCGGCCGATGCCCTGGGCTCCGGCGCGCTCGTTGAGCTGCTGGATGGCCTGCAGCACGGTGACGGGCTTGCCGTCGACGGCGACCGGGACGCCCTCCCTGAAGGAGATGACGACCTCGTCGGCCTCGCGCGGGAGGGCCGGGTTCGAGGTGTACTCGTAGATGTCCTCGATCGGCGCGTTCCAGATGTCCTCCAGGAAGCCCGTCTCGACGGCGCGTCCGAAGACGTTCTGGTCGATGGAGTACGGGGACTTCTTGGTGGTCGCGATCGGCAGGTCCGCCTTCTCGGCGAAGGCGATGGCCTTGTCGCGGGTCATCGCGTAGTCGCGGACCGGGGCGATGCAGGTGAGGTCGGGGCCGAGGGCGGCGATGCCGGCCTCGAAGCGGACCTGGTCGTTGCCCTTGCCGGTGCAGCCGTGGGCGACGGTCGTCGCGCCGTGCTTGCGGGCCGCGGCGACGAGGTGCTTGACGATGGCCGGCCGCGAGAGTGCGGAGACCAGCGGGTAGCGGTCCATGTAGAGGGCGTTGGCCTTGATCGCCGGGAGGCAGTACTCCTCGGCGAACTCGTCCCGGGCGTCCGCGACCTCGGCCTCGACCGCGCCGCAGGCGAGCGCCCGCTTGCGGATGACGTCCAGGTCCTCGCCGCCCTGACCGACGTCCACGGCCACGGCGATGACTTCGGCTCCCGTTTCCTCGGCTATCCAGCCGATGGCGACGGAGGTGTCCAGGCCGCCCGAATAGGCGAGTACGACGCGCTCGGTCACGGGGTTCTCCTTACATGGCGCATCCAGCGATAGGCATAACTATGCAGCACTCCGTATGTTTCGTCAATCGAGCCCGGGCGCGAGGCCCTGACCAGCCTGGATATTCCAAGGCGCGATCTCCAGGACCTGCATAGGCTCAGCCTCCGACACACCACCAGGGGGAAACATGAGTGCCGGACCGCGACAGGACGCGGCGACGGGCCGGGCGGCGGCCGCGGCGCTCCTGGAGGGCAGGACCGTCCGGCGGCCGCTGCTGCTCGGGGCCGGACCCGAGGCGTGGCTCGCCTTCGAGCAGCACGCCCGCCTCCTGGTCCGGTACCACGATCTCCCCGTCGGCTCCGCCCTCGAGGTGCGGCTGTGCCACGCCTCCGGCTACGTCCGCGCGGCGGCCCTCGGCGAGGAACGGGCACCGCTGGAGCTGATCGCGATCCGCACCACCGACTGGGTGGGGCCCGTTCGCGAACGCGCCCGGCAGCTGCTGGGTCAGGCCCTGGCCGCCGACCCGGCGGGGACGCTGCACACGCTGACCCCGCTCGCGCTGCGGCTGGAACGGCGCGACCAGGGTGCCTGGCTGCTGGAGCGGCTCACCGGCCTGACGGCCGACGACGACACCGCTGTCGCCGCCCTGCTCGACAGCGCCGACCTGCCCACCCGGCGGTTCGCCGCCCGGCTGACCCTCGACGCCGGGCTGTTCGGGGTGCGGGAGCTCGCCCGACGGGCCGCCGCCGAGACGGATCCGGTGGCCAGCCGGCTGTGGACCGACGCGGCCCTGACCGCGATGGCCGCCGGCGACGCCGACGACGAGGCCGTCGACACCCTGCTCGCTGGACACCAACCCATGGTGCGCGCCGCCGGTGTCACCGCGCTGCGCCGGGCCGGCCGGTCCGACGAGGCCGCGCGACACCTCCCCGACCGCTCGAGCCTCGTGCGGGCCTGCGCGCGCTGGCTCGTCTCGCAGGCCGGCGCGGACCCGTACGCGCACTGCCTCGCGCTGGTCACGGACCGCGAGCGGCTCTCCCCGTACGCGGTGACCGGCTTCGCCGAATGCGCGAAGCGCGCGGACGCCCCGCTGCTGCGCACCCTGCTGGACCACCCGGTCGGCTCGGTACGGGCCGCCGCCGTCGCCGGGCTGCGCCGGCTGGACGACGCCACCGACGACGCGCTCCTGCTCCCCCTGCTGGACGACCCGTCGGCTTCGGTGACGCGCGAGGCCTCGCTGAGCCTGCTCCAGGTGGCCGGCCGGCTGGACCTCGGCCACCTCACCGATCGACTCGCGCCCGAACGGCCCCCGCACGTCCGTCGGGCCGCCTTCCGGCTCCTGCGAGGACGGGGTGGGATCCACGAACTACGGGCCTCGGTGGACCTGCTGGAGGACCCCGGCCCGGGATTGCGCACGGCGGCACGGGCGACCGTACGCGGCTGGAACTGGCAGGTCACCCTGAGGACCGGAGGGGCGGACCTGAGCGAGCTGTCCGCGCTGCTCACACGGTCGGCGCGGCTGTTCGACGACTACGAGCTGGGAATACGCCGCACCCGCCTCGGTCTCACTGGCTGATACCTCCCCACCGGACCGTGGACCCGGGAAGCGATAATCAGGTCATGGGAAAGCTATACGATCGCATTGACGGCAGGCTCCGCGCGTTCATCGAGGAACAGCCGATCTTCTTCACCGCCACCGCCCCCCTGGCGGGCGACGGGCACATCAACCTCTCCCCCAAGGGCCGTGCCGGCACCCTCGTCGTCATCGACGAGCAGACCCTCGCCTACCTGGACTTCGGCGGCAGCGGCGCCGAGACCATCGCGCACGTCCGCGAGAACGGCCGCATCACGCTGATGTGGTGCGCCTTCAGCGGGCCGCCGAACATCGTGCGCATCCACGGCGACGGCGAGGCCGTCTTCCGTGACGACCCGCGCTGGGACGGGCTCGTCGAACTGTTCGGGGAGGCCGACGGGCCCGCGGCGCGCGCGGTCATCGTCGTCAAGGCCCGCCGGATCGCGGACGTGTGCGGGTACGCCATCCCCTTCATGGAGTACCAGGGCGAACGCACCCTCCACGCGGAGTACTTCGGCCGCAAGACGGACGAGGAGTTCAACGCGTACTGCGAGAAGAAGGAGTTCATCGGGGTGAGTGTCGACGGCCTGCCTGCGCTGCCGCTGCCCCTTCCGCCCCGTACGGTCTGACATGTGCTGCGTACCGCGCTTCTCGCCGCCTCACTGATCGTCACCAGCCTGCTCCCCCAAGGCCCCCGCGGGGATCCGCCGCTGCCCGACCGGCTCGCCGACACCGGCGGCGGCAGCCAGCTGATCACCGCCGTGGCCCCGGCCCCCGGCTCCACGACCGGACGCCTGACCTGGTGGGACCGGCGGGCGGGGCACTGGTACGCGGCAGGCAGCGCGCCGGCCCGCTTCGGCGCGAACGGCCTGACCGAGGGCGCGACGCGGACGCAGGGCACGAACACCACGCCGGCCGGGCTGTACGCGCTCCCGTACGCCTTCGGCATCGCGCGCGCCCCCGCCGGGACCGAGTACCGCTACCGGCGCGTGACTCCCGCCAGCTGGTGGTGCCAGGACAACGCCTCGGGCAGTTACAACCGCTGGGTGGAGCCGCTGCCGGCGGACTGCGCGCCGGACGAGGCGGAGCATCTGACCTCGTACGCGAAGCAGTACGCGCACGCCCTGGTCATCGACTTCAACTACGAGCGGCCGGTACGCGGCCGGGGCGCGGGCATCTTCCTGCACGTGAACGGCAAGGGCGCGACGGCCGGCTGCGTCTCGGTCCCCGAGGGCGCCATGCGCGCGGTCCTGCGCTGGGCGAACCCGCGCCGGAACCCGCACATCGCGATCGGCACGGAATCGGGCCGGCTCGCGGCGACCCGGTACTGACCCCGCGGGCGGACCCCGACGGGCGGGCCTCCCGGGGCCGGGCCTCCCGCGGTCAGCCCTCTTTCTGGGCCAGCCTCAGCAGGTGGTCGGCCAGGGCCTGGCCGCCCGCCGGATCTCGGCTGATCAGCATCAGGGTGTCGTCGCCCGCGATGGTGCCGAGGATGGCCTGGAGTTCGGCCTGGTCGATCGCCGAGGCGAGGAACTGGGCCGCACCCGGAGGGGTGCGCAGGACCACGAGGTTCGCGGAGGCCTCCGCCGAGATCAGCAGTTCGCCGGAGAGGCGCCGCATGCGCTCCTCCTTCGCCGACTCGCCGAGCGGCGCCTGCGGGGTGCGGAAGCCGCCCTCGCTGGGGACCGCGTAGATCAGCTCGCCGCCGGTGTTGCGGATCTTGACCGCGCCGAGTTCGTCGAGGTCGCGGCTGAGCGTCGCCTGGGTGACGCTCAGGCCGTCGTCGGCGAGCAGCTTGGCCAGCTGGCTCTGGGAGCGGACCGGCTGCCGGTTGAGGATGTCCACGATCCGGCGGTGGCGGGCGGTGCGGGTCTGCGGAACGGACTGGCCACCCCCAGACTCCGTCTGGGGGGACCCCCATGGCTCGTGTTCCTGCGCCTGACTCATCGTCGTCCCATTCCCCGTTTGATCATCCGTTCACGTCCGCGGCGGACTTCGCCGCGTCGAGCACACCGGGCAGTGCCTGGAGGAACGCGTCCACCTCGGCCTCGGTGAGTACGTACGGAGGCATGAGCCGTACGACGTCGGGGGCGGGCGCGTTGACCAGGAAGCCGGCGTCCTGAGCCGTCTGCTGCACCTGCGGTGCGAGCGGCTCGGTCAGCACGATACCCAGCAGAAGACCAGCACCGCGGACGTGGGAGACGAGCGGGTGTGCGGATCCTTCGATTCCGGAACGCAGTCGCTCACCCCGCTCCTTGACCCGGCCGAGGAGCCCCTCGGCGGCGATGGTGTCGATGACCGCGAGGCCGGCGGCGCACGCGACGGGGTTGCCCCCGAAGGTGGTGCCGTGCTGGCCCGGCTGGAGCAGGTCGGCCGCGGGGCCGAAGGCGACGACGGCGCCGATCGGCAGGCCGCCGCCGAGACCCTTCGCGAGTGTGACGAGGTCGGGCTCGACACCCTCGTGGGCCTGGTGCTCGAACCACTGGCCGCAGCGTCCGACGCCGGTCTGCACCTCGTCGAGGACGAGCAGGGTGCCGGTGGCCCGGGTGATCTCACGGGCGGCCGTCAGGTATCCGGCGGGGGGAACGACGACGCCGTTCTCGCCCTGGATCGGCTCGATGATCACGAGCGCGGTCTCTTCGGTGACGGCGGCCCGCAGGGCCTCCACATCGCCGTACGGGACGTGCGTGACGTCGCCGGGCAGGGGCCGGAAGGGGTCCTGCTTCTTGGGCTGGCCGGTGAGCGCGAGGGCTCCCATGGTGCGGCCGTGGAAGCCGCCGTCGGTGGCGACCATGTGGGTCCGCCCGGTCAGCCGGCCGATCTTGAAGGCGGCCTCCACGGCCTCGGCGCCGGAGTTGCAGAAGAAAACCTTGCCCGAGCGGCCGAAGAGCTGCAGCAGCCGCTCGCCGAGCGCGAGGACCGGCTCGGAGGCGTAGAGGTTGGAGACGTGGCCGAGGGTGGAGACCTGCGCGGTCACCGCCTCGACGATCGCCGGGTGGGCGTGGCCGAGGGCGTTGACCGCGATACCGCCGACGAAGTCGGTGTACTGCTTGCCGTCGGCGTCCCAGACCTGCGCGCCCGCGCCGCGTACGAGGGCCAGCGCGGGGGTGCCGTAGTTGTTGGTCAGCGCACCCTGCCAGCGGGCGGCGAACTCCTGGTTGCCGGTCATGCGGGTTCCCCTCCCTGTGCGTCGGGCACGACCATCGTGCCGATTCCCTCGTCCGTGAAGATCTCCAGCAGGATCGAGTGCTGGACCCGCCCGTCGATCACCCTGGCGGTGGTCACCCCGTTGCGGACGGCGTGCAGGCAGCCCTCCATCTTCGGGACCATGCCGCTGGACAGCTCGGGCAGCAGCTTCTCCAGCTCGCTGACGGTGAGCCGGCTGATGACCTCGTCGCTGCTCGGCCAGTCCGCGTAGAGCCCCTCCACGTCGGTCAGGACCATCAGCGTCTCGGCGCCGAGCGCGGCGGCGAGCGCCGCCGCGGCCGTGTCCGCGTTCACGTTGTACACGTGGTGGTCGTCGGCGCTGCGCGCGATGGAGGAGATGACCGGGATCCGGCCGTCCGCCAGCAGCGCCTCGATCGCGCCGGTGTCGATGGCGGTGATCTCACCGACCCGCCCGATGTCGACGCTCTCGCCGTCGATCTCGGGTGTGTGCTTGGTGGCGGTGATCGTGTGGGCGTCCTCGCCGGTCATGCCGACGGCGAGCGGCCCGTGCTGGTTGAGCAGCCCGACCAGCTCGCGCTGGACCTGCCCGGCCAGGACCATCCGTACGACGTCCATCGCCTCCGGGGTCGTGACGCGCAGGCCCGCCTTGAACTCGCTGACCAGCCCCTGCTTGTCCAGCTGGGCGTTGATCTGCGGACCGCCGCCGTGCACGACGACCGGCTTCAGGCCCGCCTGGCGCAGGAAGACCACGTCCTGGGCGAAGGCGGCCTTGAGGTCTTCGTCGATCATGGCGTTTCCGCCGAACTTGATGACGACGACCTTGCCGTTGTGGCGGGTCAGCCAGGGCAGGGCCTCGATGAGGATCTGGGCCTTGGGCAGCGCGGTGTGCTTGCGTGCGGTGCTCACGAGGAGTACGCGCTGTTCTCGTGGACGTACTCGGCGGTCAGGTCGTTGGCCCAGATGACTGCGGACTCGGAGCCGGTGGACAGGTCGGCGGTGATGCGTACGTCCCGGCCCTTCATGCTCACCAGGTCGCGGTTCTCACCGACGGATCCGTTCTTGCAGACCCAGACGTCGTTGATGGCGACGTTCAGCCGGTCCGGGTCGAAGGCGGCCTTCGTGGTGCCGATCGCGGACAGGACGCGGCCCCAGTTGGGGTCCTCGCCGTGGATGGCGCACTTGAGCAGGTTGTTGCGGGCGATGGACCGGCCGACCTCGACCGCGTCCTCCTCGCTGGCCGCGCCGATGACCTCGATGCGGATGTCCTTGCTGGCGCCCTCGGCGTCGCCGATCAGCTGGCGGGCCAGGTCGTCGCAGACCGTGCGCACGGCCTCGGCGAACGCCTCGTACACCGGCACCTCGCCGGTCGCACCCGAGGCGAGCAGCAGCACCGTGTCGTTGGTGGACATGCAGCCGTCGGAGTCGACCCGGTCGAAGGTGGTGCGGGTCGCGGAGCGCAGCGCCTTGTCGAGCGTGGCGCTGTCCAGGTCCGCGTCGGTGGTCAGCACGACGAGCATGGTGGCCAGGCCCGGGGCGAGCATGCCCGCGCCCTTGGCCATGCCGCCGACGGTCCAGCCGTCCTGGGTGACCGCGGCCGTCTTGTGCACGGTGTCGGTGGTCTTGATGGCGATGGCGGCGGCCTCGCCACCGTCGGCGGACAGCGCGGCGGCCGCGGCGTCGATGCCGGGCAGCAGCTTGTCCATGGGCAGCAGGACGCCGATCAGACCGGTGGACGCGACGGCGACCTCACCGGCGTTGACCTCGCCGCCGAGGGCCTGCGCGACCTTCTCGGCGGTGGCGTGGGTGTCCTGGAACCCCCTGGGGCCGGTGCACGCGTTGGCGCCGCCGGAGTTGAGGACGACCGCGCTGACGGTGGCGCCCCGCATGACCTGCTCGGACCAGTGGACCGGCGCGGCCTTGACGCGGTTGGAGGTGAAGACGCCCGCGGCGGCCAGACGCGGCCCGTTGTTGACCACGAGGGCCAGGTCCGGGTTGCCGTTTGCCTTGATCCCGGCGGCGATGCCGGCCGCCGTGAACCCCTGTGCTGCCGTGACACTCACGGTGCGACTCCGATCGTGGAAAGACCCAGCGCCTCGGGGAGGCCGAGGGCGATGTTCATGCTCTGGACCGCGCCGCCGGCGGTCCCCTTGGTGAGGTTGTCGATGGCGCTGATGGCGATGATCCGCTGTGCGGCCTCGTCGTACGCGACCTGGATCTGAACGGCGTTGGAACCGTGGACGGACGCCGTCGCCGGCCACTGGCCCTCGGGCAGCAGGTGGACGAAGGGTTCGTCGGCGTACGCCTTCTCGTACGCGGCACGGACCGCGTCGGCCGTGGTGCCCGGCAGCGCCTTGGCGGTGCAGGTGGCGAGGATGCCGCGGGACATCGGGGCCAGGGTCGGGGTGAACGACACGGAGACCCGCTGCCCGGCGACGGGGCTGAGGTTCTGCACCATCTCGGGCGTGTGGCGGTGGCCGCCGCCGACCCCGTACGGGCTCATCGAGCCCATGACCTCGGAGCCGAGCAGGTGCGGCTTGAGCGCCTTGCCCGCGCCGGAGGTGCCGGTGGCGGCGACGATCACGGCCTCGGGCTCGGCGAGCTGCGCGGCGTAGGCCGGGAAGAGCGCGAGCGAGACGGCGGTCGGGTAGCAGCCGGGGACGGCGATCCGCTTGGATCCCTCCAGCGCGGCGCGGGCCCCGGGCAGCTCGGGAAGACCGTAGGGCCAGGTGCCGGCGTGCGGGGCACCGTAGAACTTGTCCCAGTCGGCCGAGTCCTGGAGCCGGTGGTCGGCGCCCATGTCGACGACGAGTACCTCTTCGCCGAGCTGGGCGGCGACGGCGGCGGACTGCCCGTGCGGCAGGGCCAGGAAGACGACATCATGTCCGGAGAGCACGTCGGGCGTGGTCGCCTGCAGGGTGCGCCCGGCCAGTGGCACCAGGTGCGGCTGGAGGGAGCCGAGCAGCTGCCCGGCGTTGGAGTTCGCGGTCAGCGCGCCGATCTCGACCTCGGGGTGGGCCAGCAGCAGGCGCAGCACCTCCCCGCCCGCGTATCCGCTCGCACCGGCCACCGCTACACGTACCACCATCGGACCCTCCTCCTCGATGGCATGACTATACGTACGACCGCACGTTTATGCAAAGCCGCGCGGCGGGCCCCCCACCACCAGTGTGACGGGGCGCGGTGTCCATTGAACGCCGCGGGACGGGCGGTCGGTCCGGGTGCGGGTGCGGGTGGCTGGGGGCTGCTCTAGCGTCGGAGGAGGGGGATGCCCTGCCGAGCCGGTCCGGTGCGGGGGCCGGGCCCCGTGGCCGCAGGTCGGTCGTGTGCGCTCGGCGCCGTTCCACGCGGTCCCGTCACACCCAGGGCTCCGGGCCGCGCGGCGATCCCGGAGAGCAGGTACGTCCCATGCGCACGTCGACCCGTATCGCAAGTGTCCTCACCGGTTTGACCCTCGCCCTCGGAGGCGCGGCCCTCACGGCCCCCGCCGCCCACGCCGACACCTCCGCCTGCATCAACCAGGTCGAGCGGGAGCTGAAGGGCGGCGAGGCCCCGGTAGCTGTCCGGGCCGCCTGTTCTCTCGCCCTGACCGGCGCCCACGAAGCGTGCGTGACCGGTCTGACCGAGACCAGCGGCGTCACCAACGGGACCGCCGTGACCGCCTGTCGCCTGGCCGTCAAGTAGGCCCCGCCCGGTGGAGGCGTGCGCCGCTCGTGGCCGGCCGGCCGGGTGCGGCGCCGCTGCCCCCCTCCGGCGCCCGTTCACACTTGTCCGGCCGGTGATCACGGGTTAGGGTCCCGGGGCACGTATCGGGGGATCACCGCAGGTGGGGGACATGGCAGACGGTATCGGCACGCCCTCCGGGGGCACGGGCGCATGGGGGCAGGCCCTTACGGCCGTGGTACTGGTCGGGTCGCTCGGCGTAGTCCTGTGGGCCGTCGGGCAGGCCGAGTCCGCCCAGCGGGCCCGGACACCCGCCGCGTGCTCGGGTGAACAACCGCAGGAGTCGGCGGGGGGGCGCCGGGACGCCCCGGCACCTCTCCGGGGCCCAGCTGTGCGCGGCACTGAACCGTCCCGACCTCGGGGAACTGCTCGGCACTCCGGGGGAGCTCGCGAAGGTCGCCTACGGCAGTGACGGCTCGCGCGAGAACGCCGACGGCGAGCAGATCGCCAGCCCCACGGCCAGGGTCGAGATCGGGGCCTGCACCGTGACGGTGTCGGCCACCTCCGGCCACCTCTCGGTGTCCGCGTACGCCACTCTGCTCACGGACGGCACGGGACCGCGGACGGTACTGGGCCGCCCCGCCTACTTCTCCTCGGACCGGACGCTCAGCGTCAGCCTCCGCGTCGAGGGGGCCACCGTCGGGACCCGTCCCGGCGTGCCGGTCCGGACCCTCATCCTGGCCCGGGACGCGCAGGACAGCGGAGGCTCCTTCGAGGTGAGCCTGTGGCGCAAGGACGGAGCCGTGCCCGACGACGCGACGCTGCTCCGCGTCGCCGAGCAGGTGCTGCCGACGATTCCGGGGTGGACCGCCGCCGGTTGACGGGTCAGCGGTTGCGGGGCTGGTTGAAGCGGAGCATGTTGCCGGCCGGGTCGCGGAAGGCACAGTCGCGCACCCCGTACGGCTGGTCGACCGGCCCCTGCAGCACCTCGGCGCCGGCGGCCCGGACGCGCTCGAAGGTGGCGTCGACGTCGTCCGTCGCGAAGATGACACCACGGAGCACGCCCTTGGCCAGCAGTTCCGCCATGGTCCGCCGGTCGGCCGGCGAGGCGCCCGGGTCGGCGAGCGGCGGTTCGAGGACGATCTCCACGTCGGGCTGCTCGGGCGAGCCGACGGTCACCCAGCGCATCCCCTCGAAGGCGACGTCGTTGCGGACCTCCATACCGAGGGCGTCACGGTAGAAGGCGAGCGCCTTGTCGTGGTCGTCGACGGCGATGAAGCACTGCGCAATCTTGATGGTCATGCCCCGACGCTACGACGCCGCCGCGGATCCCGCTTCCCCATTGCCGACCGTCCGTCCGGCGGCGGCCGGACGGGCACCGCGGACCGGGCGGGTGAGCATCTTGGCGACGCACGCCGGGATGGCCGCGCCCGCCTCGTGGGGGCGGGCCCGGTAGGCGCTGGGACTCTCACCGACGAGCTCGGTGAAGCGCGAGCTGAAGGACCCCAGCGAGGTGCATCCGACCGCGAAGCAGACCTCGGTCACGCTCAGGTCGCCCCGACGCAGCAGCGCCTTGGCCCGCTCGACACGGCGGGTCATCAGGTAGCTGTACGGAGTCTCCCCGAAGGCCGCGCGGAAACTGCGGGAGAAGTGCCCGGGCGACATGAGGGCGACGCCCGCCAGTGCCGGGACGTCCAGCGGCTGCGCGTAGTCGCGGTCCATCACGTCCCGGGCACGCCGCAGCCGCACCAGGTCCTCGATCGTCACGCGCACCAGCATCTCACGGCGGGACGGAGCGGGCGGGGGCCACAGAGGCCCCGGAGGCCGATCGGGGGGTGGCGGCGCCAGGTCAGGAGCGGGCCGGCTTCTCGGCCTTCCCGGCCTGCTCGGACTTGTCCGACTTCTCGGCCTGCATCTGCTTGATGCGGACGGTCTCCTTGCGGACATCGGCCTGGGTGGCGCGCTCCTTGGCGAGCCACTCCGGCAGCTCCTGCTTCAGGGCCTCGATCTGCTCGGTGGTGAGCGCCTCGGTGACACCGCCGCGGGCCAGGCCGGAGATGGAGATGCCCAGCTTCGCCGCCACCACCGGACGGGGGTGCGGGCCGTTGTTCCGGAGGTCCTGCAGCCACTGGGGCGGCTCGGCCTGGAGAGCGGCCAGCTCGGTGCGCGAAACGACACCCTCCTGGAACTCTGCGGGGGTGGCTTCGAGGTACACACCCAGCTTCTTCGCCGCGGTCGCGGGCTTCATGGTCTGGGCGGTCTGGTGCGACGTCATGGGGTCAAGGGTATCGAGCATGTGCGCTACCTCCGACCACGGCCGGTAATCTGGCCGGGTGACAGACTCCCGGACACCCCCCTCGTTCCAGCTCGCATACGTCCCCGGGGTGACTCCCACCAAGTGGGTCCGGATCTGGAAGGAGCGGCTGCCCGACGTCGCGCTGACCCTCGTCCAGGTCACCCCCGCCGAAGCCCCCGCCCTGCTGCGCGGCGGCGGCGCCGACGCGGGCTTCGTCCGGCTGCCGATCGACCGTACGGACCTCAGTGCGATCCCGCTCTACACCGAGACCACGGTCGTCGTGATCCCGAAGGACCACGACATGGCCGCGGCCGAGGAGCTCTCGCTGGAGGAGCTGGCCGACGACATCGTGCTCCACCCGCTGGACGACACCCTCGACTGGGAGGAGCTGCCGGGCAGGCCCGCGCTGGAACGCCCCGAGACGACGGCGGACGCGATCGAGCTGGTGGCCGCGGGGATCGGGCTCCTCGTCGTGCCCCAGTCGCTCGCGCGGCTGCACCACCGCAAGGACCTGACGTACCGGACCCTGCTGGGCGCCCCCGAATCGCGCGTGGCGCTGTCGTGGCCCGAGGCGGAGAGCACCCCGGACCTGGTCGAGGAGTTCATCGGGATCGTGCGCGGGCGGACCGTGAACAGCTCGCGCGGGCGCGGTCGCACCCAGCCGGAGCCGGAGGCGAAGAAGGCGAAGCCGCAGCGCAAGCCCGCCCCGCGCTCGGGCGGCAAGCCGGCCGCGAAGAACCCGCGCGCCGGAGCCCCCAAGGGCGGCAAGGCCGCGGCCAGGTCCACCGGCAAGCGCGGCAAGCCCCGCGGCCGCTAGGCCGCCGGGGCGCCAGGCCGCCAGGCCGCCAGGCCGCCGCGGGCCGTCTCATCCGGAGATCGCCTCCATGAGGACGCCGCAGGAGAACAGTGCGGGGACGATCGCGACGATCACGGCGAGCCCCGTGGCGACGGTGGCCGCGGCCCGGCACCCGCGCGGGTCCGCGAAGTTCGCGCACAGCAGCATCGGCACCGAGGGCAGGAAGATCCAGGCCCCCTGGGCAAAGCCGTAGTACGACCACAGGAACAGCACCACCGCGAGGACCACGCAGGCCGTCATGAACCGCCCGCGGACCGCGCGCAGGGCCGGCGGCAGCGCGAGCAGCAGGACCGGGACGATCAGCACGGGCACCGACAGGCCGACCGTCAGCATCTGGACCACGGTGGGCGCCGGGAGGATCAGGGCGAGCAGCGCGATCGTCACCTGCCACGGGTGGGCGGCCCGGGCCAGGCGCGTCCTGACGCGGATCCGCGCCGCGCCCCGCTCCGCCGCCGCCTGGATGTCCGCCACGCCCGCCGCCGCCCCCCATACCGATCCCGCTCGAATTGAACGCGTTCAAGCTAGCGGATAATCGCACTCCCTGACGACGACCTGAGGGCGTTGCGCCCGTCACACACCCCTCCCTATAGTCACTTCGTATTCATTTCGTCACAGTGAGTGAACTGGGGGCAAGGGTGTTGCGTATCGCCAAGGGACCGACCACCGCACTGGCCGCACTGGCCACCGGGGCGGTCCTCGCCCTGGGCGTGGGGGTCGCCCCCGCCGGCGCCGCCGAGGGCTCGTGCGCCGGCGGCGCCACCGGACGACTGCCGAGGGTGCAGGACCAGCGGTTCTACGTGCAGTGCGCGGGCGGGGTCGCCACCGTGCTGGCCTGCCCCACCGGGCAGGTCTACTCCCCCGCGGCGCAGCTCTGCGACGTCCCCGCGCAGGTCCGGCCCGCCGTGGCCACCGCCGCGACGGCCGGTCCGGCGAAGCTGAACGGGCTGCTGTTCGGCGTCAAGAACCTCAGCACCACCGTGCGGATCGCGGACGCCCCCGCGGGGCTGGACGGCGTGCCGGTCACCTTCACCACGCTCGGCGGCCGCCTCCTCTGCAGCGCCGTCACCGACCAGTTCGGGGCCGCCCGCTGCGACACCCCGGCCCGGCTGACGATCCCGCTGGACGAAATCCTGCGCGGCTACCGGGCGAACTACGCGGGCATCGGCGGGATCTACCTGCCCTCCTCCGCCACCGCCCCCGTCGCGCTCCTCTGACGGGGACCGATCGGGCCGGGGCCGAGCGGGCCGGGGCGAGCGGGCCGGCCCGATCAGACCGCGACCGGGCCCAGCGGGTGCCGGACCCAGACGTTCGGCTCCACGTACACCGCGTACCCCTGCTCCGGTTCACAGCGGACCGGGGACAGGGCGCCCGGGACGCGGACCGGGCCGGCCGTGTCGAAGGGGAGGCCGGTCCACTCGCGCCACTGCGCGAGGGAGCCGGTGATCGTCATCGACAGCGGGGCCACCGAGTCGATGACGCCGCCCGCCCGCACGTGGACCCGGAGCCACGGGTCGTGGGGAAGGCCGTCCTCGCGGGTGCGGTACGCGTACTCGTGGATCGAGGCCTCCGGCTCGGCCGGCTTCCCACTGGGCCGGACCGGGGCCACCATCTCGGCGAAACCGCGCGCGCGGGCGGTCTCCCGCATCGCGGCGAGCATCCGCCCCGACAGCCCCTCACGCTGCCGGTCGGGCCGGATGCTGATCTCGATGGCACTGACCGTGTCGGGCTGGGCGGCCCGGCGCAGGTCGGAGGAGGCCCACAGCAGGACCCGGTCCCAGCCCTGCGCGGGCAACCGCCCGTCCCGGCCGGGGGCGTGCAGGGCGAACGGCACGCTGAACGCCTTGGCGACCACCTCGCCGGTGGCCCCGTCGGTCGCGACGAAGACGTAGTCCGGGAGTTCCGCCACCATCCACGGGTACAGCAGCCAGGCGATCTGGTCCTGGGTGGCGAACTCGGGCCACGAGTCCTTCATGCCCCAGAGGGCGTCGACCAGTTCGGGTCGCTCCGCGAGCGTGGTGATCCGGATGTCCGTGGTGCCGTTCATCCCCGCAGGCTAAATGCCTCCCACCTACACCTCAACCGATTAGACCGGGGCCTGGAGGGACAGGTGCCAATGGTGCGGCCAGCCCTCCAGGGTCACCGTGGACAGGGGACGGACGTCCACGTTCCAGTAGGTCAGCGGCGGTGCGTTCAGGGCGTACACGAGCGCCGCCCGGACCACCGAGGGCTCCGCGACCGCCACGATCGCTCCGCCGTCGTCCGCGGGCCGGGTGTCGAGCCAGCCGCCGATCCGCGCGATGAAGGCGAGCAGGGACTCCCCGCCGTGCGGGGCGGCGCGGGCATCGGTGAGCCAGAGGTCAACGGCCTCGGGCTCCCGGGCCGCCACCTCCGCGAGGGTGAGCCCGCGCCAGCGGCCCATGTCGCACTCCCGCAGCGCGGGCTGCGCCATCGGCGCGTACCCGAGAGCGGCCCCCGTGGCCCGGCTGCGCGAGGTCGGCGAACAGTAGCGGAGCTCGGCCGAGCCCAGCGGTACGAGCCCGCGTGCGGCGGACTCCACCGCACGCCAGCCGTCCACGTCGATGGGGCGGTCGTCGTCGAAGCGCTCGGCGAGCAGCGAGGTACTACGGGCTGCTGCGACTAGCGAAACCCGAACATGCATGCGGCGATGGTGATCCGCGTGCCGCACGGGGTCAAGCGTCTGGGCGAAGCCCGCCGCCGACCCCTACCCCGAGGGCGTCCCCCGGACCGGACCGCAGCCGCCGGACGGCCTCGGTCAGCTCCCCCGCACCGGCGACCCCGGCGAAACTCAGGCGGACGAACGGACCGGGCGGCTCCGCGCAGAAGTACGCCCGCCCGGGCGCGACCGCGACCCCGGCGCGCAGGGCGGCCGCCGCGAAGGCCACGTCGTCCACGCCCCCGCCGGGCCGCGCCCACAACTGGTACCCGCCGAGCGGCGGATGGGGCACTTCCAGCCGCGGCAGGTCCCGGCGCAGCGCCCCCGCCAGGACGTCGCGCCGGTGGCGCAGTTCGGTGGCCACGGCCTTGAGGTGGCGCGGCCAGGCGGGTGCGCCCACCAGCTCCAGGGCGGCTTCCTGGAGCGGCCGGGGCACGAAGAAGCTGTCCACGACCTGGATGGCGCGCAGCCGGTCGAACACCGGGCCCCGGGCGGCCAGCGCGCCCACCCGCAGGCTGGGCGAGGTGACCTTGGTCAGCGACCGCACGTGCACGACGACCCCGTCGCCGTCCTCGGCGGCGAGCGTCGCGGGCAGCGGACCGGCGTCCTCGTGGGCCAGGGCCCGCGCATAGTCGTCCTCCACCACGAACGCCCCGGCGGCGCGGGCGATCCGCAGCACCTCGCCCCGCCGCTCGTCGGACAGCACCGCCCCGGTGGGGTTCTGGAACAGCGGCTGGCATACGAACACCCGCGCGCCGGTGGCCTCGAAGGCGGCGGCCAGCAGCTCCGGCCGGACCCCCCGCTCGTCCACCGGGACGGGTACGGGCCGGCAGCCGGAAGCGCGCGCGATGGCCAGCAGCCCGGGATAGGTCGGGGATTCGACCAGGATCGGCGCCCCGGGCGGGGCGAGCGCCCGCAGGGCGGTGGTGAGCGCGCTCTGGCCGCCGGAGGTGACCAGGACATCGGCGGCCCCGACGGCCCCGCCGATCTCCCGTGCGAACCAGTCCCGCAGCTCCGCCAGGCCCTCCACGGGCGGCCGGCCCCACACCCCGGGCCGCCGTCCGGCGCGGGCCAGGGCCGCCGCCATGGCCCGCTCCGGCTGGAGCGAGGAGTGGAGGTAGCCGCTGTGCAGCTCGATGACGCCGGCCGGCGGGGCGGCGAGCGTGACCATCACCCCGGAGGCGTCGACGGAGCGCGGCACCACCTCGCCGGCGCCTTCGGCGCTCAGCGCCACGGCCTGCCAGGAGGTGTCGCCGGGGTCGGGGGCCTGCGCACGGGGCTGGGCACGGAAGACCCCGGCTCCGGGGCGGGTGACCACCAGACCCTCGGCGGCGAGCTGGGCCAGCGCCCGGGAGACGGTGACCGGGCTGACCCGGTAGCGCTCGACGAGGGCCCTACTGGACGGGAGCTTTCCACCTACGGAGTAGCGGTTCAGCTCACCTCGAAGGGATTCCGCCAGTTCCACCACACTGCTACGCTCGTACATGACAGCACAGAATAGCGCTACTCTCCCCAGCGCGATAGCAGTTGGAGCCACCAGCACCCGGCGGCCCGTGGTCGGCGGCACCACCCTCGCGGCGGCCGGTGTCGTCACCTTCTCGCTGACCTTCCCGGGCACCGCCTGGGGCCTGGAGAGCTTCGGACCCTGGTCCCTCTTCGGTCTGCGCTGCCTGCTGGCCGGACTGACCGCCGGCGCGTTCCTGCTGGCCCTGCGCGTCCCGGTCCCCGTCCGCGCCCACTGGGCGGGCCTCGTGGTCGTCGCCGGCGGCGTGGTCGTCGGCTTCCCGCTGCTGACCACCCTCGCCCTGCGGACCTCCACCACCTCGCACGCCGCCGTCGTGGTCGGACTGCTGCCGCTGACCACCGCGATCGTGTCCTCACTGCGCACCGGCGCGCGGCCCTCGCGGCGCTTCTGGGCGGCGGCCGTCGCCGGGGCGGTCGTCGTCCTGGCCTTCACCGTGGCCCAGAGCGGCGGCTCCCTCTCGGGCGGCGACGCGTTCCTCTTCGGCGCCCTGCTGGTCTGCGCGGCCGGGTACACCGAGGGCGGACGCCTGGCCCGGCTGATGCCCGGCTGGCAGGTGATCGCCTGGGCGCTGGTCCTGTGCCTGCCGATCGGCCTCCTCGGCTCCGCGCTCGGGCTCGCCCACGAGCCGGTCCGGCTGACCTGGCACGGCGTGGCCGGGCTCGTCTGGGTGGCGGTCGGCTCCTCCTTCCTCGGTCTCTACATCTGGTACCGGGGCATGGCCGAGATCGGTGCGGCCCGGGCGAGCCAGCTCCAGCTCGCGCAGCCGCTGCTGACCCTGCTGTGGTCGGTGCTGCTGCTCGGCGAGCGCCTGTCCCCGGCCGCGCCCGTCGCCGCGTGCGCGGTGCTCCTCTGCATCGCCGTGACACAGCGCCCCGAGAGGACCGCCCGGACCTGAGCGAGCCCGTCGGCGACCCCTTCGGCCCGCACGAACCGACGGGTCAAACGGTGGCGGAACGACCTAAACTGCTAGCACCGGATCGGACCGCCACCGAGGAGGTCAGCTATGCACGCGACCGAGGGCGACCAGCTGGTTCAGCACGGCAGGATCGTGGGCCAGCACGACAAGCTCGGAGAGATCACCCAGGTTCTGGGAGAGAACGGCACCCCTCCCTACCGGGTCCGCTTCACGGACGGGCACGAGGCCGTCATGTCCCCCGGCCCCGACTGCGTCGTGACGCACCCGGCCGACCACGAGCGCTGAGCCCCGCTCAGCGCGGCGGCACCGGCGCCGTCGTCGGATAGTGGTCGGCGACCACCCGTGCCATCGCCCCGTTGGGGTCCGCGTCCACCTGCTTCGCGGAGAAGTAGGCGTGGCCGCGGACCTCCGGGTATCCCCGGGCGAAGCGCAGGTGCCGGGACAGCTCCCGCGGATCGCGCCAGGCGGCCGTGGAGCTCTCCGCGTCGCAGCGGTAGAGCGCCTCCCCCACGTAGAGCTGGACCCGGGTGCCGGCGACGGTATCCGCCCACCAGGGGACGATGTCGGCGTAGTCGGCGGTCGGGTGGCCGAGCTGCCAGTACGCCTGCGGCACGATGTAGTCGATCCACCCCTCACGCACCCACTTGCGGGTGTCCGCGTACAGGTCGTCGTACGTGGAGACGCCCGCCTGGGTCGGTGAACCGAGCGGGTCCCGGTCGGAGTTGCGCCAGACGGCGAAGGGGCTGATGCCGAACCGCGTCGCGGGGCGCAGCGCCCGCAGCCGCCCGGACATCTCGCGGACCAGGGTGTCGGTGTTGTGGCGGCGCCAGTCGGCGCGGGTGGCGAAGGACCGGCCGTACTCCTCGTACGCGGCGTCGTCGTCGAACTCCCGCCCCTCGACGGGGTACGGGTAGAAGTAGTCGTCCCAGTGCACGCCGTCGACGGGGTAGCGGGCGACGGCGTCGAGCATGGCCTCCTGCACGAAGCGCCGCACCTCGGGCAGTCCGGGGTTGTAGTACAGCTTGCCGCCGTAGGGGACGGTCCAGCCCCGGTTGCGGCGGGCCGGGTGCTCCGGGACGAGCAGGCCCGTGTCGGTGTGGTTGGCCACGCGGTACGGGTTGAACCAGGCATGCAGCTCGAGCCCCCGGGCGTGCGCTTCGGTGACCGCGGTGCCGAGCGGGTCCCAGCCGGGATCGACTCCCTGCTCGCCGGTCAGCCACTGCGACCACGGCTCGCGTGCCGAGGGCCACATGGCGTCGGCGGTGGGCCGGACCTGGAGGATCACCGCGTTGAGGCGGCGCTCGACGGCGGTGTCGAGGAGGGCCAGCAGCTCGGTGCGCTGCTCCCGCGCGGAGAGCCCGCTCTCGGAGGGCCAGTCCACGTTCTGCACGGTGGCGGCCCACACCCCGCGGAACTCCGCCGTGGCCGCCCCGATGCTCCCGGCCGCCCCCGGTGATCTGCCCGCCCTCGCGGGGGCCGCCGTCGCCGCCGCGGCCAGTACCCCCGCCGCGCCGGCCAGCACTCCCCGCCTCCCGATGGACACCATGTGACGACTCCGTTCCGCTGCGTGACATTGCCCGGTGTCCGCCCAGCATGCCCGCCCCGGCCCGCCACGCCGGGCAAGGACGGGGGTAACGTCGGGGGGCGTGGCGGGCGCCGGAACGCAGTTACCACTGCACGAGTACGGGGGACCCGCGATGGAGAGCAGCGAAAGGCACGATGTGACGGACCTCCCAGACGACATCTCACGCGTCGGCGTAGTGGGCTGTGGCCAGATGGGCGCGGGCATCGCGGAGGTGTTCGCCCGCAGCGGTCTCGAGGTGATGGTCGCCGAGACCACCGGCGAGGCCCTCGAGCTCGGGCGGACCCGGCTGCACACCTCGCTGACGAGGGCCGCCGAACGCGGCAAGATCAGTGAGGAGGAGCGGGACGCCACCCTGGCCCGCCTGTCGTTCACCACCGACCTCGGCGAATTCGCCGACCGTGACCTCGTCATCGAGGCGGTCGTCGAGAACGAGCAGGTCAAGACGGAGATCTTCCAGGTCCTCGACCAGGTGGTGACCCGCCCGGACGCGATCCTCGCCTCCAACACCTCCTCGATCCCGCTGGTCAAGCTGGCCGTCGCGACGTCGCGTCCCGACCAGGTCATCGGCATCCACTTCTTCAACCCGGCCCCCGTGCAGCAGCTCGTCGAGCTGATCCCGGCGCTGACCACGAGCGACGAGACGATCAAGCGTGCCGAGGCCCTGGTCGGTGGCGCGCTGGGCAAGCACGCCATCCGCGCCCAGGACCGCTCCGGCTTCGTCGTCAACGCGCTCCTGATCCCGTACCTGCTGTCCGCGATCCGGATGTTCGAGTCGGGCATCGCGAGCCGCGAGGACATCGACAACGGCATGGAGTTGGGCTGCGCCCACCCGATGGGCCCGCTGAAGCTCGCGGACCTCATCGGTCTGGACACGGTGGCCTCGGTGGCCGACTCGATGTACGCGGAGTTCAAGGAGCCCCTGTACGCGGCTCCCCCGCTGCTCCAGCGAATGGTCGACGCCGGCCGCCTCGGCCGCAAGACCGGCTCGGGCTTCTACCCGTACGCCTGACCGTCCTGCGGCCGGCCGTCGGCCGCCCGCCGCCGGCAGGCTCAGCCGAGCCGCAGATGGTGCAGGAGCAGCAACCCGGCCGCCATGTTGGCGGCCGGGACCTCGCCGCGCGCGATCATGTCGGGGACCAGCTTGAGCGGTACCCATTCGCGGCGCGAGGACTCGAAGTCGTCCTCGGGGTGGCCCGTCCAGGTGGCCCCGTCCGCCCAGTAGAGGTGGTGGCGGGCGTCGGTCAGCCCGTTGGACGGCTCGACGGTCATCAGGTGGCGCAGGGGGCCGGGCCGCCAGCCCGACTCCTCCTCCATCTCCCGTGCGGCGGCGCTCTCCAGCGACTCGCCGTCCTCGACGACCCCGGCGGGCAGTTCCCAGCCCCAACTGTCGGTGATGAAGCGGTGGCGCCACAGCAGCAGCACCTCGTTGGCCTCGTTGACGGCCGTGGCGACGGCCACCGGGCGCAGCCGGATCACGAAGTGGTCCAGGTGCCGGCCGTCGGGGAGTTCCACATCGGCGAGATTCACGTCGAACCAGCGGTTCTTGTACACGGTTTGCTCACTCAGGTTCATCCACTGCATGGTTCTGCCACCTTCCGATCGAGTAGGTGGCAACATGGCAGCAGCTCACCCCGTCACAGGGGAACGCGCAGTGCTCCGTCGATGAGCTCGGCCGTCTCGTCCGCCCCCGAACAACCGCTGGTCAGCAGCTGTTCGCGGACCGCGCGCAGCCGGTCGCGCAGGCGCAGCGACTCCATCCCCCTGGCCCGCTCGGCCATCTCGGCCGCCGAGGCCACCGCCTGGTCGGCCTCGCCCTGCCGCAGCTGGATCTCGCACAGCATCGCCAGGCGGTGCACCCGGCCCCGGTCGTGCGCGGGGGTGCCCACGGCGGCCGTGGCCTGCTCGTGGGCCGCCCTCAGGTCCCCCAGCCCGAGCAGCGCCTCGGCCACCTGTACGTTGACCAGCCCGGGCTGCACGTACCCCGTCTCGTCCGGCTCCGTCCCGGGCCGGATCCGCTCCGCGGCCGCCTCCGCGTTGCGGATGCAGGCCAGCGCGGCCGCGGTGTCGCCGAGTTGGGCGTAGGCCTTGGCCTGCATCGCGTACAGGTCGGCGGCGAGCGCCGGGGTGGTGTGCCGGCCCGCCGCGCGCAGGGCCGCCTCCGCGAAGGCCACGGCCTGGCGGAACTCCCGCAGGTGCAGGCACTGGTTGACGATCAGCGCGATCACGTAGGCCCCCAGCCCGCGGTCCCCGCTCGCCTTGGCGAGGCGCAGGGCCTGGTGGAAGTAGCGCTGGGCCAGTCCGTGCGCGTCCGAGTCGTACGCGCAGATCCCCGCCACCGCCACCAGGGACCCGCCGGCCCGGTGCAGGCTGCGGCCGAGGCCGTCGGAGTAACTGCCGCGCAGCATCGGGGCGGTCTCGGTGCCGAGGAAGCGGACTATGCGCTCCCGGGTGGCCACGCCGCCGGCCCGGCGGTACATCAGCTCGTAGTGCGCGCGGGCGGCCCGCAGGATCTCCACGTGCTCCGGGCCGACCCGGTTCGGCCCCTGGCGGGACACGTCCGCGTCCTCCGGCGGGTTCTCCCACTCCCACACCGGTATCACCGCGGGCGTACCGGTGACCGCGCCGGTGTCGGGGCACTGCCGGCCGTTGCCGTCGCAGCGCCACAGGGCGGCCGTGCGGTCGACGAAGCCGCTGAGCGGGGAGCCGTGCGGGTCGGCGCCCTGCCCGGGCACGCCGAAGCCCACGTCGTCGAGGGAGAGCGAGCGCCTCAGCCGGCCCCCGATCACCTCGCAGATCAGGTCGGGGACCTGGCCGCGGGGGCGCTGGCCCTTCAGCCACCGGGTCACGGCGGTGTGTTCGTAGCGCAGGGCCAGTCCGCGGGTGCGGCCCGCCTGGTTCACGTGCGCGGCGAGTCCTGCGTGGGACATGCCCGCCTCGGCGAGGAGGGCGTCGAGCAGGGCATTGGGCTGCATGGGCCGCTCCAAGGGCTCTTCGCCCCCAGGCTAGTGGGTGCGCGGTTCACACGGGGTGTGAACGGAGTACGCGCATAAATGCGATACGCACCCTGCCGCCCGGGCCCGTGCGCGCGCTTCACTTAAGGGCCTCGCCAAGAGGTAGCTCGGGTCGTCGGCTCCCCCTCGTACAGTGCGACGACCCGTCACCCGCGCCGCCCGTCCTGTTGTCTGCCCGACACTCCACGGCAGGCGGGCGGCGCGCTTCGGCTCCGCCGGGGCCCTGGTTGGTCGCCGGGTCCCGGCCGGGCCGGACCGAAACGCGGGCCGGGCCCACCCACCGGGCCCGGCCCGCGTGGTCCCCCCGTCCGGCACGGACGTCCGCGCCCCCACCCCGCCCCTTCCCGAAACGCCTCAATCGCCGGCGGGGCTGGATGAATCCAGCCCCGCCGGCGATTGAGGCGATCTTTTCAGCCCGTCCGGCGTTTGAGGACCGGGGTCCGGGCAGCGCCCGGGGAACGGTGGAAGGGCGGGTAGGGGACGGCCCCGCAGGGCAGCCCCGCGCGGGGAACGCGCGAGGGGGTGCGTCCCGGATCGGGACGCACCCCCTCGGGGCCATGAGCGGCGGCGGCTACGCGCCGCGCAGCACCGCGCCCGTCCGCTCCCCGGCCAGGGCTACGGCCGCGTCACGGGCCGCCGTCGACTCCTCGGCCGTCAGCGTCCGGTCCGCCGCACGGAAGCGCAGGGCATAGGCCAGGGACTTCTTCCCCTCGCCCACCTGCTCGCCCTCGAACACGTCGAACAGCCGCAGGGACTCCAGCAGTTCGCCGGCACCCTTGCGCAGCGCGTCCTCCACCGACGTGGCCGGCACCGACGCGTCCACGATCAGCGCGACGTCCTGGGTCGCCACCGGGAAGGAGGAGATCCGGGGCGCCTGCAGGGCCTCGCCGCCGGCCGCCGCGAGGCGGTCCAGGTCGAGCTCCATGGCGCTGGTGCGGGCCGGCAGGCCCATCGCCTTGACCACCCGGGGGTGCAGCTCACCGGCGTGGCCGATGACCGTCTCCACCCCGTCGAGCGTGACGAGCAGCTCGGCGCAGCGGCCCGGGTGCCAGGGACCGTACTGGCCCTGGCGCACGACCAGCTCCGTACCGGCCTCGACGGCCAGCGAGCGCGCCGCCTGGACCGCGTCGGCCCAGTCGGCCGGACGGCCCTTGCCCCACCAGCCGGCCTGTTCGCGGGCGCCGGCCAGCACGACCGCGGCGTAGCGCGGCTGCGCGGGCAGGGCCGCGTTCAGGGTGGCGATCTCCTCGTCCGTGGGACGCCGGTCGACGCCGAGGCGTACGGCGACGCCCGGCTGCGCGGCGGCGCGGAAGACCGAGCCGGTCTCGAAGAGCGCGAGGTCGTGGCTGCCCCGGCTGTCGTTGCGGCGCAGCGCGCCCAGCAGGCCCGGCAGCAGCGTGGTGCGCAGCGCCGGCTCCTCGTCGGAGATCGGGTTGACCAGCTTGACGACCTGGCGGGAGGCGTCGTGCGCGGGCAGCTGGAGCTGGTCGAAGACGCCCTCGCCCAGGAACGGGTAGCTGAGCGCCTCGACGTAGCCCGCGCCGGCCAGCGCGCGGCCGACCCGGCGGTGCAGCTGCTGCCGGGCGGTCAGACCGCGGCCGGAGGGCACCTGCGGGAGGGTGGAGGGAAGGTTCCCGTAGCCCTCCAGCCGGATGACTTCCTCGGCGAGGTCGTTGGGCTCGGCGAGGTCGGGGCGCCACGAGGGCGCCGTGACCACGAGCTCGTCCTGGCCGTAGACGTCGCAGCCGACCTCCTGCAGCCGGCGTACGACCGTCTCGCGGCCGTACCGCATGCCGGCGACCTTGTCCGGGTGGTCCGCGCTCATCGCGATGGTGCGCGGGGCGCCCGGGGTGGTGACCTCGGTGACGCCGGCCTCGGCGGTGCCGCCCGCGAGCAGTACGAGCATGTCGACGGTCCGCTGCGCGGCCGCCGCGGCGGCCTGCGGGTCGACGCCGCGCTCGAAGCGCTTGGACGCCTCGGAGGACAGCTTGAGGCGGCGGGCGGTGCGCGAGATCGACACGGAGTCGAAGTGCGCGGCCTCCACGACCACGTCGGTGGTGCCGGTGACGGCGCCCGTCTCGGGATCCGTGACGGAGTCGGCAATCTCGGTGTTGGCGCCGCCCATGACACCCGCGAGCCCGATGGGGCCGCTGTTGTCGGTGATCACCAGGTCCTCGGAGTCGAGCGTGCGCTTGACCCCGTCGAGGGTGGTGAACTTCTCGCCCTGCTCGGCCCGGCGGACGCCGATGGCGCCGTCGACGCGCGAGCGGTCGTAGGCGTGCAGCGGCTGGCCGAGCTCCAGCATCACGTAATTGGTGATGTCGACGGCGAGCGAGATCGGGCGCATGCCCGCCTTCTGCAGGCGCCGGGTGAGCCAGATCGGCGAGCGCGCCTCGGGGTCGAGACCGGTCACCGTGCGCGCGGTGAAACGGTCGCAGCCCTGCGGGTCGTCGATCTTGACGGCGTAGCCGTACGAGTTCGGTGCGGGCACGTCGAGCAGCGCCGGGTCGCGCAGCGGCAGGCCGTACGCGGTGGCGGCCTCGCGGGCCACACCGCGCATGGACATGCAGTAGCCGCGGTCCGGGGTGATGTCGATGTCGAGGACCTCGTCGACGAGTTCCAGGAGCGCGATCGCGTCGGAGCCGACCTCGTGCTCGTGCGGCAGCACGATGATGCCGTGCGTGCCGTCGTCACCCATGCCCAGCTCGTCGCCGGAGCAGATCATGCCGTGCGAGGTACGGCCGTACGTCTCGCGCGCGGCGATCGCGAAGTCGCCGGGCAGCACCGCGCCGGGCAGGACCACGACGACCTTGTCGCCGACCGAGAAGTTCCGGGCGCCGCAGACGATCTCCTGCGGCAGGCCGGTGCCGTTGGCCCGGCCGACGTCCACCGTGCAGAACCGGATCGGCTTGCGGAAGCCCTCGAGCTCCTCGATGGTCAGCACCTGGCCGACGACGAGCGGGCCCTTGAGCCCGCCGCCGAGCTGCTCGACGGTCTCGACCTCGAGGCCGGCGTCGACGAGCTTGGTCGCGACGTCGCGACCGGTTTCACCGGCGGGGAGGTCGACGTACTCCCGCAGCCAAGAAAGCGGGACCCGCATCAGATCTCCATCCCGAACGGCCGGGTGAAACGGACGTCACCCTCGACCATGTCTCGCATGTCTTCTACGTTGTGGCGGAACATCAGCATCCGCTCGATGCCGAAGCCGAAGGCGAACCCGCTGTACTTCTCCGGGTCCACACCGCAGGCGATGAGCACCTTGGGGTTGACCATGCCGCAGCCGCCGAGCTCGATCCAGCCCTCGCTGGAGCAGGTGCGGCACGGGCGGTCGGGGTTGCCCACCGATTCGCCGCGGCACACGTAGCACTGCATGTCCATCTCGGCGGACGGCTCGGTGAAGGGGAAGAAGTGCGGGCGCAGGCGCGTGGTGGTGCCCTCGCCGAACAGCTCCTGGACCATGTGGTCCATGGTGCCCTTGAGGTCCGCCATGGTCAGGCCCTCGTCCACGGCGAGCAGCTCGACCTGGTGGAAGACCGGGGTGTGCGTCGCGTCGAGCTCGTCGGTGCGGTACACCCGCCCGGGGCAGACGATGTAGACGGGGGGCTTGCGCTCCAGCAGCGAACGCGCCTGCACCGGAGAGGTGTGGGTGCGCAGCACGACGCCGGACTCGTCGCCCTGGGTGCCTTCCGGCCCCCGGACGAAGAAGGTGTCCTGCATCTGGCGCGCCGGGTGGTCGGGCGTGAAGTTGAGGGCGTCGAAGTTGAACCACTCCGCCTCGACCTCGGGGCCCTCCGCGACCTCGTACCCCATGGCCACGAAGATGTCCGCGATGCGGTCCATCAGCGTGGTCAGGGGGTGCCGGGCGCCGGCGGGCACGCGGTCGTGGGGCAGCGTGACGTCCACCGCCTCCTCGACCAGCACCCGCTCGTCGCGCTCGGCCTCGAGCGCGACCGTGCGGGCCCCGAAGGCCTTGTTCACGGCGCCACGGGCCTGACCCACGCGCTTGCCCGCCTCGGCCTTGGCCTGAGGCGGGAGCGCGCCGATCTCGCGGTTGGCGAGCGCCAGGGGCGAGCGGTCGCCCATGTGCGCCGTCTTCGCCTCGCGGAGCTCGTCGAGGTCGCCGGCGGCGGCGAAGGCGGCGAGCGCCTCGTCCCGCATGCGCTCGATCTCATCCGGTTTCAGTGCCTCGACCTCAACAGGGTCGTACGACTTGTTCGGTGCCGACATCTCTTCCCGTACTTCCGATGGCTGGCTGGTGGGTCCCCCGCGCGACGCGCAGGGCGCGCTCGGCACTAGGACACAAAGGTGCCAAAGGTCGAGTCTAAAGGCCGCTGGGGGTGAAGGGGCCCGTGGGCCGCCCCGCGAGACGCTCCGCAGGGCTACTGCGTGAGGTACGCCGGGGCGCCGACGGGCAGGATAAATCGGAATTCGGCGCCGCCGCCGGGGCCGCGGCCGACCTTGATGGTGCCGCCGTGGGCCTCCACGATGCCCTTGACGATGTACAGGCCCAGGCCGGTGCCGCCGCGCTTGCTGCCCCGCCAGAAGCGGGTGAAGACGCGGCCCATCGACTCCTCGGGGATCCCCGGGCCCTCATCGGTCACGGTGACGGCGGTTCCCTTCTCGGTCTTGCCCGCGGCGTTCGCGAAGCTGGTCGGCGTCACGTCGATGGTGACCGTTCCCTCGCCGTGCCGCACCGCATTTTCGAGCAGGTTGCCGAGGATCTGGTCGATCTTGTCGGGATCCGCCCACAGATCGGGCAGCGGCCGGCTGACGCTGACGAGGAACCGCTCCGGCGCCTGCCCGTTCGCGGTGAGCGCCTGGACGTGGCGGCCCACGGCGGTGGAGATGTCCACCGGCTGGCGGCGCACCTCGAGGCGGCCCGAGTCGATGCGGGAGATGTCGAGGAGCTCGGCGATCAGCCGGGTGACGCGGTTCGCGTCGGCGTCGACGGTCTCCAGCATCAGCCGCTTCTGGTCGTCGGTGAACCGTTCCCACTTGGCGAGCAGGGTCGCGGTGAACCCCTTGACGGAGGTGAGCGGGGAGCGCAGCTCGTGCGCGACGGTGGCGATCAGCTCGGCGTGGCTGCGCTCGGTGCGCCGCCGGGCCTCGGTGCCCCGCAGGGTGACCACGAGGCGGCGCAGCGGGCCGGTGGGGTGCGTGCGCACGTACCGGGCGGAGACGAGCACCTCGCGCCCGCCGGGGAGCAGCAGGTTCCGCTCGGGCTGTCCGCGCCGGGTGGCGAGGCCTCCGTAGGGGTCGGTCAGCGTCCACCAGCGGCGGCCTTCGAGGTCCTCCAGCGGGAGGGCGCGCTCGATCCCGTGGCCCAGGGCCTCGCCCGCCGCGAGGGCGGTGATCCGGGCGGCGGCGGAGTTGAAGCAGATGACCCGGCCGGTGGCGTCGGCGATCACCAGCCCGTCGGGCAGGTCGTCGGGATCGATCCCGAGCCCGGCGAACCCGCCGGGCTCGCCGTGTCCGTCGTTCTCGCCGTGCCGGTCCGGCGCGTCCGGTCCCGGTCCCGCCAGGCCCGCGGGGCCGGCGTGCGGGGGCCGGGCGGGTGGCGCCTGGGCGGGCACTGCCGCGGACGGCGCCGCCTGGGGCGGCTGTACGGCCCGAGGCGGCTGTACGGGCATCCGGGCGGCGGCGGTCGCGGCCAGCTGGGACACGGTCGCCAGGACCGGTGCGCCGGCCACCTCGGTGGCACCTGGCGAGCTGTTCGTACCGACGGTCATGTCCCCGTACCCCACATCTCCGAGTAGCGCAGTGGGCCCCCGGGCCGCCACATTACTAGCTGGGGGTCACGGAGCGGCACCCTCCGGGCGCCCGCTGTGCACGCGCGGAGGCGTACAGGCACACGGCGGCGGCCGTCGCCAGGTTCAGGCTCTCGGCCTTTCCGTGGATCGGGACCCGCACGACCGCGTCGGCGAGCGCCCGGGTCTCCTCGGGCAGGCCCCAGGCCTCGTTGCCGAAGATCCAGGCCGACGGGGTGCCCATGGTGCCCGCGTCCAGCTCGGCGTCGAGGTCGTCCTCCCCGGCCCCGTCGGCGGCGAGGATCCGTACGCCGGCCGCGCGCAGCCCCTCGACGGCCTGGTCGACGGGGACGCCGACGGCCACCGGGAGGTGGAAGAGGGAGCCCACGGAGGCCCGTACCGACTTGGGGTTGTACAGGTCCACGGAGGCGTCGGTCAGTACGACGGCGTCGGCTCCGGCGGCGTCCGCGCAGCGCAGCACCGTACCGGCGTTGCCGGGGTCGCGGACGTGCGCGAGGACGGCGACCAGCTTGGGCCGGGCCGCCAGGATCTCCTCGAAGGGGGAGTCCAGGAAGTGGCAGACACCGACCAGGCCCTGCGGGGTGACGGTCTGCGAGACCTCGGCCAGTACCTCGTCCGAGGCGTAGTGGACCCGGGCCCCCGCGTCGAACGCGGCCTCGACGATGTCGGCGTAGCGCTCGGCGGCCTCCACCGTCGCGAACAGCTCGATCAGCGTGGACTCGCCCCCGGCGCCCCGGTGCTCCACGGCCTCGCGCACGGCCTGCGGGCCCTCGGCGATGAAGCGGCGCTCCTTGGTGCGGAAGTTGCGTCGCGCGAGCCGCCTGGCGGCGGCCACCCGCGTGGATCGGGGGGAGATCAGCTCGGCGGGGGTACCCATGGCGGTCGGCTCGCTTCCGTACGTACAACAGGTGGAACTCAGTCGAACTCGGTGATCAACGCACCGGACCCGCAGGCGCGTGGCCTGCGGGTCCGGGCAAATTACTGCAGCCTTGAAGGGCTCGCTGACTAGGCAGCGACCTTCGGGGCGTTGACGTCGGCCGGGAGGGCCTTCTGCGCGACCTCGACCAGCGCGGCGAACGCGTTGGGGTCGTTGACGGCCAGCTCGGCGAGGATCTTGCGGTCCACCTCGATGTTGGCGGCGTTGAGACCCTGGATGAGGCGGTTGTACGTCATGCCGTTCTGGCGGGCAGCCGCGTTGATGCGCTGGATCCAGAGCCGACGGAAGTCGCCCTTGCGCTTCTTGCGGTCGTTGAAGTTGTAGACCAGGGAGTGGGTGACCTGCTCCTTGGCCTTGCGGTACAGGCGCGAACGCTGACCGCGGTAACCCTTCGCAGCCTCGAGGATTGCCCGACGCTTCTTGTGCGCGTTTACTGCCCGCTTGACGCGTGCCACTGTGTACTCCTTGTAGCGGGGCCGTGGTTGTCCTCACACGGCCCGAATTCGATGGGGTCCCGGTCTTGACGTCCCGCTCCCGCGAGGGGAGCGGAGAACGTCACTTGCCGAGAAGCTTCTTGATCTTCGCGGCGTCGCCGGGGGCCATCTCCGCGGTGCCGGTGAGGCGGCGGGTGACACGGGACGACTTGTGCTCGAGCAGGTGGCGCTTGCCGGCACGCTCGCGGAGCACCTTGCCGGAGCCGGTGATCTTGAAGCGCTTCTTGGTCCCGCTGTGCGTCTTGTTCTTCGGCATAGCGCCGTTATCTCCTCGTCGGTGGCGCCCCCACCGGCCCTGGTGGGGGCCGGCTCACGGGAGCGTCATGTTGTATCGGTGATCCGAGACGGGCTGCCTCGGAATCAGGCCTCGGCAGGAGCCTCGGGGGAGGCGGCTGCCTCGTCGGGGGCGTCGACCTCGTCGGCCGCCTCGTCGGAGGCGTCCTCGGTGTCCACGTCCTCGGATTCGAGAGCCGCGTTCTCTGCTTCGAGTGCGGCGTCGGCGGCGAGAGCCTCGTCACCACTCTCGTCGCTGACCGAGAGACCCTGGCGCTCGGCCTTGCGAGCGGCCTGCGCCTCGCGGGCTTCGGCCATCGCCTCGGTCTTCTTCTTGTGCGGACCGAGAACCATGATCATGTTTCGGCCGTCCTGCTTCGGGTTCGACTCGATGAACCCGAGGTCCTCGACGTCCGAAGCGAGACGCTGCAGCAGTCGGTAGCCGAGTTCCGGCCTGGACTGCTCGCGACCACGGAACATGATCGTGATCTTGACCTTGTCGCCCTGCTTGAGGAACCGAACGACGTGACCCTTCTTGGTGTCATAGTCGTGCGGGTCGATCTTCGGCCGGAGCTTCATTTCCTTGATGACCGTGTGCGCCTGGTTCTTGCGCGCCTCACGGGCCTTCATGGCCGACTCGTACTTGAACTTGCCGTAGTCCATGAGCTTGCAGACCGGCGGGCGTGCGGACGCCGCGACCTCGACCAGGTCGAGGTCGTACTCCTGCGCGAGCTCGAGCGCCTTCGCAAGCGGCACGATGCCGACCTGCTCACCGCTCGGGCCGACGAGTCGTACCTCGGGAACGCGAATCCGGTCGTTGATGCGGGGCTCGGTGCTGATGGATCCTCCTCGGTAGCACCACACGGCTGCCTGGAGGACAGCCGCTGACGTAATTTCCGTCAGACCGACCGCGGCGGGAAATGAAAAAAGCCCCGCCGGGCACAGGCGGGGGCTCCAATACAACCGGAGCACCGTCGCGTGCGAACCGCGGGGCGCAAAATCGGGCAGCTTTCCATCGTCCGTACGGAACGATGGATACCGCCTGACCGGTGACCCGCCTCCCGTGAGGGTGGCTGGGTGGGAGAATCGGAGCCTCCACTTGTGGGCCGGGCACATAAGTGTCCGGCCGGTCGAAGTACATACTAGCACCCGCGTTGCAAGCCCGCCGCACGGCATATCGTGTGGCACATGACTGACGCGACGCCCTCCGGTTCCACTCCCGCATCCCCGGCCTCTCCCGACTACGACGACATGACCCGCGACATCGCGGACGTGCCGGCCGTCGAGGTCATCACCACGGTGGCCGTCCACCTGCTCAGCGCGGCAGCGGTCAACCTGGGCCTGGACAAGCCCGACTCCGAGCACAAGGACCTCGACGAGGCCCGCAAGCTGATCACCGCCCTGGCCGGCCTGGTCACCGCGAGCGCCACCGAGATCAGCTCCTTCCACGCCGCCCCGCTGCGCGACGGCCTGAAGTCCCTCCAGCTCGCCTTCCGCGAGGCCTCGCTGGTGCAGGACGAGCCGGGGCAGGGCCCGGGCGAGAAGTTCACCGGTCCCGTGTACGCGTAGTCGCCGGAATCACACCGAAGGGGCCCCGGCGGATGCCGGGGCCCCTTTCTGGTCCTTACGGTTCCGCTGATGCCCGTCCGGGGTTCAGCGCGTGAAGAGCGGCTCGCCCGGCGGGACCGGCGCCCCTGCCGGGAGCAGCGCCAGGTCCAGTCCGCCCACGAGGCGTGCGCGCAGGATCTCGTCGGCCGCCAGGGCCTCGGCCACCCGGCGCGCCGCCGCCGTGGCCTGCGGGCCGGCCGCCAGCACGATCGCCAGGGTTCCGTCGGCGTCCGCGCCGCCCGGGCCCAGGTGGGCGCCGAGCACGGCCGGCTCGGCCGCCACGACGGCCCGTACCGCCTCGCGCACGGCGGGGTCGGCGAGCGGACCGGCGTCGGTGCGGCCCTCGGCCAGCGCGCGCAGGGCGGGGCCGGTGAGCTGGTACGGGACCGGGCCGGACAGGTCGAGGACGACGGTGTCGGCCTTCTCGTGCGCGGCGGCGGCCAGGGCCTGGTGCAGCGGGACGGCCACCGGGCGGGCCGCGGGGTCCCACAGGGCCAGCGAGGCGATGGAGGTGAAGGCCGGCAGGGCCCGCCGGTCGCCCGCCCGCAGGGTGGGCACGGCCATGTCGCTGGTCTTCTCGCGCTTGAGGCCGGTCAGGGGGTCGGTCTCGACCTCGCCGAGGACCGCGACGACGGGAACCAGCAGCCGGGCGTCCTTCAGGGCCGCCAGCACCTCCGGCTCCCTGGCTCTGTCCTCGGCCCAGGCGGCCAGGGCCGCGCTCAGCCGGGGGTCGGCGGAGCCGTCGTCGTCGGAGAAGCCGGGGTCGGGGATGTTTTTGTTCGCCACAGTTACCCGACCCTATCCCTCCCCGGGCCCGTACCTCTCCGGGGCTATCCCTCTCCGGGATCCCGCCGCGCCGCCCTGGGCCGCCGTGCCAGTACGCCGGCCAGTACGAGCAGCGCCAGTCCCGCGGCCGCGCCCACCGGGGCGCCGAACCGGGCCCCGCGCTCGGAGCCGCGTACCCGCTCGGGACCGGGACCGAAGTAGGGGCCGGCGGCCGCGACGGGCGAGGGCAGTGGCGTTTCGGGGGACATCCCGTCGGCGGTTTGGAGGGCCGCCACCGGGTCGACCAGCCCGAAGCCGCGGGCGTCGTCGCGGCCGCCGGACGGGGAGTTGGAGGCGGTGTCCTCCAGCAGCTTCTTGATCTGCGCCGGGGACAGATCCGGGTGGGCGGCCCTGACCAGGGCGACCGCGCCGGAGACGAACGCGGAGGCTGCGCTGGTGCCCCAGCCCTCGTAGTAGGAGCGGTCGGGGTCGGCGATGACGACACCGACGCCGGGGGCACTGACGGTGGCGTACCAGTTGCGGGTGGAGAAGGCGGCCTTGCGGCCCTTGCGGTCGACGGCCGTGACGGCGATCACCCCGGGGTAGGCGGCCGGGTAGGAGGCGTGGTCACCCTGCAGGCCGCCGTTCCCGGCGGAGGCGACGACGACCGCTCCCTTGGCGAGGGCGTACTGGACGGCCTCGTCCTCGGCGGCCTCGTGGTGGGCGGAACTGCTGTCGTCGCCCAGGGACAGGTTGATGACGTCGGCACCGTGGTCGGCGGCCCAGCGGATGCCCTCGGCGAGGGCGCCGCCCTTGCTGTCGCGGGCCTTGGTGCGGCCCGGGTCGCCCTCCTCCAGGATCACCCGGACCGGGAGGATCTTCGCCTGGGGGGCGACGCCGAGGACGCCCTTGCGGCGGTTGGCGCCGTGGCCGTGCCCGGCGATGATCCCGGCCATGGCGGTGCCGTGGCGGGCCCAGGCGCGGTCTCCGGGGCCGGCTCCCATCCCGACGAGGTCGGTGCCGTCGAGGACCTGGCCGTCCAGGTCGGGGTGGGCCGGGTCCACCCCGGTGTCGAGGACGGCGACGGTGACCCCCTCGCCCCGGGTGGTCCCCCAGGCCTCTTCGGCGCGCAGGGCCGTCAGTCCCCACTGGCGGTCGCGGATGGCGTCGGCGGCGGCCGGGGGCGCGGCGGTGGCGAGGAACAGGGCACCGAGGGCGAGGGTCGGGACCAGGCGGCGGCCCGGCGGACGCACTCCCCGGCCCGCCGGTCGCGCTCCCCGGCGGCTCATCGGGCGCTCTCCCCGGCGGGGGGCGAGGTCGCGAGGGTCCGCAGGGTGCGCTCCATCAGGGCGGCGACGGCCTTGGCCTCGTGACCGAGTCCCGCCTGGGCCACGGCTCCGGTGGCGTCCTTGCTCATGGTCTCCTCGGCTGGGCTGGGGGCGCCGAGGACACGGCCGTCGGCGAAGGCGGAGACGGTATAGACGACGACGGGGGCCTCGGCGAGCACGGAAGCGGTCCAGGCGGCGCGCCGGTCGTCGGGGAAGCCGTAGCCGGGCGGGGCGGTCAGCCGCCCGCTCAGGGTGTCCATGGCGGGCCCGTCGGCAGGGGTGAAGACCATGCCCACGGTGACGAACGAACTGCGGGTGGCGTCCGTGTAGGTGGCGCGCAGGACGCGGGTGCACCCGGTCGGGGCGAGCAGGGCCCGCCAGTCGGCGGCGAGGGCGGCCGTGCAGTCGGCGTCGGGGGCCAGGGCGATGCGGATCCACGAGCGGTCGGCGCCGCCGGGCCCGGCTCCCTGCCCGTCGAGGACGGGCGGGAAGAGGCTGTCGACGGGGGCGGAGCGCCACAGGGCGCCGGCCTCGCGGTAGGCGGCGTCGGCGGCCACGGGCCGGTGCGCGGCCCGGAGCGCGGTGACGGCCGTGTAGCCGGCGCCACCGACGAGACCGAGGCCGAGGAGGCCGCACAGTGCGGCGGCGAGGACCTTTCCCGGGCGCCGCCGGGGCAGGGCCGGGGACGGGTCTGGTGCGGTCAGGACCCCGTCGTGCGGTGTGGACGTGCTCATCCGGCGGCTCAGCCCCCCGTTCCGTCGGCTGCCTGCCCCCACTTTACGCGCCCGCCGCGGCCCTCCTGCGGCCCCCCGGGAGCGGCCCGCCCCGGCCAGGACCGGGGAATGCCCAGGTGGCCGGCCGGGACGTGCCGCCGGACGTCCGCCCGGTGGCCCGCCGCACGTCCTGCGGGGCGATCCGCACGCCCGTCAGCGGCGGTACGAACGGGTCGGGCTCGGCCGGAGCCCCCTGCGGGGCCTGTGACCCGGCCGCCGGGCGGGATGGTCCGCGAACCCCCTACCCACGGGTACACCCATCTGGCAGGCTGCCGCCCATGAACTCCCCCGCCGCCGACCGGGCCCGTTACGACCGGGCCACCGCCCATCTCGACGCCCCGCTCGCCCTCGTGGATCTGGACGCGTTCGACGCCAACGCCGACGACCTCGTGCGTCGCGCCGGCGGGAAGCCGGTCCGGGTGGCGAGCAAGTCCGTACGCTGCCGCGTACTGCTCGAACGGGTCCTGGCCCGGCCCGGGTTCGCCGGGATCATGTCGTACACCCTCGGCGAATCGATCTGGCTGGCCCGCTCCGGCTTCGAGGACGTGCTGCTCGCCTACCCTTCCGCCGACCGGGCCGGTTTCGCCGAGCTCGCCGCCGACCCGAAGCTGGCCGCCGCGGTCACCGTGATGGTCGACGACCCCGCGCAGCTGGAGCTGATCGACCGGGCCCGCGACGGCGGCGGCCAGGAGGTCCGGGTCTGCCTGGAGCTGGACACCGCCCTGCACCTCTTCGGAGGCAAGGTGCGCGTCGGCGCCCGCCGCTCCCCGCTGCGCGAGCCGGCCCAGCTGGCCGAGCTGGCCCGCGCGGTGAGCGCCCGGCCCGGCTTCCGCGTCGTGGGACTCATGGGGTACGAGGGCCACGTGGCCGGGGTCGGGGACGCGCTCGCCGGGCGTCCGCTGAGGTCGCGGGCCATCCGGCTGATGCAGGGCGCCGCCCGCAAGGAGCTGGCCGCCCGCCGGGCCGAGGCCGTACGCGCCGTCCGCGCCGTGGTCCCCGACCTGGAGTTCGTCAACGGGGGCGGCACCGGCAGCGTCCAGCAGACCGCCGCCGAGGACGCGGTCACGGAGATCGCCGCCGGCTCGGGGCTCTACGTACCGCGGCTCTTCGACAACTACACCTCGTTCAGCGGCCGCCCGGCGGCGCTCTTCGCCCAGCCGGTGGTCCGCCGGCCCGGCGTCGGCGTGGTCACGGTACTCGGCGGCGGGTACCCGGCCTCCGGCGCGCCCGGCGCGGACCGGCTGCCGGTGCCTTACCTCCCCCAGGGCCTGCGCTACGACCCGCAGGAGGGGGCCGGCGAGGTGCAGACCCCGCTGCTCGGCAGCCCGGCCGACGATCTGCTGATCGGCGACCGGGTCTGGTTCCGGCACGCGAAGGCCGGGGAGCTGTGCGAGCGCTTCGACGAGCTGCACCTGGTCCAGGGCGACCGGGTGACGGCCACCGCCCCGACCTATCGGGGCGAGGGCCGCACCTTCCTCTAGGGCCTGCCGTCGAACTCCCGCCTGCCGCGCGACGACTGGAGTTCGACGACTGGTCCTAGCCCTGGAAGACGGAGTCCGTCTGGTCGGGGATGACGCTCGTTTCACCCCGCAGGACGGGCCCCGCGGCGCCGTCGCGGCCGGTGAAGCCGGTGGTCGCGCACGGGTACGGCGCGGCCTTCTGCTTCTTGGGCTGGATGAACATCGGGTTCACGATCCACTTGCCGTCGCTGTTGTCGTAGGCGCGGCACATCAGCTCGTTCTTGTTGCGGTTCACGACGAGCCGCAGCGCGGTCGCGTCCCGCAGGAACGTCACGTCCGTGTCGGAGTCGCCCGCCGCGAACACCTGGCGGCGGGCGGCCGGCTGGACCTTCTCGGCAGCGGCACCGCGGACCCCGAAGATCTCCTTGTTGATCCAGCACCGCTTGCCGTCGATGTACGTGATCATCGTGTCGGCGCCGTCCCGGACGGAGCCGCAGCCCTGCAGGTGGGAGGTGAACTTCCCGCCGCCGGTGGTGGTGTTGCGGATGCCGATGACGTGCTTCGCGTCGACGCCCACGCCCTTGGCCCACACCTCGACGACCGGCTGCGGCGAGGCCGAGCTGATCCAGACGTCGAAGCCGGCCTTCTGCAGACCGGCTATGAGCTCCTTCTGCTGGTCGTAGTAGCGCACCCAGCCGGTGGCTGTGGTGCTGCCGACCTGCTGCTTGGCGTCGACCGGCGCCGCCAGGTTCTCGGCCTGCGCCGCGGCGGCGAAGCCGCGGATCTCGCGGGCGGTCCAGCCCTGCATGAGCTGCGGCAGCCAGGCGTAGGCGGGCTCGATCGTGCGGTGGTCCCAGCCCGCGAAGGCGGCGGCGCCCGCGCGGGTGGCGGCGGTGCCGTAGACGGCGTTCAGCTCGTCGGCGCAGCCGATGCCCGCGGGGGTACCGGTGGGCAGCGGGGCGCCGGGCTTCGCGAGGGTGCCGCAGGCGTCGGCCAGGGCCTTGGCGGCGGCCGGGGTCAGGTAGCGGCTGGTGGTGGTCCAGTCGCCGCCGGCCGGCTGGCGGATCCTGCCGTTGCGCAGCAGCCAGAACATCTGCGCGTCGCCGACGTCGTTCTTGACGACGGTGTTGTCCCAGTCGAAGACCGCGACGGGCTTGTCGCGGCTGGGCCGGTACGGGTTGCACGCGCCGTACTCGTCGATGAGCCGCTGCAGCCGGGCCTGGTTGTCCCCGTACCACTCGGCCTTCAGCCGGGGGGTGGAGCAGTGGGCGCCGGGGCGGGCCGCCTGGGCGGCGGGCGCGGCGGCCACGAGGGTGCCGGCGGCCATCACCACGGCGGCGCCGACGGCCGGGAGCCGTCGTACGGACTTGAGTCGGGTCACTGAGGTGAACTCTCCTGGTTCTTTCACAAGACCATCACGGTCAAGATCGTCGCGGACGGTAGAACACGACAGCCGGGCGTCGTGCGACGCCCGGCTGTCGGGAAGGTGCAGTCCAGGTGAACCCTTGGCGCCGGGTCCGTACCCGGCCCGCGGGCCGGCCTAGAGCGGGGTCACGTACGCGCCGGAGATGCCGCCGTCGACGAGGAAGTCGGTGGCGTTGATGAAGGAGGAGTCGTCGCTGGCGAGGAAGGCGACCGCGGCGGCGATCTCGGTGGGCTCGGCGAAACGGCCCAGCGGGATGTGCACGAGCCGGCGGGCGGCGCGCTCGGGGTCCTTGGCGAACAGCTCCTGCAGCAGCGGGGTGTTGACGGGTCCCGGGCAGAGCGCGTTGACCCGGATGCCCTCGCGGGCGAACTGCACGCCGAGCTCGCGGGACATGGCGAGCACGCCACCCTTGGAGGCGGTGTACGAGATCTGTGAGGTGGCGGCGCCCATCCGGGCGACGAAGGAGGCGGTGTTGATGATGGAGCCCCGGCCCTGGCGCCGCATGTAGGGCAGCGCCGCCTTGCAGCACAGGTAGACGGAGGTCAGGTTGACGTCCTGGACGCGCTTCCAGGCCTCCAGGCCCGTGGTGAGGATGGAGTCGTCGTCCGGGGGCGAGATGCCCGCGTTGTTGAAGGCGATGTCCACGGAGCCGTAGGTGTCGAAGGCGGCCTTGAACAGGGCCTCGACCTCCTCCGGGCTGGTGACGTCGACCTTCACGAAGGTGCCGCCGACCTCCTCGGCCGCGGCCTTGCCCGCGGTCTCGTCGATGTCCCCGCAGACGATGTTGGCGCCTTCGGAGGCCAGCCGCCGGGCGGTGGCGAGGCCGATGCCGCTCCCGGCTCCGGTGATGACGGCGGTACGGCCGACCAGCCGGCGGCAGACGGTCTCTTCGGTGGAACCGGTGGAATCGGTGCTCATGCTGTTCAGGCCTCCGTGCTGATGAAGACGTTCTTGGTCTCGGTGAAAGCGGTGAGGGAGTCCGGTCCGAGCTCGCGCCCGAGCCCGGACTGCTTGTAGCCGCCGAAGGGGGTCCAGTAGCGGACGCTGCTGTGGGAGTTGACCGACAGGTTGCCCGCGGCGACGGCGCGCGAGACGCGCAGCGCGCGGCCCACGTCGCGGGTCCACAGGGAGCCGGCCAGGCCGTAGTCGGTGGCGTTGGCCAGGCGTACGGCGTCCTCCTCGTCCTCGAAGGGCAGGACGACGGCGACGGGCCCGAAGACCTCCTCGGTGGCCACGACGGCGGTGGGGTCGACGTCGGTGACCAGGGTCGGCGGGTACCAGAAGCCGGGGCCCTCGGGAGCGGTGCCGCGGATCACCGTGAGGTCATCGGTGATGTACGACCGTACGCGGTCCAGCTGGACCCGCGAGATGAGCGGCCCCAGCTGCGTCTTCTCGTCGGACGGGTCCCCGACGACCACTTTCTCGATCTCGGGCGCCAGCAACGCCATGAACCGGTCGTACGCGGAGCGCTGTACGAGGATCCGCGTGCGGGCGCAGCAGTCCTGCCCGGTGTTGTCCAGGAAGGACATGGGCGCCGCGGCCGCCGCGGCCTCCAGGTCCGCGTCCGCGAAGACGATGTTGGGGTTCTTGCCGCCCAGTTCGAGGGTGAGCCGTTTCACCCGGTCGGCGCACTTGGCCATGATCTGCTTGCCGGTCCGGGTGGAACCGGTGAACACGATCTTGGCCACGCCCGGGTGCTCGACCAGGGCGTCGCCCGCGACCGCTCCGCGGCCGGGCAGCACCTGCAGGAGGTGCTCGGGCAGCCCGGCCTCCACGGCGAGCTCGGCCAGGCGCAGCGCGGTGAGCGGGGTGGTCTCGGCGGGCTTGAGGATGACCGCGTTGCCGGCGGCCAGGGCGGGCGCGAGGCCCCAGGCGGCGATCGGCATGGGGAAGTTCCACGGGGCGATCACGCCGATGACGCCGAGGGGTTCGAGGAAGGTGACGTCGATGCCGCCGGCGACGGGGATCTGGCGGCCGGAGAGGCGCTCCACTCCCCCGGCGGCGAAGTCGAGTACGTCGCGGACGTTGCCGGCCTCCCACCGGGCGTTGCCGATGGTGTGGCCCGCCTCCCGGACCTCCAGCCGTGCCAGTTCCTCGATGTGCCCGTCGACGACGGAGGCGAAGCGGCGCAGCAGTCTGGCCCGGTCGGCGGGCGCGGCCGCCGCCCAGATCCGCTGGGCGGCGGTGGCCCGTACGACGGCGGCGTCGACGTCGTCCCGTGTGGCGGCCGGGACGACGGCGACGATCTCCTCGGTGGCCGGATTCAAGACTTCCAGCGCGTCGGACACGTGGTGGCCTTTCAGACGTTCGGGTGCGGTGGGTGCGGTGGGTGCGGTAATGCGGTGCGCGGCGACGGCGCAACGGCTCGGGCCCCTACAGGCGCTCGAAGGAGCGGCGCAGTTCCCAGTCGGTCACCGCGGAGTCGTACGCGTCCAGTTCGACACGGGCCATGTTCCGGTAGTGGGCGACGACCTCCGGGCCGAAGGCCGCCTTGGCGATCTCGCTGTTCTCCCAGAGCTCGGCGGCCTCGCGCAAGGTGGTGGGGACGTGCGCGAAGTCGGCGGTGTAGGCGTTGCCGGCGCAGGGATCCGGCAGTTCGAGGCGGTTCTCGATGCCGTAGATCCCGGCCGCGACCAGGCCGGCGACGGCGAGGTACGGGTTGACGTCGCCACCCGGCAGGCGGTTCTCGAAGCGCATGGAGCGGCCGTGGCCGACCACGCGGAGCGCGCAGGTGCGGTTGTCCACGCCCCAGGCGACCGCGGTCGGCGCGAAGGATCCCGGCCGGAAACGCTTGTAGGAGTTGATGTTGGGGGCGTAGAGAAGGGAGAAGTCGCGCAGTGCGGCGAGCTGGCCGGCCAGGAAGTGACGCATCACCGGTGACATACCGCCGTGGGCGTGCGCGTCCGGGCCCTCGCCGGCCATCGCGTTGCGTCCGTCACCGTCGTTGAGCGAGAGGTGGATGTGACAGGAGTTGCCCTCGCGCTCGTCGTACTTGGCCATGAAGGTGAGCGAGACGCCCTCCTGGGCGGCGATCTCCTTCGCGCCGGTCTTGTAGACGGCGTGCTGGTCGCAGGTGAGCAGCGCCTCGTCGTAGCGGAAGGCGATCTCGTGCTGGCCGAGGTTGCACTCGCCCTTGGCCGACTCCACGACCAGGCCGGCGGCCTGCATCTCGTTGCGGATGCGGCGCAGCAGCGGTTCGACGCGGCCCGTCCCGAGGACCGAGTAGTCGATGTTGTACTGGTTGACGGGGGTCAGGCCTCGGTAGTTGGAGTCCCAGGCCTGCTCGTAGGTGTCCTGGAACACCATGAACTCCAGCTCCGTGCCCACCATCGCGGTGTAGCCGTGACCGGCGAGGCGTTCCAGCTGGCGGCGCAGGATCTGGCGGGGCGCGGCGACGACGGGCGAGCCGTCGTTCCAGGCCAGGTCGGCGAGGAGGAAGGCGCTGCCCGGGTTCCAGGGGATCCGGCGCAGGGTGGCGAGGTCGGGGTGCATGGCGAAGTCGCCGTAGCCCCGGTCCCAGGAGGACATCTCGTAACCGTCGACGGTGTTCATGTCCGTGTCGACGGCGAGGAGGTAGTTGCACCCCTCGGTGCCGTGCTCGAGGACCTCGTCGAGGAAGAACTGTGCGGCGAACCGCTTGCCCTGGAGGCGCCCCTGCATGTCGGGGAAGGCCAGGACCACTGTGTCGATCTCACCGCTGGCGACGAGAACACGGAGCTCTTCGGTCGAAAGCGGCGGCTTGCGGTCTACCACGGGATTCTCTCCTTCGGTGAGCCGAGTAGCCCTAAGGTATTGAATAGAACCATTGCTTGGGAAGGGGAGGGGACGAGATGACCGATACGGCGAGCGAGGGCGACGCGATCGCGCGGCTCAATCCCGTACTGCGACAGGTGCGGGCGGGCAACGGTTTCGAGGAGGCGCTGGAACAGATCCTCCAGGTGGTCCGGCTGGGTCTGGTGCCGGGCGGGGAACGCCTTCCGCCCGAGCGCGAGTTGGCGGAGCGGATGGGGATCAGCCGGGTGACGCTCCGCGAGGTGCTGAAGGTGCTCCAGGACCAGGGCCTGGTGGAGGCCCGGCGCGGACGGTACGGAGGAACGTTCGTCCTGCCCCGCCCCGACACGCCGGCCGGGGGCACCGAGGAGGAGCTGCGGCGCCGGGTCGCGGGCGTGGACATCGAGGACGTGCTGCGCTTCCGCGAGGTCCTGGAGGTGGGCGCGGCCGGGCTGTGCGCCTCGCAGGGACTCACGGAACGGGACACGGACCGGCTGCTCGGCGCGCTGACCGCCACCCACGACGCCCCGCTCCCCGACTACCGCCGCCAGGACACGCTCTTCCACCTCACCCTGTGCGAACTCGCCGGATCCGCCACCCTGACGGCCCAGTACGCGGCCGTCCGGGCCACCGTGAACGACCTGCTGGACTGCATCCCGCTGCTGGTGCGCAACCTCGAGCACTCGCAGCAGCAGCACAGCGCACTGGTCGAGGCGGTGCTGGAGCGGGACGCGGACGCGGCTCGCGAGGTGATGCGCGAGCACTGCTGCGGCACGGCGGCGCTGCTGCGGGGGTTCCTGACCTGAGCCCGGGCGCGGCGCGGGGGCGGACCCCGGCCGAGCCGGGGCGGGGCAGGGCGGAGCCGGCGGGGCAGGGCGGAGCGGGGCCGAGGCGGGCCCGGGCACCGGACCGAGAGCTATTCGTAACCCCCGTTTAACGCAGGGGTCTTGCGCCCGCCACGCCGGAACGGCAAAGGTACGCCCCACAACCATTGCCCTAGGCAGGAGCGCACATGGCCGACGACACCGGCGCACGGCTGGCAGCCGTGCCCGAACCCACCACGTCCCTTCAGAACGCCGCCCCCGAGAAGGCCGCCGACGGCTACCTGGAGCGCCGCACCCTGCGCCGCGGCAGCGCGGGCTGGCTGCTGCTGACGGGCCTCGGCGTCGCGTACGTCGTCTCCGGAGACTTCTCAGGCTGGAACGTCGGCCTCGCCCAGGGCGGATTCGGCGGTCTCGCCATCGCCACCGTCCTGATGGGCGCGATGTACGCGTGCCTGGTCTTCTCCCTCGCCGAGCTGTCGGCGATCCTGCCCACCGCCGGCGGCGGTTACGGTTTCGCCCGCCGGGCACTCGGCACCTGGGGCGGCTTCCTCACCGGCACCGCGATACTCATCGAGTACGTGCTCGCCCCGGCGGCCATCGCCATCTTCATCGGCGACTACGTGGAGTCGCTCCACCTCTTCGGCCTGACCTCCGGCTGGCCGGTCTACCTCGCCTGCTTCGTCGTCTTCATCGGCATCCACCTGTGGGGCGTGGGAGAGGCCCTGAGCTTCTCGCTCGTCGTCACCGCCATCGCCGTGATCGCGCTGATCGTCTTCGCGGCCGGCGCCTTCACCGGGTTCGATCCCGCCAACCTGGACGACATCGCTGTCGACACCTCCGCCGCCGGCGCGAGCTCGTGGCTGCCGCTGGGCTTCCTCGGCATCTGGGCCGCGTTCCCCTTCGGCATGTGGTTCTTCCTCGGCGTCGAAGGCGTCCCGCTGGCCGCCGAGGAGGCCAAGGACCCGGTGCACTCCGTACCGCGCGCCCTGTCGATCTCCATGGGCATCCTGGTCCTGCTCGCCCTGGTCACCTTCCTCGCCTCGACCGGTGCGCGCGGAGCCGACGCCATCAAGGACGCGGGCAACCCGCTGGTCGTCGCCCTGGAGGGCGACCCCGGACTCTCCTGGCTGAAGACCTTCGTCAACTACGCGGGCCTGGCCGGCCTCGTGGCCTCCTTCTTCTCCCTCATCTACGCCGGCTCCCGCCAGCTGTTCGCCCTCTCGCGGGCCGGCTACCTCCCCCGCTTCCTGTCCCTGACCTCGAAGCGCAAGGCCCCGTACCTGGGCCTGCTCATCCCGGGTGCCATCGGCTTCGCACTGGCCGCCGCCACCGGCAACGGCCCGCGCATGCTGAACATGGCGGTGTTCGGCGCGACCATCTCCTACGCCCTGATGGCCCTCTCCCACATCGTGCTGCGCCGCCGCGAGCCCGGCCTGGAGCGCCCGTACCGCACGCCGGGCGGCATCGTGACCTCCTCGGTGGCCTTCGTGCTCGCCCTGTCGGCCCTGGTCGCCACCTTCCTGGTGGACAAGGACGCGGCCTTCATCGCCCTGGCCGTGTACGCCGTCGCCCTCGCCTACTTCGCGTTCTACAGTCGGCACCACCTCGTGGCCTCCGCGCCGGAGGAGGAGTTCGCGGCCCTGGCGGAAGCCGAGGCCGAGCTTTCCCGCGACTGATCCCCAGCCCCTCACCCCTGGAGGTATCCACCGTGCCCAGGCCGCTCATCGGCATCACCACCTACGTCGAGGCATCCACCCGCTACGGCGTGTGGGACGTCCCGACCGCCCTCGTCCCCACCGGGTACTACGAACTCGTGCAGGCGGCGGGCGGCACCGCCGTCCTGCTCCCGCCGGACGACCCGGAGGCGGCGGCGGAGGTGCTGGACCGACTGGACGGCCTGGTGGTGGCGGGCGGCCCGGACGTGGACCCGGTCCGCTACGGCGCCCCGCGCGATCCCCGTACGGGCGCGCCGGCGACCCAGCGCGACGAGTGGGAGCTCGCGCTGATCACCGCGGCACTGGCCGCGCGCACCCCGCTGCTCGGGATCTGCCGGGGCATGCAGGCCCTGAACGTGGCGCTGGGCGGGACGCTGGTCCAGCACATCGACGGCCACGCGGCGGGCCCGGGGGTCGTCACCCGGCACCCGGTCCGCCCGGTCCCGGGCACGCTGTACGCCTCGCTGGTCCCGGAGCAGTCGCAGGTCCCGACCTACCACCACCAGGCCGTCGACCGCCTGGGCCGCGGCCTCGTCGCCTCGTCCCACGCCCTGGACGGCACGGTGGAGTCGATCGAGCTCCCCGACCCCGCCCACTGGGCCCTGGGCGTCCAGTGGCACCCGGAACGCGACGAGGACACCCGGGTCATGTCGGCCCTGGTCGCGGCGGCGATGTCCCACACACCCACCCCCGCCCCGGTCTGACCCACGCCCCCTCACCGCCCGCCCTCACCGCCCCCGCTCGGCCCCCGCGGGCCCCGCACGGCCATGCCCGACACCCTCCAGCCCCGCCGGCGTTTGAGGCGCGGGGTCTGGGGGCGGGAAGGGCTGAAAAGAGCCCCCGGGCCCAAGCGGCGGCCCCGACCGCCGATCAGTCCCGCGTCAGCGAAAGCAGGTCCCGCGCCGGGCCCGCCGGCCGGGCCCCCGCGGGCCAGACCGCCCGGAGCTCCCGTTCCAGGCCGGCGCCCAGCACCGGCACGGACACCAGCCGCCGTCCCGCCAGCTCGTCCCCGACCGCGAGCTCCGACAGCACGCACGGCCCGGCCCCGCTCACGGCCGCCGCCTTCACCGCGGTGGTGGAGGCGAGCTCCAGCAGCGGCTCCGCCAGCCCCCCGCACCCGGCCAGCGCCGCGTCCAGGACCTGCCGGGTCCCCGACCCCCGTTCGCGCAGGATCAGCGGGGTGGCCGCCAGCTCCGCCGGCTCCACCCCCCGCAAGCGCCGCGCCCACGGGTGCCCGGGAGCCACCGCCACCACCAGGCGGTCCTGCGCGATGACCACGGAGTCGAGCCCCTCCGGCACGCTGAGCCCCTCCACGAAGCCGAGGTCCGCCTCGTGCGCGAGGACCCGGTCGGCGACGACCGCCGAGTTCCCGGCATGCAGTGACACCGCCGTCCCGGGGCGCTGCCCGCGCAGCGCGATCAGCCAGCCGGGCAGCAGGTACTCCGCGATGGTCATACTGGCCGCGACCCGCAGCCGGGAGTCGCGGCGGCCCCGTAGCGCCTGCGCACCCGCGTCGAAGGCCTCGGCGGCCTCCACCACCCGGCGCGCCCAGTCCGTGACCAGCGCGCCCTCCGCCGTAAGGGTGGATCCGCGCGGCGAGCGGTCCACGAGCGCGACCCCGAGCCGGGTCTCCATCGCCCGGATCCGGCTGCTGGCGGCGGGCTGGGTGATGCCGAGCCGCCGTGCGGCGCCGCTCAGGCTGCCGACCCGCGCGACGGCGAGCAGCAGCTCCATGGCCCCGAGGTCCGGGACCCGGTGCGCCAGCGGGGTCTGCCCCTCGGCCGCCCGCTCCTCATTACCGTACGCATTACCCATAACTTCAGTTTATGCCCTCATAGGGAAGATCCCTCTGCCGTCCGGCCCTGCCCGACGGGACGCTGGACCCATGGCCACCACCCTCGTACGACCCCGTCCCACCACCCCCGGGATCCTCCGGCCCCACAAGGCCCCCTCGCTGCGCCACCTCGGCCCCAACTGGTACGCCTCCGTCATGGGCACCGCGATCGTCGCCAACGCCGGCGCGACCCTCCCGTACCAGCTTCCCGGCCAGCGGGTGGTCTGCCAGGTCTTCTGGGTGCTGGCCGCCACCGCGCTGGCCGTACTGCTGACGGCCCGCGCCGGACACTGGCTGCACCACCGCGACCAGGCCCGCGCCCATCTGCTGGACCCCGCCGTGGCCCCCTTCTACGGATGCCTCTCGATGGCCCTGCTGGCCGTCGGCGGCGGCGCGCTCATCGTCGGCAAGGACCTCGTCGGACTCCCCGCCGCCGTGGCCCTCGACACGGTCCTGTTCACCGCGGGCACCGCGATCGGCCTCCTCGCGGCCGTGGCCGTCCCCTACCTGATGGTGGTCCGCCACAAGGTCGAGGCCCACCAGGCCAGCCCTGTGTGGCTGCTGCCCGTGGTCGCCCCCATGGTCTCCGCCGCGCTGGGTCCGCTGCTCATCCCCCACCTGGCCGCCGGCCAGGCCCGCGAGGCCATGCTGCTCGCCTGCTACGCCATGTTCGGCCTCAGCCTGCTCGCCACCCTGCTGCTGCTCCCCCTGGTCTTCGGCCGGCTGATCGTCAGCGGCCCCCTGCCCTTGGCGCTCACCCCGACCCTGTTCCTGGTCCTGGGCCCCCTCGGCCAGTCCACCACCGCCGTGAACTCCCTCGCGGACATGGCCCCCCAGTCGACAGCCGCCCCCTACACCGGCGCCTTCGCCGCCTTCGCGGTCGTCTACGGGGTCCCCGTGATGGGATTCGCCCTCCTCTGGATGGCGCTGGCCTCGGCCATGCTGCTGCGGGCCGCCCGGGAGGGCATGGGGTTCGCCATGACCTGGTGGGCGCTGACCTTCCCCGTCGGCACCTGCGTCACCGGCGCCGCCGGGCTGGCCCGCCACACCGGGCTCACCGCCTTCGCCTGGCTGGCCGCGATCCTGTTCCTGGCCCTGCTGACCGCCTGGCTGCTGGCCGCCGCGAACACCCTGCGCGGCCTGTCCACCGGCCGCCTCCTGGCCGCGCCCCGCTAGGGCCTGTCGTCCCGTCTGCCGCACGACGACTGGCACGCACTCTCGCCGCGCGAAGGCAGGCCCTGGACCGCAGCGCGCAGGGCCGCCGCCAGGATCTCCGGGGCCCCGGCCAGCGAGGGGCCGTACCAGGTCAGGTGGCGCCCGTCGACGAGGGCGGCCGGGATTCCGGGGAAGGCCTCGGGCCCGTCGTCGGCGGTGAAGCGGTACGGCTCGTCCGGGAGCACCACGAGCTCGCAGCCGGCGGCGGCCAGCTCGGCCGCCGGGATCCTCGGGTAGCGCTCGGGGTGCCCGGCGTAGACGTTGCGCACGCCGAGGCGGGCCAGCAGGTCCCCCGCGAAGGTGTCGCGGCCCAGCACCATCCAGGGCCGCCGCCAGACCGGTACGAAGGCCGCGCGCGAGTCCCGCGGCGGTTCCACCCGGGCCCACGCGGCCTCCGCGTCCGCCAGCCACCCGGGCCGCTTCAGCCCCATGGCCCCCACCAGTACCCGGTCCAGTTCACGGAAGGCCTGCGGCAGGTCCCGTACCCCGGTGACCAGCACCTCGAGCCCGGCCGCGCGCAGCGCCGCCAGGTCCGGGGCCCGGTTCTCCTCCTCGTTGGCGACGACCAGGTCCGGGCGCAGCTCCGCGATCGCGCGCACGTCGGGGTTCTTCGTCCCTCCGACGCGCACCGCGTCCCCCAGGTCCCCGGGGTGCGTGCACCAGTCGGTCACCCCGACCAGCGCCCCGGGCGCGCTCACGGCCACCGCCTCGGTCAGGGACGGCACCAGCGAGACGACGCGTTTCCGCATCCGGTCAGTGTTCCGGAGAGGGCGGTTCGGAGGTCGCGTGGATGTGTTCGCCGACCGCGACGATCAGGATCCGGGTGTCCTCGGTGACGGCCCGCCAGCGGTGGCGCACCCCGCCGGACAGGAACAGCGCGTCGCCGTTCTCCAGTCGGTACGCCCGCCCCTCGGCCTCCACCTGGCAGGCGCCCGAGACCACGTACATGAGCTCGTCGTTGCGGTGCTGGTACTCCCGGCCCGCGTCCTGGTCCCCGGTGAACTCCAGGGCGTGCAGCTGGTGGTGCCCCCGTACGAGCGGCCGTACGCCGGGGACCGGGGTGAGCCCCGGGTCGTCGCCGGCCCGTACGAGGTCCACGGTGCGCGCGGTGTCGGAGGCGGCCAGCAGATCGACGGCCGTGGTCTCCAGCGCGTCGGCGACCCGCTCCAGGGAGCGCATGCTGGGCCGGGCCCGCTCGTTCTCTATCTGGCTCAGGAAGGGCACCGAGAGGCCGCTGCGCGCCGATACGGCGGCGAGGGTGAGGTGCAGTGCCCGGCGTCTCTTGCGCACGGCCACGCCCACCCGGAGCGGTTCCCTGGAGTCCTTGTCCCTGTCCCGCTCCTTGTCGTCCGCGCCGGTCGTCGCGCCCGTGCCGTTCCTGCCGTCGGTGCCGTCCCTGTCGTCCATGGCGGGGCTGCCCTCCCCTTGTCCCGGTCCGTCGCACATCGCACATCGGTGTGCTGTAAGCACCTTACGCAGCAACCGGCCCCGGTTTCGCGCTCAAGTCCGCAGGAGGCCGCAGGAGCGCCACTTTCCGTTTGCCCGCGGTGCATCATCGTGATCGTGACGACGACTCGACGCCTGATGCTCCTGGACACCGCTTCCCTCTACTACCGCGCCTACTTCGGCGTGCCGGATTCCGTGAAGGCCCCCGACGGGACCCCGGTCAACGCCGTGCGCGGACTGCTCGACTTCATCGGCCGCCTCGTGCAGGACCACCGGCCCGACGACCTGGTCGCCTGCATGGACGCCGACTGGCGGCCGCACTGGCGGGTGGAGCTGATCCCCTCCTACAAGGCCCACCGGGTCGCGCGGGAGACGGACAGCGGCCCGGACGTCGAGGAGACCCCGGACACCCTGGCCCCGCAGGTGCCGATCATCGAGGCGGCGCTGGACGCCTTCGGCATCGCCCGGGTGGGGGTCGCCGGGTACGAGGCCGACGACGTGATCGGCACGTTGACCACCCGCGCCACCGGCCCGGTGGACATCGTCACCGGCGACCGGGACCTGTACCAGCTGGTCGACGACGCGAAGCGGCGGCGCGTGCTGTACCCGCTGAAGGGGGTCGGCACCCTCCAGGTCACCGACGAGGCCTGGCTGCGCGAGAAGTACGGGGTGGACGGGCCCGGCTACGCGGACCTGGCGCTGCTGCGCGGCGACCCGAGCGACGGCCTGCCGGGCGTGCCCGGCATCGGCGAGAAGACGGCCTCGAAGCTGCTGGACGCCTACGGTGACCTGGCCGGGATCATCGCGGCCATCGACGACCCGAAGTCGAAGCTGACCCCCACCCAGCGCAAGCGCCTGGACGAATCCCGGCCCTACCTGGCGGTGGCCCCCAAGGTCGTCCAGGTCGCCTCCGACGTTCAACTGCCGCCGTTCGATCCGTCCCTTCCGTCCCTTCCCGCACAGCCTGACCTGGTGGCGGCCCTCGCGCACCGGTGGGGTCTGGGTGGAGCAGTTGAACGCCTGAGCAGCGCGCTTCGACACTGAGGTGCTAACTTAGGTAATCCTAAGCTTCACGAAAGTCAGGGTCGGAAAGTCAGGGAGACGCCGTGGCAGAAGGACGCGCCCGCAAGGTCGGCACCGCAGTGGTCGTACGCACCGAGCGGTTGACCCCGCACATGGTGCGGGTCGTGCTGGGTGGTGACGGGCTGGCCGGATTCGGCGCGGGCGCGTACACCGACCACTACGTGAAGGTCCTGTTCGCACCGGACGGCGTCACCTACGCCTCCCCGTGGGACCTGGAGCAGATCCGTGCGGCCCACCCCCGCGAGGAATGGCCGCGCCAGCGGGCGTACACGGTGCGCGCCTGGGATCCGCAACACCTTGAGCTGACCCTCGATTTCGTGGTCCACGGCGACGAGGGACTGGCCGGCCCCTGGGCGGCGCGCGCCCAACCGGGTGAAATCGTGCGTTTCCTCGGGCCGGGCGGCGCCTACGCCCCGGACCCGGTCGCCGGATGGCACCTGCTGGTGGGTGACGAGAGCGCGCTGCCGGCGATCGGCGCGGCGATGGAGCGGATGCCCGTCGGTGCGCGGGTCCACGCTTTCATCGAGGTCGAGGGGGCGCAGGACGAGCAGCGGATCTCCACCCCCGACGGCATCGTCCCCTTCTGGGTCCACCGCGGCTCCCGCCCGGTCGGCGAGGCCCTGACGGAGGCCGTCCGGGCCCTGACCTTCCCCTCCCCGGACGTCCACGCCTTCGTCCACGGCGAGGCCGGCTTCGTGAAGGACCTGCGCAGACATCTGCGCGTCGACCGCGGCATCCCGCGCGAACGCCTGTCGATCTCCGGCTACTGGCGCCTGGGCGAGACGGACGAGGGCTGGCGCGCGATCAAGCGCGACTGGAACGCCGAGGTCGAAGCCGAACAGGAACCGGTCGGCGCCTCGCGTTGAAGCACCACTGACGCACCGCTGAAGCACCGCTGAAGCACTGACGCGCGACCGGCGCACCGCCGCGGGTGACACCTCCCCGCAGGCGGTGTCACCCGGACGGCGGGACAATGTCCCCATGCGTACGCTCCGCGTGCTCACGGCAGCCGGAGCCGCCGTCCTCCTGGCCGCCGGCGGTACGAGCGCTGCGGCCGGGACGGCAGCGGCCGCTCCGGGTCCGCCGGCACCGAAACCCCGGATCACCGACGCCCAGGTCGACACGGCGGTGCGGCGCCTGGACGCGACCGTCACCGACATGATGCGCCGCACCGGGGTCCCGGGCGTTTCCGTCGTCGTCGTCCACGACGACAAGGTGGTCCACCTCAAGGGCTTCGGCGTGCGCCGGGTCGGCGACCAGGGCGCCGTGAGCCCCGACACGGTCTTCCAGATCGCCTCGCTCTCCAAGCCCGTCTCCTCCACCGTCGTCGCCGGCGTCCTGAAGGACCCGGCCGACTGGGACCGGCACACGGAGCTCCCCGGGTTCGCCCTCGGGGACCCGTGGGTGACCTCGCACGTCACCACCGCCGACCTGTTCTCCCACCGCAGCGGCCTGCCCGACCACGCCGGCGACCTCCTCGAAGACCTCGGCTACGACCAGGCGTACATCCTCGACCACCTGCGCCTGGCGCCCCTCACCCCCTTCCGGGCGAGCTACGCGTACACCAACTTCGGGTTCACCGCCGCCGCCGAGGCGATCGCCCGGTCCCGGGGCACCACCTGGCAGAAGCTCAGCGCCGACACCCTCTTCAAGCCGGCCGGCATGACGCACACCAGCACCGGGTTCCGGGCCTTCGCGGACGCCCCCGACCACGCCGCCACCCACGTCAGGAACGCTGACGGCACCTGGAGCCCCCGCTTCGTCCGCGACCCCGACGCCCAGGCCCCGGCCGGCGGAGTGAGTTCCACGGCGCGCGACATGTCCCGCTGGCTGCGGCTCCAGCTCTCCGGCGGCACGCTCGACGGCAAGCGGATCGTCCCCGCCGAAACCCTGGCCCGCACCCACGTCCCCGAGATCGTGTCGCAGCCGCCCGCCACGCCTACCTCCCGCACCGGCTTCTACGGTCTGGGCTGGAACGTCGGCTACGACGACGCCGGCCGCCTGCGCCTGAGCCATTCCGGCGCCTTCGCCCTCGGTGCCAACACCAACGTCACCATGCTCCCGCTGGAACGGCTCGGCATCGTCGTCCTCACCAACGGCGCCCCCGTGGGCCTCGCCGACGCCGTCGCCCTCGACTTCTTCGACACCGCCGAGCACGGAAAGCCCACCACCGACTGGCTGGACGTGACGGGCCCGCTCTACGCCCAGCTGGACGAGGCGGGCCGCTCCCCCACCGACTACGCCCGCCCGCCCGTGGTGGCGAAGCCGGCCCAGCAGGACTCCGCGTACACCGGGACCTACGAGAACCCCTACTACGGCAAGCTGACCGTGGCGGCCACCGGTACCGGCGGGCTGACGCTGTCCCTGGGCCCGGAGCCGATGGTCTTCCCCCTCACCCACTACGACGGGGACACCTTCAGCTACGAGACCGCCGGGGAGAACGCCGTCGGCCGCACCGGGGTGACCTTCTCCCCCTCGGAGCACACGGTCCGCGTCGAGTACCTGGACGCCGACCACCTGGGGACATTCACCCGCCGCTGAGGAGTCCCTTCCGGATCTTGCCGCATAGCCTGTACCCCGATGAAACGCAGATCCCACATCCCCGACGCGCCGCTGCCCCAGGTCGACGGCATCGACCCGGTCCGCATGCGACTGCCCCCCGACCCGGAGGGGACGTGGCCCGACCTCGGTTCCTACCTCACGGCGCGCTACGAGGGCACGCGCGGCGCCGATTCGATGGCCCGCCTGCTCCACGACGGCCGGGTGCTGGGCCCCGGCGGGCGGGTGCTGCGGCCGCGGGACCCGTACGAGCCCGGCGCCTTCCTGTGGTTCCACCGGGACATGCCCCAGGAGCCGGTGGTGCCCTTCCCGATCGGGGTCGTGTACCGCGACGAGCACCTGCTGGTGGCCGACAAACCGCACTTCCTGGCCACCACCCCCCGCGGCAGCCACGTCTTCCAGACGGCCCTGGCCCGGCTCCGGGTGGAGCTCGGGCTGCCCGCGCTGAGCCCGGCGCACCGACTGGACCGGATGACCGCCGGACTGGTGCTGTTCAGCATCCGCCCCGAGGACCGGGGCGCCTACCAGCTGCTGTTCCAGGAACGGCGGATCCGCAAGGAGTACGAGGCGCTCGCGCCCCACGACCCGGCGGTGGAGTTCCCCCGGACCCTGCGCAGCCACATCGAGAAGGTACGCGGGGTGATGGCGGCCGTGGAGGTCGCGGGCGCCGAGCCCAACGCCGAGACGCTGGCCGAACTCCTCGCGGTCAGGGGCGGCCTGGGACGCTACCGGCTGACTCCGCACACCGGGCGCACCCACCAGCTGCGGGTGCACATGAACAGCCTCGGCCTGCCGATCCTGGGCGACCCGGTCTATCCGGTGGTCGGCGACCCGGCGCCGGACGACTACCGGCGTCCGCTCCAGCTCCTGGCCCGCACCCTGGAGTTCACCGATCCCGTCACCGGGATCGAGCACCGGCTCGAGAGCCGCCGCACCCTACGGGCCTGGGAGGACCGGGCCGGCTGGGAAGGCGGCCCGAAGGACGCCGGCTAGTCGGCGACGCCCGCGATCCGCAGCGCCGCGTCGGCCGTGGCCTCCGCGAAGGCGGCCACCGGGCGCCCCGGATCGGAGCGGTGGATGAGCATGACGCCCTCGATGAGGCCGAAGACGAGGTCGTTGCGGAGCACCAGTCCGGCGCGGTCCCCGGCGAGCGAGGCTCCGACGCATGTGGCGTCGAGCAACTCCCGGTAGCTGTCCTTGAGTTCCTGGCGCATCCGGCGGAAGCGGGTGAACCGCGAGCCGCTGACCTCGGGCAACAGGTAGAGCGCGCCCAGGTTGTACGGTCCCCCGCACAGCAGCAGCACGTCCGAGCGGCACAGCTCCCAGAGCCGGCGGCCGGCCGACCGGTCCCCTTCGAGGACCAGGCGGCGGGCCAGCGCGAGGGACGGCGCGACCGTGGACTCCAGCAGTTCGGCGAGGAGTTCCTCCTTGCCGGCGAAGTAGTGGTACATCGTGGCCTGGCGCATTCCGGCCCGTTCGGCGACCGCCCGCGTGGTGGTGGCCGCGTACCCCTTCACCGTGAACAGTTCGGCCGCCGCGTAGAGGAGCTCCTCGCGCGGCGGCCGTCCGCTGTCTGATCTCTGCTGATCGGCTCGCGGCCGACCGACCCGTCTCGCCCCTTCGCCCGTTCCCCCAGTCATGACTCGATCGTCGCACAGGGCACGTCGAATCGATCATGGCAAGAGATGAGATCCAGCCACGACCACTTTTGGAGGAAGCTCCAAGACCGATTAGCCGACGGAGCTGTAGGCCACCACACCGCGCAGCAGCGCGTCCACCGCCTTGCGGGCGTTGCGCGCCACCGTGCTGCCCCCTTCCGAGGAGGACGGCGCCGCGGCGGCCACCTGCCCCAGCACGTCGATGACCTGCTTGCACCAGCGCACGAAGTCACCCGCGGGCATCTCCGCCTCGCGCAGCACCTCGTCCAGCCCCCTGTCAGAGGCCCACTGGTACGCCGCCCACGCGAAGCCGAGATCCGGCTCGCGCTGGCCCACACCCTCCGTCTGGTTGATGCCGTGCTCCTCCTCCAGCGCGTCGAGCCGGCCCCAGATCCGGACCATCTCACCGAGCGCGGCCTTCGCCGCACCACCGGGCACCTTCGGCGCCACCGCGTCGTCGGACTGCCGCGCCTCGAAGACCAGCGCCGAGACGCAGGCCGCCAGTTCGGCGGGGCTGAGTCCCTCCCACACACCGGCCCGCAGACATTCGGATGCCAGCAGGTCGAGCTCTCCGTAGAGCCGGGCGAGCCGCCGCCCGTGCGGGGTGACCTCGCCCTCGCGCAGGTAGTCCAGCTCCGTCAGCAGCGCGTGGATCCGGTCGAAGGTACGGGCGATGGTGTTCGTCCGGCCCTCGATGCGCCGCTCCAGCTGCTGGGTGTCCCGCTGCAGACGGTGGTGGCGCTCCGCCCAACGGGCGTGGTCCTCGCGCTCGTCGCAGCCGTGGCACGGGTGCGCCCGCAGCTCGGTACGCAGCCGCGCGATCTCCCGGTCGTCCGCCGCGGCCGCCCGGCCGCGGCTGTGCCGCTCCACGGAGATGTGCCCCGCCTTGGTCCGCAGCTGGGACGCCAGGTCCCGACGGGACTGCGGAGAGCGCGCGTTGAACGTCTTGGGGATCCGCATCCGCTCGATCGCCTCGACCGGGACCGGGAAGTCGATCCCGGCGAGCCGCTTGACCTGCCGCTCCACGGTGAGCACCAGCGGGCGCGGGCCCTCGGTGTACTCCTGCCCGCGGTGCCCGTTGGAACGCCCGGCCGGCACGCCCGGGTCCAGCACCAGGGCCAGCCCCGCGAACTTCCCCGTGGGCACGTGGATGATGTCGCCCGGCTTGAGCCGCTCCAGCGAGGCGGCCGCCTGCGCTCGGCGCTGTGCCGCGCCCTGCTTGGCCAGGTCGTTCTCGCGGTCCTTGAGTTCGCGGCGCAGCCGCGCGTACTCCTCGAAATCGCCGAGGTGACAGGTCATGCCCTCCCGGTAGCCCTCCAGGCCCTCCTCGTTGCGCTGCACCTGCCGGGAGATCCCGACGACCGAGCGGTCGGCCTGGAACTGCGCGAAGGAGGTCTCCAGCAGCTCGCGCGAGCGGTGCCGCCCGAACTGCTGGACCAGGTTGACGGCCATGTTGTACGAGGGCCTGAAGCTGGAGCGCAGCGGATACGTACGGGTACCCGCGAGCCCGGCCAGGGCCGCCGGGTCCATGCCCCGCTGCCACAGCACCACCGCATGGCCCTCGACGTCGATGCCGCGCCGCCCGGCCCGCCCGGTCAGCTGCGTGTACTCGCCGGGGGTGATGTCGGCGTGCTGCTCACCGTTCCACTTGACCAGCTTCTCCAGGATGACGGTGCGCGCCGGCATGTTGATGCCCAGCGCCAGGGTCTCGGTGGCGAAGACGGCCTTGACCAGGCCCCGTACGAACAGCTCCTCGACGACCTCCTTGAAGGTGGGCAGCATGCCCGCGTGGTGCGCGGCGATGCCTCGCTCCAGGCCCTCGAGCCATTCGTAGTAGCCCAGGACGTGCAGGTCCTCGGTGGGGATGGACGCGGTCCGCTCCTCGACGATCTCGCGCACCTTCACGCGCGCGGAGTCGTCGTTGAGCCGTAGCCCCGCGTACAGGCACTGCTGGACCGCGGCCTCGCAGCCGGCCCGGCTGAAGATGAAGTTGATGGCGGGAAGCAGCCCGTCGCCCTCCAGACGGGCGATGACCTCGGGCCGCGACGGGGTCCAGATCCGGCCGCGCGAACGCCGCTCGCGCTCGCGGTCGGCCTCGCGGACCATCTTCCCGCGCCGCCGGTCCTTCGGGTTGTACCGGCTGGTGTTCTCCTCCCGCGCCATCCGCAGCAGGTCGGGGTTGACCTCGCGGCGCGCGGAACCGCGGCCGCCGTGGTCGGACTCCTCCTCGAAGAGGTCGTAGATCCGGCGGCCGGCCATGACGTGCTGCCACAGCGGTACGGGCCGCTCCTCGGAGACGATCACCTCGGTGTCGCCGCGCACGGTGTCGAGCCAGTCGCCGAACTCCTCGGCGTTGGAGACGGTGGCGGAGAGCGAGACCAGCGTCACCGACTCGGGGAGGTGGATGATCACCTCTTCCCAGACGGCCCCGCGGAACCGGTCGGAGAGGTAGTGGACCTCGTCCATCACCACGTAGCCCAGGCCGTTCAGCGACTGCGAGCCCGCGTACAGCATGTTGCGGAGCACCTCGGTGGTCATCACGACCACCGGGGCGTCGGAATTCACGCTGTTGTCGCCGGTGAGCAGGCCCACCTTGTCGGCGCCGTAGCGCCGCGCCAGGTCGGCGTACTTCTGGTTCGACAGGGCCTTGATGGGCGTGGTGTAGAAGCACTTGCGGCCCTGCTGGAGGGCCAGGTGCACGGCGAACTCGCCGACGATGGTCTTGCCCGAGCCTGTCGGGGCGGCGACGAGGACGCCCTTCCCGGCCTCCAGTGCCTTGCAGGCCTCGATCTGGTAAGGATCCAGGTCGAATTCGTACATCTCACGGAAGGGCGCCAAGGCGGTGGCCTCTTCGGCGGCGCGGATCCGGGCAGCGGCGTACCGCTCGGCGGGAGAGAGTTCTTCGGTCATCTTGCTCTCGAGCCTACCCGCCACCTCTGACAACAGTCGCGATCATTTAAGTGAGCAGCCGGACCGCCCCGGGTACGCACTCGGCGGTGACCGGCAGCGGCCCGAGCGGCTCCCCGTCCGCGTACGCGGTGATCCCGGCGGCCTCCAGGGTCACCTTCGCCGCACGGTGGACGGTCACCTTCGGATGGCCCATATGGGTCCCCTTGTAGACCTTCGGGAAGACCTTGAGAAGAGTGGTACGGCTGCAGTCGCCGACGACCGTGACGTCGAACAGCCCGTCGTCGGGGACGGCGTCCGCGCAGATGCGCATGCCGCCGCCGTAGGAGGACCCGTTTCCGACGGCCACCAGCGTGGCCTCGGTCTCGATGACCGGGCCGCCGTCCAAGGTGATCCGGTACGGGAAGGGCCGGAAGGCGGCCAGCTCCAGGGCCATCGCCAGGTCGTACTTGAACCGGCCGGCCGGCAGCCGCATCCGGTTGCCGCGGTCGTTGACCCTCGAGTCGAAACCGGAGCACAGGACGGTCCCGTACCAGCTGGAGCCGCCGGCCCCCTCGACCCGGCCGAGGTCGATCTCGCGGATCCGGCCGCCCTTGAGCGCCTCGGCGGCCAGCCGGCCCGCCCGCGCGGGGTCCCGTACGGGCAGCCCCGTCGCGCGCGCGAAATCGTTCCCGGTGCCCACCGCGACCACCCCGAGCGGCACCAGCGTCCCCGCGAGCGCCTGGAGCGCGAGGGAGACCATCCCGTCACCGCCGACCGCGACGACCGCGCCGGTCCCCTCCCGCACGGCGGTGCGCAGCCGGGCCAGGGCGTCCGGGGCGTCCGTGCCGACGACGGTCCGCACGGAGAGACCGGCGTCGCGAAGCGCGGAAGCGGCCGGCTGCGCGGCGTGCGCGGCCCGGCCGCTTCCGGCGGTGGGATTGACGAAGAGGGTGATCTCAGCACTCACCCACGGGAATGTATCTGGCGGGATCAGGTCGCGTCGTCGTAACCGTTGATCCGCTGGCGCCCGCCGTCGGCCTGCTCGGGCAGGGCGCTGGGGGCCGGTACGGCCTCCACCGCTCCGACCTCCGCCGGCGTCAGGTCCACCTCGGAGGCCTCGTCGTCGTCGAGCTCCGCGTCGGGGTTGCTCCGCGCCCGGCGGCGGTCGTTGAGCCAGCAGACCAGCAGCGCGATGAAGTAGAGGGCGACGATCGGCGCGGCCAGCGACATCATGGTCAGCGGGTCACCGGTGGGCGTCGCGAACGCGGCGAAGACCGTGATGCCGAGCACCATGGCCCGCCACCAGCTCGCGAGCCGCTTGGCGGTCAGCGCCCCGGTGATGTTGAGCAGGATCAGCAGCAGCGGCAGCTCGAAGGCCAGACCGAAGACGACGACCATGCGCGTGACCAGGTCGAGGTAGTCGTCGACCGGCAGCAGGTTGCGCGCGTTGTCGGGGGTGAACTCCAGCAGGATCACCGCGGTCTGCGGGAGGATCTTGTAGGCGAGGACCGCGCCGGCGCCGAACAGCGGTGCGCCGACCGCCACGAACCCCACGGCGTACTTCTTCTCGTGGTTGTGCAGCCCCGGGGCCACGAAGGCCCACAGCTGGTACAGCCACACCGGCGTGGAGAGGACCACACCGGCGCTGAGCGAGACCTTCAGGACGATGGAGAACGGCGCGATGAGCCCGTTGACCGTCATGTCGGCGCAGGGGCGGCCGTTGCGCTGCGAGACCACGCCGTCGATGCAGCCCACGGAATCCAGCATCGGCTTCAGCATGAAGGCGATCAGGTCCTTGTAGAAGACCGCGGCCACGATGGTGATCACGAGGACCGCAAGGACCGACTTCAGCAGCCGGTTTCTCAGCTCACGCAGGTGCTCGACCAGAGGCATGCGCCCTTCGGCGTCCTTCGCCCTCTGGTCCTGCTTCTCCTGCTTGCGGGCAGACTTGAGCAACCCACGTCCCTTGTCTCGTTGCAGATGGCTGGTGCGACCGTGACCGGCTGGTGTCAGCCCTGGGTCGTGTGGTTGGGCTCGCCCACCGGCCGGGCGCTGGTGACGTCACCGGGCGAGGCCTGGATCGTGCGCGGGGCCGTGGTCTGCTGCGGGGCCCCCGCCTGGTCGGCGACGGAAGCGGCGGTCGCGGCGTCCTCCGCCTCGCCCTCCTTCTTCATCGCCTTCGCCTCGCTCTTGAGGATGCGGGCGGACTTGCCGAGCGAGCGGGCCATGTCGGGAAGCTTCTTGGCACCGAACAGCAGGAAGATCACGGCGACGATCAGGAGGATCTCGAGGGGCTTCAGGTTGCCGATCATGTGTGTCTTCCTTCTCACCGAAACGGCTGGTTGTGGTAGTCAAGACGGCCCGCACCAAAATTCGGCAAGCCGTTCTGACATGGATCGTAACCCCCGGGGGTTAACGCCCGGCAATCCCCCGGGGTCTCACCGGATGCATGGTGGTCAGACAGTACGACGGTTGCCCCACGATGGCTATGGCCTCGCGGAGCGCCCCGCCCTGGCCAGGTCGACCGCGGCCCGCTCCAGGTCACCGGAGGCGTCAGCGATGCGTCGCCCGGCGTCCGCGACCTGACCGGAGAGCCTGCGCACCTCCACGAAGACCCGTACGGCGAGCACGGCGAGGACGGTGAGCCCGAGGAAGCCCAGAGCGATTGCGAACATCGGCCACAGCATGTGAGGAGCCTAGGCCACTGCCCGGCTCATACGCTGCGCAGGGTGCTCACGCCGCCCCCGGTCAGCAGTTCCACGATGCGCTCACCGGCCGGTTTGCGCACCGCGACCCCGCAGTCCGGGCAGGTGAAGGAGTAGAAGGTGGTACGCCGGCTGCCGCCGATGGCCAGCCGCAGGGAGCCCGCGTCCAGCTCGAAGCGGGCCCGGCACTCGGGACAGGACGCCTTGAACGCGACCGGCGCGGCCGCACCGTCCTGCGCGGGCACCCCCGGCACCCCCGGCGCCCCCGGCACCCCTGGCGCCCCCGGCGTCAGCGACATCGCGCGGATCCCCCTCAGCCCTGTTCCCCGTCAGACCTGTCCTCGGCACCCCTGTCCTCATAAGCGGCGAGCGCCTCCCGCGCCGCCCGGCGCGCGCTGTCCGCCAGCTCCACGGGGGCCACGATCCGCCCCTCGCGCCCCAGCCGCAGCGCCAGCCGGCGCAGCGAGCCCGGATCGGGGCTGCGCAGCGTGATCCGCAAACCGCCCTCGGGCAGCTCCTCGGCGCTGTCGTGCGGGTAGTACTCGGCGACCCAGCGCCCGCCGGGACCCACCTCGACCACGACCTCCGGGTCCTCGGCGGCCGGCTGGACCAGCCCCTCGGACAGATCGCGGGGCTCGATGGCCGGCGGGTCGGCCCGCTCGTCGAGCAGGCGGATCTCGGCCACCCGGTCCAGCCGGAAGGTGCGCCGGGCCTCCGAGAGGTGGCACCACCCCTCCATGTAGGTGTGCCCGACGGCGAAGAGCCGGATCGGATCGACCTTGCGCTCGGTGAGCTCGTCACGCGCGGGCGAGTAGTAGCGCAGCCACAGCCGGCGCTGCTCGGAGATCGCCCGGTCGACGTCGGCGAAGACCCCGCCCTCGGACTCGAAGGTCACCGACAGCCGGGAACTGGCCCCGGCGACCTCGCCCGCGGCCGCCTCCAGCTTGGCGGTGGCCCGCAGCAGCGCCTGGCGGTCGCCCTCGCGCAGCCCGGGCAGGGTGGCCACCGCGCGGGCGGCCACCAGCAGCGCGGTCGCCTCGTCGGCGGCCAGCCGCAGCGGCTCGGCGGTGGACTCCCCCGAAGCGTCGGGATTGCGCCACCAGATGCGCTCCCCGTCGGTGTCGATGTCCAGCAGGTCACCGCCCCGGAAGCTGGTCCCGCACATGGGCAGCACGTCGAGGTCCGAGATCAGCTCGTCCTCGGTGATCCCGAAGGCCCGGGCCACGTCGGCGACGTGCGCACCCGGGCGCTCGCGCAGGTACGTCACCAGGGACAGCATCCGGCGCGTCTGGTCGATGGCATTGGCGGCCATGCTGGTACGTCTCCCCCTCAGGGCGTTGCTCACTGATCTTGCGCGGCCCCGTCCGGTCCCGCGCGGCTCCGCGCGGTGCGGTCAGCCCTTGGCCACGGCGCGCAGCCGGTCCACCACGTCGGCCCGCAGGTCCGCGGGGTCCAGCACCACGACATCGGGACCGAACTCCACCAGCCAGGCGTCCAGCCCGTGGCCGTACGGGATCTCCAGCTCGTCCCAGCCCTCCCCGCCCGCGCTCTCGCGCACGGCCGTGGCCTTGGCCCGCAGCGGATAACCGGCCCCGGCCCGCAGCCGGATCAGCGCGGAGCGGTCCGCGCTCTCCCCGGCCCAGCTCGCCACCGTCTCCCGTACGGTCACCACGTCCGGAACCTCGGCGGTGTACTTGGCGGCGCGCGAGCGGACCTTGCCCGTGATGCGGGAGAGCCGGAACACGCGCTCCGCCCCGCGGTCGCGGTCGAAGCCCGCCAGGTACCAGTGCCCGCGCCAGCACTCCAGGGCCCAGGGCTCGACCTGACGCGTCTCGGGGCGGGCGGCGGTCGACTTGCGGTAGTCGAAGACGACCGGGCGGCGGTCCCGGCAGGCCAGCATCAGCGGCTCGAAGGCCGCCTCGTGCACCGGGATCCGCGGCTCGATGGCGCTGTGCTGGCCCTCGTACGGGTCCGAGGCCTCCGGCATCCCTCCGGCACGCAGCTTCTGCAGGGCCCCGGAGGCCGCCCCGGCCAGCCGGGCCTGCTGCCAGACCTTGGCGGCGAGCCCCAGGGCCGCTGCCTCCTCGGCGTCCAGCGCCACGGGCGGCAGCCGGTTGGAGTCACGGCGGGCCAGGTAGCCCGTATCGCCCTCCAGGTTCTCCACCGTCTCGATGACCAGGCCGAGCTCCCGCAGATCGTCCTTGTCCCGCTCGAACATCCGGTTGAAGGATTCGTCGTTGCCGGCTTCCATGTACGCCTCGATGGAGCCGCGCAGTTCGCGCTTGCTGAGCGGCCGGCGGGTCCCCAGCAGACACAGCGCCAGGTTCATCAGCCGCTCGGCCTTGGCAATCGCCATCGACGCCCATCCGCCCTTCCAGACCTTCGGGACGATCTCGTCCGCACACCCTCGTGAGCGCTGACCGTACCGCCCCGGCGGTCCTGGGCAAAAGCGAGGGGCCCCCGCCGAACGGCAGGGGCCCCACACAGGCTTCACGGCTTCACCGCGGACGGGTCAGGCACCCATCAGGTCGCACACGAAGATCAGCGTCTCGCCCGGCTTGATGGCGCCACCGGCACCGCGGTCGCCGTACGCGAGGTGGGCCGGGATCGTCAGCTTGCGACGGCCGCCGACCTTCATGCCCTGGACGCCCTGGTCCCATCCGGAGATGACCTGGCCGACACCGAGCTGGAACTGCAGCGGCGCGCCGCGGCCCCAGGACGCGTCGAACTCCTCGCCGGAGGAGAAGGCCACGCCCACGTAGTGGACGGAGACGCGGGAACCGGCCTTGGCCTCGGCACCCTCGCCGACCCAGATGTCCTCGATGACGAGGTCGGTCGGCACCGGGCCCTCAGGGAAGTCGATCTCGGGCTTCTCGAGCTTGTCGCTCACGGAACTGCTCCTCAAAAACTTACGAACAGGGGGACAACCTGGACAGTCTTACATCACGGTGAGGATGTCGAGGCTGAAGACCAGCGTCGAGTTGGCCGGGATGGTGCCCTGCTCCTTGTCACCGAAGCCCTGGTCGGCCGGGATGACCAGCAGGATTCGGCTGCCGGCCTTCTTGCCGACGATCCCGTCCTTCAGACCCTTGACCGAGAGCTCCGACAGCGGCCACGTCACGGACTGCTCGGTGGAGTAGGTGCTCTCGAAGGTCTTGTCGTCCTTCCAGGTCTTGCCGTTGAACTTGACCACGACGCTGTCGGTGTCCTTGACGACGGCGCCGTCACCCTCCAGGACGTAGTCCGAGACGAGCTTGGCCGGCGGCGTGACGTCCTTCGGGACGGTCACGGAGACTTCCTTGCCGTCCGTGTTCGTACCGACCTTGGGCAGGTCCTTGTTGTCCTGCGGGATCTCCTTGCCCTTGGCCGAAACCGGGATGGAGGTGCCCTTGACGATGTCCACGACGAAGACCAGCGTGGCGTTCGCCTTGATCTTGTCGCCCGAGCCCTGCGCGCCGTAACCGAGGTCCGGCGGAATCACGAGCTCCAGACGGCTGCCGACCTTCTTGCCCTCGAGGCCCTGGTCCCAGCCCTTGATGACCTGGCCCGCGCCGATGGTCACGTCGAACGGCTTGCCCTTGCCGAAGCTCTGGTCGAACGGCTCCTTGCCGTCCCACACCTGGCCGAGGTAGTTGACCTGGGCGACGTCGCCCTTCTTCAGCACCGGGCCCGCGCCCTCGCTGATGGTCTCCACCTTCAGTTCCTTGGGCGGGGTGCCCTTCCCCTTCGACAGGGTGGGCTCTTCCCCGAACTTGGCGCCCTTCGTGATCGTGGGCACCCCGTTCTTCATCTGGGCGGAGTCGGAGCCGCTGTCGCCACATGCTGCTGTCGACAGCAGCAGAAGGGGTACGACAAGCAGGCCGGCAAGTCGGCGCACGTGTTCCTCAGATCTCAGACGGCTGGGCGGTCGTCGCCACTCTAAGGCGTGCGCAGGGCCCCGTACGAGATTACGTACGAGGCCCTGGCCAAGATCCGTGCGAGTCACACGACTCCGCACGGGCGACTACATCCCCGCGATCAGCTTCTCCACCCGGTCGTCCACCGACCGGAACGGGTCCTTGCACAGCACCGTCCGCTGCGCCTGGTCGTTCAGCTTCAGATGCACCCAGTCGACCGTGAAGTCCCGCCGCTGCTCCTGCGCACGGCGGATGAAGTCACCCCGCAGCCTCGCCCTCGTCGTCTGCGGAGGCACCGACTTGCCCTCGAAGATCTTGAGGTCGTTGCAGATCCGCGCCGCCTGTCCCTTGCGCTCCAGCAAGTAGTACAGACCGCGCCTGCGGTGGATGTCGTGGTAGGCGAGGTCAATCTGAGCCACCCGCGGATTCGACATCGTCATGTTGTGCTTCGCCCGGTACCGCTCGATCAGCTGGTACTTCATGACCCAGTCGATCTCGGTCCCGATCCGGTCCAGGTCCTCCGCGTCGATCGCGTCCAGCGTGCGACCCCACAGCTCCAGCACCTGGTCCACCACACCGGTACGGATGCCCCGGCGCTCGGCGAAGTCCACCGCTTTGTCGTAGTACTCCCGCTGGATCTCCAGCGCGGAGGCCTCCCGGCCACTCGCCAGACGCACCTTGCGCTGACCCGTGATGTCGTGACTGACCTCGCGGATCGCCCGGATCGGGTTCTCCAGCGTCAGGTCCCGCATCACCGTGCCCGCCTCGATCATGCGCAGCACCAGATCGGTCGCCCCGACCTTCAGCAGCATGGTCGTCTCGGACATGTTCGAGTCGCCCACGATCACGTGCAGGCGCCGGTAGCGCTCGGCGTCCGCGTGCGGCTCGTCGCGCGTATTGATGATCGGCCGCGAACGGGTCGTGGCCGAACTGACACCCTCCCAGATGTGCTCGGCCCGCTGACTCACGCAGTAGACCGCGCCCCGCGGCGTCTGCAGCACCTTGCCCGCACCGCAGATCAGCTGCCGCGTGACGAGGAACGGGATGAGAATGTCCGCCAACCGGGAGAATTCCCCGTGCCGGGCCACCAGGTAGTTTTCGTGGCAGCCGTACGAGTTTCCCGCCGAGTCGGTGTTGTTCTTGAACAGATAGACGTCGCCCGCGATTCCCTCCTCGTGCAGGCGGCGTTCGGCATCGACGAGAAGTCCTTCGAGAATGCGCTCGCCGGCCTTGTCGTGGGTGACCAGTTCGATCAGATTGTCGCATTCGGGAGTTGCGTACTCCGGATGCGAACCCACGTCGAGGTAGAGGCGGGCGCCGTTCCGCAGGAAGACATTGCTGCTGCGGCCCCATGACACAACACGGCGGAAGAGGTAGCGCGCCACTTCGTCAGGAGACAGTCGGCGCTGTCCCCTGAACGTGCACGTGACGCCGTACTCGTTCTCCAGCCCGAAAATGCGGCGGTCCATGACTGAACATTACGCCTTCTGCTCTGTTCTGAAACCGAGTTCGCATGCGTCGTTTCGATCATTTTCCCGTGACCCGGCCGAAGGACCCGCCTGCGGACCCGCCACCACATGGTTCGCACCCGGGCGCGCCAGCACTCGCTGAGTGACCATCAGGACCACCAGTGCGGCCCCTCCGGCCACGCCCGCCACCGCGAAACCGGCCGCCGTACCCCCCGCCTCCACCGACGGACCGGCCGCCGCCGTACCGATCGCCGCACCCACCCCGAAGAACGTCACCAGCCAGGAGAACGCCTCCGTCACCGTGCCCGCCGGGGCGTGCCGGTCCACCACGATGAACGCACACGCCAGCGCAGGAGCCAGGAACACACCCGCCAGCGCCGCGAACCCCGTCATCACCACCGGACCCGGAACCAGCACCAACGGCAGATAGCACACCGCCAGCAGCGCCACCAGCAGCCGCAGCCGCCGCTCCGGCGCACCCGCCCACTGCCGCGCCCCGTAGACCACCCCGCCCACCAGCGCGCCCAGACCCAGCGCCGCCATCAACCAGCCGTACACCGCCTGGCCCCCGTGCTCGTCCGCGTACGCCACGCCCGCCACCGTGATCGACCCCAGCGCCGTCCCCACGAAGAAGAACGCCCCCAGCAGCGCCAGCAGCCCCCGCGAACGCAGAGCCCCCAGCCAGTGCGCCTCCCGCGGCGCCGAACGCCACGTACGCGAAGGCTCCGAAACCACCACCGAGAGCGCCCCGAGCACACCGATCGCGTTGAGCACCAGCAGCGCGACCGCCGGATCCCACAGCGCCACGCACAGCGTCACCAGCAGCGGCCCCACCGTGAACATGACCTCCTGGGCCACCGCGTCCATCGCGTACGCCGCGTGCACCCGCTCCTCCCGGCCGCCCAGCACGCTCGGCCACAGCGCACGCAGCCCGCCCTCCAGCGGAGGCGTGAACAGCCCGGCGACCACCACCGCGCCGTACGCGGCCGCCGCCGAACCCGTACCGGCCAGCGCCAGCCACACCATGCCCAGCGCCGACACCACCGCCGCCGGCAGCTGCACCCGCGGCTGCCCGTACACGTCCACCGCCCGGCCCAACAGCGGCTGCCCCACCGCGTTGGCCAGGCCGTACGCGGCAGCCAGCGCCCCCGCCAGGCTGTAGCTGCCGCCCTCGGCCCGGGTGAACAGCACGATCGCGATCGGCGCCGTGCCGTTGGGCAGCCGGCCTATGAGCGTGCCCACCAGCAGCCTCGCGGCATGCCTGGTCCTGAGCAGCTCCGCGTAACCCGCGGCCATGTCCGCCCCCTTCTGCCCGGATCGCACCGGGGTAATACGTATAACGTGACCGGTCATACGTACCATGACCACAGACCGACGGTCCAGGCGCGACCACCCGCCGAACCCCCCGAACCCCCCGCGACCTCGCACTTCAGGAGCACCCTGTGACGAGACCCACCAGCCGCGACGTGGCCACCGCCGCCGGAGTCTCCCAGGCCACCGTCTCCCTCGTCCTCGGCGAAAAATGGCGCGGCCGCGTCTCCGAACGCACCGCCGACCACGTCCGCCACACCGCCACCGAACTCGGCTACCGCCCCAACCTCGCCGCCCGCAACCTCCGCCTCGGCTCCACCCGCACCGCCCTCCTCGTCGTCCCCGCCCTCACCAACGAATTCTTCGCCCGCGTCTACACCGGCGCCGCCCGCGTCGCCGCCCAGCACGGCTTCGGCGTCGTCCTCTACCCCTCCCCCGACGGCACCGGCCCCGCCCGCGACCCCTTCCCCTCCGCCCGCGCCGCCCTCGACGGAGTCATCGCCTCCTCCATGGCCACCGACGCCCTCGAAGCCCTCGGCGGCGACGGACTCCCCCTCGTCATGCTCGACAGCGACCCCACCGCCCACGCCGCCGCCCACGTCAACCTCGCCATCGCCGACGGCATGCGCCAGATCACCGAACACCTCCTCGCCCACGGCCACCGGCGTATCCTCCACCTCGCCTCCGCCGTCGACTCCTGGACCTTCCACGTCCGTGCCAACGCCCTGACCGCCCTCCTCCCGCCCACCACCGAGCTGCGCACCGTACGGGCCCACCTCAGCGTGGACGCCGCCCGCACGGCCATGGAGAGCGCCCTGGACACCCCCCGGGGCCACCGCCCCACCGCCATCGTCTGCGACGACGACATCCTGGCCGCCGGAGCCTGCAAGGCCGCCCGCCGACTCGGCCTGCGCATCCCCGAGGACCTCTCCGTCACCGGCTTCGACGACCTCGCCCTCGCCACCGCAGTCGAACCGGAACTCACCACCGTCCGCCTCCCCGCCGAACGCGTCGGCGAACAAGGCATGACCGCCCTCCTCGCCGTCCTCGAAGGCACCCCCTGGACCGCCGGAGACATCCCCGTCGAACTCGTCGTACGCGACTCCTCCGGCCCGGCACCGACCACCTGAACCCCGGGAACGCGAAAACGCCCCCGGCCAAAGGCCAGGGGCGCTCCCACACTCGTTCCAGGCTCTACTCGGCTTCCTCTTCAGGAGCCTCGTCGTTCGACACGGCATCCGCCTGGGCAGCCGCCGGAACATCGGCCTCCAGCAGCCGCGACAACTGCCGGCCCCGGATCCGCTTGAACTTGCGCTGCTGGGCCCGCGTACGGTCCAGCACCGCCACCTCCAGCCGCTCCGCCGGAATCGACTTGTCGGCACCGTTCGCCTGGCTCGACAGCGCCTGCACCGCCAGCTTCAGCGCCTCCGACAGGGTCATCCCGTCCTGGTGCCGCTGATCGAGGTAGGTGCTGATCTGCTCGGCGTTGCCACCGACCGCAACCGACCCGTGCTCGTCCACGATCGAACCGTCGTGCGGCAGCCGGTAGATCTGGTCGCCGGCCGCCGTCGCACCGACCTCGGCCACGACCAGCTCCACCTCGTACGGCTTCTCGCCCGCCGAGGAGAAGATCGTGCCGAGCGTCTGCGCGTAGACGTTCGCCAGCCCACGGGCCGTCACATCGTCACGGTCGTAGGTGTATCCGCGCAGATCGGCATAGCGCACACCACCGATCCGCAGGTTCTCGTACTCGTTGTACTTGCCGGCGGCCGCGAAGCCGATCCGGTCGTAGATCTCGCTGAACTTGTGCAGCGCACGGGACGGGTTCTCACCGACGAACACGATGCCGTCGGCGTACTGGATCACAACAAGGCTGCGACCGCGGGCGATGCCCTTCCGGGCGTATTCCGCCCGGTCGGCCATGGCCTGCTGGGGTGAGACGTAGAACGGAGTCGACACCGGCTTTCCGTCCCTTTCTTCTGGGTCCTACGGGCGACGGATGGTCAGAGCAGGGCGGCGCGCGGGCCGTCGGGCTGCTCCAGCCGACGGTTCGTGATCTTGCGGGCCAGCTCCGAGGACTCCTCGTCGGTCAGCCGGCGGAATCCCTCTTCGGTCATGACGGTGACGATGGGGTAGATGTGGCGGTAGAGGTCCGGGCCGCCGGTCGCCGAGTCGTCGTCGGCGGCGTCGTACAACGCCTGGACGACGAGCGTCGTGGCCTCCTCCTCCGTCAGCTTGGAGTGGTACAGCTTCTTCATGGAGCCGCGCGCGAAGATCGAACCGGAACCGGTGGCGGCGAAGCCGTGCTCCTCGGAGCGGCCGCCCGTCACGTCGTAGGAGAAGATCCGGCCCTTCTCCTTGGCCTCGTCGTACCCCGCGAACAGCGGTACGACGGCCAGCCCCTGCATCGCCATCCCCAGATTGCTCCGGATCATGGTCGACAGCCGGTTCGCCTTGCCTTCGAGGCTGAGGGTCGCCCCCTCCACCTTCTCGAAGTGCTCCAGCTCCAGCTGGAACAGCTTCACCATCTCCACGGCCAGACCGGCGGTGCCGGCGATCCCGACGGCGGAGTACTCGTCCGCCGGGAACACCTTCTCGATGTCCCGCTGCGCGATCATGTTCCCCATGGTCGCCCGCCGGTCACCGGCGAGCACGACCCCGCCGGGGAAGGTGGCGGCCACGATGGTCGTCCCGTGCGGCGCCTCGATGACCCCGTCCGGCAGCTTCCGGTTGCCCGGGAGCATCTCGGGCTGGTGCGCCCCGAGGAAGTCCATGAAGGACGACGAACCCGGCGTCAGGAAGGCTGCCGGTAGACGCCCTGTGCTACGAGTGTTGGGTTCCACAGGTTTCCTTCCACGTAAGCGGCTGCACGCCTCAAGACGTCCGGCCGATCCTTGAGCTGCCCAATTCCAGCGTTGCAGCCGAAGCGAAGTACGCCTCGGACCTTACCCGTCCGATGATCGTGATCCACATGATCTGCCGGACTCTCTCGGCAGAGGATGCAGACGCCACCCTGGGCGGCGATCATCGCGTCCGGCTCGGCTTCGGTGATGCCGTAGTTGAGTAATAGCTGGACCACCCGTCGGATGTGGTCCTGTTCGGCTCCCATTCCGAGTGCGGCTCGATCTCCTCGCACTGGGGGCACCGCTTGTGACCGGACGGCACGGCCACCTTCACCCGCACCGTCCGCCCCTTCGCTTCTTGCCGCGCTTTGCAGTACTCAGCCCAGCACGTGCGGCAATAAGCCTGTAAGCCGTCTGAAGTCGAGCGATTACTTGCGTATTCCGCCCGCGCCAGATCCTGCTTGCACCGCGAACACCGCTTCGTACCGTCGGACACCTACCCCACCCTTACCTTCGATTCGAAGGCTAAATGGCCTACTGGCCACCTTTCTGAACGAAGGACCGCACGAAATCCTCGGCATTCTCCTCGAGAACATCGTCAATCTCGTCAAGTACGGAGTCGACGTCGTCGGAGAGCTTTTCCTGGCGCTCCTTGAGGTCGGTCGATTCCTCGACCGCCGCCTCCTCGACCTCCTCGGTCGAGCGCTGCGCCTTCTGCTGTCCGCCGCCGGTGTCCTTGGTCGCCATGTCTACCTCACCCCGCTCGGTTCGCACGCTCACGTCGAGAGATCCCGGGAATTCGGGATCCCTCAAGATCAGACCCTACGTCGGACCCTACAAGGAGGGTCCGACATTCGCCCCGCACTTTCATAACGCGCAGGTGTCTTCATGATTCCCGGGCCGGGGTCCTTTCAGCCCCCGCCCTGGTACCGGAAAGGCGGCTCAGCGCCCCGACAGCACCCGCACCAGGTCCTCCGCCGTCCGACAGCGGTCCAGGAGCTCCTTCACGTGGGCCCGGGTACCGCGCAGGGGTTCCAGCGTGGGGACCCGCTGGAGCGAGTCGTGGCCCGGCAGGTCGAAGATCACCGAGTCCCAGGAGGCCGCGGCGACGTCGTCCGCGTACTGCTCCAGGCACCGTCCCCGGAAGTACGCCCGGGTGTCCTCCGGAGGCTTGCTCTGCGCGCGTTCGACCGCGGTCTCGTCCAGCAGCCGCTTCATCTTCCCGCGGGCCACCAGGCGGTTGTACAGCCCCTTCTCGGGCCGTACGTCCGCGTACTGCAGGTCCACCAGGTGGAGCCGGGCGGCGTCCCAGCCGAGGCCGTCCCGGCGCCGGTAGCCCTCCAGGATCTCCCGCTTCGCGATCCAGTCGAGCTCCCCCGACAGGCTCATCGGATCGGTCTCCAGCCGGCCCAGTACGTCCTCCCAGCGGGCCAGCACATCCTTGGTCTGCTCGTCCGCGTCGGAGCCGAAACGCTCCTCCACGTACTTCCTGGCCAGCTCGTAGTACTCCATCTGGAGTTGTACGGCCGTCAGGGTCCGCCCGCTGCGCAGCGTGATCAGGTGCTGCAGGTCGGGGTCGTGGGAGACCTGGTGGAGGGTGCGTACGGGCTGGTCCACGGCGAGGTCGACGTTGATGTAGCCGTCTTCGATCATGGACAGGACAAGGGCGGTGGTGCCGAGCTTGAGGTAGGTGGAGATCTCGGAGAGGTTCGCGTCGCCGATGATCACGTGGAGCCGGCGGTACTTCTCCGCGTCCGAGTGCGGTTCGTCCCGCGTGTTGATGATGGGGCGCTTGAGGGTGGTCTCCAGACCGACCTCGACCTCGAAGTAGTCCGCGCGCTGGCTGATCTGGAAGCCGTGCTCGCGTCCGTCCTGGCCGATGCCGACCCGGCCGGCGCCGGTGAAGACCAGGCGGGAGACGAAGAAGGGGGTGAGGTGGCGCACGATGTCCGAGAAGGGGGTTTCCCGCTTCATCAGATAGTTCTCGTGCGTGCCGTAGGAGGCACCCTTGTTGTCGGTGTTGTTCTTGTAGAGGTGGATGGGCTGGGCCCCGGGGAGCTGGGCGGCCCTGACTGCCGCCTCGGCCATGATCCGCTCGCCGGCCTTGTCCCAGAGGACGGCGTCGAGCGGGTTGGTGATCTCCGGGGAGCTGTACTCGGGATGCGCGTGGTCGACGTAGAGCCGTGCGCCGTTGGTGAGGATGACGTTGGCGAGGCCGATGTCCTCGTCGGTGAGCTGGCTGTTGTCTGCGGCCTCGCGGGCGAGGTCGAAGCCGCGGGCGTCCCGCAGCGGGTTCTCTTCCTCGAAGTCCCATCGGGCGCGTCGCGCCCGGTGCATCGCCGCCGCGTAGGCGTTGACGATCTGGGACGAGGTGAGCATGGCATTGGCGTTCGGGTGCCCCGGGACGGAGATCCCGTACTCCGTCTCGATCCCCATTACTCGCCGTACGGTCATGCGGCCCTCCTTGCCCGGCGGCGCTCCCGTTCGGGAGCGGCGCTCAAGTACCGCTGGTGCTCCGGTGCGTCGTGTGCGGTGCCCGTCCCCGCACTGCGCGACCTGCGGTACGGATGAGCCTAGAACCACTCGGCGCTGGTGAGGAGATCATTTCAGTCATTGACTTTGCCCTGTCACCGGCTGAAAAGAGCAGTAGGTAAAGCAGTCGGCTGCGGGTGCCCGGCAGGGCTCCCGCAGCCGGCCGGCTTTGTCAGAGGTACTGACCGGTGTTGGCCACCGTGTCGATGGAGCGTCCGGTGTCCGCGCCTTGCTTTCCGGTGACGAGGGTTCGGATGAATACGATCCGCTCGCCCTTCTTTCCGGAGATTCGGGCCCAGTCGTCGGGGTTGGTGGTGTTGGGCAGGTCCTCGTTCTCCTTGAACTCGTCCACGCAAGCCTGGAGGAGGTGGGCGACGCGAAGGCCCTTCTGGTTGTGCTCGAGGAAGGCCTTGATGGCCATCTTCTTCGCACGGTCCACGATGTTCTGGATCATCGCGCCCGAGTTGAAGTCCTTGAAGTAGAGGACTTCCTTGTCGCCGTTGGCGTACGTGACCTCGAGGAAGCGGTTCTCCTCGGTTTCGGCGTACATCTGCTCGACGACGGTCTGGATCATGCTGTGGACGGTTTCGGCGGTGGAGCCCTGGTGCTCGCCGAGGTCGTCCGTGTGCAGGGGCAGTGTGGCCTTGAGGTACTTCGCGAAGATGTCCTTCGCGGCCTCTGCTCCGGGGCGCTCGATCTTGATCTTCACGTCGAGCCGGCCGGGGCGCAGGATGGCCGGGTCGATCATGTCCTCGCGGTTGGAGGCGCCGATGACGATGACGTTCTCCAGGCCTTCCACGCCGTCGATCTCGGCGAGCAGCTGGGGGACGATGGTGTTCTCCACGTCCGAGCTGACGCCTGATCCGCGGGTGCGGAAGAGGGACTCCATCTCGTCGAAGAAGACGATGACGGGGGTGCCCTCGCTCGCCTTCTCCCTCGCACGCTGGAAGACGAGGCGGATGTGACGCTCGGTCTCGCCGACGTACTTGTTGAGGAGTTCGGGGCCCTTGATGTTCAGGAAGTAGGACTTCCCGGTGGGCTGGCCGGTGACTTCGGCGACCTTCTTGGCAAGGGAGTTGGCCACTGCCTTGGCGATGAGCGTCTTGCCACAGCCGGGAGGGCCGTAGAGCAGGATGCCCTTCGGGGGCCGCAGTTCGTGTTCCTTGAAGAGGTCGGGGTAGAGGTAGGGGAGCTCGACCGCGTCGCGGATCAGTTCGATCTGGTCGCCCAGGCCGCCGATCTTGTCGTAGTCGATGTCGGGGACCTCTTCGAGGACGAGGTCTTCGACCTCGCTCTTGGGGACGATCTCGTAGACGTAGCCGGAGCGGGGTTCGAGCAGCAGGGAGTCGCCGGGGCGGATGGTGACGTCCAGGAGCGGCTCGGCGAGCCTCACCACCCTTTCCTCGTCGGTGTGCCCGACCACCAGGGCGCGCTCGCCGTCCTCGAGGATTTCCTTGAGGGTGACGATGTCCCCGGCCCGTTCGAATTCCATGGCTTCGACCACGTTGAGGGCTTCGTTGAGCATGACCTCCTGGCCGCGCCGGAGGTCGTCCGGTTCGACGCTGGGGCTGACGTTCACGCGGAGCTTGCGGCCGCCGGTGAAGATGTCGACGGTGCCGTCCTCGTTGGACTGCAGGAAGACTCCGAAGCCGGCCGGCGGCTGTGCGAGCCGGTCCACTTCTTCCTTGAGGGCCACGATCTGGTCGCGGGCCTCGCGCAGGGTGTTCGCCAACCGCTCGTTCTGAGCGGAGACGCCTGCCAGGTTTGTCTGGAGCTCGACGATCCGCTCTTCGAGAATCCTCGTGTGTCGCGGAGAGTCGGCGAGCTTACGTCGCAGGACGGCGATTTCCTGCTCGAGATAGGCAACCTGGCCGGCGGGGTCCTCAGACCCTCGCCCGGGCCGGATGCCGCGGTTGATGTCGTCGTCGTGGGCTGCCACGGTCCTCACCTCCTCCAAGGGGAGCTGGACGCTTTCTGACCCTACCTGGGCTGGTGGTGATTGAAACCCCTAGATCACAAAGACGGTAGGGGTGTGTCCGATCTTCACCCTTGCGTACTCCCTCCTGCCAAGGAAATACCCACCCATCAACATCGGAAAGCAGCCGGTTGTAAGGTCGAACTGTTCAACACCCGTCACGGCTCGCGCGACTTGCCTCGAGTTGTGACCGGAATGGATCACTCACAGCAGGGAACGGCAGGAGATATGACCGTGCAGCAGGCCGCAACCACCGAGCGGGCCGCAGGCGCCGGCGACGCCGGAGAGCCGCTCGAGGTCTGGATCGATCAGGACCTGTGCACCGGCGACGGAATCTGCGTGCAGTACGCGCCGGAGGTCTTCGAGCTGGACATTGATGGTCTGGCGTACGTGAAGAGTCCCGATGACGAGCTGCTCGTGGAGGCGGGGGCGACGACTCCGGTTCCGCTGGTACTGCTCCAGGACGTGGTGGATTCGGCTAAGGAATGCCCCGGGGACTGCATCCACGTAAGGCGGGTTTCGGACAGTGTAGAGGTCTTCGGCCCTGATGCGGTGTGACGGTTCAAACACCCGAGAGGGTTGATTCCATAAGCTCCTGGCGGAATTTTCCGCCGGTCCAGCGCCACTTGGCGAGCTGCTTGGTGTCGGGGGCGTAACGGGGCACTTCGGACGAGGAGTACCCGAGGAGGTTCGCCGTGACCACCCCGTCACTGATGGTGAGATCGGTCGTGGTCTGCCTGCGGGCGGCTTCGAGCAGGGTGGCGACGACCCGGGGGCCGGCCCCCTTCGCCGGGTCCCGCGTGAGGACGTAGATCGCGTGCGGCGGGGTCCCCGAACCGGCGTCGCAGCGGACGGCCGCCACGGTTTCGGGGCGGCCGTCGCCGTCCAGATCGCCTTCGGCGGTGGCCACGACGGCCTGCGGGGCGCCCTTGCAGTCCAGGGGGTACGTGACCGCGTGCGCGTCGGGAGCGGATACCCCGGGGCCGCCGGCGGGGTCGGCCGGGCCCGTGGGGCGCGGTGGCTCCGCGGAGGCGCCTGTGGCCCGGCCGGGCTGCAGGAGGCCCGCGCCGGCTATGACGGCGGCCATGGCGGTGAGGGTGGCGAGCCAGTGGACGGGCCGGGTCCGGTGGTGCGCCGGGGTGTGCGGCGCCGGCTCGGCGGGGCTGTGCGGCACGCGGGGTGTCTCCTGTGCGAAGGGTGACGGGGAGCCAGCATCGTGCCACACCTCACATCAGGGCGGAACGGCTGGGTCCGGGCCGGCCCGGTTCGCGCGCGGGGGGTCTGCCCGCAGGGCAACGAATAGACGCTGTGGCGCAGTTCCCGGTTGTTCCGGGGGAACTGCGCCACAGCGTCCTTGTGTTGGGTGGCCTCGCGGCCGGTCGTGCGCTGCTCAGTCGCGGTCGCCGGGGGTGTCGGCAGCGGTGTCGGCAGCGGCCGCGGTGTCGGCGGTCTTCGCGGCGGACCGGCTGCCGGGGCCGTCGTAGTCCTCGCCGTAGGCGCCCTTGGAGGGGCGGCGGCGGCGCATGGGCGGCTCGACGCCGTCCGCGAGGCGGCGGGCGGTGACGAGGAAACCGGTGTGGCCGATCATGCGGTGGTCCGGGCGGACGGCCAGGCCTTCGACGTGCCAGTTGCGGATCATCGATTCCCAGGGCTGCGGTTCGGCGTAGCAGCCGAACTCGCGGATGGATTCGACGGTCCGGGAGAGCTGGGTGGTGGTGGCCACATAGCAGCAGAGGATGCCGCCGGGGACCAGTGCCTTGGAGACGGCCTCCAGGCATTCCCAGGGGGCGAGCATGTCGAGGATCACGCGGTCGACGTCCGTGTCGGACAGGTTGTCCTGGAGGTCGCCCACGGTCAGCTGCCACGCCGGGTGCGGGCCGCCGAAGTAGCGCTCGACGTTGGCCGTGGCGATCTCGGCGAAGTCCGGGCGGCGCTCGTAGCTGTGGAGCATGCCCTGGTCGCCGATGGCGCGCAGCAGGAAGCTGCTCAGGGAGCCGGAGCCCACACCGGCTTCCACGACTCGGGCGCCGGGGAAGATGTCGGCGAAGGCCAGGATCTGGCCCGCGTCCTTGGGGTAGACCACGGCGGCACCGCGGGGCATGGACAGGACGTAGTCGGGGAGCAGGGGACGCAGCGCGAGGTAGGCGACGTTGCCCGTGGTACGGACAACGCTTCCCTCGGGGGAGCCGATCAGCTCGTCGTGCGGGAAGGCACCCTTGTGGGTGTGGAAGTTCTTCCCGGCTTCGAGCGTGAACGTGTAGTGGCGGCCCTTGGGGTCGGTGAGCTGAACCTGGTCCCCGACCTTGAAGGGCCCGCGTCGGCGGGCGGCACCGGTCGGTTCGGACATGTGACCAGTGTATTGGCTTCAGGACTGGGGCCGCGCCATGGCCTTCACGAAGGCCTTTTCCACGTCGAGGGTGGAGAGGACGCCGTAGATCGCGCCGTCCGGCTGGAGTACGAGGTACTCGCTGGCGGGGGTGGTGCGCAGGTGGTCGAGGAGTTCTTCGCCGGTGAGTTCCGCTGAAACCTTCATGCCGTCGGTGAGGTCCTGGGCGAGGGTGCCGACGGCGACCCAGGGGCGGCGGTGTTCGGGGACAGAGGCGATGGCGCTCTCGCGGACGATGCCGGTGGGGTCGCCCAGTCCGTCGACGACGACGAGGGCCCGGGCGCCGGATTCGTTGGCGCGTCGCAGGGCTTCGGAGAGGGGGGTGGCGTTCTCGACGGGGATGGCGCGGCGGGTGAGTTTGCGGGCGTGGAGTTCCGGGAGGTGTTCGCGCAGGCGCGCGACGCGCAGGCTGTTGCCGGCGCCGGTCCAGATGATGGCGGCGAGGATCGCGGCGAGGAGGGCGTCCATGACGGTGTCCATGCCGCCGATGGTGTCGGTCCGGTTGCCGAGGGTTCCGGTGTAGTTCAGGAGGGGCAGGCCGAGCAGGACGGCGACGGCGAGGGCGCGTCCGGCCCAGGCGGCGGCGATGGTGCCGGTCATGGGTTTGCCGGTGATGCCCCAGATGACGGCGCGGAGCATGCGGCCGCCGTCGAGGGGCAGGCCGGGGAGGAGGTTGAAGGCGGCGACGAGGAGGTTGGAGATCATGAGGCCGGCGAGGAGGACGCCGGGGACGCTGGCGGGTTCGACGGCTTTCATGCCGAGGTAGAAGGCGCCGGCGAGGAGGAGGGAGAGCAGGGGGCCGACGAAGGCGAGGACGAATTCGCGGCCGGGGGTCTCGGATTCCTTCTCGATCTCGGATACGCCGCCGAAGAACTGGAGCTGGATGCGGCGCACGGGGAGTTTGAAGCGGAGGGCTGCGACGGTGTGGGCGAGTTCGTGGACGAGTACCGAGGCGTAGAAGGCGACGGCGAAGAAGAGGGCCACGAGGTAGCGCAGGGGGCCGAGGTCGGGGAGGATGCGGTCGAGCTGGTCGCCGAAGACCCAGGTGATGAGGGCGGCGACGAGGAACCAGCTGGGCGAGACGTAGACGGGTACGCCGAAGGGGCGGCCCATGAGGAGTCCGCCGCCCGGTCCTGAGCGCCGGCCCGCGCGCTCGCCGGTTTCGTCGGTGTCTGCCACGGATTTCCTTCGTTCGCTGCTGTCCGGCGCTGTGGTGCGCCGGGTGGTTCTTGTGCTTATTCCCGTGGTGTCCGGGTGTGCCGTTGCGCGGTGTGATGCTCCGATCATGCAGTGCGAGGGGGGTCGGCGTCGATGGTATGCGCGTGCTGTCGGTGGCGGGTCGTAGGGTTTTGCGTATGACGACGAGCCCCGGCAGCGGTCCGGACGACGCAGCGCCCTGTTCCGTGCCCGGCCAGGTGGTGGCCGTGGCGCCTTCTTCGCTGTCGCCTTCGCGGGCGAGTGATTTCATGCGGTGTCCGCTGCTGTACCGGTTCCGGGTGATCGACAAGTTGCCGGAGAAGCCGAGTGCGGCGGCTACGCGGGGGACGCTGGTCCACGCGGTGTTGGAGCGGCTCTTCGATCATCCGGCGCAGGAGCGGACGGCGCCGCGGGCGAAGGCGTTGATCCCGGGGCAGTGGGACCGGCTGGTGGAGTCGAGGCCGGAGTTGACGGAGCTGTTCCCGGAGGGTGACGAGGGGGCGGGGCTGGCGCGGTGGCTGACGGAGGCCGAGGCGCTGGTGGACCGGTGGTTCACGCTGGAGGACCCGACGCGGCTGGAGCCGGTGGAGCGGGAGTTCTTCGTGGAGACGGAGCTGGAGTCGGGGCTGCGGCTGCGCGGGATCATCGACCGGGTGGACGTGGCGCCGTCGGGTGAGGTGCGGATCGTCGACTACAAGACGGGCAAGGCGCCGCGGCCGGAGTACGCCGAGGGTGCGCTGTTCCAGATGAAGTTCTACGCGCTGGTGGTGTGGCGGCTGAAGCGGGTGGTGCCGCGGCGGCTGCAGCTGGTGTACCTGGGCAGTGGGGACGTGGTGACGTACGACCCGGTGATCGAGGACCTGGAGCGGATGGAGCGCAAGCTGCTGGCGCTGTGGGACGCGATCCGGGAGGCGACGCGGACGGGTGACTGGCGGCCGCGGAGGACGAAGCTGTGCGGCTGGTGTGATCATCAGGCGGTGTGTCCGGAGTTCGGGGGTACTCCCCCGGTCTACCCTCTGACGGTCTCCGCCGACTACGGCCCGGGGGTGCCCGCGGCGCGTGAGGAGTCCGGGGGGCCGTCGGGGGCCGGGGAGCCCTCGGGGTCCTAGGAGGGCGCGGAGCGGGAGTCCGTTCTCCGGGTCAGGGCAGAATGGGCCGGGTTCCCCGTTGCTGTCCGACGAATACGAGGTAGACCCCGTGGCGATCCGCGTACTGCTGGTGGACGACCAGCCGCTGCTGCGCACCGGTTTCCGGATGATCCTGGAGGCCGAGGAGGACTTGGCGGTGGTCGGTGAGGCCGGGGACGGTCTGCAGGCGCTGGATCAGGTGCGGGCGCTGCAGCCCGATGTGGTGCTGATGGACATCCGGATGCCGCGGATGGACGGGGTGGAGGCGACGCGGCAGATCACGGGTCCGGGGCGGGACGGTCCGGCGAAGGTGCTGGTGCTGACGACCTTCGATCTGGACGAGTACGTGGTGGAGGCGTTGCGGGCGGGGGCCAGTGGGTTCCTGCTGAAGGATGCGCCGGCCGTGGAGCTGGTGCAGGCGATCCGGGTGGTGGCGGGTGGTGAGGCGATGCTCGCGCCGAGCATCACGCGCCGGCTGCTGGACAAGTACGCGGGTCATCTGCCGTCGGGCGAGGATCGTGTTCCGGACATGATCGGTACGTTGACCGAGCGTGAGGTCGAGGTGCTGAAGCTGGTGGCCCGGGGGTTGTCGAACGCGGAGATCGCGGCGGATCTGTTCGTGAGCGAGACGACGGTGAAGACGCATGTGGGTCATGTGCTGACGAAGCTGGGCCTGCGTGACCGGGTGCAGGCGGCGGTGTACGCGTACGAGAGCGGTCTGGTGCGGCCGGGGGCCGGTCAGTAGCGGTCTCGGGTGCGCGTGTGTCCGCATGGGGTCGGGCCCGCTTCCGCGTGACGCGGAGGCGGGCCCGTTCTCGTGCGCGGGGGGCGGGGCGGTTCAGCCCTTGCTGATCTCCCAGAAGCGGAAGACGGTGGAGGCGTCCAGGGACCACTGCAGGCCGGTCACGTTCGGGCGGGTGACGGCGTACTGCTTGCTCTGCCAGAGCGGGAGGAGCGGGATCTCGTCGGCGACGATGTCCTGGAGGCGGTTGTAGTCGGTGGTGGCGGCGGTGCGGTCGGACTTCGCGGAGGTCGACGGGATGATCGTCCCGGTGATCTCCTTGTTCTCGTAGTTGTTGTGCAGCACGTTGTCGGGCCCGAAGAAGGGCTGCGTGAAGTTGTCGGCGTCGGGGTAGTCGGGGACCCAGCCCTTGACGTAGACGCCGTACTTGCCGTCCTGGATGTCCTTCTCGTACTGCTCGAACTCGATGGACTTGACGTCGGCCTCGAAGAGGCCGCTGTCGTTGAGCTGCTTGGCGATGAGCTGGAATTCCTGGTCGGTCGAGGGCCCGTAGCGGCTGGGCGTCGAGTACAGGGTGATCTTCACCTTGTCCTTGATGCCCGCGGTGCGCAGGACGGCCTTGGCCTTCTCGGGCTGGGGGGTGCCGCCGTAGCGGTCGAAGAAGGCGGTGGTGTGGGAGCCGATGCCGGCCGGGACGATGGAGTAGAGCGAGGTGGCGGTGCCGTCGTAGACCTGCTTGACGAGGGCTTCGCGGTCGACGAGGTAGGCGAAGGCCTTGCGGACGGGGAGTTTCCCGGCGACGGGGTCGCTCATGTTGAAGACGAGGTGTTCGACCTCGGCGCCGGCGCCCTGGATGACTTCGATCTTCTGGTCGCCGCTCTGGGAGGCGAGGCCGGCGATGTCCTTGGCCGCCAGGCCGCGGAAGGCGAAGTCGACGTCTCCGCTTTCGAGGACCTTCTTGAGGGCGGCCTGGTCCTCGTTGAAGAACTTCATGGTGACGCCGCTGTTCTTCGGCTTGGCCTTGCCGCTGTAGCTGTCGCTGACGGAGAAGCTGGCGCTCTTTTTGTCGATGGAGTCCAGCTTGTACACGCCGGAGCCGATGGCCTTGCCGTCGGTGCGCAGCTTGTCCGCGGGGTACTCCGCGTGGTCGACGATGGAGCCGGCGCCCGATGCGATCTTGCTCGGGAAGGTCGCGTCGGGGGTCTTGAGGTGGAAGATCACGGTCTTGTCGTCGGGGGTGTCGATCGAGCCGATCGACGCCAGCATGACGGCGGGGCCGTTCTCGTCGTTGATCTTCAGGGTGCGCTCGAAGGAGTACTTGACGTCCTTCGCCGTGAGGCTGTGGCCGTTGCTGAACTTCAGGCCGCCGCGCAGGGTGCACTTGTACGTCCGGCTCTCGCCGCCCTCGAAGCCGCAGGCCTGCGCGGCGTCGGGCTCGGGGGTGGTGCCGCCCTTGGGGAAGCTGAGCAGGGACTGGTAGACGTTGTTGAAGAGCAGCCAGGAGCCGGGGTCGTAGCCCGAGGCCGGGTCGGTGGCCTTCACCTTGTCCGAAATGCCCATGACGACGCCCTTGCCGCTGCCGGCACTGGATCCGCCCGTCGCACCGCAACCGCTGAGCAGGGCGGCGGCGGTGGCCGCGCCGAGGGGGGCCACCAACCACTGGTTACGTCTCATCACGCGATCGTCCTTCACAGTCTTGCAGTCTCACTGGCTCGTCTGGTGTGTTCGTTCCGGCCCGGGGTGCGGTCCCGGGCCGGCGGGTGTGGGGTCAGCCGCTGACGCCGCGGCCGAGTTCCCACAGCTGGAGGTCGGCGATGGAGTTGACCGACCACTCCACTCCGGTGATCCCGTCGCGTGCGGCGACGTACTGCTTGCCCTGCCACAGGGGCAGGACGGGTACGTCCTCGGCGACGATGTCCTGCATCTCCGCGATAGCGGGGGCGGCGACGCCCCGGTCGACGGCGCGGCGCGATTCGGGTATGAGCTTGGTGCGCACCGCGGTGTTGGCGTACGGCGTGCCGAGGAAGTTGTCCTGCTCCAGGAACGGGGCGAGGAAGTTGTCGGCGTCGGGGTAGTCCGGGAACCAGCCGAGCCCGTAGGCAGCGTAGTCGCCCTTCTTCTGGGCGGGCCGGAAGGCGGCCCAGTCGGTTCCCTGGACGGTGACGTCGAAGAGCTGGGTGGAGTTCAGCTGGGTCTTGAGTGCTTCGAACTCTGCCGCGGTGCCTTCGCCGTAGTGATCGTTGGTGTAGTTGAGGGTCAGCTTGACCGGCGTCTTGATCCCGGCGGCCTTCAGCAGGTCGGCGGCCTTGGTGGTGTTGGCCTCGCCGTACTTGTTGAAGAAGGAGTTGACGTGGCCGGTGACGCTGGTGGGGACCAGTGAGTACAGGGGCTGCGCGGACTTGCCGTACACCTTGGCGATGATCGCGTTGCGGTCGACGGCTGCTGCGAGGGCCTGGCGTACGGCCTTGTCCTTGACGACCGGGGCGTCGGTGTTGAAGCCGAGGTAGCGGATCTCCAGGCCGGGCAGGGGGACGAGCTTGATGCCCTTGGGGGGCTTGGCGGAGAGCTCGGTGATCTGGGCCGGCGACAGGGTGCGGGAGACCATGTGGACGGTGCCGTGTTCCAGGGCCTTGCCCATGGCGTCGGAGTCGTCGAAGGTGCGGAGTTCCGCCTTGTCGTTCTGGAGCTTCAGGTCACCCTTGTAGTTCGGGTTCTTGCTGAAGACGGCGCGGACGAGGCGATTGTCCTTGACTTCGGCCTTCATCGTGTAGGGGCCGGAGCCGTCGACTGCGAAGCCGGGGCGGAGCTTCCTGGCGTCGTACTTCTTGGCACTGACGATACCCGCGGCCGGGGTGGAGAGCTTGTACGGGAAGGTCGCGTCGGAGGTCTTCAGGTGGAAGACGACGGTGTCGGTGCCCTTGGTCTCGACGGTGTCGATGGTGGAGAGCAGCGAGGAGGGGCCGTTCTCGTCCTTGATGGCGAGCACGCGCTCGATGGAGAACTTGACGTCCTGTGCGGTGAGCGGGTCTCCGCCGGCGAACTTGAGGCCGGGGCGCAGGGTGCAGCGGTAGCTCTCGTTGCCGGTGTCGGTGAAGCGGCAGTCGGAGGCCGCTTCGGGGACGGGCTGGCCGCCGCCGCGCGGGGTGTGCATGAGCGTCTGCACGGTCTGGCGCAGGATGTTCCAGGTGCCGGCGTCGTAGGCGTAGGCAGGGTCGAGCGGGGCGGGAGCGTATTCGGCCGCCTCGAACCGGTCGGTGGTGCCGACGACGATCGCCCCGGACCCCGCTCCTGCTCCGCTGGTGCTGCCGCAGGCGGTCAGCGCGGGGGTGAGCAGTCCGGCGGCTGCCGTCAGCGCCATGGTCTTGCGGTTCATGCTGGAAGTACTCCCTCGACCCGGCACTTGTTCAAAGCTGGCGTGGAGGGCATCGCGGCGGTCGCCCGTTCTGGGCGGAACGATCGGGCCGGTGTTGTGACGATCGGTCCACGCGGTTCCGGAAACAGGGGTGTGTTTCCGGGACGGCTGAGGTGCGGCGCAGTGCCCGGATCGACACTAGTGGCCTGCGGAGGGGTCGCTTGAACCACCTGGATCGGGTCCGTGACCGCTCCGTTGCGGGAGTTGACCGGAGGTGTGCGCGGAGCCGTGCGCAGATCGGTCAGGTACTGATCAATGCGGACACAAGGGGTCGTGCGGGAGGGTGCGGAGTGGTGCGAACGGGGCCTTGTGGGTGACTAAGGTCACCCGGGACAACTGTGGCGGGATCGATGGAATTTCGGCCTCCCGGGTACGGCGCGAAAAATCCGCCCGCGGGGCCTCGGTCCTGGGGCGGATCGTCCGTACACAGTGTGCGCGGTCAGTTCATCGGAGTGATGAGGGAGCGCAGGAAGGGCAGGTCCACGTCCTCGAGCGAGCGGACGACGGTGCGGCCCGGGGCGGGTGCGATCAGGCCGACGGAGGGGATGGCGACGACCCGGCAGCCGGCGGCCTCGGCGGCGGCCACTCCGGTGGCGGTGTCCTCGATGACGGCGCAGCGCGAGGGGTGCGCGCCGAGGGCGCTGGCGGCGAGGAGGTAGGGGTCGGGGTGTGGCTTGGTGCGCGCGACCTCGTCGCCGGCGATCGTCATGGTGAAGCGGTCGCGGCCCAGGGTGAGCAGGACCTGGTCGATGACGCGCCGGTGGGAGGCGGAGACGAGGGCGGTGGGGACGTTGTGCCGGGCCAGTTCGGTCAGCAGCCGTTCGGCGCCGGGCATGAGGGGGACGCGGTCGGCGATGCGGGCTTCGAAGCGCTCGTTGAGCAGGACGCTGAGTTCTGCGAGGTCGATGTCTGCGCCGGTGGATTCGATGAGGAACCCGGCACTGCGTGTCATGGGGCCGCCGACGACGATGTCCCGCCAGGACTCGTCGAGGCGGTGGCCGAGTTCACCGAAGACGCCGACCTCGATCTCCCACCAGAAACCCTCGGTGTCGACGAGGGTGCCGTCCATGTCGAGCAGCACCGCCTGCAGGGCATGTCCGTCGGCCGTACGGGCGACGGGGGCGGGGACTGTGCTCGTCATGCGCGCACCTCTCTGAAGGTCCCCGGGGGGACGAGAAGGCCGGTCACCTCACCTCCGGGGGGCATACCCGGGGGAACAGGTGACCGGCCTGTATGGGACCGACAAGTGTACGCCGGTCCGTCTCAGCGTGCGTTGAAATACTTCGCTTCGGGGTGGTGGATGACGATCGCGTCGGTGGACTGCTCCGGGTGGAGCTGGAATTCCTCCGAAAGGTGGACGCCGATGCGCTCGGGCTGGAGGAGGTCGGCGATCTTGGCGCGGTCCTCCAGGTCGGGGCAGGCGCCGTAGCCGAGGGAGAAGCGGGCGCCGCGGTACTTGAGGTCGAACATGTCCTCGACCTTGGAGGGGTCCTCGCCGCCGAATCCGAGCTCGGCGCGGACGCGGGCGTGCCAGTACTCGGCCATGGCCTCGGCGAGCTGGACGGACAGGCCGTGCAGCTCGAGGTACTCGCGGTAGGAGTCGGAGGCGAACAGCTTGGCGGTGGCCTCGCCGATCCTGGAGCCGACGGTGACGACCTGGAGGCCGACGACGTCGATCTCGCCGGATTCCTCCGGGCGGAAGAAGTCGGCGAGGCACAGGCGCCGGCCGCGGCGCTGGCGCGGGAAGGTGAAGCGGGTCCGCTCGTTGCCGGCGTCGTCGAGGATGATCAGGTCTTCGCCCTTGGAGACGCAGGGGAAGTATCCGTAGACGACCGCGGCTTCGAGCAGGTTCTCGGTGTGCAGCTTGTCGAGCAGCCCGCGCAGGCGCGGACGGCCCTCGCTCTCGACGAGCTCCTCGTACGTGGCTCCGCCCGCGCGGGCCTGCTTGAGGCCCCACTGCCCCTTGAAGAGGGCGCCCTCGTCGAGCCAGGAGGCGTAGTCCTTGAGCGGGATGCCCTTGACGACGCGGGTGCCCCAGAACGGCGGGGTGGGCACCGGGTTGTCGGTGGAGGTGTCGGAGCGGCCGCCCGGCTCCTCCGCCTCCTCCGCCTGCGGGACCGGGGTGTCCCGCTTGGCGACGCGGCGTTGTTTGAGTTCGGGGAGGGTGGCACCGGGGACTCCGCGCTTGACGGCGATGAGGGCGTCCATGAGGCGCAGGCCCTCGAAGGCGTCGCGGGCGTAGCGGACCTCGCCCTCGTAGATCTCGTGGAGGTCCTGTTCGACGTAGGCCCGGGTCAGGGCCGCGCCGCCGAGGATGACCGGGTAGTCGGCCGCCAGCTTGCGCTGGTTGAGCTCCTCCAGGTTCTCCTTCATGATCACCGTCGACTTCACCAGCAGACCCGACATACCGATCACATCGGCCTTGTGCTCCTGCGCGGCCTCCAGGATCGCCGAGACCGGCTGCTTGATGCCGATGTTCACGACGTTGTAGCCGTTGTTGGACAAGATGATGTCCACGAGGTTCTTCCCGATGTCATGGACATCACCGCGCACGGTGGCGAGGACGATGGTGCCCTTGCCCTCGTCGTCGCTCTTCTCCATGTGCGGTTCCAGGTGGGCGACCGCGGTCTTCATCACTTCGGCGGACTGGAGCACGAACGGCAGCTGCATCTGGCCGGAGCCGAAGAGCTCACCGACGACCTTCATGCCCTCCAGGAGGGTGTCGTTGACGATGTCCAGGGCCGGCCGAGTCTCCAGGGCCTCGTCCAGATCGGCTTCCAGGCCGTTCTTCTCGCCGTCGATGATGCGGCGCTGCAGGCGCTCGTCCAGCGGCAGGGCCAAGAGCTCCTCGGCGCGGCCCGCCTTCAGGGACTTGGTGTTGACGCCCTCGAAGAGCGCCATCAGCTTCTGCAGCGGGTCGTAACCCTCGGCGCGACGGTCGTAGATCAGGTCCAGGGCGGTACCGACCTGCTCGTCGTCGAAGCGGGCGATCGGCAGGATCTTGCTGGCGTGGACGATCGCGGAGTCCAGGCCCGCCTTGACGCACTCGTCGAGGAACACGGAGTTCAGCAGGACACGCGCGGCCGGGTTGAGGCCGAAGGAGATGTTCGACAGACCCAGAGTCGTCTGCACGTCCGGGTGACGGCGCTTGAGCTCACGGATCGACTCGATCGTGGCGATGCCGTCCTTACGGGACTCCTCCTGGCCGGTGCAGATCGTGAAGGTCAGGGTGTCGATGAGGATGTCCGACTCGTGGATCCCCCAGTTCCCCGTCAGATCCTCGATCAGCCGCTCCGCGATCGCGACCTTGTGCTCGACCGTGCGGGCCTGGCCCTCTTCGTCGATGGTCAGCGCGATCAGCGCGGCACCGTGCTCCCGCGCCAGCGCGGTGACCTTCGCGAACCGCGACTCCGGACCGTCACCGTCCTCGTAGTTCACCGAGTTGATGACCGCACGGCCACCGATCTTCTCCAGACCCGCCCGCAGAACGGGAACCTCGGTCGAGTCCAGAACGATCGGCAGTGTCGAAGCCGTGGCGAAGCGGCCGGCCAGCTCCCGCATGTCCGCCACACCGTCACGGCCCACGTAGTCCACGCACAGGTCGAGCATGTGCGCGCCCTCGCGGATCTGGTCACGGACCATCTCCACGCAATCGTCCCAACGCGCCTCCAGCATCGCGTCCCGGAACTTCTTCGAACCGTTGGCGTTCGTCCGCTCGCCGATCGCCATGTACGAGACGTCCTGGCGGAACGGCACCGTCTGGTAGAGCGAGGACGCACCCGGCTCGGGGCGGGGGTCACGGGTGGCCGGGCTGAGGTCGCGGACCCGCTCCACGACCTGCCGCAGGTGCTCCGGAGTCGTACCGCAGCAGCCGCCCACCAGCGAGAGGCCGTACTCGCGCACGAAGGTCTCCTGCGCGTCCGCCAGCTCACTCGCCGAGAGGGGGTAGTGCGCGCCGTTCTTGCCCAGGACCGGCAGACCGGCATTCGGCATGCACGAGAGCGGGATCCGGGAGTTCCGCGCCAGGTAGCGCAGGTGCTCGCTCATCTCCGCCGGACCCGTCGCGCAGTTCAGACCGATCATGTCGATGCCCAGCGGCTCCAGCGCCGTCAACGCCGCACCGATCTCCGAACCCAGCAGCATCGTGCCCGTGGTCTCCACCGTCACCGAGCAGATCAGCGGCACGGAGACACCCAGGGCCTCCATCGCCCGCCGGGCACCCACGATGGAGGACTTCGTCTGCAGGAGGTCCTGCGTCGTCTCCACCAGCAGCGCGTCGGCACCGCCGGTGATCAGTCCTTCGGCGTTGATCTGGTAGGCGTCGCGGATGGTGCCGTAGTCGATGTGGCCGAGCGTCGGCAGCTTGGTGCCGGGGCCCATGGAACCCAGGACCCAGCGCTGCTGCCCGGTGGCGGCAGTGAACTCGTCGGCGACCTCCCGGGCGATACGGGCGCCGGCCACGGACAGCTCGTGGTTGCGGTCGGCGATGTCGTACTCGGCGAGGGCGGCGTAGTTGGTGCCGAAGGTGTTGGTCTCGACGCAGTCGACGCCGGCCTCGAAGTACTCGCGGTGCACGTTGGCCACGATGTCGGGGCGGGTGACGTTGAGGACCTCGTTGCAGCCTTCGAGCTGTTCGAAGTCGTCCAGGGAGGGGTCCTGCGCCTGGAGCATCGTTCCCATGGCTCCGTCGGCGACGACCACACGGGTCGCCAGTGCCTGGCGCAGGGCATCGGCCCGGGTCTGGGTGTCTGCGGGCGGGTTAGGCAACGAGGCCATGGGTGAGCTCCCTGGGATGCGACGGCTGTCGGCTTTGCACCCCCTCTGTGTCAAGGGTGCACGCGGCCAGGGTAACGGTGCGAACCGGCCCCGGTGGGGGTGGTCCACGTGGCGGACTGCATTCTGTGCGCGGGGGCCGGCGACTTTCGCCCGGGGGTGTTTCGGGCCGACTCGTTTCCGAGGATTCTTCCCACCATGCACGAAGTCGGCATCGACCGATAGTGTTCAGCATTGTCGAACTACGTCAGCAGGAGGCTGCGCGATGGCACGGAACATCCAGTCGCTCGAACGAGCCGCTGCGATGCTGCGGCTCCTGGCGGGCGGCGAGCGCCGGCTGGGACTCTCCGACGTGGCCTCCTCCCTGGGGCTGGCCAAGGGCACGGCACACGGGATCCTGCGCACGCTGCAGGCCGAGGGCTTCGTGGAGCAGGACCCGACCTCGGGCCGCTACCAGCTGGGCGCCGAGCTGCTGCGCCTGGGCAACAGCTATCTGGACGTGCACGAGCTCCGGGCGCGCGCACTGGTGTGGACGGACGACCTGGCCCGCGCGAGCGGGGAGAGCGTCTACGTGGGCGTGCTCCACAAGAGCGGGGTGCTGATCATGCACCACGTGTTCCGGCCCGACGACAGCCGTCAGGTCCTGGAGGTGGGTGCCATGCAGCCCCTGCACTCCACGGCACTGGGCAAGGTCCTGTCGGCCTACGACCCGGTGGCGCACACACAGGTCCTGGAGGTGGAGCGGGAGGCCTTCACCCCCCGCACGGTCACCGACGGCGTCGCCTTCGAGGAGCTCCTGGGCCTGATCCGGGCCCGCGGCTGGGCCAGCGACGTGGAGGAGACCTGGGACGGGATCGCCTCGGTGGCGGCCCCCATCCACGACCGGCGCAGGATGCCGGTCGGCGCGGTGGCCGTCGCGGGGGCCGTGGAGCGGGTCTGCGGGGACTCCGGGGAGCCCCGGGCGTCCCTGGTGGCGTCCGTACGGGACTGCGCACGGGCGGTTTCGCGCGATCTCGGGGCGGGCCGGTTCTGACCTTGGCGTGACCCGTATTGCTCTGCCCTGACCACCCAACGGCCACACCGAGTGGCATTTGGGTGGTTTTTGGCGTTTGATGATCACCCAATGGCCTAATTTGGGCGATCGTACCGTCTGGTAACGATCCGGCTCATTGGCCTGGCCAACCCTTGACGGCCACTTCACCTGGGCGGAAAACTGCCGTTCATCGGTCGGCATTGCCGAACACCTACCGGCAATACGCGTTAGGGTGTGGCAAGGCCAAGGACCGGTGCAGCACTCACCGAGTGCGTGGGCCACCGGAGGGACCCGGTGGCCGACCACCCCTGAACGACAAAGGAGTCGCGGGTGTCCAGCTCCGACATCTTCATCGGCGAGACCATCGGTACCGCCCTGCTCACCCTGCTCGGTGGTGGCGTCTGCGCCGCCCTGACGCTCAAGAGCTCCAAGGCCCGCGGCGCCGGCTGGCTCGCGATCACCTTCGGCTGGGGTTTCGCCGTCCTGATCGCCGCCTACGTCTCCGCACCGCTCTCGGGCGCGCACCTCAACCCGGCGGTCACCGTCGGCATCGCCATCAAGGACGGCGCCTGGGGCGACGTGCCGGTCTACCTCGCCGGGCAGCTCCTCGGCGCGATGATCGGCTCGGTCCTGATGTGGCTGGCCTACTACGGCCAGTTCCGCGCGCACCTGGCCGACCCGGAGCACATCCGCGACGCCAAGCTCGGCCCCGAGGACCCGCACCCGCACGACATGGCCGGCCCGGTCCTCGGCATCTTCTCCACGGGCCCGGAGATCCGCAACGTCGTCCAGAACCTCACCACCGAGATCATCGGCACCGCCGTCCTGGTCCTGGCCATCCTGACCCAGGGCCTGCAGGACGACGGCAAGGGACTCGGCGTCATCGGCGTCCTGATCACCTCGTTCGTCGTGGTCGGCATCGGCCTCTCGCTGGGCGGCCCGACCGGCTACGCCATCAACCCGGTCCGCGACCTCGGCCCGCGCATCGTCCACTCCCTGCTGCCGCTGCCCAACAAGGGCGGCTCGGACTGGAGCTACTCCTGGATCCCGGTTCTCGGCCCCCTCGCGGGTGCCGCTCTCGCCGGCGGTCTGTACAACATCGCGTTCGCCTGATCAGCATCGGCACCACGGCACCACCCGCACCGCCATCCTGATTCCGCCTACCCCGACACCTGCCAGGAGCAGCCACCATGACCAGCAGCACCGGCCCCTTCATCGCCGCCATCGACCAGGGCACCACCTCCTCCCGCTGCATCGTCTTCGACCGTGACGGCCGCATCGTCGCCGTCGACCAGAAGGAGCACGAGCAGATCTTCCCGAAGCCGGGCTGGGTGGAGCACGACGCCGCCGAGATCTGGACCAACGTCCAGGAGGTCGTCGCCGGGGCCATCTCCAGGGCCGCCCAGGACATCCCGGGCTTCACCGCCGCGGACGTCAAGGCCGTCGGCATCACCAACCAGCGCGAGACCACCCTGCTGTGGGACAAGAACACCGGCGAGCCGGTCCACAACGCGCTGGTCTGGCAGGACACCCGTACCGACTCCCTGTGCAAGGAGCTCGGCCGCAACGTCGGCCAGGACCGCTTCCGCCGCGAGACCGGCCTGCCGCTGGCGAGCTACTTCGCCGGCCCCAAGGTCCGCTGGCTGCTCGACAACGTCGAGGGCCTGCGCGAGCGCGCCGAGGCCGGGGACATCCTCTTCGGCACCATGGACTCCTGGGTCATCTGGAACCTCACCGGCGGCGCCCAGGGCGGTGTGCACGTCACCGACGTCACCAATGCCTCGCGCACCATGCTGATGAACCTGCACACCCTGGCCTGGGACGAGAAGATCGCCGAGTCCATGGAGGTGCCGCTCAACGTCCTCCCGGAGATCAAGTCCTCCGCCGAGGTCTACGGCCACGTCAAGGAAGGCGTCCTCGCGGGCGTCCCGGTCGCCTCGGCGCTCGGTGACCAGCAGGCCGCGCTGTTCGGCCAGACCTGTTTCGCCGAGGGCGAGGCGAAGTCCACGTACGGCACCGGAACGTTCATGCTGATGAACACCGGCGACAAGATCATCAACTCGTACAGCGGCCTGCTGACCACGGTCGGCTACCAGATCGGCGACCAGAAGCCGGTCTACGCGCTCGAGGGCTCCATCGCCGTCACCGGCTCGCTCGTCCAGTGGATGCGCGACCAGATGGGCCTGATCAAGTCCGCGGCCGAGATCGAGACGCTGGCCTCCTCCGTCGAGGACAACGGCGGCGCCTACTTCGTGCCGGCCTTCTCCGGCCTGTTCGCCCCGTACTGGCGCTCCGACGCCCGCGGCGTGATCACCGGCCTCACCCGGTACGTCACCAAGGCGCACATCGCCCGCGCCGTCCTGGAGGCCACCGCCTGGCAGACCCGCGAGATCACCGACGCCATGACCAAGGACTCGGGCGTCGAGCTCGCGGCCCTGAAGGTCGACGGCGGCATGACCTCCAACAACCTGCTGATGCAGACGCTCTCCGACTTCGTGGACGCCCCCGTGGTGCGCCCGATGGTCGCCGAGACCACCTGCCTCGGCGCCGCCTACGCCGCCGGCCTGGCCGTCGGCTTCTGGCCCGACACCGACGCCCTGCGCGCCAACTGGCGCCGCGCGGCGGAGTGGACCCCGCGGATGCCCGCCGAGCAGCGGGAGCGCGAGTACAAGAGCTGGCTCAAGGCCGTGCAGCGTTCCATGGCCTGGGTCGACGACGAAGACGCCAGCTGACCGCACCAGCTGAGTCAATCGACGAGGAGCTAAGAGAGATATGAGCAGCCTGCAGAGCGTGACCGCACTGGGCACGCACCCGACCGCCGGTTCGAACGCGAGCCGGGCCGAGACCCGTGAGCAGCTGGCGAAGGCCACCTACGACCTGCTGGTCATCGGCGGTGGAATCCTGGGCACCTCGGTGGCCTGGCACGCCGCGCAGTCGGGTCTGCGGGTCGCCATGGTGGACGCCGGCGACTTCGCCGGCGCCACCTCCTCGGCCTCCTCGAAGCTCGTCCACGGCGGCCTGCGCTACCTGCAGACCGGTTCGGTCAAGCTGGTCGCCGAGAACCACCACGAGCGCCGGGTGCTGGCCAAGGACGTGGCCCCGCACCTGGTCAACCCGCTCACCTTCTACCTCCCGGTGTACAAGGGCGGCCCGGTGGGCGCCGCGAAGCTGGGTGCGGGCGTGTTCGCGTACTCGGCGCTGTCCGCCTTCGGCGACGGCATGGGCAAGATCATCTCCCCGGCCCGTGCCGCCGCCGACAACCCGGGTCTGAAGACGGACGGCCTCAAGGCCGTGGCCGTCTACTACGACCACCAGATGAACGACTCGCGCGTCGCCGTCATGACGGTCCGCGCGGCCGTGGAGTCGGGCGCCGTCGTCCTGAACCACGCCGAGGTCACCGGCCTGCGCATGACGCGCGGCCGGGTCTCCGGCGCCGAGCTCAAGGACCGTCTGGACGGCACCGAGTTCGGTGTGGACGCCCGCGTCGTGCTCAACGCGACGGGCCCGTGGGTGGACCACCTGCGGCGCATGGAGGACAAGCACTCGATGCCGTCCATCCGCCTGTCCAAGGGCGCGCACATCGTGATGAAGCGCAAGTCGCCGTGGAAGGCCGCCATGGCCACCCCGATCGACAAGTACCGCATCACCTTCGCCCTGCCGTGGGAGGACCAGCTGCTGCTGGGTACCACGGACGAGGTGTACGAGGGTGACCCGGCGGACGTGCGCGCCACCGAGGCCGACATCCAGCAGATCCTGGACGAGGCGGCCTTCTCGGTGAAGGACTCCGACCTGGACCGTTCGCTGATGACGTACGCCTTCGCGGGCCTGCGGGTACTGCCCGGCGGCCCCGGCGGCGTGGAGAAGGCCAAGCGCGAGACGGTCGTGTCCGAGGGCGCGGGCGGCATGCTGTCGGTGGCCGGCGGCAAGTGGACCACGTACCGGCACATCGGCCGCGTGGTCATGGACAAGCTGGCCAAGCTGCCGGGGAGCCCGCTGACCGAGGACATGGAGCCGGTGAAGTCCCTCGTACGGCGGATCGCGCTGCCCGGTGTCGCCAACCCGAACGCGGTGGCGCACCGGCTGCTCGTGGACCGCGATCCGGGCTCGCGGATGGACCCGCTGACCGCGCGCCACCTGGCCTCGCACTACGGCTCGTTGGCCTTCGACATCGCGCGGCTCGCGAACGAGGACCCGGCGCTGGCCGAGCGGATCCACCCCGACGGTCCGGAGATCTGGGCGCAGGTCGCCTACGCCCGGGACAACGAGTGGGCCGAGACCGCCGACGACGTGCTGCGCCGCCGTACGACGGTGACGGTCCGCGGCCTGGACAGCGCCGAAGTGCGCGGCCGGGTAGAGGAGATGCTGGCCGGGAAGGCATAACCGCGTCCGCGGACGGGCAGGGGGGCGGTTCCGAGGGGAACCGCCCCTCTGTCGTGGGCTGTGGCTGGCGTCGTATCAAGGCTTAGGCTGACCCACGTACGCAAGGGAACTTCGGAAGGAGACCTGGGTGATCGAGCTTGAGGGCGTGCCCGAGCTGATCGACCCGGTCATGGTGGCCGCGTTCGAGGGCTGGAACGACGCGGGTGACGCGGCCTCCGGTGCGGTCGCACACCTGGACCGGGAGTGGAAGGGCGAGGTCTTCGCGGCTCTGGACGCCGAGGACTACTACGATTTCCAGGTCAACCGGCCGACGGTGTGGCTGGACAACGGGGTACGGAAGATCACGTGGCCGACGACCCGGCTGTCGGTGGTCCGCATCGGCGGCACCAAACCGCGCGACCTGGTACTGGTGCGCGGGATCGAACCGTCCATGCGGTGGCGGTCGTTCTGCAACGAGATCCTCGGCTTCGCCCATGAGCTGGGCGTGGAGATGGTCGTCATCCTGGGCGCACTGCTGGGTGACACCCCGCACACCCGGCCGGTGCCGGTCAGCGGGGTGACCTCGGACGCGGACCTGGCGCGGACGATGGACCTGGAGGAGACGAAGTACGAGGGGCCGACGGGGATCGTGGGCATCCTGCAGGAGGCCTGCACCCATGCCGGGGTGCCGGCGGTGTCCCTGTGGGCGGCGGTGCCGCACTACGTGTCCCAGCCGCCGAACCCGAAGGCGACGCTGGCCCTGCTCAACCGTCTGGAGGATCTGATCGACATCCGGATCCCGCTGGGCGAACTGCCCGAGGACGCGCGGGCGTGGCAGCTGGGCGTGGACCAACTCGCGGCCGAGGACAGCGAGGTGGCGGAGTACGTCCAGACGCTGGAGGAAGCCCGCGACACCGCCGACCTGCCGGAGGCCTCGGGCGACGCGATCGCCCGCGAGTTCGAGCGGTACCTGCGCCGGCGGGACCCCGCTGCGGGCCCGGAGACGGCCACGGACACGGGCTCGTACTTCCGGGACCTGTCCGGTGGGCGCCCCCAGCCGAAGCCGAAACCGGACGACGCGGCGGGCTCTGACGACGCGTCCGGGCCCGACAGCACCGCGGAGGGCACCGGGGAGGGCGACGCGGACACGCCCTAGGAGGGCGGTGGCGGCGCAGTCCAGGACCGCCGTCCGGCTCCGTGAACGGAGAAAGCGCGCCCCGGCCGGGGCGCGCTTTCTCCGTTGCTGCCGGTCGGTACTAGAGGGCTACGCCCAGCAGGGCGTCGACCGTGCGGGAGACCAGGCCGGGGGCCGACTCGTCGTCGCCGTCCGAGGCGATCTGGAGCTCGGCCCAGCGGTCCACGGCGGCGAGGGCCGCGGGGGCGTCCAGGTCGTTGGCGAGGGCCTCGCGGACCTCCTCGACCAGGGCGTCGGCCGGGATGCCGTCCGGGCGGGAGACGGCCGCGCGCCAGCGCTCCAGGCGGGCCACCGCCTCCGCGAGGACCGCGTCGGTCCACTCCCAGTCCGCGCGGTAGTGGTGCGAGAGCAGGGCCAGGCGGATCGCCGCCGGGTCCACCCCGGCCCGCCGCAGGGCGGAGACGAAGACCAGGTTGCCCTTGGACTTCGACATCTTCTCGCCGTGCAGCGCGACCATGCCGGCGTGTACGTACGCCTTGGCCATCGGGAACTCGCCCGTCAGCACCTGGGCGTGCGAGGCGCCCATCTCGTGGTGCGGGAAGACGAGGTCGGAACCGCCGCCCTGGATGTCGAAGGTCATCCCCAGGTGGTCCAGGGCGATGGCCACGCACTCGATGTGCCAGCCGGGCCGGCCGCGGCCCAGCGAGCCGCCGTCCCAGCTCGGCTCGCCCGGGCGGGCGGCCATCCACAGCATCGGGTCGAGCGGGTTCTTCTTCCCCACCCTGTCGGGGTCCCCGCCGCGCTCGGCCGACAGCAGCCGCATCGCCTCGGCGTCCAGGTTGGACACCTTGCCGAAGTTCGCGTCGGACTCCACCGAGAAGTAGACGTCGCCGTCCAGCTCGTAGGCGGCGCCCGCGTCCCGCAGTCGCTCGACCAGCGGCACGATGCCGGGTATGGCCTCGACGGCTCCGATGTAGTGCTGCGGCGGCAGCATCCGCAGGGCGGTCATGTCCTCGCGGAAGAGCGCGGTCTCGCGCTCGGCGAGCTCGGTCCAGTCCTGGTTGTCGCGCAGCGCCCGCTCCAGCAGCGGGTCGTCCACGTCCGTGACGTTCTGGACGTAGTGGACCTGCCGCTTGGTGTCGAGCCACACGCGCTGCACGAGGTCGAACGCGTTGTAGGTCGCCGCGTGACCGATGTGGGTCGCGTCGTACGGGGTGATTCCGCAGACGTAGATACGGGCGACGGGACCGGGGGCGAGGGTGATCGTCCCCTGGGTCGCGGTGTCGTGGATCTGGAGGTCGCGGCCCTTGCCAGGCAGGGCGGGGACCTCAGAAGCGGGCCAGGCATGCATGTCTCGAGCCTAACCGGACGGGTGTTCCGAAAACGAACCGGACCTGCACTGTTGTCTCGATCAGCACTCTTGCGCCATGGCTGGTTCTGTGCGTGTGGGCCCCGGCCGGCTCCGCTGCGCTCGGCTGCGCACCGGCCGCCTCAGACGGGCGGCCACGGGATCGACGGCCACTGCCCGGAGGGCTGCGGATGCCTCCCCGTGCTCAGCAGAAGGGCCACGCGCGCCCGTACGGCGGCCAGCTCGTCGGCGGTGACCAGTTCCGCCAGCCGGGTGGCGAGGGGCTCCCGCGGGGCCAGTGCGGCCCCCAGGTCGGTCAGCACGGACCGCGCCTCGCCGGTCAGCGGCTCCCCCGCCCACCCCCACAGCAGGGTGCGCAGCTTGTCCTCGGTGTGGAAGGTCACTCCGTGGTCGATGCCGTAGAGCCGGCCGTCGGGCGCGGGCAGCAGGTGGCCGCCCTTGCGGTCGCCGTTGTTGATCACGGCGTCGAGGACCGACATCCGGCGCAGCCGTTCGTCGTCGGCGTGGACGAGCAGGGCGGTGCGGCCCTCCCCGACCTCGGCGAAGGCGACGGGCTTCCAGCCCTCCCCCGCCTCCTCGCCCTCCACGAGTGCGAGCAGTCCGGCCTCGGGGGCCTCCCCCGTCTCGATCCACTGCTGGACCATGCCCTCGCCGTACGGTCCGTCGCGCAGCACGGTCGGCGGCACCAGCCCCCATCCGGTGGCCTCGGAGACCAGGTAGGCGGCGACCTCGCGCTGGGCGAGGTTCCCGTCGGGGAAGTCCCACAGCGGGCGCTCGCCCTTGACCGGTTTGTACACGCAGTCGGCGCTCACGCCCTCGTGCGTGACGCTGCACAGCAGGACGGCGTTGGACGCCTCGCGGATCCGGCCGACGACGGTGAGCTCCCCGTGGGCCAGCAGTGCTTCCAGTTCCCCCGTGGACCTCACGCCTGGCGCCGGTAGCCGTTCTGGCGCGGGCAGACGTGCCCCTCGGGGTCCAGCGGCAGGCTGCACAGCGGGCAGGGCGGCCGGCCCGCGTTGACCACGTCCAGGGCCCGCTTGGCGAAGGCCCGGGCCTGGGCGCCGGAGAGGCGCACGCGCAGCATCGGCGGCCCGTTCTCCTCGTCCTGGAGGAGCCGCTCCTCCGCCTCGGCGAGGTCCTCCTCCGAGTCGGCGTCGAGCTCCACCAGCGCCTGCGCCTCGACGATCATGCGCTGGTCCTCGCCGTCCCAGGCCAGGGCCATGGTGCCGACGCGGAACTCCTCCTCGACGGGAACGTCCAGGGGCGCGGTGTCGGTCGCCTCGGCGGGGGCGACGGCCGGGACGGGGGCGTTGCCCCCGGTGCGCCGCACGACCTCGTCCAGCAGTTCTTCCATCCGCTCCGCGAGCGCCGCGACCTGGGTCTTCTCCAGGGAGACGCTGGTGACGCGGGGGCCGGTGGAGGCCTGCAGGAAGAACGTACGGCGTCCAGGCAGGCCGACCGTGCCGGCCACGAAGCGGTCCGGCGGGTCGTAGAGGAACACCTGACGGGGCACGTCCAGTCTCCAAGTGTCCGGGGTCCCCCGACGGAGTCAGGGGGAGGCAGGGGCAGGGCTGCGCCCATGTGTTGGCCCGTCCACCCTACTGCGCCGTTCGATCACACCGCGCCCGCACCGCCCCCCACGACCGCCTGCCCGGCGTCCGCGGCCGCGTCCGGGGCTGCCGCGGCATCCTCCGCCGGGGTTTCGCGCGGTACGAACGAGGCGAAGTCCCCGGTGTCACCGAGCCGGAGCAGGAACGGCCGGGTCGGCGTGTAGCGGATCGCGGTGACCGAGCAGGGGTCGACGTGGATCCGCTGGAAGAGGTCCAGGTGCATACCGAGGGCGTCCGCGACAAGGGACTTGATGATGTCCCCGTGCGAGCACATCAGGTACACGGCGTCGCTGCCGTGCTCCTCCTCGATCCGCGCGTTCCAGTCGCGTACGGCGTCCACCGCGCGGGCCTGCATGGCGCGCATGGACTCGCCGCCGGGGAAGGCGGCGGCCGACGGGTGCTGCTGGACGATGCGCATCAGCGGTTCTTCGGACAGCTCGGAGAGTTTGCGGCCCGACCAGTCGCCGTAGTGGCACTCGCCGATCCGCTCGTCGGTGTGCAGGACGAGCCCCGGCCTGGCCGCCAGCAGCGGCGCGAGGGTTTCGGCGCACCGCTCCAGCGGGCTGGAGACGGCGGCGGCGAGCGGTACCCCGGCGAGCCGCCCGGGCAGCGCGGCGGCCTGTGCGGCGCCGTGCTCGTCCAGGGTCACTCCCGGGGTCCATCCGGCGAGCAGCCCTGCGGTGTTGGCGGTGGACCGCCCGTGTCGTACGAGGATCAGCGTGGCCATGCCGCCACCCTATGCGGCCCGGCCGGTGTGCGGGCAGGCGCTGGGCAGGGAACAATGCGCGGGTGATTGTCGACTGCGCGATGTACCGGGGCGGCCGCCGCTCCGAGGCTCCCGAGGACTTCTCCGACGCCCTGGACGAGGCGCGGGCCTCCGGTGACGCTTTCCTCTGGGTCGGCATGCACGAGCCGACGGCGAAGGAATTCGAGCACGTCAGCCAGGAGTTCGGGCTGCACCCACTGGCGGTGGAGGACGCGCTGACCGCCCACCAGCGGCCGAAGCTGGAGGTCTACGACGATTCGCTCTTCGTGGTCCTCAAGCCGGTGATGTACGACGACCGCTCCGACACGGTGACCACGGGCGAGCTGATGGTGTTCATCGGCGACTCCTTCGTCGTCACGGTCCGGCACGGCGAGGGGGCCGCGCTGGCCGCCGTGCGCCACCGGCTGGAGCAGGAGCCCGACGTACTGAAGCACGGTCCCACGGCGGTGCTGTACGCGGTCTCGGACGCGGTGGTGGACCACTACATCGAGGTGGCCGCCGAGCTCCAGGCGGACCTGGAGGAGCTGGAGGCGGAGGTCTTCGCGCCGAATTCCGCGGACACCAAGAACACCGCCGCGCGGATCTACGGGTTCAAGCGGCAGGTCCTGGAGTTCCGCCGGGCCACGAGTCCGCTGCTGCAGCCCATGGACCGCCTCGCCTTCGGGGACGTGCCCTTCGTCCACGAGCACGCCCAGCCGTTCTTCCGCGACGTCGCCGACCATCTGACGAAGGCGAACGAGTACATCGAGGGCCTGGACCGGCTGCTCTCGGACGCGCTGGCCGCGCACCTGGCGCAGATGGGCGTCCGGCAGAACGACGACATGCGCAAGATCTCGGCCTGGGCGGCCATGGCGGCGGTGCCGACGATGGTGGCGGGGATCTACGGCATGAACTTCGACCACATGCCGGAGCTCAGGCACCGGTGGGGCTATCCACTGGTGGTCGTGGTGATGGTGGCCGTGTGCCTGGGCCTGCACCGGATGTTCAAGCGCCGCGGCTGGCTCTAGGGCCTGGCGAACCGGCGCTCGAAGCCAACCCGGCTCTAGGCGAACTCCGGCGCCGCGGTCGCCGCGCCGCCCAGCGCGTCGCGGTGCTCCGGCGGGCGCAGGGAGACCATCCGGTGCCAGCCGCCGAAGCGCTCGTACGCGTACGCGCCCCGGATCCCGGCGGCCAGCGCGGCGGCCTTCGGTGCGGGCCAGTCCAGCAGCCGCCCCATGCGGGCCATGACGGCGAGGCTCACGTCGCGGTAGACCGCGATCTCGGCGAGCGCGCTCTCGCGCAGGACCCGGTGGATGGTCCGGGCGTGGCCGGCGCCGGCCAGGCGCAGCAGCTCCTCGTGGCAGTAGGCGAGGTGGTTGTCCTCGTCCGCGCTGATCATGCGGACGGCCCTGCCGAGGTCGGGGTGGTCCCCGAAGTGCCGCAGCAGCATCAGCATCTGCTCGGAGGCGCGCTGTTCGGTGACCCGGCTGTGGGCGAGGTAGACGACGACGTCCTCCTCGCTCAGGGTCCGCCCGCCGCGCAGCTTCTCGTGGCTCAGGCCGATGCCGCGCCGTTCCAGCAGCATCGTGTAGTCGGTCTCCGGGGGGACGGGGACCGGGGCGAGGCCGCGTTTGCGCAGCAGCGCGTTGAAGATCCGGCCGTGCTTGTCCTCGTCGGCACCGTGCCGGGTGATCTTGGGCGCGAGGTCGCGCATGGAGTCGGGGACCAGGGCCGCGATCCGGGCGTTCTCCCAGCCTCCCTGGGACTCGCCGCCGGCGGCGATGGAGCAGAACAGCTGGAAGGAGCCGTCGTGGTCGACGATCTCCCGGAACAGGGCGCGCGCAGAGAGCATGCGTCGAGTCAAAAGCCGATTCCGGGACCGGGCAACCGGATGCGGCGTACGGCTCGGCCGAATGGATCCGCCCCGGCTGGTGGGAGAGACCGGTGAGTGCGACCGGCGGGAGGGACCGTGCGTGGGGCAGGGGCGGGACAGGGGCGGGACCGGTGGGCAAGACACCCGCCCCGAGGGCGTAACCCCGGGGGCACCCCGCGCGTTGTTGGCTGTGTCGGCCGTGGCGGGGAAGACCCCCCGAGCCCCCACCACGGCCGCAGAGCCCGCTCGCCTGACCCGGTCGGCCCTCAGACGGATTCGTCCGTCGCTCTGCCGAACCGGTCAGGCGAGGCCGGCCCGCTCCATCGCCTCGACACCCGTCCGCAGCGCGGTGATCCGCTCCTCCAGGGTGAAGCCGGCCGGGGCGAGCGTCAGGGTGGTGACCCCGGCCTCCGCGTAGGCCCGCATCCCGTCGGCGATGCGCTCCACCGGGCCGAGCAGGGTGGTTGAGTCGATCAGCGAGTGCGGGACCGCGGCGGCCGCGCCCTGCTTGTCGCCCGCCAGGTACTTGTCCTGGACCTCCACGGCTTCCTTCTCGTAGCCCATGCGCTGGGCCAGCTGGTTGTAGAAGTTCTGCTTGCGGCTGCCCATGCCGCCCACGTACAGGGCGGTGTAGGGGCGGAACATGTCCGCGAGCCCGGCCACGTCCTCGCCGACGGCCAGCGGCACCGTCGGGCAGACGTCGAAGCCGTCCATGGTCAGCCCGGCCTTCTCGCGGCCCGCCCGGATGTGGGTCAGGGCGGTGGCCTCCAGGTGCTCGGCGGCCGGGAAGATCAGCAGCGCGCCGTCGGCGATCTCGCCGGTCTGCTCCAGGTTCTTCGGCCCGATCGCCGCGATGTAGAGCGGGATGTGCTCCCGCTCGGGGTGCACGGTCAGCTTGAGCGGCTTGCCGGGGCCGCCGGGCAGCGGCAGGGTCCAGTGCTCGCCCTCGTAGCTGAGGCGCTCGCGGGTCATCGCCTTGCGGACGATCTCCACGTACTCGCGGGTCCGCGCGAGCGGCTTGTCGAACTTCACGCCGTACCAGCCCTCGGAGACCTGCGGTCCGGAGACGCCGAGACCGAGCCGGAACCGCCCCTTGGTGAGCGAGTCGAGGGTGGCGGCCGTCATGGCCGTCATGGCGGGCTGGCGGGCCGGGATCTGGAGGATCGCCGAGCCGACGTCGATCCGCTCGGTCTGGGCCGCGACCCAGGCCAGGACGGTCGGAGCGTCGGAGCCGTAGGCCTCCGCCGCCCAGCAGACGTCGTAGCCGAGGCGGTCGGCCTCCTGCGCGACGGCCAGGTTGTCGGCGTCCATGCCAGCGCCCCAGTAGCCGAGATTGATGCCGAGCCGCATATGTCGTCCCCTTACCGGTTTACCGATCAGTAACGTAGGTCTGCGGGGACTGTAGCGCGCCCGGGTGTCCCACGTCAGTGCCGCAGTAGTCTCAGCCCTCATGGAGCAGAGGCATCTCGGCCGCACCGGCCTGCGCGTCTCCCGGATCGGTCTCGGCACACTGACCTGGGGCCGGTCGGCGGACGGACCGGACGAGGCGGAAGCGGCCGCGCAGTTGAAGGCGTTCTGGAACGCGGGCGGCACGCTCGTCGACACCGCCGACGTGTACGGGGGCGGGGAGGCGGAGTACCTCCTCGGACAGTTGATCGGTTCCGTGGTCCCGCGGCGGGATCTGGTGATCGCGACCAAGGCGGGCGGGGTGGCGGACCCGGACCGGCGCTTCGACGGCTCGCGCGGACACCTGCTGTCCGCCCTGGACGACTCGCTGGCCCGGCTCGACACCGACTACGTCGACCTCTGGCAGGTCCACGCCTTCGATCCGTGGACCCCGCTGGAGGAGACCCTCCAGGCGCTGGACATCGCGGTGAGCAGCGGGCGGGCACGGTACGCGGGGGTGTCGAACTTCAGCGGCTGGCAGCTGGCGAAGGCGGCGACCTGGCAGCTCGCCGCGCAGGGGGTACGGACCCGGCTGGCCTCGACGCAGATGGAGTACTCCCTGCTCCAGCGGGGCGTGGAACGCGAGGTGGTGCCGGCCGCGCTGGACCTGGGCGTGTCCCTGCTGCCCTCCTCCCCCCTGGGCCGGGGCGTCCTGACGGGCAAGTACCGGGCCGGTACCCCGGCTGACTCCCGCGGCGCCTCGGAGACGATGGCGGCGTTCGTGGACCCGTACCTGGACGAGGCGGCGAGCCGGATCGTGGACGCGGTGGCGACGGCCGCCCACGGCCTCGCGGTGACCCCGCTCCAGGTGGCCCTGGCCTGGGTCCGCGACCGCCCGGGAGTGGCCGCGCCCATCGTCGGCGCGCGGACGTCGGCGCAGCTCGGGGCGGCTCTGTCGGTGGAGACGCTTAGTCTTCCGATGGAGATCCGCCAAGCGCTGGACGACGTCTCGGCGCCCGTCCACCGCTACCCCGATCAGGACTGGAGCACCCTGTGAGCGAGACCGCTGCCGCGGAAGAACCGGCCACCCCGGACGAGGAGACCACTCCGCGCACCGAGTCGGTCACCCCCGCCGCGCCGGCCACCGCCGACGACAGAGGCGCGGACAGCTCCGGCGAAGCCGGGGTCGGGGAAGGCCCCGCAGGGCACACCGACGCGGAACCCGAGGCGGCACCGGCCGACACCGAAGCCGACGCCACGGCGGAGTCGGCCACGGCCGAGCCGGCCGCGGCGGAGGCCAAGCCACAGCTCAGCGAGGCCGCCGCCGAGCTGGCCGCGCAGAAGATCGAGCGGGAGCGCATCGCCCGCCGCAAGGCCGAGCGCGAGGCCCCCGTGGAGGCCGGGGCCAAGCTCAGCGGCCCCGCCGCCGACCTGTTGGCCGCCGTACGGGCCGTGGAGGGCGGCGGCAAGCCCCCAGCCGTGTTCGACGCGCCCCCGGCGCCCCGCCCGACGGTCCCGGCACCCGCGCCCGCGCCGGAGCGCGCCCCCGTGGCCGCACCCGCGCCGACGGCACCGCCCACCCCCTCCCCCGACGCCGTCCAGGCGCTCCGCGCGGTCCTCACCCGGGGCGGCGCCCCCGAGGCCCTCGTCCCGCAGGCCGTCGCCGCCCTCGGCGAGGACGCCGCCGCGCAGCTCTCCGAGTCCCCCTGGCGGCTGCTGGCCGTCGCCGGGGTCCGCCCGACCCAGGCCGACGGGTTCGCCCGCGCCCTGCTCGGCGCCGACGCGACCGGCTCCGGCGACGAGCGGCGGGCCGCCGCCCTGGTGGGCTGGCTGCTGGCCCAGGCCGCCGCCAAGGGGCACACCGTGCTGGACGCCCCCACCCTGGAATCGGCGCTCGCCCAGTACGGCGTGCCCGACCCCGCCGGGGCGCTGGAGGCGGCCGTGGGCGAGGGAGCCGTGCTCGCCTTCGAGGAACCGGTCGGTCCGCCCGTCGGGGAGGACGAGGAGCAGCCCGTACAGGTCCTGGTCGGGCTGGAGGGCTCCGCCATGGCCGAGGAGAGCCTGGCCGAGGGCCTGGCCCGCCTCGCCAACACCTTCACCGGCCCCGCCGACTGGGACAAGGCCGCCACCGGTACCGGCGCCGAGCTGATCCGCGCGGCCGCCGGGCACGGCCTGGTCACCCACACCGGCGGCGAGGCCGCCCGCGCCGAACCCCGCGCCCTGCTCGCGGCCGCCCGGGAGTTCGGCCTGCGCGCCGTCCTGGCCGCGCACGCCCCGGCCGCGGACGCCGTCACCGTTGCCGGTCTGCTCGCCGGCGCCGAGGGACCGGGCCGGGACGCGGACGGGCAGTTCGCGCTGGACCTGCTCATCGTCCTGGACACGCCGCAGCTGGACGTGGAGACGGCCGCCGCGCTGGTGGAGTCGGTTCCCGACGGGGCCCGACTGGTGCTGTCCGGCGACCCCGCGGTCCTCGGCTCCGCCGGACCCGGCCGGGTCTTCGCCGATGTGCTCGCGGCCCGCGCCTGCCCCCAGCTGGTCTCCCGCGTCCCCGACCCCGGCCCGATCGGCGAGCTGGTCTCCGGGGTCGGCATCGGGGAGCTGAACCAGGTCGACGCCCCCGGCAAGGAGGTCGTCATCGTCCCGGTCCGCGACGCCGGGGAGGCGGTGCACCGCACCGTGCAGCTGGTGGCCGAGTCGGTGCCGCGCGCCTTCGGCATCCCGGCGGACGCGGTCCAGGTGATCACCCCGGGCCACGGCGGTGCGGCGGGCACCCGTGCGCTCAACGCCGCCCTCAAGGAGCGGCTGAACCCGGGGCCCGGCCGATTCGGCGGCTTCGACCCCGGGGACCGGGTGGTCCACGTGCCGTCCGCCGGGCGGGCGCTGCCGGCCCGGGTGGTGTCGGCCGACGCGCAGGGGCTGCACCTGGACGCGGGTGCGGGCACACGGATCGTCGTACCGAAGGAGCGGGTGGAGTCCCAGGTGCGGCACGGGTGGGCCGTCACGGCGCACCAGGCCGTGGGGGCGCGTTGGCCCGCGGCGGTCGTCGTACTGCCCGGTGACGCGGCGCAGGCCCTGTCCCGGGACTGGGTGTACACGGCGTTCGGGCGGGCCGAGCGGCACCTGTCGGTGGTGCACGGGGTGGACCAGGCGCTGGCGCACGCGGTCGCGCAGGTGCCGGCGAAGCCCCGTACGACCCGGCTGACGGGGCTGCTGCGGGCGCTCGTGGCGTCGGCGGCGGCACAGCCCGAGTAGCGGACGCGCCGCGGCCCCCGTCCCGGGCGGGACGGGGGCCGCGGCTTCCTGCGCACGGACGGGTGGACCGCCCTAGGCCGGGGTCAGGCCCGGTTCGGCCGTCTCTTCCTCGCCGTCCTCGGCGTACTCCTCGTCCAGTTCCTCGTCGAAGACCGAGCTCACGTCGAAGCGGTGCATCACGTCCTGCGGATCGATGTGGGTGAAGGGCGAACCCAGCCACTCCCCCGGCTCGGCGGCCTCCTCCGAGGCCGCGATCCACAGCGTGGAGTCACCCTCCTCCAGTCCGAAGTCCTTCGCGCGGGAGGCGATCTCGTCGGGCTCGTACTCCCCGAAGAGCACGCCCAGCGCCTCGGCGGTGCCACCGTCGTGGTCGAGCGCGGCCTCCCGGTCGTGCGCGACGACGCGTTCGGCCTGGGCGAGCAGGCGGGCCGGTTCGACCACGGCGTAGTCGCGGCGGATGAGCACGCTGAAGGCGGCGGGCTCGGCGGGGCCGGTGTACGGCAGCCCGTCCTCGGGAGTGGGGATCTCGAAGGGGGTGACCTCGTCGTAGCCGTCGTAGAGGAGTTCGTCGTACTCCTCGGCGGCGGCGGCGAGTTCGTTGAACGCGGCGTAGACGTCCGGATCATCGTCCCCGATCCTGCTCTCGACCGCGGCGAGGTGACGGTCGAGCGCGGCCTTGACCGCCTCGGCGGCGGCGCGTACCTCGGCAACAGTGGGCAGAGCGGCATCAGACATAGTGCAGACGCTATCCGTAGCGGGGCTCTCCCGGCACAATAGATGCGATGCCGGAATACGAATTTGTCGACTTGTACGTGCCCCGCGGGGTTCCTCGCCAGGAAACGACCCGCCTGCTGACCGAACACGCCGAGTACGAGCATTGGGAGCTCGACCGGCTGACCCTGCTTCGGGACGGCAGTCGCCGCGTGCGACTGCGCCGCCGGATCATCCGACAGGTCCGCGCGACCTGGTGACGTGGGTCCCGGGGGCCGGGACCCACGTCATGAACGTCCGTCAGGCCGCGTTGCGCGCCCGGCGGTAGAGCACGGCGCCGGCCAGCAGCACGCCTGCGGCCAGCGGCACGCCGGCGGTGAGGACGTCACCGGATCCGGTGGCGGCCAGTTCCCCGGCCGGGGTCGAACCCGTAGCCGTGGCGGTCCCCTGGGCGGGGTACGTCACCGGGGTCACGGATCCGGTTCCGGGGCCGGTGGGCGTTCCGGGCTGTCCGGGGACGGGCGTACCGGGGGTGCCGGTTCCGGGGTTGCCCTGATCGCCGGGCCCGCCCGGGTTTCCGTGGTCACCGGGCCCACCGGGGTTGCCGTGGTCGCCCGGACCACCCGGGTTCCCGTGGTCCCCCGGACCACCCGGGTTCCCGTGGTCCCCCGGACCACCCGGGCTCCCGTGGTCCCCCGGACCACCCGGGTTCCCGTGATCACCGGGCCCACCCGGGTTCCCGTGGTCGCCCGGACCACCCGGGTTCCCGTGGTCCCCCGGACCACCCGGATTGCCGTGACCCCCCGGACCACCGGGGTGGTTCGGGGTGTGGCCCCCGTCGTCCTCGTCGCACTCGTCGTGCGGATGGTCCGGGTGCTGCTGGTGCCCCGGTCGGCCCGCGAGGTTCGCGCAGCGGTTGCCGAAGGCCGGGTTCAGGGCCCCCACGACCGTCACCGTGTCCCCGCAAGCGTTCACCGGTGCGTCCACGGGTGCCTGGAGGGTGTTCCCGGACAGCAGTCCCGGAGAGTGCTCAGCGTGGCCGGAGGCCCCGGAGTCCGCGTGCGCGTACCCGCCGCCGAACGCGAGCAGGCCCCCCGCGGCCGCCATGGTGATCAAGGTCTTCCTGCCGGTGACCTGTACCTGTCGTCGCATCTGTACTTCGTCCCCTGGTGTGTGCGTCGTGCACGTGCACGACGTGGCCGGCGCACTGGCCGCACAGGCTCCCCCGCCTGGTACGCCGGAAGATCGTCATCGGGCCCGTAAAGCCCGGCGGCCCCGGAGCGCTGGAATGCGCTCCGGGGCCCAGAACTTCAGAAACGTCAGGCGTTGACGCAGGTGGTGCCGAAAGCCGGGTTCAGCAGGCCGATCACGGAGATCGAGTTGCCACAGACGTTCACGGGAACGTGGACCGGAACCTGGACGACGTTGCCGGACAGGACACCGGGCGAACCGATGGCCGCACCCTGGGCACCAGCGTCGGCGACAGCCAGACCCGCACCCGCGAGAACCAGACCACCGGTGACAGCCGCAGCGGCGGCAACCTTCTTGAACATTGTTCCTCCTAGTAGGCAAGCGCGGTCCCAGCCGCGGACCGCACCACCTGTAACGAGGAGGGATCACCGGGGCTACGAGCGTATGAGCGCATTCACTCTTCTCAGTAGAATCCGCACACCTTTCCGAATTCACGGCGTTGGCTACGTCCCGCCCGGTGGACCACTCGCCTCAGGACTCGTCGATGAACCGGTCGAGCACCCGCACGCCGAACTTCAGCCCCTCCACCGGCACCCGCTCGTCCACCCCGTGGAACATCCCGGCGAAGTCCAGCTCCGGCGGCAGCTGCAGCGGCGCGAAGCCGAAGCAGCGGATGCCGAGGTCGTCGAAGGACTTCGCGTCCGTGCCGCCGGAGAGCATGTACGGGACCGCGTGCGCGATCGGGTCGTGGGCCTTCAGGGCGGTCTGCATCGCGTCCACGAGCTTGCCGTCGAAGTCCGTCTCCAGCGCCTTGTCCGCGTGGACGTCCTCCCGCTTCACGCGCGGGCCGAGGATCCGGTCGAGGTCGGCGAAGAACTCCTCCTCGTAGCCCGGCAGGAACCGGCCGTCCACGTGGGCGGTGGCCTGGCCGGGGATGACGTTGACCTTGTAGCCGGCGCCGAGCATGGTCGGGGCGGCCGAGTTGCGCAGTGTCGCGCCGACCATCTTGGCGATGCCGCCGAGCTTGGCGAGCGTCGCGTCCATGTCGTCCGGGTCGAGCGGGGTGCCCAGTGCGTCGGAGAGCTCGTCCAGGAAGCTCCGTACGGTCTTGGTCACCCGCACCGGCCACTTGTGGCGGCCCAGCCGCCCCACGGCCTCGCACAGCTCCGTGATGGCGTTGTCGTTGTTGGTCATGGACCCGTGGCCGGCGGTGCCCTCGACCGTGAGCCGCATCCAGTGCATGCCCTTCTGGGCGGTCTCCACCAGGTACAGCCGCAGGTTCTCGTTGACGGTGAAGGAGAAGCCGCCGACCTCGCCGATCGCCTCGGTGACCCCTTCGAAGAGCCCGGGGTGCTTGTCGACGAGGTGGCGGGCACCGTAGATGCCGCCGGCCTCCTCGTCGGCGAGGAAGGCCAGCACGATGTCGCGCGGGGGCTTGCGGCCGCTGCGCATGCGGTCGCGTACGACGGCCAGCGTCATCGCGTCCATGTCCTTCATGTCGACCGCGCCCCGGCCCCAGACGCAGCCGTCGGCGATCTCGCCCGCGAAGGGGTCGTAGGTCCAGTCGGCGGCGTTGGCCGGGACCACGTCGGTGTGCCCGTGGATCAGCAGCGCCGGCCGCGAGGGGTCCTCCCCCTCGATCCGCGCCACGGTCGAGGCGCGCCCCTTGTGCGATTCGAAGATCTGCGGCTCCAGCCCGACCTCCGCGAGCTGCTCCGCGACCCACTCCGCGGCCTTGCGCTCACCGGGCCCCGAGTGGTCCCCGTAGTTGCTGGTGTCGATCCGGATGAGGTCCCTGCAGAGGTCGACGACCTCGTCCTCGCCCGAGACGGTCCTGCCCGCGCTCGATTCGCTCACGCTGCTTCCTCCCACTGATCGGTACCGGACTGCCCCCATCCTCCCGCTCCGGGGGCCTTCGCCCAAGGGCGATCCCCGGCCGCCGGGGGGTGTGATCGAGGACCCCGGAATGTTTGGTAATGTTTTCCACGTCGGAACGGCCCGCGAGGGACGCGAGACAGACACCTTGTCCGGGTGGCGGAATGGCAGACGCGCTAGCTTGAGGTGCTAGTGCCCTTTATCGGGCGTGGGGGTTCAAGTCCCCCCTCGGACACCAAGCGAGAACCCCACTTCACGTGGGGTTTTCTGCGTTTGGCGACCATGGTGCGACGCCTCGCGCCCGACCGGTCCGGGATATTCTGGACCGGTGAATGAGAATCTCCCCCCTTGTCCCAAATGCTCCTGTGAGTACACCTACGAGATGAACGCGCTCGTGGTGTGCCCCGAGTGCGGCCACGAGTGGGTGCCCGCCGAGGGCGGCGCCGAGAGCGGCGGGGACTCCGCGGAGCGGGTCGTGAAGGACGCCGTCGGGAACGTGCTGAGCGACGGCGACTCCGTGACGGTCGTCAAGGCGCTCAAGGTCAAGGGCAGCCCTTCGGGGATCAAGGCCGGCACGAAGGTGCGCGGCATCCGGCTCATCGACGGGGTCGACGGTCACGACATCGACTGCAGGATCGACGGCTTCGGCGCCATGCAGCTGAAGTCCAGCGTGGTCAAGAAGGCCTGATCCGGTCCCGGACGTGAAGAGGGACCCCGCCGCGGCGGGGTCCCTCTTCACGTCCGGGGTACCGGTCAGCCGCGCGGGGCGGAACCGGTGGCCCCGGGGGGGCCGGCGGACTCCGCCGCCTGGTCGAGGCGGAAGGCCTCGTTGCCCAGGCCGATGCGGGCGTGCACCTCGGGGCGGGTGGAGCGCAGGACGAGCCCGTACGCCAGGCCCGCGACGGCGGCGGCTCCGATGATGCCGGGCAGCGCCCAGCTCAGCGCGGAACCCTCCTCGGCGCCGACCAGGACACCGAAGTCCCGGACCGTGTAGACGGCGATGGCGAGCAGCGCGAGCCCGGCGAGACCGGCCGCGACGAGCCGCCATACCTGGGCGCCGGCGGTGCCGCGGCGGACGAAGAAGGCGATGACCGCGAAGGAGGCGGTGGCCATGAGCAGGGTCACGCCGAGGGCGCCGACGCTGCCCATCCAGGTGAAGAGGTGCAGGACGGGCGCGGTGGGGTCGCCGGCCGGCAGGTCGTCGGTGAGGGCGAAGGCCAGGACGACGACCACGGAGATCACGGTCTGCAGGAGCGAGCCGGTGGCGGGGGCGCCGGTGCCCGCGTTGGTGCGGCCGAAGGCGGCCGGGAGCAGGCCCTCGCGGCCCATGGCGAAGGCGTAGCGGGAGACGACGTTGTGGAAGCTGAGCATCGCCGCGAACATGCCGGTCACGAACAGGACGTGCAGGGCATCGGTGAAGGCGGCGCCCAGGCGACTCTCGGTGAGCTGGAAGAGGAGTCCCGGGCCGGCCTCGGCCGAGGCCTTGACCACCTCTCCGGGGCCGGTGGCGACGGTGAGGGCCCAGGCGCTGAGGGCGAAGAAGAGGGCGACGAAGCCGACGGCGAGGAACATCACCCGGGAGACGACGATGTGCGGCTTGCTGGTCTCCTCGGCGTACACCGGGGACTGCTCGAAGCCGACGAAGGCGGCGATGCAGAAGCACAGGGCCGTGCCGAGGCCGGCGCCGGTGAGGGTCTCGGGGTTGAAGGCGTGCAGCGAGAGGCCGTCGGGGCCCGGCTTGCCGAGGGCGGCCAGGTCGAAGACGACGACGAGGAGGACCTCGATGAGCAGGAGGACCCCGAGGACCTTGGCGTTGAGGTCGATCTTCAGCCAGCCGAGCGCGCCGGTGAGGGCGACGGCGGCCAGGGCCGGTATCCACCAGGCGAGTTCGGTGTCGAGGTAGGTGGTGAAGAGGCCGGAGACCTCGAAGCCGAGGATGCCGTAGACGCCGACCTGCATGGCGCTGTACGCGACGAGGGCGACGAGCGAAGCGCCGGCGCCGGCGGTGGGGCCGAGCCCGCGCGCGATGTAGGCGTAGAAGGCGCCGGCGTTGTGGACGTGCCGGCTCATCTCGGCGTAGCCGATGCTGAAGAGGGCGAGGACGGCTCCGAGGATGACGAACAGCAGGGGCTGCCCGACGATGCCCATGACCCCGAAGGTGGTGGGCATGACGCCCGCGACGACCATCAGGGGCGCGCTCGCGGCGAGTACGGAGAGCAGCAGGCCGGCGGTGCCGAGGCGGTCGGCGCGCAGGGCGCGGTCCTGGCCCTTGTACGTACGGATCTCGGCCGGGTCGGCCGCGTCGGTGAGCGTGGTGGATCTGCCCGTCGGCATGGCGGGGTCCTTTCGGGGGCGGGGACTTGGCGGGGCGGGACTTGGCGGGGCGGGGACTGAGCGGGGGTCAGGAGGTGCCGAGCGCGGCGCTGCGCGCGGCGAGGAAGGCCTTGTGCGGGTCGAGGTCGGGGTAGGACCACGGGGCGCGGGTGGCGTGGCTGCCGATGCGCTGGAAGAGGGCCGCGGCCTCGGCGGGGCGGCCCTCGCAGAGCTTGGCGTGGGCGAGGAAGTTGAGGTCCACGCGGTTGCGGGGGTGGTCCTCGCGCTCCCACTCCAGCCACCAGTCGAAGGCGGAGCGCAGTACCTGGCGTGCGCGGCGGCCGGACCAGTGCTCGGCCCCGGTGTCCTGGGCGTGGCCGCCGGCGGCCAGGACGCGGTAGCGCTCGGCGTGGGCGATGACGGGCAGGACGGCGAGCGGGGAGTCGGCCGGGGACTCCTCGGCGGCCCACGCCGCGAAGTCGTAGACCTCGTGGAGCGGGTCGTGGCCGGCGGCGGGGGACCGCTCGGCCAGCCGGGAGACCATCAGGTGATGGGCGTGGTGGTGCTCGCGGTGGCGGGCCCGGACCTGGTCGAAGTGGCGGCTGAACTCCTCCTCGGTGCCGAAGGCGCGGCTGAGGAGCAGGAGCCCGAGCCAGGGGGTGGGGTCGGCCGGGTACAGGGCCGCGGCGCGCCGGCAGGCCTCCTCGGCGGCCTCCGGAGTGCCCTTGCGGCGCAGGGCGGTGAAGACGGCCGCGCAGGCGAGGAGGGTGACGGCGTCGGCGCTCCCCGGTTCGGCGAGGAGCCATTCGCGGGCCCAGGCGCTTGCGGCCGGGGTCTCCGCGAGCACGACGAGGCGGTGCCCGCGGCGGTCCCAGTCGTCGCCGGTGGTGACGAGCAGGGAGCGGGCCCTGGACCACCGGCCCTGGGTGAACTGCGTTCGGACGTCGACGAGTTCGGTGTCGCAGAGGGCGGAGTCGAAGAGCTGGGCGTCCCGCTTGCGGGCGCGGCCGAGGGGCGGCGGAGGCGGCGACATCCGCGGTTTTCCCTCCAGGGCGCGGGCAGTTGGACGATGTGGCTGGAAGATCACTCACAGCAAAGCGGTACGCACAGCTCCGCGTCAAGGTCCAGCCTGCCGCGTGGCTCGTTTCAACTGGTCTGCCGAATAGCCGAGTTGGTGGGTTTCCTCCGGTTCACGGACGGTTCGGGGAGGACCGGGGCGGGGCGGAGGCAGTGCGGGGCGACGGCCGGGGACAGCTCGCCGCCTGTTCGCGTCCGGGGTGCCCGCCGGATCGCGGGCCGGGATCCGCGACGGCGCAGGGGGATCGCCCGCGCGCCCTCGTCCGCCCTCCCCGACACCTTCCGCGACGAGCTGGTTACGGCCGCGGCGAGCGGCGCCGGGGCCACGACGACAGGGGCCTACGCCGACCGGTGGTCGCCGGCGACCCACTGCCGGGGGTGGGCGCCCGCAATCGCCCCGCGGACCGCGCCGGGTGTCCGGTGGGCGTCCTGGAGGTGACGGACGTACGGGCGCCGCGGCCGGCGGACGCGGACCCGCGCCACATGCTGGACCCGGGCGGCGAGTACGCGTCACTGGCCGAATGCCGCTCCACCCACGAGGGCTTTCGGCACGGCCCGCGGATGCGGGAGGCCGCAGGCGACCCGCACTCCGCGGCCGGCGGGGGTCAGGACACGGCCGCGGCCGCCGCGCGGCCCGCCGCCCGGCCAGAGAAGATGCAGCCGCCGAGGAAGGTGCCCTCCAGGGCCCGGTAGCCGTGGACGCCGCCGCCGCCGAAGCCGGCCGCCTCGCCCGCCGCGTACAGGCCGGGCAGGGGTTCTCCGGTGCCGGTCAGGACGCGGGAGGAGAGGTCGGTCTCCAGGCCGCCCAGGGATTTGCGGGTCAGGATCGAGAGCCGGACGGCGATCAGCGGGCCGGCCGCGGGGTCCAGGATCCGGTGCGGGGCGGCGGTGCGGATCAGTTTGTCGCCGAGGTACTTGCGGGCGCCGTGGATGGCCGTGACCTGGAGGTCCTTGGTGAACGGGTTGGCGATCTCCCGGTCGCGGGCGACGATCTCCCGGCGGACCGTCTCCTCGTCGAGCAGCCCCTCCTTCGTGACCGCGTTCATGCCGCGCACCAGGGAGGAGAGGTCCTTCTCGACGACGAAGTCGGCGCCGTTGTCCATGAAGGCCTTCACCGGTCCGGGGACCGCCTGGCGGGCCCGGTCGATGACCCCGCGTACCGATTTGCCCGTCAGGTCCGGATTCTGCTCGGATCCCGAGAGGCCGAACTCCTTGCCGATGATCCGCTGGTTGAGGACGAACCACGTGTGGTCGTGGCCGGTCTTCATGATGTGGTCGAGGGTGCCGAGGGTGTCGAAGCCCGGGAAGAGCGGTACGGGCAGCCGCTTGCCGGTCGCGTCCAGCCAGAGCGAGGAGGGGCCGGGCAGGATGCGGATGCCGTGCTTGGCCCAGATCGGGTTCCAGTTCTCGATGCCCTCGGTGTAGTGCCACATCCGGTCCTTGTTGATGTGGCTGGCGCCCGCCCCCTCCGCGATGCCCAGCATCAGACCGTCGACGTGCGCCGGGACCCCGGAGAGCAGCCGCTCCGGCGGGGTGCCGAGCCGGGCCGGCCACTGCTCGCGCACGAGGTCGTGGTTGCCGCCGATGCCGCCGCTGGTCACGATCACGGCCTGGGCCCGCAGGGAGAACTCCCCGGTGGTCCCGCGGCCGCTCGCGGTGCCCCGTACGGCGTCGGAGGGGGCCAGGAGCTCGCCGGTCACCGTGTCGAGGCTGCCCGCCGTGCGGGAGAGCCCGGTGACCCGGTGACGGAACTTCAGCTGGACCAGGCCGCGGGCCACCCCGGCCCGTACGCGGCGCTCGAAGGGCGCCACCAGCCCGGGGCCGGTGCCCCAGGTGATGTGGAAGCGGGGGACGGAGTTGCCGTGGCCGTTGGCGTCGTAGCCGCCGCGCTCCGCCCAGCCGACGACGGGGAAGAAGCGGACGCCCTGGGCGTGCAGCCAGGGGCGCTTCTCGCCGGCCGCGAAGTCCACGTAGGCCTCGGCCCAGCGGCGCGGCCAGGCGTCCTCCTCGCGGTCGAAGCCGGCGGTGCCGGACCAGTCCTGGAGCGCCAGCTCGCGGGTGTCCTTGATCCGCATGCGTCGCTGTTCGGGCGAGTCGACGAAGAACAGGCCTCCGAAGGACCAGTGGGCCTGGCCTCCGACGGACTGCTCGGGCTCCTGGTCGAGCAGGATGACCTTGCGGCCGGCGTCGACGAGCTCCGCGGTGGCCACGAGCCCCGCGAGCCCCGCCCCGATCACGATCACGTCTGCGTCGTACGTCATGCGAAACCCGTCCTCCGTCGATGGTGGGGCGATCCTTTGCTACGGAGCGGTAACCAGTCAACAGGAGCGGAGGGACCAGGTCATGGGCGCGGCCGACGAGGTACTGGACGTGGTGGACCGGGACGACCGGGTGACGGGGCGGGCCCCGCGCGGCGAGGTGTACGCGGGCGGGCTGATCCATCGCTGCGTGTTCGTGCTGGCCCGCGACGGGCGGGGGCGGATCTTCACGCACCGGCGGACGGAGTCGAAACTGGTGTTCCCCGCGCACTACGACATGTTCGTGGGCGGGGTGGTCGGCGCCGGCGAGAGCTACGCGCAGGCCGCCCTGCGGGAGGCGGAGGAGGAGCTGGGGGTGACCGGGCTGGGACAGCCCGCGCCGCTGTTCAAGTTCCTGTACGAGGGACCGGGCGGGGCCTGGTGGAGCTACGTGCACGAGGTCCGCTGCGAGCTGCCGGTCCGGCCGCAGGCCTCGGAGGTGGCCTGGCACGCGTGGCTGCCCGAGGGCGAGGTGGAGGGGCGGGTCGCGGACGCCTCCTGGCCGTGGGTGCCGGACGGGCTGGAGGCGTACCGCAGGCTGCGGGAGTTCCGGTCGGGGCGCCAGTAGATTGGGCAGGTGATCGACTTCGTCAAGGACGTGCGGCTGTGGTTCGCGCCGGCTCGGGTGAGGGACGAGGGCGAGACCCCCGACTACCGCTTCTCGCTGGCCAACGAACGGACCTTCCTGGCCTGGATCAGGACCGCCCTGGCCCTGGTGGGCGGCGGTTTCGCCGTGGACCAGTTCCTGCCCGACCTGCGGTGGGGCGTGCGCGTGGGGATGGCCTTCGTGCTGCTCGTGGTGGGCGCGGCCTGCGCTCTGCGGGCGGTGAACCACTGGGTGCGGTGCGAGCGGGCCATGCGGCGCGGCGAGGACCTGCCGCTGTCGCGATTCCCGGTGGTGCTGAGCCTGGGCGTGGGGCTGGTGGCGGTGGCGATGCTGGTGGTCGTGCTGCTGGGCTGGACGACAGGGCGGTGAGCCCCTCGGGCGACGACCCCGACCGGGGAGCACCCGGCGGGCGGGACGAGCGGGTGCCGCTCGGCGGGCGGGACGGGCAGGTGCCGCTCGGCGGGCGGGACGGGCAGGAGGCACCGGGCCGGCGGGACGGGGGCGACGGGCCCCGGGGGCGGGACGCGGGGCTGCAGCCCGAGCGGACCCGGCTCGCGTGGCGGCGTACGACGCTCTCGTGCGCGGTGACGGCCGTACTGGCCCTGCGGCAGGCCCTGCACGGCCGCGGATCCCCGGTGGAGCTGACCGGGGTGGCGGTCATCGCGCTGGTCTGGCTGGCTTTCCTGTGGGTGGCGCACCGGCGGATGCGGGAGCTGGCCGCGGTCCGGCCGGCCGGGCTCCTCCCGCGCGCGGCGCTGGCCGCGACCGCCTGCACGGTGGCCCTGGCCGTCTTCGCGATGGCGGTCATCGTCTGAGCAGACGAACCGATGGTCCGCCTTGTGCCGCCACCCCGGCACGGAGCGGACAGAAGGGGTGATCCGGGTCTTTCCGCACTAGCCTCGGCGCCATGACGACCCTGCACCAGGAACACCCCACGCACGAGCACTCCCACGGCGCCGACTGCGGGCACACCCCGGTCCGGCACGGCGACCACCTCGACTACGCGCACGACGGCCACCTGCACCGCGAGCACTCCGGGCACTGGGACGAGTGCGAGCCCGCCGGGCACAGCGAGCACGCCGCCCACGCGCACGCGCACGGCTCGGACTGCGGACACGACTCCGTCCGGCACGGCGACCACGTCGACTACCTGCACGACGGCCACCGGCACGCCGTGCACGGCGCCCACTACGACGAGCACTAGCACTAGCACCGGCACCGGCACCGGCGGGCGCTGGACGAGCGCCGCCGAACACCCGCAACCCCCGCTCTCCCCCCGGGCCACCGCGACTGGCAGGATGCCGAAAGCCCGTCACAGCGACCCGGGGAGAGCGCGGATGCCCGTGGAAGAGCCGTACCTCGTCCAGCCCGCGGACGGGGTGTACGCCTACGTGCAGCCCGACGGCGGCTGGTGCCTGAACAACGCCGGCTTCGTGACCGGCGGCGGCCGGACCCTGCTCGTCGACACGGCCGCCACCGAGCGCCGGGCGCTGGCCCTGCGCGACGCGGTGCTGGCGGCGGGGGCACCGCTCCCCCGCACGGTGGTCAACACCCACCACCACGGCGACCACACCTACGGCAACGGCGTGTTCGCCCCGGAAGCGCTGATCCTGGGACACGACAACGCGCGCTCCGAGCAGCTCGCCGCCGGGCACCAGCTGGAGATGATCTGGCCGGCGACCGACTTCGGCGCGATAGACATCACCGCGCCCGACCTGACCTACAGCGACCGGGCGACCCTGTACGTCGGTGAGAGCGAGGTGCAGGTCATCCATCCCGGCGTCGCGCACACCACGGGCGACTCGGTCGTGTGGCTGCCCGCGCAGCGGATCGTCTTCACCGGGGACCTGGTCTTCGCCGAGGGCACCCCGTTCCTGGCGATGGGCTCGCTGGCCGGGTCGCTGCGGGCGCTGGAGCTGCTGCGCTCGCTGGGCGCGGAGACCGTCGTACCGGGTCACGGGCCGCTGACGGACGCCTCCGCCTACGAGGCGACCGAGCGCTATCTGCGGTACGTGGCGGAGCTCGCCGGGGAGGGCCGCGCGAACGGGCTGACCCCGCTGGAGACGGCCCGGCGGGCGGACCTCGGCGAGTTCGCGGCCTGGCGGGACAGCGAGCGGCTGGTGGCGAACCTGCACCGGGCGTACGCGGAGCTGGCCGGGGAGCCCGAGGGAGCCGCCCTGGACATCCTTTCGGTGCTGCGCGACATGACCGTGATGAATGGCGGGAGCCCCATCCTCTGCCACGCCTGAGCCGGGCGGGCCGGGGGTGTTTCCGCGCGCTGCCGCCGCCGCGTCCGCGCGGTCTCGCGGGCCGCGCCCCCTTCCTCCTGCTCCCGACTACTGGACGGCATACCGACTGGTCGGCATGATGGGTCGCGTCCGTTCCGTCGTCGCCAACCCCGTACGGAGGCGCGCACCATGACCTCAGCCCCAGGACCGGCACCCGCAGGCCCGCGAGGCCTCGATCTGGAGCGGCTGCGCGGTCATCTCGACCGGGTGCTGCCGGGACTCGTGGCCGGGCCGCTCACCGGCCGGCTGATCGAGGGCGGCCGTTCGAACCTCACGTACGAGGTCGGCGACGGGAGCTCCCGCTGGGTGGTGCGCCGGCCGCCGCTGGGGCACGTACTGGCCACCGCGCACGACATGCGGCGCGAGCACCGGGTCATCGAGGCGCTGCACGGCACCGCGGTGCCGGTGCCCGGGCCGCTGCTGCTGTGCGAGGACGAGGCCGTGCTGGGCGCCCCGTTCTACGTGATGGAGTTCGTCGACGGGGTGCCGTTCCGGACGGCCGGCCAGCTGGCCGCGCTCGGCCCCGAGCGGACCCGGCAGGCGGTACTGGGCCTCGTGGACACCCTGGTGGACCTGCACGCGGTGGACCCGGAAGCGGTGGGCCTGGGCGACTTCGGCCGGCCCGAGGGCTTCCTGGACCGGCAGCTGCGCCGCTGGGGCAAGCAGCTCGCGGCATCCCGGGGACGGGAGCTCGCCGGGATCGACGAACTGCACGGCGCCCTGGGCCGGGCCCTGCCCGGCTCCCCCGCACCCACGGTGGTGCACGGGGACTTCCGGCTCGACAACGTGCTCATCGGCAGGTCCCCGGCCGGCACCGACACGATCCGGGCGGTGCTGGACTGGGAGATGTCCACGCTCGGCGATCCGCTGACCGACCTCGGGCTGCTGGTGATGTACAGCTCCGACCTGGGCCTGACCGACTCCCCGGTGAGCACGACCAGCGGCGCTCCGGGACATCCGGCGCCCGCCGAGCTGATCGAGCGGTACGCGGCGCGCTCGGGCCGGGACACCTCCGCGATCGCCTGGTACACGGCCTTCGCCTGGTTCAAGCTCGCGGTGATCCTCGAAGGCATTCACTACCGCTTCACGCTCGGGCAGACCGTCGGCGCGGGCTTCGACCGGATCGGCGAGCTGGTCCCGGTCTTCATCGAGCACGGTCTGACCACCCTCCAGGAAGGCTGAGGAACCCTGATGGATTTCGCATTCGATGCCCGGACCGAGGAACTCCGCGGACGGCTGCTCACGTTCATGGAGGAGCACGTCCACCCGGCGGAACCGGTCGCCGCCGAACAGCGCGCCCGGCTGGCCTCGCCCTGGGACACCCCGGCCGTGGTGGGTGAGCTGAAGGCCGAGGCGCGCCGCCAGGGACTGTGGAACCTTTTCTTTGTGGACCAGCACGGCCGGCCCGGTGCGGAGTACGGGGCCGGGCTGACCAACCTCCAGTACGCCCCGCTCGCCGAGATCACCGGCCGCAGCCCGCACCTGGCGCCGACCGCGACGAACTGCGCGGCCCCGGACACCGGGAACATGGAGCTGCTCGCGCAGTTCGGGAGCGAGGAGCAGAAGAAGCAGTGGCTGGAGCCGCTGCTGGCCGGGGAGATCCGGTCCGCCTTCGCGATGACCGAGCCCGAGGTGGCCTCCTCGGACGCCACGAACATCGAGACCCGCATCGAGCGCACCGCGAGCGGCGACGAGTACGTGATCACGGGCCGCAAGTGGTTCATCTCCGGCGCCATGAACCCGGACTGCAAGATCTTCATCGTCATGGGCAAGACCGACCCCGAGGGGGCCGACCCGCGCCGCCAGCAGTCGATGGTCCTGGTCCCCCGCGACACCCCGGGCGTCGAGATCCGGCGCGCGATGACGGTCTACGGGTACGAGGACCACGACCACGGCGGCCACGCCGAGGTGGTCTTCGACGGGGTCCGGGTCCCGGCGGCGAACCTGATCGGCGAGGAGGGCGGCGGCTTCGCCATCGCCCAGGCCCGCCTCGGGCCGGGCCGGATCCACCACTGCATGCGGCTCATCGGCATGGCGGAGCGGGCCATCGAGCTGATGTGCCGGCGGGCGGTGGGTCGCACCGCGTTCGGCAAGGAGCTGGCCGCGCAGGGCGTCGTACAGAACTGGATCGCGGACGCCCGGGTCACCGTGGAGCAGCTGCGGCTGCTGGTGCTGAAGACGGCCTGGCTGATGGACACGGTCGGGAACCGGGGGGCGCACACCGAGATCCAGGCCATCAAGATCGCGACCCCGCGGGCGGTCGTGCGGATCCTGGACGACGCGGTGCAGTTGCACGGCGCGGGCGGGGTGAGCCAGGACTTCCCGCTGGCCGAGCTGTGGGCGGCGGCGCGGACCCTGCGGCTGGCGGACGGGCCGGACGAGGTGCACCAGCGCTCGCTGGCGCACCGGGAGCTGAAGCGGTACCGGTAACCTCCGCCGGGCGTGGCGGGGGTGCCGTTCCGCAGCCGGACGGGGTACCCCCGGCCCTGCGGGGCCCGGAGGGCCGGAGCGCCGGACGCGGGACTTCGGCCCTGCGGGGGTGGACCTTTGATGGTCCAGACCACTGGGGACGTCCGATATATTCGGGATGTCCCCCACCGAAAGTGCCCTTCGCCATGCCCAGCTCCACCCTGGCCCCCGTCGCCGCGCCGCACGCCACGGCCTCCTCCGTCACCGCACCGCAGGCCACGGCCAACCCCGGCCCGCTGGGTCTGGCGGCGTTCGCCCTCACCACCTTCGTGCTCAGCCTCTTCAACTCGGGCCTGATCTCGAACGCCGCGCTCAGCGCCGTCGTGCTGCCGCTGGCGCTGTTCTACGGCGGCCTCGCGCAGTTCGTCGCGGGCGTGCTGGAGTTCCGCCGCGGCAACACCTTCGGGACCACGGCGTTCGTCTCGTACGGCGCGTTCTGGATGTCCTTCGCCGCCTACGTGAAGTTCGTCGTCCCGACACTCCCCGCCGACCAGGCGCACGTGGCGACCGGCTGGTTCCTCGTGGCCTGGTTCGTCTTCACCGCGTACATGTCGATCGCCGCCATGAAGCTGGACGTCGCGCACCGGGTGCTGTTCGTCTCGCTGGCGCTGACGTTCCTGTTCCTGGCCCTCGGTGACCTGGCCGAGAGCACGGCGCTCGGCCACACCGGCGGCTTCCTCGGCCTCTTCACGGCGGGCGTCGCCTGGTACATCTCCTTCGCCGTGGTGGCCAGGGAGACCTGGGGCCGCGAGGTCGCTCCGCTCGGCTAGCCCCAGGGCTCCGGGGGGCGACGGCTCCGTCCGCTACGGCCGCAGTGCGCGCAGCAGCAGGTCCGCCAGGTGGTCCGCGACCTGCTGCGGGGTGAGCGGACCGTCCTCGCGGTACCAGGTCGACAGGTGGTGGACGGACCCGAAGTGGTAGTCCACCACCAGGTCGGCGGGGGTGGCGGCCGAGAAGACCCCGGTGCGCTGCCCCTCCTCGACCAGTGCCCGGAAGCGCTCGTGGTAGCGCCGGCGCTCCGCCCGCACCTGCTTGAACTTCTCCGGGCTCAGCTGGTGCATGGACCGGAAGAAGATCGCCGCGTCGTCGAGGTTCTCGATGGTGGTGACCACCACGTCGGCGGCCGCGGCGCGCAGCCGCTCCTCCACGGGTGCGCCGGAATCGGCCACCGCGTCGAGCCGCTGCTGCTGGAGCCGCAGCATCCGCGCGTACACCTCGTGCAGCAGGTCGTCCTTGGACCCGAAGTAGTGGTACAGCGCGCCCTTGGTGACCCCGGCCGCCTCGACGATCTCCTGGACCGAGGTCCGGTCGTAGCCGCGTTCGGCGAACAGCCTGGTCGCGACGGCCAGCAGCCGCTGCGGTACCGGGGCCTCGTGCGCCCCGGCGGTCTCCGTCGTGGTCCTGGCGGCCATGGCGCTCGCCTCCCTTTCGTGATCCTCGCGTGTGCGGCGCCGGGCGGACGCGGTCCGGCTGTTTTCAGCCGTGGTCGCGTTCGCGCAGTTCCCGTCGCAGGATCTTGCCACTGGTCGTCTTCGGAAGGACAGGCAGGATCTCCACCTGGCGCGGGTATTTGTACGCGGCGATGCGCGCGGCGCAGTACGCGGACAGTTCCGCCGGGTCGGCCGTGGCCCCGGGGCGCAGGCTGACGTAGGCCTTCACGCTCTCCCCGCGGTAGGGGTCCGGGACGCCGACGACGGCCGCCTCGCGCACGCCGGGGTGGGTGTAGAGCACGTCCTCCACCTCGCGCGGCCAGACCTTGAACCCGGAGGCGTTGATCATGTCCTTCTTGCGGTCGACCACGTAGAGCCAGCCCTCGGCATCCATGAACCCGATGTCCCCGGTGCGCAGTTCCCCGTCCGGGAAGGCCTCGGCCGTGTCGGCCGGCAGACCCCAGTAGCCGGGGACGACCTGGGGTCCGCGCACGGCGATCTCGCCGCTCTCACCGAGGGGCACCTCGGCGCCGCTCCCGTCGAGGATCCGCACGAGGGTGTCCGCGCCCGGCACGCCCACGGAGAGGGTGCCGGAGGCCGGGTCGACGGGGGCCTCGCGGTGCGCGGGCACGGAGGCGCAGGGGGCGGTGCACTCGGTGAGGCCGTAGCCGTTGCGCAGGTAGAAGCCGAAGGCGGTGCGCAGGCGTTCGACGAGGGCGGGCGGGAGCGGCGCACCGCCGGAGGAGATCACCTGGAACGAGGAGAAGTGGTCCGGGGTGACGCCGGGCCGGGCGGCGAGCGCCATGAAGGCGGTGGCCGGACCGACGGTGTAGCCGGGGCGGTGTTCGAGGAAGGCGTCGAGGACGACTCCGGCGTCGAAGCGGTGGGCGAGGACGAGGGTGCCGGCGTTGGTGAAGCAGGCGGCGAGCTCGCACACCATCCCGGTGATGTGGAAGAGCGGGGCGAGGGCGAAGTAGCCGGCGCCCTCGGGAAGCGGGTGCCCGGTCACCTGGCGCTCGGCGTTGTGGGTGAGCGCGCCGTGCAGGTTCACGGCGCCCTTGGGGGTGCCGCTGGTGCCCGAGGTGTAGCTGATCAGGGCGGTGTCGGCGGCCGTCAGCAGCGGATCCGCCGGGGCGGGGTGGCCCCGGCGGGCCACTGTGGCGAGGTCGGCGGCGTCGGCCGCCTGCTCGGGGCGGCCCGGCGCGAGGACCCGTACGTCGTCGCGGGTCTGGAAGTCCAGGTCGCAGGCGGTCAGCACGGTCCGTACGGCCGTGCCACGCGCGGCCTCGCGCAGGTACGCCGGCCAGGCCCGGGCGTCGCAGACCAGTGCGGCGGCCCCCGAGTCGCGCAGGATGTGGCCGACCTCCCCGGACTTGTACATCGGGTTCAGCGGGACCACCACCGCCCCGGCCTTCCAGGCGGCCAGGACGGCGAGCACGAAGTGCGGGGTGTTCTGGAGCATGACCGCGACCCGGTCCCCGCGGGCGATGCCCCGGGCGACTAGGTGGCCGGCGAGGGAGTCGGAGAGCGCGTCGGCCTCGGCGTAGCCGACGCGGCCGTCGAAGTAGGCGAGCGCGGTGCGTCCGGGGGCGCGGGCCACGGCGGCCCGGAAGGCGTGCAGCACGCTGGGCGGGGGCGCGATCGGCGCACGCTGGACCGGGCTGAGGAGGGCGAGCCAGGGCTTGGCGGCGTAGGGGGAGGGCGGGGCCGGGGTGCCCGGGGTTGTCCCGTCGGCGGTCACCGGGTCTCCCACTTGCGCTGGAGGTGGTTCATGCCGCTGAGCCAGCGGTCCGGATCGGTGGCGCGGGACGCGTAGAAGTCCGCGACCTCGGGGTGCGGGAGGATCAAGAAGCGGCCCTTCTCCATGCCGTCGAACAGTGCGTCCGCGACCGCTTCCGGCTCGATCGCGGTCGGCGCGAGGACCAGCTCACCGGCCGATCCGGCGGCGGTGAGCATGTCGGTCCGGACCCCCTGCGGGCAGATGGCGTGGACCTGGAGGCCGCGGTGGCGGTAGGTCAGCGAGAGCCATTCCGCGAAGGCGAGCGCGCCGTGCTTGGTGACACTGTACGGGGCCGCCCCGATCATGGTCAGCAGCCCGGCGGCCGAGACGGTGGACACGAAACGGCCGCCGCCGCGCTCCAGCCAGTCGGGCAGCAGCAGCCGGGCGGCCCGGACGTGGGCCATGACGTTGGTGTCCCAGGCCGCTTCCCAGACGGCCTCCTCCGCGAAGGCGTCGCCTCCGGAGGCGAGTCCGGCGTTGGCGCAGTAGACGTCCACCTGGCCCCCGAGCGCCTCACGGGCCCGGTCGACGACGGCCGAAGCGTCGCCCGGGACGGCGACGGCGCGGTCGCCGATCGCCTCCGCGACGGCGGCGGCCCTGGCCGGGTCGAGGTCGTTGACCACGACGGTGGCCCCCTCTGCGGCGAAGCGGTGGGCGAGGGCGGCGCCGATGCCGCCGCCCGCGCCGGTGACGACGACTCGCTGGTCCTGGAACGCGTTCACGGGTTCACCCTTCGTGCCCTCGCGGCCTGCTGCCGCGTGCCGGATCTCCGGCAGACTAACCAGTCGGTATGTCAGGACGGAAGGGTGCTGCGCCCTACTTTGGCGCGATGACGCTGTCGCGACGCGGGATGCTGGGGCTGGCCGGGGCGGCGGGGGCCGCCGGTACCTGGGGGGCGGGACTGCCGGGGACGGCGCAGGCGCTGGCACGGGCGGCTCCGGGTGGTGCCCGGGGGGCTGCCGCGGGCTCCGCCGGGGGCGGCCGGGTGCGGACCGGGTTCGATCGGCTCGCCGCGGACGGGTACGCCGTACTGGCCGGGCAGCGGGTCGGGGTGGTCACCAACCCCACCGGGATCACCGCGGACGCCCGCCACCTGGTCGACGTACTGCATGCCGACGAACGCGTCGACCTGGTCGCGGTGTTCGGGCCCGAGCACGGCTTCCGGGGCACCGCGCAGGCGGGCGGTTCGGAGGGGGCCGGCCGGGATCCGGCGACCGGTCTGCCCGTCCACGACACGTACGACAAGAGCGGGCAGGCGCTCGCGGACGTGTTCACGGGGGCCGGGGTCGACACCGTCGTCTTCGACATCCAGGACGTCGGCGCCCGCTTCTACACCTACATCTGGACCCTCTACGACTGCATGCGCGCGGCCGCGCTCGCCGGCAAGGCGGTGGTGGTGCTGGACCGGCCCAACCCGGTCGGCGGCCGGCGGGCGGCCGGCCCCGTCCTGCAGCGCCCGTACGCGAGCTTCGTGGGCCGGGAGCCGATCGCGCTGGCCCACGGGATGACGGCGGGCGAGCTGGCCGGGCTCTTCGCGGGCGAGTTCCTCCGGGGAAGCGGTCCGGCCGGGGACGGGGTCCGGCTGCGGGTGGTGCGGATGGCCGGGTGGCGGCGGGAGTCGTTCTTCGACGCGACCGGGCTGCCGTGGGTACCGCCGAGCCCGAACATGCCGACCCCGGGCACGGCCCTCGCGTACGCCGGGACCTGTCTGTTCGAGGGGACGAACCTGTCGGAGGGGCGCGGTACGACCACCCCCTTCGAACTGGTCGGCGCGGAGGGCGTGGACCGGCGGTGGGCGGAGGCCGCGAACGCGCTGGAGCTGCCCGGGGTGTGGTTCCGGGAGGCCTATTTCACGCCTTCCTTCTCCAAGCACGCCGGGAAGACCTGCGGCGGGGTCCGGCTGCTCGTGCACGACCGGGAGGCCTTCGATCCGGTACGGGCGGGGATCGGTCTGCTGGTCACCGCGCGGCGGACGTGGAGCGGCTTCGCCTGGCGGGCGGACCATTGGATCGACCGGCTGACGGGCTCGGACCGGGTCCGGCGGATGGTCGACGCGGGGGCCGGCGTGGAGGAGATCGCGGGCGACTGGGCGGCGGGGCTGGCGGGGTTCGCGGCGGTGCGGGAGAAGTACCTGCTGTATCCGTGAGGCGGTGACGTCCCGGGGCTGGCCGGGTGGGCGTGTCCGCAGGATGCTGTCCAGCAGGGACACGGCGTGGAGGGGGACGTCATGGTGCACATCGGGGCGACGGCGACCGCGGCGGGGATCGCGGCCGGACCGTACGTGGAACTGACCTACGACGCCCAGGGCGACGCGGCCCCGGGAGCGCGGGAGGCGCTGTTCGGGATCGAGGCCACCGACCTGCTGGTCTTCGCCCACGGGTGGAACTCCGACCGGTCCACGGCGGTCCGGCTCTTCGACCGGTTCTACGCCCCCTTCGCGGACCTGGTGGGGACCGGGGTGCGGTTGGGGTACGTGGGGGTCGTCTGGCCCTCGATCCGCTTCTCGGACGAGCCGATACCCGACTTCGACCCCCACGGCGCCCTTGGCGGGGGCGGAGTGCGCGGAGTGGGCGGCGCCGGGGAACCGGGCCACGGTCCGGCCCTGGACCCCACCACCCGGCGGGCGCTCGGCGCGTTCTGGCCGGGCCGGACGGCGGAGCTGGACCGGCTGGGCGAACTCCTCGAGGAGCGGCCGGCGCACGAGGGGGCCTTCGCCGAGTTCGGTGCGCTGGTACGGGAGCTGGCCGGGGTGGACGGGGTGGGATCCGGCGACGATCTGGCGGCTCCCTTCGCGCCCCGCGAGGTCCCCGCCTTCCTGACAGAGGACGTCCTGCGGGTGTGCCGGGCATTCACCGACGCCCTGGCCGAGGCGGGAGTCACCTTCCCCGCGGACCCCTCCGGCGGGGGGCCGGCCGAGGCGGCGCCGCCGACGTTGTGGAACGGGGCCAAGGAGGTGCTGCGCCAGGCCACGTACTACCAGATGAAGGCCCGGGCCGGAGTGGTCGGCGAGCACGGCCTGGGGCCGGTGCTGGCGGAGCTGGCCGTCCGCCGCCCGGCCCTGCGGATCCACCTCATCGGCCACAGCTTCGGTGGCCGGGTGGTCTCCTTCGCCCTGCGCGCGACTCCGTCCGGGGCCCGGAACCTGAAGTCCCTGACCCTGCTCCAAGGGGCCTTCTCCCACTACGCGTTCGCCGACAGCCTGCCGCACGACCGGGGGCGCGGAGGCGCCCTGCGCGGGCTGCAGAGCAGGGTCGACGGCCCGGTCACGGCCTGCCACTCCCCCTACGACTCCTCCCTCAAGGTGTTCTATCCACTGGCCTCCCGGATCGCGGGCGATTCGGCCGGTCTCCTGGGTTTCGACGAGCGGTGGGGCGCCATCGGGCACGACGGGGTGCGGGGGGTGCCGGGAGCTCCCCGGCTGACCCTCGACGCGGCCCTGCGCGGCGGGCTGCCCGCGGCGGGCTGTGTCAGCGTGGACGCGGGTTCCGTGGTCCGGCGCGGCGGTGCCCCCTCGGGGGCGCACAGCGACATCTGCCACGAGGAACTCGCCCGGCTGGTGGTCGTGGCGGGGCGCATGGGGCGCTGAGTTCCGGCCATGTGCCACCCGCACGCCCCGACCGCCCCCGCATGCGCCCGGACCGGGCGGGGCATGTTGGGCACACAGCGCCGCTCCCGTGGGGACACGGCGCGGCGGGCACGGCGCTCGGCGCTGGGCGCTCGGCGGAGGTGAAGGTGTGATGGCGGGATTCCGGAGTCTGGCCTACCAGGTGCGCGACGCGCGCAACGACCGGGCCCTGCGGCGCCACTCGCTGCGCCGATGCCTGGAGCGGTTCGCCCCGTACGGGCACCGCGCGACCTGGTGGCACCTGTGCGACCGGCACGGGATCGGCCCCGAGGACCGGGCGGCGGACCCCTCGCGGCTGGTGGCCGCCCTGGAGGAGCTGGAGGACGCGCGAGCGGTCTGGCTGGAGTACGAACGGCAGTTCGCGGAGCGGCGGCGGCGCGAGAAGCACCACGGGCTGCGCCGGCCCGAGTGGGCCTGGAGCGGGAGCGGGGACGCGGTGGTCCGCTGCGCGGATCCGGGGGTCCGCCCCTCGGGGACGCTGGGCGAGGTGCTGAGACGCCTGGTGGCGGCGCTGGAGTCGGAACCGGGGAGAGCCTGCCCGGTCTGCGGGGCGCGCGAGCTGCACTGGCCGGTGGCGGGTCCTGCGGGTGTGGCCGGGGCGGCGGGGAGACCGGGGGGAGCGGCGGGGTCGCCGGCGACGGCTGGGGCGGGACTGGTGACGGGGACGGTCCCTGCGACTGGACCGGTGACCGAGGCGGTGACCGGGCCGGTGGCCGGGGCGGTGACCGGGCCGGTGGCCGGGGCGGCGACCGGGCCGGTGACCGGGCCGGCCGCGGTGGCGGTCGGTGTGCCGTCCGCCCGCCGGGCGGGCATGACGCCGGCCGTCTCCTCCCGGCCGTCCGTCGGTGCGCCGGCCGGCGCACCGTGGGCGTGGGACGGGCCGGTGTGCGCGGGCTGCGGAATCGTGGTGCCCAGACCGGCGCTCGCGGACCCGGCGCTGTCCGGGGTCGATCTGGCGGGTGCGGCGTGAGACCCACACCCGGGCCACCGCTCATGGTGTCGCTGAACGGCTCACGGAGCGCCGCCGACGGGACGGCCGTACCGATGACCCCCGGGGACCTGGTGGAGTCGGCGCTGGCCGCGGTGGCGGCCGGGGCCGGGGAGGTGCTGGTCCACCCCCGCACCCCGTGCGGTCGCGAGAGCCTCTCCCCCCGCGTGATGGGTCCCCTGCTGGAGGCGCTGCGGGGCGCGGGAACCGGAGTCGGGGCCCGAGCGGGCACCGGTGTGCCGGTCGGCGTGCTCGCGAGCGTTGCCGCCGAGCCCGGGCCCGCGGAGCGGCTGGCGCGGGTGCGGAGCTGGGCGGTGCTGCCGGACCGTGCGGTGGTGCGGTTCGCGGAGCCGGGGGCGCCTGAGCTCGCCGAGCTGCTGCTGGAGCGCGGGGTGGGGGTGGACGCGGAGGTCCCGGTCGGCGCGGAGCCCGGGCCGCTGGGGCGGTTCCTCGCCTGGCCGGTACGGGACCACGCGCGGGTCCGCCTGTTGCTCGAACTCCCCTCCGCCGACCCCGGGTGGGTCGTCGGGACGCACCGGCTGCCACCCGTGCCCCTGCTGCTGTTCGGGCGCGAGGGGGCCGCCTGGCCCGTGCTGCGGCTGGCCGCGCGGAGGGGTACCGGCGCGCGGATCGGCGTAGGAGACGTACTGAGCCTGCCGGACGGGCGGGCGGCCCGGACGAACGCCGAACTGGTCGCGGCGGCGACCCGCGCCCGTGAGGACGCTACAGCCGGGATCCGGTGAGGCGTTCGCCGAAGACGTCGTCCGGGTTGGAGAGCGCGCAGTTCTCCAGTGAAAGGCAGCCGCAGCCGATGCAGTCGGCCAAGTGGTCCCGCAGGCGGCCCAGTCGCGCTATGCGGTGATCGAGCTCGGCGCGCCAGCTGGCGGACAGCCGCGCCCAGTCCTCCCGGTTGGGCGTGCGGCCCTCGGGGAGCTGCGCGAGCGCGTCGCGGATGCTGGCGAGCGGGATACCGACCCGCTGGGCGGCGCGCACGAACGCCACGCGGCGCAGCGCGTCACGGCCGTAGCGGCGCTGGTTGCCGGAGGTGCGGCGGCTGCTGATCAGGCCCTTGGTCTCGTAGAAGTGCAGCGCGGAGACGGCCGCGCCGCTGCGGGCGGACAGCTGGCCGACGGTGAGCTCGTGGACCTTCTCGGGAATCTGCGGCACACCGCCGAGGGTAGTCCGCCGGTCCGACATTCGCTGTCAGGTGCGTCGTTGACAGATACATGCGGCCCCAGCATGCTGCATCCTGAACGCTGAGCAAGCGCTTATTAGCCAGCCGATCAGCCAGGGAGAGGTACGGGTATGTCCGAGCCGAGGATCTTCACGTCCGCCGAGGAGCTCACCGCCGGGATCGGCCAGCCGCTCGGCCCGAGCGGCTGGCTGGAGGTGGACCAGAAGCGGATCGACCTCTTCGCGGACGCCACCGGGGACCACCAGTGGATCCACGTGGACCCGGAGCGGGCGGCGGACGGGCCCTTCGGCTCCACCATCGCGCACGGATACCTCACGCTGTCGCTACTGCCGAGCCTGGTACCGCAGATCATGCGGGTCGAGGGCATGAGGATGGGCATCAACTACGGGGTCAACAAGGTGCGTTTCCCCGCACCGGTGCCGGTCGGCTCGCGGCTGCGCGCGACCGCACTGATCACGGAGGTCGTGGAGGCGGGCGGCGGCGTCCAGGTGGCGGCGACCGTCACGGTCGAGCTCGAGGGCGGCGCGAAGCCCGTGTGCGTGGCGGAGTCGGTGTCCCGCTACTACTTCTGAGCCGCGCCCGGAGCGGCCGGGGCCCCGCCGCCGGGGCGGGCGCCCACCATGCGGAGCACGAGGTCGGCGTAGAGCGCGCCGACCTCGTCGGGCGTGCGGCGGCCGTCCGTGCTGAACCACCGGGCCACGTCGATGCACAGGGACAGCACGGCGAGGGTGGTGCCGGGGACGTCGGGGACCGAGAACTCCCCCGCCGCGACGCCTTCGGCGAGGATGCGGCGGACGGCCGCCTCGCTCTGCCGGCGCAGCGCCACGATCTCGGAGCGGTGCTCCGGAGCGAGGGCGTCGAGCTCGTACTGGACCACGCGCGCGGTGGTGTGATGCGCCGCGTGCCATCGCACGAAGGACCGTACGGCCGCGTCGAGCCGCTCGGCGGCGCTGCCGGTGCCGGAGGCGGAGATGTCCAGGATCTCCAGGGCCTTGTCGTGGCCGATCCGGCTGATCCGGTGGAGCAGCTCTTCCTTGGTCTTGTAGTGGATGTAGAGCGCGGCCGGGCTCATGCCCGCCCGCCCTGCGATGTCCCGCGTGGTCGTGGCGTGGTACCCGCGCTCCGCGAAGGCTTCCACGGCGGCGACGAGCAGCCGCCGCGCGGCGTCGGGAGTGACCTCCGACCACGGCCGGTAGCCGCCGATCTCCTCCGCGCTGTCCATCGCTCGCTCACCCTCTTCGGCTTGTAGGAATGAACACCTTACCGGAGGGTGAGCAAGCGCTTAGCGTTCCTGGACGGTGGGCGGCTTCGGAGCGAAGGGGTCGTAGCTCGTCATGATCTTCTCCATCCTGGCCTGGTCGACCCGGCTGACGATCTGCGTGACCTCCTGACGGTCGCGGACCACCTTGGCGAGGGTGAAGGCCGAGGTGGTGAGGTAGAGGACCGCGATGCCGAGGAAGGCGCGGACCCAGCCGTCGGCGTTCATGTTGTAGATCCCCAGCGCCACGGCGCCGATGGCGATCCCGAAGGAGGCGACGGCCTGGCCGTAGTAAGCCCCCGTGTTCTGCTGCTTGACCGGTGTCTCGTTCATGGGTCCAGCTTCGGGCCGGCCGGACCGCGGCACATCCGCGCGCGTACTCACGTACGTACTCAGGGGGTTCAGGCCCGCGGAGACCTCGGGGGCCGGAGTTCAGAACGCCGAGACCCCCGTACGGGCACGGCCGATCAGCAGCTTCTGGATCTGACTGGTGCCCTCGTACAGGGTCATCACGCGGGCGTCGCGCAGCAGTTTGCCGGCCGGGTACTCGTCGATGTAGCCGTAACCGCCGTGCACCTGGAGGGCGTTGCTCGCGGCGCGGACGGCGGCCTCGGAGGCGAAGAGCTTCGCGGTGGAGGACTCGGTGGCGAAGGGCAGGCCGCGGTCGATCAGGTCGGCGACCCGCCAGGTCAGCAGCCGGGCCGCGTCCACGTCGACGGAGATGTCGGCGATCAGCTCCTGGACCAGCTGGTGGTGGGCGATCGGCTTGCCGAACTGCTCGCGCTGGGCGGCGTAGGAGACGGCCGCGTCGAGCGCCGCCTGGGCGATGCCGACGCAGCCCGCGGCGACCGACATCCGGCCCTTGGCGAGGGCCGACATGGCCACCGAGAAGCCTTTGCCCTCAGGGCCGAGCATCGCGGTGGAGGGTACGCGCACCGCGTCGAGGGCGAGTTCGGCGGTGGCCTGGCCGCGCAGGCCCAGCTTGCCGTGGATCTCGCGGCGGGTCAGGCCCGGGGCGTCGGTGGGCACGAGGAAGGCGGAGATCCCGCGGTGGCCGGGCTCGTCGTTCGTCCGCGCGAAGAGGAGGACCACGTCGGCCCAGGTGCCGTTGGTGATGAACATCTTGCTGCCGCTGACCACGTACGAGTCCCCCTCGCGGGTGGCCCGGGTGGTGAGGGTGGCGGCGTCGGACCCGGTACCGGGCTCGGTGAGGCCGAAGCAGCCGAGCGCCTCGCCGGAGCACAGGCGGGGCAGCCAGGCACGCTTCTGCTCCTCGCTCCCCCAGGCCGCGACGGTCTTGGCGACCAGGCCGAGGGAGACGGAGACGATGCCGCGCACGGCGGAGTCGCCGCGTCCGAGCTCCTCGGTGACCAGCACGTAGGAGAGGTGGTCACCGCCGGAGCCGCCGTACTCCTCGGGGATGGTCAGGCCGAGGAAGCCGACCGATCCGAGCTTCTCGACGATGGCCCGGTCCACGCTCTCGGCCCGGTCCCACGCGGCGGCGTACGGGACGATCTCCCGCTCGGTGAACGCGCGGGCGAGATCGCGGACGGCGGACTGCTCCTCGCTGAGCTCCAGATTCACCGGGCACCTCCGGGCGGGACGGCGTCGACGGGACGCCATGGATGGGCGCCATTGACGGACGGCATCGATGGACGGCATCGACGGGGCAGGATTAATTAGCACCGCTAGTTTAAGCGGGGCAGCCTTACTATGTGGCGCATGGCCAGACCGCGCAAGCCCCTGCTCAGCAGATCCCGCATCGTCGAGGCGGCGGGCGCGCTGGTGGACGCCGAGGGGCTGGAAGCCGTCTCGACACGGCGGCTGGCGGCGGCGCTGGGTGTCAGCGGCCCCTCGCTGTACAACCACTTCCGCACGAAGGACGAGATCCTGGACGCGGTCGCCGACGCGGTGAGCGCGCGGGTCGACTTGTCGATGTTCGAGGCCGGCGACGGCCGGGGGTGGCGGATCGCGCTACGCGACTGGGCCCACTCCTACCGGTCCGCCCTGTCCGACCATCCGAACATCGTGCCGGTACTGGCGCGCGGACCGGGCCGCAGGCCGGCCGGACTGCGGGTGGCCGACGCCGTCTTCGGCTCGATGACCGCGGCCGGCTGGCCGCCCGCGCAGGCGACCCGGATCGGTGCGCTGATGCGCTACTTCATCCTCGGGTCCGCGGTGGGCTCCTTCGCCGGGGGGTTCGTCGACGACGAGACGGCGTACGACCCCTCGGACTACCCGCACCTGGGCCAGGCCCACCTGCTGGCGGAGCGCCGGCGCGAGGTGGACGAGGGCGCCTTCGAGACGGGCCTGGCGGCCCTGCTGGACGGGCTGGCCATCCAGTACGAGGCGCTGCGGGAGACCGCCTGACGCCGTCGGGCCGGGTCAGAAGACCACCAGCGAGCGGCCCCCCTTGCCCGCGAGCATCGCGTCGAAGGCGGCCGGGATGCCGTCGAGGGTGATGCGGTCGGTGACCAGGGCCCCGAGGTCGAGCCGGCCCGCGCGGACATGGGCGGCGATCACCGGAAGGTCGCGTGCGGGGTCGCTGTTGCCGTAGACGCAGCCGGTGAGGGTGCGGGCGAAGTGGAAGATCTCCAGCGCGTTGAAGCCGACCTGCTGCTCCTTGCCGCCGATGCCGACGACCGTCGTACGCCCGCCGCGCCGGGTGGACTCCCAGGCGCCCCGGATGGTCTCGGCCCGGCCGACGCACTCGACGGCCACGTCCGCGCCGTGGCCCCCGGTCAGCGCACGGATCTGCTTGGCCGTGGTCTCGGACGCGAGCACGAACTCGGTGGCCCCGGCCGCCCTGGCCAGTTCCTCCTTCGCCGGGGAGACGTCCACGGCCACGATCGGGCCCGTGGTCGCGATACGGGCCGCCTGGAGGGCCGCGAGCCCCACGCCCCCGGCTCCAAAGACGGCCACCGACTCGCCGGGGCGGACCTTGGCGCTGTGGTGGACGGCTCCGTAGCCGGTGAGGACGGCGCAGCCGAGCAGCGCTGCCTCGGTGAGGGGGATCCCGGCGGGGGCGGGCAACACGCAGTTGGCCGCGACGACCGTCTCCTCGGCGAAGGCGGCCACGTTCAGCCCGGGGTGCAGCTCGGCGCCCCGGAAGTCGTGGGCGTAGACCGCCCCGACCCCGGAGAGCGCGTTGGCGCAGAGCCAGACCTCGCCGATCGAGCAGTGGTGGCACTCCCCGCAGGACGGCGCCCAGTTGAGCACCACCCCGTCGCCGGGCGCCACATGGGTGACCCCCTCACCTACGGCGAGGACCGTGCCCGCGCCCTCGTGGCCGAGGACGGCGGGTACGGGGACCCTCATGGTGCCGTTGGTGAGGGAGAGGTCGGAGTGGCAGACCCCGGCGGCGGCGAGCCGTACCCGGACCTGGCCGGGGCCGGGATCGGGCAGCACGATGTCCCGGATCTCCAACGGGGCTCCGACGGCGGGCAGGATGGCGGCGCGGACCATGATCGTCGTCTCCGTGGGGCTCATAGGTGCGGGGCGGGTGCCCGGGGCGGGGTGGCCCGGGCTGGCGGGCCGGCGTGCCCGGGACGGGGATGGCCGGGTCGCCGGCCCGGGCGGCGCGGACCGCCCGGGGACGGCCGGGTCAGAACTGCAAGGACTTGGTCTGCAGGTACTCGGCGAGGCCGTGCGGGCCCAGCTCGCGACCCACACCGGACTTCTTGTACCCGCCGAAGGGCGCGAGCGGGTTGAAGCGGCCGCCGTTGATGTCCACCTGGCCGGTGTCCATGCGGCGGGCGAAGGCCACGGCCGTCTCCTCGTCCGCGGCCCAGACCGCCCCGCCCAGCCCGTAGTCGGTGCCGTTCGCGATGGCCAGGGCCTCGTCCTGGTCCTCGTAGGGCAGGATCGACAGCACGGGACCGAAGATCTCCTCCTGGGCGATGGTCATCCCGGGTGTGACGTCGGCGAACACGGTCGGGGCGATGAAGTACCCCTGCCCGTGCGGCGCCTCGGGCCCGCCCGCGACGAGGCGCGCGCCTTCCTCCATGCCCTTGGTGATGAAGCCGCGCACCCGGTCGCGCTGCTTGGCGCTGACGACCGGGCCGAGGCGGGTGCCCGGGTCGAGGGGGTCACCGGAGGCGTACTTGGCCGCGGCCGTGGCGGCGAGGGAGACCGCCTCCTCGTACTGGTCCCGGTGGACGAGCATGCGGGTGAGGGCGTTGCAGCTCTGGCCGGCGTTGTTCATGACGTGGCCCACGCCCGCCGCGACGGCCTTGGCGAGGTCGGCGCCGGGCAGGATGACATTGGCCGATTTGCCGCCCAGCTCGAGGGCGACCCGCTTGACGGCGGCGCCGGCCGTGGCACCGATCTGCTTGCCGACCGCGGTGGATCCGGTGAAGGAGACGAGGTCGACTCCCTCATGCGCGGCCAGGGCCTGGCCGGTGACCGGACCGGTGCCGGTCACCAGGTTGAAGACCCCGGCCGGGATCCCCGCCTCGTGCACGGCCTCGGCGAAGAGCTGTGCGGTGAGCGGGGTGTCCTCGGCGGGCTTGAGGACGATGGTGCAGCCTGCGGCGAGAGCGGGCGCCACCTTGGCAACGATCTGGTGCAGCGGGTAGTTCCAGGGAGTGATCGCCCCGACGACCCCGACCGGCTCCAGCAGCACGGTCGAGTTCCCGATGCGCTCCTCGAAGGCGTACGAGGCCCCGAGCTCGGCGAAGGAGGAGGCCACGGCGATCGGCGCCCCGACGTGGACCATCTCCGAGAATCCCAGCGGCGAGCCCAGCTCGGCGGTGACCGTCGCGGCGATCTCGCTCTTGCGGGCGACCAGCACGTCGCGAAGGGCCCCGATGAGGGCGGCCCGCCGGGCCGGAGCCGTGGCCGCCCAGGCCGGGAAGGCCGCGCGGGCCGCTCGTACGGCCGCGTCCACGTCCTCGGCCGAACCGGCCGGAACCGTGGCGATGAGCCGCTCGTCGGCCGGGTTGAGGACCTCTATCCGGCCGTCGCCGAGGGCGGGCCGCCACTCGCCGCCGATGTACATCCCGTCGTGGGCCTTCATGGCATTCCTCCCGAACGCGCACGAGCGCGTAGACCTCTAGACCTGCGGACCGGTGGACCCGACGTCGCCAACACCCTACAAACTAGCGTCGGTAGTTTTATGTGCGCCAGGGGCCGGCCAGGTCAGATGATGCCGAAAAGCATCCCTGCCGCCAGGACCACCAGGGAGGTCAGGGCCGCCCATTTCACGGTGAAACGGGTGTGGTCGCCGAACTCGACCTTGGCCATGCCGACGAGGACGTAGACGGCGGGCACCAGCGGGCTCGACATGTGCAGGGGCTGGCCGACCAGGGACGCACGGGCGATCTCGAGCGGGGAGACTCCGTGGGCGGCGCCGGCCTCGGCGAGGACCGGAAGGACGCCGAAGTAGAAGCCGTCGTTGGACATGAAGTAGGTGAGCGGGAGGCTGAGCAGGCCGGTGACCAGGGCCATGTGCGGGCCCATGCCGTCGGGGATGGCGCCGACCAGCCAGTCGGCCATGTCCTTGACCATGCCGGTGCCGGCGAGGACTCCGGTGAAGACCGCAGCGGCGAAGACCATGCCGGCGACGTTCAGGACGTTGTCGGCATGGGCGGCGATCCGGGCCTTCTGGTCCGGCATGTGGGGGAAGTTGACGGTGAGCGCGAGGGCGGCGCCGAGGAGGAAGAGCACCGGGATCGGGAGCAACTCCATGATCATGGTGGTGAGGAGCGCGACGGTGAGCCCCGCGTTGAACCAGTAGAGGCGGGGGCGCAAGGTCGCGCGGTGCGGGTCGAGGCCCTGGAACCCGTCCTCGCCGGGAGTGGCACCGTCGTCCGGGCCGCCGCCGCCCGGACCGCCGCCCGGACCGCCGTCCGGACCGCCGTCCGGACCGCCGCCCGTACCGCCGTCCGGACCACCGCCCGCACCGTCGTCCGCGCCGGAGGGAGCGGAGCCGGTGGCCGCGGCGGGCCGGGCTGCCCGGGTCGTCACGGTGGAGGACGTACGCGCTCCCCCGGCTGCCGGGCCCGTACCGGCCGCGACCAGGAGATCCCCGTCAGCCCCCTCCGCGCGCTCCTCGGTTCGCCCCGTACCGGCCGGGAAGGTCAGCAGGCCGATGCGGCGGCGCTCCTTGCGGCCGAGGACGTAGGCCAGGAGGAAGACGAAGATCAGGCCCACCGCGAGCGCCGGGATCATCGGTACGAAGATGTCGCCGGCGTCCAGCTTGAGGGCGGTGGCGGCACGGGCCGTCGGGCCGCCCCAGGGGAGGGTGTTCATGACGCCGTTGGCGGTGGCCGCGACTCCGGTCATCACCACCAGGCTCATGCCGAGGCGCTTGTAGAGCGGGTACATCGCCGAGACGGTGATCATGAACGTGGTCGAGCCGTCGCCGTCGAGGGAGACGATGGCGGCGAGTACGGCGGTGCCGACCACGATGCGCATCGGGTCGGCCCTGCAGAAGCGCAGGATGCCGCGCACGATCGGGTCGAAGAGGCCGACGTCGATCATCACGCCGAAGTAGACGATGGCGAACATCAGCATCGCGGCGGTCGGCGCGAGCTTGCCGACCCCGTCGATGACGTAGTCCCCGAGCTGCGCGCCCTGTCCGGCGAAGACGCAGAACAGCGCGGGGATGAGGACGAGGGCCGCGATGGGCGACAGTTTCTTCAGCATGATCAGGACCAGGAAGGTGGCGATCATGGAGAAGCCGAGGAAGGTCAGCATGGGGGGAACCTAGGCCCCTCCTCCTGGGGCCAACAAGACGTCGACGCGCGAGCAATACGAGCAAAACCGCAGCTCAGGGCATGGGTGTCAGTTCGACGGGGAAACCATTGAGCACGGCCGTTCCGGAAAGCGGGTCGAGCCGGGTGCCGTCGAGAAGCTGGTTGACGTTGACACCGGGGACGGCCGCGGCCACCGAGAGCCGGGTGCCGGCGCGGTCGTGGCCCCAGCCGTGCGGGAGGCTCACGACTCCGGCGCGGACGGTGTCGGTGACCTCTACGGGGACCTCCAGACTGCCGCCGTCGGCGGTGACCCGGACCAGACGCCCGTCGGTGAGGCCGAGCCGGCCCGCATCGTCCGGGTGGACCTGGAGGGTGCACTGGTTGGAACCTCCGGTGAGGGCCGGCACGTTGTGCAACCAGCTGTTGTTGGACCGAAGATGGCGGCGGCCCACGAGCACCAGGGCGGCGGGGCGGTCGGCGAGCGCCGCGCGGAGCCTGGGCAGCTCGGCCGCGATCGGGTCGGGCAGCAGCTCGATGCTGCCGCTGCGCGTCCTCAGCAGGCCCGGGAGCCGGGGCCGCAGCGGGCCCAGATCGATTCCGTGCGGGTGCGCGCGCAGACGCTCCAGGTTGAGGCCGGGTCCCGCCGCGCCGTCAGCGGTACCCGCGCCGGCCTCTGTCGCGCCGCTCCCGGGCACGGCCGGGGCGGCGCCGAACCGGTCTCCGTAGGGCCCGAGGCGGAGCATCAGGTCGAGGCGGCGCTCGGGGCCCGTGGCGCCGGAGAGCAGGCCGGCGAGCCGCACCGGGTCATGCCCGTGCAGCGGGGAGTCCGGGTCGGCGCTCTCCTTGGCGAGAGCGGTCCGCACGGCGAGGTCGTCCACGGCCGCCGGGTCGGCCCCGTGCATGCCGGAGACGGCGAGCACGAGGCGCGCGTGGATCTCGCACTCGTCCATCCGCCCCTCTTCGAGCGGGATGGCGGGCGGCGAGTAACGGACCTGGTTGCGGATGGCGAAGGCGTTGAAGGAGAAGTCGAAGTGGGCGCTCTGCGAGGGCGGGGGCGGGGGCAGGACGACGTGCGCGTGGCGTGAGGTCTCGTTCAGGTACGGGTCGACGCTGACCATGAAGTCCAGGCCGGCCAGGGCCGCGTCGAGGCGCCGGCCGTCGGGGGCGGACAGCACGGGGTTCGCCGCGATGGAGAGGAGGGCGCGGATCCGCCCCTCCCCCGGGGTCTCGATCTCCTCCGCCAGCGCGGACATGGGCAGTTCGGCCTTGGCTTCGGGGTGGCCGCTGACCCGGCTGTGCCAGCGCCCGAGGCGGAAGCCCTTGCCGGGCCCGGCCGGCCGGGGTGCGCGGTCGGTCGCGGACAACGGGAACAGGGCTCCCCCCGGCCGGTCGAGATTGCCGGTCAGGATGTTCAGCACATCGACCAGCCAGCTGGCCAGCGTGCCGTACTCCACGGTGCAGCTGCCGATCCGCCCGTAGACGGCGGCGGTCGGCGCGGCCGCGAGGTCGCGGGCGAGGTCGCGGATCTCTCCGGCCGTGAGGTCGCAGGCGGGGGCAACGGCCTCAGGAGTGAAACTGTCGAGCGCTTCGCGGAGTTCCCCGATCCCCCGTACGTGTTCCGCGAGTGCGTCGGGGACGGCCGGCCTCCCGGCGAGCAGCGTCCGTGCGAGGGCCGCGAGCAGCAGCGCGTCGCTGCCCGGACGCGGCGCGAGGTGGCGGTCGGCGAGCTTGGCGGTACGGGTGCGGCGCGGGTCGACGACCACGAGGGTGCCGCCCCGGGCCCGCAACGCCTTGAGCCGGCCGGGGAAGTCGGGGGCGGTGCACAGGGAACCGTTGGACTCGACCGGGTTGGCCCCGAGCAGCAGCAGGAAGTCGGTGCGGTCGAGGTCCGGGACCGGGATGGCGGAGGGGTCCCCGAAGAGCAGTCCGCTGGAGACGTGTTTCGGCATCTGGTCGAGGGTGCTGGCGGTGAAGAGGTTGCGGGTGCCGAGGGCCTTGAGGAGCAGTGACGGGTAGAGCTGCCCGGCCATGGTGTGGACGTTCGGGTTGCCCAGGACCACTCCGACGGACTGGGATCCGTACTCCCGCACGAGGGCGGGGACGGCAGCGGCGATGGCCTCGTAGGCCTCCTCCCAGGTGGCCTCCTGGAGTCGGCCGTCGCGCCGGACGAGGGGGGTCCGCAGCCGGTCGGGGTCCGAGTCGAGGCCACCGAAGGCGGCGCCCTTGGGGCAGATGAAGCCGCGGCTGAACACGTCCTCCCGGTCGCCCCGGGCGCCGGTGACGGTAGCGCCCTCGATGGTGAGGGTGAGGCCGCAAGTGGCTTCGCAGAGCGGACAGATGCGCAGGGCGGTGCGGGGCATGGGCCCTCCAGGGGCGGCAGGCTGCGGCACGGGCGCGCGGCCGGTGCTGCCGCGCGGGCGGCACCGAGCATACCGACCGGTAGGCACGCTGGGGAGGGTCCTGCGGCGCCGGATGGTGGCGGGGAGGCCGGGGTCGGGGCCGGGGCCGGGGCCGGGGCCGGGGCCGGGGCCGGGGCCGCAGTCGCGGCAGTGGCCATGGCCGGGTCGGACTCGAGGCGGGCCGGGCGGACGCGGGGCGGGGCAGGGCGGGGCAGGGCGGTGCGGGGCGGCCGTCGGCCGTCAGTCCAGGACGCGGGCGAGATAGGCGTGCATCATCGCGCGGGTCTCGTCGACGATGCCGGGGTCGCCGGTCGGGTCGTTGCGGAAGGCCAGCTGGATCAGGGCGTCGGTGGCCTCGACCGCGACCAGGACGGCCCGTTCCAGGGTGGCGTCCGGGGTGAGGGCGAGGTGGGTGCCGAGCAGTTCGGTGAGGCGGACGGCGACCAGGTGGTTGGGGTCGGATGCGGGCCCCTCGGACGGCGGCGCGGGCACCCCGAAGTCCACGAGCGCGAAGCCGGGGACACTGCGCTTCATGACCAAGTACTCGTCCAGCACCGCGTCGACGACCGGTCGCCAGTGGGTCGCCGGGAGGGCGGCGAGCCGCTGCTCGATGCCGTCGGCGTAACGCTCGAGGTTGCGGTGGGCAAGGGCGATGGCCATGGCCCGTTTGTTCCCGAAGAACCGGTAGACCGAGCCGATGGGCACGCCGGCGCGCAGGGCGACGGCCCGGGTGCTGAGGTTCTCGTACCCGGTCTCGTCCAGGAGCTCCGCGCAGGCGTCGAGGATCCGCTCGAGGCGGTCGGCGCTGCGCTGCTGGATCGGCGTCCGGCGCAGGGGGTGGGCTGGGGGCACGGGGTCCATCATGCCGCTCCTGGGCTCACGGGTCGGCGGCGGTACCGGTTCCACGCGGTCAGTTCAGCAGCAGGCTGAGGCCGCCGACCGTGTAAGTGATCATCAGCGCGAGCAGCGGCAGTTGTCCGGCGACGGCCTTCGCGGGTGGGAAGAGGCGTACGGAACGGTCGTGCGCGGCGATCACCCCGAGGACGTGGCCGGTGACGACGGCGACGACCTGGAGGGCGGCGAGACCGCCGGGGCCCAGTGGCGGCAAGGGATCTGGGGCGTTGTCAGTGCCGAGTGCCATGCTTACTGTGCGTGGTCCTTCGGTTACCAGGAGGGAGAAGTAGTGGGCGACGAGATAGCCGAGCGCGATCGGTACCAGTGAGTGCGCGAAGGCGGTCAGCGGGCCGGGGTGCGGGCCGCAGACGAGGCGGGTGACCGCCGCGCAGAGGCAGAAGAGGGCGGCGACGAGGGCGATGGAGCCGAGGAGTCCGAGGGTGGCCGCCGGGGTGCGGCCGAGGGGGGAGGTCTGGATCGCGTTGATCCACGAGGGGTTGTCGGAGAAGCCGTCGTAGGCGGTGGATCCGAGCAGGACGCAGACGGTGGCGACGAGTCCGGGCCGCTCGGGTGTCGCGTCGAGTCCGTGGAAGGGGTTACGGAGAACGAGGCGGCCGTCGCTGCGGCGGCCGAGGGGGGAGAGCCGGGCCAGGAGGACGGAATACACCTCGAAGGCGTCTCCGTCGGCGAACCAGCGCTCGCCGAAGCGGGCGGCGAGCAGGAGCTGGACGGTGGCGTAGCCGGTCAGGGCGATCAGGAGGGTGGTGGTGGAGGCGGGATCGGGAGAGACGAGTTCGAGCCAGGTGAAGGCGAACAGCCCTGCGGCCGCGGGCCATTGCCCCAGCCGGGCCGGGATCGGGCGGGGCGCGGGGGACTCCGGGCTCGGGCGCCCCGCGACCGCGGTGAGGTGCGGTGGCGGGCGTCGCGGGCCGCGGGAGCGGCTCCCGGTGCGGGGGGCACCGTCGGTGGCTGCGGCGGGGCCGGTGGCGGCGCAGCCACCGACGGTGGCCGCGGAACGGGCCCTGCGGTGCCTCCCCGGCAGGGCGAACAGGCGGTACAGCGCGCGGAGCGGGCTGAGGAGGCGCCAGACGGGACCGAGGAGGAGGGAGGCCGGCACGAGGCCGACCCACAGGAGGACGTAGACGGCTCCGGGAGCGGGGTTGCGGGCGGGGTCGTCGGGACCGAGGAGGAGGTGGAGGAGGACGGCGAGCGCGGCCGCGAGGCCGAGCCCGCGCAGGGCGGTGCGGGTGGCCGGCGCGTCGGCCACCCGCTGGAGCCCGGCGGGCAGGGCGATGCCCGAACGGTCCCCGCGGAAGCGGGAGTCGGACCAGAGGAGGCCGAGTACGAGGAAGGAGACGAAGAGCGCGACGAAGGCACCGGCGAACGCGTAGAAGGGGGAGATGGGCAGATCGTGCTGGGATCCGATCCCGTGCGCGAGCACGGTGAGCGGATCGGCCGGGTGCTGGACCACGCCCTGGCCGTACCCGCCACCGGCCGCCCCGTACGGCGGATTCCCCGGCACGAACGCGGGCCCGACCGCCCGCACCTGCGGCCCCAGCCCCGCGACCCCGCTCACCGCCGGGCCACCGGTGCGGGGGATGCCGGGGGTGGGGCCTGGGCCGGGCCCCGACGCTGGGCCGGGGCCGGCGGTGCGAGTGGGCGCGACTCGGCGCGGTGAGGGGTCGTGGTCATCGGACGAGGAGTTGGGTCAGGACGAGGTCGGACTCGTGGGTCTCCACCTCGAAGAGGCCCGTGCGGTCGGCCGTCAGGATCAGGGTGGCCTCCTGGCCTGCCGGCAGGGCGAGTTCCTTGTCGAAGCCGTGGACGTGCAGGGTGTCGGCACGGTCACTGGTGACGCGCAGGGCAACGCGTTCGCCGCGCGTGACCTCCACGCGGCCCGGGGCCGGTGTGACCTTGCCGTCCCGGACGGTGATGCTGACCGTGCGGTCGGCCTGCCCTGTCTCCGGGGACACGGGGGGCACCGGGGACGGTGTGGCCGCGGGGTGGGTGTGGGTGGGCTGGGCGGAGGCGGCGGTGAGCTGGAGGGTGCCTTCGACCGGCTTGCCCGCCACGGCCCAGGCCGTGTGGTCGTCCGCGTAGAGGCGGACGGTCAGGGTGTGCGCGCCCTGGGGCACCTGCGCGGCGGGCAGGTGGAACCAGGGGCCGTACAGCCGGGCCAGTTTGCGGCCGTCCAGCTCCAGGTGCGCGTGGCCGGCACCCGGGAGGGCGGCGCCGCCGGCGCTGTCGGGGGTGAAGCGGAAGTTCGTCACCGCCAGTTGGAGGTTCCAGCCGTCCTCGGAGTCCGGCCGGGCGGTGAGGCGGACCTCCGGCGCGCCCTCGGCCGGGACCTCGCGGAGCCGGTGCCCCGCGCCGTCCTCGGCGGTGAGCAGGGTGCCGGTGTTGCCGGAGGCCTGCTCGTGGCTGGTGCCGGGCTTGTGGTGGGTGGTGGCCCTCCCCCCGCAGCCCGTCGCCGCGCCGCCGGCCAGCAGCAGGGCCAGCGCGAGCAGCGCGGCGGCGCGGCGCGCCCGCCGGGTCCGGCGCGGCGGCGTACCGCATGCGTCGCACCAGAGCCGGATCTCGGCGCGGCTGCCCGTCGGGGCGGCCATCACGCGTCTCCCCCTGCCGCGCCCCGCTCCGGTCCGGCGGCGGTGCCCCTGCCCGGCTGGGGCTGGGGCTCGGGCTCGGCTTCGGCCTTCCGGGTTGGGGGAGGGCCTGCCGGGACGCGGACCCGGTCGCCCGACGGGCCTCCTCCCGGGCCTGCCGGGCGGGCCGGGGTCCCGCCGGGTCGGGCGGCCGCGACCACGGCCCAGAGGACCCACACCACCGCGACGAGGCCGCGTATCCAGGCGGGGCTGAGCGGGATCCAGGGAATCATCAGGACGGCCTTGTCGAAGGCGTCGAGGAGGGTGAGCGCGCCCAGGAGCATGGTCAGCCGGGCCAGCCAGGGGCGGGTGGTCCGCAGTGCGACGCCGATGCCGGTCCACCACAGGCCGAGGCAGAGCAGCGCCAGGGCCGGGACGAAGGTGCCGACCAGGCCCATCGTGGAGCCGGCCACGTCCAGGGCCAGGCCCGCCAGGCCGAGCAGGGTGGCCGCCGTGGCGAGCCGAGAGGTCCGCAGGCGACGCCACCACAGGAGGCCGCCGACCAGCAGGAGGACCGCCGCGACGGCGAGGGCGAGTTGGGTCTCCACCCGCTGGAGACCCCGGGACCCGTACCAGTCGCAGCCGGCCGGGAGTTTGCGCGCCTGCACGCTGTAGTCGGCACAGACGAGGAGCTGGGCCAGCTTCACCGGCTCCCCGGCCAGCCGGGCCGAGCCGCCGGAGACCGCGCCCCGGCGCTCACCGCACTGCGGGAGCGTGCCCGGGGTGGAGCCGTCCGGGCCCTGCTGCCAGCAGTTGCCCCGGCCCTGGCCGTCCCACCACACGTCCATGGCGTTGGGGCGGGAGGCGCCGGACTTGTCCTTGCCCAGGACGTTGCCTGCGTAGCGGTTGTGGTGGGAGGTGTCCGCCTGCTTCGACAGCTCCTCCTCACCGCGGATGAAGGCGGGTACCGCCGAGAGGAAGAAGCCCGCGCGCCGGTGCCCGTACACCCAGTTGTTCTCGTACAGGTTCCAGTTGCCGCCGGCGGTGATGATGCCGGTGCCGGGGGGCATGGAGATCTGCGGGCAGACCACGCCCTGCTCGTAGCCGCGCTCCACGGGCGGCTTGGCGCAGGTGCCGTCCGCGACGTAGTGGTAGTAGTCGGCGTTGTTGTCGTGGATCAGGTTGCGCTCGAAGTGGGCGTGGTTCTGCGGGAGTCCGGGGTGACCGGGGAAGGCGCTATCCATCGAGGCGCCGCCCATGTTCTGGTCGAACTCGTTGTCGTGCACCCACACCGAGTCGCCCGCGGTGCCGGAGTAGCCGACCATGTTGTGGTGGCTGCGGCAGCCGGTGATCTCGATGGAGTAGCGGGGGACGTCGTAGCCACGGCCGTCGTTGATGTTGGAGGCGCTGCCGGGGTAGATGCCGGAGTCGCCGTTGCCGTACGACTCGCAGTTCTTGTAGAGGCCGTGGTCGCTGGCGAAGGTCAGGAAGCCGTACTCGTCGTTCCAGCGGGTCAGGACGTCGTCGATGACGAAGCCGTCGCCGGCCAGTACGTACAGCGAGTTGAACGTGGTGCGCTGCGCGGTGAAGTTGCGGAAGTAGATGCCGTTGGACTTGTCGGCGCGGATCGCGTTCAGCTTCTGGTACTTGGCGTCGATGACCACGTCCTCGCGCGACGCTCCGGTGCCTTCGATCTGTAGGTTCGTCTTGCCGAGGATGGCGACGAGGTTCTGGTTGTGGCGGCAGGCCACCTGCTGCTCGTAGGTCAGGATCTGGTAGCCGAGCGAGGAGTTGGGCGCCTTGAGCGAGGCGCACTCGCCGGCCGGCTTCAGGAGCGAGGGCTCCTCCTCGTAGAGGCCGGGGAGGATCGCGATGTTCACGCCCGGGCGGTCCACGGCGTCGACGGCTGCCTGGAGATCCCGGAAGCCGTTCTTCTCGCAGCGCTCGTAGAGGGCGAGGTTGCGCTGCTTGAGGGTGTCGGGGAAGGCCGATATCCGGCGTTCGAAGGCGGGCCGGTCGGTCTTGCAGACGATCAGGTCGGGCTCGGCGGCCCGGTACGCGGGTACGGAGCCGGTGCCGTCGGGGAGCTCGACGGGGCGCTCCTCGTGCGCGCTCGCGACGGGAGCGGCGGCGAAGAGGGACAGGAGGGCGAGGAGGGCGGCGAGGAGCGCCGCCGGCACGGCAGGAAACCTGCGGGTCCACGACATGCGCGTGAGAGTAGAGGAATGTTCACCTTTCCGGATCCCCCCTCGCACGAATAGCCCGCCGACAGACCGAATCGCGACCCGACCCCCCGTCGGCGCGCCCGCTCCACGAGAAGCCGGAGCCCCCTGGACGGCGGACCCCGGCCAGGGAACGGAGACGGCGAACGGGCGGGCGAGGGCGGAGCGGACGAGGCCAGGTGCGCGCGGGCAGCGCGGGCAACGCGGGCAGCACGGGCGCAGGCAACGCGGGCAGCACGGGCGCAGGCAACGCGGGCAGCACGGGCGCAGGCAACGCGGGCAGCACGGGCGCAGGCAACGCGGGCAACGCGGGCAACGCGGGCAACGCGGGCAGCACGGGCGCAGGCAACGCGGGCTGCACGGGCGCAGGCAACGCGGGCAGCACGGGCGCAGGCAACGCGGGCAGCACGGGCGCAGGCAACGCGGGCAGCACGGGCGCAGGCAACGCGGGCAACGCGGGCAACGCGGGCAACGCGGGCAGCACGGGCGCAGGCAACGCGGGCTGCACGGGCGCAGGCAACGCGGGCAGCACGGGCGCAGGCAACGCGGGCAGCACGGGCGCAGGCAACGCGGGCAGCACGGGCGCAGGCAACGCGGGCAGCACGGGCGCGGGCAAACGTGGCGGTACAGGCAGCGCAGGCAAGGATGTGGGCGTGGGCGCGGCCCGGGCAAGGGCGTGGGCGGGCCGCGGGGTGCGCCGGCCGGCACCGGGGCGCCGGGGACGTGTCCGGCCGATCGCGTGCGGAGCCGGATGGCGCGGGTGCCCGCGGGAGGGCCCGCCGCCGGGTGCCTCGTCGGCCGCGAAGCCGCCCAGCTCCCCCCGGGGCCTGCCGCACCCGGTTCGAGGGGCGGGGGCGCTGATCCGCTCGGCTCCACCACGGACCGGGTTCGCGGCCACCGGATCGGCCGACTGACCGGAATCTCCCGTTGACGCGCCGCCCCAGGAATCCTACTGTCAGGCATAGGATTCCATCGGCAGACCGGGAGCGTGCAATGAGCGTCGGCAGCGGCGGCGGCAGCGAGCAGGCGAGGAAGACGGCGGAGGCACTGGAGTACCTCACCGGCTTCGGCAACGAGCACAGCTCGGAGGCGGTTCCCGGCGCGCTCCCGATCGGGCGGAACTCGCCCCAGCGCTCCCCCCTCGGGCTCTACGCGGAGCAGCTCAGCGGAAGCGCGTTCACCGAGCCGCGCGCCCACAACCGCCGCTCCTGGCTCTACCGGATCCGCCCCTCGGCGGCGCACCCGCCCTTCACCCGGACCGGCAACGGCGCCCTGCGCACCGCACCCTTCACCGAGGCCCCGGCCGACCCCAACCGGCTGCGCTGGAACCCGCTGCCCGACCCGGCCCCGGGCACGGACTTCCTGGCCGGCCTCTGGACCCTGGGCGGCAACGGCGACGCCACCCAGCGCACCGGCATGGCCATCCACCTCTACTCCGCCGACTCCCCCATGACCGACCGGGTGTTCAGCGACTCCGACGGGGAGCTGCTGATCGTCCCCGAGCAGGGCGGCCTGCTGCTGCGCACCGAGTTCGGCCTGCTGAGCGCCCGCCCGGGCGAGGTGGCCCTGATCCCGCGCGGGGTCCGCTTCCGCGTGGAACTCCAGGACGGGACCGCCCGCGGCTACGTCTGCGAGAACTACGGGCAGCCCTTCGAGCTGCCCGGCCTGGGCCCCATCGGCGCCAACGGCCTGGCCGCCGCCCGTGACTTCCGGGCGCCCGTGGCCTCGTACGAGGACAGCGAGCGCCCGACCGAGGTGGTCAACAAGTTCTGCGGCAACCTCTGGACCGCGACCTACGACCACTCCCCGCTCGACGTGGTCGCCTGGTACGGCACGCACGTCCCGTACGTCTACGACCTGCACCGTTTCAACGTCCTGGGCTCGATCAGCTACGACCACCCCGACCCGTCCATCTTCACCGTGCTGACCTCGCCCTCCGACACGGCGGGCCTTGCGGGCGTGGACTTCGTGGTCTTCGCGCCGCGCTGGCTGGTCGGCGAGGACACCTTCCGGCCGCCGTACTTCCACCGGAACGTGATGAGCGAGTACATGGGGCTCATCGAGGGCGCCTACGACGCGAAGGCGGAGGGTTTCGTCCCCGGCGGCGGCTCCCTGCACAACATGATGTCCGCGCACGGCCCCGACCGGGAGACCTTCGACCGGGCGAGCGCCGCCGAGCTGAAGCCGCAGAAGATCGACGACGGCCTGGCCTTCATGTTCGAGACCCGCTGGCCGATCACGACGACGGCCCAGGCCGCCGGCGCGGACCACCTCCAGAGCGGATACGACGACGTCTGGCAGGGGCTCCAGCGCCACTTCCGCGCCTAACATCACGAGCACGCCGCGCGGCCCCGGCCCCGGCCCCGCCACCGTGCCCACCGCGCCCACCCCGTCGTACGGAGAACCACCCGTGACCGCCTTCGCCCCCGACTCGCTGGTACTGAACCGGAAGCTGCCGCTCTGGTACCAGGTCTCCCAGTCGCTGCGCGCCTCGATACTCGGGCGCACCGCGGACGCCTCGCTGCGCCTGCCCACCGAGGAGCAGCTCGCCGAGCACTACGGGGTGAGCGTGCTGACCATGCGGCAGGCGCTCAAGGAGCTGGAGACCGAGGGGCTCATCAGCCGCCACCGGCGGCGCGGGACCTTCATCGAACCGGGGGCGGTGCGCGGGGCCCCCGTCCGGCTGCTCGGCTCGGTCGACGCGATCGTGGCGCAGCAGTCGGGCGACCGTACGACGATCCTCGGCCACGAGCGGACGGCCGTGTCCGGGGAGCTGCTGGAGCACTTCCCGGACACGGCCGAGGTGGTCACGTACCGCAGGCTCCGGCACGACAGCGAGAGCGGCGAACCGACCAACTGGGCGGAGAACGCGGTGCGTCCGGAGCTCGCGGACTCCATCGACCTGGCCGATCTGGAGCGCTGGCCGATGACGAAGGTGCTGCGCGACATCGTGAAGGTCGACATCAGCCGGATCACCGACACGGTGGAGGCGCGCCTCGCGGACCCGCTCACGGCCGAGCTGCTCCAAGTGCCGCTGCTGAGCCCGATCCTGCACTACACAGGCGTGACGTACGACGGCAGCGGCCGCGTGGTGGACGTGGCGCGGATCCGCTACCGCGGCGACCGCTTCTCCTTCACGGTGACCGTCGACGCCCACTGACCACGCCCACTGACCACGCGCAGAGACCACGCCCACCCGCTACTTCCGGTCGTCCTCCTCCACCGCGCGCTCCCCCTCCGCCTGGGACGGCGTGGTGCGCATCGTCTGGGCGTGGCGCAGCTTCCGCTGCTTCTCGTCAAGGTCCTCGTCGAGCCGCTCCCCCTCGGCCTGCGACGGGGTCGAGTACTCGTCGTACTGGCTCATGACCGCCTCCCGGGGCGCCTGGTCGGCGCAGATGGCTCAGATCCATACATATGGAGCCTAACTCTCCGGCCTGGACACGGCCCGGCCGGCGGACGGCGTCGCTACCATCGGCCGGGTGAGCGCTGACGCACTTCCGCGGGACCCGCTGCTGGACGAACTGATGCCCTGGACCGTGGGTTCCCTGCGCCTGGGCCGGTCCTGGGTCGCGGCCCCCGATCCGGCGACCCTGCGGGCCCGCTGGGCGGCCCTGGCCGCCGCCGACGGCCCCGAGCGGGAGCGGCTGTTCCGTCCGACCCGGGCCCGGACCCCCGGCGCCGGGGCGGCCGCGCTGCCGGGCCAGCGCGCGGGCTCCACGGCCCGCTTCGCGGACACGCCCGGCACCCGCCCCGACCCCGTACGGATCCTGCGCGAGCCCTTCGACGAACAGTGGCTGCTGCCCGACCAGCGGCTCATCGACATGGCCCGCCCGGAGCTGTGGCGGGTCCTGGACGAGCACCAGCTGTTCGCCGTGGAGCCCGCGCAGACCCCGCGGAGCGCCGCACTGCTGGTCACCGCGCACCTCCCGGCCGGCCGGCTCGGCCGGATCCGGCCACTGCACCGCCGCCCGGGCGGCGCCGAGCCCAATCTCGCCCCCGGGCTGCAGCACCTGCTCGGCGAGCGCTACGGCACCTGGGTCACCCCCGAGGACGTGCTCTGCTGGATCCTCGCCGCCGGCCGCCCCGGGCCCCGGGGGTACGAGGTCCCGCTCACCGCCGACGCCGCGCGCTGGCGGGCCGGGCTGGAGCTGGGGCACCGGCTGCTCTCCGTCCAGCTGCGCGGGGCGCGCGGCGGCGAGGCGCCCCGGCTGCCCGGCGGGCGCAGGCCCTACGTCCGCTCCGCGCTGCCGGCCTGGCCCCGTGAGCTCTCGTACGACCCGGGGAGCGAGACGCTGAGCATCGGCGGCGGAGCCGGGGAGGCGGGCACCGTCTCACCCGTGCCCGCCGCGGCGTGGGAGTACGAGGTCCAGGGGGTCCGCGCCCTGGAGGCATGGTTCACCGCCCGGCTCGCCCACCGGGACCCTGCGGCGGAGGGACTGGACGCGCTGGGCCCGGCCCAGTGGCCGCCGGGCTGGACCTCGGAGCTGCTGGCCCTGGTGACGACCCTGGCGCTGCTGACCGAACTGGACCCGGAGCGGGCCGCGTTCGAGCCCGGTCCACCGCTGACCACCGCCGAGCTCCGGGCTGGCGGAGTCCTGCCGGCCCCACCCTGGGCGCGCCGCCCGGCCTCGGTCCTGGACCACCAGGAGGAGGGCCCGGGAGGCCAGTTCGCCCTGCTCTGAGCCGCACGACCGCCACCTCGGGCCGGCGCTCCCGTCCGCCCGGGGTGACAGCCCGGGGTCCGATCGAGTAGGCAGGGCCCATGGCTACCGAACCCCTTCCCCTCGACGGGATCACCGTCGTCGCCGTCGAGCAGGCCGTCTCCGCCCCCTTCGCCACCCGCCAGCTCGCCGACCTGGGCGCCAGGGTGATCAAGGTCGAGCGGCCCGACGGCGGCGATTTCGCCCGCGGCTACGACACCGCCGCGCACGGACTGGCCTCGCACTTCGTGTGGGCCAACCGGGGCAAGGAGTCGATCGCGCTCGACCTCAAGGACCCGCGCGGCCGTGAGGTCCTGCACGGGCTGCTCGACGGCGCGGACGTGTTCGTGCAGAACCTCGCCCAGGGGGCCGCCGCCCGGCTCGGGCTCGACTCGGCCGCGCTGTGCGCGCGCTACCCCCGGCTGGTCGCCGTGGACGTGTCGGGGTACGGACCCGAAGGCCCGTACGCCCACAAGCGCGCCTACGACATGCTCGTGCAGTGCGAGGCCGGTCTGGTCTCGGTGACCGGGACCCCGGAGCGGCCCGTGAAGGCGGGGATCCCGGCGGCGGACATCGCGGCCGCCATGTACGCCTTCTCCGGGGTGCTCGCGGCCCTGCTGCGGCGCGGGAGCACGGGGCGCGGAGGCAGGGTGGAGGTGTCGATGCTGGACGCGCTCGCCGAGTGGATGGGGCATCCGCTGCACCACACGATGCACGGCGGGGAGCAGCCGGTCCGCACCGGGCTCGCGCACGCGGTGATCGCACCCTACGACGCCTACGCGACGGCGGACGGTGACCGGGTGCTGCTGTCGGTGCAGAACGACCGGGAATGGCGGCGCCTGGCGGAACAGGTGCTGGAGCGGCCGGAGTTGGCCGATGACCCGGGGTACGAGACGAACGCGGCGCGCACCGGGAACCGGGAGAGGACCGACGCGGTGGTGGCCGACGCGCTGGGCCGGCTGGACGCGGACGCGGCGATCGCGCGGCTGGAGGCGGCGGGCATCGCCTGCGCGCGGCTGAACTCGGTGGCGCAGCTGGCGGCGCACCCCCAGCTGGCGGCCCGGGACCGCTGGCGGGAGGTGGGCTCGCCGGCGGGCCCGCTGCGGGCCCTGCTGCCGCCGATCGGACTGCCCGGCGGCGCGGCACCGCACATGGGTGCGGTGCCCGCGCTCGGTGAGCACACCGAACCGCTGCTGCACGCCCTGGGGATGACGGGCGAACAGATCACGGCACTGCGCCGGGACGGTGTGGTCCGCTGACTGGACAGGGTCGATCAGGCCGGGAACGAACGGCGGCGGCGCCGCCGGGACGGACGGGGACGGTTACGAACGGCGGCTGCCGAAGAGCGTGCGCCGCAGCCTCCGCAGGGGCGCGAAGAGCGACACGCGCGCACTCCGGCTCCGCAGACGGTGCGTGTGGTCGCGCGAGGTCAGCTCGCGCATGAGCAGCGTCGCCTCGGCGGTCTCGCGGTGCGGGACGGCGGGACCGCCCAGCACGGCGAGGTGGCGGTCGAGGCGCGAACTGGTCGCACCGCTGCCGCAAGTGATGGCAGGCACGCGTGGCGGCCTGCTGCGCATTGCTATCTGTTCCATGTCTCTCCCCACCCGTACGAGGGCACCCGGCCCACCGGGCAGGGTAACCCTATCGTCCCCACGTCGTGCGCGGGTATCCCGGTGGTGTGAATTGCCCGTGTGGCGAGCGGGAGTTGACGATTACTCAGCGGAGTCGACCGTCACTCTCCGCGAAATTTTCGACGGGGACGGGGCACCGCCCGCCCGCACCGAAGGTGGTCGCCCGACTCCTGTCGCGCCCGGGGCCACACGGCGCCCTCTGCGCTAACTTGGAGTGATCGTCCGGTAACGCTCCTGGGGACGCGCGTGAATGAGGCTTGCGGTGACTGATCCTGCGTCGTACGAAGGCGGCAGCGCCGAGCGGGTCGTCGCAGGACGCTACCGCCTGCTGGGCCCGCTGGGCCACGGCGGGATGGGAATGGTGTGGCGGGCCCGGGACGAGGTCCTGGGTCGCGAGGTGGCCGTCAAGGAGGTGCGCGCGCCTGCCGGGATGGACGAGGCCGAGGTGGCCCGGATGTACCGGCGCCTGGAACGGGAGGCGTGGGCCGCGGCCCGCGTCTCGCACCGGGGCGTCGTCACCGTCTACGACGTGGCCACCGAGGACGGCCGGCCCTGGATCGTGATGGAGATCGTACGGGGGCTCTCGCTCGCGGAGGTCCTGGAGGGCGACGGGCCGCTCACCCCGCAGCGGGCCGCGCACATCGGCGAGCAGGTGCTGGCCGCGCTGCGCTCCGCGCACGACGTGGGGGTGCTGCACCGGGACGTCAAGCCCGGCAACGTGCTGATCGCCAACGACGGCCGGGTGGTGCTCGGCGACTTCGGGATCGCCAGCCTGGAGGGCTCCACCGCCATCACCATGGCGGGCGAAGTGGTCGGCTCCCCCGAATTCCTGCCGCCGGAGCGTGCGTTGGGGCGGGAGCCCGGCCCCGAGTCGGACCTGTGGGCGCTCGGGGTGATGCTGTACACGGCCGTCGAGGGGGTCTCCCCCTTCCACAAGGACACCCCGGTGGCCACGCTGCGGGCCGTGGTGGACGAGGAGTTCCCGCCGCCGTTTCGGGCCGGGCCGCTGACGCCGGTACTGGAGGGGCTGCTGGTCAAGGACCCCGCGGAGCGGCTGTCCCCGGCGGAGACGGCCCGCATGCTGCGCATCGTCGGCGCGGGCGGGACCGTGCGGAGCTCCGGCGGCCCGGGGTCGGGGCTCGTGTCGGGACCGGCGGCGGGGCCGGTCCCGGGGGCGGACGACCCGACCTCCGTCGCGCGGCACGGGCACGGACGTCCCACCCCGCCGCTGCCGATGCCCCCCGCGACCGCGGCGGCGTCGATGCGGTCCCTTCCCCCCGGGCCCCGGCAGAACCGGGCGGGGGTGGTGCTGACCGGCGGGATCGTGGTGCTGCTCGTGGTGGTGGTACTGCTGGGCTGGCTCCTGCTGAAGGGACACGGGTCCGGTGCCGGCACCGGGGACGGCCCGACGCCCACCCCGGCCGTCACGCAGAGCGCTCCGACCTCCCCCACCCCCTCACCGAGCGCGTCGCCCTCCCCTTCGCCCTCCCCCTCCCCCTCCCCTTCGGCCACGCCCCCGCCGAACGTCACCGTGTCCGGCGTGCAGGCCGTCCGGGACACCTACCGCGGCACCTGTCCCGCGCCCGCCGCCCAAGCCCCCGCCTTCACCGCGACGGTCTCGGTGGACCGCACCCCGGCGGTGGTGGAGTACCGGTGGGCCACGCGCAGCGGGCAGACCTCCGGCCCCGGCTGGCAGACCCTCAACTACCCGGCGGGTGGGCCGGGGAGCGTGCGGCTGGACCATACGGAGCTGACGCACTTCCCCGGAGCGACCTTCGAGGACGCGGTGCGACTGGAGATCCGGGCACCCGCGGAGGCGGCTTCGGCCTGGCTGGAGTTCTCGGTGACGTGCGAGGAGGAGACCCCGACGAGCGGGGCCCCCTCCCCGGGCACCTCCGGACCGAGCGGTCCCCCGTCGCCCGAGCCGGGTCCGACCGTCAGTCCGTGAGCGCCGTCAGTACGTGCGGTCCGCCCCCGCCTGTCAGGACGCGCTGGTGAAGGCGGGCAGGTATCCGCCGGACTGCCCGGCGGCGGTGGGGTGGTACGACTCGCCGATGTTCAGCCAGTTGAGGCTGTGCAGCCACTCGCTGCCGGAGCAGATCTCGTGGCCGGTGAAGCCGCCGGCGACCGGGGCGAAGGCGAAGCCGTGGTTGGCCGCGCGCTTGGCGAGGGCCGCGTTGAGGTAGTCAGAGCCGCCGTTGATGGCCGTGCGCTCGCCTTCAGTGAGTCCGGCGACGCAGTTTCCGTTGAGCTTGTAGAAGCGGGGATAGCCGAGGACGACCACGCGGGCGCCCGGGGAACGGCTGTGGATGGCGTTGTAGACCTGGTCGAGCTGGCCGGGGAGCGTGGAGTCCACGTACGCCTTGGCCTGGTTGACCCGGCTGACGCAAGTTGACTCGGACTGGAGGACACAGGTGGTCATGACGTCGGAGAAGCCGGCGTCGTTGCCGCCGATGGTGATGCTGACCAGGTCGGTGCCGGCGTTCAGCGGTCCGAGCTGGCTGTTCATCACATCGCCGGTACGGGCGCCCGAGCAGGCGACGAAGGAGAACGTCTGCGGGGCGTGCGTGGCGGCCCAGAGCGCTGGGTAGGCGCGGGTGGTCCGCTTGCAGTTTCCGCTGGAGCTGTCGTAGTTGCCGGCGCCGACGCCGGAGGAGTACGAGTCGCCGAGGGCGACGTAGCCGAAGTCGGCGGCGGCGGTGGCCTGGCCGGCACCGAACAGGGCCGCGCCCGCGGCGAGTGACAGGGCAGAGGCCAGAGCGGCGAAACGAGTCATTCTCATGATGTGCGGCTCCTCGTGGGGGGTTGAGCCGGAGTTACTCCTGAGTCCGTGGTACAAGCAGCCGAGGTCCGCTGGAAGTGTCCATGCCAAGAATGTTCGGGGTAGGGATACGGCCCGAATCTTCACCCGCACGGCGTTTGAAGAGGGAATTCCGCCACCCGATCCGGCGAAACACTGGTGCGTGAGGGCAGTTCGTGCCGGATCATGGGCGCCATGCCAGCCAACCCTCAAGACGCACTGCCGATCCGGCTCAACGTCGACGACAGCGACTCCCCGTCGGACGTCGTCGACGCGCTGTTCCTCGGCCGCTTCGCGTCCGGCGAGCAGCCCTACTCGCACAGCGTGTCGATCGACCGGGTCAAACCCGGCGCGACCCTGCTGCCGTCCGCGGCCACGGTGCTGCGCTCGGCCCGCGACAGCGACCGCAGCGCGACGCTCGCCGAGGGCGAGGGGTGGACCATGCTCGTCTCCCGCTGGAGCCGGGGCGCGGACGTCACGGTGACGGCGGTCAGCGACGAACTCGCCGCCGGCGTGCTGGGCGAGGCCACCGAGGATGCCCTGGACGAACCCGAACCGCAGCCCACGAGCGTCGCGATGGGGTTCTGGTACGTCTCACCGCGCCGCGGCCCCTACCGCACGACGCGGCAGATCACGGCCGGTACGTGGGCGGAGGTGCGGCCCAACTACACGGCTCCGGTGGCCGGGGCGATGGACCGGCTGATGAAGGTCACACCGGACGACATCGCCGGGAGGCTGCTCCTGCTGCACGGCCCCCCGGGCACCGGGAAGACCTCGGCTCTGCGGACGCTCGCCCGGTCCTGGCGGGAGTGGTGCCAGGTGGACTGCGTACTGGACCCGGAGCGGCTGTTCAACGACATCGGCTACCTGATGGACATCGCGATCGGCGAGGACGAGGGCACGGCGAAGAGCCGCTGGCGGCTGCTGCTCCTGGAGGATTGCGACGAGCTGATCCGCGGCGAGGCCCGGCACACCGCCGGACAGGCGCTGTCACGGCTGCTCAACCTCACGGACGGCCTGCTCGGCCAGGGGCGCAACGTCCTGGTGGGCGTCACGACCAACGAGGACCTGGAGCGGCTCCACCCGGCGGTGGTCCGGCCCGGGCGCTGCCTGGCCCGCATCGAGATCGGCAAGCTGACGCACCGGGAGGCGGTGGACTGGCTCGGCACCGACGAGGGCGTCTCCCGCGAGGGCGCGACACTGGCGGAGCTCTACGCCCTGCGCCGCGGCGCATCGGGCCCCTCCGCGCTCCTCCCGCCGCAGGGCCACGACTCCGAAGCGGGGCTCTACCTGTAGGGGCCGGGCGCGCGCGGCGACGACAATGGGGGCGCGGCCGGAGCCCCCACCAGCCGTGTGCACCCCCGGGGGACCCACGAAACAGGAGAACGCACCGTGTTCGAACCGGCGCAGGAGAATCCCTTCCCCGACAGCCACGTCCTCGGCGAGGGCCCCGAGCCGCATCCGCAGCTCCAGCCGGTGCTCGGCCTCATCGGACGCTGGCACGGGCGGGGAAGCGGCGAGTACCCGACCCTGGAGCACGGGTTCCGCTACGAGCAGGAGATCACCTTCAGTCACGACGGCAGGCCCTTCCTGCGCTACGAGTCCCGCGCCTGGCTGATCGACGGGTCCGGGGCGGCCCTGCGTCCCGCCGGGCGGGAGGCGGGATGGTGGCGGATCCTGCCGGACGCCGGCGTCGAGGTCACGCTCGCCCATCCGACGGGCATCACCGAGACGTACACCGGCCACGTGTCCGGTGCGGAGATCGAGATGGAGACCGGGACCGTGGGGCTGACCCCCCGGGCCAAGGAGGTGACCGGTATGCGGCGGCACTACTCCCTCCAGGAGGGCGAGCTGACGATCGTGCAGGAGATGGCCGCCGTGGGACAGCCCATGCAGCACCACCTCCAGGCGCGACTGCTGCGCCGCAAGGACTGACCGCCCGGGTATCAGCCCGCGTATCGCGCGCGCAGGGCGTCCAGCGCCGTCGCCGTCGCCTCGTCGAAGGTCAGGCCCAGCCGCCGGACCCGCTCCGCATAGGCCTGCGCGGCGGCGGCCGCCTCCCGGGCGGGCCCGTCGCCGGCCGCGGCGACGAAGCTGCCGGCCCGGCCGCGCGTCTCGATGACCCCGTCCGACTCCAGCGCCCGGTACGCCTTCGCGACCGTGTTCGCCGCCAGTCCCAGCTCTTCCGCGAGTCCGCGCACCGTCGGCAGTTTGAACCCGGCCGGCAGCCGCCCCGTCCGCGCGCCCGCCGCGATCTGGGCGCGCAACTGCTCGTAGGGAGCGGCAGCGCCCGCCGCGCCGTCGATGCGGATCTTCAGGTGCGTGGAAGTCGGGGTCACACGGGCGATTCTCCCCCATCGGCCGGGAAATTCGCAGGCGGTCGGTGTCCTGCCACCCATACCGTCACACACATGACCACAACCATCCGCGATCTGCGCCCGAACGACCTGGACGATGCCGGTTCCGTCGTACGGGTGCGCCGCGCAGCCCTCCCCTTCATGATCAGCACGGCCCGCGGGGTGGCCTTCGAACTGGCCTCCGCCCACACCGACAAGCGCTACCGCATCCTGGTCGCCGAGGACGGTGAGGGCCTGGTCATCGGCACCGCCCAGGTGGGCATCGCCTACGACAGCACTGAGCCCGGCCAGGGCTTCGTCAACGCCTACGTCGACCCCACCCACCGCGGGCTCGGCGCCGGGAGCGCGCTGCTGCGCACCGCCGAGGAGCATTTGACGGCCGAGCGCGCGAAGGACTCGTACGCCTGGGTCCTCGACGAGCCGGCGCACCGCGCCTTCGCCGAACGCCACGGCTACCGCGCCTCGCGCTCCGCGCACTTCCTGCGGCGCGACCTGACCGCGACCGGCCTGCCGGCCCTTCCCGGGAACCTGGCGGCCGGGGTGGAACTGCGTACCGGCTCGGCCTTCGCCGCCGATCCGCGCCCCCTCTTCGACGCCGACTCGGCGGCGAGCCTGGACGAACCGGGCGACGTACCGACGGAGCTCGACGACTACGAGGACTGGCTGCGGCAGACCTGGAACCACCCGTACCTGGACCGGGAACTCACCACCGTGGTCCTGGTGAACGGCGAGGTGGCCGCCTTCACCGCCGCCCACACCGACGGAGCCACCCGCTACTCCTCCGCCATGACCGGCACCCTGCGCGCGTTCCGCGGCCTGGGGCTGGCCCGGCTCGCCAAGACCGACTCCCTGCTGCGGGCCCGCGCGGCCGGCTACACGGAGGCGTTCACCGGCAACGACACCGGCAACGCGCCGATGCTCGCCGTCAACACCTGGCTCGGGTACGGGGTCTGCGCCACCGAGACCCGCTTCGCGAAACGACTGGGGACGCCACGATGACCGACCGCCGCCCCGACCGGCTGACCGTGACCCTCACCAAGGCGGGCCGCACCAAGATCCGCTACCCGGCCGAGCTGGTGGCCGACTCGGGCACCCGGATCACCGTACGGGCGCCCTGGGCGGCCCCTGGCGTACGGGACTTCGGGTTCGTGCGCTTCGAGCCCGGCGACGTGTTCACGGAGCACTTCTGGCGCGACCGCTGGTACGCGGTGAAGGAGGTGCGGACCGGCGAGGGCGTGCTCAAGGGCTGGTACTGCGACGTGACCCGCCCGGCCTCGGTGGCGGACGGCGCGATCGTGGTCGAGGACCTGGACCTCGACCTGTGGGTGTCGGCGGACGGGACCTCCGTGCTGCGGCTCGACGAGGACGAGTTCGCCGGGAGCGGGCTCGCCGCCACCGACCCCGAGGCGGCCGCACAGGCCGTACGGGCCCTCGACACCCTGGAGGCCCAGGCCCGCTCGGCCGCCGGACTGGCCGCGCTGCTGACCTGAGGGAACGCGCATGCCGAGCGGGGCCGCAACGACGTATCCGGCCGGCGCCATCGGCCGGACGGGCTCGGCCTGGTCAACGCGGTACGGGAACGCGATCGGCGGGCTGCTCCCGGCAGGGATCGCTCGACCGGATGAACCTCCCGTACCTCGGCTGCGTCTTCACGCTCGATTGTTCCTACACACGCAGGAGAAGAGCCCGTTGACCGAGAAGGACGTTGAGCGGACCGACGAGCGGGGTTACGACCCGGGGCCCTGGTGGGCGGGGCTCGGGACGTGGGGAGCCGTCGGATTGATCGTCTTCGGGGGCCTCTGGGCAGTGTGGATCTCCCTCCGGCTGCCCGGCACCCCGGAAAACCCGGCAACCGGCTACTACCACGCCGCCAAGGTCCTCGCCGTCGGCCTGGTACTCGCGGGCAGCTCTCTGCTGGGCCGCCGCCGTCGGGGTGCCCGGTGAGCGCCGTCGGCCGGCACGACGTCCCAGTCGCGCACCGCCCGGGACGGTAGAGGCAGGATCCGTCGGGGCATCAGGGCTCCGCGAGCCCGCTACCTGAGCCCCCGCTTACCGCCTCCTTAACTGCGCCCTAAGGATCGGCCCCCCGGGTGCGAACCCGGCGGAACACGGGGTCCGGGCGGTTAGTTTGGCTGGGCCAGGGAGGGCCGGAGGCGGCGCCGCGTACCCGTGAGGGGGCGGCGCCGCACTGCCCCGCCCCTCCGGCCCACCCATCACTCGCGCTGCCATGTGCCGTGCCCAGAGGAGATCCGCCATGCCCGCACGCCGTACCGCCGCCCGTATCGCCGCCGCCGGACTCGCCCCGCTCGCCGTGGCCGCGTACGCCACCGCGCCCGCGGCCGCCCACGGCTCGATGACGGACCCGGTCAGCCGGGTGGCGGCGTGCTACGCGGAGGGACCGGAGGCCCCGAAGTCGGCGGCCTGCAAGGCGGCGGTCGCGGCGAGCGGGGCGCAGGCGTTCTACGACTGGAACGCGGTGAACATCGCCAACGCGGCCGGGCAGAGCAAGTCCCTGATCCCGGACGGGAAGCTGTGCTCCGCCGGCAACGACAAGTACCGGGGGCTGGATCTGGCGCGCGCCGACTGGCCGGCGAGCCCCATGGCTCCGGGCGCGCACACCTTCCGCTACAAGGGGACCGCCCCGCACAAGGGCTCCTTCGAGCTGTACGTGACCAAGGACGGCTACGACCCGTCGAAGCCGCTGAAGTGGTCCGACCTGGAGCCGGCGCCCTTCGTGAAGGTCTCCGACCCGGGGATGCAGAACGGCGACTACGTCTTCTCCGGCACCGTCCCGAACAAGAGCGGCCGGCACCTGATCTACAGCGTCTGGCAGCGCTCGGACAGCCCGGAGGCCTTCTACACCTGCTCGGACGTGGTCTTCGGCAAGGACAACGGCGGGAGCGGCGCGGGCACCGGCACCGGCGGCGCCACGGGCGGTACGGGCGCCACCGGCGGTACGGGCGGCAAGCCGAGCGCGAAGCCGGGTTCCACGCCCTCGCAGCGGCCCTCGCAACAGCCGTCGCAGGAGCCGTCCGAGCGGCCTTCGGCCCCCACCGACCAGCAGATCTCCGACGGCGCCGGCAAGTCCACCGTGGAGCACAACGGGCACGGGGACAACGACCCGAGGACGAACGGCGACGCGACCCCCTCCCCGATCCCCCCGAAGGGCGGGACCGACCTCGCGGAGACGGGCGGCAGCGGCGCCACCCCGGTGATCGCGATCGCCGGGGCCGGCACCCTGGCCGCCGGCGCGGCCGTGCTGTTCGGGCTGGCCCGCCGCCGTGCGACCCCGGGCCGCCACGGCCGCTGACGGGCACCCGTCGAGCCCGCCGGGGGTGGGCGGCCCGTTCGTCGGGCCGCCCACCCCCGGCACTCGTCGGCCGTCGGCCGTCAGCCGAAGACCGAGGCGCAGGTGGTCCGTTCGGCGTGCGCCGGGTCGAGGGCGTTGGCCGCCTCGTGCCAGGCGATCCGGTCGGTGAGGCCGATGGCCACGTGCTCCGACAGGTCCAGCACGCACAGGTCCTGGAGCAGCACGTTGCGGACGTTCGCCCCGGTGAGGAACTGGCTCCGGTAGGGGGTCACCACCTCGTCGTAGCGGGTGGCGATCACCGTGTAGGCGACCCCGGGGACGGTGTCGCCGCCCGCGTTCAGCTTGTTCTGGAAGGCCGATCCGGCGATCTGGTCGGCGAGCCCCGGGGTGGCGGTGCTGATCAGGTCCTCGGCCCCGGGGAAGTACGGGAGGAGCTGGGCCAGGCCGTCGAGGGTCGTGCCGTGGTTGTCGGGGGCGAGTCCGACCAGGGCGTTGACCTTGGCGGCGCCGCCGAGGAACTTCAGGTAGTAGCGCGGCATCATGCCGCCCTGGGAGTGGCCGACGAGGTCGACCCTGGACGTGCCGGTCGAGGCGAGCACCTTGTCGACGAAGACGTCGAGCTGGCCGGCGGACTTGTCGATGGGGCCCAGCCCGTTGAAGAACGGGACGCCGGGCAGTTGCCCGTAGTCGAGGGAGTAGACGCAGTAGCCCCGGTGGACGAGGTACGGCGCGAAGCCCAGCCAGTTGTCGACGGAGTTCCCGAAGGTCCCGTGGACGAGGACCACGGGCCGGGGATGGGCGGCGGACGGCTTGCAGGACCAGTTGTTCCAGCCGCTGCTCGGCGCCGGGGCGGCCTGGGCCGCGCCGGTGGGGGCGACGAGAACGGCGGCGGTCAGGGTGAGGACGGCCAACGGGCGGAGCAGGCGTCTCCAGGGCAGCATCGTGTGATCTCCTTGCGGCTCAAGGGGAGTAACGAGGGATGGCGCGGGAAGTACGTGGGGGTTCATCCCGTGATCCGGATCACAAGGGGTGCTGCAGCCGTTAAATTACGGGCGAGTAGCAAGACTGGGAAGTTACGCGTCGGTAAAAGATGAGCCGGTTTCGGCGGCGGCCACCCGGACCGGCGTCATCCATTCGGCCCTCCCCTGCTGCGCTCCGCCCCCGGTACGCCGAGCGTGTGAGACATGACCCAGCCCACGAACGCAGACTCAGGGCAGTCCGGCGGGTTCCTCGCCGAGATCAAGGACGCCGTGACCACCCGGGCCGCCCTGCTGGTCCTGGGCGTGCTCGCGCTCCAGCTCGCCTTCATCACCTCGTACGTCGGGGCCTTCCACCACCCCAAACCGAGCGAGATCCCGATCGCCGTCGCGGCGCCCGCCCAAGCGGTCTCCAAGCAGTCCGCGAAGCAGCTCGCCGCCCTGCCCGGCAAGCCCCTCGATCCCCGCGCGGTCAAGGACGAGGCGACGGCGCTGAAGCAGATCCGCAACCGGGACGTGGACGGCGCGCTGGTCATCGACCCGACGAGCAAGACCGACAGGCTGCTGGTCGCGAGCGGCGGCGGCGCCTCCCTGTCGCAGGCCCTCGAAGAGGTCGTCGGACTCGTCGAGACCAGCCAGGGCCGCACCTTCCAGGTGGTCGACGTGGCCCCGACGGCCAAGGGTGACGCCCGCGGCCTGAGCTCCTTCTACCTGGTGGTCGGCTGGTGCGTGGGCGGCTACCTGTGCGCCGCGATCCTCGCGATCAGCGCGGGCGCCAGGCCCGCGAACATCCACCGCGCCGTCATCCGGCTCGGCGCGCTGCTGGTGTACTCCGTCGCGGCCGGTCTGCTCGGGGCGGTCATCGCCGGCCCGGTCCTGGGCGCGCTGCCCGGAAGCATCATGGGCCTGTGGGGACTCGGCACGCTCGTCGTCTTCGCCGTCGGCGCCATCACCCTGGCCTTCCAGGGCCTGGCGGGCGTGGTCGGCATCGGTCTGGCGATCCTGCTGGTGGTGGTGTTCGGCAATCCGAGCGCGGGCGGCGCCTACCCGTACCCGCTGCTCCCGCCGTTCTGGAAGGCCATCGGACCGGCCCTGCCGCCGGGCGCTGGCACGTACGCCGCGCGCTCGATCGCGTACTTCAAGGGCAATGACCTCACCGGGCCGCTGCTGGTCCTGAGCGGCTGGGCGGTGCTCGGCTCGGCCGTCACCCTGGCCTGCGCGGTGTTCCGCAGGGGCAAGGCCGGGGCGGCCGTGGGCAGCGGGCTGCCCGAGGGACCCGAGGACCCGGACCTCTCCGGCGCGGCGGCGAAGTCGACCGGCCGATGAACAATCCGATCCACCGCAATCGTCAGGGACCGGCCGAACAGGCCGTCTCCGTCAAGCGGATGGAGCCCAGCGCCCAGGCCCAGCTGGGTGCGCTCGGCCTCACCGGCTTCATCGTCGTCACCACCCTCGCCACCGGCATCGACGCCGGGATCTTCCCCGAGAAGCTCAGCCACTCCGTGCTGCCGCTCGTCGGATTCTTCATCGGCGGGCTCGCCCAGCTGCTGGCCGGGCTCTTCCAGGCGCAGCGCGGCGACACCTGGCACGCCACCGTCTTCGGCGGCTTCGGCCTGTTCTGGATGGCGAAGGCCCTCCTGCTCCAGTGGGTGCTGCCGGCGACCGATCCCGCGCTGCGCGGGGACGTCAGCGGGCTGTTCGCACTGCCGTGGGTGTTCGTGGTGTTCGTGCTGTGGATCGGCAGCTGGCGGATCCACCTGGTGCTGCTGTCGACGTTCACGTGCGTGCTGGTGGTCTTCGTCGGCATGACCATCAGCGGGTTCACCGGCTCGGTGATCTGGAGCCGGATCACCGGCTGGAGCGGGCTGCTGGCCGCGCTCGGAGCCACGTACCTGCTCGCCGGGCAGATCATGGCGAGCACCTGGGGCCGCCAAGTGCTCCCGATGGGCCGCTTCCTGGCCCCCGAGGAGCACCCGGAGGCGTGACCGCACGCGATCCCGGCGACATGATCCCGAAGGCGTGATCCCGAAGACATGATCACCACACTGGCCGTCGAGAACTACCGCTCGCTGCGCAGGCTGATCGTCCCGCTCGGCCGGCTCACGGTGGTGACCGGGGCGAACGGTACGGGCAAGTCGAGCCTGTACCGGTCGCTGCGGCTGCTGGCCGACTCCGCGCGGGGCGGCGCCGTCGCGGCGCTCGCCCGGGAGGGCGGGCTGCCCTCCACGCTGTGGGCGGGTCCGGAGAAGACCGGGCGGGCCGTCCGCGAGGGGCGGTACGCCGTCCAGCCGACGGTCCGCTCCGAACCGGTGAGCCTGCGGCTCGGGTTCGCCGGGGACGAGTTCGGCTACGCGGTGGACTTCGGGCATCCGCAGCCGGTCCCGGGCTCGCTCTTCGGCCTGGACCCCGAGATCAAGCGCGAGTGCACCTGGGCCGGTCCCGTCCTGCGCCCGGCCGCCCTGCTCTCGGACCGCGCGGGCCCCGCCGTGCGGACCCGGACGGCGGACGGCGGCTGGCACCGCACCCAGGGCGCCCTGCGTCCGTACGACTCCGTGCTCAGTGAACTCGCGGACCCGCAGCTGGCTCCGGACCTGCTCGCCCTGCGCGACCTGATCCGCTCCTGGCGGTTCTACGACCACGTCCGTACGGACGCCGACGCGCCGGCCCGCGGCCCGCGCGTGGGGACCCGTACTCCGGTGCTCGCCGCGGACGGCTCCGACCTGCCGGCCGCGCTCCAGACGATCCGGGAGACCGGCGACCACGCCGCACTGGACGCGGCCGTCGAGGCGGCCTTCCCGGGCAGCCGCGTCGCCGTCGCGGAGCGGGACGGCCGGTTCGAGCTGGAGCTCCACCAGCACGGGCTGCTGCGTCCCCTGGGCGCGGCGGAACTCTCCGACGGCACGCTGCGGTACCTGCTGTGGACGGCGGCCCTGCTCACCCCGCGCCCGCCGGCCCTGATGGTGCTCAACGAGCCGGAGACCAGCCTCCATCCGGATCTCCTGGAACCCCTCGCGGACCTGATCCTGACGGTGGGCCGGAACACCCAGACGGTGGTGGTCACGCACGCCACGCCGCTGGCGGACGCCCTGGCGGCGGGCACCCGCCGCCACCGGGTGGACCTCCGGACCATCACCCTGGTCAAGGACTTCGGCCAGACCGAGGTCGCCGGGCGCGAGGGTCCGCTGGACGAGCCCCTGTGGTACTGGCCGAAGCGCTAGGGACCACGACGGCCACACGACGGCCGCCTCCACCACACCGTCGGCGGATCAGCCCGCCCGGTGGACGACTTCCCCCGCGACCACGACGACCTCCGCGACCGTTCCCGGGATCCGCTCCGGGGCCACCGCGAGGATGTCCCGGGACAGCACCACGAAGTCCGCCGCCTTGCCCACCGTGAGGGAACCCCGGTCCTGTTCCAGGAAGTTGGCGTACGCCGAGCCCATCGTGTAGCCGTACACCGCCGTCGCGACGTCCACCGTCTCCTCCTCCTGCCAGGGGTCCCCACCGGCCAGCGGGCGCCGGGTCAGCGCCGTGTAGATGCCGATCATCGGGTCCATCTCGGCGACGTTCCAGTCGCTGGAGAAGGCCAGCACCGCCCCGGCCTCGGACAGGCTCCGCATGGGCCACGCCTTGTGCCAGCGTTCCTCCCCCACGTTCTCCGCCCAGTCCTGCCCGGGGCCCGCGATCTCCGGCGCGCAGTGCCTGGGCTGCATGCAGGCCACCACCCCGAGCCGCTCGAAGCGCGGGACGTCCTCGGGGTCCAGGCACTCCACGTGCACCACCTGGTGGCGGGCGTCGCGCGGGCCGTTGACCGCCCGGGCGTGCTCGACCGCGTCGAGGACCGTACGGATGCCCCGGTCGCCCGTGGCGTGGACGAAGCACTGGAAGCCGCGCGCGTCCAGCCGCGCGAGGAGCTCCGCGAACTCCTCCGCCGGGTAGAAGGTCTCGCCCCGGTGCGCCCCGCAGCCGGTGTACGGCTCCAGCAGAGCGGCCGTGCGCGGCTCCACCACGTCGTCGATGTAGAGCTTGAGGGGGCCGACCCGGAAGCGGTCGCCCGCGTGCACGCGGGCCGCCGCCTCGAAGAGGTCGAGGTCCTCCTCGGTGGTGCCGCGCGGGTGGAACAGCGCGGCGACGATCCGTGAGCGCAGCCGTCCCTCGGCGCGCGCCCGGTCGTACAGTTCCAGATCGTCCAGGGAGTTCTGCGGCTCCACGACCGTGGTGATCCCGAAGCCGATCGCGTCGTCGAGGCTCTTGGCGAGGCGGCCGTACTGCCGGTCCGGCGAGGCCCACGGCACGCCCAGGTCGCGCAGGGCACGGTGACCGTCGCGGGAGAGGCCCTTGATCGCGAAGTCCTTGACGAAGCCGGTGGGCTCGCCCGTCGCCGGGTCGGTGGCGGCCGTACCGAAGGGCAGGTCGGTACGGTCCTTCGCGACTCCGAGCCGGCGCATCGCCGCGGTGTTCAGCCAGGCCGTGTGCACGTCGTAGGAGAGCACGATCGCCGGGGTGTCCCCGGTGACCGGGTCCAGGTCGGCGGCGGTGGGCATGCGCCCACCGGGGATCGCGGAGTAGTCGAAGGCCTCGGCCTCGATCCACCCGGCGTCCGGGTTGGCTTCCTTCCACGCGCCGATCCGGTCGAGGATGGCGTCGAGCGTCCGCACCCCGGCGAGCTGCACGCACGCGTCGTCGGAGCCGAGCCGGACGTGGTTGTGGGCGTCGATGAACCCGGGGAGGACGAGCCGGCCGGCCGCGTCGATCCGCTCGGTGCCGGGTCCCGCCCATTCCTCGGCCTCCGCGTCCGGGCCGACCCAGACGATCCGCCCGTCGCGCACGGCGAGGGCCTGGGCCTCGGGCAGCTCGGGGTCGACGGTGTGGATGCGGGCTCCGGTGAGGAGGAGATCGGCGGGGGCGGGGTGCGACATGGGGTGGTGCTCCTGTGCAGAGGGGGTACGGGAGGTCGGGGTGGTGGGGCCTCAGGCGGCCGGCACGTAGGCCGGCACCCGCCGGGCCAGCGCCCAGTAGGTGAGCCCGGAGACCACCGAGCCGAGCAGCGTGAGGTCGGCGCCGCCGAGCGGGGCCACGAGGGGTCCGGTCCACAGCTCGGAGTCGCAGGTCAGGGCGGCGAAGCCCATGCCGGCGAGCAGCGCGGCCATCCCGGCGGGGTGGTAGCCGGAGCGGTACCAGTAGGCGCCCGCGCTGCCGGCGTGCAGGGCTTCGGAGTCGTAGTGGCAGCGGCGCAGCAGCATGTCGGCGAGGAAGACGCCGCCCCAGGGGGCGAACACGATGATGAGCAGGGAGAGGAAGGACAGCAGCGAGGTGGTGAAGTCGGTCAGGAAGAGCGCGCCGAGGGATCCGGCGGCGGTCACGGCGGCGCTGATCACGATGGCCCGGGCCCGGCTCCACGGGATGCCGAGGACCTGGAGGTTCAGGCTGGAGGAGTAGAGGGTGATGATCGAGTTGGTGACGGAGCCGCCCAGCACGAGGGCCAGGAACAGCGGCTGGAACCAGCTGGGCACCAGGCTCTCGGCCCCGGCCACGGCGTCGGTCATATCGGTCTGTGTGGCGGCGGCGACCCCGGCGATGCCGAGGGCGACGGAGGAGACGAACCCGCCGAGCGCGCCCATCCAGGTGATCGACCTCAGCGAGGTGGTGCGGGGGAGGTAGCGGGTGTAGTCGGCGGGCATCGGCAGGTACGAGAACGGTCCGGCGAGCATGACGACGAAGGCCAGGCTCCAGCCGGACAGGCCCGGGGCGACGGCGTCGGTCGGGGTGGCGGTCTCGGCACCGGGCAGGACGAACACCAGCAGTGCGCCGAAGCCGACGGCGAGGACGTAGGCCATCCAGCGCTCGGCGAACTGCACGGTGGCGTGGCCCCACATCGCGACGGCGAAGGTGAGCGCGAGGGTGACGGCGAGGGCGAGGGCCCGCACAGGGGTGCCTCGGCCCAGCCCGATCTCGGCGAGGAAGACCTCCAGCGCGAGCGTGCCGACCACGGTGTTGACGATGGTGTAGCCGATGCTCACCACCCAGTTGAGGACGCCGGCCGGCCAGTTGCCGCGGACCCCGAAGGCGGCCCGGGAGATGACCAGGGTGGCGGTGCCGGTGCGGATGCCGCTGAGTCCGGCGGCGCTGACCGCGAAGAAGGACAGGCCGCTGAGCACGACCACGGCGGTGGCCTGCCAGAAGGAGAGGCCGAAGGCGACGGCGAGGGCTCCGTTGATCACGTAGGTGAAGGTCAGGTTGGAGCCGAACCAGAGCCAGAAGAGGTCCTTGGCCCCGCCGTGGCGCTCGGCGTCGGGGATGGGGTCGATGCCGTGCGTCTCGACTCTGAAGACCTCGTCGACGTCGGCCGTCGTCTCCTGGTGTGCCATGCGTCTGCCCCTGACCCTCGTGCCCGGCGAACCATGAGCGACCTTGAACGCCGTTCTAAGTTCTTGAATGGCATTCAAGATGCGCTGCCGAACCGGAGCCCGTCAAGCCCCTGTCCGGGATAAGGTCGGCCCACGAAGATCGGGAAGGCGGTACGGGTGGCAGCGGGAGCGGCACGGCGGCGCGACGGGCAGATCGCCCAGGAGCGGATGCTGGAGGAGGCCATGGCGGCCATCGCCGAGAACGGGCTGGCGACGCTCACCATGTCCTCGCTCGCCGAACGGCTCGGCACCAGCGGCGGCCACATCCTCTACTACTTCGGCAGCAAGGACCGGCTGCTGCTGGCCGCGCTGCGCTGGAGCGAGCAGCAACTCGAGGCAGAGCGGACCGAGTTGCTGGGCCGCCGGGTCACCGCCCACCGCAAGCTCGCGCTCTTCCTGGAGCTCTACCTGCCGCGCGGCCCGCGCGATCCGCGCTGGACCCTCTGGATCGAGCTGTGGGCGCGCACCCCGTCGAACGAGGCGCTGCGCGCCGCCCAGCAGGAGATCGACGACGGCTGGCAGCGGGACCTGGAGGCGCTCCTCGCCAAGGGCGTGGAGCAGGGCCGCTTCGCCGCGGACCTGGACGTCCCCGCCCGGGCCTCGGAGCTGCTGGCGCTGCTGGACGGACTGAGCACCCGCGTGGTGCTGGGGCAGCGCGGAGCCGACCGGACCAGCTCCCTGGAGCGCGCCCGCGCGGCGGCGGCCCTGCTGGTCCCGCACACGTAGAGCCCCGCTCACTCAGCCCCCGCACACATGGCTCCGCGCACACGTATCCCCCGCACGCACGCCCCCGGGCATGTGGAGAGCCCGCCCGGGCCTTGGCGTCCCGGGCGGGCTCTTCCGCTCCTCAGCGGAGTTTCTGGGGAGGAGGTGTCACTTCTTCCTGGCGGCCTTCTTGGCCGGCGCACCCTCGGCGTTGCCGTAGTACGCCTGGCGCATCAGCTGCTTCAGGTCGTCGATCATCGGCATCCGCGGGTTGGCGGGGGCGCACTGGTCGGCGTAGGCGTTCATCGCCTGGGTCGGCAGGGCCTCGATGAAGGCCTGCTCGTCCACGCCCTCCTCGGCGAAGGAGGAGGTGATCCCGCACTTGGCGCGCAGCTCCTCGACGGCCCTGGCGTAGGACTCGACGCCTTCGGCGGCCGTGGCGGCCGGCAGGCCCAGCATCTTCGCGATCTCCTGGAAGCGCTCCGGCGCCCGGTAGACCTCGGCCTTCGGCCACGGGGTGGCCTTGTGGGTGACCGTGCCGTTGTGCCGGATCACGTGCGGCAGGAGCAGCGCGTTGGTGCGGCCGTGGGCGACGTGGAAGGTGTTGCCCAGGGTGTGCGCCATGGCGTGCACCATGCCCAGGAAGGCGTTGGCGAAGGCCATGCCGGCCACCGTGGAGGCGTTGTGCATCTTCTCGCGGGCCTCGGGGTCGTTCGGACCGTCGACCACGCAGCGCTGCAGGTTTTCGAAGATGAGCTTGATGGCCTGGAGGCACAGACCGTCCGTGTAGTCGTTCGAGTACGCGGAGACGTAGGCCTCGGTGGCGTGGGTCAGGGCGTCGAAGCCGGAGTCGGCGGTCACCTTGGGCGGGAGGCCCATCGGCAGCATCGGGTCGACGATGGCGACGTTCGGGGTCAGCGCGTAGTCGGCGAGCGGGTACTTCTGAGCCGCGGCCGGGTCGGAGATGACGGCGAACGGGGTGACTTCGGAGCCGGTGCCCGAGGTGGTCGGGATGGCGACCATCTTGGCCTTCTCGCCGAGCGAGGGGAACTTGTAGGCGCGCTTGCGGACGTCGAAGAACTTCTCCTTCGTGTCGCCGAACTCCACCTCCGGGCGCTCGTACATCAGCCACATGATCTTCGCGGCGTCCATCGGCGAACCGCCGCCGAGGCCGATGATCGTGTCGGGCTTGAAGTCGCGCATCATCGCGGCGCCGGCCTGGACGGTGGCGAGCTCCGGGTTGGGCTCGACGTTGTCGATGATCTGGATCGACACGGCGCCCTCGCGGGCCTGCAGGATGTCGACGACCTTCTGCACGAAGCCGATGGCGACCATCGTCTTGTCGGTGACGATCGAGACGCGGCCGATGCCGTCCATCTCACCGAGGTAGCGGATGGAGTTGCGCTCGAAGTAGATCTTCGGCGGGACCTTGAACCACTGCATGTTGGTGTTGCGCCGTCCGATCCGCTTGACGTTGATCAGGTTGACCGCGGTGACGTTGTTCGACACCGAGTTGTGTCCGTACGAGCCGCAGCCGAGGGTGAGCGAGGGGAGGAAGGCGTTGTAGACGTCGCCGATACCGCCGAAGGTGGAGGGCGAGTTGGCGATGACGCGGATCGCCTTGACCTTCCTGCCGAACTCCTCGACCAGCTCCTCGTCCTCGGCGTGGATGGCGGCGCTGTGGCCCAGGCCGTGGAACTCCACCATGGCGGCGGCCAGTTCGAGACCGTGCTCGGTGTCGGAGGCCTTCAGGGCGGCCAGTACCGGGGAGAGCTTCTCGCGGGTCAACGGCTCGTTCTCGCCGACCTCGTTGCACTCCGCGAGGAGGATCGAGGCCTCGGCGGGCACGGTGAATCCGGCCTGCTCGGCGATCCACTGCGGGGACTTGCCGACGACCGCCGGGTTCAGCTTGGCGCCGGAGGTGTCGGCCGCGTAGGCGGTGGTGCCGAAGACGAACTGCTCCAGCTTGGTCTTCTCGGCGGCGGAGACCACGTGGGCACCGAGCCGCTTGAACTCGGCGAGGCCCTTCTCGTAGATCTCGGCGTCGAGGATGACGGCCTGCTCGGAGGCGCAGATCATGCCGTTGTCGAAGGCCTTGGAGAGCACGATGTCGTGGATCGCGCGGCCGAGCTTGGCGCTCTTGTGGACGTACGCGGGGACGTTGCCCGCGCCGACGCCCAGGGCCGGCTTGCCGCACGAGTAGGCGGCCTTCACCATGGCGTTTCCGCCGGTCGCGAGGATGGTGGAGACGCCCGGGTGGTTCATGAGAGCGCCCGTGGCCTCCATGGAGGGGGTGGTGACCCACTGGACGCAGTTCTCGGGGGCGCCGGCGGCGACCGCCGCGTCACGGACGATCCGGGCGGCCTCGGCCGAGCAGTTCTGCGCGGAGGGGTGGAAGGCGAAGATGATCGGGTTGCGGGTCTTCAGCGCGATCAGCGCCTTGAAGATCGTGGTGGAGGTCGGGTTGGTGACCGGGGTCATCGCGCAGACGACACCGACCGGCTCGGCGATCTCCGTGATGCCGTTCAGCTCGTCACGGCGGATGACGCCCGCGGTCTTCAGTCCGCGCATCGAGTTCACGACGTGCTCGCAGGCGAAGAGGTTCTTGACGGCCTTGTCCTCGAACAGGCCGCGACCGGTCTCCTCGACGGCCAGCTGAGCGAGCTCGCCGTGCTGGCTCAGAGCGGCCAGCGAGGCCTTCTTGACGATGTGGTCGACCTGCTCCTGGTTGAACGACGAGAACTGGTCGAGCGCGGCGAGCGCCCCCTGGACCAGTCCATCCACCATCTCGTTCGCCTGCATGGCAGGAACTCCTTCATTTCGACTCAACCTGAACCGCTTTCCTGATGACTCAATTCGACACCCAAAAGCGGAAGCCGCGGTGCCGAAAAAGCCCTTTCCCGCTGGGCCGAAGGGCCGTTCACACCCGTTCACGACCCCTCCATCACCCCATTGACCTGCGAAAACATCGAGGGACCTAAGACCCCTGTGCGCTTGTGAAAACTTTCACAAGAATTTCGGGCGAAGTGCGCCCTACCGCACTCCTCCCCCAGCGAGCACAATCACGGTGACGAGTCGCGTCGACCGTGAGGGAGGGAGCGCGTGCGCAGTCAGGTACGCGTCGCGGACGGACGGAATCTGACGGTCGAGCGCTGGGGAGACCCGCACGGCAAACCCGTTTTCCTGCTCCACGGCACGCCCGGCAGCAGGCTGGGCCCCGCCCCGCGCGGCATGGTCCTCTACCAGCGCCGCATGCAGCTCATCGCCTACGACCGGCCCGGCTACGGAGGCTCCGACCGCCACGCGGGCCGCACCGTCGCCGACGTGGCCGCGGAGGTGGCCGCGATCGCCGATTCCCTGGGCCTGGACACCTTCGCCGTGGCCGGCCGCTCCGGCGGCGCCCCGGGCGCGCTGGCCTGCGCGGCCCTGCTCCCCGACCGGGTCACCCGCACCGCGGCCCTGGTCTCCCTGGCCCCCCGGGACGCGGAGGACCTGGACTGGTTCGAGGGCATGTCCCCGTCGAACGTCCGCGAGCACTCCACCGCCGGCCGGGACCCCGAGGAGCTCGCCGCACGGCTGATCCCGCGCGCCGCCGGCATCGCCGCGGACCCCGGCCGGCTCCTGGACGAGCTGCGCCGGGAGCTCACCGACAGCGACCGCATGATCGTCGCGGACACGGGGCTGCGGGCCATGCTGCTGCGCAACTACCGCGAGGGGGTCCGCACCTCCGCCTACGGCTGGATCGACGACGCCATCGCCTTCAGCGGCCCCTGGGGCTTCGACCCGGCGGACATCCGCTCTCCGGTGCTGATCTGGCACGGGGAACTCGACGTCTTCTCGCCCGTGGGCCACTCCCGCTGGCTGGCGAGCCGCATCCCGGGCGCCACCACGAACATCGACCCGTCCGCCGCGCACTTCGCGGCGCTGCGCGCCCTGCCCGACGTACTGACGTGGCTGCTCAGGGAGGTGCCGGCGCCTCCGGTCAACGAGCAGCAGCCGGCGTAGGCAGCGCGGTTCGGTGATTCCATGCCGAACTGCCGCTCCGGCAGATTGAGTTGACGACCATCGCCGCCAACTCGCCGTGCGGACCCGTTCGCACGTCCGGAAACCGGCTCGAGACCGGTGCCGATCCGCGGGATTCGGACCCGGGTCCGGCGAGGCCGGTCCGGCCCGAATCCCGCCGGGCCCGAGGTACGCCGGCACGCCCAGGCTCCCCGCTCCCCCTCCCGCACGGCCCCGCACGACGTGCTTCACCCCGGCCGGCTCCGCCCCGACCGCGGGACGACCGCCCCTCCGGATCGGGACCGACACACTGGCCCCTGCCGCGGCGTCAGCTCCGGCGTCACCACCCCTCAGGGGGTGACGGCCGGCACCGCGGCGCACCCCCCGGATGGAAAGGATCTTGCCGTAAGGCAAACGGCCGAATACGGAGTCCAGACGAATTCGATCATGTTTAGTACAGACCCCCGATCAGCCCCGCACAGGACATCACTCTGTAGCAACCACCTGGGCAGTTCGGCACGCCGTCAGGAACTCGGGGAGGTAAAGTCCGCGCCAGACACTGGCTTCTCGCCAATGTCAACCCTGCCCATTCCCCATGACCTCCCCGAGGACGGCGTCATGAACACCTCCGCAACCCCCCCGACCAGCACCGTCAAGCCCCGCCGTGTCCCGCTCGACCGGATCGACGTCCGTGGCGCACGCGCGAGCGCGACCCTGGGCCGCGTCCTGCAGACGGAATCCGGTCGAAAGGTTCAGGAGCCGATCTTCAACTCCGCACTCTGACCCCGAAGTCCGCGCTCTAGACTGGCGGAATGACCGGCCTGATCGCTTTTCGCGAGATCGTCCTGAAAGTTCACAGCAGATGCGATCTTGCTTGTGATCATTGCTATGTCTACGAACACGCAGATCAGAGCTGGCGCACCCGGCCGAAAGTGATCTCCCCCGAGGTCATTTCACAGACCGCGTCACGGCTCGCCGAACACGCAAGTGCACACGCACTCCCCTCCGTCACGGTCATCCTTCACGGAGGGGAACCGCTTCTCGCGGGGACCCCCCGGCTCCGGCTCGTGTGCGAGGAGTTCACCCGCGCCCTCGACGGGATCGCCGCCCTCGACCTGCGCATCCACACCAATGGGCTCCAGCTCGGCACCCGCACCCTCGATCTCTTCGCCGAGTACGGCGTCAAGGTGAGCGTCTCCCTCGACGGGGACCGCGCGGCCAACGACCGCCACCGCCGTTTCGCCGACGGCCGCACCAGCCACCCACTGGTCCTGGCCGCCGTGGACCTGCTGCGCACCGAGCCCTACCACCACCTCTACCAGGGCCTGCTCTGCACCGTCGACGTGGCCAACGACCCCGTCGCCGTCCTCGACGCGCTCGTCGAGCTGGAACCGCCGCGGGTGGACTTCCTGCTCCCCCACGCCACCTGGCAGACGCCCCCGGTCCGCCCGGACGAAGCCCCCGACACCTACGCGCGCTGGCTGCTGCGGGTCTTCGACCACTGGGAGCGCCTGGGCCGCCCGGTTCCCGTACGGCTCTTCGACTCGCTGTTCTCCACCCTGGCCGGCGGGCCCAGCCTCACCGAAGCCCTGGGCCTGGCGCCCACCGATCTCGTCGTGGTGGAGACCGACGGGAACCTCGAGCAGGTCGACTCCCTCAAGAGCGCCTTCGAGGGAGCCGCCGCCACCGGGTTCAACGTCTTCGACCACGCCTTCGACCAGGTCGCGGCCCACCCCGGGGTCCGCGCCCGGCAGCTGGGCCTGGCGGGCGTCAGCGACACGTGCCGCCGGTGCCCCGTCGTACGTTCGTGCGGAGGCGGGCTCTACACGCACCGCTACAAGGCCGATCCGGACGCTCCGGCCGGCGCCGGGGACTTCGACAACCCCTCCGTCTACTGCACCGATCTGCGCGAGCTCGTCGACGGGGTCGCGGGCCGTACCAGCGCCCGCGCGAGCGCCCCCGAGCTGTCGGACCCGTCCGAACTCGCCGGCTCCCAGGAGCAGCTGACCCGGGACATGCTCGCCCTGCTGAACGACGGCCGGACGGGTGATTCCGAATGGCGCCGGGCCTGGCGGCTGCTGGGCGCCGTGGAGCGCTCCGGGGAGGCGGGCGCGGACGCGCTGGACGCCGTACTGGCCCACCCCTTCACCCGCACCTGGATCAGGGCCTCGCTCGACACCGGGCGGACGCACCCCGGCGACCCCGGGGAGGCGGCCCGCCGGCTGACGGCACTGGCCGCCGCCGCCGTCCTGCGCGGCGGGCTCGACCTGCCCGCCGAGGTGGTCTACCGGGACGGCGAGGTGTACCTGCCCACCCTCGGCCTGCTGCGCCTGGGCGAGCCCGGCACCGACGGACGGGCGGCGCTGCACGCCACCGACGAGGGGTACGCCGTACGGGAGGAGGGCCGCCCCGAGCACCGCTTCGGCCCCGCGGCGGGCGACGCGCGCTGGCAGCCCGTACGCACCTGGTCGCCGGGACCCGACGAGGCCCCGGTGGCGCTGGAGGACCTGGACCCCCACCGCAACTGCTTCGCCCGCCCGCCCCGGCTGCGGCTCGGCGCCGGGGAGGCCGAGGAGTGGCGGCAGCGCCTGGACGCGGCGTGGGCGCTGCTGCACGCCTCGGTGCCGGAGTTCGCGCGGGCCGCGGCGGTCGGGCTGACCACGCTGACCCCGCTCGCGGGCGGTCCGCGGACCGCCGGCTGGGGCGAGGCCGGCCGGCACGGTCCGGGCGCGCTCGGAGTGCCGTACGCGGCCGGGGTCGCGGAGACCGCGCTCGCGCTGCTGACCGGGCGGCGCCGGGCCCGGCTGCAGGCACTGACCGAGGTGGCCGACCTGTACGCGCTGGACGGCGAGTGGCAGCACCCCTCGCCGTGGCGGGAGCGCCCGGTGCCGGTCTCGCGGCTGCTGGCCGACGTGCACGAGCGGGTGGCCGTGGAGGCCTACCGGCGGGCCACCGCCGCGGCGGAGCCGGGCGGGACGGACCGCATCAACCGGGCGCTGGACCGGCTGTCGGGGGCGGCGGAGCTGACGAGCACCGGCAAGCGGCTGGTGGAGCAGTTGCGCTGGGAACTGAAGGCGGTCGACGCGTGAGCCCGGCGCCGGGGCCCGTCCGCACCGGCGCGCTCCCCGGCCCCACCGGCGCGCTCCCCGGCCCCACCGGCACGCCCAACGGCCCCGCCGGCCAGCTCCTCGGGCTCGGCGGCGCGCTCCACGGCCTCGGCGTCCGCCCCGGCATGCGCCTCCTGGTCCATGCCTCGCTCGGCGGCACCGGTCTGCGCGCCGGAGCCCTGCGCGACGCCCTCCTCGGCGCCGTCGGCCCCCGCGGCACCCTGGCGGTCCCGGCCTTCACCCCGGAGAACTCCAGGACCTCCAGCGCGCACCTGGCCCGGACCGCGGGCCTCTCGGCGCAGGAGGTACGGGCCTTCCGCGAGCGGATGCCCGCCTTCGACGCCGAGCGCACCCCGAGCCACGGCATGGGCGTCCTGGCCGAGGCGGTGCGCACCGCCCCGGGCGCGGCCCGCAGCGGGCATCCGCAGACCTCGTTCGCGGCCCTCGGGGAAGGAGCCCGGGAACTGTGCGCGGAACACCCGCTGACCAGCCATTTGGGTGAGGAATCACCCCTGGGAAAGATGTGCGGCAAGGGGTGGAAGGTACTCATGATCAATGTGGGATTTTCCGTCTGCACCGCTTTCCATCTCGCGGAGTATCGAATTCCGAAGCCCCCCTTGCGCATGTACGAGTGTGTGGTGAAGGTGAACCTTCCGGGGCTTCCGGGGGGGCAGCCCGGAAAGCCGAAGGCGGAAGGGTGGACCGCGTACGAGGACATCGCGCTGGACGACAGCGATTTCGCCGAGATCGGCAGGTCGTTCCCGCAGGAGCGGGTGCGCCGGGGGCGGATCGGCGGGGCATCGACCATGCTCTTCGCCCTTCCGCATGCAGTCGATCACGCGCTTGAATGGATGACCGAAAACAGACGCTGATTGACTGAACGATGAGGGGATGTGGCGGAGCAGCTCCGGAATGATGTTTCTTCGCTCGCATCTTCGGGACGGGGGTCGTGTGCCCGCATCAGTGCAGCCGTACTTTTTTCTCAGTTATGCGCATACACCGAGGTTCGGGGCGGGAGGACCCGACCCCGACATGTGGGTGGAGCGCCTTTTCCGTGACCTCTGCAGCCATGTCATGGCGCTGACGAATCTGCCCGCCGGAGCCGAGGCCGGCTTCATGGACCGGGAGATACGCAGCGGTGAGGGCTGGTCGGAGCGGCTCGGGGCGGCGCTCGCCACCTGCCGGGTCTTCGTCCCCCTGTTCTCGCCGCGCTACTTCGCCAGCGAAATGTGCGGGAAGGAGTGGTTCGCCTTCGCGCAGCGCACCATCCACCACGTGGCGCTCAGCAACCGGCCGGCCGAGGCCATCGTGCCCGCCCTCTGGGTGCCGGTACCCCCGTCCCAATTACCGCTTCCCGCCGAGCGGTTGCAGTTCAACCACAACACCTTCGGGGAGCGGTACGTCACCGACGGGCTGTACGGCCTGATCAAACTGCGCGGGTACGCCGAGCAGTACGAGAGCGCCGTGTACGAACTCGCCAAACGCATCGTCCGGGTCGCCGAGACCGTCCGGCTCGACCCCATCCGCCCCTTGGACTACCGGCTGGTCCCCAGCGCCTTCGGCTCCCCGAGCAGTACCCCCAGCAGCACCGTCCGCTCCCTGCACGTCACCGTGGCCGCCTCCTCCCGGCACGACCTGCCGGAGGGCCGCAGCCCCGAGTACTACGGGGACAGCGCGCTGGACTGGAATCCGTACCACCCGGTCTCCCAGCGGCCCATCGCCTACGTGGCCGAGGACCTGGTCCGCAACCTCAACTACCAGACGACGGTGGGGTCGTTCGACGACGAGGCCGGGCACTTCGACTCCAAACAGCCGCCGACCCGGCCCGAGATCCTCATCGTCGACCGGTGGGCGGTGGAGGACGAGCAGCGCCGCCAGCGGCTCGCCGCCTTCGACCAGGAGTCCCGTCCGTGGATCAACGTGGTCGTGCCGTGGAACCGCTACGACCACCAGAGCCGCGCGAAGGAGAGCGAGTTGGCCCACCGGCTCGAGGACACCATGCCGGTCAAGATGAGCCAGGGCCGGGCCGCCTGCCGGGCCGCCGCCAACGGCGTGGCCAACATGGAGACGCTCGGGCAGATCCTGCCGCAGGTGGTGGAGGCGGCGGCCCAGCAGTTCCTCAGACACGCCCAGGTCTACCCACCGGCCGGCAGTCCCGTGGCCGGCACCGAACGGCCGCGGCTGCTCGGTCCGATGGGGATGAACGGGCCGCCGGCCCCACCACCCGCCCCCTTCCCGCCCACCGCGGGCGACAACGGGGCCGGCCGTCCCGACGGAGCCGACGGGCCCGGCGGGTTCGACCACACCAACGACAACGACCGGGGGGACGCGGATGACTTCTAATCGTGACAGCCAGAACAGCCGTGACGAGCGCCGCGAGGGGCACATCGTCACCTTCTACTCGTACAAGGGCGGCACCGGCCGCACGATGGCGCTGGCCAACACCGCCTGGATCCTCGCCGCCAACGGCAAGCGGGTCCTCGCCGTGGACTGGGACCTGGAGGCGCCCGGACTGCACCGCTTCTTCCACCCCTTCCTCGACCCCTCCACCCTCGGTGCCACCACCGGGGTCATCGATCTGATCAGCGAGTACGCGTGGGCGGCGACCAGCCCGGTGCAGCGTCCCGACGACTGGCACAAGGACTACGCGCGGATCCAGCCGCACGCCGTCTCCCTGACCCCCGAGACCCTCGGCTGGGAGTTCCCCGACGGCGGCACGCTCGACTTCGTCTCGGCGGGCCGGCAGAACCGCGAGTACTCGGCGACCGTCTCCACCTTCGACTGGGACAACTTCTACGACCGGCTCGGCGGCGGCCTCTTCTTCGACGCCTTACGGGCCGACATGAAGCGGAACTACGACTACGTCCTGATCGACAGCCGCACCGGCCTCTCCGACATAGCCGACATCTGCACCGTCCACCTCCCCGACGTCCTGGTCGACTGCTTCACCCTGTCCGACCAGTCCATCGACGGCGCCGCCTCCGTGGCCCGGCAGATCGACGAACGGTTCAACGACCGCGGCATCAAGATCTACCCGGTCCCCATGCGCATCGACGAGGGCGAGAAGGAGAAGGCGGACGCCGGCCGCGCGCTGGCCCGCATCAAGTTCGACCGCTTCCCCAACGGCCTGATCGGGGACGACCTCACCTCCTACTGGGGCGCGGTGGAGATCCCGTACCGCCCCTACTACGCCTACGAGGAGACCCTGGCCACCTTCGGGGACGAGGCCGGGCTCACCAACTCCCTGCTCTCCGCCTTCGAACGGCTCACCGCCGTGGTCACCGAGGGCGACGTCACCTCCATGCCCGCCATCGGCGAGGAGGTGCGCCTGCGGATCCGCGACGCCTTCACCCGGCGCCGTCCCGCCCTGCCCGCCGACCTCTTCCTGTCCTACGTCGCCGAGAACCGCATGTGGGCCGACTGGATCGAATCGGTTCTCACCCGGGCCGGGTTCCGCGTCGTGCCCAAGGACGTCTCCGCCGAGCGGGTCCCGGACCCGGCCGCCGGGGACACCCTGGGCGGAGCCGGCATCAGCGTCGACAACGCCGCGCGGACCGTGGTGCTGCTCTCCAGCGCCTACCTCAAGTCCGCCCGCGCGGTGGACGTGTGGGAGCGGGCCGCAGCCGAGGACCCGACCGGGGGCCGGCGCCAGCTGGTTCCGCTCAGGGTGGGCGACGTACGCCTGTCCACCCCGTACATCGACCGCAATCCGGTGGACCTGTTCCGCCTCGACGAGGTGCACGCCACCACCGCGTTGCTGCGCGCGGTGGAACGGCCCATGGCGCTCCCCGACACCGTGGCCAGCGCTTCGGCTCCCGGCCCCCGCTTCCCGGGGACGGTCCCGAAGATCTGGAACGCGCCGCCGCGCAACCCCGGGTTCACGGGCCGCTCCATCGTGCTGGAGCGGATGCGCGACCAGCTCGGCGGCGGCATTTCCGTGGTGCTGCCGCAGCCGCAGACCCTGTTCGGGCTCGGCGGCGTGGGCAAGACCCAGGTGGCGCTGGAGTACGTCCACCGGTTCATGGCCGACTACGACCTGGTGTGGTGGATCTCCGCCGAGCAGACCGACGACGTGGTCGCGGCCCTCGCGGAACTGGCCGTACGTCTCGGCGCGCAGACCGGCGAGGACATGTCGGCGGCCTCCCAGGAGGCGATCGACCTGCTGCGGCGCGGAGTTCCCTCCTCGCGCTGGCTGCTGGTCTTCGACAACGCCGACGATCCCGAGACTCTCAAGCGGTACTTCCCACCGGGCGGCCCGGGACACGTGCTCGTCACCTCCCGCAACCAGTCGTGGTCCCAGTACGGAGACGCCCTCCCGGTGGACGTGTTCCTGCGCGAGGAGTCCATCGAGCACCTCCAGCGCCGGGCCCCCGGGCTCAGCAAGGACGATGCCGAGCAGGTGGCCGTCGCGGTCGGAGACCTGCCGCTGGCCGTCGAGCAGGCGGGTGCCTGGATCGCGGAGACCGCGACCCCGGTGTCCGCGTACATCGAGCAGTTGGCCCAGCAGGCCGCCCGCGTACTGGCGCTGAACCAGCCGCCCGGCTACCCGGAGCCGGTGGCCGCCACCTGGAACGTCTCCATAGAAAGGCTCCAGTCGCGCTCCCCGGCGGCCGTGCGGCTGCTCCAGCTGTGCGCCTTCTTCGCCCCGGAGCCGATCTCGGCGAACCTGCTCTACAGCAAGGAGATGATCGACGCCCTCAAGCCGTACGACTCCTCCCTCCAGGAGAAGCTCGTACTGGGCCGCGTCATCCGGGAGATCGGCCGGTTCGCGCTCGCCAAGGTCGACCAGGTGAGCAACAGCATCCAGGTCCACCGGCTGGTCCAGGCCGTGATCCGGGCGCAGCTTTCCGAGGAGGAGCAGCGCGTGGCCCGGCACGCGGTGCACCGGATCCTCGCGGGTGCCCGGCCGGACGACGACGAGCCGATAGACAACCCGGAGACCTGGCCGCGGTTCAACACCATCTGGCCGCACCTGACCCCCTCCGAGGCCCGGTTCTGCAAGGAGCCGGAGACCCGCCGACTGCTGATCGACCGCGTCCGCTACCTCTGGAAGCGCGGTGATTTCAAGGCCGCGTACGCGCTGGGCGAGGAGCTGCGCGAGACCTGGCGCGAGACCCTGGGCGGCGACGACCTGCAGTACCTGTACCTGCGCTTCCACCTCTCCAACATCCTGCGCTCGCAGGGCCGGTTCGTGGAGGCGATGGAGCTGGACGAGGGCACGCTGGAGCGCCAGCAGGCGGCGCTGGGCCCCTCGCACCCGCACACGTACATGACCACCAGCGGTCTGGCGATGGACCTGGGCGCGCTCGGCCGCTACGGCGAGGCGATGGAACTGGCCACGGCCGCGCACGAGGGCTTCGGGCAGATCTTCCACGAGGCGCACCCGCGCACCCTGGCCGCCGCGAACAACCTGGCGCTGAACCTGCGCATGATCGGGCAGTACGCGCGGGCCAGGGAGATCGACCAGGAGGTCTTCGACCGGCGCACCGAGGTGCTGGGCACGGACCACCCGTACACCCTGTCCTCGGCACAGAACCTGGCGCGCGACCTGCGCGAGGTGGGCCGCTACGACGACTCGGTGCAGCTGCTGAGCCGGACGTACGAGATCTACAAGCGGACGCTGGGCCGGGCCTTCCCCGGCACCCTGTCGGCGGCGAAGAACCTCGCGGTGTCACTGCGCAGGGCAGGTGACGTGGACGACGCTCTGCGGCTGACGACCGCGACCCGCAACCGCTACCGGGCCAAGTACACCTCGGTCAACCCTGACCTCCTGGCCTGTGAACTGAACCTGGCCGCGGACCTGTTCGCGACCGGGGACCCGGGCGCGGCGCGCGACCTGGCCCAGGAGGTGGTGGACGAGTACGTCAAGGTGCCGGGCGAGCGGCACCCGTACACCCTGGCCGCGGTCAACAACCTCGCGGTGTTCCACTGGGGCACGGGTGCGGCGGAGACCGCCGATCCGATGCTGCGCCAGACCATCCACCACATGCGGGAGGTGCTGGGCGACAACCACCCGCACACGATCTTCGCCAACCTCAACCTGGCCAACGCCCGGGCCGACCTGGGTGATCCGGAGGGGGCCCTGGAGCTGGAGCGGCTCGCGGTGATGCGGCTGCGCGAGGCGCTGGGCGTGCACCATCCGGAGACCCTGGCCAGCTCCTCCAACATGGCGGTCAGCCTGGACATGATGGGCCGCAAGGAAGAGGCGAACCGGCTCCGGTCCGAGGCGGTGGCCGAGCTGACGCGGCTGCTCGGCGAGGACCACGGACTGACGCGGTACGCCCGCGACGAGCGGCGGGTCCACCGGGACCTGGAGCCGCTGGCGGTGTGATCCACGGGGGCGGCTCCCGCCGGGGGCCGCCCCCGCACCTCCCCGATACACGCACAACCAGCAGACTGGGGGGTTCGCTGTGAGTGACAGCATGACCTTTCGCAACGAGGACCTGCCGGCCCTCTTCCACCACACCGACCAGGCGGCGATCTCCCGGCAGCGGGAGTCCACGCAAGCCACCCGCGCCCAGCTGATGCTGCTCGTCGCGGCAGCCGGGGCCGCCGCCCTGCCCGAGGGGCCGAAGCTCGGCTCGATGTCCCTGACCGGGCTGTTCAGCGTGCTCGCCTACGCCGGGGTGCTGGCCGTGGGGGTGCGGGCCACCAGGCGCCGGGCCCGCCCGCAGTGGCAGCTCAACCGCAGCGCCGCGGAGTTCATCAAGTCGCTGGCCTGGCGGTACGCCGTCCACGGCGCCCCCTTCGGCAGCGATGTGCCGGGGGCCGAGGAGACGTACCGCACCCGGCTGGAGGCGGGGCTGAACGAGCTGCGGAAGATGGGCTGGGAGGATCCGCGGACCGCCGGGCTGGTGCCGGAGGGCGGGGAGATCACCGGGGCGATGTTCAGGCTGCGGGGGCTGGGCTACCAGGTCCGTAGGGAGACCTACGTCCGGGACCGGCTGATCGAGCAGCGCAACTGGTACCAGCGCAAGACGGAGGTGTCCCGCCGTGCGACGGCCCTGTGGTCGTGGTCGATCGTGCTGCTGACCTGTCTGGCGCTGCTGTTCGCCCTCTTCGGGGCGTTCGGATCGGGTCCGGGGCCGACACTGACCGCGCTGCTGAGCGCGGCGGCGACGGCCGGCATCGCGTGGAACGAGGTGCGCCGCCACCACCCGCTGATCGAGGCGCACACCCTGATCGAGCAGGACCTCTCCGCGATGATGGTCGTGATGCAGACGACGATCACCGAGACGCAGTGGCCGGGCGCGGTCTACGAGACCGAGCGGTACGTCTCTCCGCAGCACACGGACTGGCTGGCCCGGCACAGCAGTTGAAGCCGGCCGCGGTACGGCGTGGCCCTCAGTCCCGGGCCACGCCCTCGCGCCAGATCACGGTGACCGGTTTGCCGAGCGCGCGGGCGTAGGCGACGATCTCGGCGGTGCCGCCGTGCCCGCGGGCGGGCAGTCCGTCCCAGACTGCGACGAGCCGGTCGCAGGAGTCGGCGATCCAGGTGCCGGCCGCGTAGTAGGCCTCGTCGGTGGAGCGGGCGAAGTCCATCCGGACCTCCTGGGCGGCCCGGCGCTTGAGCCCCAGGTACCGGTCCAGGGCGCCGGGGTCCCCGAAGCCCTCCTCGTAGTCCTCGCTGGGGATGACCACGGTGAGGTCGGCGCCGCATTCCAGGGCGATGGCGGCGAACAGCTGGTCCGCTCCCTCGGCGAGGCTGGAGAGGGCCTCCAGCGGCCCCTCGTGGCCCCCCAGTACGGCCCGCAGGCCCGCCTCCACATGGCCCAGCGCCTCGTCCGGAATCGACCGGTGCCCGGTCACGCCGATTCGCTTCATGCAGAAACCTGCTCCCCCCTTGGAGACGGACGCCCTGGACATCCTCCCAGAAGGCCGGAGGACGTCCAGGGGTGCGACGGGGGCGCACGGGTCGTGGCGGCCCTAGTACACGCTGACCCCGTACGCGTTGAGTGCCTCGACCACGGGCTGGAAGAACGTGGTGCCGCCCGAGGAGCAGTTGCCGCTGCCGCCGGAGGTGAGGCCGACCGCGCGGGCGCCGGAGTAGAGCGGGCCCCCGCTGTCGCCGGGTTCGGCGCAGACGTTGGTCTTGATCATCCCGTAGACGATGTCACCGCCGCCGTAGTTCACGGTGGCGTTGAGTCCGGTCACCTTGCCGCTGTGGATGCCGGTGGTGGAGCCGCGCCGCGTCACGGACATGCCGTTGGTGGCGTTGACGGCGCTGGTGATGTCCTGGCCGCCGACGGCGCCGGGCGGCACCGGGGAGTTGCTGGCGTACTTGATCAGGCCGTAGTCGTTGGTCGGGAAGCTGGAACCGACGGTGGACCCGATGACGGTGGTGTGCGAGGAGTTGGTCCACCAGGTGCCCGCACCGTCGGTGCAGTGACCGGCGGTCAGGATGTAGTAGGTGCTTCCGCTGCGGACGTTGAAGCCGAGCGAGCAGCGCCAGCTGGCGGCGTAGATGGCGTCGCCCCCGGAGAGCAGCTTCGTCAGCCTGCCGGGGGTGCGTTCGATGCGCAGAGCGGCCGCGTCGGCTCCGGCCTCGCGGCGGATCCTGGCGAGGTCGCCCGCGGAGACCGTGGAGTCGACGGTGACCACCAGGCTGCCGGTGGCGGGGTCGGTGTGCCAGGCGGTGCCGGCCACGTCGGCACGCAGGACCGAGGCCCCGGCGGTGGCGAGCCGGTCGGCGCTGAAGCCGCCGTCGGCGTGCGCGGTGGCGGGCGCCGCGAGGGCGGCCACGGCGGCCATGCCCGTGGCGACGGCGAACAGCCTCGAACGGATGATGCGGGTGATCCTCACTTGTCGTCCTCCCGAAGGGGATCGGGGGCCCGGCCTGAGTGGGGTGCCGGAGCCCGTGGAGGGCGGCCGGGGGCGCGGCGGACGTGACGCTGTTCGACGTGCCCCTGACAAGCCCCGAGAGACGCTGACGGGAGTGTCCTGGCGTCAGATACCGCTAGCAAGGGCGTCTTTCAGCCGCCGCTCGCCCGCCGCGATCTCGAAGGGCAGGGTGTTGCCGGGCGGGGGGAAGGGGCAGACGAAGTGGTCCGCGAAGGCACAGGGAGGCAGCTGGACCCGGTTGAGGTCCACGGTGATCAAACCGTCGGCGGCCGGGATCCCGGGCTTGAGGAACCGGAACCGGTAGCTGGAACGGCCGCCGGTGGCGTCGCCGACGACCGCCCAGAGGCTGCCGTCCTCCTCGTCCACCGCGACCCTCAGGGTGTGCCGCGCGCCCGCGAAGCCGAAGCTCAGCTCGCCGCCGAGGCCGAGCCCGCGCGAGCGGCCGTCGACGTTCTCGACCTGGACGGTCCGGTTCTCGCCGTACGGGCTGAAGTGCCCGGGCACCGCGTACGCCGGATCGTAGGGGGTGGCCTCGATCCCGGTGAAGGCCGCTCGGCCCGGGGCGGCGGGGTCGAAGACGCGTACGGCCCAGTCCCCTTCGCGCCGGAGCACGACGAGCCGTACGTCCCCGGCGCCGAGCCGCGAGCCGGAGGGCGGGGTCCCGTCGGCGGCGAGCACGGCGGACCCGGTGAAGGGCTCGCCGTCCAGGCTGATCCCGTCACCCGGGCCGGCGGTCAGGGCCACCCCGTCGCCGGTGGCCCGCCAGCGCCCCGGAACGGCGGGAATTCGACCGTCCGGGTAGTCGGCGAGCCAGTGGGTGCCGGTCAGCGACAGGGGTCCGTAGGGCGCGGACACGCCGGCCACCCGGTGCTCGTGCCACTGCTTCCAGGCGACGGCCGGGCCGGCCGCGCCCTCCCGGTCGTCCACGTCGTCCCGGTCGTCCACGTCGTCCACGTCGGCTGCGTCAGCGCTCATGCCGCCCAACCCTTCCACACCGGCTCCGCCGGAAACCCGAAAGGCTCACCCATGGACACGAACGCACGGGACCTCCCCCCGGAAGACGGGAGGAGGTCCACGTTCGAAGCGGTGGTGCCTGGGTTTAGTAGACGGTCAGGCCCCAGTGGTTGAGCGCTTCCACGACGGGCTGGAAGTAGGTGGTGCCGCCGGAGGTGCAGTTGCCGCTGCCGCCGGACGTGAGGCCGACCGCGCGGTTGCCGGAGTAGAGCGGGCCGCCGCTGTCGCCGGGCTCGGCGCAGACGTTGGTCCGGATCAGGCCGTAGACGATCTCACCGTTGCCGTAGTTCACGGTGTAGTTGAGACCGGTCACCTTGCCGCTGTGGGTGCCGGTGGTGGAGCCGCGCCGCGTCACGGCGAGGCCGTTGGTGGCGTTGATGGCCGTCTTGATGTCCTGGCCCGCGACGGTGCCGCTGTGCTTGACGTTCTTGTTGTCGTAGCGGATGAGCCCGTAGTCGTTGACCGGGAAGCTGCCGCTCTGGGCCTGGCCGATCTTCTGCGAGCGCGAGGCGTTGGTGTACCACATGCCCGCGCCGCTGGTGCAGTGACCGGCGGTCAGGATGTAGTACGTGCTGCCCTTGCGCACGTTGAAGCCGATGGAGCAGCGCCAGGACGTGGTGAATATCGCGTCACCACCCGTGGTGAGCTTCGACAGCTTGCCGTGGGTGCGCTCGATGCGCACCGCCGAGGCGTTCGCCCCGGCCTCCTTCTTGATCTTGTCCAGGTTCGCGTCCGAGACGGTGGAGTCGGCCGTGACCACGAGCGTGCCGGAGGCGGGGTCCGTGGCCCACGCCGTGCCCGGGACGTCGGCGCGCAGGACCGAGGCCTCGACCGCTGCGAGACGCTCGGCATTGACGGCGCCACCGTTCGGAGCCTCGGACGCCGACGCGGGAACCGCGAGGGTGGCCACTGCGGTCATACCGGCAGCCACGGCGAACAGCCTGGAACGGAAGATGCGTTTGATTGTCACTTATTGTCCCCCCGGAAAGGTTCGAAGGCCCGGATGCAGGTGCGGTGCCTGAGCCTGTACGGGTGCCCGGAGACGTGCCGAACGAACAACTTTCGACGCGGCCCTGACAACCCTCGTAAATGCTATCGAATGTTTTCCGCCGTCAGGCACGTACGGCAAGACCGTCTTTTGGCCATCAGCAGTCGCAACCGCAGCCGTCACAGCAGCAGCCGTCGCAGCAGCAGCCGTCACCGCACCCGTCGCACGGGCAGTCGCAGTCGCACGCGTCGCACCAGGGGTCCTTCCGCTGGCGGGACCACGGTCCCTCGTGCTCCGTGCAGCACAGCTGGCAGGTGCAGAACAGCCCCAGGGCCACCGCGCAGCCCGACAGCAGGTCGCGCCGCGGCCTCTGCGGGGGCGGCGGCGGGCCGAAGTCCACCGGGGGCGGGCCGAAGCCGCCCTGGCCGGCCGGGCCCGTCGCGGTATGGGCGCAGCCGGCCGTCCCGAAGGCCCGGTCCACCGAGGTGCGCAGCTCGTGCACGAGCAGCCGGTGGGCGAGGCCCGCGTCGGCGAACTCCACCTCCCGCAGTGCCAGCCGGATGCCCTGGAGGGAGTCGTCACAGAGCCTGCGCGCCTCGGCGCGGGAGGTCCCGGTGGCGGTCAGCGGGTTCCAGGCGCCCGCCGCGGCGTCGGCGGCCTGGTCCTCGACGGCGTCGAGGAGGTGCGCCAGCCGCCCGAAGTGGCGTCCCGCCTCGGCGAGCGCGGCGGCGTTGCCTGGCCGCCCGGCCAGGGTCGCGGTATGGGCGAAGGCCGCGGCCGTCGCGGTCTCGGTCGGCTCGGTCACGACGAGCACCGGGGTGCCCGCGCCCGCCAGGGTCTCGATGCCCGCCTGCCGGTCCACGGCGTCCACGAGCACGGCCGTGTCGAAGCCGAGCGAGGCTCCGGTGCGGGCGCCCGCCCGGTCCCAGCCCCGGGCCACCCGGCGCGCCGCGAGGGCGATCGGGGCGCGGGCCAACAGCCCGTCCCGGTCCGCCACGTGGTCCCGTACCTTCGCGGAGGCCAGCACGAGCGAGACGGCGGCGGCGAGCCTCGCCCCCTCGCCGTTGGCCACCGCGGCGGTGCGCATCCCGCGCAGTGGACAGGGCCCGGCGGTGCGCCGGGAGCTGGCGGCGGGTCCGGACTGAGCCTCCGTCAGGACGGAGACGAGCAGCCCGTCGTAGTTGGTCACGATCCTCGCGAACTGACCGTGGTCACCCCTAAGTGCCAGGCACAGCCCGCAGAGATGGGCCATCCACTCCGCCTTGAACCGCTCTCCGAGCCGGTGCGTGCAAGGTCTGACGATGCCGAACAAAACGATTCCCCCGTGTGTCATACGCGTGCTCGACGGGCATCGTAGCGAGACCGCCCGTCACCCGTACGTCCCCCTCGGTCACCCTTACGGCCGCACTGGTCGTATTTTCACTCAGTCAGCAGCGGTAGCCGCCTGGATCCTTGACCGTGCAACGGATGTTCTGCACCAGTACCGTCACGAAACCCCTGCGCGGCGACTATCCACTTGGCGCGTTGTCAGCATCATGGACGACGATAGGGACGCGGAAGAGAAGACAGACTGACCGCGATGAAAGGAGGCGTCCATGGGTTCGGTGCGCAAGGCGAGTGCCTGGCTGGGTCTCGTAGAGGACAGCGACGACGAGCGTTACTACGACGACGACTACGCGGAGGCCCCGCAGGGGGGTTCGGTGGTCGGCCCCGGCGAGCAGTGGGTCACCGACCCGCGCGTCAAGGTGGCCTCGGAGTCCGCCGTCGAGCAGGGCCGCCGCATCGCGACGGTCACTCCGGACGGTTTCCGTGACGCGCGCGGCATCGGCGAGCTGTTCCGCGACGGGGTCCCGGTCATCGTGAACCTGTCCTCGATGGACCCGGGCGACGCGAAGCGCGTGGTGGACTTCGCGGCCGGTCTGACCTTCGGTCTGCGCGGCTCGATCGAGCGGGTGGCGACCAGGGTCTTCCTGCTGACCCCGGCCGACACCCAGATCGTGAGCGGCGAGCCGGCCGGCCGCTCGCGCGACTTCTTCAACCAGAGCTGAGCAGGGCCCTCACCGGCCGCACCGGCCTTCCCCGGCCCAGCCGCCTCCCGGCCCTCCCGGCCTAACGGAAGGCGTCGAGCCCGGTGAGTGCCTTGCCCAGCACCAGCTGATGCATCTCGACGGTGCCCTCGTAGGTGAGGACCGATTCGAGGTTGGTGGCGTGCCGCATGACGGGGTACTCGAGCGAGATCCCGTTGGCACCGAGGACGGTCCGCGCGGTGCGACAGATCTCGATGGCCTCGCGGACGTTGTTGAGCTTGCCGAAACTGATCTGCTCCGGCCGCAGGGTGCCAGCGTCCATGCGCCGGCCCAGGTGGTGGGCGAGCAGGATCCCCTTGTGGAGTTCCAGTGCCATGTCCGCGAGCTTGGCCTGGGTGAGCTGGAAGCCGCCGATGGGCCTGCCGAACTGCTCGCGCGTCTTCGAGTAGTCGAGCGCCGCCTCGAAGCTGGCGCGCGCCGCGCCCATGGATCCCCACACGATCCCGTACCGCGCGTGGCTGAGGCAGCCGAGCGGCCCCTTGAGTCCGGTGACGCCCGGGAGCACCGCGTCGGCGGGCAGCCGTACGTCGTCCATGACCAGCTCGCTGGTCACCGAGGCGCGCAGGGACCACTTGTGCTTGATCTCCGGGGCCGAGAAGCCGGCGGTGTCCGTGGGCACGGCGAACCCGCGGATCCCTTCCTCGGTCTGCGCCCAGACCACGGCCACGGCGGCCACCGAGCCGTTGGTGATCCACATCTTGCGGCCGCTGAGCACCCAGTCGGTTCCGTCGCGCTTGGCGTGCGTACGCATCGCGCCGGGGTCGGAGCCCACGTCCGGCTCGGTCAGCCCGAAGCAGCCGATGAGCTCGCCGGCGGCCATGCCGGGCAGCCAGCGCTGCTTCTGGTCCTCTGAGCCGTACTTCCAGATCGCGTACATCGCGAGCGACCCCTGCACGGAGACCAGGGAGCGGATCCCGGAGTCGGCGGCCTCCAGCTCCAGGCAGGCGAGCCCGTACTGGACGGCGCTCGCTCCGGCACAGCCGTACCCCTGGAGTGACATCCCGAGCGCCCCGAGGGAGCCGAGCTCCTTCGCGAGCTCCCGGATCGCGGGCAGCTCACCGTTCTCGTACCACTCGGCGATGTGCGGCAGCACCCGGTCGGCGGCCCAGCCGCGGACGGTGTCCCGGATCGCGAGGTCCTCGGGCGTGAGGAGCTCGTCGAGCCCGAGCGGGTCGGTGGGGACGAAGGACATGGAGCCTCCTGGCAGGCCGGGATCGCAAAACCTAGCGCCGCAAGTTTGTCGTCCCGTCCAGCCGCGGTCCACCCGCTCCGGGTGTGACCCCGGTCCTGCACCCGAGGGGACGGGCCCGGGCGGCCCCGGCGGCCGGCCCCGGTGTTCCCTCGATTCACCTCCTTCTGATCGGGTGTGAGTTCGAGGTCGCCCAACCCCCGGGAACCTCCGGCAAGTGAAGAAGATGTAAGGAAGTGGAGGGGGACCGAAGTGGAGTCGGACCACAATTCCTGGAAGTTCTGAAGGAATTCGAAAGAGAATTCACCCCGGGCGTGTCGCGGCACGGGAAATGAAAGGTCCGGACGAAGTCGGCGCCCACACGACTGTCGACAATCCGTGACACAAGCGTGACCCGGTACGGAGGAACGTCCGGGCGCCGGGCTGACGCACCGTGCCTTTTCACCACCACGGTCCGCGCCAATGACCACGGCGGGCCCCGGTCGTCGACCGGGGCCCGCCGTGGGTGCGGAAGGGGTGCGTACCGTCCGGGGTCAGCCGCCGGTGGCCGGGCGGGCCGCCGCACCGCGCACCGGGGCGCGTTCGGCGTGGACCGGGCGGCGGCTGCCGGCCGGCGTGGCCGGGGTCCGCTCGGAACGGATCAGGTGGGGACGGGCGGAGAGGTGGGTGGCGGGCCGGGCCGCCGGGGAGTGCCCGGGGGCCGCAGCCGACGCGGCGGCCCCGACCGGAACCGGCGCGGCGGGCTCCGCCGGTGCCGGGAGCGCCGGCTGACGCACGGGCGCGAGGGGCTCCGCGGTCGCGGGCGCCACGGGGGCGGGCCGGAGCCGCCACTTGCCGCCCGCGGAGAGCAGCGGGACGAGTACTCCGGTGAGGGGCTCGGGCACCCGCCCGGCCTCCACGCGGCTGCGCAGCCGCGCCCGCACGTCGAAGACGTAGGCCTCGACCCCGGCGGTGAGCGGCTCGCACCACGGCAGCGCCAGCAGTACGAGCAGACCGGCGGACCAGCCGAGCAGGACGTCGCTGACCCAGTGGGTGCCGAGGTACACGGTGGTGGCGCCGACGCTCAGCGAGACCACGGCCGACACCAGGGAGAGCACCCGCCGGGTGACCACGGTGGAGGCCAGGTAGGCCAGGATTCCCCAGGTCACCACGGCGTTGGCGGTGTGGCCGGAAGGAAATATATCGCCGCCCGCGAAGAGTTCGGCGGAGCCGATCTGCGTCGCGTAGTGGGGGCCGAGCCGGCCGAGGCCGAGCTTGACGGCGCCCACAGTGATGTTCAGCAGCAGCAGCGCCACGCCGAGGGTGATCAGCGGGCGGAGGGTGTGCTGGCGCCAGGAGCGCCAGCCGAGCCAGGCGGCGACCATGACCGCGGTGGGCCCGCGCTGGCCCAGGACGACGAGGTAGTCGAGGAAGGCGTGCAGCTGCGGCCACTGCTCGTAGGGCCGGAAGAACATGACCTGCCAGTCGAGGCGTACGAGCCAGGAGGTGGTCAGGACCGCGACGACGATCGCGAGGTAGAAGGCGAGGGTCGCTCCGAGGAGCACGACGCGGTGCCGGCTCATCCGCGGTGTTTGCAGATGAGCCGGTCGCTCTGGTTCCCGGTCCAGCCGGGCGAACACCCGCTCCAGTCTGGGCAGGATTTGGTCGGTACGCACTCAATCGACGTTACCGCGCGTCGATGGGCGGCCCGGTCAAATCCCCGGCTTTGTGATGACCATGTGATGTGGAGTTGGTCTCACGCGGGACTTAATTCCCGGTATTCGGACTTTGGTTGGAGCCACCCGGTCGCTTCGCCCGGCCATTTCTTCACATACTTAGGCCGCGTTTATCGCCCCAGGTCAATTGTTTTGCTCAAAGATGGAACGGAATGATCCCTTCCGTGGTGTCGGCCCCGGGACGGCCCGCGCCCGACCCCGGGGACCGCCGCGGTGCGGCCCCCGGCCCGCCCTCTACGGAGGCCCCGAGCCGTTCAGCCAGAAGGCCCCGTACACCGCCGAGGCCACGGCGCCCGCGCCCAGTACCGCGGCCGCCCGGCCCGTCCGCCACCCGGCCAGCGCCACCGCCGGCGGGAAGAACAGCGGGAAGGCGGGCAGCAGCAGCCGGGGCTTGGAGCCGAAGTACCCCGACGCGCACAGGGCCAGCGCCACCACGATCCCGGCGTACACCAGCAGCGCCGCCGGCTGGCGCCGCCGTACGCAGAGCACGTAAAGCCACACCACCAGCGCGACCCCTGCGATGAGCCCGATCCCGGCGGGGAAGGCCGGGGAGGCCAGGCGCGCCCCGATGAACCGGGCGAAGGCCAGGCCGCCGTCGAAGCCGTTGCCCCAGCCGCCCTGGACGTCCAGGTACCCGGTCAGCCCGCCGCCGGTGCGCGCCCCCACCCACAGCACGTACGCCGCCGCCCCGAGCGGGGCCAGCAGCGCACCCGCCACCGGTCGCCAGGAGCGCTCCCCGCGGCGAAGCGCCAGGGCGGCGGCCACCCACACCGCCGCGACCACCGCGGCCCCGACCGGGCGGGTCAGCCCGGCACCGGCCGCGAGCAGGCCGGCGGCGAGCCAGTGCCCGCGCAGGACCGTGTAGAGGCCCCAGGCGGCCAGCGCGGTGAACAGCGACTCGCTGTACGCCATCGACTGCACGATCCCGACGGGCAGCGCGGCCCAGATCCCGACGGCGAACACCCCGGCCCGGCGGCCGTGGACGAGCTCGGCGACCGCGAAGATCCCCCAGGCCGCGGCGAGCCCGGCGAGCGCCGAAACCACCAGGCCCGCGGATCCGTGGCCGAGCCCGGTGACGGCGGAGACCAGCCGCTCCAGCCAGGGAAGCAGCGGGAAGAAGGCCAGGTTCGAGTGGACGCCGCCGTCCGGCAGCACCACCTCGTACCCGTACCCCTCGGCGGCGATCCGCGCGTACCAGAGCGAGTCCCAGCGCGCCGAGAGCAGCGTGTGGGCACTGCTGCCGGCCACCGCCCCCCAGACCACGAGCACGACCAGACCGAACAGCCGCACCGCCGCGAACACGGCAAGGGCGGGCGCGGCCCGACGAAATCCAAGATCTCTCACGGGCATGATTATCGAGGCCGGGAGCGGTGGCACGGGGGGAGGAGGAGGCTCGGTGGAACGAGTGGCGCACACCACACGGCAGCCTGTGCCGGGATGAGAGCTTGACCACGTGTCGGAGAGCCGAACTCGCGTACGCTGACTCTTCACTCGCGTGTCGACGCCGGACCCCGTAGGACGCCACCCTCACCCCCTGTGGCCCCGAAAAACGCTGGTCCGCCGAGTGCGAGGGCTCACCTGGGAGGTACATGCATGTCGACGAACGTGGCCGGCGACAGGATTCCTTCCCCCTGGCAGCGACTGCGGCGACTCGGCGCGGCCTCCGGCGGGGCCAACCGCTGGGCCGTCCTGGCGGTCCTCTGCGTGAGCCTGGTGCTCGTCGCGCTCGACGCGACGATCCTGCACGTCGCCGTCCCCTCCGTCACCGAAGACCTGCGGCCCGGCCCGATGGAGCTGCTGTGGATCGTCGACGCCTACCCGCTGGTGTGCGCCGCCCTCCTCATCCTCTTCGGCACCCTCGGTGACCGCGTCGGCCGCCGCCGCGTCCTGCTCCTCGGCTACGGACTCTTCGGCGCGGCCTCGGCCGTCGCCGCTCTCGCCGACAACGCCCAGGTCCTGATCGCCGCCCGCGCCCTGCTGGGCGTCGGCGGCGCGATGATCATGCCGGCCACCCTGTCGATCCTGCGCCAGGTCTTCCCCGACCGGCGCGAACGGGCCCTCGCCATCGGGATCTGGACCGCGGTCGCCGCCGTCGGCGCGGCCGGCGGACCGGTCCTCGGCGGCTTCCTGGTCCAGCACTTCTGGTGGGGCTCGGTCTTCCTCATCAACATCCCACTCATGATCATGCTCCTGCCGTTGGGGCGGTGGCTGCTGCCCGAGTCCCGGGGATCCTCGGACGGGCCGTGGGACGTGCTCGGCGCCCTCATGGCCGCCGCCGGTGTGCTCGGCGCGGTGCTCGGGGTCAAGCGGATCGGCGCGGAGCGCCAGCTCGCCGACCCCCAGGCGCTGGTTCCGCTACTGGTCGGGCTCGGGCTGCTGGTGCTGTTCGTGCGGCGGCAGAAGCGGCGCGAGCACCCGCTGATCGACATGCGGATGTTCTCGCGGCCGGCCTTCACCACGTCGGTGGGCTGCATCGTGCTGGCCATGCTGGCGCTCGTCGGGCTGGAACTGATCGCCGTCCAGTACCTCCAGCTGGTGCTGCACCTGAGCCCGCTGGAGACGGGGCTGCGCCTGCTGCCGCTCACCTTCGCCGCGATGGCGGCGGGCGCCACCGGCTCCTACACGCTGGCCCGGACCGGGCCGCGCAGGATGGTCTCGCTGGGCTTCGTCCTGACGGCGTTCGCGGTGCTGCTGCTGACGTTCATGGGGCAGCACGACCGGCCGGTGCTGCTGACGGTGGGCTTCATCCTGCTCGGCTTCGGGCTCCAGACCACACTGTTCGCGGCCTACGAGTCCATGCTGAGCGAGGCTCCGGCGGCGACGGCCGGCGGCGCCGCCTCGATCGGCGAGACCTCGTACCAGCTGGGCGCGGGCATGGGCATCGCACTGCTGGGCAGCGTGATGAACGCGGCCTACGCGCCGGGGCTGGCGGCCGTACCCGGGGTGTCGCCGGCCGACTCGGCCGGCGCCGCGCACTCGCTGGGCGAGGCCTACCAGATCTCTGCGCGGCTCGGGGGGCCGGTGGGCGAGTCCCTGCACTCTGCCGCCCGGCACGCCTTCGTACACGGACTGCACGTGACGCTGGTCGTGAGCGCGGCCCTGCTCGTGGCGGGCGCGGTGATGGCGCTGAAGCTCCCGCGCGCGATGGAGTGCGCGGAGACCGACGCGGCCCGTGACGCCGGGCCCGTACGCCTGCCCGCGCAACAGGGCCCCGAGGGGACCCCGGCCCCGACCGGCCCCCGCATCCCGACCCAGCCCTCCCCGGACACCGACCCGGCCCTGGGCCACCGGGCCTGACCCCTCCGGGCGTCGCCGTCACCGGACGCGGCCCCGTCGCCGGGGGTCCGGGCGGAGCTGAACCAGCCCGTCCGGCGTTCGAGGAACGGGTCCGGGCAGCGCCCGGGGAACGGGGGAAGGGCGGGTAAGGGACCTCCGCCCCGCAGGGCAGCCCGCCCGCACCCGCCCGCTCACTGCCGGGCCCCGGCCCGGCGGCTACGCCCTCCCGGGCACGGACGCCGCCGGACTCGCGGCGGGCACCGCCCCGGCGGACGGCACAGGACCGGCGGAAGGCACAGGACCGGCGGAAGGCACCACAGGAGCCACCACAGGAGCCGAGGGAGTCGGAGGAGCAGCAGGTGCCGCCGGCGGCAGCGCCAGCAGCATGCCGATCCGCAGGACCTCCGGCCGCAGGCCGATCACCGCCCGGTTCGCCTCGTACAGCGCCTGCCAGCCACCCTTCACCCGATGCCTGCGCGCGATCGCCACCAGCGTGTCCCCGCTCCGCACCACGTGCATCCGCCCCGCCAGCCCGTACCGCCTCGCGCACACGGGCCAGGCCTCCCACCCCTGGCTCCCCAGTACGTCCTCCGCCACCCTGATCTGCTGGTCCCGCGTCGCCAGGTCCGCCCTGCGCGCGAAGAGCAGCCCCCCGTGCTCCTCCCACGTCGGCTGCCAAAACTGCAGTCCGCCGTAGAAGCCGTTCCCCGTGTTCACCGCCCAGCGGCCGCCGCTCTCGCAGTCGGCCACGCAGTCCCAGGGCCACTGCCCGCCGGGACCGCAGTCCACCGCCAGCCCGGACCCGCCCGGCCTGGGCGGGGGCGGCGCCGCGAACGCCACCGCCGACGCCAGCACGAGCAGCAGTGCCGCCGCGCCCACCCCACCCGGAACCCTGAAGTTGCGCATCGCGTCACGCTACGCAGCCCCGTACCGCCCCCGGGTTCGCCACACCGCGGCCCCCGCGACCCCCACCCGCTCGGCCCACCGCCGAAACGGCCAGCACCGACCATCAACTGCGCACAACCAAAAAAGAGTTGGCACGAAAACAACGGCCCGGTCGGACCGTTCACTCTTTCGGGGGTCAGGTTCGATTCCGTTCCCTCAAACGGCGTGACCCCGGCCGCCGCTCCCCCGTTGAGCCCGGCGAGCCGGAACCCCCCGGCCCCGCACGCCTAGTCCGAGGAGCCACCCCGTGCCGCGCATGCTCGAAGTCAGTGATGAGGTACGTGCCGAGATCGGCGACGAGGAGGCCGAGCGACTGCTGGCCGGTGACGGGTCCCCCGGCAGTTACGACTGCACTTCCTGCCGCACCCCGGGCGACTCCGAGCGCGAGCAGACCAGCACCGTCCTGTTCGTCGGCGACGAGACCGCGGTCCTCGCCTTCGCCCACGCCGGCTGCATCCCCTCGCAGGTCGTCTCCGTACCCGAGGCCGACCTCCAGGGCGCCGTCCGCTCCATCACCGGGGACAGCCCCGCCCCGGGCTCCCCCGGCGCGGACGTACCGCAGTCCGTGCCCGGCGGCCAGGCCGTCCTCGGCATCACCAGCGGCCTGATCCTGATCAACGGGGAGCTGCACCCCGCCCTGGTCGTGGAGCCGACCGCGCCCATCGCCCGCCCCGGCACCACCGGTCCCGGCGACGACTTCCTCCCGCTCCTCATCGAGCAGGGCTTCATCCCCGTCACGGACACCGAGGAGCTCCCGACCGCGCTGAGCGGCTGGTCGATCCTGCTCGCCGCCGGACAGCTGCACTCCGTGCTCCAGCCCGGCCAGGTCGCCTGGTGGCAGGCGCACAAGCCGCTGTCGGTCACCGACGGCTGGCGCGCCGCCGTCAACAAGACCCAGCGTGTCCTGGTCTACGCCGCCCCGGTGGACTCCATCGGCCAGCAGCCCCGCGAGGACCTGCTCCGCGACGCCCTGGACAAGGCCGCCCGCAACGGCAAGCTGGTCGCCGCCTCCATGCCGCTGGCGGGCACCCCGGGCGCCTGACCCTCCCGGGCGCCCCGCCGCCCCGGGGGTCCCGTGGCCCCGGCGGCCCGGAATCCCCGAATCCCCGAATCCCCGAAAGCCTTCCGTCCCAGGAACGGCCGTCCGCTCCCCGTCCGGGGGCCGGGCGGCGTGCGCCGGGGGTGCGCGGTCCGTCCCGCGCACCCCCGGCGATCTGCGTTTTCCGCCCCGTCACCCCGCATCCGCGGGGCGCCCGTTTCGTTGGCTGATACGTGCATTCCTACGATGTCTCCCGCGCCCCGTCCTATCCGAGCAGCGTCCCCCAGATGCGCCCCGCACGGGAGCTGGAGAGCGCCCCGGCCGCCTCGCACACGCCCATCTACGACACGCTGTACTCGGAGTACCTGCGCGCCTTCCGAGCCCTCCCGGGCGACCGCACCGGCGAGGAGGACCTCGGCTTCACGGCGTTCTCCTACGGAGGTCCGTACAGCGGCGGCGGCGCGTACGGCACGGGATCCGGCAGCGTCCCCGCGGGCTCCTACGGGAGCGGCTGGAACGGTTCCGCATGGCAGCAGGCCGACGCCTGGCAGCCCTCCTACACCCCGCAGCCGCAGTACTCGTACGCGGGCTCCGGCTCCGGATACGCGAACGGGCGGCAGACCCAGACCGGGATGCAGCACATCCCGGCGGCCCTGCCGCCCGCTCCGCGCCGGGGCTACTAGCCCCGGCTGGCCCCACTACATCTTTCGCTTGTGCTGCGCTCCGCGCTTCTCGCGCACGCGGACCGAGATGTGGATCGGGGTCCCCTCGAAGCCGAACTCCTCGCGCAGGCGGCGCTCGATGAAGCGGCGGTAGCCGTGCTCCAGGAAGCCCGAGGCGAAGAGGACGAACCGCGGCGGCTTGCTGCCCGCCTGCGTACCGAACAGGATGCGCGGCTGTTTGCCGCCACGGATCGGGTGCGGGTGGGCGGCGACGACCTCGCCGAGGAAGGCGTTCAGCCGGCCGGTCGGGATGCGGGTCTCCCAGCCGGCGAGAGCGGTCTCGATGGCCGGGACCAGCTTCTCCATGTGACGGCCGGTGAGCGCCGAGACGTTCACCCGGGGCGCCCAGGCGACCTGCTGCATCTCGGTCTCGATCTCGCGCTCGAGGTAGTAGCGGCGCTCCTCGTCGAGCCCGTCCCACTTGTTGTACGCGATCACGATCGCGCGGCCCGCCTCGACGGCCATGGTGATGATGCGCTGGTCCTGGACGGAGATGTTCTCGGTCGTGTCGATCAGGATGACCGCGACCTCAGCCTTCTCCACGGCGGCGGCCGTACGCAGCGAGGCGTAGTAGTCGGCGCCCTGCTGGAGGTGGACCTTCTTGCGGATGCCCGCGGTGTCGATGAACTTCCAGGTGACCCCGCCGAGCTGGATCAGCTCGTCGACCGGGTCGCGGGTGGTGCCGGCCATCTCGTTGACGACGACCCGGTCCTCCTTGGCCACCTTGTTCAGGAGGGAGGACTTGCCGACGTTCGGGCGGCCGATGAGCGCGATCCGGCGGGGACCGCCGATGGCGGTGCCGAAGGTCTGCGCGGGCGCCTCGGGCAGGGCTTCCAGGACGGCGTCGAGCATGTCGCCGGTGCCGCGGCCGTGCAGCGAGGAGACCGGGTGCGGGTAGCCGAGGCCCAGCGACCACAGGGCGGCCGCGTCGGACTCGCCGCTCTGGCCGTCGACCTTGTTGGCGCACAGCACGACGGGCTTGCCGGCCTTGCGCAGCAGGCGGACGACGGCCTCGTCGGTGTCGGTGGCGCCGACCTTGGCGTCCACCACGAAGACGACGGCGTCGCAGGCCTCGATGGCGTACTCGGCCTGGGCGGCGACGGAGGCGTCGATGCCGAGGACGTCCTGTTCCCAGCCACCGGTGTCGACGACCTTGAAGCGGCGGCCGGCCCACTCGGCCTCGTAGGTGACGCGGTCGCGGGTGACGCCGGGCTTGTCCTCGACGACCGCCTCGCGGCGGCCGATGATCCGGTTCACCAGGGTCGACTTGCCGACGTTCGGGCGGCCTACGACGGCGAGGACGGGCAGCGGGCCGTGACCGGCCTCCTGCAGAGCGCCTTCGACGTCCTCGATGTCGAAGCCCTCTTCCGCGGCGAGCTCCATGAACTCCGCGTACTCGGCATCGCCAAGTGCTCCGTGGTCTTGCTGGTCGTTCATGAAGTCCGTTCCTCGTCGTTCGTGGTGGTCGGTGGGGCCCGCGCAGCGCGGTTCCACTACTAGGTCAAGTCTCGCTCAGCGCCCGGTGAGGCGCTTGGCGTCGGCCAGGTGGGCGGTCAGCCGCTCCTGGATGCGTACGGTGGCCTGGTCCAGCGCGGTACGGGTACGGCGGCCACTGCCGTCCCCGGCGTCGAAGGCGTCTCCGAAGACGATGTCGACCCCGCTCCTCAGCGGCGGCAGCGCCTTCACGACGCGCCCGCGGCGATCGGTGCTCCCCAGTACGGCGACCGGCACCACGGGGGCGCCGGAACGGACCGCGAAGTACGCGAGGCCCGCGCGCAGCGAGGCGAAGTCGCCCTCGCCCCTGGTGCCCTCGGGGAAGATCCCCAGTGCCCCGCCGTTCTCCAGTACTCCCAGCGCGCGGCTGATCGCTCCGCGGTCGGCGCCGGAGCGGTCCACCTTCACCTGCCCGATCCCTTCGAGGAAGGGGCCGAGCGGGCCGACGTACGCCTCCTTCTTGATCAGGAAGTGCAGCGGCCGGGGGGCGGTGCCCATGACCATGGGTCCGTCGATGTTGTGCGAATGGTTCACGGCCAGGATCACGGGGCCGGTGGCGGGGACCTTCCAGGCCCCCAGCACGCGCGGCTTCCAGAGGCCGTACATGAGCCCGATGCCGATCCGCCGGCCGACCGCCGCACCCTTGAGGGAGGGCGTACCACTCACGTGCGGCCCGCCCGCTTCTCCTCCACCAGGGTGACCACGCACTCGATGACCTGGTCGAGCGTGAGCTCGGTGGTGTCGACCTCGACGGCGTCGTCGGCCTTGGCCAACGGGGAGGTGTGGCGGCCGGAGTCGGCGGCGTCGCGCCTGATCAGCGCCTCCTTGGTGGCCGCGAGGTCCGCGGCCTCCTTGCCGCGCAGCTCGCCGCTGCGGCGGGCGGCGCGGGCCTCCGGGGAGGCGGTGAGGAAGATCTTGAGGTCGGCGTCGGGCAGGACGGTGGTGCCGATGTCCCTGCCCTCGACGACGATGCCGTCGGCCTCTTCGGCCGCCTCGGCGGTGATGGAGCGCTGGAGCTCGGTGATCAGGGTGCGCACCTGGGGGACCGCGCTGACGGCGCTGACCTTCGAGGTGACCTCCTGGGTCCGGATCGGGCCGGAGGCGTCCTGGCCGTCGACGGTGATGGTGGGCGCGGACGGATCGGTGCCGGACACGATGGCGGGCTTGCCCGCCGCGAGGGCGATCGCCTGCGGGTCGTCGGTGTCGATCCCGTTGGTGATCATCCACCAGGTGATGGCCCGGTACTGGGCGCCGGTGTCCAGGTAGCGCAACCCGAGCTTGGCGGCCACGGCCCTGGAAGTGCTGGACTTGCCCGTGCCGGAGGGACCGTCGATGGCGACGATCACGGCGGTCGGAGCTGCGGTTTCCACGGTGCGGGCACCTTCCTGGTTGCGCGTACGTGTCCGGGCGCGCCAATAGCGCCCCTCCTCCAGGTTACCGGGCTTTTCGGCGCCGCCCGCCGGGTCCGGGCAACCCTACGGCTGACGCAGTGCCCAGCCGCGTTCGCGCAGCTCGGCCTGGAGGCTGGAGACCGCCCGGGGTTCGACCATCAGCTGGACCAGGCCCGCCTGCTGGCCGGTCGCGTGCTCGATCCGTACGTCCTCGATGTTGACCCCGGCCCGCCCGGCGTCGGCGAAGATCCGCGCGAGCTCGCCCGGCTGGTCGGAGATGAGTACGGCCACCGTCTCGTAGACGGCCGGGGCGGCCCCGTGCTTGCCCGGCACCCGGACTCGGCCCGCGTTGCCGCGGCGCAGGACGTCCTCGATGCCGGCCGCCCCGCCCCGGCGCTTGTCCTCGTCGGCGGACTGCAGGCCCCGCAGGGCTTCCACCGTCTCCTCCAGGTCGGCGGCGATCCCGGCCAGCACGTCAGCGACCGGTCCCGGGTTGGCCGAGAGGATCTCCACCCACATCCGCGGATCGGAGGCGGCGATCCGGGTCACGTCCCGGATGCCCTGCCCGCAGAGGCGTACCGCGGTCTCGTCGGCCTCCTCCAGCCGGGCCGCCACCATGCTGGAGACCAGCTGCGGGGTGTGCGAGACCAGTGCGACGGCCCGGTCGTGGGCGTCGGCATCCATGACCACCGGGACGGCCCGGCAGAGCGCGACCAGCTCCAGCGCCAGGTTCAGCACCTCGTGGTCGGTCTCCCGGGTCGGGGTCAACACCCACGGACGGCCCTCGAAGAGGTCGGCCGAGGCCGCGAGCGGCCCGGACTGCTCCTTGCCCGCCATCGGGTGGGTGCCGATGTACGCCTTGGTGTCCACGCCCAGCGCGTCCAGCTCCCGGCGCGGTCCGCCCTTGACGCTGGCCACGTCCACGTAGGCGCGTGCCAGGTCCCGGCCGATCGCGTCGGCGAGGGCGGCGGCCACGTGGGCCGGCGGTACGGCGATGACCGCCAGGTCGGCCCTGCCCTCGTAGGGCTCCTCGGTGCCGGCGCCGAGCGCGGCGGCGGTACGGGCCTGCCCGGGATCGCGGTCGGCCAGGTGGACGGCGATGCCGCGGGCGGCCAGGGCGAGCGCCGCGGAGGTGCCGATCAGTCCGGTTCCGATGACGACGGCGGTTCTCACGGGGTGCTCTCCAGGTGTGACAGGGGGGTGCGACGGCGGTGCCTGCCTCAGGGTAGCCAGGGTGGACGGCACGAGGGCCCGGCGGTCCGTCCGCTGGGACGGGCCGCCGGGCCCTCGGGGGCCGCTGTCCTGCTGGGCGCGGGGGTCGGACGGCTCAGAGGTTCTGCTGCTTGATGATGTCCTCCAGCGAGCCGGTCGGCAGCGCCCCTTCCGGGCTGAGCTTGTCGACGGCCTGGGGCAGCGCCTGCGCGATCTGGTCGGCGGCGGCCTCCGGGGTGACGCCCGCCTGCTCGGCGACCTTGGCCAGGGTGTCGTTCGGGAGTGCCTCGGCGATCTGCGCGCCGCTGACCGGCTGGTTCTCACCGGTGCCGACCCAGGACTGGGCCTGGTCGACCAGGCCCGACTTGGTCAGCATGTCCAGCAGCCCGCCGAGGGGGTTGTTCCCCGCGCCTCCGGCCGCCTGGGCGCCGCCCGCACCTCCGCCCATGAGCGCCCCGAGGAGGGAGCCGAGGATGTTGCCGCCACCGCCGCTGCCGCCCTGTCCGCCGCCGCCTCCGCCGAGGAGGCCGCCGAGAAGGGAGCCGAGGTCGTTGCCCGCCATGGTGATGCCTTTCGAAGAGGGACCGGGCGCGCGGAAATCGGCGCGGACGGCTTCGAGATACGGACAATGTCACCCAGACCGGGCGCGTCTGCCACTTGGCGCAGAGCGCCGCGGCCGCTGCGGTAGAACGATCGGCATGATCTACCACCTCGTGCCGCTCGCCGACTGGACCGCCGGTCCAGTCGGCCCGTACGCCCCGCCCTCCCTCGACTCCGAGGGGTTCGTGCACTGTTCGGCGGACCCGGAGACGGCGCTGGCGATCGCCGCCTCGCACTACTCGGGCGTAGGGGGGAGGCTGCTCGCCGTGGAACTCGACGAGTCCGCCCTGACCTCCGAGGTCCGCCGGGAGGGTGAATCGGGGATCCGCTACCCGCACGTCCACGGACCGCTGAACCGGGAGGCCGTGATCCGCGTGTGGGAGGTCGTACGTGTCCCCGGCACGCCTGCGGAACTCGTTCCCTGGCAACCGGAGGGCTGAGCAAAGGCGTGGCGGGGTGTTCCTGAGGCCCGTCACACGCCAGGATGCCTCTCGCCATCCCGGCGATCACTCGAGGAGAAGTCATGAGCGACCCCATGCACGCCGCCCGGCGCACGGTTCTGGCGGCAGGCGCGAGCGTCCTGGCCGGCGGTGTCCTGACCGCCTGTGGCGGAGCCGAGGAGAAGCCGCAGGCCGAGGGCGGCAGCGCGCCCACGGAGCAGGCCCCGAAGGCCCCGGAGGCGTCCGGGCCGACCAAGGCCCTGCTCAAGTCCTCCGAGGTACCGGTCGGCGGCGGCAAGGTCCTCAAGGAGGAGAAACTGGTGGTCACACAGCCGACGGCGGGCTCCTTCCGCTGTTTCACGGCGGTGTGCACGCACCAGGGCTGCCTGGTGGACAAGGTCGCGGCAGGCACCATCGACTGCCCGTGCCACGGCAGCAAGTTCAACGTGGCGGACGGCGCGGTGGCGCACGGCCCGGCCACGCGGCCGCTGGCGGAGAAGAAGATCACCGTCTCCCCGGCGGGCGAAATCTCGCTCGCCTAGTGCGGGCCCGCCCGCCTACGCTCCCCGGATGAACGACAAGCCGACGCCCGAGCCGCTCGAACTCGCCCTGGTCAGGGACCACACGGTCTACGCCTGTGTGATGGGTTCGAGGGCGTTCGGCCTGGCGACGGAGGCGAGCGACACCGACCGGCGCGGTGTCTACCTCGCCCCCACGCCGCTGTTCTGGCGCTTCGAGAAGCCGCCGACGCACGTGGACGGACCTCGGGACGAGGAGTTCTCCTGGGAGCTGGAACGCTTCTGCGAGCTCGCCCTGCGCGCCAACCCGAACATCCTGGAGTGCCTCCACTCCCCCCTCGTGGAGGAGCTCGCCCCGGTCGGGGAGGAACTCCTCTCGCTCCGCGGGGCGTTCCTCTCCCGCCGGGCCCACACCACTTTCAGCCGGTACGCCGTCGCCCAGCGGGGCAAACTCCTCGGGGACCTCCGCAACCACGGCGCCCCGCGCTGGAAACACGCCATGCACCTGCTTCGCCTGCTCCTGTCCTGCCGCGACCTGCTGCGCACGGGCCGCCTGGTGATCGACGCGGGCCCCTACCGCGACCGCCTCCTGTCGGTCCGCCGCGGTGAGCTCTCCTGGGACGAGGTCGACGCCTGGATGACCCGCCTGATGGAGGAGTCCGAAGCCGCCCTCCCGACGACCCCGCTGCCCGGGACCCCGGACCTCCGCCGGGTGGAGGACTTCCTCCTGCGCACCCGCCGGGCGTCGGCCCTCGTCTAGAGTCGGCCTCGGTCTGGAGTCGGGCCTGGTCCGGCGTCCGCCTTGGTCCGGCGTCCGCACAGCTCCGGGGGCCGCCGTCAGGCAGGTCCCAGTGCCGGATCGCGGGTCGCTCGGACCTCCCAGCGGCCCGTCCGCTCGGCGAGGGCCGCCCGGCGCATCACCAAGGTCACGCGGGCCGCCGCGGCCACGACCACCGCGAGTGCCGTCGTCAGCCACGCCGTCTCCCCCTCGTCGGTGGCGAAGGCGACCGGCTGCTCGCTCCTGATCATCCGCCAGTTCCGGGCCCCGCACAGCCAGCCCGGCCGTTCTCCATGCGCGCCGCGAGGACGGCGAGCGCGTAGGGGTCGAGGGCCGGGTTTCCGATCAGCAGCTCGGAACCGTCGTCCAGGGCGAAGCGCAACTTGTGCCGCGTCGGCGCGCAGGGTCCGGGCGGCGGGTTCGTCCGGCGGGATCCGGACGAGGAAGAGCCCCACGAAGAACGCCGGGACCGCTCCGACCCCAAGGCCGATCCGGGTGGCGACCGGCGGCAGGGAGAACGCGAACGGGGAGTCGGACTCCCAGGTACCGCTCGATGTGGCCAGGGGCGTCCACGACGCCGCCGAGCCGGGGCGCGGTCGGGGCGTACAGCACCGGAACCCAGGTGGCCGAAGGCCCCTGGGGGCCGTCCAGGGCCTGGCCCGCCCGGTAGGCGTCGCCCAGCGCCCGCTGGGCTCCGAGGTGCCCGTTCAGCACCTCCAGCCGGGTGGTGCCCACCCGCTCTTCCCCGGGGCCGAACCGGGGGACCTCGACCGTGACGTCGCCGCTGAGCACCCTCGCCTTGGGCTCGTTCACCTTCAGCCGGTGGACCTCGACGACCATGCCGTCGGCCACCTCCGGCCGGTACACCGACACGCCCGCACCCAGCAACAGCCTCCACAGGGCCAGCACCGCGAACAGCAGCGCTCCCCCGCCCCAGTACCTGGTGGCCCAGGCGCTTCCCCCCATGATCCCGAACCTACCAACCCGCTTGCACGGGACGGCCGGTGGCCCGCGAGGGCCGGGTGGTGACGGACTCCGGGTCCGCTCACGCGTCCCAGAGCGCGCCGAGGGACAGGAGTTCGTCCCGGTACTCGATGCGGCCCTCCCAGTCGCGGGGCCAGACGTCCGCGCCGAGGTGGGCGCCCGCGAAGGCGCCGGCCAGGCAGGCGATGGAGTCGGAGTCGCCCTTCGTGCAGGCCGCGCGGCGCAGGGCGAGCAGCGGTTCCTCCGGGAAGAGCAGGAAGCACTGCAGGGCGGTGGCCAGGGCCTCCTCGGCGATCCAGCCGTCGCCCGTGGTCAGGCAGGGGTCGGTTTCCGGGGAGGGGGTGCGCAGGGCGGCCGCGAGGCGGTCCAGGACCGCGAGGCACTCGTCCCAGCCCCGCGCCATGAAGGCCTCGGCCGAGACGTCCGAGGCGGTCCGCTCCCAGAGGTCGCCGAGCCAGCGCTCGTGGTAGCGGGTGCGGTTCTCCAGGGCGTACGAGCGCAGCTGCCCGACCAGCCCGGTCACCTCGGTGCCCCGCGCCAGCAGGTGCACGGCCCGCGCCGTGAGGTCGGAGGCGGCCAGTGCCGTGGGGTGGCCGTGGGTCAGGGCCGACTGGAGCTGGGCCGCGCCGGCCCGCTCCTCCTCGGTCCAGCCGGGCACCAGCCCGGCCGGCGCCACCCGCATGTTCGCGCCGCAGCCCTTGGAGCCGAGCTGGCTGGCCTCGCGCCAGTCCAGCCCGGGCCGGTCCAGGAGCTGGCAGGCCTTCAGGCAGGTGTTGCCCGGGGCCCGGTTGTTCTCCGGGGAGTGGTACCAGTCGACGAACTCCTCCCGGACCGGGCGGGCCAGGCTCAGCGGGCCGACCCGGCCCCGGTCCGCGGCGGTCCGTATGCCCCGGGCGAAGGCGAGGGTCATCTGGGTGTCGTCCGTGACGATCGCCGGGCGGGGCAGGTCCATGGACCGCCAGGGCCCGGTCTTCGCGAGGATGCCCGGTACGTCGTTGAACTCCGTCGGGAAGCCGAGCGCGTCTCCAAGCGCCAGGCCGAGGAGGGCTCCGGTCGCCGCCCGCTTCGCGGTCTTCGTCATCGTGGGTGTCCTTCCGAGGGGCGGAGCAGGGGCGGGTGCAGGGTGGTCGCGGGTCCGGGCCGGTACAGCGCGGCCGGTTTGCCGCGGCCGCCGGTGAGCCGGGCGGCCCCGGGCACGGCGGCCACGAAGCCGGGGGTGGCCAGGACCTTGCGGCGGAAGTTGGGGCGGTCCAGGACGGTGTCCCAGACGGTCTCGTAGACGGCCTGGAGCTCGCCGAGGGTGAACTCGGGCGGGCAGAAAGCGGTGGCCAGGCAGGTGTACTCCAGCTTCGCGCCCACCCGGGACCGGGCGTCCGCCAGGATCTCCGCGTGGTCGAAGGCCGGCCCGAACCCGGCCTCCGACGCCTCGCCCACGGGCACCCAGCGGGCGCGGTCCGCGTCCCCGCCGCCGCCGGCCACCGGTTCCGGCAGATCGGGGACGAGCGCGGTGAATGCCACCGAGACGACCCGCATCCGGGGGTCGCGGTCCGGTTCGCTGTAGGTGCGCAGCTGGTCCAGGTGGAGGGCGTCGATGACGTCCGCCGACAGGCCGGTCTCCTCGGCCAGTTCGCGCCGGGCCGCCGTCTCCGCGGATTCGCGGGGCAGGACGAAGCCGCCGGGGAGCGCCCAGGCGCCCGCGTACGGTTCCTGTCCGCGCCGGATCAGCAGGACGTGCAGGGTGCCGCCGCGGACGGTGAACACGGCGAGGTCCACGGTCACCGCGAACGGCACGAAGGCGTACGGGTCGTAGCCCGGTCCCGTGTCGCTCACCGGGTCGGCTCCCCCGCCCGCTCCGGCAGCGGATCGGCGAAGCACCAGCCCTCGGCGAGCAGTTCGCCGACGGCCGCCACCGCCGCCGCCAGCCGCGTCTCCCGGTCCCCGCGGACCACCAGGAAACGCCTCCCGGTCCGCTCCAGCTCCTCCAGGAACCGCCCGGTCATCCACGGCCTCAGCTGCGGGCCGTCGCGCAGTCCGTCGTCCTCGAAGGGCACGTCCGCGTGGTCGGTGAGCAGGTACAGGTCCCGGTGGGTGCCCGCGGCGATCCGCTCGACCTCCTCGCTGCGCCCGCCCGTGTACCGCTCGTGCCAGATGCCGGTGGCGAAGGAGTCGGTGTCGCAGAAGAGCACCGGCGATCCCAGCCGGGCCGCCCGCTCCTCCCGCTCGTCCTGCCGCCTGGCGATCACGGGGAACTCGGCCGAGGCGAAGCTCACATCGGCCCAGGTCGCAGCCGGGTCCGCCGCGCGCGCCGCCGCCAGCCGCTCCTCGCTGTACTGACGGCCGTACTCGGCGACCCAGCCCGTCTTCGCCCACACTCCGCCGCGCCGGCGCCAGTGGGCCGCCAGGGCCCGCGACAGCGTGGTCGTCCCGGTGGACTCGGCGCCGAGCACGACGATCCGCCGGGTCAGCGCGGCCCGTACGCCCGGCCCCAGGAACTCCCAGTTCCCGGCCGGGTCGGCCCGTACGGCCGTACCGGACACCGGGAAGAGGGTGCGGTCCCGGTCCACGCAGACCTCCTCGGCCCCGAACCGCCGCGCGAGCTCGGTCCCGTAGGCCTCCGAGGTGAACACGGCGTCGACCGGGCGGCCCACCGCGCCCCGGAAGATCGCCATGTGCGCCTCCCAGACCGCCGGGTCGTGCAGGTCGACCGGGATGTCGTCGACCGCGCCGACCACATCGGCCCCGGGGTGCGCCTCGCGCATCCAGGCGACCCGGTCGGCCAGCGGTACGGATTCCACGGAGGCCGCGCACACCAGCACGGTCAGCCGCTCGCACTGGTCCTGCGCGGTGCGCACCAAGTGGTGGTGGCCGGTGTGCGGCGGATAGAACTTGCCGAGGACCAGGCCGTGGCCGTAGCGCTTCACGCCGCCACCCGCCGCGTCCCGTGGGCCCCGCGCACGGGGAGCGCCCCGCGCCAGGCGAGCAGTCCGGCCACGCACAGGGCGAGGAAGACCGCGTAGAGCAGGGAGGTCAGGTAGAGCCCCTTGTAGACGTAGAGCGGGATGTACACGAGGTCGGCGGCGATCCACAGCCACCAGGACTCGACGAGCTTGCGGCACTGACCGTAGGTGGCCATGAGCGAGAGCCCGGTGGTCAGCGCGTCCCAGAACGGGACGGTGGAATCGGTGACCCGTGCCAGCAGGAGGGTCAGGCCCAGCACCCCCACCGCCCCCACCGCGGCGAGCGCGGCCCATTCGGTGGCCGTGCTGCGGCGCACCTGCAGGGCCCCGACGGTTCCTGGTCCACCCCCGTGGGTCCAGGACCACCAGCCGTACGCGGCGAGGGCGATGAAGACGATCTGCAGCCCGGCGTCGGCGTAGAGGCCGGCCGGGTAGAAGAGCGCGATGAAGAAGATGTTGTTCGCGATGCCGATCGGCCAGTTGGCGATGTGCTGCCGGGCGACCAGCCAGACACACAGAGCCCCTGTGACGAATCCGAGGATCTCGGTCCAGCTCGTCTGCCACCCCATGACGCCCCCGCTCTCTTTATAGTCAGGTTGACTATAAAGGGGGACGGGGTCCGGCACAACCAAAAAAGAACCCGCGGCGCCCAGCGGGCACCACGGGTTCTTGAGGCCCTTCGGGCCCCGCGGGGAGCGGGTCCCCGGGAGGACCTACAGACCGACCTCGCGCATGAGCATGCCGACCTCGGTGTTGGTCAGGCGGCGCAGCCAGCCGGACTTCTGGTCACCGAGCTCGATCGGACCGAAGGAGGTCCGCACCAGCTTCTCGACCGGGAAGCCGGCCTCGGACAGCATCCGGCGGACGATGTGCTTGCGCCCCTCGTGGAGGGTCACCTCGACCAGGTAGTTCTTGCCGAGCTGGTCGACGACGCGGAAGTGGTCGGCGCGGGCGTACCCGTCCTCCAGCTCGATGCCGTCCTTGAGGCGCTTGCCGATGTCCCGCGGCAGCGGGCCGGTGATGGCGGCGACGTAGGTCTTCTTCACGCCGTACTTCGGGTGCGTGAGGCGGTGAGCCAGCTCACCGTGGTTCGTGAGCAGGATGATGCCCTCGGTCTCGGTGTCGAGCCGGCCGACGTGGAAGAGGCGCGTCTCGCGGTTGGTGACGTAGTCACCGAGGCACTGGCGGCCGTCCGGGTCCTCCATGGTGGAGACGACGCCGGCCGGCTTGTTCAGCGCGAAGAACAGGTACGACTGGGTGGCGACGGTCAGGCCGTCCACCTTGATCTCGTCCGACGGCTTGACCCGCTTGCCCTGCTCCAGCACGATCTCGCCGTTGACCTCGACGCGGGCCTGCTCGATGAGCTCCTCGCACGCGCGGCGCGAACCCATGCCGGCCCGGGCGAGGACCTTCTGCAGACGCTCGCCCTCCTCCTCGGCACCCGGGAAGGTCTTCGGGGTCTTGATCACGGGCTTGTCGGCGTACCGGTCGCGCACGCGCTCCTCGATCCGCGCCTCCAGCTCGCGCGGCTTGGACTGGCCGCTGCGGCTTCCGGGGCCGCTGCGCGGGCCGCCCGCGCCGCCGATGCCGGGAGTGCGGGAGGTCTTCGGGCCGCCCTTGGCGCCACCGCGGGCCGCCGCGCCGCGCGCACCGCCACCACGGTTGCCGTCGGCCGCGCCGCGGGCACCGCCGCCGCCCGCCTTGGCACCGCCGCGGCCGTTGCGCTCGCCCTCGGGGCCCACGTCGTAGCGACGCTCCTCGGGGCGGGGGTTGCGGATGCGGGGCGCGGGCTCGCGGTCACGGTCGGAGCCGCCGCCCTGGTAGCCGCCGCCCTGGTAACCGCCACCGCTGGAGCTGCCGCCGCTGCGGTAGCCGCCGGAGGAGCTGCCGCCGCGGGAGCCGCCGCCGGAGCCGCCGCCCTGGTAGCCACCACCCGAGCTGCCGCCACGGGAGCCACCGCCCTGGTAGCCACCACCACTGGAGCTGCCGCCGCGGGAGCCGCCACCGGAGCCGCCACCCTGGTAGCCACCACCCGAGCTGCCGCCACGGGAGCCACCGCCCTGGTAGCCACCACCACTGGAGCTGCCGCCGCGGGAGCCGCCGCCCGAGCCGCCACCCTGGTAGCCACCACCCGAGCTGCCGCCGCGAGAGCCACCGCCCGAGCCGCTGCCACCGCCGGAGCCGCCACCGCGGTAGCCACCGCCGCCGCTGGAGCTGCCGCCGCGGGCGTTACCACGCCCGCCGCCACCGCCGCCGCTGCTGTTCCTGTTGCCGCCACCGTTGCCGTTGCCGCTGCTTCGCATCAAAGTTCCGTCGTCTTGTCGTCTTCATCGGTATCCGGAGAGTCCGGATCGAACGACGGAACACCCTCTTGCGTCTCGGCTTCGATCGCGTCCGCCTCGGGGAGGAAGGGCGCGAGCTCCGGGAGCTCGTCCAGGCCGCGCAGGCCCATCCGCTCCAGAAAGTAGTTCGTCGTCCTGTACAGGATCGCACCTGTTTCGGGTTCCGTCCCCGCCTCCTCCACCAGACCCCGCTGGAGGAGGGTGCGCATGACCCCGTCGCAGTTGACTCCGCGGACCGCCGAGACCCTCGACCGGCTGACCGGCTGGCGGTACGCGACGACGGCCATCGTCTCCAGGGCCGCCTGGGTGAGACGGGCCTGCTGGCCGTCCAGCACGAAGGCCTCGACCGCCGGGGCGAAGGCCGCCCGGCTGTAGAACCGCCAGCCCCCGGCGACGAGCCGCAATTCGAATCCGCGGCCCTGGGCCGCGTACTCGTCCACCAGCTCGCGCAGCGCGTCCGCGACCTCCCGCGGGGTCCGCTCCAACACCTTCGCCAGGTGCCCCTCGGTCGCGGGCTCGTCCACGACCATGAGGACGGCCTCCAGCGCCGGCTTCAGCGCCAGCCCGGCCGTCCCTGGCGCGTGCGTCGCCGCCTCGCTCATTCCCTGACCTCCACGATCTGATCGAACTCGTCCGTCACCGTCGGCATGCCGTCCCCGTCCCCGCCGCTCCACCGCACGGTGAGCGTCTTCAGGGCCTCCTCCTGGTCCAGGACCACGGCCTTCTCCCGGTAGAGCTCCAGGAGGGCAAGGAAGCGCGCCACGACGGTCAGGGTGTCGGCGGCGTCCTCGGTGAGTTCCTGGAAGGTGGCCTCGCCGCGTGCCTTGAGCAGCGCCACCACCAGCCCGGCCTGCTCCCGGACGCTGACGAGCGGTGCGTGGATGTGGTCCACGTACACCTGCGGCACGGCCCTGGGCTGCATGGCCTTCACAGCGAGCCGCGCCAGTCCGTCGCCGCCGATGCTGATGACCACTTCGGGCAGCAGCTCGGCGAGCCGGGGCTCCAGCCCCACCGTGCGCGGGTACCGCCGGCCCTCGGTCTCGGCCCGCTCCTGGAAGATCTCGGCGATCCTCTTGTACGCCCGGTACTGCAGCAGCCGCGCGAACAGCAGGTCCCTGGCCTCCAGCAGCGCCAGGTCCGCCTCGTCCTCGACCTCGGCGACGGGCAGCAGCCGGGCCGCCTTCAGATCGAGCAGGGTGGCGGCGACGACCAGGAACTCGGTCGTCTGGTCCAGGTCCCAGTCGGGTCCCATGGCACGGATGTGCGCCATGAACTCGTTGGTGACCTGCGACAGCGCGACCTCGGTGACGTCGAGCCGGTGCCGCGAGATCAGCTGCAGCAGCAGGTCGAAGGGGCCCTCGAAGTTCTCCAGCCGCAGGGTGAACCGCCCGTCCGCGGCCGCTTCCCGGGGAGCACCGGAACCCGGTACGGCCCCCACGCCTCCGCCAGGGGCCTCCGGAACGGGAGCGGGGAGCTCACCGGCCTCCTCCGGCACGGGAGCCCCCGGGCCGCGGCCCAGCGGGCGACGGGACGGGAGGCCTGCTTCGGGGGGAGGGGGCATCGCGGTCCAGGGTGGTACGGGAGGGAGGGGGCCGGTCGGGCCGGGGCCAAGGTCCAAGACTCCCACGTACGGGCGCCGCGCAGGCGCCGGGACCCGCCTCCGGCGAGGTCCGGACACGGGCCGGGGCCGGAGTCCGTACCGCGCCGGCCCCTGAGGGCCGCGGACCGGTCCTGTGGGCGCCTCGGGGGCGCGGACCGGCACACGGGGCCCGGAAGGGGTCAGCGGCCCCGCAGGCGGCGGACCAGGATGCTCGCGTCGCCGCGGGACTCCAGGTCCGCCAGGACCACCGCGACGGCCTCGCGGACGATGCGGCCGCGGTCGACCGCCAGGCCGTGCTCCCCGCGCAGCACCAGCCGCGCGTGTTCCAGGTCCATGAGCTCCTCGGCGGAGACGTAGACCGTGATCTTCTCGTCGTGCCGCTCGCGCCCGCTGGGCCGCCGGTTCGCGCCCCGGCCCTGCCCCTTGCCCCGACCGGGGGCAGGGGCGGGAACGGCGCCACCGGAACCTTCCTGCGGCCTGCGCTGCGGGCCCACGCCCGGCTCCGTGCCGGCCTCAGCCTCCCGGCTGCGGCCCTCGCCCGCCGTGCCCTCCGCGGCTGCCGCCGCGTGCTCCACGCCGCGCGGCGTGGAGGCCGAGGACGCCGACGACGACGTGAGCGCCATCCCCCCGGTCGTACGGAACAGTTCGTCGGCTCCGGGCAGACTCACTCGGCGGGACACCGGGCGAGCACCTCCCTGGCGAGCTGGCGGTAGGCGGCGGCGCCGACGGAGTTGGAGGCGTACGTGGTGATCGGTTCGCCGGCGACCGTGGTCTCCGGGAACCGCACCGTGCGGCCGATGACCGTGTGGTAGACGTGCTCGTCGAAGGCCTCGACGACGCGCGCCAGGACCTCGCGGCTGTGCACCGTACGGGAGTCGTACATCGTGGCGAGGATGCCGTCGAGCTCCAGCTCCGGGTTGAGCCGCTCCTGCACCTTCTCGATGGTCTCGGTCAGCAGTGCCACACCGCGCAGTGCGAAGAACTCGCACTCCAGCGGCACGATGACCTTGTGAGCCGCCGTCAGGGCGTTCACGGTCAGCAGACCGAGCGAGGGCTGACAGTCGATCACGATGTAGTCGTAGTCGGCCATCAGGGGCTTCAGCGCCCGCTGCAGAGTCGACTCGCGCGCGACCTCACTGACCAACTGCACTTCGGCGGCGGACAGGTCGATGTTGCTCGGCAGCAGGTCCATGTTGGGGACCGCCGTCTTGAGCAGCACCTCGTCGGCCGACATGCCCCGCTCCATGAGCAGGTTGTAGACCGTCAGGTCGAGCTCCATCGGATTCACGCCGAGACCCACGGACAGCGCGCCCTGCGGGTCGAAGTCGACGAGCAGCACCCGGCGCCCGTACTCGGCGAGCGCGGCACCCAGGTTGATGGTCGACGTGGTCTTGCCCACGCCGCCCTTCTGGTTGCACATCGCGATGATCGTCGCCGGACCGTGGTCGGTCAGCGGACCCGGGATCGGGAAGTACGGCAGCGGCCGTCCGGTCGGGCCGATCCGCTCACGGCGCTGGCGGGCAGCGTCGGGGGCGAGAGTGGCCGCGTACTCGGGGTCGGGCTCGTACTCCGCGTCGGGGTCGTAGAAATGCCCCTCGGGCACCTGTTCGTAGTCGGCGAAACCCACGGGCTTGTCGCCGCTCAGGTCGCCGGCCCTGGAGTTCACGTCTAGGCCGTCCATGCTCTTTTGGGGCGTCGTCATGTGCTGGTGGTTTGCGAAGGTGCGGACCGCGACGGATCCGACAGCTTCGATTCCGGCAGGACCCTGGCCCCGCGCAGGCCCTCCTGCTCGACCACCTCCAGGAGCAAATGTCGACTCATTCACAAGTCGTCTTACCTCCTCGGACGTGACCAGGACACTTATCGATAGGTCAGCGTGGCACCATGCCGACGGTTGGCGACTCTATGGCGTGTCACCACTCAGCGGCAACACAATCCGCCGGACCCACCGCGATGTGTCGGCAACCGAACACCACTCTGTCAAGGGCGTCCGAGCTGTCGCCGGGAAGTTTCGCGGGTGCGCGAAAGGGTTAAAGGGTTACGTTCGAGGCGAGTTGAGCGGCCCCGTCGGCAGCCTCGCGAACACCTCCGGCCGGACCTCGCGAGCAAGGTCCGGCCGGATACGTGAGATTGACGTCAGTCGTTGACGACTCAGCCGAGAAGCGTGTTCAGCGCGAGGGTCGGGAGACCGTGCGCCTCGGCGACCGGACCGTAAACGACCTGGCCGTCATGGGTGTTGAGGCCCAGCGCGAGCGCCGGGTCACGACGCAGCGCCTCGACCCAGCCGAGGTTCGCGAGCTGCACGATGTAGGGCAGCGTGGCGTTGGTCAGCGCGTAGGTGGAGGTGTTCGGCACCGCGCCCGGCATGTTGGCGACGCAGTAGAAGACCGAGTTGTGGACCTCGAAGGTCGGCTCGGCGTGAGTGGTCGGACGGGAGTCCTCGAAGCAGCCGCCCTGGTCGATCGCAATGTCGACAAGGACACTTCCGGGCTTCATCTTGGCGACGAGCTCGTTGGTGACCAGCTTCGGGGCCTTCGCACCCGGGATCAGCACCGCGCCGACGACGAGGTCGGCCTCGATGACGGCCTTCTCCAGCTCGTAGGCGTTGGAGACGATCGTCTTGATCTTCGTGCCGAAGATCTTGTCGGCCTCGCGGAGCTTGTTGATGTCGCGGTCCAGCAGGGTCACGTGGAAGCCCATGCCGACGGCGATCTGCACGGCGTTCCAACCGGAGACGCCGCCGCCGATGACCACGCACTCGCCGGCGTGGGTGCCGGGGACGCCGCCGGGGAGCACGCCGCGGCCGCCGACCGAGCGCATCAGGTGGTAGGCGCCGACCTGCGGGGCCAGGCGGCCCGCGACCTCGGACATCGGGGCGAGCAGCGGGAGCGCGCGGTTGGCGAGCTCGACCGTCTCGTACGCGATGGCGGTGGTACCGGACTCCAGCAGGGCGTCCGTGCACTCGCGGGAGGCCGCGAGGTGCAGGTAGGTGAAGAGCGTCTGGTCCTTGCGGAGGCGGTGGTACTCCTGGGCGATGGGCTCCTTGACCTTCAGCAGCAGGTCGGCGGTGGCCCAGACCTCGTCGGCGGTACCGAGGATCTCGGCGCCGGCCGAGACGTACTCGGCGTCCGTGATCGAGGAACCCACACCGGCGTTCTGCTCGATGAAGACCTGGTGGCCGCCCCGGACCAGCTCATGCACGCCGGCGGGCGTGATGGCGACCCGGAACTCGTTGTTCTTGACCTCGCGGGGGATGCCGACCTTCATCGTGGCTCACGGTCCTTGGCTCAGGGGATGTTTCGGGGTACTTCCATACAAACCCGTTTACAAGAACACGCAACGGGATGCGCCAGGGACTGACCTGGTGAACCCAGTCTAATGAAGGACGAGCTGCTGTCTAGCCTTGCAAAGCAATAATCTCAGTCGGAACCACTACGGATTTCGCAGGCTGCAGGGTCGTCTCCCAGCAATCTGTCGGCCGCGGACCTGTGCAGCCTGGCAGCTGCGGGATCGCCGAGCCGGTCCAGCGTGTCGGCCAGACGCACCTGCAGCGCGGCCTGAAGCCGCAGGTCCCCGGCCCTGCGCGCGAGCTCCACCGCCTCCCGGCAGGTGTGCAGCGACTCCTCGGGCCGCCCCGCGTACTCCTGGATCCGTGCCATCTCGCTCAACGCCTTTGCCTGGCCCGGGACATCGGCCAGCTTCCGGTACCCGGCCGAGGCCGCCCGCCAGCTCCGCAGCGCCTCCCCGTACCGGCCCGCGTACGTGTGCACGTTCCCCAGCCGCCCGTACAGCCGTGCCTCGTCCGCCCGCTCCCCCCGCGCGAGGGCGTGGGACAGGGCCCGGCCGAACCAGTCGGAGGCCCGGTGCCAGTCGGTGAGCTCCTGGTACGCACCGCCTACGGATTCCATCGCGCGGCCCGCCGCGTACGGATCCTTCGCCGCCTTTCCGGCGTCCAGCGCCGCCCGGTAGCGCTCCAGCGCCTCCTGCGTACGGCCGGTCTCGGCGTCCAGGTCGGCCAGGTTCAGCAGCGCGGCGGCCTGTTCCCGGTGCAGGTCGCGCCGCTCGGCCACGTCCAGGACGAGCCGGTGCAGCCCGTAGAGCTCGGGGGCGGCCCCGGCGGTGCCCCGATGCTCGGACAGGGCCCGGGCGAGCGCCGCCACGAGCCTGCGGGCCAGGGTGTCCAGCTCCCCGTCGGCCACCGCCAGGGAGGCCGCGGCGGACAGGGCGGGCAGCCGGGTGTCCAGCCAGGTCGCGGCGGCCCGCCGGTCGGCGAAGCGCAGCGCGCGCGGGATCGCGTCCAGCTTCTCCGGCGGACCGACGGGGCCGATGGGCTCCTCGCCGGACTCCTGCGCCATGGCCTCACAGGAGAGCAGCAGCCGTACGGTGCGCTCCAGCATCCGGGCCCGGGCCAGCTGGACCTCGGCCGGGCGCTCCTTGGCCTCCAGCAGGGCCTGGAGCAGGGGCGCGAGGCAGCCGGGGAGCAGGAACAGCCCGTCGTGGGCCGACCGGAGCAGGCCCAGCGCGGCGAAGTCCTCCAGGATCGACTGCGCGGCGGCCACGGAGCAGCCCGCGAGGGCGGAGGCGACGTGCGAGTCGACGAGCCCGGCGGGGGCAAGCGGAAGCAGCCGCAGGGTCCGCTGGGCGGGTTGCGGGAGGGATTCGTAGACCAGCCGGAAGGTCCGGGCGAGGGGGCCGCCGACACCGGCGGGCATGTCGTGGAGCTGTTTGGCCACGTCCGCCACGGAGGCCTTGGGGCGCGCGGCGAGCCAGCCTCCCGCCAGGGCGAGCGCCGCGGGCTGGCCGCCGCACTCCTCGGCGAGGGCCTCGGCGGCGCGCGGGTCGTTGGCCACGCGGATGTCCCCGATGCGCTGGACGAGCATGCGGACCGCCGAGTGGGTCTCGAGGCCGCCGAGGGTGCAGGGGCGGACATCCGGAATCCCGGTCAGGGGGCCCTCGGCGGTGACGACGACCAGGCAGTCCGGGGTGTCCGGCAGCAGGGCGTCGACCTGGTGCGGGTCGGCGGCGTCGTCGACGAGGAGGACCATCCGCCGGCCGTCGAGGGCCGTGCGGAGCGCGGAGCTGAGCTCGTCCTCGGCGGCGCCGGGCGGGGTGGGCCGGCCGAGCCCCTCCAGGAGGGTGCGCACGGCCCGCTCGGTGGGGACGCTCTCGCCGGTGGGGACGGTGAGGCGGACCCGCAGGACGCCGTCGGGGTAGTCCTCGGCGATCTCGCGCACCAGCGCCTCGGCGAGGGCGGTGCGGCCCGATCCCGGGCGCCCTGCGACGAGCAGCACCCGGGCCCGCGGCGACTTGGCCTTGCGGCCGGAGAGGGTGTCGAGCCCGGTTCGCGCGATGTCCTCGCGGAGCTCCTTGAGCTCACGCCGCCGCCCGACGAAATCCGTCACGGATCCGCTCCTCTCGCTGCCTTCGGATTGCGAGCGTAGTTCACGCAGAGCGACGGGCAGGGTGGAGCGTGGCGGACAAATCGCCCGATCGGATCAACCGATGGTCGTCCTAATCCCCGACACGCCGCTCACACGGGCGGGTACGGCACCGCGCCACCACGCCGGCGATCGAGGTAGGGGGCCGGGGGCCGGTCCCCGGGGCGACACCGCGGGGGACCGTCGGCCCGGCCTGTGGGTCGCACGACCACCGCGGCCGGGGCTACGCCTCGTACGGCCGGGCCGGCCAGGGAGCCTGGGCGGGGCGCAGCGAGTCCAGGCCCCGCTCTGAGGCGAGGGCCGCCGACAGGGCGAGCACGCCCGTCACCATCCCGGGATTGCCCAGCTCGCCCGCCAGGATCCCGCGTACCAGCTCGGGCAGCGGCGCCCACGTCACCTCCATGTCGGCCTCCTCCGACCCGGACTCCGCGTACCGCTCGCCGTCCGCCTCCGACACGTCCCGCGCGAGGAAGATCCGGATCGCCTCGTCCGAGCCTCCGGGGGACGCGTAGAAGTCGGCCAGCACCCGCCAGTCCGCGGCCTTGACGTGGGCCTCCTCGTACAGCTCGCGCTGGGCCCCGTGCAGCGGGTTCTCCCCCACCACGTCCAGCAGGCCCGCCGGGAGCTCCCACAGCCGCCGCCGCACCGGGTGGCGGTACTGGCTCAGCACCAGCACCCGCCCCTCGTCGTCCAGGGCCAGCACGCACACCGACCCGGGGTGCACCTGGTAGTCGCGCCGGGCCACGGACCCGTCCGGCATCCTCACCCCGTCCGAGGCCACCGCCGTCTTCGCGCCCTGGAACGGCCGCGCGGTCGACACCGTCTCCCAGGATTCCGCCGTGTCCTTGATCTCCATGCCCCGAAGCCCTCCACAACGCGCGACAGCCGGGGTACGGATCTCCGTACCCCGGCTGCCTACGTTATGCGGTCGGCCCGGTGGGCCGCCCCACGGCTACTTCGCGGCCTGCTGCCGCTCCACGGCAGCCTTGACCAGACCCGCGAACAGCGGGTGCGGGCGCGTCGGACGCGAGCGCAGCTCCGGGTGGGCCTGGGTGGCCACCAGGTAGGGGTGCACCTCGCGCGGGTACTCGACGTACTCGACCAGCTTGTTGTCCGGGGAGGTGCCGGAGAAGACCAGGCCGGCCTTCTTCTCCAGCTCGCCGCGGTACGCGTTGTTGACCTCGTAGCGGTGGCGGTGACGCTCGTCCACGTACGCCTGGTCTCCGTAGACCTCGCGCACGATGGAACCCTCGGCGAGCTTCGCCGGGTACATGCCCAGGCGCATGGTGCCGCCCAGGTCGCCCGCGCCCTCGACGAAGGCCAGCTGCTCCTCCATCGTGGAGATCACCGGGTTCGGCGTGGACGCGTCGAACTCGGTGGAGTTCGCGTCCGCGATGCCCGCGAGGTTCCGTGCGGCCTCGATGACCACGCACTGCAGGCCCAGGCACAGGCCCAGCAGTGGGATCTTGTTCTCCCGGGCGTAGGTGATGGCGCCGACCTTGCCGTTGACACCGCGGTCACCGAAGCCGCCGGGCACGCAGATCGCGTCCACGTCGGACAGCTGCGCCGCGGCTTCCGCCGGGGTCTTGCAGTCGTCGGAGGTGACCCACTTGATCTCGACGCGGGCCCTGTTGGCGAAACCGCCGGCGCGCAGCGCCTCGGTCACCGACAGGTAGGCGTCCGGCAGGTCGATGTACTTGCCGACGAGCGCGACCTTGACCTCGTGGTCGGGGTTGTGGACCCGGTCCAGCAGGTCCTCCCACACCGTCCAGTTGACGTCACGGAACGGCAGGTCGAGCTTGCGCACGACGTACGCGTCCAGGCCCTCGGTGTGCAGCACCTTGGGGATGTCGTAGATCGACTTGGCGTCGATCGCCGCGACCACGGCTTCCTCGTCGACGTCGCACATCAGCGAGATCTTGCGCTTGATGGAGGTGGGGACCTCACGGTCGGCGCGCAGCACGATGGCGTCGGGCTGGATGCCGATGTTGCGCAGGGCCGCGACCGAGTGCTGGGTGGGCTTGGTCTTCAGCTCGCCGGAGGGGCCGATGTAGGGCAGCAGCGAGATGTGCACGACGAAGACGTTGTCGCGGCCGACCTCGTGGCGGACCTGGCGGACCGTCTCCAGGAACGGCAGCGACTCGATGTCGCCGACGGTGCCGCCGACCTCGGTGATGACCACGTCGACGTCCGCGGTCGCCATCCGGCGGATGCGGTGCTTGATCTCGTTGGTGATGTGCGGGATGACCTGCACGGTGTCACCGAGGTACTCGCCGCGCCGCTCCTTGGCGATGACCTGCGAGTAGACCTGGCCGGTGGTGACGTTGGCCGAGCCGTCGAGGTCGACGTCGAGGAAGCGCTCGTAGTGACCGATGTCCAGGTCGGTCTCGGCGCCGTCGTTGGTGACGAACACCTCGCCGTGCTGGAACGGGTTCATCGTGCCGGGGTCGACGTTCAGGTACGGGTCGAGCTTCTGCATCGTGACCCGCAGACCGCGCGCCTTCAGCAGCGCACCCAGGCTGGAGGCCGTCAGGCCCTTGCCGAGGGAGGAAGCGACACCCCCGGTGACGAAGATGTGCTTGGTCGTCATGGATTTGGGCGGCATCGCCAAGAGGGGGCTCCCGTGGTCGCGAGGTGAGGTGCGTCCGGCGCCTTCCACCGTCGAACCGGAGGGGTCTCAGGGGGCGCCGAAGCTGCGGTTTCGGGGCTCCTGATTCGCACAGGCAGACCACCGGTCCACGGGATACCAGCCTATCAGCGCCCGGGCCGGTCCGCCTCCGGCCACGCGGCGGGGCCGTTCGTGGGGCCTGTCACGGCAGCATCGCCCCTGCTCACCCGTTCGGCCGAACCTCGTTGTCCCCAGGCTGACGAGGATCACTAGGGTGCGGTCTTGTCCTGCTCGGATCTCGATCAGATCCTTGCTGAGCGGCCCCGCGAACGGCGTAACCCGTCCGGTTCCGGAATCATGGGCTCAACGCGGCGATCCGTCACCACCGGAAAACCGCGCCTTCGCGCAATGCAAGCGCCCTTCGGGGCGGACGTGGCTGTTCGACTGGAGATGCAACGTGTCCGGGCGCATCGAGGATTACGCACTGATCGGCGACATGCAGACCGCGGCTTTGGTCTGCCGGGACGGGGCGGTGGACTGGTTGTGCCTGCCACGCTTCGACTCCCATGCCGTCTTCGCGAGCATTCTCGGCACCGAGGAACACGGGTTCTGGCGGATCGGCCCGGCCACCCCGGCCGGCGCCGAGCCCCCGCGCGCCACCCGGCGCCGCTACCGCGGGGACTCGCTGGTCCTGGAGTCCGAGTGGGACACCCCGCGCGGCACAGTCCGCGTGATCGACTTCATGCCGCCGCGCGAGGACCACGCACCGCAGATCATCCGCATCGTGGAGGGCATCAGCGGCCGCGTCCCGATGCGCTCCGCACTGCGCATGCGCTTCAGCTACGGCCGGGTCGTGCCCTGGGTGCACAAGGTCGACGGGCGCACCGTGGCCGTCGCGGGCCCTGATTCCGTCTGGCTGGACACCGAGGCGCAGACCTACGGCAAGGACCTGACCACGTACTCCGACTTCACCGTCGGCCCGGGCGACCGGATGGCCTTCTGCATCAGCTGGCAGCCCTCGCACAAGGAGCCCCCGGTGGCGCCCGGGGCCGAGGAGGCCCTGGAGGCGACCACCGACTTCTGGCGCGAGTGGGTCGAGCAGTGCACGTACCACGGCCCCTACCGGGAGGCGGTGATCCGCTCCCTGATCACCCTCAAGGCCCTCACGTACGCCCCCACGGGCGGGATCGTCGCCGCGCCGACCACCTCCCTCCCGGAGGAGATCGGCGGCGTGCGGAACTGGGACTACCGCTACACCTGGCTGCGCGACGCCGCCATCACCCTCTCCTCGCTGCTGCGCACCGGCTACCGCGAGGAGGCCCGCGCCTGGCGCGAGTGGCTGCTGCGCGCGGTGGCCGGCGACCCGGAGAACCTGCAGATCATGTACGGGATCGCGGGCGAGCGGGAACTCGGCGAGACCGAGCTGGACTGGCTGCCGGGCTACGAGAACTCCAGCCCGGTCCGGGTCGGCAACGGCGCCGCCGGCCAGCTCCAGCTCGACGTGTACGGCGAGGTCACCGAGGCCCTGCACCTGGGCCACATGACCGGCCTGGCCCGCAACGACTACGCCTCGCTGCTCCAGCTCAAGCTGATCCGCTACCTGGAGACCCACTGGGACCAGCCCGACGAGGGCATCTGGGAGGTGCGCGGGCCACGACGGCACTTCGTGCACTCCAAGGTGATGGCCTGGGTGGCCGTGGACCGCACGATCAAGCTGATCGAGAGCGGGGACGCGGACGGGCCGCTGGAGCGGTGGCGGGAACTGCGCGACGAGATCCACCAGGACGTGTGCGAGAAGGGCTACGACAAGGAGCGCAACACGTTCACCCAGTCCTACGGGTCGAGGGAGCTGGACGCCTCCCTCCTGCTGATCCCGCAGATGGGCTTCCTGCCGCCGGACGACAAGCGGGTGATCGGCACGATCGAGGCGATCCAGCGCGAGCTGTCGACCACCGACGGGTTCATCCTGCGCTACCCGACGGCGGGCGCGGAGGCGGGTGTGGACGGTCTGGAGGGCGACGAGGGGGCCTTCCTCGCGTGCTCGTTCTGGATGGCCGACGACCTGGCCATGATCGGCCGCGTCGACGAGGCCCGCCGCCTCTTCGAGAAGCTGCTGTCGCTCCGCAACGACCTGGGCCTCCTGGCGGAGGAGTGGGACCCGCGGCTCCAGCGCCAGGTCGGCAACTTCCCCCAGGCGTTCAGCCACGTCCCCCTGATCGACACGGCCCTGCGGCTGACGGCGAGCGGGGCGTACGGGGGCTGACGGGGAGCGGGGACCGACGGGGCTGGCCGCGGGAGGCCGGGCCGAGCGGCGGGGCCCAGGACGGGGCTGACGCCGCCCGGCCCTGCCTCGGCCCCCGCGCCTTCGCCGCGCCCGTCCGCCGCGCCCCGCCTAGGCTGGAGGTGTCCTATGCCCTCCCGGCGCGGAAGAGGTGCGGCGATGGCTCCCACTTCGAAGGCGGGCACGGCGGTGGCCGCGCTCCGTGAGGACCTGGCCGGCGAGGTCCTCACCCCCGACGACCCGGACTACGACGAGGCCCGCACGGTCTTCAACGCGATGGTCGACCGCCGCCCGGCGGTCATCGCCCGGTGCGAGAGCGAGGCGGACGTCGTCACCGCCGTCCGCTTCGCCCGCGAGCTCGACCTCCCCGTCGCCGTACGCGGCGGTGGGCACAGCGTGGCCGGGATGTCGCTCAACGACGGCGGTGTGGTGGTCGACATGCGCCGGATGAACGAGGTCACCGTGCACCCGGGGGCGAAGGCCGTACGGGTCGGCGGCGGCGCGCTGATGAGCCACCTGGACCGGGCCTGCCAGCCCTACGGCCTGGCCACCACGGGCGGCCGCGTCTCCACGACCGGTGTCGGTGGCTTCGTACTCGGCGGGGGCTCCGGCTGGCTCGACCGCGACTTCGGCCTGGCCGTGGACAACCTGCTCGGCGTGGACCTGGTCACCGCCGACGGGAGCACCGTCACCGCGACCGCCGAGGACTCCCCCGAACTGTTCTGGGCCCTGCACGGCGGTGGCGGGAACTTCGGCGTGGCCACCTCCCTGACGCTGCGCCTGCACGAGCTCCCCCGGTTCGCGATGTGCCTGCTGCTCTACCCGCCGGAGTCCGGCCCCGAGGTGCTGCGCGCGTACCGGGACCTCGTCGAGGCCGCCGGACCCGAGCTGAGCGGCGGCATGATCTACATGACCGGCCCGCCGGAGCCCTTCGTACCGGAGCACCTGGTCGGGACCCTGCTGGCGGGCGCGCTGGTGACGTACGCGGGCAGCGAGGAGGACCTGCGCGAACTCGTCCGGCCCCTGCTGGCACTGCCGCACGCGGCCGAGGTGCTGACCGCGATCCCGTACGCGGACCTCCAGTGCATGATGGACGACCCGCCGGGCATGCGGAACTACTGGTCGGCGGAGTACCTGACCGGGCTGCCCGACGCGCTGGTGGACGTGTTCTGCGCCCGCGCCTCCGGGATGCCGGTGCCGACCGGGACCCAGCACGTGATGTTCCCGCTGGGCGGGGCCATCGCCACGGGGCCCCCGGAGTTCCCGGTCCCGTACCGGGACTCGCCGTGGGCCGTGCATCCCTTCGCGGTCTGGGCGGACCCGGCCGAGGACGACCGGTGCCGCCAGTGGGTCAAGGACGTACGGGCCGACGTACGGCCCTGGAGCACGGGCGCGGTCTACCTCAACTTCACCGGCGACGAGGGTCCGCAGCGGGTGGCGGCCGGGCTCGGCGAGCGGAACCTGACCCGGCTGGGCGCGGTGAAGCGGCAGTACGACCCCGACAACGTCTTCCGCTTCAACCACAACATCAAGCCCGGGTAGCCTCGGGAACCGGGCGGCCGGTACGGTCCGCGATATGGACAACCAGGGCGGGATCACGGTTCAGCGGGCGCTGGAGCTGCCGGGGCTGCGCAGCGGTCTCCCGGAGGTGGTGGCCTGCGCCGACCGGCTCGGGCGGAACGTGCGCTGGGTGCACGCGGGCGAGGTCCCCAACATCGCGTCCCTGCTGAAGGGCGGCGAACTGCTGCTGACCACCGGCCTCGGTCTCGGTACCCGCCCCGCCGAACAGCGCGCCTTCGTGCGCCGCCTCGCGGACCGCGGCATCGCCGCGCTGGTCGTCGAGCTGGGGCCGCGCTTCAGCAGGCTGCCCGCCACCATCGTGGAGACGGCCCGCGCCGTCGGTCTCCCGCTGGTCCAGCTCCACCGGGAGGTCCCCTTCGTCACGGTGACGGAGGAGGTCCACACCGAGATCGTCAACGGCCACTACGCCCTGCTCCAGCGGGCCGAGGAAGTCCACCGGCGCTGCACCGAAGCCCTGCTGGGCGGCGGTGGGATCCCCCAAGTACTGCACATCCTGGCCGACTTCACGGCGAACCCGGTCTTCCTGGAGACCCCCGACGGCCAGCTGCTGTACGCGGCCGGCCCGGTCTCCGGCGAGGCCGCGGCGGACCCGCTCCAGGTCTGGGAGGGCCTACGGGGCCAGCGTGACGCGGAGCCGTCCGGCAACGCCGTGGTGGTCGACGTCCCGGGCGGCGGCCACGGCACGGGGTCGGTCCGGGCGCGGCTCGTCCTGCTGGGCGTGTCGGCCCCGCTGCTGCCCGTGCACCGGATGGCCGCGGAGCGGACGGCGGGCGTGCTGGCCGTCGTCCTGATGCAGGCCCGGCAGGAGGACGAGCTGGCGGCGCGCGGCCGCGGCGACTTCCTGACCGACCTGGCGGAGGGCCGGATCTCGGCGGAGGACGCCCCCGCCCAGGCCCGCGTACTGGGCTTCAAGCCGGGGTCGGGTCCGCTCCTGCCCGTGGTCATGCGGCTGTCCTCGGACCTGGGCCCGTCGGGCAACTGGGCCGTCCTGGCCCGGGCGGTCCTGGAGGAACTCGCCTCGGTCGGCGTCCCCGTGCTGCTCGGCGTCCGCCCGGTGGAGGGCCGGGTCCCCCTCCTGATCTCCCTCCGCACCGACTCCGAACGCACCACGGTGGCGGACCGGGTCGCGGCGGCGCTCCGGGCCGGCGTCGAGCGGGCGGGCCTGGACCGGGCGGGGGCCGCGCCCGCGGTGGTCGTCGGCGTCAGCGGCAGCTGGGCGGCGGCCTCGGCCGGTCTGCGCCATGCCGCCGAGACCGCCACGGCCGCGCACGGGCTCCCGGCCCGGCCCTGGTACGACGCCCGCCGCCTGGACATCGATCTCCTGTTGTGGCGGCTGCGCGAACACCCCGACCTGGCGGCCTTCGTGGACCGCGCGATCGGGGCGCTGCGGGTCCACGACACGGTCTCCCGGCCGCCGCTGCTCCCGACGCTGGAGACGTACCTGGCCCACGCGGGCCGCAAGGCGGAGACCGCGCGCGAGCTGCACCTGAACCGCCAGACCCTGTACAACCGGCTGGCCCGTATCTCGGAGCTCCTGGGCGCGGACCTGGACGACCCGGAGACGGTGCTCTCCCTGAGCCTGGCCCTGCGCGCCCGCCGCCACACCACGTCTTCTTGACGCGTCCCTCCCGGGTGCCGTCACCGCCGGTCCGGCTCGGGGCCGGTGGGCGGGTGCGGGTGGTCCGGCCCTGCGGGGCGGAGGTCCCCTACCCGCCCCTCGCCCGTTCCCCGGGCCCTCGCCCGTTCCCCGGGCCCTGCCCGGACCCCGCCGGGCCCACGGGCCGTGCTCTGGGCTCCTGGGGCTACGCAAACGCCGGAGGGGCCGCAGCGGTGTGCTGGGCCCGGCGCCGTGAGGCTATCGGCGCCGGGACATCAGTTCGTCGTACACGGACAGGACCTGCGCCACCGTGTCGTCCTCCGACGGCCACGTCGCCGCCTGCGCCCGCCCCGCCGAGGCCAGCGCCTCCCGCCGCGCGGGATCACCGAGCAGCCCGGACACCGCAGCGGCCAGCGCCCCCGCGTCCCCGTACGGCACCAGCACACCCGCCTCCCCCACCAGCTCCGGCACCCCGCCCACCGCCGTCGCCACCAACGGCACCCCGACCCGCAGGGCCTCCTGCGCCAGCGGCGACCGCGCCTCCCACCGGCTCGGCAGCACCGCGACGTCCGCCGCCGCCAGCAGCCGCGCCGCGTCCCGCCGGCGCCCGAGCAGTCGTACCGGCAGCCCCTCCGCCTCGATGCGCCGGGCGAGTTCCGCCCGCATCGGGCCCTCCCCCGCGATCACCAGCAACGGCACCGGGTCCAGCGCCCGCCACGCCCGCGCCGCGTCCAGCAGTACGGAGTACCCGCGCCGCCGCACCAGGCTCCCGACCGCGATCAGCAACGGCCTTTCGACCGCGCCCAGTTCCGCCCGCGCCTTCCCCGGGTCCGGTGCGGCCGCCGGTTCCGACGGTCCCGCCGGCACCGCCACCGCCGCCAGCCGCGCGTCCCGCGCCCCCCGCAGCCGGGCCAGATCGACCTGCGCCGAGGAAGCCCCGAGTACGACCGCGGCCGCGCGGGCCACGTGCCGTTCCAGCAGCAGGCTCAGCCGGCCCGCGCCGGGGCCGCCGCCGTGCCAGCTGACGACCAGCGGTACCCGCCGCCCGCGCAGGGCCAGCGCCGCGCGCATGCCCGCCCGTACGCCGTGCGCGTGCACCACGTCGGCCTCGACGCACGCGGCCCGCAGCGCGCTCACCGCGTCCGGGGTGAACCGCGCGCCGGCGCCGGTGAAGTCGTACTCCCCCTCGGTTTCGACGGGCGCGCACACGGTGACCCGTACGCCGCGCGCGGCGAGCCCGGTGGCCAGCGACCGCACGTGCGCACCACCGCTCGCACCGCCGAGTACCTGGACGGTGCGAAGGACGGGGACCGGTACCGGGGAGCTGCTCACGGGCCGAAGCTCCAGGGTGAGGGGGGCAGAGACGTCGCCCAGAATGCCAGTCCGCACGCGCGTTCCGGGACCATACGGGTGCGGATCCCGTGTGAGAAACCGCCCGGACCCCCCGATCCTCACCCACACGGGCTAGCCGGGCGTCAGCACGCTGACGTCGCCGCCGCCGGGGACACCGCTTGAGCCTCCGCCGGGGCCACCGGTCAGACCGAAGCCTGCGCGGCCGCCAGCAACTCCTCCGCGTGCGCCCGCGCCGACACCGAGTCCTCGTGGCCGGCCAGCATCCGCGACAGCTCGCGGATCCGGTCCTCGCCCTCCAGGACGGTGACCCCGCTCCTGGTCACGGACCCGTCGTTGGTCTTCTCGACCAGCAGCTGACGGTCCGCGAAGGCCGCCACCTGCGGCAGGTGCGTGACGACCACCACCTGCGCCGACTTGGCCAGCTTCGCCAGCCGCCGCCCGACCTCGATGGCCGCCTTGCCGCCGACGCCCGCGTCGACCTCGTCGAAGAGGTACGTCGGCACCGGGTCGGAGCCCGCGAAGACGACCTCCACGGCCAGCATCACGCGGGACAGCTCACCTCCCGAGGCGCCCTTGGCGATCGGCCGCGGCTGGGCACCGGGGTGCGGGGCCAGCAGCAGTTCGACCTCGTCCGTGCCCGAGGGCCCGTACGCGACGAAGCGGCCGCCGACCTCGACCCCGTCGGGGTCCTCGGTCTGGCGGACATCGATGGTGACCCGCGCGTGCGGCATCGCCAGCGAGGCCAGCTCCTCGGTGACCGCCGCCGCGAAGCGGGTCGCCGCCTCGCCGCGCGCATCGGTCAACGCCTGCGCCAGTGCGGAGAGTTCCAGCCGCAGTCCGTCGCGCTCCGCGGTCAGTTCCCCGATCCGCTCGTCGTCGCCGTCCAGCTCCAGCAGCCGTTCGGAACCCCGCTCGGCCCACTCCAGCACCGAGTCAACGGTGTTCCCGGCGTTCCCGGCGGAGCCGTACTTCCGGGTCAGCTGGGTCAGCGCCGCCCGCCGCTCCTCCACGGCCGCGAGGCGCAGCGGATCGGCGTCCAAGTCGTCCGCGTACCCGGCCAGTTCCCCGGCCACGTCCCCGAGCAGGATGCCCAGTTCCCCGATCCGCTCGGCGAGGGCGCCGAGCGCCGGGTCGTGGGAGCGTACGGATTCCAGCGCGCGGTGCGCCCCGGCGACGAGGGCGCCCGCGTCGATGCCCTCCGGGTCCTCGACGTTGCCGGCGAGGGCCGCGTGCGCGACCTGCGCGGCCGAGGACAGGGATTCGGCGTGGCCGAGGCGCTCCGCCTCCGCCGCCAGCTCGGTGTCCTCGCCCGCGAGCGGCTCCACGGCGGCGATCTCGTCCAGCCCGAAGCGCAGCAGATCGGCCTCCTGGGCGCGCTCCCGGGCCCGGGTGGTGATCTCCTCCAGCTCTTCGGCGGCGGCCCGCAGCCGCCGGTGGGCGGCGGCGTACTTCTCCAGCGGGACGGCCACGGCGTCGCCCGCGTACCGGTCGAGGGCCTGCCGCTGCCGGGCCGGCCGGAGCAGGCCCTGCTGGTCGGTCTGGCCGTGCACGGCGACGAGGTCGTCGGCGAGTTCGGCGAGCAGCCCGACGGGTACGGAGCGGCCGCCCACGTGGGCGCGCGAGCGGCCCTCGGCGGAGACGGTCCGGCTGATCAGCAGGGCGCCGTCGTCGAGCTCGGCACCGGCCTCCTCGGCGCGCAGGGCGGCGGGGGCGTCCGGACGCATGACGATGCGCCCTTCGACGACCGCCGCTTTTGCCCCGATCCGCACCAGGGCCGGGTCGGCGCGCCCGCCGAGCAGCAGCCCGAGGCTGGTGACGACCATGGTCTTGCCCGCGCCGGTCTCGCCGGTCACCGCCGTGAAGCCGGGCGACAGCTCGACCACAGCGTCGTCGATGACCCCGAGCGACCGTATCCGCATCTCCTCAAGCACGGGACGACGATACCGAGGTTTCACGGGTGCCATGTGACGTCACCCGCCCAGAGCCGCTCGAACAGTCATGCTATTTACGTACACACGCCGTACGGGACCGGTGCGGGAGCCTCACGGGACCCGTACCAGGCCCGTACCGAACCCGTGGCGAACCCGCGGTGGACTAGTGCGGCGCCCCGCGCCACCCCGACACCGGAAGCGCGAACTTCGCGACGAGCCGGTCCGTGAACGACGCGTGGTGTAGCCGCGCGAGCCGCACCGGCACCGTCCCCCGCCGAACCTCCACGCGGGCCCCGGCCGGCAGCTCCACCGTCCGCCGTCCGTCGCACCACAGCACCCCGTGCGGGGTCCCGGTCTGCACCTCCACCGCCAGCACCGAGTCCGGCGAGGTCACCAGCGGCTTCGCGAACAGCGCGTGCGCGCTGATCGGCACCATCAGCAGCGCCTCCACCTCCGGCCAGACCACCGGCCCGCCGGCCGAGAAGGCGTACGCCGTCGAACCCGTCGGGGTCGCGCAGACGATCCCGTCACAGCCGAAGCCGGACACCGGGCGTCCGTCGATCTCCAGGACCACCTCCAGCATCCGCTCCGGGGACACCTTCTGAACGGCCGCCTCGTTCAGCGCCCAGTCCCGGTGCACCACGTCACCGTTGGTCCGCACGATCACATCGAGGGTCATCCGCTCCTCGACCTCGTACTCCCGCGTCACGACCCGGTCCACGACCTTGTCCAGGTCGTCCCGCTCGGCCTCCGCGAGGAAGCCCACCCGGCCCAGGTTGACGCCGAGCATCGGCACCCCCGAGCCGCGCGCGAACTCCGCACCACGCAGCAGGGTCCCGTCGCCGCCCAGCACGATCAGCAGCTCGCAGCCGTCGAGCACCTCCGGCGTGCACTCCGACTCGGCCACCAGCTCCACCTCGGCCGGCAGCGGCAGGTCCACCGCCTCGTGCCGCAGCACCCGTACGCCCAGCCCGCTGCGCAGCAGACCCTGCACGACCAGCTCGGCGCTGCGGATGGCCGCCGGCCGCCCGGTGTGCGCGAGCAGGAACACGGTCCGTGCCCGCGGCTCCGCCGACTCCCCCGACTGTGCTGATTCCTCCGACAAACTGGTCACTGCGGCCCCTCCGCCACTGCACGTTCGACATCCGCCGGGTCGAGTACCGGTGCCCCCGCCCGCAGCCACAGAAAATACTCGACGTTGCCCGAAGGGCCCGGCAGCGGACTCGCCGTCACCCCGACCACGCCCAGGCCCAGCTTCCACGCCTGCGCCGCGACGTCCCGTACGGCCTCCGTCCGCAGTTCCGGGCTGCGCACCACACCGCCGCTGCCGAGCCGGTCCTTGCCCACCTCGAACTGCGGCTTGACCATCAGCACCAGATCCGCGTCGGGCGCGCAGCAGCGTACGAGCGCCGGCAGCACCAGGCCGATCGAGATGAACGACAGGTCGCCGACGACCAGGTCCACGGGGACCCCTTCGAGCTGTTCGACCGTCAGCTCGCGCACGTTCGTCCGGTCCTTGACGGTGACCCGGTCGTCGCTCTGCAGCGACCAGGCGAGCTGCCCGTAGCCGACGTCGACGGCCATCACGTGGGTGACCCCGGCGCGCAGCAGCACATCGGTGAATCCACCGGTCGAGGCGCCCGCGTCCAGCGCCCGGCGGCCCTCCACGCGCAGTCCCTGCGGCTGGAAGGCCGCCAGCGCGCCCGCCAGCTTGTGGCCGCCCCGGGAGACGTAGTCCGGGTCGCTGTCGTCCTTGAGGACGACGAGGGCCGCGCTGGTCTCGACCTGGGTGGCCGCCTTGGTCGCGGTGTTCCCGCCCACCGTCACCCGGCCGGCGGCGATCAGCTGCGCGGCGTGCTCGCGCGAGCGGGCCATGCTGCGGCGTACCAGTTCGGCGTCCAGGCGGCGGCGTGCCACTCCTGCCACGTTCGGTTCAGCTCCTGTTTTCGAGAGGACGGGGGCCGGTGGGCGCGTCCAGCGCGGTCAGCGCGGAGCGCAACCCCCTGTGCACATCCTCGTACACCTCGAGGTGTCCGTCCGCCGGGAGGTGGTCCGCGTCCGCCAGTCGCTCCAGACCCGCGTCCACCCCGGCGTGCCCGGTGGGCGTGCGTACGAGGCCCAGCGCGACCGGCCCGGCAGGCGCGGCCCCCTCGTCCGAGGCCTCGCCCAGGACCTCGTCAGGGGCCTGCGGGGGCGGGTCCTGCGACACGTCGGGCACTTCTTCGGTCATGCCCCGACGCTACCCCGTACCGCGCACCCGACCACGCACGGCTCTGCGGTACGGTCGGGATCACCATGGCTACGATCGAGGAGTGCCGTGCGGCACTCGCCCAACTCTCCGACAACCTGGCGCGCGCCGAAGGCGACGTGCGCGGTGCGACCGCGCTCGACCGCTCGCTGAGCTGCCACATCACCGACCTGGACCGGACGTTCACGGGCCGCCTCGACGAGGGCCGGATCCGCGTGGACGCGGTGGCCCCCGGGCCGCCGTCCACCAAGGCCGAGATCCGGCTCGCCATGACCGGTGACGACCTCGTCGCCCTGGTCGCGGGCGACCTGAAGTTCGCCAAGGCCTGGGCGTCGGGCCGCATCCGCCTGGAGGCGGGCTTCCGCGACCTCCTGAGGCTCAAGAGCCTGCTGTAGGGCCCGCCGCCGTCCAGCCTCCGCCGTCGGCTACCCGGCGCGAGCCACCGAACGGGCCGCCCGCGCCGCGGGAATCACCAACGGCGTCCCCGTCTCCGGGTCGGGAATGACCTGGCACCGCAGCCCGAACACCCGCTCCACCAGCTCCGCCGTCACCACCTCGGCCGGCGGTCCCTCCGCGACGACCTTCCCGTCCCGCATCGCGATCAGGTGCGTCGCGTACCGGGCCGCGTGGTTCAGATCGTGCAGCACCGCGACCAGCGTCCGCCCCTGCTCCTCGTGCAGCTCCGCGCACAGGTCCAGTACGTCGATCTGGTGCTGGATGTCCAGATAGGTGGTCGGCTCGTCCAGCAGCAGCAGCGGAGTCTGCTGCGCCAGCGCCATCGCGATCCACACCCGCTGCCGCTGCCCGCCCGACAGCTCGTCCACGGCCCGGTCGGCCAGCTCCGCCACCCCGGTGGAGGTCATCGACTCGTTCACGATCCGCTCGTCCTCGGCCGACCACTGCCGCAGCATGCCCTGGTGCGGGTAGCGGCCGCGCGAGACCAGGTCGGACACCGTGATCCCGTCGGGCGCGATCGAGGACTGCGGCAGCAGGCCCAGCGTCTTTGCGACCTTCTTCGCCGGCATCGACCCGATGGCCTGCCCGTCCAGCAGCACCCGCCCCCGCGTGGGCTTCAGCATCCGCGACAGGGCGCGCAGCAGGGTGGACTTGCCGCAGGCGTTGGGGCCGACGATCACGGTGAAGGAGTTGTCCGGGATCTCCACCGACAGGTTCTCGGCGATGACCCGCTGGTCGTATCCGAGGGTCACGTTCTCCGCGGTCAGCCGCTGCACTTGCCTGCTCCTCTGGTTGCTCATACCGCTCTGGTCCCTCATATCCGGCCCGCCCTGCGCTCGGTGACGAGCAGCCACAGCAGGTAGACCCCGCCCACCAGCCCCGTCACCACCCCCACCGGCAGCTGATCGGCGCCGAAGGCCCGCTGCGAGGCCCAGTCGGACACCAGCAGCAGCAGTGCGCCCATCAGCGCCCCGGTCAGCAGGCCCGCCCCGGGCGAGCGGGTCAGCCGGCGCGCCAGCTGCGGCGCGGCCAGCGCGACGAAGCTGATGGGCCCGGCCGCGGCACTGGCCGCGGTGGTGAGCAGGATCGCCGCCACCATGAGCAGCAGCCGGGTCCGCTCCACCCGCACGCCGAGGGCGTACGCCGCGTCGTCGCCCATCTCGATCATCCGCAGCGCCCGGCTGCGGCTGAGGATCAGCGGGAACAGCACCGCGCAACTGGCGAGCAGCGGCCACACCTGGGCCCAGTCCCGGCCGGCCAGCGACCCGGTCAGCCAGACCATCGCGCGGGCGGCCTCGACGAGCTGCGCCTTGGTCAGCAGGTACTGGATGACGGCGATCAGCATCGCGGAGGCACCGATGCCGACGAGAACCAGCCGGTAGCCGTGGATGCCCTGCTTGTAGGCGAGGAGGTAGACCAGCAGGCCGGCCACCAGACCGCCCACCAGCGCGCCCACGGCCACCTGGCCGGCGCCGCCGTTGAAAAGGACGATGACGACCAGCGCGCCCACGGCCGAGCCGTAGCCGAAGCCGAGCACGTCCGGGGAGCCGAGCGGATTGCGCGAGACCGACTGGAAGACGGCCCCGGCCATGCCGAGGGCCGCGCCGACCAGAACGGCGACCAGCACCCTCGGCAGCCGCAGGTCGTTGATGATGAAGTCGTGGGCGGGCGTGCCATCGCCCATCAGCGTCCGCACGACGTCCCACGGGGCGATCTCGAAGTCCCCGGTGCCGATGAGGACCACGGCCATGGCCAGCCCGAGCGCCAGGAGCAGCGCCCCCACGCCCAGCGCGCGCCGCTCCACGCGCAGCGACATCCCGCCGGGCAGGTGCAGCGGCCGGGGGCCGGGCCGTCCCCTGCGCGCCTTCCGGGGTGCGTCGGTCACTGTCACAGCGCTGCCATCCTCTTGCGGCGGACGAGGTAGATGAAGACGGGTCCGCCGATGAGGGCCGTGACGATGCCGACCTGGAGCTCGGCGGGCCGGGTGACGACCCGGCCGATGACATCGGCGCTGAGCAGCAGTACGGGCGAGAGGACCGCCGAGTAGGCGAGGACCCAGCGCATGTCCGGCCCGGTGAAGAACCGTACGAGGTGCGGGATCATCAGGCCGACGAAGACGATCGGGCCGCAGGCGGCGGTCGCGGCCCCGCACAGCAGGGTGATGGCGATCACCGCGCCGATCCGGGTCCGCGTCAGGTTCGCACCGAGCGCCCGGGCCGTGTCGTCGCCCATGGCCATGGCGTTGAGCGGCCGGCCCAGCGTGAGCGCGAGGGCGGCGCCGACCAGCAGGAAGGGCGCCACCTGCTTGACGGTCTCCATGTTGGCGGATGCCAGCGAGCCGACCGTCCAGAAGCGGAGCCTGTCCAACGCCTTGCTGTCCATCAGCTGCACGGCGTTGATGTACCCGACGAGGGCGGCGCTGGCTGCCGTACCGGCGAGCGCCAGGCGCACCGGCGTGGCGCTGCGGCTGCCGCCGAGCACGTACACGACGACGGAGACCACGGCCGCGCCCAGGAAGGCCCACCACACGAACTCGTCGAGCGAGGTGGCCCCGAAGAAGCTGATGGCCGATACGACGGCGGCCGCGGCCCCGGCGTTGACGCCGAGGATCCCGGGCTCGGCCAGCGGATTGCGCGTCAGCGCCTGCATCACGGCGCCGGACAGGCCGAGGCCGAGGCCGACGAGCACTCCGAGTACGGTGCGCGGGACGCGCAGGTCCCGTACGACGACGTCGGAGGTCGTCCCTGAGTAGTGGAACAGGCCGTGCCAGACCTCGTGGAGGGGCATCTGTTTCGCGCCGACGGCGATGCTCGCCACCGCGACCAGCGCGAGCACGCCGACGGCGGCGAGCAGACCGGCGGCCCGCGCGCCGTGGCGCGGGCGGGTGGCGGCGACGGGCGCCGCGCTCGTTTCGGGGGGACTCTCGACCAACACTAAGTTAGGTTAGCCTACCCTCCACCCTGGTCGGAGCCCGCTGACAGCCCCTCCTGCCGGGACCAAGGTCCCGGCTACAGACCCAGCCTGGCCAGCGCCTTCCCCGCCTCCAGCCCGCACGAGCCGTCCCCGGCGTACGTCCAGGCCGCCGCGCACAGCGCCCGCAGCCCGTCGATGGCGTCCGGCTGTCCGCCGTCCCCGGAGCGCAGCTCCAGTACGCCGTCCAGCACGACCGCGGTCCAGCCCCCGCAGCGGAAGCCTCCCTCGGGCCCACCGGCCGCCACCACCTCGGGCTGCCCCGTCAGCAGCCCGCGCAGGTCCCGGTCCACGTACGTCGGCCGGTACTTCGGCTCGGCCCGCAGCAGCTGCGCCCCGTCGGTCACCCCGGTCAGCACCAGCAGCGAGTCCACGTCCCCGTTGAAGGCGCCCTCGATGTCGGTGTCCAACCGGTCCCCGACCACCAGCGGCCGCTCCGCACCGGTCCGCAGCACCGTCTCGCGGTGCATCGGGGGCAGCGGCTTGCCCGCCACCTGCGGCTCGGCGCCCGTCGCGATCCGTACGACCTCCACGGCGGCCCCGTTGCCCGGTGCGATCCCCCGCGCCCCCGGGATCGTCAGATCGGTGTTCGAGGCGTACCACGGCACCCCGCGGTTGATCGCGTACGAGGCCTCCGCGAACCGCGACCACTGCAGGTCGGGCCCGCCGTACCCCTGGACCACCGCGGCGAGCCCCTCCTCCTCCGCGGAGTCCACCGGCACCAGCCCACGCTCGCGCAGCGCCACCCGCAGCCCCTCGCCGCCGATCACCAGCACCTTGGAACCCGGTTCCACCTGCTCGGCGATGAGACGGGCCACCGCTTGCGCGGAGGTGATCACCTCGCCCGCCTCCGTCGGGATCCCGAGTTCGCTCAGATGTTCCGCCACCGAGTCCGGGGTACGCAGCGCGTTGTTCGTGACGTACGCCAGGTGCATCCCGTCGGCCCGCGCGGCCGCGAGCGATTCCACGGCGTGCGCGATGGCCTCCCCACCCGCGTACACCACCCCGTCGAGGTCGAGCAGGGCCGTGTCGTACGCCTGGTGCAGACTCCGCTCACTGCCCGCGGGACTGGTCCTGCTCTGCCGGGTCATGGTGTCCGCTCCTCCTGGCCCCTCCCAGCGGAAGCTGGGGGAGATCGATCTTGTCCGGTTTACGTACTCCCCCGATCATCCCGCATGGCGAGACGGGTCTTACGATTCATCAATGACCACATCTGGCACCGCGGACCATGGACTGCGCCTGATCCCGTTCCATGGCCTGCGTTATGTACCCGAGCGCGTCGGCAGCCTGGCCGCCGTCACCTCACCGCCGTACGACGTGGTCGTGCGCCCCGACGGACTCAACCACCTGGAGTCCGCCGACCCGCACAACATCGTCCGCCTGATCCTTCCGCAGGCCGACACCCCCGCCGCGCGCAACCAGCAGGCGGCGCACACCCTGCGGGACTGGCTCGCCGAGGGGATCCTCAGCGCCGACCCGGAGCCCGCGCTCTACGTCTACGAGCAGCGCAAGGGCGGACTGCTGCAGCGCGGCGTCATCGGAGCCCTGGCCCTCTCCGCCGCCGACGCCGGGATCGTCCTGCCCCACGAGGACGTCATGCCCCACGTGGTCACCGACCGGGCCGGCCTGATGCGCGCCACCTCGGCCAACCTCGAACCGCTGCTCCTGACCTATCTGGGTGCGGACCCGGCGGCGGGCACGGCCGCGGTCGTCGAGCGCACCTCCCGGCGCACCCCCCTGTTCTCCACCACCACCGAGGACGGTTTCCAGCACCGGCTGTGGGCCGTCACCGACCCCACCGAACTGGCGGCGATCACCGCCGACCTGGGCGACCGCCAGGCCCTCATCGCCGACGGCCACCACCGCTGGGCGACGTACCTGCGCCTCCAGGAGGAGCACGGCTCCCCCACCCCGTGGGACTTCGGGCTGGTCCTCCTCGTCGACACCGCCCGCTACCCGCTCCAGGTCCGCGCGATCCACCGGCTGCTGCGACGCCTGGCACCCGCCGAGGCGCTGGCGGCCCTCGACGGCGGCTTCCGGGTCCGCGCGGTCGACGGCCCGCTGCCGCGCGCCATGGAGGCCCTGGCCGAAGCCGCGGAGCACGGCAACGCCTTCCTTGTCACCGGCGACGGCACCTTCCACCTGATCACCGACCCCGAGCCGGCCCTCATCGAGCGCACGGTCCGCGGCGATCGTCCCGAGGCCTGGCGCCGACTGGACGCCACGGTGCTCCACGCGACCCTGCTGGACACGCTCTGGGCCGTACCGGACACCCCCGAGCAGATCTCGTACATCCACGACACCGAGGCCACCGTGGAGATGGCCGAGCGGCTCGGCGGCACGGCCGTCCTCCTGAACCCGGTACGCGAGTCGGTCGTACGGGAGCTGGCCCGCCAGGGCGTGACGATGCCCCGCAAGTCCACGTCCTTCGGCCCCAAACCGGCCACGGGCCTGGTCCTGCGCAGCGTGGACTGACCGCGGTCCGGCCGCCGACCGGCCCCGGACAAAAGAAGAAGGGCGGTACCCCCACCGGGGGTACCGCCCTTCTTCAGTTCACTCAGGCCTTGTCGCGGGCCTGGTCCTCATCGCGCCGGTCCAGGACCTCGTCGTCCTCGTCCTCGTCCTCGTCGAGAACGACGATCTCGTCGGTGGCGTCGACATCGACGTCGCCTTCGTACTCGTCGTCGTCCTCGTCGTAGTACTCGGCCTGGTCGGAGGCACGCTCCGCGGCCACGACCTCGGGGTCGTCGTCGCGCTCGTCGTCGTCGAGGTCGTCCTCGTCGAGGTCGTCCTCCACATCGGCGTCCTCGTCGGCGGAGGCGTCGACGAACTCGACACCGTCCAGCTCGGCCAGCCGGTCCGAGGCGTCAGTGGCCCCGTCCTTGTCGGCCTCGAGGGTCTTGGCGAACCACTCGCGCGCCTCGTCCTCACGGCCCGCCGCCAGCAGGGCGTCGGCGTAGGCGTACCGCAGACGCGCGGTCCACGGCTGCACCGAGTTGGAGGCCAGCTCCGGGCTCTGCAGGGTCACGATGGCCGCGTCGAGCTGGTCCATGTCCCGCCGGGCACCGGCCGCGACCAGACGCATCTCGACCTGACCGGCCTTGTCCAGCTTCTGCACCTCAGGCTCGCCGGCCATGGCCAGCGCCCGCTCCGGACGGCCGAGGCCGCGCTCGCAGTCGGCGATGACGGGCCACAGCTCGACCGAACCGGTCATCCGCTTGGCGGCGCGGAACTCCGCGATCGCCTCGGCGTACTTCTGCGTGGCGTACGCGGCGAAGCCGGCGGCCTCGCGGACGGCGGCGACGCGGGAGGCCAGACGCAGGGCGATGCGCGAGTACGCGTACGCCTGCTCCGGGTCCTCGTCGATCAGCCGGGCCACCATGACCAGGTTCTTGGAGACTTCCTCGGCCAGACCCTTGGGCAGGCTCAGGAGCTCCTGGCGAACGTCGGAGTCGATCTCGAAACCGGTGACGTCCTCGTCGATCGGAAGCCGCTTGACCGGGTCACGGTCGGAGCGGAAGTCGCGGTCGCCACCACGGTCGTCGCGACCGCGGAAACCACCGCGGTCGCCGCCGCGGTCATCACGACGGGGGTACGAGGGGCGGTCGCCACCGCGGTCGTCGCGGCGCGGGTACGAGGGACGGTCGCCACCGCGGTCGTCACGACCGCCACGGAACCCACCACGGTCATCGTCACGGCGCGGGTAGGACGGACGGTCCCCACCGGACGGACGGTCGTCGCGACGCGGGTACGAGGGACGGTCGCCGCCCCGGTCGTCACGACCGCCACGGAACCCACCACGGTCGTCATCACGGCGCGGGTAGGACGGACGGTCCCCACCGGACGGACGGTCGTCGCGACGCGGGTACGAGGGACGGTCGCCGCCCCGGTCGTCACGACCGCCACGGAACCCACCACGGTCGTCATCACGGCGCGGGTAGGACGGACGGTCGTCGCGACGCGGGAAGGAGGGGCGATCGCCGCGGTCGTTGCCACGGAAGCCACCGCCGGTGGGACGGTCGCCACGGTCGTTGCCACGGAACGGCGGGCGGTCGCCACCACGGTCGTCACGGCGCGGGTAGGACGGACGGTCGCCACCGGACGGACGGTCGTCGCGGCGCGGGTACGAGGGACGGTCGCCGCCCCGGTCGTCACGACCGCCACGGAACCCACCACGGTCATCGTCACGACGCGGGAAGGACGGACGGTCACCGCGGTCGTTACCACGGAAACCACGGTCGTCATCACGGCGCGGGTAGCTCGGACGGTCCCCGCCCCGGTCGTCGTCGCGACGGGGGTACGAGGGGCGGTCGCCGCGGTCGTTGCCGCGGAAACCGCCACCGGAGGGACGGCCACCCCGGTCGTCGTCGCGACGCGGATACGACGGACGGTCACCGCGGTCGTTACCGCGGAAGCCACCACCGGAGGGACGGCCACCCCGGTCGTCGTCGCGACGCGGGAAGGACGGACGGTCACCGCGGTCGTTGCCACGGAAACCGCCACCGGAGGGACGGTCACCCCGGTCGTTCCCGCGGAAGCCACCACCCGAGGGGCGGTCGCCGCGGTCGTTGCCGCGGAAGCCACCACCGGAGGGACGGCCACCTCGGTCGTCATCACGACGCGGGAAGGACGGACGGTCACCGCCACCCGTGGGACGGCCACCACGGTCGTCGTCACGACGGGGGTAGCTCGGACGGTCGCCACCACGGTCGTCGCGGCGCGGGTACGACGGGCGGTCGCCGCCGCCGGCGGGACGGCCGCCACGGTCGTCACGACGGAAGCCACCACCGCCACCACCGGTGGGACGGTCACCCCGGTCATTGCCACGGAAACCACCACCGGAGGGACGGTCACCACCACGGTCGTCACGACGCGGGTACGACGGGCGGTCGCCGCCGCCGGCGGGACGGCCGCCACGGTCGTCACGACGGAAGCCACCACCGCCACCACCGGAGGGACGGTCGCCACGGTCATCGCGACGGAACGGCGGACGGTCGCCGCCACGGTCGTCACGGCCCCCGCGGTAGCCGCCCCTGTCACCGCCGTCGTTGCGCCGAGGCTCGCGCTCCGGACGATCGTCGGGAGAGTTGGACATGGGTGTGACTCCTGTCTTCGGGGTACCGCTAGTCATTCTCGCGCAACCAACCCATGGCCGCGCTTCGGCGTAAAACTTATGGAAAACAAAAAAGACCCTTGGTCCAGCGTTGAACGCTGGACCAAGGGTCCTTTGAAAAATTGTTCGGCGGCGTCCTACTCTCCCACAGGGTCCCCCCTGCAGTACCATCGGCGCTGAAAGGCTTAGCTTCCGGGTTCGGAATGTAACCGGGCGTTTCCCTAACGCTATGACCACCGAAACCCTAATCGGTTTCGAGCGAACAAGCACACTTTGTAGTTATGTTCTAGCTCTAGAAACCAGCAACCGTTCGTTGCTTCAGAACTAACACAGTGGACGCGAGCAACTGAGGACAAGCCCTCGGCCTATTAGTACCAGTCAGCTCCACCCGTTACCGGGCTTCCACATCTGGCCTATCAACCCAGTCGTCTACTGGGAGCCTTACCCTCTCAAGGAGGTGGGAATACTCATCTTGAAGCAGGCTTCCCGCTTAGATGCTTTCAGCGGTTATCCCTCCCGAACGTAGCCAACCAGCCATGCCCTTGGCAGGACAACTGGCACACCAGAGGTTCGTCCGTCCCGGTCCTCTCGTACTAGGGACAGCCCTTCTCAATATTCCTACGCGCACAGCGGATAGGGACCGAACTGTCTCACGACGTTCTAAACCCAGCTCGCGTACCGCTTTAATGGGCGAACAGCCCAACCCTTGGGACCGACTCCAGCCCCAGGATGCGACGAGCCGACATCGAGGTGCCAAACCATCCCGTCGATATGGACTCTTGGGGAAGATCAGCCTGTTATCCCCGGGGTACCTTTTATCCGTTGAGCGACGGCGCTTCCACAAGCCACCGCCGGATCACTAGTCCCGACTTTCGTCCCTGCTCGACCCGTCGGTCTCACAGTCAAGCTCCCTTGTGCACTTACACTCAACACCTGATTGCCAACCAGGCTGAGGGAACCTTTGGGCGCCTCCGTTACTTTTTGGGAGGCAACCGCCCCAGTTAAACTACCCATCAGACACTGTCCCTGATCCGGATCACGGACCGAGGTTAGACATCCAGCACGACCAGAGTGGTATTTCAACGACGACTCCACCCCAACTGGCGTTGGGGCTTCAAAGTCTCCCACCTATCCTACACAAGCCGAACCGAACACCAATATCAAACTATAGTAAAGGTCCCGGGGTCTTTCCGTCCTGCTGCGCGAAACGAGCATCTTTACTCGTAGTGCAATTTCACCGGGCCTATGGTTGAGACAGTCGAGAAGTCGTTACGCCATTCGTGCAGGTCGGAACTTACCCGACAAGGAATTTCGCTACCTTAGGATGGTTATAGTTACCACCGCCGTTTACTGGCGCTTAAGTTCTCAGCTTCGCCACACCGAAATGTGACTAACCGGTCCCCTTAACGTTCCAGCACCGGGCAGGCGTCAGTCCGTATACATCGCCTTACGGCTTCGCACGGACCTGTGTTTTTAGTAAACAGTCGCTTCTCGCTGGTCTCTGCGGCCACCCCCAGCTCACGGAGTAAATCCGATCACCAGTGATGGCCCCCCTTCTCCCGAAGTTACGGGGGCATTTTGCCGAGTTCCTTAACCATAGTTCACCCGAACGCCTCGGTATTCTCTACCTGACCACCTGAGTCGGTTTAGGGTACGGGCCGCCATGAAACTCGCTAGAGGCTTTTCTCGACAGCATAGGATCATCCACTTCACCACAATCGGCTCGGCATCAGGTCTCAGCCTTATATGAGGGACGGATTTGCCTACCCCTCGGCCTACACCCTTACCCCGGGACTACCACCGCCCGGGCTGGACTACCTTCCTGCGTCACCCCATCGCTTACCTACTACAAGTCTGGTCCGCCGGCTCCACCACTTTCCTTTCCCCGAAGGGTCCGGAACGGCTTCACGGGCTTAGCATCGCCTGATTCGATATTGGGCGTTTCAAAGCGGGTACCGGAATATCAACCGGTTGTCCATCGACTACGCCTGTCGGCCTCGCCTTAGGTCCCGACTTACCCTGGGCAGATCAGCTTGACCCAGGAACCCTTAGTCAATCGGCGCACACGTTTCTCACGTGTGTATCGCTACTCATGCCTGCATTCTCACTCGTGAACCGTCCACAACTAGCTTCCGCTGCTGCTTCACCCGGCACACGACGCTCCCCTACCCATCACAGCGGGCGTTGGCCCTATAGCTGCAATGACACGACTTCGGCGGTACGCTTGAGCCCCGCTACATTGTCGGCGCGGAATCACTTGACCAGTGAGCTATTACGCACTCTTTCAAGGGTGGCTGCTTCTAAGCCAACCTCCTGGTTGTCTCTGCGACTCCACATCCTTTCCCACTTAGCGTACGCTTAGGGGCCTTAGTCGATGCTCTGGGCTGTTTCCCTCTCGACCATGGAGCTTATCCCCCACAGTCTCACTGCCACGCTCTCACTTACCGGCATTCGGAGTTTGGCTAAGGTCAGTAACCCGGTAGGGCCCATCGCCTATCCAGTGCTCTACCTCCGGCAAGAAACACGTGACGCTGCACCTAAATGCATTTCGGGGAGAACCAGCTATCACGGAGTTTGATTGGCCTTTCACCCCTAACCACAGGTCATCCCCCAGGTTTTCAACCCTGGTGGGTTCGGTCCTCCACGAAGTCTTACCTCCGCTTCAACCTGCCCATGGCTAGATCACTCCGCTTCGGGTCTAGAGCGTGCAACTCAATCGCCCTATTCGGACTCGCTTTCGCTACGGCTTCCCCACACGGGTTAACCTCGCTACACACCGCTAACTCGCAGGCTCATTCTTCAAAAGGCACGCAGTCACGACCGTTATTCCGAAGAATAACGGCGACGCTCCCACGGCTTGTAGGCACACGGTTTCAGGTACTATTTCACTCCGCTCCCGCGGTACTTTTCACCATTCCCTCACGGTACTATCCGCTATCGGTCACCAGGGAATATTTAGGCTTAGCGGGTGGTCCCGCCAGATTCACACGGGATTTCTCGGGCCCCGTGCTACTTGGGAGATTCTTAAGCAAGCCGCTGATGTTTCGTCTACGGGGGTCTTACCCTCTACGCCGGACCTTTCGCATGTCCTTCGACTACATCAACGGTTTCTGACTCGCCGACCGGCCGGCAGACCGATCAAAAGAATTCCCACAACCCCGCATGCGCAACCCCTGCCGGGTATCACACGCATACGGTTTGGCCTCATCCGGTTTCGCTCGCCACTACTCCCGGAATCACGGTTGTTTTCTCTTCCTGCGGGTACTGAGATGTTTCACTTCCCCGCGTTCCCTCCACACTGCCTATGTGTTCAGCAGTGGGTGACAGCCCATGACGACTGCCGGGTTTCCCCATTCGGACACCCCCGGATCAAAGCTCAGTTGGCAGCTCCCCGGGGCCTATCGCGGCCTCTCACGTCCTTCATCGGTTCCTGGTGCCAAGGCATCCACCGTGCGCCCTTAAAAACTTGGCCTACAGATGCTCGCGTCCACTGTGTAGTTCTCAAGCAACGACCAGCCACCCATCACCCCACCAGACAAGCAGGTGAGTTCACTGGGGCCGGCATCGCAGAAGGACAGCCTTTCGGCCGTACCCTCAGATACCCAACAACGTGCCAAGCACGATCCCCGCCACTATCACTGTTTTCCACGCCGAAGCAGTACTTACAGGATGTTTTGGAAACCGTGCCAACTAATCAACGTTCCACCCATGAGCTGACCGTGCAGAACATTTGTCTGCAATCGGTACTGTGCTCCTTAGAAAGGAGGTGATCCAGCCGCACCTTCCGGTACGGCTACCTTGTTACGACTTCGTCCCAATCGCCAGTCCCACCTTCGACAGCTCCCTCCCTTACGGGTTGGGCCACCGGCTTCGGGTGTTACCGACTTTCGTGACGTGACGGGCGGTGTGTACAAGGCCCGGGAACGTATTCACCGCAGCAATGCTGATCTGCGATTACTAGCAACTCCGACTTCATGGGGTCGAGTTGCAGACCCCAATCCGAACTGAGACCGGCTTTTTGAGATTCGCTCCACCTCACGGTATCGCAGCTCATTGTACCGGCCATTGTAGCACGTGTGCAGCCCAAGACATAAGGGGCATGATGACTTGACGTCGTCCCCACCTTCCTCCGAGTTGACCCCGGCGGTCTCCTGTGAGTCCCCATCACCCCGAAGGGCATGCTGGCAACACAGGACAAGGGTTGCGCTCGTTGCGGGACTTAACCCAACATCTCACGACACGAGCTGACGACAGCCATGCACCACCTGTATACCGACCACAAGGGGGGCACTATCTCTAATGCTTTCCGGTATATGTCAAGCCTTGGTAAGGTTCTTCGCGTTGCGTCGAATTAAGCCACATGCTCCGCTGCTTGTGCGGGCCCCCGTCAATTCCTTTGAGTTTTAGCCTTGCGGCCGTACTCCCCAGGCGGGGAACTTAATGCGTTAGCTGCGGCACCGACGACGTGGAATGTCGCCAACACCTAGTTCCCAACGTTTACGGCGTGGACTACCAGGGTATCTAATCCTGTTCGCTCCCCACGCTTTCGCTCCTCAGCGTCAGTAATGGCCCAGAGATCCGCCTTCGCCACCGGTGTTCCTCCTGATATCTGCGCATTTCACCGCTACACCAGGAATTCCGATCTCCCCTACCACACTCTAGCTAGCCCGTATCGAATGCAGACCCGAGGTTAAGCCTCGGGCTTTCACATCCGACGTGACAAGCCGCCTACGAGCTCTTTACGCCCAATAATTCCGGACAACGCTTGCGCCCTACGTATTACCGCGGCTGCTGGCACGTAGTTAGCCGGCGCTTCTTCTGCAGGTACCGTCACTTTCGCTTCTTCCCTGCTGAAAGAGGTTTACAACCCGAAGGCCGTCATCCCTCACGCGGCGTCGCTGCATCAGGCTTTCGCCCATTGTGCAATATTCCCCACTGCTGCCTCCCGTAGGAGTCTGGGCCGTGTCTCAGTCCCAGTGTGGCCGGTCGCCCTCTCAGGCCGGCTACCCGTCGTCGCCTTGGTGGGCCATTACCCCACCAACAAGCTGATAGGCCGCGGGCTCATCCTTCACCGCCGGAGCTTTTAACCCCCGCCCATGCAGGCAGGAGTGTTATCCGGTATTAGACCCCGTTTCCAGGGCTTGTCCCAGAGTGAAGGGCAGATTGCCCACGTGTTACTCACCCGTTCGCCACTAATCCACCCCGAAGGGCTTCATCGTTCGACTTGCATGTGTTAAGCACGCCGCCAGCGTTCGTCCTGAGCCAGGATCAAACTCTCCATGAATGTTTACCCGTAATCGGGTGCACACGCACTTAGAGCGGGACAGTCATGTCGGAATAAGACCGACCGTCCACTGCATCCTCGCTGTGTAATTGCCTGCAAGCATCACAACCGAAGCCGCGACCCCACAGGTCTTTTTCAAAGGAACCTCATCCACCGAAATGGACGGGGTATCAACTTTTGGCGTTGATTTTTGGCACGCTGTTGAGTTCTCAAGGAACGATCGCTTCCTTTGTACTCACCCTCTCGGGCTTTCCTCCGGGCGCTTCCTTCGTTTCCAACTGTACCAGATCATTTCCGCGCCGTTTCCGGCTTGGATTTGAATTCGGTGACCGTTGGGGGCCTTTGCCTTTCGGCGCTCCACCACATTAGCGCTTATCCCTTGCGGCTCATAATCGGCCGGTCGGAATCGAATTCGGGCATGCCGAATAGGACCCCGCCAGGGGTAAGTCGTAGGTAGTGGGTTGGCCGCTCTGGGGGTCTGCCGACAGCAGTGCCCCGTTCAAGCGGCTCGGGCTACGTTAGGCGTCCCTCGAGGCCGAGTCAAGTTGAGCGCCGGCGTGGCGCATGGGCGCGGTACGGGCTCACCGTCGGGTCGTGCGTGATCCAGTAGCGGTACGGGTGGCCCGCGCCGGCGCCGCCCACTCCCGTGCGGGGGCCGTTGCTCAGCAGGTCGGGCGGTGCGGGGGTGCCGGCCAGCAGGGACAAGGGGGCAGTCGGTCCCACGCAGAGGTCCGTGCCGTCGAGCGAGCGGTCCACGTCCAGGGCGGTGGCCAGGCGGGCCGGGCCTTTGGCCAGTTCCCGGTCGGTTCTGGCTGAAAGTCGGCGTTTGCGCGCCAGCTCGGCACCCACGGTGATCTCCCCGGCCCGCAGCAGGACACCGCTCGCCCTGCCGGGCGGGCCGCACACCAGGTTGAGGCTGAACCACATGCCGTAGATGAAGTAGACGTACGCGTGTCCGGGTGGACCGAACATCGACGCGTTGCGCGCCGTCCGGCCGCGGTAGGCGTGGGAGCCCGGGTCCGCCTCTCCCTCGTACGCCTCCACCTCCGTGATGCGCAGCTCCAAGGGCCCGTCCGGGGTACGACGGACCAGGGTGCGGCCGAGAAGGTCCGGGGCCACCGTGAGGACCGGGCGGTCGAAGAAAGACCTGGGCAGGGGCGTACGGTCGGGGCGCGCGCTCATCCGGTCGAGCGTAGTGGACTGCGCCCCGCTGGAACCGGGGCCTAAGGTTCCGCGTTTGTAGGGGTAGTCCTGCGCGTAGTCGCACACGTCTTTCAAGCACGTCTTCAAGCACGTCTTCAAGGGGAGTCAGAGCATGGGGTTCAGGAAGCTGTTCGCGAGCCTGGGTGCCGGTGGCGCTTCGGTCGACACGGTGATCACCGAGCCGAACGTCGTACCGGGCGGGATCGTCCAGGGCGAGGTGCGGATCCAGGGCGGGTCCGTGGAGCAGCAGATCGAGGGGCTGTCCGTCGGGCTCCAGGCACGGGTCGAGGTGGAGGGCGGCGACCAGGAGTACAAGCAGGACGTCGTCTTCACCAAGCAGCGCCTCGGTGGTGCCTTCCAGGTGCAGCCCGGCGCCCTGCACGTGGTCCCGTTCGGGCTGGAGATCCCGTGGGAGACGCCGATCACCCACTTCGGCGGTCGTCACCTGCACGGCATGAACATCGGGGTCAGCACGGAGCTGGAGATCGCGCGGGCGGTGGACGCCGGCGACCTCGACCCGATCAACGTGCACCCGGTGCCGGCGCAGCAGGCGATCCTCGACGCCTTCACGCAGTTGGGCTTCTCCTTCCGCAGCGCGGACATGGAGCGCGGGCACATCCGAGGGACGCGCCAGACGCTGCCCTTCTACCAGGAGATCGAGTTCCTGCCGCCGTCGCAGTACCGGGGGCTGAACCAGGTCGAGCTGACCTTCGTCTCCGACGGGCGCGAGATGGACGTCGTCCTGGAGATGGACAAGAAGCCGGGCCTGTTCAGCGAGGGCAGTGACACCTACCGCTGCTTCCAGGTGGGTCTGCAGTCGTACCAGGGGACCGACTGGGCGGCTTACCTGAACCAGTGGATCTCGTCGGTGGGTTCGCAGCGCAACTGGTTCTGAGCGGTTCTAGGCTCTGGCCCGTACCGGTACGGGTACGGGTACGGGTACGGGTACGTGACGACGCCATCCAGCAGGAGGTTCAGCAGTGGCCGAGCAGAGCAGGGCGCCGCTCCCCCACGAGTTCCATCCCCCGGTGCACGAGTTCACGGTGCGCAGTGCGGACCTGGAGCCCGGGGCCGATCTGGGCGACGCCCAGGTGCTGTCGGGCGGGAACGTCTCGCCGCACCTGCGGTGGGAGGGGTTCCCTGAGGGGACCAGGAGCTTCGCCGTGACGTGCTTCGATCCGGACGCCCCGACGGGCAGCGGGTTCTGGCACTGGGTGCTCTTCGACCTGCCGCTCTCGGTCACCGAACTGCCGGCGGGGGCGGGCACCGGGAAGTTCGACGGGCTGCCCGCCGGGGCCGTGCACGTACGGAACGACTACGGCACCAGGGACTTCGGCGGGGCGGCTCCGCCGGCCGGGGAGCGGCACCGGTACGTGTTCACCGTGTACGCGGTGGACACGGAGGTGCTCGGTCCCGGTGCGGACGTCTCGCCGGCCGTCGTCGGGTTCAATCTGCGGTTCCACTCGCTGGGGCGGGCGCAGCTGGTCGGTGAGTACGAGGCTCCCGCGAGCTGATCATTCCGCTTGTCGTTCTCCGAGCGTTTGCCCGGTCCTGGTCTAAAGACGGCCAGGACCGGGCATTTTTATTGCGTTGTCCCGCGTGGCACGCGCGGCCAGAGTGGTTGCGGGCCCTGCCGCCAGTGTGGTCGCGGGCCTGCACACGGGAGGTGGGCGAGATGCGGGACACGCTGGTGCTGAACGCGAGCTTCGAGCCGCTGTCGACGGTGACGCTGAACCGGGCGGTGGTCCTGGTGCTCCAGGACAAGGCCGTGGTCGAACAGTCGCATCCCGAGTTCCGTGTGCGCGCGGCCACGATGGATCTTCCGATGCCGCGGGTGATCAGGCTGTGCAGGTACGTACGGGTGCCCTTCCGAAGACATGCTCCCTGGTCGCGGAGGGGGGTGCTGATCCGGGACCAACACCGGTGCGCGTACTGCGGGAAGCGCGCGACCACCGTGGACCACGTGCTTCCGCGGGCCCAGGGTGGCGGGGACACCTGGCTGAACACGGTGGCCTCCTGCTCCGAGGACAACCACCGCAAGGCGGCGCGGACTCCGGAGGAGGCGGGGATGCCGCTCCTGCGCAAGCCCTTCGTTCCCTCGCCGGCGGATGCCATGCTGCTCGCCCTCGGGGTGGGCGGGCGGGACGTGCTGCCGCAGTGGCTGGAGCGTTCCGCGTAGGGCCGCGGGTGAGCACGTAGGGCAGGTCCGTTCTGCCGAGTAGACGGCTGCGCTGGGCGACGTATGTTTTATACGTCGCTCAGCGGAGCAGAAGCTGGACGATCGCGAGGATTCCAACCGTCACGATGACCGCGCGCAGGACCGTGGGCGGCAGGCGACGGCCCACCTTGGCGCCGAGCTGGCCGCCGATGGTGGAGCCGACGGCGATGAGCAGGACGGCCGTCCAGTCGAACTCGGCGACGAAGAGGAAGAAGACGGCCGCGATGCCGTTCACCAGCGCGGCGACGACGTTCTTCACCGCGTTGATCCGCTGGAGGTCCTCGCGGAGCAGCAGTCCCATCAGGCCGAGGTAGAGCACTCCCTGCGCGGCACCGAAGTAGCCCCCGTACGCGCTGGAGAGCAGCATTCCGGAGAGCAGGGCCGGTCCGCCGTCGGGGTGGCCGCTGTCGCCTCCCGCCGCTTCCTGGCGCTTGCGCAGGGCTGCGGCGAGCCGGGGCTGGAAGACGACGAGGACGAGGGCCAGGCCGATCAGGACGGGCACGATCGTGTCGAAGGAGTCCGACGGCAGGGTGAGGAGAAGGATCGCTCCGGCGAGTCCGCCGACCAGGGAGACCGCTCCGAGCCTGATGATGCGGGCGCGCTGGCCCCGGAGCTCCTTGCGGTAGCCGAGGGCTCCGCTGAGGGAACCGGGCACGAGACCCAGGGTGTTGGAAACGTTGGCGGTGACCGGCGGCAGGCCGGTGGCCAGCAGCACCGGGAAGGTGATCAGGGTCCCGGAGCCCACGATGGTGTTGATGGTGCCGGCGCCGATGCCGGCGGCGAAGACCGCGACGGATTCCCAGAGTGACATCGAGAAGGCAGACAAGGCCGTCCCCTTTGCGTGAGTGAGTCGCCTCCCCGCCATGAAGGTCGAGGGGCCTCACTGATCATGCAGCAGGGACGGGCCGTTCAGTCGATGGGGGGCTGCTCGCGGCGTTCCGCGGCGGCCTTGTCGGCCGCGCTTCCGCCGCCGTCCTTACCGAGGTTGCCCGGGTTGAAGCCCGAAGCGGCGCCCATCGGGCCGAAGTTGCCCATGGCTCCGGAGAGGCCCTTGAGGGCGTCGCCGATCTCGCTGGGGACGATCCAGAGCTTGTTGGCGTCGCCTTCGGCGAGCTTCGGGAGCATCTGGAGGTACTGGTAGGCGAGCAGCTTCTGGTCGGCGTCGCCGGCGTGGATGGACTCGAAGACCGTACGGATGGCCTGGGCTTCACCTTCGGCGCGCAGGGCGGCGGCCTTGGCGTCACCTTCGGCGCGCAGGATGGAGGACTGCTTCTCGCCCTCGGCGCGCAGGATCTCGGACTGGCGGACACCTTCGGCCTGCAGGATCGCGGCGCGCTTGTCCCGGTCGGCGCGCATCTGCTTCTCCATCGAGTCCTGGATGGAGGTCGGCGGCTCGATCGCCTTGAGCTCGACGCGGTTGACGCGGATGCCCCACTTGCCGGTGGCCTCGTCGAGGACGCCGCGCAGGGCCGCGTTGATCTCCTCGCGGGAGGTCAGGGTCCGCTCCAGGTCCATGCCGCCGATGATGTTGCGCAGGGTGGTGACGGTGAGCTGCTCGATGGCCTGGATGTAGCTGGCCACCTCGTACGTCGCGGCGCGGGCGTCGGTCACCTGGTAGTAGATGACGGTGTCGATGTTGACGACCAGGTTGTCCTGCGTGATGACGGGCTGGGGCGGGAAGGGGACGACCTGCTCGCGGAGGTCGATCCGGTTGCGGATCGAGTCGATGAACGGGACGACGATGTTCAGGCCCGCGTTGAGGGTGCGGGTGTAGCGGCCGAACCGTTCGACGATGGCGGCGCTGGCCTGCGGGATCACCTGGATCGTCTTGACCAGTGCGATGAAGACCAGAACCACCAGAATGATCAGAACGATGATGATCGGTTGCATGCGGTTCCCCGTGCCCTTCCGGCTGTCTGTGCTGCCCCGTTCAGCGGAGTCTCGCAGACCCCGGGGCCGCGCGTCGGCTGCTTGCTCACATGCTGGTCGCCCCGTACCCGTCGCTCACATGACGACCGCGGTCGCCCCGTCGATCTCCACGACGTCGACCGACTGTCCCGGCTCGAAGCTGCTTTCCGCGTCCAGGGACCGGGCCGACCAGATCTCGCCCGCGAGCTTGATCCGGCCGCCGCCCCCGGCATCGACCCGTTCCAGGACCACGGCGCTGCGGCCCTTCAACGCGTCGATCCCGCTGCGGTGTTGGGGCCTCTGATCGCGGTGGCGGTTGGCGATCGGCCGGACGACCGCGATGAGTGCGACCGACACGATCACGAAGACCAGGACCTGTGCGACCACTCCCCCGCCGAGGGCAGCCGTGACGGCGGCCGCCACGGCGCCGACGGCGAACATGCCGAACTCGGGCATCGCGGTCAGGACGAGGGGAATGCCCAGTCCGACCGCACCGATGAGCCACCACACCCACGCGTCGATGTCCACATGGTCATGGTAGGTCGGGTGGGTGCGGTCGGGACAGGGTGCGGGAGCCCCGGCTGGTGGGGTGGCTAGCGCAGGGGCAGGCCCTGGGCGGTCCAGCGGTCGTTCCCGTTGCGCTCGACGACCAGCGGCAGCCCGAAGCAGAGCGAGAGGTTGCGGGAGGTCAGCTCGAGGTCGATGGGACCGGCGGTGATCACCTTGCCCTGGCGGATCATCAGCACGTGGGTGAAACCGGGGGCGATCTCCTCGACGTGGTGCGTGACCATGATCATCGACGGGGCGAGCGGGTCGCGGGCGAGCCGGCCGAGGCGTCGTACCAGGTCTTCGCGGCCGCCGAGGTCCAGACCGGCGGCGGGCTCGTCGAGGAGCAGCAGCTCGGGGTCGGTCATCAGCGCGCGGGCGATCAGGGTCCGCTTGCGCTCGCCCTCGGAGAGGGTGCCGAACTTCCGGTCGAGGTAGTCCGTCATGCCGAGGCGGTCGAGGAAGGCGCGGGCCCGCTGCTCGTCGACGTCCTCGTACTCCTCCTGCCAGGTCGCCGTCATGCCGTACGCGGCGGTGAGGACGGTCTGCAGGACCGTCTGGCGCTTCGGGAGCTTGTCCGCCATCGCGATGCCGGCGACACCGATGCGGGGGCGCAGGTCGAAGACGTCCACCTTGCCGAGGGTGCTGCCGAGGATGGTGGCGGAACCCTTGGTGGGGAAGAGGTAGCTGGAGGCGAGGTTCAGCAGCGTGGTCTTGCCGGCGCCGTTGGGGCCGAGGATCACCCAGCGCTCCCCCTCCTTGACCGACCAGGAGACCTGGTCCACCAGAGCCCGGCCCTCGCGGACCACGGATACGTCCACCAGCTCCAGAACATCGCTCATGAGCGTGTTGTCTCCCCTTGCAGTCTCGGTTCGTCTGTGCGCGCCTCCCTGCCGTTCGGCGCAGCCCCAGGGGAAAACCTACGCCACTCGGGGAGACCTCCGGGCGCGGGCCCGGGTCGGAGGGCCGATCCGTAAAGTAGGGGGATGCTTTTCGAACCACGTTCAGGGCGGCTGGCCGCCTGGGGGAACGCTCTGCTGGCCGGTCTCGTCTCGCCCGACGAGGCCGTGTTGTCGATCGTGGGCGAGGACGCCGTGCACCGGGTGGAGGGGATGCCCGGTGAATCCGGACCGGTCGGGCTCACGCTCGCGCTGGGCCGGCTGCGGGCGCTGGGGGTGACCGGACTGCGAGTGGCCCTGCCCGCGCCGGGGCATCCGCTGGGGCTGAGCGGTCCGGCGGAGTTCAACGCGCGGGCGCTGGACGCCGAGGAGGCGGTCGTCGCGGTGGGCGCGGCGGTCGGGCTGGTGCCGGAGGTCCAGGAGGCCGGGCCCGCCGGGGACGTGCACGTGGCGGTGACCTGGCACTGCCTGCCGGTACGGGAGGCACCGCCGGCGGACGTGCCGTCGCTCGGCGAGGCGGAACGGGAACTGGCGGAGGCGCTGCGCGAGGCCGCGGTGGTGCTGACCCGGCTGGACGTGGCGGGGTCCGGGCCGGTGGCGGACGCGGCGCTGTCCGCGTACCGGGCGCGGACGGAGGCCGGCCGGGACGCGCTGGCGCCGGGGTATCCGGCGCGGGCGGTACGGGTGCTCTCGCTGGCGCAGCGGGTGGACCTGATGGTGTCGCTGGCGTACGAGCGGGGACACGGGGCGGCGGTGGCGGCGTCGGAGATGGCGGCTCGTGCGGAGGCCCTGCGACCGGTGGAGCGGGTGGCCCGGCGGGCGTTGGTCGCGGCGTACAACTCGGCCGTCGAGGAGCGGGAGCGGGGGCTCTAACCCCCCGGGGGGGCGGGAACCGGGCGTGGCAGCGTGGCGCGGGCGGCCCCGGCCGTGCCGGCGTTCCGGGGGCGGCGCGGAGCCCGCGCCCGGCCCCGCGCCTCAACCGCCGGCGGGGCCGGATCTGGCGGAACTCAATCGGCCCCGCTTCCCAGGGAGAGGGGGGAAGCGGGGCCGAGGTGTGTGGCCGTCACGCGGGGTCGCCCACGCGTCAGGGAGCGGAGCGGAGCGGGCCTCGCGTCAGCAGCTGGTGCGTCAGTTGTTCACGCCCGTGTTGCCGAAGGCGCCGTTCAGCAGGCCGATCACGTTGACCGTGTTGCCGACGGCGTTCACCGGGACGTGGACGGGGAGCTGGAGCTGGTTCCCCGCGGCCACGCCGGGCGAGTTCAGGGCCTCGCCCTCCGCCGACGCACCGCCGTGCGCCGACGAGACACCCGCGCCGGCGGCGAGGAGGCCGCCCGCGATCATGGTGACGGCGGTGGCCTTCTTGAAGTTCTTCACGTTCTCGTCCTCCAGTACGTCTGCCGCGACCAGCCGCCGCGGCACGTCATGAAGAACGGTCATCCGACGAACGGGATACGCCATGTGGGCGACATACACCCGACCGTATGAATCACCCCGCGACACCGTGTCTGACCGCCCACAGCGCCGCCTGGGTGCGGTCCGCCAGGTCCAGCTTCATCAGGATGTTCGAGACGTGCGTCTTGACCGTCTTCTCCGACAGGACCAGCACCCGGGCGATCTCCCGGTTCGAACGGCCGTCCGCTATGTGGTGCAGTACCTCGCGTTCGCGGTCCGTGAGGTTGCCGCCGCGGCCCGGTGACGGACCCGCGCCCTCCCCGGAGAGCAGCGCTCCGGCCACCTCCGGCTGGAGGAGGACGTGGCCGGCGTGGACCGAGCGGATGGCGGTGGCGAGTGCGTCGGGGTCTATGTCCTTGTACACGTAGCCCGCGGCGCCCGCGCGCAGGGCGGGGATCACGGTCCGCTGCTCGGTGAAGCTCGTGACGATCAACACGCGCGCCGGGTTGTCCAGCCCGCGCAGTCTGCGCAGGGCCTCGATTCCGTCAGTGCCCGGCATCTTGATGTCCATGAGGATCACGTCGGGGCGCAGTTCCCCGGCGCGGTCGATGCCCTCGTCGCCGTCGGCGGCCTCGCCGACCACCTCGATGTCGTCCTGGACCTCCAGGAAGGTGCGCAGGCCCCGCCGCACGACCTGGTGGTCGTCCACGAGCAGGACCCTGATGCGGCCGCTACGGCCCGGGGTGTCAGCCACCGGGTACCTCCAGTTCGATCGTGGTGCCCGTACCGGGCTCGGACCGCACGGTGAGACGCCCGCCCACGCCGGCCGCCCGGTCCCGCATGGAGACCAGGCCGAGGTGCCGGCCGGCCCTGCGGACGGTGGGCGGGGAGAAGCCGGCTCCGTCGTCGGTCACCCGGAGCACCGCTCCCCCGGCCTCCCGCCGGGTCAGGGTGACCTCGATCCGCTCGCCTTCCGAGTGGCGCAGTGCGTTGTGCAGGGCCTCCTGCGCGACGCGCAGTACGGCCTCCTCCTGGGCCGCGGGCAGGGCCCGTACGCCGTCACCGGTGAAGGTGACGTGTGCGGTGTGGGCCCGGTCCAGGACGCGGACCTGGCCCCGGAGGGTGGCGATCAGGCCGTCCTCGTCCAGGGCGGTGGGGCGGAGCTCGGTGACGGCCGCGCGCAGTTCGTCGGCGGCCTCGGCGGCGAGGACGGCGACCTGCTGGAGCTCGTCCTTGGCGCGGGCCGGGTCGCGGTCCACGAGGGCGGCGGCGGCCTGGGCGGTCAGGCGCAGCGAGAAGAGCTTCTGGCTGACGGCGTCGTGCAGCTCGTGGGCGAGGCGGGAGCGCTCCTCGGCGATGGTCAGCTCGCGGCTGCGCTCGTAGAGGCGGGCGTTGGTGAGGGCGATCGCCGCGTGCTGGGCGAGGAGGGAGAGGAGGTCCTCGTCCTCGTCGGTGAACCCGCCGGGGCCGCGCTTGTTCGCGAGGAAGAGGGCTCCGAGCGTCTCCTCCCCGTCCCGGATGGGCAGTCCGAGGAAGTCGGACATGTCGGGGTGGGCGGCGGGCCAGCCCTCGAAACGGGGGTCCTTGCGTACGTCGGCCAGCCGCTCGGGGGCGTCCTGGTGGAGCATCGCCGCGAGGATGCCGTGCTGGCGGGGCAGCGGGCCGATCGCCCGCCACCGCTCCTCGCTGATGCCGTCCACGACGAACTGGGCGAAGCCGCCGTGGTCGTCCGGGACGCCCAGGGCGGCGTACTCGGCGTCGAGCAGCTCGCGGGCCGAGGCGACGATCGTGCGCAGGACATCGCGGACTTCCAGCCGGCGGCTCATGGCGAGCAGTGCGGTGCTCACGGCGGCCAGGCCGCTGCGGGGTCCTCGGGGGCCGGAATGCATGGCCTCACGGTACTCGGGGCGCCTCCGGCGGGGATCGGACCTGGGGCGTAGGCCCGGTCCTAGGGCCAAGGGACCTGGCGGAGGGGTGGGGCGGCTGCGGAGGGCCCGGCCGGGGGGCTCGCCGGGCGCCGGGCCCGGCCCGGGTGACCGGCCTCGACGGGGTCGGGAGGTGGTGAGTAAGGGATGGGGGGCGGGGTACGGGAGAAGGGGCTATATATAACGGACATTCCGCCAGGGCTTACGGCCCGGGCTCCGACCGCGGAGGGTGGGGCGGGGCCGGGGGGGAGCTGCCGGGCGGGAGGCACCTCGTACTGGAGGAGCCGCCACGACCGGACCGGCCCGGCCCCCGGCCGTCGACCGACACTCGCGCCCACCAGCGCCGGTCCGCCCCTGGTGTCAGGCGCCGGAGCGTGGGGGCGGGTGATGGAAGGGCCGCCGCAGGGCGCGGTCGCCGGGCGGGAGGCCGTACGCCTCGGGTGGGCCGGATCCGTAGCGAGACTGTGCCTTTGGCACGAGTTCGGGGATCTTCAGCTGCTACTCAAGGATGAGATCGCTCACGGAATGAATTGCTGCCGCAACCCTCGGTGAGATTGTTACGTGCTCGATGTGAGCCCGCACATAGGACGCAGATCACTTACGAAGGAGCCTAGTGGACGCATAAGGAGTCCATCAGTGCTGCCCTGCCTTGCGTCGGGCCCGGAATTCCGGGGCCGACGCCATGGGGTGATCCACTAAGCAGGATCGTACGTCACACCTTTGCCACAGGATTTTGCCACCGCTAAGAATTGCTCTCGTCGCACAGCGCCCCGGATCCCGGATCCGAGGCGCTTTCCTGCGGCCCCCGCTATTCGAAGAGGTTGCTAACGCATGTCCGAGACCAGCACTCCCGGCCACAGTCGTCGTCTGACGAAGGCGCACAAGCTTTCCATCGCCGGTGTAGCCACCCTGGGCTCCGCCGCCCTCGCCTTCTCCCTCGTCCCGGCCGGTGCCGGCGAGGCCCAGGCCACCACGGTGGCCACCGCCCCCGTCGCCTGGGCCCAGGTCGTCGAAGGCGTGCAGGCGAAGGCAGTGCAGCAGCACCTCACCGTTCAGCAGGTCGTCGCCGACAAGCAGGCCAAGGCCGACGCGAAGGCCAAGGCCGACGCCGCCGCTGCCGCCGCCAAGAAGGACCGCGAGGCCAAGGCCGCCGCGAGCCGCTCCGCGACCCGCGCCCCCGTCTTCGCGAACAACCTCGACGGCTGGATCAAGGAGGCCCTCTTCATCATGAAGAAGGAGGGCATCCCGGGCACGTACGCCGGCATCCACAAGAACATCATGCGCGAGTCGAGCGGCAACCCCCGCGCGATCAACAACTGGGACATCAACGCCCAGAACGGCATTCCGTCGAAGGGCCTGCTCCAGGTCATTCCGCCGACCTTCGCCACGTACCACGTCAAGGGTACGAAGTTCGACCTGTACGACCCGGTCGCGAACATCGTCGCCGCGTGCAACTACGCCGCCGACCGCTACGGCTCGATGGACAACGTCAACAGCGCCTACTAGGCCGCTGGCGTCCCCCCACGCCCCCCATACGCCTCAGGGCGGCCCCGGTGTTCCGGTGCCGCCCTGAGGCGTTCTCGCGTGCCATGGGCGCCACGCGTGCCGTACGTGCCCGCACGTGCCGCGCGGCGGCGTCCGGCGTTACTTGCGCATGACCTCGGGCTCGTGGCGGCGCAGCAGGCGCGCGACCAGGAAGCCGCAGGCGACGCCGAGCAGAACCAGGACGATGATGTCGAAGCTCCACTGGCCGACCGTGGCGTCCCAGAGCGGGTCGGTGTTCTCCGGGTGGTCGCGGTCCCAGGGAGCCATGAGCTTGCCGAGGTGCAGGGTGGTGCCGGCGGCGGCGACGGCCCAGCGGGACGGCATCAGCCAGGCGACCTGCTCCAGGCCCGGGGAGTCGTAGACCTGGAAGAGGATGCCGGTGAAGACGACCTGGACGATCGCGAACATGACCAGCAGCGGCATCGTCTTCTCGGCGGTCTTCACCAGCGAGGAGATGACCAGGCCGAACATCATCGAGGTGAAGCCGAGCGCGGTGATCGACAGGCAGATCTCGACGGCCGGGGGCATGAACAGGCCCTCGGTGGGCATGTCGCGCGGGAAGAAGCCGATCCCGCAGATGATCACGCCCTGGATGGCCGTGATGAAGCCGAGGACGAGCACCTTCGACATCAGGTAGGCCGACCGGGACAGGCCGGTCGCGCGTTCCCGCTCGTAGATCACCCGTTCCTTGATCAACTCACGGACCGAGTTGGCGGCGCCCGAGAAGCACATGCCCACCGCGAGGATCAGCGTGATCGTGCCCGCCGCGCTGTTGAACATGGACGGCGGCTTCGGTGGTGCGAGACCGAAGGTGGCCGGGATGACCGTGGAGACCACGCCCAGGACGGCCGGGAGGATCAGCATCAGCCCGATGAAGCCCTTGTCGGACGCGATCACCGCCGTGTAGCGGCGGATCAGCGTCCAGAGCTGGGAGCCCCAGCCCTGCGGCTTGGGCGGCCGGGTCTGCTGTACGGCGGGCTGCACCGACTGCGGGGCGACCGCGTCGATGTCGGCGGCGTACAGCTGGTAGTGCTGGGAGCCCTTCCAGCGGCCGGCCCAGTCGTAGTCCCGGTAGCTCTCGAAGGCGGAGAACACGTCGGCCCAGGTGGAGTAGCCGAAGAAGTTCAGCGCCTCGTCCGGCGGGCCGAAGTAGGCCACCGAACCGCCCGGGGCCATGACCAGCAGCTTGTCGCAGATGGCGAGCTCGGCGACCGAGTGGGTCACCACCAGGACCGTGCGGCCGTCGTCGGCGAGACCGCGCAGCAGCTGCATGACGTCGCGGTCCATGCCCGGGTCGAGGCCGGAGGTCGGCTCGTCCAGGAAGATCAGCGAGGGCTTGGTCAGCAGCTCCAGGGCCACGGACACGCGCTTGCGCTGACCACCCGAGAGCGCGGTGATCTTCTTGTCCTTGTGGATGTCGAGCTTGAGCTCGCGCAGTACCTCGTCGATGCGGGCGGCGCGCTCGGACTCGGCGGTGTCTCCGGGGAAGCGGAGCTTGGCCGCGTACTTGAGGGCGGTGCGGACCCGCAGCTCCTTGTGCAGGATGTCGTCCTGCGGGACCAGGCCGATGCGCTGGCGGAGCTCCGCGAACTGCTTGTACAGGTTGCGGTTGTCGTAGAGGACGTCGCCCTCGTTGGCCGGGCGGTAGCCGGTCAGCGCCTTGAGCAGCGTCGACTTGCCGGAGCCGGAGGGGCCGATGACACCGATCAGCGACTTCTCCGGGACGCCGAAGGTGACGTCCTTGAGGATCTGCTTGCCGCCGTCGACCGTGACCGTGAGGTGGCGGGCCGAGAAGGAGACGTCGCCCGTGTCGACGAACTCCTCGAGCCGGTCGCCGACGATCCGGAACGTCGAGTGCCCGACGCCGACGATGTCGTTCGGGCCGAGCAGCGCGGTACCGGACTTCGCCAGCGGCTGGCCGTTGACGTAGGTGCCGTTGTGGCTGCCGAGGTCGCGGATCTCGAAGCGGCCGCCCGGCATCGAGCGGAACTCCGCGTGGTTGCGGGAGACCTGGAGGTCGGAGACCACCAGCTCGTTCTCCAGCGCACGGCCGATCCGCATGACGTGGCCCAGCGCGAGCTGGTGGAACGTCGTCGGGCTGCGGTGGTCGCCGTAACCCGGGGTCCCGCCGCCGCCCTGCTGCTGCGGGAACGGCTGGGCCTGCGGGGCCTGCGGGACCTGCTGGTGCGGCACCTGCCGCGGTGCCTGCTGCTCCCAGGACGGCTGGTGCTGAGGCTGGGCCTGCGGCTGCTGCGCGTACGCCTGTGCGGGCGACTGCTGCGCCACGGCCGGCTGCGGCGCCGGGGCGGCCGCGGCGACGGCATTCAGCCTCGGCCCGTCGGTGGCGTTGCCCAGGTGCACCGGCGTGCCGGGGACGAGCTCGGCCTGCTGGACCCTCGCCCCGCGCACGTACGTGCCGTTGGTGCTTCCGTGATCCTCGATTCCCCAACCCCGCCCGTTCCAGGCGATGGTGGCGTGCCGCCACGACACCCGGGCGTCATCGATCACCACGTCTCCCTGGGGATCGCGCCCCAGCGAGTACGACCTGGACGGATCGAGCGTCCAAGTTCTTCCGTTCAATTCCAGTACGAGTTCCGGCACTCCAGCCCCACTTAAGTCCCCCGAGAATCCCCCATGACGTCAGGGAGTCTAGGGATGGCGAACATCCGGGGGAACTATTTCAGGCGCACGGCCACAAGGGGAATCCGGGCCACTGCGCGGGGGCCTTCAGGGCCGGGCGAGGGGGTCGAAAGCCGCCCGGAGCACCCGATTCCGGACCTCCCGCCCGCTCCCCGCACCGGTCCCGCGGCCGGCCCGGGGCACGCCGGACCACGCCGGAGCGGCATGGTCGGCGCTCCGTGGCGGCGGCTCCGGCGCCGTACGGGGCGAAACGGTTCCGCCAGGTGGGACGGGGCTCCGTGCGCGCAGGCCGGGGGGATACGGTGAAGACACCATGAGCGCTTCGCCTTCGCAGACCTCCGACGTCCCCACCCTCCTCGTCAAGATCTTCGGCAAGGACCGCCCCGGGATCACCGCCGGGCTGTTCGACACCCTCGCGGCCTACTCCGTCGACGTCGTCGACATCGAGCAGGTCGTCACCCGGGGGCGCATCGTCCTGTGCGCCCTCGTCACCCACCCCACCGCCGGCACCGATGGCGAGCTGCGGGCCACCGTCCACAGCTGGGCGGAATCCCTCAAACTGCAGGCCGAGATCCTCTCCGGCACCGGTGACAACCGGCCGCGCGGCAGTGGCCGTTCACATGTCACCGTGCTCGGACACCCGCTCACCGCCGAGTCCACGGCCGCCATCGCCGCGCGGATCACCGCGACGGGCGGCAACATCGACCGTATCTTCCGGCTCGCGAAGTATCCGGTGACGGCGGTGGAATTCGCCGTCTCGGGCACCGCGACCGAGCCGCTGCGCACCGCCCTGGCCACCGCCGCCGCGCAGATCGGCGTCGACGTGGCCGTGGTCTCGGCCGGCCTGCACCGCAGGGCCCAGCGCCTCGTCGTCATGGACGTGGACTCCACGCTGATCCAGGACGAGGTCATCGAGCTCTTCGCCGCGCACGCCGGCTGCGAGGCCGAGGTCGCCGAGGTGACCGAGCGGGCCATGCGCGGGGAGCTGGACTTCGAGCAGTCGCTGCACGCCCGGGTCGCGCTGCTGGCCGGGCTGGACGCCTCCGTCGTGGACAAGGTCCGCTCCGAGGTGCGCCTCACCCCGGGTGCCCGGACCCTGATCCGCACCCTCAAGCGCCTCGGCTACCAGGTGGGCGTGGTCTCCGGCGGGTTCACGCAGGTGACGGACGATCTGCGGGAGCGGCTGGGGCTGGACTTCGCCTCGGCCAACACCCTGGAGATCGTGGACGGGAAGCTGACGGGGCGGGTCACCGGCGAGATCGTGGACCGGGCGGGCAAGGCCCGGCTGCTGCGCCGCTTCGCCGCGGAGGCCGGCGTACCGCTGGCCCAGACGGTGGCCATCGGCGACGGTGCCAACGATCTGGACATGCTGAACGCCGCCGGGCTGGGCGTGGCCTTCTGCGCCAAGCCGGTGGTCCGCCAGGCCGCGCACACCGCCGTGAACGTGCCGTTCCTGGACGCCGTGCTGTACCTGCTCGGCATCACGCGCGAAGAGGTCGAGGCCGCCGACCTGGCGTGACGGTGTCTCCCCCTACGACGGAGCGGGCCCCGGCACTGTGGAAGTGCCGGGGCCCGCTCCGTCGTGGGTGTGCGCCCGTCAGCCGTGCGGGGTCCAGAAGTCCAGCAGGGTGCCGACTCCGTGCTCCACGGACTTCCACGAGCCGGTGAAGGACACGACGGCGATTCCGGAGGTGGGGAAGCCGCTGCGGTTCATCCGGGCCAGCGCGTCGCCCTGGGCGCTCGCGGACAGGGCGTCGGCGAGGGCGTGCATGCCGGGGTTGTGGCCGATGACCAGGAGGTTGCCGACCTCGTCCGAGGTCTCGTTGACCAGCGCGATGAGCTCGCCCAGCGAGGCTTCGTAGAGCCGTTCCTCGTACGTGGTCTTCGGCCGGTGCGGCAGCTCCTGGACGGCGAGCTTCCAGGTCTCCCGGGTCCGGGCCGCGCTGGAGCAGAGGGCCAGGTCGAAGGAAATGCCGGTCTGGGCCAGTTTCTGGCCGGCGGCCGGGGCGTCGTGACGGCCGCGCTCCGCCAGGGGGCGGTCGTGGTCCGTGCCGTCCGACCATTCGGCCTTGGCATGCCGGAGGAGGACGATCCTGCGGGGTGTGTCGGCGCTCATGGCTCCCAGCTTCGCACGGATCGAGCCATGGGGCGCAGGGTGTTGAGGGGGCTCACCCCCAGGTGTGGGGTGCGCTCCGGCACGTTGCCGCGTGCCCGGCCGGGCCGTCCGCCGCGCGTGGGGTCCTGCCGCCCGGTGTGCCGTCAGCCGACGACGCGCAGCAGCCGTTCGGTGACGTGGACGAGCGCGGAGCCTTCGCCGGAGGCGGCGTGGGCCTCGCCCGATCCGGTGAGCAGGACGAGCAGGAGGCCGAAGGCGAGGGCGGGCAGGGCGAGGCCCCACCAGGGCAGCCGGGCGTCGGCCCCGACGGCTCGGGGAGCGGACAGGTGAGTGGGGGCCAGGTGTGTGGGGGCCGACATGGCCGCCTCCGTGGGTGCGCGTGGGACGGGCTCGCTCTAGTCCTTCGAATCTAAGGATTCGAGCCGGCGGAGCCCATCGGGGACGCACCCCACTTGACCCTGAGCCTGACCCCCTAGGGGTTGGGGGGATAACCCCACCACCGGGGTCCCGGAGCGGCGTTGCGCAGGGGCGCTACGGGGAGGCGAGCGTCGCGATGACGGCGATGATCACGGTCACCAGGAGCATCGCGCCCAGCACGAGGCCGAGCTTCCTGTGGCCGTTCTGGGGGTTCGGTTCAAGTACGGGCGACATGCCGATCAGTCTCGCATGCCGCATTCGTCCTCGATCGTGCGGTCCCGGCCCGCCAGCAGGCCGAGCGCGATCTGCGGGACGAGCAGTCCGGCCATCAGGGCGAGGGGCAGGTCCCAGCCGCCGCTGTGCTGGTAGAGGGCGCCGACGACGAGGGGGCCGGGGATGGAGATGAGGTAGCCGGTGCTCTGCGCGAAGGCGGAGAGCTTGACCACGCCCGCCGGGGACTTGGCGCGCAGTCCGATCATCGTGATGACGAGCGGGAATGCGCAGTTGGAGACGCCGAGCAGGATGACCCAGGCCCAGGCGCCGGCGGCGGGGGCGAAGTAGAGCCCGAGGTAGCCGGCGAGGCCGAAGAGACCGAGGACGGCGGCGATGGGGCCCTGGTTCCTCATCCGACCGGCGATGCCGGGGATGACGAAGGCCAGCGGGACGCCCATGACCATGGTGACGGCGAGCAGGATGCCGGCGGTGGAGGCGGAGACCCCGGCATCGCGGAAGATCTGCGGGAGCCAGCCCATGGTGATGTACGCGCCGGTGGCCTGGAGGCCGAAGTAGCAGGCCAGTGCCCATGCCGTGCGGCTGCGGACGACGCGCGGGCCGGTGTCGGCCGCCGTGCGGGCGGCGGCGCCCTCCCGGCCGGCCGCGGAGGCCTTCTCCCTCCGGGCCGCGGCCGCGATGGGCAGCCAGGGCAGGACCGCGGCGACGGCGAGGAGGGCCCAGACCAGCAGGCCGGTGCGCCAGCTGCCGCCGAGCGCCTCGGTCATCGGGACCGTCGCCGCGGCGGCGAGGGAGGTCCCGGCGGCCAGGGCCATGGAGTAGAGGCCGGTCATGGTGCCGACCCGGTCGGGGAACCAGCGCTTGACGATCACCGGGAGGAGCACGTTGGTCAGGGCTATGCCGGCCAGGCTCAGCGCGCTGGCGGCGAGGAATCCGGCGGCGTTGCCCGCGAAGGGCCGGATCAGCAGGCCGGTGGCGACGGCGGCCATGCCGGCGCAGACCACGGCGGCCGGGCCGAAGCGGCGGGAGAGCCGGGGCGCGGTGACGCCGAAGACGGCGAAGCAGAGGGCGGGTACGGAGGTGATGAGTCCGGCGACGGTGCCGCTCATGCCGAGGCCCGTACGGGTCTCCTCGAAGAGGGCGCCGAGGCTGGTGATGGCGGGCCGCAGGTTGAGGGCGGCCAGCACGATGCCGACGAGGAGCACGGGTCCCAGCCACGCCGGCTGCGGGGCGGCGTGGGCGGTGCCGGAGCCACCGGGGGTGGCGGTGAGGGGCTGCGGGGAGGCCGCGCCTGCGGCCCGGGGCCGGTTCAGGGTCTGGATTTCTTCGTCGGACATTCCACCATCATAGAATCATGGGATGATTGGTTGTCCAGTGCGCTTCCCGTCCTGCCCCCGGAAAGGAACCCCGACCGCATGCCGCTGACCTCGCCCCGGCGATCCGCGCTCGTCGACCAGGTGATCTCCCAGCTCAGGAACCAGATCACCACGGGTGAATGGCCCGTCGGCTCCCGCATCCCCACCGAGCCGGAGCTCGTGGAGCTGCTGGGCGTCGCCCGGAACACCGTGCGCGAGGCCGTCCGGGCGCTCGCGCACAACGGCCTCCTCGACATCCGCCAGGGCTCGGGCACGTACGTCCTCGCCACCAGCGAGCTGGCCGGGGTGATGCACCGCCGGTTCGCCGGCGCCGACCCCCGGCACATCGCGGAGCTGCGCTCGACGCTGGAGTCCTCGGCGGCCCGCCTGGCGGCGGAGCGGCGGACCGCGCGGGACCTCGTACAGCTGGACGCGCTGCTGGCGCGGCGCGAGGAGGCGTGGTCGGGCGGGGACGCGGAGGTGTTCGTCGCGGCGGACGTGGCCCTGCACATGGCGGTGGTGGCGGCCTCGCACAACGACGTGCTCATCGAGCTGTACGCGGATCTCGGGGACCTGGTGGCCGACTGGCTGCGGACCGACGTGGGCACGGAGCTCGATCCGGCCTCGCACCTGGACCACGAGCGGCTGATCGAGGCGGTCCGGCGCGGGGACGGGGACGCGGCGGCCTCGGAGGCGGCCGGCTATCCGTTCGTCTGCCTGTGCAAGGAGCCCCGGTCCGCCGGGGGCACTGCCTCCCGGGTCACCGCCTCCGGGGTCACCGCCTCCGGGGTCACTGCCGCTGGTGGCTGACCCAGGCCGAGCGGACTTCCTTCCAGCAGCGGCTGGTGAGCTCCACCCGGCCGGCCGGGTGGACGGCCCACGTCGCCCCGTCCCCGTCCACGTCCCACCAGCGGTCGCATTCGACGTGCAGCCGGACCAGATCGGTCTGCGGATAGCTGTTGTGGCAGTACGCGACCACCTGCGAGCCGTTGATCTCGGTGTCGCAGTCCGCGCCGAAGAGCTCCCGGGTGGCGGGCGGCGCGGGCTGCACGGGCGGCTCGGCGGGGATCTGCGTCAGGTCGACGACGGCCGGGGGCTGGCCCTCCGCACCGGTGGCCGGATCGCCCCCCTCGCCCTGCGCGGCGACTCCGGGGAGCAGGAATCCGGTCAGGACCACCGAGGTGACCAGCAGGGATACCGCTCGGCTCCGCCTCGCTCGCACTCCCGTACCCCTCCCCGCAGGAGCCGGGAAGATCCCGACGTGGCCAGTTTGCAGGGGAATGTCCTGATTTTCGACTCGGGAAGATGCCGTGGGACGGCGCAAATCTGATCGAGTGCCCCCCACGCTCCCCGCCCCCCACGCGAAAACGGCGACGGCCGCGCCTCCCGGAAGGGAAGGCGCGGCCGCCGCCGTACGGCTGGAAAGGAGCCCGCGATCAGGCACCCATCGCGTGCAGGCCGCCGTCCACGTGGACGATCTCGCCGGTGGTCTTCGGGAACCAGTCCGACAGCAGGGCGACGACGCCCCGGCCAGCCGGCTCCGGGTCCGACATGTCCCACTCCATAGGGGAGCGCTGGTTCCAGATGTCCGCCAGGTCGGAGAAGCCCGGGATGGACTTCGCGGCCATCGAGCCGATCGGACCGGCCGAGACCAGGTTGCAGCGGATCTTCTCCTTGCCCAGGTCGCGGGCGAGGTAGCGGCTGGTGGCCTCCAGCGCGGCCTTGGCCGGGCCCATCCAGTCGTACTGCGGCCACGCGTACTGCGCGTCGAAGGTGAGGCCGACGACCGCGCCGCCCTCGTTCTCCGGGAAGAGCGGCTTGCACGCCATGGTCAGCGACTTCAGCGAGAACGCCGAGACGTGCATGGCGGTGGCGACCGACTCGAACGGCGTGTTCAGGAAGTTGCCGCCGAGCGCGTCCTGCGGCGCGAAGCCGATGGAGTGGACGACGCCGTCGAGGCCACCGAGCTCCGCGCGGACGAGATCCTCCACGCGGGCCAGGTGCTCGTCATTGGTGACGTCGAGCTCGATCACCTTGGCGGGCTTGGGCAGCTTGCGTGCGATGCGCTCGGTCAGCGTCGGCCGCGGGAACGCGGTGAGGATGACCTCGGCGCCCTGCTCCTGGGCCAGCCGGGCGGTGTGGAAAGCGATGGACGACTCCATCAGCACCCCGGTGATGAGGATGCGCTTGCCGTCGAGAATTCCGCTCATGGTGATCAGTGACCCATGCCCAATCCGCCGTCAACGGGAATGACGGCTCCTGTGATGTACGCGGCGTTGTCGGACGCCAGGAAGCTGACGGCGGCCGCGATCTCCTCGGGCTGCGCGTAACGGCCCAGGGGCACCTGGCCGACGATGCCGGCCCGCTGCTCGTCGGTGAGCACCTTCGTCATGTCGGTGTCCACGAAGCCCGGGGCGACGACGTTGAAGGTGATGTTGCGGGAGCCCAGCTCACGGGCGAGGGAGCGGGCGAAGCCGACCAGCGCCGCCTTGGAGGCGGCGTAGTTGGCCTGGCCGGCCGAACCGAGCAGTCCGACGACCGAGGAGATCAGGACGACGCGGCCCTTCTTGGCCCGGAGCATGCCGCGGTTCGCGCGCTTGACCACACGGAACGTGCCGGTCAGGTTGGTGTCCACGACCGAGGCGAAATCGTCCTCGGACATGCGCATCAGCAGCGTGTCCTTGGTGATGCCGGCGTTGGCGACGAGGACCTCGACCGCGCCGTGGGCCTCCTCGACCTCCTTGTACGCCTGGTCGACCTGGTCGGAGTCGGTGATGTCGCAACGGACCGCCAGCACGCCCAGAGCCGTGAGCTCCGCCGGGGGCTCGCCCGACCGGTACGTGATCGCGACCTTGTCTCCGGCCTCCGCGAAGGCTCGGGCGATGGCGAGGCCGATGCCCCGGTTTCCTCCGGTGACGAGAACCGAGCGGCTCAACGGATCACCCTTTCGACTAGCGGTCTGAATACCAAAAACCTATAGGTCATGTACCCCATACGGAGAATCGACCTCCAACAGGGCCTCGGTACGGGCTCTGTCGAGTCCCTACAGAAAGATGTAGGCACGGCAAGCCGCGGCGCGACATGATCGTGCCATCTGCCCCGACCCCGGGAGGACCTCCGTGCCCCATTCCATCGACGCGGCCTTCACCGCGCTGCCCTTGCGGGCGCTCGCCGACGCGGCGCTCGCCCGGGCCCGCGCGCTGGGCGCCGACCATGCCGACTTCCGTCTGGAGCGCATCCGCAGCGCTTCCTGGCGGCTGCGTGACGCCAAGCCCTCCGGCGGTTCCGACACCACCGACCTCGGATACGCGGTCCGCGTGGTGCACGGGGGCAGCTGGGGGTTCGCCTCCGGCGTGGACCTGACCATGGACGGCGCCGCCAAGGTGGCCTCGCAGGCCGTGGCCATGGCCAAGCTCTCCGCCCAGGTCATCAAGGCCGCCGGCTCCGACGAGCGGGTCGAGCTCGCCGACGAGCCGGTGCACGCCGACAAGACCTGGATCTCCGCCTACGACGTGAACCCCTTCGAGGTGCCGGACACGGAGAAGGCCGCGCTGCTCGCCGATTTCAGCGCGCGCCTCCTGGCGGCCGACGGGGTGGCCCACGTGGACGCCTCGCTCCTCGCGGTCCACGAGAACAAGTTCTACGCCGACACCGCGGGCACCTCCACCACCCAGCAGCGGGTGCGCGTCCACCCGCAGCTCACCGCCGTCGCCGTGAACGGCACGACCGGCGAGTTCGACTCGATGCGCACCATCGCCCCGCCGGCCGGGCGCGGCTGGGAGTACCTGACCGGCACCGGCTGGGACTGGAACTCCGAGCTGGAGGCGATCCCCGGGCTGCTCGCCGAGAAGATGCGGGCGCCGAGCGTCGAGTCCGGGCGCTACGACCTGGTCGTGGACCCGTCCAACCTCTGGCTCACCATCCACGAGTCCATCGGCCACGCCACCGAGCTGGACCGGGCGCTGGGCTACGAGGCGGCGTACGCCGGGACCTCCTTCGCCACCTTCGACCAGCTGGGCAAGCTCACCTACGGCTCCCCCGTCATGAACGTGACGGGCGACCGGACGGCCGAGCACGGTCTGGCCACCGTCGGGTACGACGACGAGGGCGTCGAGGCCCAGAGCTGGGACCTGGTCAAGGACGGCACCCTGGCCGGCTACCAGACGGACCGGCGGATCGCGAAGCTGACCGGTCTCGGCCGTTCCAACGGCTGCGCCTTCGCCGACTCCCCCGGGCACGTGCCCGTGCAGCGCATGGCGAACGTCTCGCTCCAGCCGGATCCGGGCGGGCTCGCCACGGAGGACCTGATCGGCGGGGTGGAACGCGGGATCTACGTGGTCGGCGACCGCTCCTGGTCCATCGACATGCAGCGCTACAACTTCCAGTTCACCGGGCAGCGCTTCTTCCGCATCGAGAACGGCAAGCTGGCCGGGCAGCTGCGCGATGTCGCGTACCAGGCCACGACCACGGAGTTCTGGGGCTCGATGGAGAAGGTCGGCGGTCCGCAGACCTACGTCCTGGGCGGCGCCTTCAACTGCGGCAAGGCCCAGCCGGGCCAGGTCGCGGCGGTGTCGCACGGCTGCCCCTCCGCGCTGTTCCGCGACGTGAACATCCTGAACACCACGCAGGAGGCCGGCCGATGAGCCGTACGAAGCCCCACGAGATCGTCGAGCGGGCCCTGGAGCTGTCCACCGCGGACGGCTGCGTCGTCATCGCCGACGAGGATTCCACGGCCAACCTGCGCTGGGCCGGCAACGCGCTCACCACGAACGGGGTCACGCGCGGCCGGACCCTCACGGTCATCGCCACCGTCGACGGCAAGGAGGGCACGGCCTCGGGGGTCGTCTCGCGCTCCGCCGTCACGGCCGCGGAACTGGAACCGCTGGTCCGGGCGGCCGAGGCGGCCGCCCGCGGGGCCGGCCCGGCGGAGGACGCCCGGCCGTTGGTTACCGGCACCCCGTCCTCGCCGGACTTCACCGACGCTCCGGCGGAGACCTCCTCGGCGGTGTTCGCGGACTTCGCCCCGGCGCTCGGCGAGGCCTTCGCCCGGGCCCGCGCGGGGGGCCGCGAGCTGTACGGCTTCGCCAACCACGAGCTGGTCTCCACGTACATCGGGACCTCCACGGGGCTGCGCCTGCGCCACGACCAGCCCAACGGCACCCTGGAGCTCAACGCGAAGTCCCCGGACCGGCAGCGTTCGGCCTGGGCCGGGCGCGCGACGCGGGACTTCAAGGACGTGGACCCGACCGCGCTGGACGCGGAGCTGGCCGTACGGCTGGGCTGGGCGGAGCGGAAGATCGACCTGCCCGCCGGACGGTACGAGACGCTGCTGCCGCCCACCGCGGTGGCCGACCTGCTGATCTACCAGATGTGGTCGGCGGCCGCCCGGGACGCGGTGGAGGGCCGGACGGTCTTCTCCAAGCCCGGCGGTGGCACCCGGATCGGCGAGCGGCTCTCCGGGCTCCCGCTGACCCTGCGCAGCGACCCGAACGCGCCGGGTCTGGAGTCCGCGCCGTTCGTGATCGCCCACAGCTCCGGCGACGACGCGTCCGTCTTCGACAACGGCCTGCCGGTCCCCCCGACCGAGTGGATCAAGGACGGCGAGCTGGCCCGGCTGACGACGACCCGGCACAGTGCGGAACTGACCGGGCTGCCGGTCTCCCCGGGGTTCGGGAACCTGATCCTGGACGGGGGCGGCGAGAAGTCCCTGGAGGAGATGGTGGCCGCCACCGAGCGGGGGCTGCTGCTCACCTGCCTCTGGTACATCCGCGAGGTGGACCCGGCGACGCTGCTGCTGACGGGGCTGACCCGGGACGGGGTCTACCTGGTGGAGGACGGCCAGGTCGTCGGCGAGGTCAACAACTTCCGGTTCAACGAGTCCCCGCTGGACCTGCTGTCCCGGGCCTCCGAGGCCGGCCGGACCGAGAAGACCCTGCCGCGCGAGTGGAACGACTGGTTCACCCGGACCGCGATGCCGGCGCTGCGCATCCCGGACTTCAACATGAGCTCGGTCAGCAAGGGGGTCTGATCCATAGAGGAGTCTGATCGCTGAAGGAGTCCGAGGTCCGCGCCTTCCCCGCCTAGACTGGCGGGGAAACCCCTCAGCTTTCTGTTTCATTCGTTCCATCTCGTTCAAGGAGACCCAGAACCGTGACGGACATCGTCGACGAACTGAAGTGGCGCGGGCTCTTCGCCCAGTCCACCGACGAAGAAGCGCTGCGCAAGGCGTTCGCGGACGGTCCCGTCACGTTCTATTGCGGCTTCGACCCGACGGCGGCCTCGCTGCACGTGGGTCACCTGGTGCAGGTCCTGACCGTGCGCCGGCTCCAGCAGGCGGGCAACCGTCCGCTGGCGCTGGTCGGCGGGGCCACCGGGCAGATCGGCGACCCGCGGCCGACCGCCGAGCGCACCCTGAACGACCCGGAGACCATCGCGAACTGGGTGACGCGCCTGCGTACCCAGATCGAGCCGTTCCTGTCCTTCGAGGGCGAGAACGCGGCGGTCATGGTGAACAACCTGGACTGGACGGCGGGCATGTCCGCCATCGAGTTCCTCCGGGACATCGGCAAGCACTTCCGCGTCAACAAGATGCTGACGAAGGACTCGGTCGCCAAGCGCCTGGAGTCCGACCAGGGCATCAGCTACACGGAGTTCAGCTACCAGCTGCTCCAGGGCATGGACTTCCTGGAGCTGTACCGGCGCCACGGCTGCGTGCTCCAGCAGGGCGGGTCGGACCAGTGGGGCAACCTGACGGCCGGTCTCGACCTGATCCACCGGGTGGAGCCGGACGCGCACGTCCACGCCATCGCGACCCCGCTGATGGTCAAGGCGGACGGCACCAAGTTCGGCAAGTCGGAGAGCGGCGCCGTCTGGCTCGACCCGGAGATGACCACCCCGTACGCGTTCTACCAGTTCTGGCTGAACGTGGACGACCGGGACGTCTCCACCTACATGCGCATCCTGTCCTTCCAGACCCGTGAGGAGCTGGAAGCGCTGGAGGCGCAGACCGCCGAGCGGCCGCAGGCGCGTGCCGCCCAGCGTGCGCTCGCGGAGGAGCTGACCACGCTGGTGCACGGCGCGGACCAGTGCGCCGCCGTGATCGCGGCGTCCAAGGCGCTGTTCGGCCAGGGCGAACTGGCGGACCTGGACGAGGCCACGCTGGCCGCGGCCCTGTCCGAGCTGCCGCACGCACAGGTCGCCGAGCCGGGTCTGGTCGTCGATCTCCTCGCGGAGACCGGGCTGGTCGCCAGCAAGTCGGCCGCCCGCCGGACCGTGAAGGAGGGCGGCGCCTACGTGAACAACGTGAAGGTCACCTCCGAGGACGCCGTCCCCGCCAAGGAGCACCTGCTGCACGGGCGCTGGCTCGTGCTGCGCCGCGGCAAGAAGAACCTGGCCGCGGTCGAGGTCACCGGCTAGCCGGGACCGCACCGACACGACGGAGGGGCCGGCCCGGACGTACTGTCCGGGCCGGCCCCTCCGTCGTGTCCGCGCCTAGGTCATCTGCCGCTTGTTGCCGCGGATCGAGCTGTAGATGAGGTCACCGAGCCCGACGACCACGACGGCTCCGGCAAGCTGCAGCAAGTGCCGGATCCAGTCGATGCCCTTGGTCTCGTTGACGCCGATCCAGGTCGCCACCGCGTTGCCGAGCACGGCGCCGATGATGCCGAAGACCGTGGTCAGCCAGAGGGGCTGGTGCTGCTTGCCCGGCAGGATCGCCCGGGCTATCAGTCCCAGCACAAAACCGACGATGATCGCCCACAACCAACCCATGTCGAGCCTCCTCCTGGCGCGTTGTGCGCATGTGGGCCCAGTCTCGACCCGTCCGGCCCACGGCGCATTTCGGGCAGCTCCATTCGGGGGACACCCCCTCTGCCCGGTTCGTGAGGGGCGGCGTACCGTGGGAGCGTCCGGACCGGGGAGTGTCCGGCGGTCGATCGGGTGGTGGGTTGTGGAGCGGACGAAGCGGAACGGGGCCGAGGTCTTCCGGATCACGGGCGCGCGGATGAGCCTCGCCGAGGACGTGCGGGGACGCCAGCGCCGGTACGTGATCTCGATGGGGATCAGGACCCTGTCGGTCATCGCGACGGTCGTACTGTGGAACGTGCAGCGGCCCGTGGCCATGGTGACGCTCGCCGCTGGGGCGTTGCTGCCCTACATCGCGGTGGTCATCGCCAACGCTGGGCGCGAGTCGACGCCCGCGCTGCCGTCGCACTTCATCCCGACTCCTGTGCACCCCGCGCTGGGCGACGGAAACCTCAAGAAAAGCTCAGATCAATCATGAAGTTCCAGTGCACCGTACCGGGTCCTGCGTGACATACTGCCTACGCGCTCCGCATCCCCCGTCGGAGCGACGGACCGACGCCGGGCAGCTCCCCCCGTGGCTGCCCGGCGTCGCCATTCCGTCTTAGGGTTGAGCCGTGACTCCCCTTGACGACGCACCCCAGAACGATGCTCCCACCTGCTCCGCCAAGGGCTGCCGCGACGCGGCCGCCTGGGTTCTGGCGTGGAACAACCCGAAGCTGCACACCCCCGAGCGCCGCAAGACGTGGCTGGCGTGCGAGGAGCACCGCGAGCACCTCTCCCAGTTCCTGGGGGTCCGCGGTTTCCTCAAGGACGTGGTGGAGCTCGACCAGTGGGTACAGCCCGAGGGCTCGGAACGGATCTAGCCGTTCCGAGCCCCGGGTCGTGCGGTCGTCGCGGTCAGCCGCCGATCGCGGACATCGGACGGTCGGGCTGCAGGAAGGTCGGGTCGTCGAGGCCGGACCCGGCCTTCTTGCCCCACATCGCCACCTTCCACAGCCGGGCGATCTCCTCGTCCGGGGCGCCCGAGCGCAGGGCGGCCCGCAGGTCCGACTCCTCGGTGGCGAAGAGGCACGTACGGATCTGGCCGTCGGCGGTGAGGCGCGTACGGTCGCAGGCGCCGCAGAAGGGGCGGGTGACCGAGGCGATGACGCCGACGGTGGCCTTGCCGCCGTCCACCACCCAGCGCTCGGCCGGGGCACTGCCGCGCTCGTCGGCGCCTTCCTCGGTGAGGGTGAAGCGGGTGCGCAGGGAGGCCAGGATGTCACCGGCGGTGATCATGCCGTCGCGCTTCCAGCCGTGCTGCGCGTCGAGCGGCATCTGCTCGATGAAACGGAGCTCGTACTCGTTCTCCACGGCCCAGGCGAGCAGGTCGGGGGCCTCGTCGTCGTTCAGCCCGGGCATCAGCACGGCGTTGACCTTGACGGGGGTGAGTCCGGCTTCGCGGGCGGCGGCCATGCCCTCGATGACGTCCTTGTGACGGTCGCGCCGGGTGAGGGTCTTGAAGACGTCGGGCCGCAGGGTGTCCAGGGAAACGTTCACCCGGTCCAGGCCGGCGGCCTTGAGGGCCTGCGCGGTGCGCTTGAGGCCGATGCCGTTGGTGGTGAGGGACATCTTGGGGCGGGGCTCCAGGGCCGCGCACTGCTCGACGATCCCGACCAGGCCGGGGCGCAGGAGCGGCTCGCCGCCGGTGAAGCGGACCTCTTCTATCCCGAGCTGGGTGACGGCGATCCGGATCAGCCGGACGATCTCGTCATCGGTGAGCAGGTCGGATTTACCGAGCCACTGCAAGCCCTCCTCGGGCATGCAGTAGGTACAGCGCAGATTGCACCGGTCGGTGAGCGAGACGCGCAGGTCAGTGGCCACGCGGCCGTAGGTGTCGAGAAGCACTGTAAGCCCCCTCCCCTGTCCGGTTTGTAGAGGTTTGCGCCGTGATGGGTGAGAGTACGAGCGCTACTGACGAGCCTACGCGAAGGCCATGGCAAGTAGGGGTGCCCGAACGAACGAGACGAGGCGTGGCCGTGTCGTAGGGAAATACGACACGGCCACGCCCTGTGCTCGGAGGATCCCGGTCAGCCGCAGGCCGTCAGTGCGCGCCGGTTCCGGTGAGCGAGCGGACCTCGAGCTCCGCGAACTTCTGGGGGTCGGCCTTCTCCTTGGAGAGGACGGTTCCCAGCCACCCCAGCAGGAAGCCGAGCGGGATGGAGATGATCCCGGGGTTCTCCAGGGGGAACCAGTAGAAGTCGGCTCCCTTGAACATCGAGGTGGGCTTCCCCGACACGACCGGGGAGAAGAGGACCAGGACGACCGAGGAGACCAGGCCGCCGTAGATGGACCACAGCGCCCCCTGGGTGGTGAAGCGCTTCCAGAAGAGGCTGTAGAGGATCGTCGGCAGGTTGGCGGAGGCGGCGACCGCGAAGGCGAGGGCGACGAGCCCGGCCACGTTGAGGTCGCGGGCCAGGGCTCCGAGGCCGATGGCGACGGCGCCGATGACCACGGTGGACCAGCGGGCCGCCCGTACCTCCTCCTTCTCGGTGGCCTTGCCCTTGCGGATCACGTTCACGTAGATGTCGTGGGCGAAGGACGAGGAGGAGGCCAGCGTCAGGCCCGCGACGACCGCGAGGATGGTGGCGAAGGCCACCGCGGAGATCACGGCGAGCAGGACCGCGCCGCCGGTGGAGTCCGCGCCGCCGCCGATCTCCTGGGCGAGCAGCGGTGCCGCGGTGGTGCCGGCCTTGTTGGAGGCGATGATGTCGGCCCGCTTGAGCAGCGCCGCGGCGCCGAATCCGAGCACGATCGTCATCAGGTAGAAGGCGCCGATGATGCCGATGGCCCAGTTCACGGACTTGCGGGCGGCCTTGGCCGTGGGGACCGTGTAGAAGCGGATCAGGATGTGCGGCAGCCCCGCGGTTCCGAGGACCAGGGCGAGGCCGAGGGAGATGAAGTCCAGCTTCGTGATCGAGTCCTTGCCGTACTTCAGGCCCGGCTCCAGGAACTTCGCTCCCTGCCCGCTGTTGTCGGCGGCCTTGCCCAGCAGGTCCGAGATGTTGAAGTTGAACTTGACCAGCACCAGGAAGGTGATCAGCAGCGTGCCCGCGATCAGCAGGACGGCCTTGATCATCTGGACCCAGGTGGTGCCCTTCATGCCGCCGATGGTGACGTAGAGGATCATCAGGAGGCCGACCAGCGAGACGATCACGATCTTGCCGAGGTCGCTGGTGATGCCGAGGAGCAGCGAGACGAGCACGCCGGCGCCGGCCATCTGGGCGAGCAGGTAGAAGATCGAGACCACGATGGTGGAGGTGCCGGCGGCGGTCCGTACGGGGCGCTGGCGCATCCGGTACGCGAGTACGTCGCCCATCGTGTAGCGGCCGGAGTTGCGCAGCGGCTCGGCGACCAGGAGCAGCGCCACCAGCCAGGCGACCAGGAAGCCGATGGAGTAGAGGAAGCCGTCGTAGCCGAAGAGCGCGATGGCTCCGGCGATGCCGAGGAAGGACGCGGCGGACATGTAGTCGCCGGAGATGGCCAGGCCGTTCTGGAAGCCGGTGAACTGGCGCCCGCCCGCGTAGAAGTCGGCGGCGTCCTTGGTCTGGCGGCCGGCCCAGACCGTGATGACCAGGGTGGCCACGACGAACAGCCCGAACAGGGTGATGATCAGCGGGCGGTGCTCGGTGGCGCCGGCGGCGGTGGTCGTACCCGCCGTGGCCGCCGCGCCGATCGCCACGTACAGCGGGGCGCTCATTCGCCCGCCTCCATCCGTGCCTTGATGGCCGAGGCCTTCGGGTCGAGCTTGGCCGCCGCGTGGCGCGAGTACAGCCAGGCGATGAGGAAGGTCGTCGCGAACTGGCCGAGGCCGAGGACGAGGGCCACGTTGATGTTGCCGAAGAGCTTCGTCCCCATGAACTCGCCCGCGTAGTTGGAGAGCAGGACGTAGAGCAGGTACCAGGCGATGAACGCCGCGGTGAGCGGGAAGGCGAAGGAGCGGTGGGCGCGGCGCAGGTCGGCGAACTCCGCGCTCTGCTGGACGCGTACGAACTCTTCGGCCGAGGGACCCGCCGGCGGCGTTCCCGCGCTGCCGGGGGGCGGCGCTGCTTCGGTGGTCACGGGGGACTCTCCTTGTGACGCGGGTGCGGTGGGGACGACGGACAAAACAACCTCCGTGTGGGGGGACGGTGGCGCTGATCCCCCCTGTCAACGGCACGGCCGGCGCGTCGGGACGGTTCAACACCCTTTGTTTCTTTGGGAACTGATTTCTCGAACTGATGGCGCAGAGTCGAACTACGGCACTAGGTTCCCGTGACATGCACCCGTCGGGCGCGACCGCGCCCGCGCGGCTTTTTCATGATGATGTGGAGAACCCATGGCTCATCTGGGAACCGGTCACCGGCGGCGCGCCCTCGCCGTTCCGGTCGGACTGGCGCTCACCGCCTCGCTCGCCTTCCTGCCCTCGGTCGCGGCTTCCGCCGCCCCGGTGGGCACGACGGCGGACGCGGTGGCGACCGCCAAGCCGGACACCTCCGGCCCCAAGCTGTCGTACGTGGCGAACCTGACCGCGTACGGCACGGTGAAGCAGGCGAAGAAGGCCATCGAGCGGGCCGGCGGCACGGTGGTGATCGCATATGAGCAGATCGGCGTGGTCGTCGCCCACTCCCAGAACCCGGAGTTCGCCAAGCAGCTCCGCGGTCAGCGCAGCCTGTTCGTGTCGGTCGGCGCCACCCGCACGGCTCCCCTCTCGGTGGTGCAGACCACCGAGGAGGGCACGACGCAGCGGCTGAGCGACGCGGACGCCGCCAGGGCGGCCGCGCAGGCCGAGCCCGGGCAGGAACCCCTGGAGTCCAACCAGTGGGACCTTCGCGCGATCAAGGCCGACCAGGCTCACAAGATCAACGATGGCAGCCGGAACGTCACGGTGGGTGTCATCGACACGGGTGTCGATGACACCCACCCGGATCTGGCCCCCAACTTCTCCAAGGGCCAGTCCGCGAACTGCGTCGGCGGCGTCGCCGACACCACCGAGGGCGCGTGGCGTCCGTACGCGGACGGCAGCGACCACGGCACCCACGTGGCGGGCACCATCGCGGCCGCGCGCAACGGGATAGGCATCAGCGGTGTGGCACCCGGGGTCAAGGTCGCCGCGATCAAGGTGAGCGAGCCCACGACCAGCCTCTTCTTCACCGAGGCGGTCGTCTGCGGCTTCATGTTCGCCGCCGAGAAGGGGATCGAGGTGACCAACAACAGCTACTACGTCGACCCCTGGCTCTACAACTGCAAGTCGGACGACGACCAGAAGGCGCTGGTGGAGGCCCTCACCCGGGCGACGAAGTACGCCGAGCGCAAGGGCGTGCTCTCCGTGGCCTCGGCCGGCAACTCCAACCACGACCTGGCGTCGAACGCCATCGTGGACGACACCAGCCCGGACGACGTGCCGACCCCGGTCACCCGCACGATCGACCCGCACGTCTGCCTGGACCTGCCCACCCAGCTCCCGGGCGTGGTCACGGTGAGCGCGACCGGCGACCAGGGCATCAAGTCGTACTACTCCAGCTTCGGCCTGGGCGTCGTCGACGTGGCGGCCCCCGGTGGCGACAAGTGGCAGGTCCCGGGCACCCCGGACGCCAACGGCCGCGTGCTGTCCACCCTCCCGGGCGGCGGGTACGGCTACAAGCAGGGCACCTCGATGGCCGGCCCGCACGTGGCCGGTGTCGCGGCCCTGCTCAAGAGCGCGCACCCGTGGGCGACGCCCTCGCAGCTCCAGGCGATGCTCAAGGGCCAGGCGACGAAGGTCGCCTGCCCCGAGAAGGTCTACGACGCCGCGGGCGTGCTGGTCGACGCCACCACCTGCAACAGCAAGTGGGGCCAGACCGGCTACTACGGCTACGGCGTGGTCGACGCGCTGAAGGCCGTCAAGTAGCCCGAGGCCGTCGGACGACGAAGGGGCCGGGCGGGGAGCTCCCCGCCCGGCCCCTTCATGCCCGGATCAGGGCTTGATCATCACCTTGAGCGCGCTGCGGTCGTCCATCGCCCGGTAGCCGTCCGGGACCTCGTCGAGGGAGACGGCCCGGTCGAAGACGGGCGACGGGTCGATCGCGCCACTGAGCACGTCCGCCAGCAGCTCCGGGATGTACGCCCGGACCGGTGCGACCCCGCCGCGCAGGGTGATGTTGCGGTCGAACATGACACCCAGGTCGAGGCCTGTGCCGCTGCCGTGCGGGACGCCGACGTAGCCGATGGCCCCACCGTCGCGCGAGATGTTCACGGCGGTGCGCATGGACTGCTCGGTGCCGACCGCCTCGATGACCGAGTGGGCGCCCTGGCCGCCGGTGAGCTCGCGCACGGCCGCCTCGGCGGCCTCGCCGCGCTCGGCGACCACGTCGGTGGCGCCGAAGAGCTTCGCGATGTCCGTACGGACGGTGTGGCGGCCCAGTGCGATGATCCGGTCGGCGCCGAGGCGCTTGGCCGCGAGGACCCCGCACAGGCCGACGGCGCCGTCGCCGACGACGGCGACCGTGGAGCCCTTGCGCACGCCCGCGCCGAGCGCGGCGTGGTGGCCGGTCCCCATGACGTCGGAGAGCGCGAGCAGCGCGGTCAGCAGGTGGTCGTCGGAGGCCGCGTCCGCGGGCAGCTTCACCAGCGTGCCGTCGGCGTGCGGGACCCGGACGGCCTCGCCCTGGCCGCCGTCATGACCGACCGAACCCCAGAAGCCGCCGTGCTCGCAGGAGGTGTACAGACCCTCGGAGCAATAGGCGCAGGTGCCGTCGGACCACATGAAGGGGGCTACGACGAGATCGCCGGCGCGCAGTCCCGAGACGGCCGGGCCGGTCTCCTCGACGATGCCGAGGAACTCGTGGCCGATCCGCTGGCCCGGCTGGCGCTCGGCCTCGCCGCGGTAGGCCCACAGGTCGCTGCCGCAGATGCAGGCACGAAGGACGCGGACGACGGCGTCCTCGGGCCGCTGGATCGCAGCGTCGGGCACCTCCTCCACGCGGATGTCGTGCGGGGCGCGGATGACGGTGGCGCGCATGGTGGTGCAGCCCTCCGGTTAGGAAATGGTTGAGCCCTGTAGGGCCTCCCTACCGTACGCCCGTGCCGGCGCGATCGTTCCCGTGGCCAGCAGGTACTGGGCCGCCACGTACGTGGCCATGATCCAGAAGTCCGGGCGGGGAAGCTGCGGCCACTCGGCCACCCCGGTGGCGATCAGCGTGTCGGAGAGCAGGAACAGCGCCCCGCCGAGACCCGCCCGCAGGCCGAGGGCGCCGGAGCGGTACGCCATGGCGGTGAGCAGCAGGCTGTATCCGGCGACGGGGACGCGCAGATCGGCGGGCAGGTCGCCCCAGAGCAGCGTGACGGTGGAGAGGAGCGCGACGGCGTACGCGGCCCCGAGCGCGGAACCGGTCCGCCCGCGGCCGAAGAGCACGAGGTAGCAGACGTGCCCGGCGGCGAAGGAGCCCATGCCGATCAGGAAGGCGGGATCGGCGTCGAAGAGCAGGGCCAGGTCGCCGCCCCAGCCGAACAGCAGGGCCGCGACGAGCAGCCGGGGTGCGCGGAGGGTGAGCACACGGGCCCGGTACACCACGTGGGCGATGAGCAGGGGCATCAGGAACGGCTTGGCGATGAGGTGTCCCGGGTGCCAGCCGGCCAGCAGCGATCCGAGGTCCAGGGCAGTGGCGACGGCGAGCGCGCCGAGCAGCACCCCGGCCGCGGGCCCCGAGCCCGCGGGGACGGCGGGGCGCGCCCAGGACGGCGTACGGGACGCCGCGCGCCCGGTGGCACCGGCGGCGCTCACGCGGCGTGCTCGGGGGCGGTCGCCGGGGTGGGTGCGGACTCCGGGGCGGGTGCGGGCACGTCGGCCGGCACTGCCTGGGCGGGCTGGGCGGGCTGCCAGCCCGGGCCGCCGAAGACGCGTCCGGCGCGCTCGCGCCAGGTGGCGGCCCCGCGGACGTCGCGGGCGATGGAGGCGTACTCGTGGGTGGCGACGCGCAGCGGGTTGTGGGTGCTGATGTTCTTGGTGAGGCCGAAGACGGGCTTGTCGGTCTCCCCCACCCAGGAGCCGAACATCCGGTCCCAGACGATCAGGATCCCGCCGAAGTTCCGGTCCAGGTAGCCGCCCTGGGAGGCGTGGTGGACGCGGTGGTGGGAGGGCGAGTTGAAGACGAACTCGATCGGCCGGGGCAGCTTGTCGATGCGCTCGGTGTGGATCCAGAACTGGTAGACGAGGTTGACCGAGTAGCAGAAGGCGACGGCGGCAGGGTGCACCCCGAGGGCGATCATCGGGAGGTAGAACGGCCAGGAGGTGGCGCTGGTCCAGGGCTGGCGCAGGGCGGTGGTGAGGTTGAACTTGCGGCTGCTGTGGTGGACGACGTGGCACGCCCACAGGATGCGGATGACGTGGTGGCCGCGGTGCTGCCAGTAGTAGAAGAAGTCCTGGGCGAGCAGCATCAGCGGGACGGTCCACCACAGGATCGGGACCCGCAGCGGGGTGAGCTCGTAGACCGCGGTGTAGATCGCGACGATCGGGATCTTCCACAGGAAGTCGAAGACGAGGCTGCCGATCCCCATGCCGAGGCTGGTGACGGCGTCCTTGGTCTCGTACCCGGCGGCGTCCTCGTCGGGATGGATGCGGTAGCTCACGAGCTCGATGACGGTGAGCAGTACGAAGGCGGGTATGGACCACAGCACGACATCGGGCAGGTTCGGCATGACCGCACCATAGAGGCGGGTTCCCGGGCTCGGCTAGAGGTTGTTACCGATCGGTATCCATCGGTGTTACCGACGGTTCACGAGATGCTTCGGGTGAGGGTGTCCGGGCCAGGGGGAGGACATGGGGATGACGGACTTCGGGGCGGGTCTCGGGACGGTCGCCTTACGGGCGGCGCGGGCGGTGGCACTGGCACTGGCACTGGCGAAGTCCCGGCCGGGGCCGCGCCGGCTCAGGCCGCTGAAGGCGGGCGACCCGGCCGGGCGGCGCCTCACGGACGAGCTGGCGGCGCGGCTGGCCGGGGCGGGCGCGGGGCTCCCGGAATCCGACCGGCTCGCGGCGGTGGCCGCGGTCGGCGAGGCCTTCGCCGCGCTGGGCCCGAAGGAGGCCCGGGCCCTCTTCGCGGCGGACCCCGGCACCGCGGCGGCCGGGGCGCCCCCGCCGGGGCAGACCCTGAGCCCGGCCGCGGAGGCCGCCTACCGGGAGCTGTTCGCGCTGTGCCGCGCGCAGGCCGCGGCCGACCCGGCGGGCGGGGGCGGCGACCAGGAGCCGGGCCGCGCGGGCAACGCCCGGGAGCCCGGCGGGGGCGCCGCCCGGGAGTCGGCCGGTGCGGCGGCGCAGGGCTTCGAGGAGCAGTACGCGCACTACGTGGCCAGGGCCCAGGCCCGGGTCCAGCTGTTCGGGCTGACCTTCAGCCAGGACCGCCAGGACTGGCCGCTGGACCTCGCCTACATCAGCCTCGCGGTCAGCGGCGCACAGCTCCTGGAGGAGCCCGGCCTGCAGACCCCGGTCAAGGCCGAGGCGGCCCTGGACGCGGCGGAGCGGGTGCTGCTGCGCGGCCCGGCCGGCTCGGGCAAGAGCACCCTGGTCCAGTGGCTGGCCCTGAACGCCGCCCGCCGCAGCTTCGGCCCCCAGCTGCGGGACTGGAACACCCTGGTCCCCTTCGTCCTGCCGCTGCGGTCCTTCAACTCCCCCGCCGGACTCCCCGCGCCCGAGGACTGGCTGGCCGCGACCGGCGTACCGCTGCGGGCCCCGGACGGCTGGGTCGGGGAACTCCTGTCCGCCGGGCGGGCGCTGGTGCTGGTCGACGGGGTCGACGAGGTGCCGCCGCACCTGCGCAGCAGGACCGAGTCCTGGCTCCGGGCCCTGCTCACCGCGTATCCGGCCGCCCGCTTCGTGGTCACCACCCGCCCCTCGGCCGTACCGGAGGACTGGCTGACCGCCCAGGGCTTCTCCTCGCTCGCCCTGCTGCCGATGGAGCGCGACGACGTCGGCGCCTTCATCACGCACTGGCACGATTCCGCGCGCGCGGAGGCGGACGGCGAGGGCGCGGGCCGGGAGCGGGAGCTGCTCGACCGGTACGAGAAGGCCCTCCTGCGGGCGGTCGGCTCGCGCCGGGACCTCGGCCGGCTCGCCACGAACCCGCTGATGTGCGCCCTGCTGTGCGCGCTGAACCGGGACCGGCGGATGCACCTGCCGCGGGCCCGCAAGGAGCTCTACGACGCCGCCCTGGACATGCTGCTGATCCGCCGGGACAGCGAGCGGGACATCTCGGGGGTCGAGGGCGTCTACCTCAGCCGCGACGAGCAGACCCTGCTGCTGCAGCGGCTCGCGTACTGGCTGATCCGCAACGGGCAGGTGGAGGCGTCCGCCGCCGACGCGATCGGGATGATCGCCGAATCGCTCGACGCCATGCCCCAGGTGAAGGCGCAGGGCAGCGCGGAGACGGTCTTCCGGCACCTGCTGATCCGCAGCGGGCTGCTCCGGGAGCCGGTACCGGGCTCGGTGCTGTTCGTCCACCGCACCTTCCAGGACTACCTCGGCGCCAAGGCGGCCGTGGAGGCGCGGGACTTCGGCGTGCTGGTGCGCAACGCGCACGAGGACACCTGGGACAACGTGGTCCGGATGGCGGTGGGCCATGCCCGCCCCGACGAACGCGCCCATCTGCTGCGGCAGTTGCTGCACCGGGCCGATCAGAGCGAACGCGACCGCAGCCGGCTGGTGCTGCTCGCGGCCGCCTGCCTGGAGCACGCGCCGGAGCTCGACCCGGAGGTCTGGCGCGAGGTGGAGGCCCGTACGGCCCGGCTGCTGCCGCCGCGTTCCCCCGGCCAGGCCGTGGAGCTGGCCAAGGCGGGCGAACTGGTGCTGGAGCTGCTGCCCGAGCCGGCCGGCCTCACCGCGGACGAGGCCGCCGCGGTGATCCGTACGGCGGCACTGGTCGGCGGCGACCGGGCGCTCCAGGTGGTCGCGGGCTTCCGCACGGACGACCGCTACGAGGTGGGCCGCGAACTGTCCGACGCCTGGGGGCGGTTCCCCGTGGACGCCTACGTGGACGCGGTGCTCGCGGACGCCCCCATGCACGCGGCCCACCTGCACGTGCGCACCGCCGGACAACTGGGCGCCCTGGAGCGGCTGCCGCACATCGGCCGGCTGCACATCAGCTGGGACGGCCCGGTACCGCGGGAGATTTCGGGGCGGCGGGACCTGGAGTCGCTGATCCTGCACCGCAACGCACGGCTGACCGACCTGTCCCCGCTGGCCGGGCAGTCCTCGCTGCGGCACCTGGGCGTACTGGACTGCCCGAAGGTCACCGGGATCGAGGTGGTCGGCGAACTGCGCGCGCAGAGCCTGGCCTTCGGCTATCTGCGGGACGACCTCTCGCTCGCCCCGCTGGCGGGGGCGGCCGAGCTGCGCTCGCTGGTCATCGGCTTCGAGCCGGAGCAGCGGCGGATCGGGGACGTTCCGGCGGCCGGCACGCTGACCGCGCTGCACCTGTGGCAGGGCGCCCGCCGGATGACGCTCGACGGGATCGAGCGGTGGCCGGGGGTGCGGACGCTGACGGTCGCCGGGAGCGGCCAGTACCGCCAGCTGGTGCGCTCGCTGCCGCTCAAGGGCCTGACCGGTCTGCAGATCCGGCACGCGGGGCCGGTGTCGGCCGGGGCGCTCCTGCCGTACGAACACCTCGCCCGGCTCGTCCTGATCCGGTGCGCCATGGAGGGAACCCTGGAGGCGCTCCGTGACCTCCCGGAGCTGCGCCGGCTGGTGCTGAGCGAGTGTCTGGGGACGGTGGACCTGTCTCCGCTCGCGCCCCTGGAGGAGCTCGTCATCGAGCTGCGCCAGGGCACGCACGTGAGCGGGGCCGAGCTGATCCCGCCGGAGCGGCTCGTCCGCAGGGACTGAGCCGCTCCGACGGGACCCGCGTCACCAGACCCGGACCGACGCGCCCCGGGCGAAGGCCGGGCTGGTGGCGCCCGCCGGGACCTCCGTCAGGGGTTCCGCGATCTCCTGGACGAGGGGGCCGTGCTTGGCGGCCACCGCGTCCAGGAGGGCGAGGTCGAACCCGTAGACGCGGGCGGCGTTGCCGCCGACCATCGCGGCGACCTCCTCGCGCGGCAGGCCCGCGTAGGCGATGCGCAGGCCCTCGCGGGAGAACGGGGTGGTGCCCTCGTCATGGGGGTAGTCGCTGCCCCACATGATCTTGTCGAGGCCGATCCGGTCCCGCAGCGGGACCTCGTGGGGGCGCATGAAGCTCGCTCCGACGAAGCAGTTGTCCCGCCAGACCTCGCTCGGACCCTTGCCCATGGATTCCGCCAGGCCCGCCCCGAACTTGGCCTCGGCGGTGGCCGAGGCCGCCACCAGGCGGCCGTGGTAGTAGTCCAGCATCTCGATCACGCCCGGGATCCAGCCGGAGCCCTGCTCCGTGAGGACCAGTTTCAGCCCGGGGTGGCGGCGGAAGGCCCCGCCGAAGATGAGGTGCCACAGGGCCCGGTGGGAGAACCAGGTGGTCTCCACCATGAAGACGGCCCGCGCCGCCGGCTCGTCCCCCAGCGGCGGCGAGGCCGAGCCGCCGTGGTGGTTGACCGGGACGTCCAGCTCGTCGCAGACCGCCCAGATCGGGTCGTAGGCGGCCGAGTAGAGCTCCGGCACGGTGGAGCCGGGCGGGACGCCGGGCAGCAGGATGCCGCCGGTCAGACCCGCCTGCCGGGTGCGGCGGATCTCCTTGACCGCCGCGTCCACGTCGTTCAGCAGGATCTGGACCACACCGGCCCGGCGGCCCGGCGCGTCCGCGCAGAAGTCCGCCAGCCAGCGGTTGTGGGCCTGGAGCCCGGCCCAGCGCATCTCGTACTCGGCCGCCGTCGGGGGCTGGGCCATCAGCGAGGCCTTGGGGAAGAACGGCGGGATGGTGTTCGGGAAGAGGACTTCCGCGACGATCCCGTCGGCTTCGAGTTCGGCCAGCCGGCGCTGGGAGTTCCAGTTCCGGTCCGCCGTGTCCGCGAGGAGGTCCTCGTACGGGTTCACGTAGCCGGCGGCCCAGGCGTCGAACTCCTCGTGGTGGCGCTTCTCCAGGTACGGCTTGTAGTCCAGCAGGTCGGCGCCCGCGTGGCAGTCGGCCGAGATGACCGTGTAGCGGTCCGGGGCGGCGGTCGCGGCGGTCGCGTCGCTCACGGGTTCACCCCCAGGACCGGGAAGTCGTTGTCCGTCAGCCAGTGCCGGCCCACCTCGCGCGAGCGGGCCCAGGAGGCTTCGACGGCCGCCTGGTCCTCACTCTGCCCCAGCTCCGCCGGGGTGGGGCCGATGCGGCGGGCGATCGGCGCCAGCTTCCCGGTGTCGAAGCCGAATACGTCCGCCGCCGCCAGGCCCAGCATCCGGCGGGTCTCACCGACCGGGATGTCGTGGAAGGTGTTCTTCAGCCAGTTCCGGGTGTTGGGCCAGGTCCCCTCCGGGTGCGGGAAGTCCGAGCCCCACAGGATGTTGTCCACGCCGATCTCGTAGCGCTGGGCGAGCTCGCGCCGCTTGGTGTTGGTGGCGCAGATGAACACCTGCCGGTCCAGGTACTCGCTCGGCGGCCGCCTCAGCTCCGCGAACGGCGAGAGCTTCTTGCCGCCGTGCGCGCCGAGGTAGAGCCGGTCCATGAACCACAGCTGGTTCGGCAGCCACCAGCAGCCCGACTCGGCGACGCCGAACCTCAGCCCCGGGTGGCGCTCGAAGACCCCGGACCACAGCAGGAACCAGAGCGGGCGGGCCGGCCACCAGGTGACCTCGGAGACGTAGATGCCGAGGTGGTCGCCGTACTCGTGGCGGGGCGCGGCCCCCGAGTGGGTGACGATCGGCATCGCCGTCTCGGCGGCGGCCGCCCAGACAGGGTCGTAGCGGCGGTCGTGGTAGGGCGCCTTGTCCACCCACATGGAGGGGATCATCAGCGCGCCGAGCCCGGACTCCTTGGCGCGGTGGATCTCGGCGACGACCTTGTCCGGTTCGCCGGTGATGGGCAGCAGGGCGACCCCGCAGTGCCGCTCGGGATTCTCCGAGACGAACTCGGCGAGCCAGCGGTTGTGGGCCTGGGCGCCCGCCATGCCGAGCTCGGGGTCCTGGTCGCCGGAGAGCCCGAGGCCGACCCCGAAGGGGGCCGCGGTCTGGCTGTCCACGGCGTCGGCGTCGGGGAAGACGACCTCGGCGGCCACCCCGTCGCCGTCGAGCTCCTTCAGCCGCTGCGCTACGTCCCAACCGCCCCGCAGGCCTTCCTCGTGGTCGTGGAACCACTTCTCGGCGAAGGCCTCGTTGCGGACGCCCAGGCGCGTGGCCTCGGCGCGGCGGGCGTCGCGCTGGCCCAGGAACTCGTCGAACTGCGGGTGGAACGCGCTGTCCAGATAGGGGCGGTACTGCTCGGTCGGCAGCCCCGCGTGGCAGTCGGAGGAAATGATCAGGTACGGGTCTTCGTACGCGCTCTCGGCGCTCTGAGCACTTTCGGCGTTCATACCAATCCCTCAGTCGAGGATGAAGCTTTCCAGGTAGGCGGGGTTGGCGCGGTCGAGCATCGACTGCGAGCGGGCGCGGATCTGCCGGTCGCTGTGCTCGCTGTCGGGGAGCATCCAGAACCGGTCGGCGCGGATGCCGTCCACGACGTGGTCCGCGACGTCCTCGACCGGGGTGAAGTTCACCTCGTGGCCGGCCTGCTTCATCGCGGCCTCGTACTGGTCGAGGCTGCGGTACGGGCTCTTGCGCGGGCGCTCCTTCGCGTACCGGTCGGGCCGGTTGCGGTGCGACTCCCACAGTCCGGTGCGCAGCATGTGCGGTCCGGGGAAGAGGACGGAGGCGCCGATGGCCGCGCCCTCCGCCTTGAGGTGGGCGTAGAGCGACTCGGTCATGGTGACCACGGCCGCCTTGGTGACCGCGTACACGGAGGCGGTGGGCAGCGGGGCGATGCCGCCGTCGCCCGAGGAGGTGTTGACGACGTGGCCGGGGCCGCCGCCCGCGATCATGCGGGGGACGAAGGCCTGGATGCCGTGGAAGACGCCCCAGACGTTGACGGAGAAGGCCCACTTCCAGTCGTTGGGCTCATGCTCCCACATCCGGCCCTCGGCGCCCGAGCCGACGCCCGCGTTGTTGCAGAGCACGTGCACGGCGCCGAAGGCCTCGTACGCGGCGTCGGCCAGTGAGAGCACCGAGTCGCGGTCGCTGACGTCGACGAGCCTGGCGAGCACCTCGGTGCCCTCCGCCGCGAGCTCGTCGGCGGCCTTGCGCAGGGCGCCCTCCTCCACGTCGGCGAGGACCACCTTCAGTCCTTCGGCGGCGAAGCGGCGGGCCATGGCGCGGCCGATGCCGCTGGCGGCTCCGGTGACCACGGCCACCTGTCCTGGTTCGAGTCGCATGTCAGACGCTGCCTTCCGGAGGGCCGTCCAGGATCTGCATGGGGTCGTCGTAGCGCTGGTGGATGTACGGGAGCAGGGCCTGGGCGCTGACCCGCTCGACGACCCTGCCCCGCTGGTCGGTGGTCTTCTCGCCGATGGTGAGCTCGACGAGACGGCGTACGGGGAGGTCGGCGACCGGGTCGAACATCGACTCCCGGAGCACCACGTCACCGGTGATGTGCTCCAGCTTGCGGACCTTCTCGTTGCGCGTGCAGTGCACGAGCACCGGGTCGGCGTCGAAGCCCGAACCGTCCACCGCCGGGAGGAACTTGAAGTAGAAGTCGGTCTTCGTGGTGGGCTCGGGCAGCGGCAGCTCGCGGTCCACCGCCCCGCGCACCTCCACGAAGGCGATCCCGTGCCGGGCGAGGGAGGCCCTGACGACGAGGCCGTCGCGTTCGACGGTGACCTCGCCGAGCTTCTTCGGCTCGCCGAAGACCTCCCGGCCGCCGGTCAGCGCGCGCTCCATGGTCATCGGCATGACCAGCGGGTACCAGCCCTCGACCCCGCCGTGCTGGGCGGCGACGGCCACCGAGCCGGCGCCGAGCGGGTAACCGGGCAGGTCGACCTTGCTGATGTTGGCCCGCACCAGGGGCCGGTCGGCGAGCTTCAGCGGTGGCGGCAGGACCGCCGCCACCACGTCGGGGTCGCTCTCCCAGACGGCCACCACGCCGGTGGACCAGATGTCGGGGAGCTTGGAACTCTTCTCGCGCGACGCCGCGATCTCGGCCTCGGTCCGCGCTCCGTACCGTACGCGTGCCATCTATCGCACCATCCTCGTCTAGGACTCAGTCGGTTCTGTAACACAGTTACACCGGGAGCGATGAAGGGTAAAGACCCCTGCACGTACCTGATCTGACGGATCGACAGGAAGTTGGGACGGATCGATGACCAGAACCACGCTGACCCGCGCGGAGGTACTGGACGCCGCCGCGTCCCTGGTCAAACAGCACGGCCCCGCCGCCCTCACCATGCGCAAGCTCGCCGCCGAGCTGGGCACCGCCGTGACGTCCATCTACTGGCACGTCGGCAACCGCGAATCGCTCCTCGACGCCCTCGTGGAACGGACCGTGGAGGACATGGGCGCGATCCGCCCGGCCGGCCGCACCCCGGCGGAGCGGATCGTGTCGGTGGCCCGGATCCTGCGCCGGGAACTGCGCGAGCGCCCGCACCTGATCGCGATGGTCCACGAACGCGGACTCACCGACCGGATGTTCATGCCCGCGCAGCAGGCCATGGTCCACGAGGTGCACGCGGCCGGCCTGCGCGGGGCCCGGGCGGCCGACGCGGTGCGCGCCATCCAGTTCCAGATCATCGGCTTCGTCCTGCTCGAGCGCAATCGCGAGCGCTCCCCCGCCCAGTCGCCCGCCGAGAGCGAGCTCTGGGACCCGGCCGACGCCCCGCACGACCCGCCCCTGGCCCGCGCCCTGGCCCGCCCGGTGGACCCGGAACGACTGTTCCAGCTGTCCGTACGGGCCCTGGTGAGAGCCCTGTTGACGCCCGGTGGGTAATCCCCTGTGCGCTCCGGCGGCGCCCGGGACGGGATCGGTGCGTACGGTGGACGCGGGGATACCGCTGTGCCGGAGACCTCATGGCCGGGACGGGCCGGCGGGCCATGGGTGCCGGCGCGGGCCGATATCCTCTGTGACCATGCTCGCCGACCGTAGGACCGCAGAGACGATGTGGCCGACCGCGTACCCACAGGGGTACGCGGTCGTCGACGTGGAGACCACCGGGCTCGCTCGCGACGACCGGATAATCTCCGCCGCCGTCTACCGGCTCGACGCCCGGGGCAACGTCGAGGACCACTGGTACACGCTGGTCAACCCGCTCCGGGACCCCGGCCCCGTGTGGATCCACGGTCTGACCAGTGACATGCTCCAGGACGCCCCGCTCTTCAAGGACATCGCCGAGGAGTTCGCGGGCCGGCTCGCCGACCGGGTGCTGGTCGCGCACAACGCGATCTTCGACTGGCAGATGATCGCCCGCGAGTACGCACGGGCCGACACGACCGCGCCGGTGCGTCAGCGGCTGTGCACCATCGCCCTGTCGAAGGAACTGAACCTCCCGCTGCCCAACCACAAGCTGGAGTCGCTCGCCGCGCACTTCGGCGTGGTCCAGCAGCGCGCCCACCACGCGCTCGACGACGCCCGTGTCCTCGCGGAGGCGTTCCGTCCGTCCCTGCACGCGGCCGCGCGGGACAACGTACGGCTACCCCTGCTGGAATGCCGGCCGCTGACGGAGTGGTCGGACACCCCCGCCGCCCCGCGCGTCGGGTACCAGGCCTCCTACGGCGCCAGTTCGAGCTGGCGGCCCTCGCGCAAGCGGCCACCGTGCCCGTACCCGAACCCGGGGCGCTGGGCGGACGGCACGCCGCTCAAGCAGGGCATGCGGATCGCGTTCTCCGGTGACACCTCCGTGGACCGGGAGCTGCTGGAGGACCGCGCCGTCGAGGCGGGCCTGCACGTCGCGACGAGCCTGTCCCGGCTCACGAGCCTGCTCGTGACGAACGACCCGGACTCCTCGACCTCCAAGACGGTCAAGGCGAAGTCCTTCGGCACCCCGGTCGTCGACGAGGCGGCCTTCACCCAGCTCCTGCGGGACGTGGCACCGGCACAGGACTGAGCCCAGGCGGGGAACGGGCGGTCCGGCGGGGGCCTGCGAGGACCGGCGAGAGCCGGCCGGGCGGGGCCCTCCGGGGCCGCCCGTTGGGCCGGCCGGGTGCAGGCGCGGCGACTCACCCCGGTGGATCTTGTTCCGGTGCGCCGCCCTGCGCAGCATGCGGCCCATGGCACGTTGCGAAGTCTGCGGGAACGATTACGGCATGTCCTTCGAAGTGCACGCGCAGGGCGCCGTGCACGTCTTCGACTGCTTCTCCTGCGCCATTCACCGCATGGCGCCCATCTGTGAGCACTGCCGGGTCCAGATCATCGGGCAGGGCGTCGAGGTCGAGGGGCAGTGGTTCTGCGGCGGGCACTGCGCCCGCGCGGAGGGGAAGGTGGGAATCACCGACCGCGTTTGACGGCCGTCACCGTCCTCACCGCGGCGCCGCCCTCTCCCTCCCTCCTCCTCCACGACCCCGGACGGCCACCCGGCCACCGGGGTCCTCGCCGCTGGGGGTACCGTCGTGGGCGTGTACCGCTTTGTACTGACCCGGCAGTGGGTGTGCCTCACCCTCATCGGCCTCGTCCTCATCCCCGCGATGATCAAGCTGGGGTTCTGGCAGTTCCACCGCCATGAGCACCGGGTCGCGCAGAACGAGCTGATCGCCGCGAACCTGCGGGCGGAGCCGGTCCCCATGAGCGGGGTCACCTCTCCCGGCCACGTGGTCCCGCGCGCCGACTACTGGCGTGCCGTGACCGCCACCGGGACCTACGACTCCGCGCACGAGGTCGTCGTACGCATGCGCACCTCGAACGACGACAAGGTCGGCTTCCAGGTCGTGACCCCGCTGGTGCTGGCCGACGGCCGGGTGGTGCTCGTCAACCGCGGCTGGGTGGCGGGCGGCGACGACCCGCGCGCCTACCCGCCGGTGCCGGCCGCGCCCGCGGGCGAGGTCACGGTGACCGGCCGGTTGAAGGCCGACGAGACGAGCGGCGGCAGCGGCATCAAGGACCGCAAGGGCCTGCCGGACCGGCAGGTGATGCTGATCAACAGCACCCAGCAGGCGCGGTACCTGGGCAGGCCGGTCCTCGGCGGATACCTGGAACTCACCGCCCCGGTCCCGGCCGACGGCAAGCCCGAGGCGGTCGCCGAGCCCGACCACGACTCCATCGGACCGCACATGGCGTACGCCGTGCAGTGGTGGCTCTTCACCTTCGCGGTGCCGGTGGGATGGATCGTCCTCGTACGACGCGAGAAGCGCGACCGGGAGGCGGCAGCGGCCGCCGGGGACAGCGCTTCGCGGCCGGAGCCGGTGACGACCGCGTAGCGTGTCGGGCATGGATCTTGGACTGAAGGACCGTGTCTACGTCGTCACCGGCGCCACCAGGGGCCTCGGCTACGCTTCCGCCCGCGAACTGACCGCCGACGGCGCCAAGGTGGTGCTCACGGGCCGGGACGCGGAGCGCGCGGAGGCCGCGGCCGCCACCCTGGGCCCGGACGCGGCCGGTGTGGCCGCCGACAACTCCGACCCACGGGCCGCCGCCCGGCTCATCGCGACGGCCCGGGAGCGCTTCGGCCGCTTCGACGGCATCCTCATCAGCGTGGGCGGCCCGACTCCGGGTTCGGCCGCGGACAACACCGACGAGCAGTGGACGGCGGCCTTCGAGTCGGTCTTCCTCGGCGCGGTCCGCCTCGCCCGGGCGGCCGCGGCGGAGCTCTCCGAGGGCGGGGTCATCGGCTTCGTCCTGTCCGGCTCCGTCCACGAGCCGATCCCGGGCCTCACCATCTCCAACGGGCTGCGCCCGGGGCTGGCCGGATTCGCGAAGTCCCTCTCGGTGGAACTGGGCCCGCGCGGCATCCGCGTGGTCGGCCTGCTGCCCGCCCGCATCGACACCGACCGGGTCCGCGAGCTCGACGCCCTGTCCGGGGACGCGGCCGCCGCCCGCTCCGGGAACGAGTCGCGGATCCCGCTGCGGCGTTACGGCACCCCGGAGGAGTTCGGCCGCTCGGCGGCCTTCCTGCTGTCCCCGGCGGCCTCGTACCTGACCGGCATCATGCTCTCGGTGGACGGCGGCTCCCGCCACGGCTTCTGAGCCGGAAGCCCGGGTCCGCGAGCCTGGGCCGGGAGCCCGGGGCGCGGGAGCCGCCCCAGCCTCACGTCACCCGTCGCGCCCGGCGGGGGGTGACGTGCAGGCGGGCCTCCGTCGGGAGCGCCGGGAGCGCCGCCGAACCGCGGGCCCGGGCCAGCACCGGCCCGGCGAGGGCCTCCAGTACGTCGGCCGGCACGGCGTGCGGCTCCAGTTCCAGGACGACCCGCAGGGCCGGGGCCCCGCGCCGCCCGCGCAGCGCGACCCGGCACCGTGCCACGCCCTCCACGGCCTCGCGCACATCGGATGCCACGGCCTCCTCCAGGGCCCGCCCCCGCAGCACCGCGAACGCGCCGTCCCCGGTGTCCACGAGCACGTCCGGCAGCCTCCCGCGCCGCAGTTGGGACAGCAGCCACCACAGCGCCAGCAGGACGCACACCCCGAGCCCGGCGAGCACCGCCCACCAGGGTGGCGGCCAGCTCCGGACTCCCGGCGTCAGCAGGGGCTCGTGGCGGGCCCCGAGCGGCCAGGAGGCCGTGAGCACCGACGCTCCCGCCGCCAGCAGGGCCAGTCCGAGCAGCGCGAGCAGGATCCGGTTCACCGCTGCGAGGCTCACCGGCGGTTCACCCGTACCCGCGGCCGGAGCCCGTGCGCCAGGCCCAGCTCGTCGACCCCGACGGCCAGTACGGCGTCCAGGTCGGCCCGTACGTCGTCCAGTTCGCGGAAGTGCGACACGGCCCGGACCCCGACGTGGGCCCGGCCCACCCTGACCCGTACCGACCGCACCCCGGACACCTCCATCGCCCGGTCCCGCAGCACCTGCGCGGCGGCCCTGCGTTCCAGCCCGGCCCGGACCTCCGGGTGCCCGGCCCGCATCGTGAGGATCCCCCGCCGCCCCGGCGCGAGGGCGTACAGCAGCAGCGCCGCCCCGGCCGCAGCCAGGCCCCCGCCGCCGATCAGGACGGCGAGGTCCCCCGGGGTGTGCCGCTCCAGCGCGTGGCCGAGCTCTCGGCGCCACCGCATGCCCGGGCGGTGGGCCCGTACCGCCGCCAGGTCGTACAGGAACAGCCCCGCCACCCCGAGCACGGCGAGCGCCGCCACGGCCGCCGGGACCCGCCGGGGCGACCAGAAGCGGGCACTCACCGCAGCCGCCGGTCCTGCCCCGCGGCGGGACGGGCCCGTGCGGGACGCAGCTGTTCGATGTCGACGTCGACCTCGGGCACGGCCATCTCCGCGTACTCCTCGACGCGGCGGGCGACCTGGCGGCGTACGGCCGCGCACTGGGCGGCGAGGTCCGAGGGGTAGGCCAGCTCCAGGACCACCCGTACGCGGGCGATGCCGTGGTGCACGGTCACGGTGGCGTGCGGCGGGGCCGCGTCCGCGGCGGGCCGGGTGAGAGCCTCCCGCGCGGCCTGGGCCGCGATCTTCGCCACGACCCGGTCGGCGATCCGGGTGGCCCCCCGCTCGGCGGCGGGCACACGGGCCGGCGCGGGTCTGGAGGTGCTCATCGATCCCGGTCCCGGTCACGGCCGTGACCCCGGTCCTGGCCGCGCGGCCGGAAGAGGTCACCGGGCTCCAGGTCCCCGTCGAGGAACCTGCCGACGACGAAGCCGATGGCGCCGAGCGCTGCCACCAGCAGGAAGGCCCCGAAGCCGCCGAAGTACCCGGCGAACCCCAGTACCATGCCGGCCACCAGGCCGACGACCGCCATGCTCATCCGGGCTCCTCTACTGCAGTCGGGACTCCGGCCCCTCGTCGTCATCGTCGGGCAGCTTGACGTCACTGACCGCGATGTTGACCTCGACGACTTCCAAGCCGGTCATCCGCTCCACCGACGAGACGACGTTCTCACGGACGGCCCGGGCCACGTCCCGGATCGACACGCCGTAGTCCACGACGATCTCCAGGTCGAGGGCGGTCTGCACTTCGCCGACCTCCGCCTTGACGCCTCGGCTGACGGAGGACTTGGCCCCGCCGGGGACACGGTCGCGGACGGCGCCGAAGGTACGGGAGAGACCGCTGCCACTGCCCATGGCGTGGACGCCGACCACCTCGCGGGCGGCCAGGCCCGCGATCTTCTCGACGACGCCGTCGGCGATGGTCGTCCGGCCGCGTTCCGCGGGGGGCTTGGCGGCGCTGCCGCCCGATGTGGACTCGGTCATCTCGGATCCCTTCTCGGGTACGGGCTCCCGACCAACGGTAAGCCGGGAGCCCCCTGCCCGCTCTCCCCGACGCGGCCGTCACCGCTCCTCAAACGCCGGAGGGGCCAGCGGAGCCGCAGCCGGATCGGGAACTCCGCGGCTAGTCGGAGAGGCCCGCCAGGTCACGCAGGCGGCGGCCCTGGGCGGCGCGCTCCGCCGCGCGCTGGGCCTCGTACGTCCGGGCGCCCGCCCCCTGGAGCAGCGCCTTCGTCTCGATCACCGCGTCCCGCGGCGCCGCCAGCAGGGCTGTGGTGAGGTCCTGGACCGCCGCGTCGAGTTCGCCGGCCGGGACGACCAGGTTGGCGAGGCCGGCCCGCTCCGCCTCCTCGGCATGCACGAAGCGACCCGTCGCGCAGATTTCGAGCGCGCGGGCGTAGCCGACCAGCGAGGTCAGCGGCTGGGTGCCACCGAGATCGGGAACCAGGCCCAGCCCGGTCTCGCGCATGGCGAACTGCACGTCGTCCGCGACGACGCGCAGATCGCACGCGAGGGCAAGCTGGAAACCGGCACCGATCGCGTGCCCCTGTACGGCGGCGACGGAAACGATGTCATTGCGCCGCCACCAGGTGAACGCCTCCTGGTACTCGGCGATGGTGGAGTCGAGCAGTTCCTCGGAACCGCGCGCCAGGTCGAGGAAGGACGGCTCGCCCTCGAAACCTTCGGGGGTGAACGCCTGCCGGTCGAGCCCTGCGGAGAAGGACTTCCCTTCGCCGCGCAGCACGACGACCCGGACGGTGCCCGGCAATGACCGTCCAGCCTCCGCCAACGCCCGCCAGAGCGCGGGGGATTGAGCGTTTCGCTTGGCCGGATTGGTCAGTGTCACCGTGGCGACCGTGTCGTCGACGGTGAGCCGTACGCCGTCCTTGTCGAGCAGAGCCATCTTTGTGCCCTCCGGTGGGTCTGTGCCGTCGTTCGGCCGTGGTGCCGACCTAAGTGACTGCACAGTAACCACCCAGCCGGCCATGGAGCCGACCGGGGGTCACCGAGGGACGGTGGAACTGGAACCGATAGAGCTGAATACGGAAAACCGCCGGAACCAAATGGAACCAAGTGGTCAGGCCGTAGCCGCCTTCTTACCGCGTGTCGCGCCACCGCGACCGCGCAGCGTGACTCCGGACTCGCTGAGCATCCGATGGACGAATCCGTAGGACCGGCCGGTCGATTCGGCCAGCGCCCGGATACTCGCACCGGAGTCGTACTGCTTCTTCAGGTCTGCCGCGAGCTTGTCGCGCGCGGCGCCGGTTACCCGGCTGCCCTTCTTCAGAGTCTCGGCCACCCGTGCCTCCTCTATGGGAAGTGCGCTCTGGACTTCTCATGATCACCCCTCCCCGGCTTCCTGGCCACCCATTCAGCAAGGTCGGTACGACGGCATTTGCCGAGGGGTGGACGCCCGAGCAGAACGGAATCTCCTCTTCCGCTGCATGACCTCCGTCACATTCCCCCTCCCCCGGCGTGAATCGCCAGGTCAGGGGGCCGGACCCGAAAAACGGAAGCCCCCGGCCGCGCATCCGTCGGGATGCGGCCGGGGTCCTCATCCAGCGCGGAACGGTATGAGACCGACTCACTCAGATGATGGATCACGCCTGAGCCGAATGATCCATAAGCAACTGGATCACCTTCGGCCCGGACGCCGGAGCGGAAGCGGAACCGCCTAGGCGAGCGCCACGAGGTCCCGGTAGTCCGGGCCCCACAGGTCTTCGACGCCGTCCGGGAGCAGGATGATGCGCTCCGGCTCCAGCGCCTCGACGGCGCCCTCGTCGTGCGTCACGAGGATGACGGCGCCCTTGTACGTGCGCAGGGCGCCCAGGATCTCCTCGCGGCTGGCCGGGTCGAGGTTGTTCGTGGGCTCGTCGAGCAGCAGCACGTTCGCCGAGGAGACGACCAGCGTCGCCAGCGCCAGCCGGGTCTTCTCGCCACCGGACAGGACGCCCGCGGGCTTGTCCACGTCGTCGCCGGAGAAGAGGAACGAGCCGAGCGTCTTGCGGACGGCGACCAGGTCCAGGTCCGGGGCCGAGGAGCGCATGTTCTCCAGGACCGTGCGCTCCGGGTCCAGGGTCTCGTGCTCCTGTGCGTAGTAGCCGAGCTTGAGGCCGTGGCCGGGGACGACCGTGCCGGTGTCGGGCTTCTCGGTGCCCGAGAGCAGCCGCAGCAGCGTGGTCTTGCCGGCGCCGTTGAGGCCGAGGATGACGACCCGGGAGCCCTTGTCGATGGCCAGGTCGACGTCGGTGAAGATCTCCAGCGAGCCGTAGGACTTCGACAGGCCCTCGGCGGTGAGCGGGGTCTTGCCGCAGGGCGCCGGGTCCGGGAAGCGGAGCTTGGCGACCTTGTCGGAGGCGCGGACGGCCTCCAGGCCCGCGAGCAGGCGGTCGGCGCGCTTGGCCATGTTCTGCGCGGCGACGGTCTTGGTGGCCTTGGCCCGCATCTTGTCGGCCTGCGAGTTCAGCGCCGCGGCCTTCTTCTCGGCGTTCTGGCGCTCGCGCTTGCGGCGCTTCTCGTCGGCCTCGCGCTGCTGCTGGTAGAGCTTCCAGCCCATGTTGTAGACGTCGATCTGGGAGCGGTTGGCGTCCAGGTAGAACACCTTGTTGACGACCGTCTCGACCAGGTCGACGTCGTGGGAGATGACGATGAAGCCGCCGCGGTAGGTCTTCAGGTAGTCGCGCAGCCACACGATGGAGTCGGCGTCGAGGTGGTTCGTCGGCTCGTCGAGGAGGAGGGTGTCCGCGTCCGAGAAGAGGATCCGGGCGAGCTCGACGCGGCGGCGCTGACCACCGGAGAGGGTGTGCAGCGGCTGGCCGAGCACCCGGTCGGGCAGACCGAGGGCGGCCGAGATCGTCGCGGCCTCGGACTCGGCCGCGTAGCCGCCCTTGGTGAGGAACTCGGTCTCCTGGCGCTCGTACTGGCGCAGCGCCTTCTCGCGGGTGGCGCCGGCGCCGGAGGAGATGCGCTCCTCGTTCATCCGCATCTTCTTGAGCAGGACGTCCAGTCCGCGCGCGGACAGGATCCGGTCACTGGCCAGCACGTCGAGGTCACCGGTGCGGGGGTCCTGCGGGAGGTAGCCGACCTCGCCCGAGCGGGCGATGCTGCCGGCGGCGGGCTGGCCCTCGCCCGCGAGGCACTTGGTGAGGGTGGTCTTGCCGGCTCCGTTGCGGCCGACGAGGCCGATCCGGTCGCCCTTGGCGACTCGGAAGGAAGCGTTCTCGATGAGGATGCGGGCGCCGGCGCGCAGCTCGATGCCGGTGGCGGTGATCACGGAAATACTCCAGGGCGGGTCGGGACGGCGGAAGGGGGGCAGGACGCGATGCTTCGACGCCGCTAATCCGCGAGGAGATTTGCCATGGGAGTCATTCTACCGGGGGCCCGCAACTACTTTCGGGCCCGGCCGCCCCCCGCCGGACGGACCGCACCCCCTCTCCCGTGTCCCCCGTTCGGCCCAGGGAGCACACCTCCGGGCCGGGGGGCGTACGAGGATGAACGGGTTGATACTCGCCGCAGGGGCGGACACGTGACCCGTAGCCCCCTTGTCGCAGGAATGGAGGGCGGTGCGGGATGCAGTTCGACGACAACGCCAATCTGGACACTTCCGAGGTCAAGGACGTGCGCGGCAGCCGCATCCCGGGCGGGAAGGCCACGATCGGCGGCGGGATCATCGGTTTCATCGCGCTGATCATGGGTCTGCTGTTCGGGGTGGGCCCGGAGCAGCTGGGCCTGTCCGACGGAAGCCCGGAACCCGCGTCGACCTCCTCCTCCGCCGCCCAGGTGCAGCAGAGCTGCAAGACCGGCGCGGACGCGAACGCCAAGGAGGACTGCCGGCTGGTGGCGGTGATCAACAGCACCCAGGACTTCTGGAAGCAGGAGTTCACCAGGCGCGGCGCCCAGTACACCCCGGCGCAGACGGTGTTCTTCACCGGGAAGGTGGGCACCGCCTGCGGGGCGGCCACCTCGGCGGTCGGACCGTTCTACTGCCCCGGTGACCGGCAGGTCTATCTGGACCTGGGCTTCTTCAACGAACTGCGCACGAAGTTCGGGGCGAGCGGCGGGCCGTTCGCCCAGGCGTACGTGGTGGCCCACGAGTACGGGCACCACATCCAGAACCTGACCGGCACCTTGCAGAAGGCCCAGGACGGCCGGCAGGGCGCGAACAGCAACGCGGTCCGGGTCGAGCTGCAGGCCGACTGCTACGCCGGTGTCTGGGCGCACAACGCGACGAAGACCCCGGACGAGTCCACGGGCCGGCCGCTGATCACCAGCCTGACCGACCAGGACATCAAGGACGGTCTGGACGCGGCGGCCGCGGTCGGCGACGACCGGATCCAGGAGAAGTTCCAGGGCCGGGTGACCCCGGAGTCCTGGACGCACGGCTCGGCCGAGCAGCGCCAGCAGTGGTTCTACCAGGGCTACCGCACGGGCGACATGGCCCAGTGCAACACCTTCCGCTGACTTCTCGCGGCGCCTGCCATGCTGTGACGTGGGTCACCGTCCATACACGGCACACGAGGGAGTGATCGTCATGGCAGGCGTTCCGACCGTCTATCCGACACTGCTGTACACCGACGCCAAGGCCGCCATCCAACAGCTCACCGAGGCGTTCGGCTTCACCCAGGTCGCGGCGTACGAGGGTGAGGACGGCGCCGTGATGCACGCGGAGCTGTCCTACGGGAACGGCATGGTGATGCTCGGCAGCAAGGGCCGCGGCGGCGCCTTCGACAAGGCGATGGAGGCGGCCGGCCCCGCCGGGATCTACGTGGTCGTCGGCGACGTGGACGCCCACCACCGTCGGGCCGTCGAGCACGGTGTGGAGATCCTGATGGAGCCGGCCGACCAGGACTACGGCTCGCGTGACTACATGGCGCGCGACGCCGAGGGCAATGTGTGGAGCTTCGGGACGTACGCACCGCAGGTCTGATCCCGCGGTGCGTACGCGTCACCCGTACGGGGGCGCTACGCGCCGCCGGTGTGCACCTGGAAGGCGGCCCGGCGCACCGCCTTGGCCAGGGCCGGGTCCGGGTGGGCGGCGGCCAGCGCGACCAGCACCTGCACGGTGCGGGGGTGGCCGACGGCGCGGACCTCGTCCAGCAGCCTGGGGACCGTGGTCCGCACGGCCGAGTCCAGATGGCGGGCCAGCAGCTCGGCCTCGCCGTGGTCGGCGATGGCCGCCGCCGTGTCCACCCAGAGCCAGGTCTGCTCCTCGGCGGTGAGCACGTCCTGCGCTTCGTCGGGGTCGACCCCGTCGTGCTCGGCGAGCCAGAGCAGGGCGTAGGGACGCAGCGTCGCCTCGCGGGAGGCGGCGCGCACCTCGGGCTCGGCGGGGGCTCCGACCACACGCAGCGCCTCGAAGGCGAGCCCGCGCAGCAGGGCGTCCTCGCCGCGGGCCGCGTGCAGCAGCTCCGAGACGGCGTGGCCGACCGGCCGGGCGGCCAGCCAGGCCTGGTACTCGGCGCGGGCCGGGCCCGGGGTGAGCCGCGCGCAGCCGTGGAGCATGGCGGCGGCGGACTGCTCGATGTTTCCGGCCGGGCTCTGCGCGGCGACGCAGATCTGTTCCAGCTTGACCCAGACGGCCCAGCTCCCGAGCGGGGTGAGCGTGGCCCGGGCGGGGCCGAGGGTGACGGCGTCCACGGCGGCGAGCCCGCCGAGCGCCCAGCGCAGCAGCCGGGCGAGCGGGACGGGCGGCGCGGGGTCGGCCCCGCCGGGGCCGGCGGCGTGCGCGGTGGCCTCGTAGGGGACTTCGCAGCGCTCGTCGCGCAGTTCGTCCACGCGCTGCCCGAGCAGGTCCAGCAGATCGGGGACGGTCACGGGACCGGCGGAGAGCTGGAGCAGGGAGAGCAGTTGAGGCATGGCCTCGACGACCTCGGCGACGACCGCGGGAGCGATGTCGGCGGGGGCCGGGTGGACCAGTGACCAGGCGTCGAAGAGGGCGACCCAGCCGCGCAGTACGGCGGTGTCGTCCCGGTCCCAGGCGCGCAGGCGCCAGCCGGGGCGGGCATGGCCGCCGTGCATCTCGATCAGGCCGGCGAGCCGGGCCCGGTCCCAGCCGACCCGGATCTGGCCGGGTGTCAGATTCAGCTGGGCGGCGGCGCGTTCGGCGTCGGCGGCGGGCAGCGCGCCCGTCGGGGCGGGCCTGTCACCGCCTCCGGCGCCGAGGTGGAGCTCGGCCCAGCGGGCGAGCCGCACGGCGTCGGCGAGCGAGGCGCGGGCCCTGTTCGCGAGGTCGGCCGTGGCGGGGGTACCCGCCGGAGGCCTGGGGGCGGTCCGGGTTCGCCGGTCGGTCACCGCCTTGCGGGCCGTGGCGACGGACCGCGGTGAGATGAGTCGGAGTCTGGAGTCGCGAGCCAACTGCTCATCAGGCTTTCGGGACGTCACGTGAGCAGTCTCGCCCGTCACCGGCCGAAAGCCCAAACGGAACCGGCCATTGCCACAAGGGCCGGGAGGGACAGACCGGGACAACCCGGCCTCCCCGTCCTGTCGGGCGCGCATTCTTCGGACACCTCGCCCGACGGCCCGTCGCGCGGTGCGCTACATGAGAGGGGTCAGGAAGCGGCGCAGCGCCTCTTCGTACGCGGCCGGATCGGCGTTCCACATCGCCCCGTGCGCGGCCCCGGGGACGGAGCGCAGGGTGACCAGGTCGGGGCGGGCGGCGGCGAGATGGCGGGAGGGCTCCCAGGGGGCGAGCGTGTCGTCGGGGCCGTGGAAGATCAGGACCGGAATCCTCAGGGCGGACGGATCCGAGCCCGGAGCCTGCCGGTCCACCCGCAGGCCCGCGCGACCCTCGGCCGCCTTGACGGCGAACGGGAGGAGCGGGGCGGGGGTTCGGCGGGCCGCGGCGAGGGCGCGCAGGGTGGCGTGCCAGTCCAGCACGGGCGAGTCGAGGACCAGTCCGCAGATCCGGTCGGCCAGCGCCGAGCGTTCGGCGGCGTGCAGGGCCATGGTGGCGCCGGTGGACCAGCCGTGCAGGACGACGCGGCGGGCGCCGTAGCGCAGGGCGTAGCGGATGGCGGCGTCGAGATCGCGCCATTCGGACTCACCCAGGTGGCCGAGGCCGTCCGGGGAGGCGGGCGCACCGAGGTCGCCCCGGTAGCCGATGTCCAGGACGGGGAGCCGGTGGCGGTGGAGGAAGGGCATGACCACCATCGGGTGCTCCCGGGTGGCACCCAGCCCGTGGACGGTGATCACCCAGGTGTCGCGGGCCGCGGGCACGAACCAGGCCGGCAGCGCGCCGAGCTCACCCGGAACGTCCACGTCGGCATGGTCCAACCCGAGGGCGGTGCCGGGATTGCCCAGGTGGACCTGGGGGGTGAGGGTGACGCGGGTCCCGGGTTCGAGGCTGCCGTGGGTGACGGCGAGGAGCCGGCGCACCACGGTGTCGGGACCGTGCGGGGCGTCGGGGAGGACCGGCCCGACCACGGCGTGCACCCCGGGCGCGGTGAGTCCGTACGTACCGGGGCGCAGGGAGGCCAGCGAGCGGGTCAGCTCCACCCGCCCGGCCGCGGTGGAGTGGACGCTGAGCCGGGGGCCGCCGGGGAGCGGCTGGCCGGGCTCGGTCCGCAGGGCCGCGTCGGCGGCGTACCGGCCGGCGAGCGCGGCGGCGGTGACGGCGGCCGCGCCGGCGCCGAGCAGAGTCGTGGTGACGGCCGCTGCCGTCGCTGTAGCGGTGCGCACCGCTCCAGTGTCGAGCCGGACACGGCGGCGGGCCACCGGAGGACATGATTCCGAGCACGCCCCTCCAGGGACGGCCCGGAGGGTGATCTAGGTCTCCTCCGCCCCCGCCCGCGCCGGCAGCGGGGTGCCGCAGGTCCCGGTCCGCGGGGTCCGGACACCCCGCCGTGACGTGCATCAATCGATGCATCGACGCCCCTACCGGGACGAAGGTCCCGATCGGGTGCCGGATCGATACACCGCATGACCCCTGTCAGTTCACCTTCCGTTCATCCAGGTTGCCTACGGTCCACGAACCACCGACGTCAAACAGAAGCCTGGGTAAATGGAGCACATAACGCTTCTCCTCGGGATCGTGATCATCACCGCTCTCGTGTTCGATTTCACGAACGGTTTTCACGACACGGCCAACGCGATGGCCACCACCATCTCGACCGGCGCCCTCAAGCCCAAGACCGCGGTGGCCATGTCCGCCGTACTCAACCTCGTCGGCGCTTTCATGTCCGTGGAAGTCGCCAAGACGATCTCCAAGGGCCTGGTCAACGAGGAAGGCATCCAGCCGGAGGTCATCTTCGCCGCCCTGGTCGGCGCGATCCTCTGGAACCTCGTCACCTGGCTGGTCGGACTGCCCTCCAGCTCGTCGCACGCCCTGATGGGCGGCCTGATCGGTGCCGCGGTCGCTTCGGCCGGCATGGGTGCGGTCAACGGCAGCGTCGTCGTCACCAAGGTCCTGATCCCCGCGATCGCCGCGCCGATCGTCGCCGGCGTCGCCGCCTACCTGGCCGCGAAGGTCACGTACAAGGTCGGCAAGGGCATGGGCGAGAAGACCTCGGCCAAGGGTTACCGCGCCGGCCAGATCGCTTCGGCCGGCCTCGTCTCCCTCGCGCACGGCACCAACGACGCGCAGAAGACGATGGGCATCATCACCCTGGCGCTCGTCGCCGGCGGTGCCATCGCCCCCGGCTCCAACCCGCCGGTCTGGGTCATCGTCTCCGCCGGCATGGCCATCGCGATGGGCACCTACCTGGGCGGCTGGCGCATCATCCGCACCATGGGCAGCGGCCTGACCGACCTGCAGCCGCAGCAGGGCTTCGCCGCCCAGACCTCGGCCGCCAGCGTCATCCTGGCCTCCTCCCACCTCGGCTTCTCCCTCTCCACCACCCACGCGTGCTCCGGCGCCGTCATGGGTGCGGGCCTGGGCCGCAAGGGCGGTGTGGTCCGCTGGTCCACCGCCACCCGCATGTTCATCGCGTGGGGCCTGACCCTGCCGGCCGCGGCCCTCGTCGCCTCCGGCGCCGAGCTGGTCATGCGCACCGGGGACGTCGGCGTCACCGCCGTCGCACTCTTCCTGGTCGGCTCCTGCGTCGCCATCTGGTTCATCTCGCGCCGCCAGGTCGTCGACCACACCAACGTCAACGACGCGGGCCCGGCCGCGGCCGAGGAGCCCGGCGTGGTCACCACGGCCATGGCCGCCGTCGCCGTCCCGCCGGTCGCCGGCACCCCCGGCACGACCGCCGCCGTGACGGACGAAGCCCTCAAGGCCACCATCCCGGCCGCCCCGGCGACCCCCGCGGCTCCCGCCGCCGCGGTCTGACCCCGAGAACGACAGAGGAATCCGCAGCATGAAGATCGACTGGGCAGCACTCGGCTCCGTCTTCGGGGTCAGCCTCAGCGCCACCGTCGTCCTCGTGACCCTGTTCACCCTGGGTCTGATGGGCCTGTCCAAGCACGAGGCCGCCACCGAGCGGGGCGGCGCGGCCACCCTGGCCCGCAGCGGCGCCTACGCCTGCTTCGCGCTCTGCGCGGCGGCCGTGAGCTACGGGATCTACCTGATCGTCGCCTGAACCCCCGCGTCACTGGCATCACCTGCGTCACCTGCACCACCCGCGTCACCTGCGTCATCCGATGGCGACGGCTCCCTCCGGGTCCTCCCGGGGGGAGCTTTCGCATGCCCAGGCCCACCCGTCCCCACCACCCCACCGCAGGTCAACGGCGAGTTGACGGGCATTCGCGCTGCGTGGTGGACTGCCCGAGCCATTGCGGCGGCATGGAGAGGAAGTCCGGTGCGAATCCGGCGCGGTCCCGCCACTGTCACCGGAGCACTCGACCCGAGTGCGTCCGGGAGCCAGGAACTCTCGCCGCCGGACACGTCGAACCAGGGCGCGGACCCTGAGTGAGGACATACCTGCCACCATGCGTGCCGATCGCGTCTTCGCGTACGGCGCCACGGCCGGCCTGATCGGCGACCGGATCCTCGGGGATCCGCGCCGGGGGCACCCCGTGGCCGCCTTCGGACGAGCCGCCGCCGCCGTCGAGCGCGCCCTGTGGCGCGACGACCGCGCGCGGGGCGTCCTGCACACCCTGGTGTGCGCGGGAGGCGCGGCCGCCGTCGGCGCGCTCGGCGCCCGCGCCGTGCGCTCCCGGCCCGCGGCCGCCCGTATCGCCCTCACCGCCGCCGCCACCTGGGCCGTCGTCGGCGGCACCTCGCTGGGCCGGGAGGCCCGCACCATAGGCGGCGCCCTGGCCGCCGGTGACGTCGAGGCGGCCCGGGCACGACTGCCGCACCTGTGCGGCCGGGACCCGCAGGCACTGGACGAGCAGCAGATGGCCCGTGCCGTGGTGGAGTCGGTCGCCGAGAACACTTCCGACGCGGTCGTCGGGGCCCTCGTGTGGGGCGCCGTCGCGGGCGTCCCCGGGCTGCTGGCCTTCCGCGCCGTGAACACCTTGGACGCGATGGTCGGCCACAGGTCCCCCCGCCACCTGCGCTACGGCTGGGCCTCCGCCCGGCTCGACGACGTCGCGGGCTGGCCGGGCGCCCGGCTGACGGCGCTGGCCGCCGTCCTGGCCGGCCCCGACCGGCCGGGAGCCGTACGGGCCTGGCGCGCGGACGCCGCCAAGCATCCGAGCCCCAACGCCGGCCCGGTGGAGTCCTCCTTCGCCGGGGCGCTCGGCGTACGGCTCGGCGGGACCCTCGCGTACGGGGGCCGCATCGAGCACCGCGCCGTGCTCAACGGCGGGGCGGGGCGGCCCGTGGAGGTCGCCGACATCGAACGGGCGGTACGCCTGTCGCGCCAGGTGACGTGGGTGGCGCTGGGGGCCTGTGTGGCCGCCCGGACGCTGGTCTCCCGCATCGCGCGTACCTCCCCCACCTCCCGTACAGGAAAGGGGCGCGCATGAACGGCGCGAAGCGCGGCGGGGGACTCCTCGTCGCGGGTACGACGTCGGACGCGGGCAAGAGCGTGGTCACGGCGGGCATCTGCCGGTGGCTGGCCCGCAGCGGTGTGAAGGTGGCCCCGTTCAAGGCGCAGAACATGTCGCTGAACTCCTTCGTGACCAGGGAGGGCGCCGAGATCGGCCGCGCGCAGGCCATGCAGGCGCAGGCGGCCCGCGTGGAGCCGACCGCCCTGATGAACCCGGTGCTGCTCAAGCCGGGCAGCGACCGCAGCAGCCAGGTGGTGCTGCTGGGCAAGCCGGTCGGCGAGATGAGCGCCCGCGGCTATCACGGCGGGCGCCAGGAACAGTTGCTCGGCATCGTCACGGACTGCCTGGAGCAGTTGCGGGGCACGTATGACGCCGTGATCTGCGAGGGGGCGGGCAGCCCGGCCGAGATCAACCTGCGCCGGACCGACATCGTGAACATGGGCATCGCGCGGGCCGCGCGGTTCCCGGTGGTCGTGGTCGGCGACATCGACCGGGGCGGGGTCTTCGCCTCCTTCTTCGGTACGACGGCGCTGCTCTCGCCCGAGGACCAGTCGCTGATCGCGGGCTACCTGGTCAACAAGTTCCGCGGCGACGTCAGCCTGCTGGAACCGGGCATGGAGATGCTGCGGGGCCTGACCGGCCGGGCGACGTACGGAGTGCTCCCCTTCCAGCACGGTCTGGGCATCGACGAGGAGGACGGCCTGCGGGTCTCCCTGCGGGGTGCCGTACGCGAATCCGTGGTCGCCCCGCCCGTGGGCGAGGACGTGCTGCGGGTCGCGGTGTGCGCGGTTCCGCTGATGTCGAACTTCACCGACGTCGACGCGCTGGCGGCGGAGCCCGGTGTGGTGGTGCGGTTCGTGGACCGGGCCGAGGAACTGGCCGACGCGGACCTGGTCGTCGTGCCCGGCACCCGCGGCACGGTGAAGGCCCTCGCCTGGCTCCGGGAGCGCGGGCTGGCCGACGCGCTGGTGCGGCGGGCCGCGGAGGGGCGTCCGGTACTGGGGATCTGCGGCGGGTTCCAGGTGCTCGGCGAGCACATCGAGGACGAGGTCGAGTCGAAGGCCGGCTCGGTACCGGGTCTCGGGCTCCTGCCCGTGCGGATCCGCTTCGAGCGGGAGAAGACCCTGGAGCGGCCGGTGGGTTCGGCGCTGGGCGAGCCCGTGGAGGGCTACGAGATCCACCACGGCGTCGCCGAAGTCCTGGGCGGCACCCCCTTCCTGGACGGGTGCCGGGTCGGGTCGGTGTGGGGCACGCACTGGCACGGCTCCCTGGAGTCGGACGGCTTCCGCCGCGCCTTCCTGCGCGAGGTCGCCTCGGCCGCCGGCCGCCGCTTCGTCCCGGCCCCGAACACCTCCTTCGCCGCCCTGCGGGAGGAGCAGCTGGACCTGCTCGGTGACCTGATCGAGGAACACGCGGACACCGCTGCGCTGATGCGCCTCATCGAGGGCGGGGCCCCGGCGGGCCTGCCGTTCCTCCCGCCGGGCGCGCCATGACGCGCGTCGTCCTGCGGGGGCCGGCCCGTTCCCCCGTTCCCCAGGGGCCAGTTCCCGGCGTTCAGGTGCGGGCCGACGCCGGCCGGATCCAGCCCGTCCGGCGTTTGAGGACCGGGTTCTGGGGCGGAGCCCCGGGGAACGGGCGAAGGGTGGGTGGGAGACTGCGGCCCCGCGCAGCGGCACACCCGCAGCCGGGCCCCGCCACCCGCATCCGTACCAGCCCGCGCACGCGTATCCGTACCCGAACAGAAGGAGGGGCCACCGCATGAGCACGCCCTACCCGTTCACCGCACTGGTCGGCCAGACCGACCTGCGCCTCGCGCTGCTGCTCAACGCGGTGAGCCCCGCGGTCGGCGGTGTGCTCGTGCGCGGCGAGAAGGGGACCGCCAAGTCCACCGCCGTCCGCGCCCTCTCCGCGCTGCTGCCGCGCGTGGACGTCGTCCCCGGCTGCCGGTTCAGCTGCGCGCCCACCGCCCCGGACCCCGTCTGCCCCGACGGCCCGCACGAGCCCGGGCAGGGCGCGGCGCGGCCCGCGCGCATGGTGGAGCTGCCCGTCGGCGCCTCCGAGGACCGCCTGGTCGGCGCCCTCGACATCGAACGCGCCCTCGCCGAGGGCGTGAAGGCCTTCGAGCCGGGCCTGCTGGCCGACGCCCACCGCGGGATCCTGTACGTCGACGAGGTCAACCTGCTCCACGACCACCTCATCGACCTTCTCCTGGACGCCGCCGCGATGGGCGCCAACTACGTCGAGCGCGAGGGCGTCTCGGTCCGGCACGCCGCCCGCTTCCTCCTCGTCGGCACGATGAACCCCGAGGAGGGCGAGCTCCGCCCGCAGCTCCTGGACCGGTTCGGCCTGACCGTCGAGGTCGCGGCCTCCCGCGAGCCCGTCCAGCGCGTGGAGGTGGTCCGCCGCCGGCTCGCCTACGAGGACGACCCCGCGGGCTTCGCCGGCCGCTGGGCCGGGGAGGAGGAAGCGGTGCGCGCCCGGGTGGTGGCCGCGCGGGCGCTGCTCCCCCAGGTGGTCCTCGGAGACAACTCGCTGCTGCAGATCGCCGCGACCTGCGCCGGTTTCGAGGTCGACGGCATGCGCGCCGACATCGTGATGGCCCGCACCGCGACGGCGCTCGCCGCCTGGGCCGGCCGGACCTCTGTGCGCAAGGAGGACGTGCGTCAGGCCGCCCTGCTGGCGCTCCCGCACCGGCGCCGCCGCAACCCCTTCGACGCGCCGGGTCTCGACGAGGAGATGCTGGACCGGATCCTGGACCAGTTCCCCGACGAGGACCCGGACAACGACCCCGAGCCCGGTCCGGAGCCGGAGCCCGAGGGACCGGGCGAGGGCCCGGAGGACGGCGGCCCGCACGACAACGGTCCGGACGACGGCGCGGGCCCCGACGGCGGGGGCGGCATACCTCCGCGGGATTCCGGGCCCGAGCTGCCCGGACCGGACGAGCGGGTCGAGGACCGGCCCGGGACCGAGCAGGGCCCGCAGTCCCCGGACTCCCCCGACTCCGCCCAGGGCGCCGATCCGGCCGAGCAGGCACCCGTACGGGCCGCCGAGCCGTTCCGCACCAAGATGCTCAGCGTCCCGGGACTGGGCGAGGGAGCCTCCGGCCGGCGTTCGCGGGCCCGTACCGCGCACGGCCGCACCACCGGCGCCACCCGCCCCCGGGGCCAGCTGACGAAGCTGCACCTGGCGGCGACCGTGCACGCGGCGGCCCCGCACCAGAAGGCGCGCGGACGCAGCGGGCGCGGGCTGGTCATCCGCAAGGACGACCTGCGCCAGGCGACGCGCGAGGGCCGCGAGGGCAACCTCGTGCTGTTCGTCGTGGACGCCTCCGGCTCCATGGCCGCCCGGCAGCGCATGAGCGCGGTCAAGGGAGCGGTGCTGTCCCTGCTGCTCGACGCCTACCAGCGCCGGGACAAGGTCGGCCTGGTCACCTTCCGGGGCGCCGCGGCCGAGCTGGCCCTGCCGCCCACCTCCTCCGTCGACGCCGCGGCGGCCCGGCTGGAGAAGCTGCCGACCGGCGGGCGCACCCCGCTCGCCGCCGGGCTGCTCAAGGCCCACGAAGTACTGCGGATCGAGCGGCTGCGGGACCCGAGCCGGCGTCCGCTGCTCGTGGTCGTCACCGACGGGCGGGCCACCTCGGCCGGCACCGCCGCCGGAGCGCACGGCGGCACGCCGCGCGAACTGGCCGGGCAGAGCGCCCGGCTGCTGGCGGCCCAGGGGATCGCCTCCGTGGTCGTGGACTGCGAGTCCGGGCCGGTCCGGCTGGGGCTGGCCGGGGTACTGGCCGCCGACCTGGGCGGGCCCGCCGTGAGCCTGGACGGGCTGCGGGCCGACTCGCTGGCCGGGCTCGTGAAGAACGTACGTACCTCATCCCCGACCCTCAGGAGGGCCGCGTAATGCCGCAGGGACAGCCGTCCGTCGTTCCGGACGACGGACTCACGACGCGTCAGCGCCGCAACCGCCCGCTCGTCTTCGTCCACACCGGGCCGGGCAAGGGCAAGTCGACGGCGGCCTTCGGGCTGGCGCTGCGCGCCTGGAACCAGGGCTGGCCGATCGGGGTGTTCCAGTTCGTCAAGTCGGCGAAGTGGAAGGTCGGCGAGGAGAACGCGCTGAAGGTGCTCGGCGCCTCAGGCGAGGGCGGCTCCGTCGTCTGGCACAAGATGGGCGAGGGCTGGTCCTGGGTCCAGCGCGACGCGCAGCTCGACAACGAACAGGCGGCCAAGGAGGGCTGGGAGCAGGTCAAGCGCGACCTGGCCGCCGAGACCCACCGACTGTACGTGCTGGACGAGTTCGCGTATCCGATGCACTGGGGCTGGATCGACGTCGACGAGGTCATCGAGGTGCTCCGCGACCGTCCCGGGACGCAGCACGTGGTGATCACCGGCCGCAACGCGCCGGAGAAGCTGGTGGAGTTCGCGGATCTCGTCACCGAGATGACCAAGGTCAAGCACCCGATGGACGCCGGCCAGAAGGGCCAGAAGGGCATCGAGTGGTGACTTCGTTCGACGTGCCGCGCCTCGTCATCGCCGCGCCGTCCTCCGGCAGCGGCAAGACCACCGTCGCGACGGGCCTGATGGCGGCCTTCTCGGAGCGCGGCCTCGCCGTGTCCCCGCACAAGGCCGGACCGGACTACATCGACCCGGGCTACCACGCGCTGGCCACCGGCCGACCGGGGCGCAACCTGGACGCCTTCATGTGCGGGCCGGAGCTGGTGGCCCCGCTGTTCGCGCACGGGGCGGCCGGGTGCGACCTGGCGGTCGTCGAAGGCGTGATGGGGCTCTACGACGGGGCCGCCGGGCGGGGTGAACTGGCCTCCACGGCGCAGGTCGCGAAGTTGCTGCGGGCACCGGTGGTACTGGTCGTCGACGCCTCCTCGCAGTCCCGGTCGGTGGCGGCGCTGGTGCACGGCTTCGCCTCGTTCGACCCGCAGGTGCGGCTGGGGGGCGTGATCCTGAACAAGGTCGGCTCCGACCGGCACGAGGTGATGCTGCGGGAGGCGCTGGAGGAGGCGGGGATGCCGGTGCTCGGTGTCCTGCGGCGGGCTCCGCAGGTCGCCGCGCCGTCCCGGCACCTGGGGCTGGTCCCGGTGGCCGAGCGGCGGCGCGACGCCCTCGACTCGGTGACGGCCCTGGCCGACCAGGTCCGCCAGGGCTGCGACCTGGACGCCCTGATGGCCCTGGCCAGGACGGCCCCGCCCTTGGCATGCGAGGCCTGGGCTCCGGACCGGACCTTGTTCCCCGACCCCGCCCCTCCCCGGGACAGTGGGCTCCGCCCCCGGAGCCCCGTCGGGCGACCGGTCGTCGCCGTCGCCGGAGGCGCCGCGTTCACGTTCTCGTACGCCGAGCACGCGGAGCTGCTGCGCGCCGCCGGAGCGGAGGTCGTCACCTTCGACCCGCTCCGGGACGAGGCGCTGCCCGAGGGAACCAGCGGCCTGGTGATCGGCGGCGGGTTCCCCGAGGTGTACGCCCCGGAGCTGTCCGCGAACGAGCCGCTCCGCAAGGCCGTCGCGGCCTTCGCCACGGCCGGCGGCCCGGTGGCCGCCGAGTGCGCGGGGCTGCTGTACCTGGCCCGCTCGCTGGACGGGAAGCCCATGTGCGGGGTGCTCGACGCCGACGCGCGGATGTCGGAGCGGCTCACGCTCGGCTACCGCGAGGCGGTCGCCGTGTCGGACAGCGTCCTCGCACCGGCCGGAACCCGGCTGCGCGGGCACGAGTTCCACCGGACGGTGATCGAGCCGGGCTCCGGGGCCTCCCCGGCGTGGGGGTTCACGCATCCGGACCGCCGCGTCGAGGGCTTCGTGGAGAACGGCGTGCACGCCAGCTACCTGCACACGCACTGGGCGGCGGAGCCGTCCGTGGCCCTGCGCTTCGCCGAAGCAGCGGCAGCGCATCGGTGAGCCGGAGACGCGGCGTCCTCGGCGGCCGGCCGGCCGGATCGGCCCGGCCGGACCGGTCCGTCCGCCGGGCCCCGTCAGTCCGCCAGGCCCACGACCAGCCAGATCCCGGCCACCCCGCCCACCGTGCACATCAGCGTGGACAGCGCGGGGTGCTTGTGGTGGGCCTCGGGCAGGATCTCGGCGGCGGCCAGGTACAGCAGGACACCGCCGAAGAACCCGAGGTAGGCCCCGAGGGGTTCCTCCGGAAGGGTGAACAGCAAAGTGGACGCGGCGCCCACGACGGGGGCCGCCGCGTCCGCGAAGAGCATGAGCAGGGCCTTGCGGCGGGCGTTCCCGTACAGCCGGGTGAGCGTGTACGTGTTGAACCCGTCGGCGAAGTCGTGGGTGATGACGGCCAGCGCCACGGCCACGCCCATCCCGCCGCCGACCTGGAACGCGGCGCCGAGGGCCACCCCGTCGGCGAGGCTGTGGCCGACCATGGCGGCGGCGGCCGTCAGCCCGACCTGGGGGACCCTGCCTCCGTGGTCCCCGTGCCCGTCGCCGTTCGTGCCGCCGTGGGAGGCCTGGCGGACGGCCAGCAGGCGTTCCACGCAGTGCGCGGCCAGGAACCCGCCGACGAAGAGCAGCAGCGCGAGCGGGACCCCGAAGAGCTCGTCACCGGCCGCCCGCATGGCCTCCGGGAGCAGGTCGAGGCCCACGACGCCGAGCATCAGCCCGCCGGCCAGGCCCAGCACGAGGTGGCGGCGGTCGGTGACGCGCTGCGCCGTCCATCCGCCTGCCAGGGTCATCAGGAACGCGCCCAACGCCACGATCACGGCCATGTGCCCCTGCATACCGACTCCTCGCCGCCCGCGCACTTCCGCGTCCGGGTGGCGGACCACGGACGGTTGACGGACCCGGCGCACCGGCCGGGCCTGCCGGACGCGAGGACCGCGCGCAGGGCCACGGCCACGACCACACGTGCGAGCACGACCACGACCACGATCATGACGACGGAGAACGGGTGAACCTGTTGGGCGAGTACGCGACGCAGCTGGTGGTCGGGGTCGGCGGCCGCGCGGGGGTGTCCGTGGCCGAGGTGTGCGCGCTGGTGGAGGAGACCCTGCACGGCGCCGGTCTGTCGGCGGGGGCCGTGACGGCCCTGGCCACCGTGGAGGCGAAGGCCGTGGAGGCGGGGATCGCGGGTGCGGCGGAACGTTTCGGCGTGCCCCTGCTGAGCTACCCGTCCGAGCAACTGGCCGCGATCGTGGTGCCGCACCCCTCGGACGCGGCGCGCGACGCCGCCGGCACCCCCTCGGTGGCGGAGGCCGCCGCGCTCGCCGGGGGCGGGGAACTGCTCGTACCCAAGCGCCGGTCGGTGGCGGCGACCTGCGCCGTGGCGACGGCGCACACGCACGACCTGCGCCACCACGGGGACGCGGAGGTGGCGGACACCGGCTCGGCGCTGGTCGATCTCGCGGTCAACGTACGGGCGCACACGCCGCCGGACTGGCTGAAGGCCCGGATCGCGGCTTCGCTCGACCTCCTGTCCGCCTATCCCGACGGCCGCCGGGCCCACGCGGCGGTGGCCCTGCGCCACGGGCTGCCGGTCGAGCGCGTACTGCTGACGGCGGGGGCCGCGGAGGCCTTCGTACTGATCGCGCGGGCGCTGGGCGCCGTACGGCCCGTGGTGGTGCATCCGCAGTTCACCGAGCCGGAAGCGGCCCTGCGCGACGCGGGGCACCGGGTGGAGCGGGTGGTGCTGCGGGCGGCGGACGGCTTCCGGCTGGACCCGGCGGCGGTCCCGGAGGACGCCGACCTCGTGGTGGTCGGGAACCCGACCAACCCGACCTCGGTGCTGCACCCGGCGGCGACCCTGGCCGCGCTGGCCCGGCCCGGGCGGATCCTGGTCGTCGACGAGGCCTTCATGGACGCGGTCCCCGGCGAACGCGAGGCGCTGGCCGGGCGGACGGACGTACCGGGTCTGGTGGTGCTGCGGAGCCTGACCAAGACCTGGGGCCTGGCCGGGCTGCGCATCGGCTACGTGCTGGCCGAGCCGGAGGTGATCGCGAAGCTGTCGGCGGCGCAGCCCCTGTGGCCGGTGTCCACGCCGGCCCTGGTCGCGGCCGAGGCCTGTGTGGCCCCGGCGGCGCTGGCCGAGGCGGAGGCCGCGGCCCGGCAGATCGCGGTGGACCGGGAGCACCTCCTGGCCGGGCTCGCGGAGTTCGAGGAGGTCTCGGTGGCGGGCGTGGCCGAGGGGCCGTTCGTCCTGATCCGGATCGAGGGCGCGGCCGAGGTCCGCACCCGGCTGCGCGCACTGGGCTTCGCCGTCCGCCGCGGCGACACCTTCCCGGGCCTGGACCGCTCCTGGCTGCGGCTGGCGGTCCGCGACCGGGCGACGACGGGCCGCCTCCTCCAGGCCCTCGACCTGGCCCTCGCGGCGCGCTGACCGAACGTCACCCGAACGGCCCGTTCCGCGGTGGAGGTGTGGCACGGGCCGCCCGGGTGCGCGAGGATTTTCGCAAGCCGCAGCCACACGACACCGGGGGGTACGGGGATGAGGACAGCGGGGCGGATAGGCACGGCCGCGGCGGGGCTGGCGCTCGTGGGCGGCGCGGTGTACGGCATGGCGCACCTGGCCGGCCGGGACGGCGGCCCGGCCACCGAGCAGCGGCTGGGGGCGGAGCCGGGGACGGCGCCGGACCCAGCTGCGAGCCCGGGCGGCGCCCCCGCAGCCTCGGCCCCGGCCTCGGCGGAGGGGAAACCGTTCACGCTCGTCGGGACCGGCGACATCATCCCGTACCCGTCCATCGTCCAGCGGGCCGCCGACGACTCCGCGGAGCGGGGCGGCTACGACTTCAGGAAGATGCTCGCCGGGGTCGAACCCGTGGTCTCCGCCGCCGATCTGGCGGTGTGCCACCACGAGATACCGTACGGCCGGCCCGGCGGCCCCTACACCGGATACCCGCTCTTCAAAGCCCCGCACCAACTGGCCGACGCCCTCCGCGACACCGGGTACGACAGCTGCTCCACCGCCTCGAACCACACCCTGGACGACGGGTACGACGGCCTCGTCCGGGTCCTGGAGAACCTGGACCGCGTCGGCATCCGCCACGTGGGATCGGCCCGCAGCGCCGAGGAGGCGAAGGCCCCGGCGCTGCTCGAAGCCGGCGGCGCCAAGGTCGCCCACCTGGACTACACGTACGGGACGAACGGCATCCCGCTCCCCTCCGGCAAGCCCTGGGCCGTGAACCTGATCGACGTGGACCGGATCGTCGCCGACGCCCGCGCCGCGCGCGCGGCCGGCGCGAACGTCGTCGTCCTCAGCGTCCACTGGGGCACCGAGTGGCAGACGGCCCCCGACCAGCAGCAGCTGGACCTGGCCCGGACGCTGACCGCCTCGCGCGGGGCGGACGGCCTCCCCGACATCGACCTGATCCTCGGCACGCACAATCACGTGCCGCAGCCGTACGAGAAGGTCAACGGCACCTGGGTCGTCTACGGCATGGGCGACCAGGTGGCCAGCTTCTACGAGGCCGAGAAGGCCCGCGGCAACATGTCCTCGATCCCCCGGTTCACCTTCGCCCCGGCGGCCGGCCGGCCGGTCCGCTGGGAGGTGGTGAAGGCGGAATACCTCACGCAGTACTCGGACATGCGGCCGCCGTTCCGCGTCGTCTGCACCTCGTGCGCCTCCCCGGAGTCCTCCGACAGCACCTACGCCTCCGCCGACCGCGAGGTGACGAAGGCCGTGATGTCGCGCGGCGCGGGCGAGCAGGGGCTGACCCGCGCCACACGCTAGCCCGCCGGGGCAACGTTACGAGGCGGCGCTGCGCGGCGACGTTACGCGGCGGCGCTACGAGGCCCTGCCGCGCCGGGTGACGAACAGCGCGGCCGCGCCGAAGCCGAGCAGGATCAGCGCGCCGCCCGTCACGTACGGGGTGAGTGAACCGCCGCCGGTCTCCGCGAGGCCGGCCTCGGTCCCGGCGGTGCCCGAGGCGACCGTCTGCGGCTTGACCCCGGGCTTCGAGGAAGGACTGGGGGCGGGGGCGGCCGGGGACTCGCAGCGGGCCTCGGCGAGCACGATCTCCCCCTCGACCTCCGCGACGTTCAGGTGGAGCGGGTTCACCGACACCTTGAGCCGCAGCGCGGTCGCGGCGGCCGTGCTGGAGGTGGTCTCCGTGGCGGAGAGCTCCAGGCTGACCAGCCCGACCTCCGGCACCTCGACCTTGGTGGGACCGTCCGCCGAGAGGGTGACCTTCTTGCCGAGGGCGGTGACCGTGCCGAGGACGTTCGAGCTCGCGACCGGCTTGGCGCCCATCGCGCAGACCGCCTTGGAGGTGACCTTCTCCACCTCGATCAGGGAGAGGTCGGGCAGGCCCGGCACGTGCACCCGGGCCTTGGCGAGGTTCGCCTCGGCCTGGGCCCCGTCCTCGTCGGCGGTGGCCTTGGAGGTGGCGACGTCGGCGCGCAGGACGCTCACCGGCTTTCCGCCCTCGACCCCGTCGAGGGCGACGGTCAGGGCCGTCTTGTCCGCGTCCGCCGGGGCGCTGACCTCGTTGAGGGTCGCCTTCAGCGGGACGTGCACGGTCTTGTTGAGCAGGCCCACGTCCAGTCCGGCGCGCAGGACCACGGCACTGGCCTTGCCTTCGCCGCCCGGGTGGGAACCGGTGGCGGAGGCGGGCGGAGCGGCGAGCAGGGCGACCGCTCCCGTGGCGAACAGCGCGGCCACGGGCATGCGGAAGGTGTTGCTGTTCAAGGTGGTGGAACCCCCAGGGAGATGGGAGCCGTCGCGCCGCCAATGGGGGACATTGCGCGCGCCGACGGCCTCGACCCCGGAATCTTTACGCACTGAGAGTGAACGGGTGCCAACCCGGCGTGAGTTCACCCCAAAGGGTGGTTTCCATGCACAGGTTCGAATTAATGCACCCCTTGCGGAACGGGAGTTCCCTCCCGTCCCGGACATCGCGGGCACCCTCCCCCGCGAAGGTCATGCACAACGACCGCACGGCCGTCGACGTCACGCCCCGTCAACTCTCCTCCCCCCGCCGGGTTCAGGCCACCACCCTGCCGTTCACCACCACCCTCAGCGGCCGCGCCAGCGCCCGTACGTCCGCCCGCGGATCGGTCCCGTAGACCACCAGGTCCGCCGGCGCCCCCTCGGTCAGGCCGGGCCTGCCGAGCCATTCGCGCGCACCCCACGCCGTCGCCGACAGGGCCTGCAGCGGCGGGATCCCGGCCTTGACGAGCTCGCCGACCTCGGCGGCGACCAGGCCGTGCGGAAGGGAACCGCCCGCGTCCGTGCCCACGTAGACCCCGATCCCCGCGTCGTAGGCGGCGCGGACGGTGTCGTAGCGCCGCTCGTGCAGTCTGCGCATGTGCGCGGACCAGTTCGGGAACTTGGCCTCGCCACCCGCCGCCATCTTCGGGAAGGTCGCGATGTTCACGAGGGTGGGGACGATCGCCACCCCGCGCTCCGCGAACAGCGGGATGGTGTCCTCGGTGAGCCCCGTAGCGTGCTCGACGCAGTCGATGCCCGCCTCGACCAGGTCCCGCAGGGAGTCCTCGGCGAAGCAGTGCGCGGTGACGCGCGCCCCGAGGCGGTGGGCCTCGGCGATGGCCGCCTCGACCTCGGGGCGCGGCCAGCAGGCGGCGAGGTCGCCGGCCTCGCGGTCGATCCAGTCCCCGACCAGCTTGACCCAGCCGTCGCCGCGCCGGGCCTCGCGGCCGACGTACTCGACGAGGTCGGCCGGCTCGATCTCGTGGGCGTAGTTGCGGATGTAGCGGCGGGTGCGGGCGATGTGCCGGCCGGCCCGGATGATCTTCGGCAGGTCCTCGCGGTCGTCGATCCACCGGGTGTCGGACGGGGATCCCGCGTCGCGGACCAGGAGAGTGCCGGCGTCGCGGTCGGTCAGGGCCTGGCGTTCGGCGGTGTCCGCGTCCACCGGCCCGTGGGCGTCCAGTCCTACGTGACAGTGCGCGTCGACCAGCCCGGGCAGCACCCAGCCGGTGATCTCGGTGATCTCCCGGGCCCCGCGCGGGCGCTCGAAGGAGACGCGCCCGCCGACCACCCAGAGCTCGTCGCGCACCTCCTCGGGCCCGACCAGCACCCGCCCCTTCAGGTGCAGCGGCCCCGGCATCGCACTGTCGCCCTTGACGTCGTCGCTCATGGCGGCACTCTATGTGCGCGCTCCTAGGCTCTCCAGGTCGCCCCGGACGATTCCGGACGAACGACCCCGGACGAAGGGAGCACTCCCGTGAGCACCGCCCTCGCCCCCGGTTCGTCCGGGACGCAGGGATGATCACCCTCGGCTCCGCGCCGCTGCATGGCGGCGACCTCCTCGACGCAATGACACCTGAACGGGTGGACCTGATCCACCCCGGCCTCATGCCCGGCGCCGCCGGCCTTCTGCCTGCTGCCTCCTGCCCGGCCCTGGACGTAGTGCTGACCTCGGCCAGGAGCCGCGATCACTGGGACGAGGCCTCAACACTCCCGCCGGCCGCGTCGGCGAACCGGCCGCGCTCGCGGAAATGCTCCAAGCCGTCGCGCGCGGCTTCTACCCCAAGCTCGCACCGCTCCTCCTGGACCGCGCCGAGGAGCTGACCGGCGTCCGGCCGCCGATTTCAGCCCCAGCGGAGATCACTGTCTGACGCCCGCCTCCTTCTCTAGATCCCGGCGCTCCACCCTTGCGCCGCGCCGGGGTCTGACGCCGGAATGAGAATTTTCCCCTCCCTTATAAATGTGGCCCATAAGTGCCCTAGCGTGGCGCAAAATACCTCTCATCGCGTGCGATCGCTTATATCAAGGGGTCGCCACGCTTCAGCAGGAGTATAAATCTGGGCGAATATTGACCTAAAATGGACGAGGGAGTTCATTCGGTCCGCCAGTTAGTCTATCGGTGCACTTTTTTAATGCGGGCAGGTCGGATGACTGTGCGCTGTGACGGACCTCAAGGAGGACGGGCAGTCCGTCTACGTCCGCTACTCGCGCAACAGTAGCGACGGGTATCCCTACACCCTGCACAACAAGTCTGGGTCCGGTACAACCGCCACCAGCGGGTCCGGCAATACGGTCTGGATGGTGCAGGCTTGCATATCCGTCGGCTGGGCTCCGGACAAGTGTGACACGGAACGAAGCCAGTAGGGACGGTTCATGTGGGGCCGCCGATATCGGCGGCCCCACACCTTTTTATCAGGTGGGTAAGAATGGAAAACAAATCTCCGCGCAGGCCGGCGAAGGGTGCTGCGCTTGAGTTCAGTTCTCTTCGGTACCAGATCGGTGACAGGACACTGTTCGACGGACTTGACCTGCGTCTATGTACAGGTGATTCCGTCGCAGTAATGGGACCGTCAGGCAGCGGGAAGAGTACTTTGATCTCCTGCGCTCTGGGGCTGGTGAAACCGGAAGGTACCGTGCGAGTCGCGGATGCGGACCTGGGCCGGATGAGCCGCAGGGAGCTGACCCGCCACCGCAGCCGTCACATCGGGGTCGTCTTCCAGTTCGGTGAGCTTCTTCCCGAGCTGACGCCCGTGGAGAACGTAGCGCTCGCGGGGCTGCTGGCGGGCGCGGACCGTAAGGAGACCTACAAGGCTGCGGCGGAACTGCTGGGCAGCCTGGGAGTGCCCCGCGATGCCCGGGCGACGGGAACGCTGTCGGGAGGGGAACGCCAGCGGACGGCCGTCGCTCGCGCCCTGGTCAACAGGCCGTCCCTGCTGGTGGCGGACGAGCCGACGGGCGCGCTCGATGACGCCAACCGAGCCGCTGTGGCCGAGCTGCTTTTCGAGGTGCCCCGGCGCTGGCCGTGTGCCCTCCTCGTCGTGACGCACGACGCGCAGGTCGCCGCACTGGCCGATGACACCGTGCACCTCGTTGAGGGCCGGCTCGTTCCGCGGGAAGTGCAGTGAGCGGACACACCGCAGCGCCCCTGTGGCGGCAGCTGCTCCGCATCGGAAGGGTCTCAGCCCGTGGAGCTTCCGCCGGGAGGATCCGCGCCGTGGCACTGGTCTGCGCCACTTTCGCCGCAAGCCTCGTCGTCTGCGCGGTGGCCTTGATCAATGCCGCCTACGAGGGCCGCGAACAGCGTGACGCGGCCCGGTCCCCCGTCCAGATCTCGCAGAACAGCACTGAGCGGGCACGTCTGTTGTTCCGGCCGGCCTTCGATGAGGTCGACAACGTGCAGTACCAGGTCATCTACATCACGCCGCTCACAGAGGACGCTCCCGTCCCCCCGGGCCTGTCCGCCTGGCCTGAACCCGGGCACGCAGTCCTCTCACCCGCCCTGCTCGCTGCGGGACGCGATGAAGGCATTACTACTCGCTTCGGCGGGCTCGCTGGAACGATCGAGCCCCGCGTGCTGGCGAGCCCCGGCGAGTGGTTCGCCTACGTGCGTCCCCCTGCCTCCGCGGACACCGCAAGGATGTGGCCGAGCTCCAAATTCGGCACTGCGAGGCCACTTGGCACCGGCGAGATGATGTTCGTCAAGCCCCCCTACATCCTCTTCGCCCTCACCGTTTTCATGGGCGCCCTCCCTGTCTCCGCGCTCATTGCCGCAGCCGCCCGGGCGGGATCGGATGCCAGGGACCAGCGCACGGCCCTACTGGAAGCACTCGGTGGCGGACGCCGCGTCCGAGCCGCCGTCAACGCCGGTGAAGCGGCACCTGCCGTCGCGCTCGGCATCATGATGGGGCTCGTCACCTCCTGCTGGATCCTGGCAGGCGACACTCGAATTCCCCTGACCGGGTACACCATCGCCGTGGCAGACGAACGGCAGTGGGGCTGGTCCTTGCTCACGGCACCAGTGTTGGCCGCATTCCTCGTCCTGGCCTGTGTGCTGCTCCTGCACCCGCGGCAGGGCCGGCGCGACGGTGTCAGACCGCGCCTGTTCAAGACCCGTCTGCCGCGCTGGTGGCCCTACCTCTGTCCCTTCCTGCTGTTCGTGGCAGTGCAGGGGCCCGGGCTGGTAACCAGCTCGGGGCAAAGGCTCCTGGTGTACGTGATCGGTGTCGGCGGCACTGTCCTCACCTTGCCCTCGCTGATTGGGCTCGGCGCTGTGGCCGCCGGCACCGCCCTAGCCTCGATCGGCCACCGACGCGGCCGGCCGGGAGCCCTGCTGGCCGGACGGTGGGCAGCGGCGTGGCCCGGCGCCACCGTCCGTCTCACGGCAGGGGTGATCATCGCGTTTGTCCTCGTGGGTCAGACCCAGCTCTGGGCCACCCTCAACACCGGCCCCGCCATTCAGGCTCAGCAGACGGTCCGGAAGGTTGGAAGCAGCGCGGTACTGATATCCGTGAAGGAGGACAAGCCCGTCCCTCAGTCCTTCCTGGAAGAGTTGCCACCCGGTGTGGAGATGCTCCGCCTGTCAGTGGATCACGAGAAGTCCACCGCCGAGATCAACGGACCGTGCACAGCCCTGCGGCGCTTGTCCCTGCCCTGCACCCAGAAGCGGACCGAGATCGAACCCAACCACCCCGACCCGCGGGTCCAGGCCCTTGCCACCTGGGACACCCCTGGGCAGGGCATCTACGCCAGAGAGACCACCCAGCCAGAAGGTCCCACCCTCGTATTGGTCGGCGACAAGGGCCGCGACCTGCCGGTGCCCATGGTCAAAGAAGCCGCGAACCGCCACCTTGGCATGGCAGTACCTGTGGAAACCATCGCCGGCTCATGGCTGATCTCCGCGAACATGGACGACCTCGACGGACGATGGGTCATGCTTTACGGGACCTTCGCGGTCATTCTCGTCATCATCTCGATCATGGTCACCAACCTTGCCGAGTTCCTCCGGTTCGTCCGTCAGGTCACCGCGGTCAGCGTCCTCGCCGGTAAGAGGACCATCTACTTCAGCACCGCATTCTTCACACTGTTCGTCCCCCTTGCCGCGGCAGCTCTGATCGGCTTGTTCATGCACCAGTGGCTCGCCACTCCCATCAAGGCCATCGCCTACAGCAGCGAGCACACCGGGACCGGCGACATGCTCGACACCGCCCTGGTCGGGGCCGGAGTCATGGCGGTCGCTGTCTGGCTTTGGGGCGCCTGGGGCGCCACACGCCTGGCACACCACTGGCGCCCCTCGGGAGACTGACTAGAGGCCTACACACGCTCGCGTGGTTCAGTCCTGGACGAAACTGGCTGGGATCCCCCTAGAGGCACAACCCGGTGGAGGTCTCGGCCTGACACTTGCACTACTACGTCAGACCCCGGCGCCTCTCCTCTGCATCGGGGTCGGTTCGTGTCAACTCCAGCCCACGGGTTGACCGTTACCGAACTCGGCGGGTCGCTTTCCCTCGCCGGTGGCCGGAGCGGCTTTGGCCGGTGTCCTGTTCGGGTTGGGGTCGGGCATGTTCACGGGGCCTTACGCTGTCCGGCATCTCGGGCAGGCGTTGATCCTGCCCGGAATTTGATCGAGTGGCCCGGGAACACCAACCCGGTCGCGGAGATCGGCGAGGTCGTACGGGCCCACGGGGGCGCTGTTCATGCTCGACGCGGTGGCCTCGGTGGGCGCGGAGCCGCTGCTGCCGGACCGTGGGGCGTGGACCTGTGCGTGATCGGCGCCCAGAAGGCGATGGGCGGCCCCGCGGGCGGCGGTGACGGCCCGGCACGCGGCCGCGGCGGCGGTGGCCACGGCCTGGTCGGCGGCCCTGGAGGGCTGACCGGGGCCGGTCAGCCCTCCAGGGCGTTCAGCAGCCGGTCCACGTCCGCCTCCGTGTTGTAGAGGTGGAAGGAGGCCCGCAGGTTTCCGGCGCGGGCGGCCGTCACCACGCCGGCGGAGAGCAGGGCGTCCTGACGGCCGGCCAGGCCCGGGACCGAGACGATCGGGGACCCGCCCGGCACGGGCTCGTGGCCCAGCCGGGCGAGGCCGGCGCGGTAACGGGCCGCCAGGGCGGTGTCGTGGGCGTGCACGGCGTCGATGCCGATCCGCTCCAGCAGGGCCAGCGAGGGCCCGGCGGCGTGGTAGCCGAGGAAGGCCGGGGACTCGTCGAAGCGCCGGGCCCCGTGGGCCAGGCGCTCGAGCGGACCGTACGTGGAGTCCCACATGGACTCGGCCGCCACCCAGCCGGCGTGCAGGGGGGTCAGGGTGTCCTGGGCCTCCTCCGAGACGGTGAGGTAGGAGACCCCGCGCGAGGCGAGCAGCCACTTGTACCCGGCGGCGACCGTGTACTCGTACGGGCTCGCGTCGAAGGGCAGCCAGCCGGCCGCCTGCGAGGCGTCGACCAGCATCCGCGCTCCGTACGCGGTGGTCGCGGCACGGACGGCCGCCAGGTCCGCCGTACGCCCGTCCGCGGACTGCACGGCGCTCAGCGCGACCAGCGCGGTGCCCGGACCGACGGCCTCGGCGAGGGATTCCAGCGGGGCGAAGCGGACCTTGAGCTCGCCGCGCACGACGAACGGGTTGATGACGGAGGCGAAGTCGCCCTCGGGGCACAGGACTTCGGATCCGGCCGGGAGCGCGGCGGAGATCAGGCCGACACTGGTGGAAACGGCGGAGCCGACGGCCACACGCTCGGCGGCGACCCCGACGAGGCGGGCGTACGCCTCCCGGACACGCTCGACGCGGTCGAAGTCGCCGAAGCCGGCCGGGATACCGGCCCCGGCCGCCTCGGCGAGCAGCCGCACCTCGGCGACCGCGTCCCGCGGGAGGATCCCGCAGGTGGCGGTGTTGAGGTACGTGGTGGAGTGCGCGAACTCGCCGCGGACGGCTTCGGCCGGAAAGAGGTCCATGGCGCCCACTCTGCGCCAGGAGCAACCCAAAGTCCATCGGCGAGCTTTACGTGCTAACCCATAGAACTGCTTATAGTTTCAGCTCAGGGCCGCGGTACCGCGCACGCGCCGTCGGGCTCGCACGCCTCCCCCTCGGGAGCCGCGGGGGTGAGCACCTCGCGGCCGGCCCAGGCCTGCTCCAGCGCCTTGGTGAACACCTCGGCGGGCTGGCCCCCGGAGATCCCGTAGCGGCGGTCGAGCACGAAGAACGGTACGGCGTTGGCACCCAGTTCGGCCGCTTCGCGCTCGTCGGCCCGCACCTCGGCGGCATAGGCGGAGTCGTCGGCCAGCACCGCGCGGGCCTCCGCCTCGTCCAGTCCGGCCTCCACCGCGAGCACGACCAGCACCTCGGGATCGAAGACGGAGCGCTCCTCGCCGAAGTTGGCGCGGTAGGCGAGGTCGAGCAGCTCCTCCTGGCGGCCCCGGGCGGCGGCCAGGTGCAGCAGGCGGTGGATGTCGAAGGTGTTGCCGTGATCGCGACCCTCGGTGCGATACGTCAGCCCCTCGGCGCGGGCGCTCTCGGCGACGTGCTCCTCCATGCCGCGGGCCTCCTCCAGGGTGCGGCCGTACTTCTTGGCCAGCATCTCCAGGACGGGCGCCACCTGCCCCTTGGGGCCGTTCGGGTCGAGCTCGAAGGAGCGGAAGACGACCTCGATCTCCTCGCGGTGGGCGAAGTCGGCCAGCCCCTTGGTGAAACGGGCCTTGCCGATGTAGCACCACGGGCAGGCGATGTCGCTCCAGATCTCGACGCGCATGTTCCTTCTTCTCTCCACGGAATCAACTGTTCCGGGTTCAACCATTCACTGCCCCGTCCCATTCCCCGGACGGTTGCCGCGGGAGCGCCGGCTCATCCACCGCGAGCCAGAGCGTGCGGTGGGATCCCGACTGGGCTCCGGCGGCGGGGTCCGGGAGCCAGCCGTGGGTGGCGTAGAAGGCCTGGGCGCGGAGGTTGTGCTCGTAGACCTCCAGGCGGACCTCGCGGATGCCCGCGCGGCGCCAGACCTCGAGGCAGGCGGCGTGCAGGGCGGCCCCGATGCCCCGGCGCCAGTGCGCGGGGTCCACGTGCAGCTGGGTGAGGGTGGTCTCGCCGCCGACGGTGCGGAAGGCCGCCACCCCGGTCAGCTCCCCGTCTCGCTCGGCGCAGAGCACCCCGCCGTCGGCCGTGGCCCGCGCGACCGCAAGGGACCAGCCCTCACGGGTGCGCGCGAGCTCGGCGGCGCCGCCGTAGGCCTCCTCGGGGATCCGGCCCCGGTAGTAGGTGGCACGGGCCCGGCTGTGGAGGGCGGCGATGGCGTCAAGGTCGGCGGAATGCGCACTGCGGATCATGAGGAAGGAAACGCGCGGGGAACCCTGCCGGTTCCCGGCGCGCGCACCGCATGTCGCACACACACCCGATTCGGCCACGCGTACGGGACGGCCGGGCGCGATGGCCTCTCCGACCGCTCCGGCTACTTCTTCAGCCAGGCCTGCATCATCTTCTGCGCGACCGGGGCGGCCAGCTTGCCGCCGCCGATCTCGGAGCGGTCGGTGTCCGACCTGTCGATCACCACGGCGACGGCGATCTGCTTGCCGTTCAGCTTTCCGTACGAGGTGAACCAGGCGAGCGGCGAGAGGCTGTTGTTCACGCCGCGCTGGGCGGTACCGGTCTTGGCGCCGACCTCGGCCCCCTGGACGAGGGCGTTCTTGCCGCCGCCCTCGGTGGCGACCGTGATCATGGCGTCCCGGATCATCGAGGCCGTCTTCTCCTTCATCACCTGCTGGGACTTGGGGTCCTTGAAGCTCTCCAGCACGTTGCCGTTGGCGTCGGTGACCTCGGAGACCTCGTGCGGGGAGACCAGCTTCCCGCCGTTCTCGATCGCCGCCGTCACCATCGCCATCTGCAGCGGGGTGGCCTGGACGTCGAACTGGCCGATACCGGTCTGCGCGACCTGGTCGACCGACATCTTCTTCTCCGGGTACTTGCTCGTGGGGTTGGTCCACACCGGGACCTTCTGCACCACGTTGAAGCCGAGCTTCTCCGCCATCGCGCGCATCTGGTCCTGGCCGAGCTTGTGGGCCAACTCCGCGAAGACGTTGTTGCAGGACAGCTTCAGCGCGGTCCGGGGGGAGACGTTGTTGCAGGCCTCGTTCCCCGCCTCACTGGGCAGCTTGGTCCGGGTGCCGGGGATCGTGTAGTCGCCGGAGATCCCGGTGGGCGTGTCGATGTTGTTGACCAGGCCGTTCTCGATGGCCGCCGCCAGCGTGACCAGCTTGAAGGTGGATCCGGGCGCCTGCGGCTTGCGCAGCGCCGTGTTCTCCATCCGCTTGCCCTGATCGGCGTTGAGCGCGTCCCACGCCTGCTGCTCCGCGTCGCCCGCGCCGGCGATGGTGCCCGGGTCGAAGGTCGGGTTGTTCACGACGGCCAGGATCTCGCCCGTGGACGGATCGATCGCGACCGCGGAACCCTGCATGCCCTGCAGGGCGTCCCAGCCCGCCTTCTGGACCTCTTTGTCGATCGTGGTCAGCACGTTGCCCGGGGCGGCGCGCTTGTTGGTGAGCGTGTCCATGATCGTCTTGAGGCGGTTGTCGGAGCCATTGAGGATGTTCTTGTAAACGCCCTCCAGCATGCTCGATCCGAAGGCCTGGGAGCTGTAGCCGGTGATCGGCGCGTACAACGCCCCGTCGGTGTAAGTCCGCTTGTACCCGAAGTCCCTTCCGCCCGTCTGCGTGGACCCGGTGATCGCCTCCCCGCCCACGATGATGTTCCCCAGCGGGTTCTCGTACTGCCCGATCAGGTTGCGCCGGTTGTTCTTGTCGTCTGCGAGGGCCTGGCCTTGGTATGCCTGCACCCAGGTGACCCGCACCAAAAGGGCCAGCACCAGAAGCAGACAGAAGACCGACGCACGCCTGATCGTCTTGTTCATCCCCCAGAAGGACGTCCCAGCCGTCCCAGCCGTTCCGCTCTGCCCCGATTGTGGCGGAGTTCTCAGCTTTTCCTCATGAGGAACCCTCCCTCGTACGCCGCGATGACCGCCTGGGTGCGGTCCCGGGAGCCGGTCTTGGCGAGCACCGCGGCCACGTGCGTCTTGACCGTCTGCGGGCCTACCCCGAGCCGCTCGCTGACCTCGTGGTTGGAGAGCCCGGTGGCCATCAGGCGCAGCACGTCGGCCTCCCGGTCCGTGAGCCGGGCCACCCAGGGCGCGGCGGCATGGCCCGGCCCGGACGGGGTGTGGGCGGCGGCCAGGGAGCGGACGGCCGCCGGGAAGAGCAGCGAATCCCCGCGGGCCACGAGGCGGACCGCGGCCGTCAGCTCGTCGGCCCCGGCGCGCTTGAGGAGGAACCCGGCGGCTCCCGCGCGCAGGGCCTCGTACACGTACGCGTCGTTCTCGAAGGTGGTGACCACCACGATCCGGGGCGGCTCGGCCATGGTGGCGAGGATCCGCTCGGTGGCCCGGATGCCGTCCGTCTCCGGCATCCGGACGTCCATCAGCACCACGTCCGGGGCGAGCGCCCGGACCATGGCCACGGCCTCGGCGCCGGTGGCCGCCTCCCCGACCACCTCCATGTCGGGCTCGGCCTCCAGGATCACCCGCAGGGCGGTGCGGACCATCCGCTCGTCGTCGGCCAGTACGACGCGCAGCGGCGGTCGGGCCGGCGGGGTCACCGGCCGACTCCGCCGAGCGGAAGGACGGCCCGCAGGCGCCAGCGGCCCCCGTGCGGCCCGGCCTCGACGTGTCCGCCGAGCAGCGTGGCCCGCTCGGCGGCCCCGCGCAGTCCTCGACCTCCGGTGGTGCGGGCCCGCGCCGCGGTGGCCGGTTCGTTCGTCACGGTGATCTCCAGTTGCTCGTGTCCGTCGCGGTCCCGTACGAGGATCCGCAGGTCGACCGGGCCCGCCCCGTGCCGCAGGGCGTTGCTCAGCCCCTCCTGCACGATCCGGTACGCCTCGCGGGAGACGATCGCCGGGAGCCGCCCCCAGTCCCCGGCCGGTCCCGGGTCCTGGCGTGCGGTGACCGGCGTCCCGGAGGCCCGGCTGCGGGCCAGCAGCCCGTCGAGGTCGCCGGCGAGCGTGGGCGCGGGCCCCGCTCCCGGAACCCCGGCCCCCGCTCCGTCGCCCTCGCGCAGCAGACCGAGGACGGCGTCCAGCTCCCCCACCGTGCGGCGGGTGGTCTCCTCGATCGCCGCCAGTGCCTCCTCGACGAAGCCGGGGTCGCTGGCGAGCACCCGCCGGGCGGCGCACGCCTGGAGGGTGACCGCGCTCAGCGCGTGCCCGACGGAATCGTGCAGCTCCCGCGCCAGCCGGTTGCGAACGGCCAGGTCGGCGGCCCGCTCCTCGGCCGCCGCCAGCCGGTCCACCGCCGTCGGCCCCAGCAGCACGGGCGCCAGCCGGGCCAGCAGCGCCCCCGCTCCGGCCGCGCACAGGGCCAGCCCGCCCAGCAGCCCGGCCCCGAGCACGGGGGCCACGTACGGCTCGGCCCCCGTGCCGAACCGGCCGAGCTCGAGCGGGAGTTCCCGCAGCGCCCTCACGAACGGCAGCGCGATCAGCACCACCGCCATGGGCGGCACCGCCAGGGTCATCCCGCTGACCAGCGCGCCGACCCCCAGGTGCAGGGTCCACCAGGCCGCTGCCCGCCCCCGGGCAGCCCAGCTCCGGGCCGGCCCCTCGGCGAGCCGCTCCCCCGGCACCCCGCACAGGGCCCTCGCCACGCCCACCGACATCGGCCGGACCAGCCCGAACAGCCCGGTCACGGCGACGAGCGGCAGGGCGGCGGCGTAGGCGGCGAAGCTGAGCGGCAGCGAGTCGAGCGCGTTGACCCCACCGGCGAGGGCTCCGACCAGCACCTCCGTGAGCAGGAAGTAGGGCATCAGCAGGGCCCCACCAAGGATCAGATGGACCCATCTCAGACGCACCCGGCTCGAACCACCCCCTCGCGGGGGCCGCCGGCTCGGCAGCATCCTGCTCGGGGCCGTCCGCTCCCCCGGTCGCCGCTCCAAGCGCACCGCCCCCTTCAGACCGCGCGGCGGCCGGCCAGGAACCGTCCGTGACGGCGGTCGCGAGGAGGGCGGTGATCATCTGGCCCGCGTAGATCAAGTAGCCAGCCGAGGTGGTCCGTTCGTCCGGGCCGGGGGCCCCGCTCGTGAAGGCCGCCAGCATCCACATCCCCCAGCACAGGGTCGCCGCGGACCCCGTCCACGCCAGGACCAGCGGCCACCGCGCCCGCCCGGGCCCACCCCGTGCGAGCAGTACCGCCCCGGCCCCGGCGGTCAGCGCGCACATCCCGTGGACGGCGCGGACCACGGCGGCGTCCGAGGAGTACTGCGCGATCTGCGCCGCGTTCCGCCCGGCCGTGCCACCGGCGGCCCAGTAGAAGTGCGTCCCGGCAACCAGCGCGGCCAGCACTGCCGCGGCTCCCGCCACCACCCCCGTGGGTGACGGAAGCCGCGCGCCGAGGGGACCCTGCCAGCGCCGGCCCCAGCGCTCCCGCGCATAGGGCACGAACAGGGCGGCCAGGGCCACCGCCTGGATGATGAAGCCCGAGTGGACGACATGGAAGACCCAGGGCTCGAGGAAGGGGTCCGCGGCCGCCCGCGCGGCCGTGTCCGGCCCCAGACCGGCGGCTCTCAGGAGCAGTTGACCGGGGAACCCGAGGACGATGGGCGTGAGCAGGCCGGTGGCGACGAAGCTCGGGACCGTCAGCAGCCAGGACGGCACCCGTTTGCCCCAGGGTCTGGTGAGCACCAGCACGAGCACGATCACGCAGGCGTCCATGCACACGCTGACGGCATTCGCCGCGACGGTGACCGGCGAGGGCTCCCGCAGCACGCTGCCCGCCGGTATCCCGATGTGACTCCCAGCCAGCCAGGCGGCCTTCAGCGTCACGTACGGCACGATGGCGGCGACGGCCACCGCGGCCGGGATCCGCCTCCCGGCGCCGGGGCGGCGCGCGGAGGGCGGCTGTGCTTCGTCGTGGGTCGGTCGTGGTGACCGCGCCGGGTGAACTGCTCGTGTGGTCATGACCCAACGGTCCCGCGTCCGCGCCCCCGCCACCTCCCCCTTGAAGGGGAACCGCCTCCCCCGCCCGGGGGAGGAACCGCGCCCTCCACCGCCCCACCCGAACCTGCGCCGGCTCCGGAGCCGGCGCGAGAGCCGGCTCCGGCGCCGGCGCCGGCACCGGAGCCGGAGCCGGAGCCACTACATCCGTCGCGTCACCACCGACAGCCGGTCCCGCGCCGCGAACAGCGCCGCCTTGATGCCCCGTTCGTGCCCGGGCGTCAGCCGCGCCACCGGCACCGAGCAGCTCACCGCGTCCCGCGCCGGCGTCCGGTACGGCACCGCCACCCCGAAGCAGCGCAGTCCGAGCGTGTTCTCCTCCCGGTCCACGGCGTACCCCTGCTCCCGCACCAGCGCCAGCTCCTCGATGAGCCGGTCCCGGTCGGTGATGGTGTGCTCGGTGACGGCTTCCAGCCGCCGCGGCAGGAGTCTGCGCACCTCTTCGTCGGTGTGCGTGGCCAGCAGCGCCTTGCCGAGCGCGGTCGAGTGCACGGGCAGTCTCCGCCCGACCCTGGTGAAGGGCCGCAGGTAGTGCTGCGACTGCCGGGTGGCCAGGTAGACCACGCTCGTCCCGTCCATCCGGGCCAGGTGGATGGTCTCCGTCGTGTCGTCGGAGAGCCGGTCCAGCGTCGGCCGCGCCGCCGCGACCACCTCGTCCCCGTCGATGTACGAGCTGCCGACGAGCAGTGCCCGTACGCCGATGCCGTACCGCGTCCCGGTCGCGTCCGTCTCCACCCAGCCCAGGTTCACCAGGGTGCGCAGCAGCATGTAGAGGCTGGACTTGGGCAGGGAGAGGTCGTGCTGGATGTCGGCCAGGCTGTGCAGTCCCGGCCGTGCCGCGAAGTGCTCCAGCAACAGGACCGTGCGCACCGCCGACTTGACGGCCGCAGGCGCGCCCGAGCCCCCCGACTCAGCTGCAGTCATTCGCCTTCGTGCCCCTCTGTCTCTTGCTCGTCACTTGTCACCCGGAAGACACGGAAATAGAGTCCACGGTGGATGTGATCATTCATCCACCGGAACGGCGTTCACAATACTGAACGCATCCGCGCGGGTCAGCGTAGATCCAGGAGGCAGTTCGCCATGGCAGCAACACCAGTCTGGAGTGTGGACCCCCGCACCGGGAAGGACCGCGAGCAGGTTGCGGTGGAGGCCACACCCCGGGAGGTGGACGAAGCCGTGCGCGCGGCCCACGCGGCCCGCGGCGCGCTCGCCGACGCCACCGTGCGCGCCGCGTTCCTGCGGACCGCCGCCGACCTGCTGGACGAGGCCGCCGCCCACGTCATCGAGGCCGCGGACGCCGAGACCGCGTTGGGCCCGGGCCGGCTCACCGGCGAGCTCGCCCGCACCACCGGTCAGCTGCGCGCCTTCGCCGACGCCGTGGACGAGGGCTCCTACCTCGACATCCGCATCGACCGCGCCGATCCCACCACGGCCCCGCCCCGCCCCGAACTGCGCCGCTACAAGGTGCCGCTGGGCGTGGTCGCGGTCTACGCCGCCTCCAACTTCCCGCTCGCCTTCTCGGTCCCCGGCGGCGACACCGCCAGCGCGCTGGCCGCCGGCTGCCCGGTCGTCGTCAAGGCGCACCCCGACCACCCCGCCACCTCCGAGCTGTGCGTGTCGCTGCTGCGCCGGGCCGCCGTCGCCTCGGGGCTGCCGGCCGGGGTCGTCGCCGTGGTGCACGGATTCGAGGCGGGCCTGGAGCTGATCCGGCACCCGCTGATCAGCGCCGCCGGGTTCACCGGATCCATCCGGGGCGGGCGGGCGCTGTTCGACGCCGCCGCCGCACGGCCCGTTCCGATCCCCTTCCACGGGGAACTGGGCTCGCTGAACCCGGTGGTGGTCACCGCGGCGGCCGCCGCGGAACGCGCCGAGGAGATCGGCGGCGGACTGGCGGGCTCGGTCACCCTCGGCGTCGGCCAGTTCTGCGTCAAGCCCGGCCTGGTGCTCGTACCCGAGGGCGCGGACGGGGACCGGCTGGCCGGCGCGCTGACCAAGGCGCTCGGGGAGACCGAGCCCGGGGTGCTCCTCGACCACCGGATGCGGGAGAACTTCGTCGCCGGGGTCCGCGAGCGCGCCGCGCTGCCCGGGGTCGACGCGCCCGTCACCCCCGGCTCGGGCGGCGAGCACACCGTCGGCGCCGGCTATCTGAGCGTCCCCGCGCGGACCCTGCTCGAGGGCGGGCCCTACGAGGTGCTCCTGGAGGAGTGCTTCGGCCCCGTCACCGTGCTCGCCCGGTACGCCGACCAGGGCGAGGCCGCCGCCGTACTGGGTCGGCTGCCCGGGAACCTCACCGCGACCCTCCAGCTGTCGGCCGCCGAGGCGGACGGCGGCCCGGGGCCCGCGGCGGAGCTGATCTCCCAGGTCACAGCGCTGGCCGGACGGGTCGTGGTCAACGGCTGGCCGACCGGTGTGGCGGTGGCCCCGGCCCAGCACCACGGCGGTCCCTACCCGGCGGCGACCTCCCACTCCACCTCGGTGGGCGGCACCGCGATCGAACGCTGGCTGCGCCCGGTGGCCTACCAGTCGGTCCCGGACCCCCTCCTCCCCCCGGAGCTCCGCGAGGCCAACCCCCTGAGCCTCCCGCGCCGGGTCACCGGCGACTGAGCCGCCCGGGGGCGGGGGAGGCCGGCGGGCCTGGGCTTAATGCGTTGCCGCCTCCGCCCCCGTGCGGGCAAGCTGCGCCTCATGCCGAAGCCGCACGGATTCTCGTACGAACGAACGGGCGACAACAGTGTCGTCATCACCCATCAGGGCCGGTCCGCGACGACCCTGCGGGGCGGCCGGGCCGGCAAGTTCCTGGCCGAGGTCGAATCCGGGGACGCCCAGCTGGTGATGGCCCGCTGGACCGGCGCCTACAAGTTCGGCAACGAACGGATGGCCAAGAACCACCCCCGCAACCAGGGACGCGCCTGAGTCCAGGGGGACTGCGAGGAATCCGGGAGAAAGTAAGGGAACGGCAAAGCACCCTCGGTCGTTCTCCCGGCATGACCGCTATGACCCCTGGTTCCAACCTGCCGCTCAACACCGTCCGCGTGACGGTGGACGTGGCTGCCCCGGTGCGGCTCGACGTGTCCGGGCTGCTCCTCGCCGCCGACGGCAAGGTGCGTTCCGACGCCGATTTCATCTTCTTCAACCAGCCGGCCGGCCCCGGCGTCAGCTATCAGTCCGGCGGCGGCACGGCACCGGACTCGATCACGGTGGACACCGGATCGGTCCCGTCCGGGATCGAGCGGATCGTCATCACCGCCAGTCCTGACGCGGCGGGACAGACCTTCCAGGGCATCGAGCCCACCGCCACCGTGCGGGACGCCGTCAGCGGAGCGGTGATCTCCACCTTCACCCCGCCCCAGCTCGGCACCGAGACCGCCCTGGTGGTCGTCGAGGTCTACCAGCGCGGCGGCGTCTGGAAGGTGCGCGCGGTCGGCCAGGGTTACGCGAACGGCCTCGCCGGCATCGCGACCGACTTCGGGGTCTCGGTGGACGAGGAGCCCGCTCCGGCGGCCGCCGCCCCCGCACCCGTGGCCCCGCCCGCCCCGCCCGCTCCCCCGGCGCCGTCCGCGTACCCGGCCTCCCCCTGGCTCGGCGCCGGGGCCGGCGCGCCCACGCCCACGCAGGCTCCTGCGCCGGTCCCGGTGGCCGCCGCACCCGCGCCCGCCGCACCCGCCCCCGGCGCCGGGAAGATCAACCTCGACAAGGGCCGGGTCAGCCTCCAGAAGAACCAGACCGTGTCCCTGGTCAAGGGCGGCCGCCCGCTGCTCTCCCAGGTCAAGATGGGCCTCGGCTGGGAGCCCGCGTTCCGCGGCCGCGACATCGACCTGGACGCCTCGGTCATCGCGTACGGAGCGCAGCGCAACCACATCGACAGCTGCTACTTCGGAAAGCTGTCGATCCTGGGCGGCTCCATCAAGCACTCCGGCGACAACCTCACCGGCGACGGCGCGGGCGACGACGAGGTGATCGTCGTGGACCTCGGCCGGCTCCCCGCCGAGGCGACGGGCCTCGTCTTCACGGTCAACTCCTTCTCGGGCCAGAAGTTCACCGAGGTGGCCAAGGCCTACTGCCGCCTGATCGACGCCGCGAGCGGCGAGGAGCTGGTCCGGTTCGATCTCACCAGCGCCGAGCCGCAGACCGGCGTGATGATGGCGAAGCTGATCAAGCAGTTTTCGGGCGAATGGGAGATGACGGCCATGGGCGAGTTTGTGAAGTCGCGCACAGTGCGCGGCATGGTCAAGCCCGCCGCACAGGCACTCTGAGCAGGTGAGCGGGCACATGGAGCGACGGACGCCCGCTGCGGGTGATCTGTTCCACCCTTAATACGGAGGTGGCTGTCAGTGCCCGCCCGTAGCCTTGAACCCATGCACCAGACACTCCAGCCCGCGGGCCCCGCCCGCCCGTCCGCCGCCGAGGCGAACGAGGCGATCCGGCAGCTCGTCGAGAGCCGGGTGGACGGCGAGTGGCCCTCCGAGGCGTACGAATTCCTCCTCGAGGAGTGGGCCGCGGCCAGCCGCGCCGAAGCTCAGTGATCCAGCCGGACCGATGAACACGACGAACGAGAGCCGCCGGACCCCAAGGGCCCGGCGGCTCTTCTCGTCGCGGTGCGTCCGCGGTCAGCGCCCGCGCCGCCACGGACCCGTGATGGCCAGCATGATGCCCGGATCCTGAATGTTGGCGAACAGCGTCCGCCCGTCCGGCGAGAAGCAGACGCCCGTGAACTCCGAGTACTCCGGCTCCTGCTCCGTCCCCAGGTTCAACTCGTTGCGGGCCAGCGGATAGGTGCGCCCCGACTCGGTCGCGCCGAACAGGTGCTGCAGCCCCGAGCCGTCCTCGGCGATGATCAGACCGCCGTACGGGGAGACCGTGATGTTGTCCGGGCCGTCGTAGCCGCCGTCCACCGACGGATCGGCGTTCACCCCGAGCAGGACCATCAGCCGCACCGTGCGCCGCTTGGGGTCGTAGAACCACACCTGGCCGTCGTGGGCCGCGCCCGGGCTCTCCTCGCGGGCGTAGGAGGAGACGAAGTACGTCCCGCCGTCGGCCCACCACATGCCCTCGAGCTTGCGCGCCCGGGTCACAGCCGACGCCCCGAACTGCTTGCGCACCGGAACGGTGCGGGCGTCGCGGTCCGCCACCGGCACCCAGTCGACCCCGTAGGTGGTCCCGATCCGCGTCGCCCGCGAGAGGTCGTCCACGAACAGGCCCCCGCTGTCGAAGCACTTGGCGGCCGCCAGCACACCGGCGTCGGCGGCGAGCGTACGGAGCTTGCCGCGCCCGTGGCGGAATCCGCTCGGCGGGGTCCAGCGGTAGAGCAGCCCGTTGGGGCCGGAGGCGTCCTCGGTGAGGTAGGCGTGGCCCTGGCGCGGGTCGATGACGACGGCCTCGTGGGCGTAGCGCCCGAAGGCCTTGACGGGCTTCGGATCGCGGTTGGCGCGGCGGTCGTGCGGGTCCACCTCGAAGACGTAGCCGTGGTCCTTGGTCATACCGTTCTTGCCGGCCAGGTCCTCGGTCTCCTCGCAGGTCAGCCAGGTGTCCCAGGGGGTGGCGCCGCCCGCGCAGTTGGTGGACGTACCGGCGACGCCGACCCACTCCGCGACCTCGCCGCCGCGCCGGACCTCGACGACCGTGCAGCCACCGGCCGCGGCCGGGTCGTAGACGAGGCCCTCGGTGAGCGGGACGGGGTGCGTCCAGCCGGCGCGCGGGCCCTTGAGCTCGTGGTTGTTGACGAGGAGGGTGACTCCGCGGTGGCCCTCGAAGGCGGCCGTGCCGTCGTGGTTGGACGGGGTGGTCTCGCCGGAATCGAGGGTGGTGACTCCGCTGTGCGTGATCACGCGGTAGGCGAATCCGGCGGGGAGGGCCAGGATGCCGGCGGGGTCGGGGACGAGCGGGCCGTAGCCGGGGCCGTGGTCGTGCCCGTGCCCGTGGCCCTGCGCGTCCTGCCCGCCCGGCACCGTGCTGTCGTCGGCGGCGAGGGCCCCGGGGGCGGTGGCGAGTGCGCCGACCGTTCCCGTGAGCGCGACCCCCGCACCGGCCAGTACGGTGCGGGAGGTGAAATCTCTGCGGCTGAGCGGCATCGGGTCTCCAGGGGTGGGGAGGTGGTGCGCCTGTCGTGCGGTCGTCGGCGCACACGCTCCCGCCCGCACGTGAACGCCGACTGAACTACCCGGGAAAACGAATCGACCCCTTCCCGGTGCCCCCGTTGGCCGACTCCTTCCGGCGAACGGCTCGTTACCGCCGCCTCACGCGTTGCGGGAACGCGCCTTGAACGCGGCCTTGCGCGCCTCCTTCGCCGCCTTGCGGTCCGGGTGCAGCCGCCCCATCGCCTCCAGGACGTAGGCCGTCGCCGGGTGCTCCACCCGCCACGCCTGCTCGAAGAACCCCGCGTGGTGCGCGGTCAGCGACTCGATCAGGAGCGGCAGTTCCCGCGCCTCGCCGCCCCCGTCCTCCCCGTCCGCCGCGAGCTGGGCCGCGATGGTGTCGACCGTCAACCAGAACACCATCTCCTCGTCCGGCGCCGGTACGTCGGCCACCCCGTGCTCGGCCAGCCAGACCCGGGCGAGCCCGCCGAGCTCCGCGTCGTCCAGCACCGCGCGGACGGCCGGCTCGGCCTCCGCTCCGGCCGGTGCGAGGGCCTGCTGGCAGCGGAGCCGGCGCAGCGGCGCGCCCGCGTCGGCTCCGCGTGCCGCGGCGAGGAGTTCCGCGACGGCGGTGGGCACGGGGCGGCCGGCCAGCCACTGCTCGATCTCGGCCTGGGCCGCGCTCTCCGAGTAGTGGGAGACCACGTCGAGCAGCACGTCCGCGCCCTTGCCCGCCAGTTCTCCGACGGCCGGGGCCTCGACACCGGCCTCCAGCATCCGCGCCCGGATCCCGTACAGGCCGAGCGGGGTCAGGCGGACCATCCCGTAGCGGGAGACGTCCTCCTCGTCGGGGGCGTCGCCCGAGCCCGAGCCCGGGAGGAACTCCTCGTCCTCGGCCTCGGCCATCAGGTCCTCGTCGACGGGGCGGAACTCGACCAGCCCGATGGGCTCCAGCTGCCGGAACTGGTCGTCGAGGCGCATCATCGCGTCCGAGACCTGTTCCAGGACGGCGTCGGTCGGATCGCCCATGTCGTCCGGCACGACCATCGAGGCGGCGAGCACCGGCAGCGGAACCGGGCCGTCGGCCGCACCGCCCTCGGCGACGGACAGCAGGTAGAGGTTGGCGAGCACCCCGTCGAGGAAGTCGGCCTCGCGGCGCGGGTTCCAGTCGAGCTGGTCGAAGTCGATCTCGCCACCCGCGTCGAGGGCGTCCACGAGGTCGTCCAGGGCGGGAACGGCCGCGTCGGCGAGGACGGTGTCCAGGGCGGCGAGCCACAGGTCGAGCACGTCGCCGGGGGTGCCTCCGGTGACCAGCGCCAGGTCCTCACCGGGCTCGGCCGTGCCGGACTCCCCCTCGCCACCGGCGGCTTCCGCCGATTCCGGGGCGTCCTCCTCCGGTTCGGTGACGTCGACGAGCCCGGTGTCGACGGCCACCCGCCAGGCCTGGCTCGCGTACGCCGCGGAGTCCTCGTCGGCGGGATCGAGGCCCAGCAGGGCGACGGCCTCGGGCACCTGAGCGGCGACGAGCTCGCCGCCGATGTCCACCCGGGTCGCCGGTCCGGCCCAGCGGGCGAGCCGGACGGCGCGGGCGAACAGCGGGGCGGCGAGGGCGTCCCGGGCCAGTTCCGCGTCGGGGAGCAGCCGTACCGGCGGCAGCGTGGGGTGCGAGTCTGCGGACATCGGGTGGTTCTCCTCGCGGGCACGGGTGGTTCGGGTACGGGTCGTACGGCGCTCCAGGGTAGACGCATTTCGGGCGCGTCCGGCCGGTCATCCCCTTTGGTTCATCCCACAGTCAGCTGCCGTATTCCCTGTAGGGCTTGACAACTTTGCTGACCAAGAAGGAAATTGACGCGCGTAGATATCTGCTTCCTCCTCCACACACCGGAGTTCCTGCCCATGCGCTCCTCGCATCCCCGTTCTGCCGCCGTCGCGGCCCTCGTCGCCACCGCACTGGCCACCGGCCTGCTCGCGGGTACCGCCGAGGCTGCCGAAGGCGCCGCGTCCGCCGATCCGATACGCATCCACGACATCCAGGGCACCACCCGGACGTCCCCGTTCGCCGGCAAGCAGGTCGCCGACGTCGAGGGCATCGTCACGGGCGTCCGTACGTACGGCTCGCGCGGCTTCTGGATCCAGGACCCGGACGCGGACGACAACGACGCCACCAGCGAGGGCGTGTTCGTCTTCACCAGCTCGGCCCCGACCGTCGCGCTCGGCGACGCCGTCAAGGTCTCCGGCCTGGTCGGCGAGTACATACCCGGCGGCGTCTCCTCCGGCAACCAGTCGGTCACCCAGATCTCCAAGCCGGTCGTGACCGTGGTCTCCTCCGGCAACGCCCTGCCCGAGGCCACCGCCGTCAACGAGTACTCGGTCCCGTCCGAGTACTCCCCGGCCGGCGACCCCGCGGCCGGCGGCAGCGTCAACGGCCTGACCCTGGAGCCCTCGCGCTACGCCCTGGACTACTACGAGTCGCTGGAGGGCATGAACGTCAAGATCGGCACCTCGCGCGTGGTCGGCGCCACCGACCCGTACGCCGAGCTGTGGGTGACGGTGAAGGGCTGGGAGAACACCGCCAAGCGCGGCGGCACGCTCTACGGTTCGTACGACTCCCAGAACACCGGCCGCCTGCAGATCCAGCAGCTCGCGCCGCTCGCGCAGCAGCCGTTCCCGGTGGCCAACGTCGGCGACAAGCTGGTGGGCGCCACCGAAGGCCCGCTGGACTTCAACCAGTTCGGCGGCTACACCCTGGTGGCCCGCACCCTCGGCACGGTCAAGGCGGGCACCCTCGCCCCCGAGAAGACCAAGGCGCAGGCCGCGAACGAGCTCGCGGTGGCCACGTACAACGTCGAGAACCTCGACCCGACCGACCCGCAGGAGAAGTTCGACAACCTGGCGAAGGCCGTCGTCGAGAACCTCTCCTCCCCCGACATCCTCGCCCTGGAGGAGATCCAGGACGACAACGGCGCCAAGAACGACGGCACGGTCTCGGCCGAGGCCACGCTGACGAAGTTCACCGCGGCGATCGCGGCCGCGGGCGGCCCGGCGTACCAGTGGCGCACGGTCGACCCCCAGGACAAGAAGGACGGCGGCGAGCCCGGCGGCAACATCCGCCAGGTGTTCCTCTTCAACCCGGCGCGGGTCTCCTTCACCGAGCGCGCCCCGGGCGACGCGGTGACGGCGACCGGTGTGACCACGGAGAACGGCAAGGCCGCCCTGACCCACTCGCCCGGCCGCATCGACCCGGCGAACCCGGCGTGGGTGGACAGCCGCAAGCCGCTGGCCGGCGAGTTCGTCTTCCGCGGCAAGACCGTCTTCGTGATCGCCAACCACTTCGGCTCGAAGGGCGGCGACGAGGGGCTGACGTCCGTGCACCAGCCGCCGGTACGGTCCTCCGAGGCCAAGCGGCTGCTCCAGGCGCAGGCGGTGAACTCCTTCGTGAAGGACATCCTGGCGGTGGACAAGAAGGCCTCGGTCCTCGCGGTCGGTGACATCAACGACTTCGAGTTCTCGGGCACGACGCAGGCGCTGGAGGACGGCGGGGCGCTGTACTCGGCGGTCAAGTCGCTGCCGAAGGCCGAGCGGTACTCGTACGTCTACCAGGGCAACGCGCAGGTGCTGGACCAGATCCTGACGAGCCCCGGCATCAAGCAGTTCAGTTACGACAGCGTGCACATCAACGCGGAGTTCGCCAACCAGAACAGCGACCACGACCCGCAGGTCGTCCGCTTCCGCCCGTAGCGGCGGCGCCGAAGGGGCCGGGCCGCACCGCCGCCCGGCCCCTTTGGCATGATCCCCCCATGATCTTCCGCACCGCGACGCGCCAGGACCTGCCGGTGGTACTCGCCCTTCTGGCCCAGGACGACAAGGCGGCTGCCGGGACCCCCGCGATCCCCCGGGCCGGCGGGTTCAGCGAGGTCAGCGAGGCGCACGAGCGGGCCTTCGCCGCCATCGAGGCCGACGCCCGCAACGAGCTGCTGGTCCTGGAGGAGGACGGTGCCGTCGTGGGCTGCCTGCAGCTGACGTACATCCCGGGTCTCGGCCAGGGCGGGCGGGACCGGGCGCTCGTGGAGGCGGTACGGATCCGCGCGGACCGGCGGGGCGGCGGGTTGGGGGCCGAGCTGATGGGGCTGGCGCGGGAACGGGCGCGACAGCAGGGTTGCGGCCTGATGCAGCTGACCAGCGACAAGCGCCGGAGCGCCGCGCACCGCTTCTACGAGCGGCTGGGCTTCACCCGGAGCCACGAGGGGTTCAGGCTGCCGCTGACCTAGGCCGGGCCCGGGCCGGCCCCAGGCCGGGACCGTCGATCGGGACCCTCGGGAGCCAAGGAAGGGACCTTCGGCCCTGGCGTGACGCTCAGCACATCTCCACACATTCGGGCGGTTCTGGTGTTGAGTGTCTCCACGCCCGATCTTGCACCGCACCCCTCGGGAGGACCGTGTGTTCCCCTCCATCTCCCTCGCCCAGGAAATCGGCATCGCCGTCCTGCTCGTGGCAGCCCTCGTCTGGCTGGTCGGCCTCGGCCACATGCTGTGGGACAGCCGGTTCCACCACCCGGAGCCAGGCGCCTTCGAAGGCCTCTCGGTCATCCCGGCCCAGCGCGGCATCTCGGTGCATCCGCTGGAGTCGGTGGAGCTGACCGAGGCGGAACAGCAGGCCTTCGCCGGCCTGGTCCGCACGATCCCCCTGCACTGACCGCCCCGGCGCCCCGCACGAGGGCGAGGTCCAGCGGGCCTTCGCCGCCTCGGTGGACCGGCCCTGACCGCCGCCGGGACCCCGGCGCCCTCCCACCCCGTCGGGGTGGGAGGGCGCCGGGGTCCGCGGACCGGGACCGGTCAGTTGTGGCTGTGGAGGACCTCGTTCAGGCCGCCCCAGGCCGCCTTGTACGGGCGGGCCTCGACGGCGCCGGTGACCGAGTTGCGGCGGAAGAGGATGTTGCTGGCGCCGGAGAGCTCCAGGGCCTTGACGATCTGGCCGTCCGGCAGGGTGACCCGGGTGCCCGCGGTGACGTACAGGCCGGCCTCGACGACGCACTCGTCGCCCAGCGCGATGCCCACGCCCGCCTCGGCGCCGATCAGGGTGCGCTCGCCGATCGAGATGATCTGCTTGCCGCCGCCCGACAGGGTGCCCATGGTGGACGCGCCGCCGCCGATGTCGGAGCCGTCGCCGACCACGACACCGGCCGAGATGCGGCCTTCGACCATGGAGGTTCCGAGGGTGCCGGCGTTGAAGTTGACGAAGCCCTCGTGCATGACGGTGGTGCCCTCGGCGAGGTGCGCGCCCAGGCGGACCCGGTCCGCGTCGGCGATGCGCACGCCCTTGGGGGCGACGTAGTCCGTCATCCGCGGGAACTTGTCGATCGAGGTGACCTGCAGGTGCAGGCCCTCGGCGCGCGCGTTGAGGCGCACGGTCTCGACCTGGTCCACGGCGACGGGGCCGAGCGAGGTCCAGGCGACGTTGGTCAGGAGGCCGAAGACGCCGTCCAGGTTCTGGCCGTGCGGCTTGACCAGGCGGTGGCTGAGCAGGTGCAGGCGCAGGTACGCGTCGTGCGCGTCCAGCGGCTTGTCCTCGAGGGAGGCGATCACGGTGCGGACGGCTACGACCTCTACCCCGCGGACCGCGTCCTGGCGGATCGCCTTGGGCGCGGTGGCCCCGAGCAGTTCCACGGCCTGATCGGCGGTGAGGCGCTCGGTGCCGGCCGGGCCGGGCTCGGCGACCAGCTGGGGGGCGGGGAACCAGGTGTCGAGGACGGTGCCGTCGGCGGTGATGGTGGCAAGGCCGGCGGCGACGGCGCCGGTGGTACGCGTAGCAGTCATGTCCGAAACCTAACCGGCGACGGCCCGCGGTCGCGAACCGGTCTCATGTGCCGGGCGCGAGTCGTGTCGCACCGGGTCTTCCCCGAGGTCCGGCGCCGTCCCCGGCACCGTCGGCTCCGAAGACCCCGGCCGCACCCGCCGCCCCGGCCGCGCCGACGTCCACAGCACCGCCCCGCCCGCCCCCGCCGCCAGCGCCGCGCACAGTGGCCACAGCAGCCCGGGCGCGGCGGAGTACAGGGCTCCGCCGAGCGGCCCGCCCAGTACGACCCCGCTGGCGGAGACCCCCGCGTACAGGCTCTGGAACAGCCCGATGGCGTGCGCGGGCGCCTGGTCGGCCACGTAGGCGGTCGCGGGGGTCTTGTAGAGGATCTCGCCCAGGCTCAGCAGCACCATCATCAGGACCGCGGTTGCAAGCCCGGTCCCGAGCAGCAGCGCCCCGTACCCCGCGCCGACGAGCAGCAGTCCGACGCCGACGACGCGCAGCGGCGGGCGGGCCCGCAGGGCGACGGCGGCGGGAAGTTCCAGGAGAAGGATGACGGCGCCGTTGAGGGCGATGACCAGCCCGTAGACGCCGGTGTCGAGGCCGTGGTCGGCGAGGTAGACCGGGAACGTCGAGTACTGCTGGCGGTAGATCACGTCGACGACCAGGATCGCGCCCAGCAGGACGAGGACGGCGGGCCTGGCCCGCAACTCCCCCCAGACGCCGCGGCCCAGACCCCCGTCCGGGGCCGCGGCGGGGGTGTTCGCGGCGCCGCGCGCCGGCACGACGCGCGCGGTCCACAGGGCGAAGGCGAGGGTGCCCACGCCGTCGGCGACGAAGAGCCAGTCGTAGGACAGGCCGGTCGCGATCAGGGCGCCGAGCGGCGGTCCGAGGGTGAAGCCGCCGTTGGAGACGCAGCGGACGACGGCGAAGGCCTGGCGGCGCGCCCCCTCGGGGACGATCACGGCGACGAGCGCCGAGTTGGCGGAGCGGATCGCCCCGAGGGCGTACTGGGCCGGCGGCAGGGCGAAGTAGAGCGCGGCGGTGGGCAGCGCGGGCAGGAAGGTGAGGGCTCCGCCGGCGAGAACGGAGGCCACGAGAAGGACGCGCCGGTGACCGAAGCGGTCCCCGTACCCGCCGCCGGTGAAATTGCCGGCGATCAGGCCGATGCCGCCGATGCCGGTGATCAGGCCGGCCTCGGCGACGGAGAGTCCGCGCGGGCCGGTCAGGTACACGAAGACGAAGACGAAGGTGAAGCTGGACAGGGCATTGACGAACACGCCCGGTGAGAGCAGCCAGACCGCTCTCGGCACTTCTTTGAATCCCTGCAGCAGCCGCACCCGCTGACCCCCGTGTCAGTTCCTTTTGGGAACTGACTATGCCAGCATGGCAACCTCGGGTCAACGGACAAAGGAGTGCCCATGGCCCAGCGCACGCACCTCGACGACGCGGACTGCTCCATCGCCCAGGCCCTCGACGTCGTGGGCGACTGGTGGACGCTGCTGATCGTGCGCGACGCCGCCCGAGGCGTGCACCGCTTCGAGGAGTTCCAGCGCGAGCTGGGCGTGTCCCGGAAGGTCCTGACGGAACGGCTGAAGCTGCTGGTCGAGGCGGGCGTGCTGACGCGCGAGCCGTACCAGGAGCGTCCGGTGCGCCACGAGTACCGCCTGACCCCGCGCGGGCGCGCTCTGCTGCCGGTCCTGGTCGCCCTCCAGGACTGGGGGGACACCTGGGTACTGGGAGAGGGAGAGATGACGGCGACAGCGCACGAGGCTTCACGCGAGGCCGTACGGGTCCACGCGCTGCGCGGCACCCGGCTGCCGGAGCTGTCGCTGCCGGACCGCTTCGGCGAGCTCCGCGATCCGGTGGCGGACACGCCGTTCACCGTCCTGTACTGCTTCCCGGGCGCGTACGCCCGGGCCGAGTCCTACCCGCCGGGATGGGCCGGGATCCCCGGGGCTCGGGGGTGCACGCTCGAATCGTGCACCTACCGCGACCAGCTGGCGCAGTTCACGGCGGCGGGGGCGACGGTCCACGGGGTGTCGACCCAGCGGCCGGACGAGCAGCGGGAGTTCGCGCAGGCCGAGGGGCTCCGCTTCCCGCTGCTCTCGGACGCGGAGCTCGGGCTCGTCGCGGCGCTGCGGCTGCCGACGTTCCGGGCGGGGGGCGTCAGCCGGCTGAAGCGGCTGACGCTGGTCGTGGACCGCGACCGGACGGTCCGCGAGGTCTTCTACCCGGTCCGGGACATCGCGGCGAGCGTGACGGCCGCCCTCGAAACCGTCCGCGGGGCGGGCTGACCACGCCGGGGCGCGCTGACCACGCCGGGGCGGGCTGAGGCTGGGTGGGGCTGGGCCCCGGCCGGCCGGAATCCGCGCGCCGCCGGCCAGCCGCACCCCCGAAGGCGCCCGTCAGGGCCGCATGACCCGGCCCAGGATCTCCCTGGCGCCGGACTCGTCGTACTCCGCCCCGGTCAGCAGCACCTGCAGGCTGAGCCCGTCCATCACGGCCACCACCGCCCGCGCCGTCGCCGGGTCCACCCGCTCCGACAGGGCTCCGGCGACGGCCTCGTACCACTCCGCCGCCACCGGGCGCAGGGCCGGGCGGCGCAGGGCGGCCAGGTAGAGCTCGTACTCCAGCTCCGCCCGCGCCCGGTCCCCGGACAGCAGCTCGCCCAGCAGCCGCGCCAGCGACGCGGCCAGGTCCGTCCCGGGGGGCAGCACCGGGGTGAAGCTCTCGTTCGCCTGGCGCAGCGCCGCCACCAGCAGATCGTCCAAGGTCGCGAAGTGGTACGTCGTCGAGCCGAGCGGTACGTCCGCCTCCGCCGCCGCGCTGCGGTGGCTCAGCCCCGCGATGCCCTTGGCGCCGACCACCCGGATCGCCGCGTCGATGATGCGCTGCCTGCGGTCGGGGTCGTACCGGCGGGCCATCAGTGCGTCGTCCCGCCGAGGTTCAGCAGCACGACCCCGGCGATCACCAGCACGATGCCGCCGATCTTCGCGGCCGTCGCGGCCTCCCCCATGAAGACCATGCCGATCGCGGCGATCGCGGCCGTCCCGACGCCGGCCCAGATCGCGTAGGCCGTCCCGACCGACATCGACTTCAGCGTCTGCGCGAGCAGGGTGAAGGCGATGAGGTACCCGGCCACCGTGATCAGGGAGGGCCACAGTTTCGTGAAGCCCTCGCTGAACTTCATGGCGGTGGTACCGGCGACCTCGGCGGCGATGGCGGCGGCAAGCAGGACGTAGGGCATGCGTACAACAGTACACATCGATGTGGACGCCTGTACACAGCGCTGCGGCCGCCCGTCCGCATCCGCACGCCCACGGGACTTCCCCGGCCCCCGCCCGGTCGACCGTGTGGTCGCTCTGGTGGGACTGAGCCGGACCGGCCGTCGTCAACGGCCGGTCCGGTCTCGCGGCGTGTCCGTACCGGTGGTTCAGTTCAGCGTGAACCAGGCCGCCCGGGCCTTCTTCCACTCCGGGTGGGTGAGGTCCTTGGCCTCGGTGCCGTCCCCGTACAGGTCGGCGGAGCCGCTGTCGGTGATCAGCTGCACCCGCGCGCCCGCCACCGACAGGTCCGGGACGTCCACGACGGCCTCCCAGCCGCCCGGGTCGGTGGTCGGCAGGTCCGCCCGCTTGACCGGGGCGTGGCCCGCGATCCCGTCCCACTGGTAGAGCGCGTAGGGATCGGAGTTGTCGTCCGCCGCCCACGAGCCGGCCAGGATCAGGTACTGGTCGGCCGCGTTCTTGCGGATGTCGCGGATCGCGAGGCCGCCGAGGTCGAGCTCGATGCCCGCGCCGAAGGTGGCCTTGGCACCGGTGGAGAGCACCTTGTCGAAGTTGGTCACCGGCACGACCAGCGCCTTGCCACCGGGCACGGCCGGGGCCAGCGGGGCGCGGAAGCCCAGGTAGGCGGTGGTGGTCGACCCCGGCGCGAACTCCAGGCCCTCCACGTTGAACCCGTCGATCTGCTTCGGCGCCTCGCCGTCGGCGGTACCGGCCGCGAAGCCGTAGTGGTTCCCGTTCGCCGTGTCCCAGGCCACCAGGTCGTCGCGGAGCTTCTTGTACGAGCGGCCGTACGCGAGCTGCGTGGCCGACCCGGAGCCGCTCAGCGTGGTGGTGAACACCGTGTTGCGGGGCGCCTTGTACTCGCCGTCCTTGTTGTTGCCGAGTGAGCCCGTCCAGTACACGGTGTTGCCGATCAGGGTCGCCCCCTCGATGTCCACCTCCTTGGTGACGCCGAGCTGCGAGCTGAAGTCCCAGGTCCTGACCGGGGCGGCCGAGCTGGAACGGTCGTACAGGCGCAGCACGTTGCTCTCGTCGTCGGCGACCACCGTGTAGCCGCCGCCGACGTCCACGGCGGCCGAGGAGTCGGACGCGCCGGTGAAGTAGCGCGCGTCTGCCGGGTTCTGCACGGCGGGAGAGGCGGCGTAGTACAGGGTCTTGGTGGCGGTCTTGCCGCCCAGCCCGGTCACCTTGACGGTGAGGTTGGTGTAGCCGCGGCCACGCGCCGCGACCGCCAGCCGGCGTACCGCACCCGCCCCGGTGACGGTCACGTCGCCCGACCCGGCAACGGAGGTCTTGCTGGAGGCGGAGGCGCTGACGGTGAGCGCGGAGACGTCCGCGCCGCTCTGCGCCACGGTCACGTCCACAGTCGGGTCACCGGTCGCGCCGACGGCCCCGGACAGGTACGAGGCGGACAGGGAGATGGTGGGCGTGCCGTAGGAGACGGCCTGCGCGGATACCAGGGGCGTACCGGCGAGCACCAGCGCCGCGATGCCCGCGATCCCGAGCCTCGTGTACGTCTGCCGCTTCCTCTGTGCCTGCTGGGGCTTCAACGGGTGCCTCCACGAATCGTGCCGAGCGTGAACCATGCGGACCGGGACTTCTTCCACTCCGGGTGGACGAGGTCCTTGGCCTCGGTGCCGTCCCCGTACAGATCGGCGGAGCCGCTGTCGGTGATCAGCTGGACGCGGGCGCCGGGCACCCGCAGGTTGGGTACGCAGACCACGGCTTCCCAGCCGCCGGGGTCGGTGGTGGGCAGGTCGGCCCGCTTGACGGGCGCGTGGGCCGGGACGCCGTCCCACTGGTAGAGCGCGTAGGGATCGGAGTTGTCGTCCGCCGCCCAGGAGCCGGCCAGGATCAGGTACTGGTCGGCCGCGTTCTTGCGGATGTCGCGGATCGCGAGGCCGCCGAGGTCCATCTCGACCGGCTGCCCGAAGAGCGGCCTGGCCGCGCCGGCCACGACCTGGTCGATGTTGGTGACGGGCACGATCAGCGCCTTGCCGCCGGGCACCGCGGGCGCCAGCGGGGCGCGGAAGCCCAGGTAGGCGGTGGTGGCCGAACCCGGAGCGAACTCCAGGCCCTCCACGTTGAACCCGTCGATGCTCTTCGGGATCCGGCCGGCCGCCGTGCCCGCCGCGAAGCCGTAGCGGTTCCCGTTCGCCGCGTCCCAGGCGATCAGGTCCTCGCGCAGGCCCTTGTAGGCGGAGCCGAGGACCACTTCGGTGGCGGCGCCCGTCCCGGTGAGCCTGGTGGTGAAGACGGTGTTGCGCTCGGCCTTGTACTTGCCGTCCTTGTTGTTGCCGAGCGAGCCCGTCCAGTAGACGGTGTCGCCGACCCGGGCCGCGGCCTCGATGTCGGCTTCCTTCTTGATGCCGAGCGCGGGCCCGAGGTCCCAGGTCTTCACCGGGGCGCCCGAGCGCGAACGGTCGTACAGGCGCAGTACGTTGCTCTCGTCATCGGCGACCAGCGCGTAGCCCTCGCCCACGTCCACGGCGGCCGAGGCATCCGCGGAGCCGGTGAGGTAGCGGGTGCCGAGGACACCGGAGCCCACCCGCGCCGAAGCGGCGTAGGAGAGGGTGGCCGTGGCCGTCCGGCCGCCGCGGCCGGTCACCTGGAGCGTCAGGTCGGTGTAGCCGCGGCCGCGCGGGCGCACGGTCAGCTCACGGCCGCCGCGGCCGGTCCGCTCGATCCGTACGTCGCCGGGGGCGGCGACCGCCGGGTTGCTGGAGGAGAGGACGGTGACCTTGAGGAAGGAGGCCGATATCCCTTCCTGCGCGATGTCCACGGCGATGCCCGGATCGCCGATCGCGCCGACGGCCCCGGAGAGGTGGCCGGAGGAGAGCGCGATGGTCGGTGCGGGGGCGGTGTCCTGCGAGGCGTACGAAGCGGGCGCGGTCAGCCCCGCGACCAGCAGGGCCGCGGCCCCGGCGGCTCCCACGGCACCGAAACGGCGTGCCGGTGAAGAACGAACGGTCACTGATGGTCCTCTCGTGTGCGCCGCCACGTTGTGACGGCCGTCGAGAAGATTCGGCCACCGTGGCCAACTCCCGGTGCACGCGGCCCGTCCGCCGGGAAAACAGCGGACCCCCGGCACACCCGTGCCGGGGGTCTCGTGTTCACTCGGCCGTCGGACGGCCGTCGATCTCGGATCAGACGTTGAAGCCGAGCGCGCGCAGCTGCTCGCGGCCGTCGTCCGTGATCTTGTCCGGGCCCCACGGGGGCATCCAGACCCAGTTGATGCGCAGTTCGTTGACGATGCCGTCCGTCGCCGACTTCGCCTGGTCCTCGATGACGTCCGTCAGCGGGCAGGCCGCCGAGGTGAGGGTCATGTCGAGGGTGGCGATGTTCGCGTCGTCGACGTGGATGCCGTAGATCAGGCCCAGGTTGACGACGTCGATGCCCAGCTCGGGGTCGACCACGTCGTAGAGGGCCTCGCGGACCTCTTCCTCGGTGGCCGGCTTGATGGACGCCTCGGGCGTCGCGTTCTCGGTCATGCCGTCTTCCTCTCGGCGTCGCCCAGTGCCTGGGCGGTCGCGTCCTTCCACGCCATCCAGCTCAGCAGGGCACACTTCACCCGGGCCGGGTACTTGGAGACACCGGCGAACGCGACCGCGTCCTCCAGCACCTCCTCCATGGCCTCGTCGGGCTCGATCTTGCCCTTGGACTGCATCAGCTCCAGGAACACTTCCTGGATCTTCCGCGCCTCGCCCAGCTCCTTGCCGACGAGCAGCTCGTTCAGTATCGACGCGCCGGCCTGGCTGATGGAGCAGCCCTGACCCTCGTACGAGATGTCGGTGATCTTCTCGCCGTCGTACTTCACGCGCAGGGTGATCTCGTCACCGCACGTCGGGTTGACGTGGTGCACCTCGGCGTCGCCGTCGCGCAGGCCTCGCCCGCGCGGGTGCTTGTAGTGGTCCAGGATCAGTTCCTGGTACATCGATTCCAGCTTCACTGCGTCCTCGTCGTCCTCGTCGCCCTGGTCAGCCGAAGAAGTTCCGTACGTGCTCCAGCCCGTCGATCAGTGCGTCGACCTCGGCCGGAGAGGAGTACAGATAGAAAGACGCTCGCGTCGTCGCCGGAATTCCGTAGCGGAGGCAGACCGGGCGGGCGCAGTGGTGACCCACGCGGACCGCGATGCCCTGCTCGTCCAGTACCTGGCCGACGTCGTGCGGGTGGATGTCACCGAGCACGAAGGAGATCGCGGCGCCGCGGTCCTCGGCCGTGGTCGGGCCGATGATGCGCAGGTCCGGGACCTCCGAGAGCCGCTTGATCGCGTACTCGGTGATCGCGTGCTCGTGCGCGGCGATCTTGTCCATGCCGATCGCGGTCAGGTAGTCCACGGCCGCGCCGAGGCCGACGGCCTGGGCGATCGGGGGCGTCCCGGCCTCGAACTTGTGGGGCGCCGGGGCGTACGTCGAGGAGTGCATCGAGACGGTTTCGATCATCTCGCCGCCGCCCAGGAAGGGCGGCAGGTCCTCGAGCAGTTCCTGACGGCCCCACAGGACGCCGATGCCGGTCGGGCCGCACATCTTGTGGCCGGTGAAGGCCACGAAGTCCGCGCCGAGCGCCTGCACGTCGAGCGGCATGTGCGGAGCGGCCTGCGAGGCGTCGATCAGCACCAGCGCGCCGACCTCCTGCGCGCGCCGGACGATCGCCTCGGTCGGATTGACCGTGCCCATGATGTTGGAGACCAGCGTGAAGGAGACGATCTTCGTCTTCTCCGTGATGACCTCTTCGATGTTGGACAGGTCGAGCCGGCCGTCGTCGGTGAGGCCGAACCACTTCAGCTTCGCGCCCGTGCGCTGCGAGAGGAGCTGCCACGGCACGATGTTGGAGTGGTGCTCCATCTCCGTGATGGCGATCTCGGTCTCGCGGTCGACCCGGTAGGGCTCGTCCGCCCAGCCGAGCATGTTCGCGACCAGGTTGAGCGACTCCGAGGCGTTCTTGGTGAAGATCACCTCGTTGCGGCTCGGCGCGTTGATGAAGGCGGCGACCTTGTCGCGGGCGCCCTCGTACAGCGCCGTGGCCTCCTCGGCGAGCACGTGCACGCCACGGTGGACGTTGGCGTTGTGCTGCTCGTAATACTCGTTCAGCGCGTCGAGCACCTGGCGCGGCTTCTGCGAGGTCGCAGCGTTGTCCAGGTAAACGATCTTCTTCCCGTCGTGGACCACACGATCCAGAAGGGGGAAGTCCTTGCGGATCGCCTCGCCAAGCAAATGGGACCCAGTGAGGAGGCCAGGCAGCTGTGTCACGCGGTCGCGCCACCCTTCGTGCTGTAGGACTCGTAGCCTTCGGCCTCCAGCTTGTCGGCGAGCTCGGCGCCGCCGGACTCGACGATGCGGCCCTCGGAGAAGACGTGGACGAAGTCGGGCTTGATGTAGCGCAGGATCCGCGTGTAGTGCGTGATCAGCAGGGTGCCGGTGTCGCCGGTCGAGTGAACGCGGTTGACGCCCTCGGAGACCTGGCGCAGAGCGTCGACGTCGAGGCCGGAGTCGGTCTCGTCGAGGATCGCGATCTTCGGCTTCAGGAGCTCCAGCTGCAGGATCTCGTGGCGCTTCTTCTCACCGCCGGAGAAGCCCTCGTTGACGTTGCGCTCGGCGAAGGCCGTGTCCATCTGGAGCTGCTCCATCGCGGACTTGACCTCCTTCACCCAGGTACGCAGCTTCGGCGCCTCGCCGCGGATGGCGGTGGCCGAGGTGCGCAGGAAGTTGGAGACCGAGACGCCGGGGATCTCGACCGGGTACTGCATCGCGAGGAACATGCCGGCGCGGGCGCGCTCGTCGACGGACATCTCCAGGACGTCTTCGCCGTCCAGGGTCACGGTGCCCTTGGTGATGGTGTACTTCGGGTGACCGGCCAGCGCGTACGCGAGGGTGGACTTGCCGGAGCCGTTCGGACCCATGATGGCGTGCGTCTCACCCTGCTTGATGGTGAGCTCGACGCCCTTGAGGATCTCGCGGGCGCCGTTCTCGGCCTCGACGGAGACGTGCAGGTCGTGGATTTCAAGCGTTGCCATGGATACCTCAGGACTCCTGGGTGAGGGAGACGAGCACGTCGTCCCCTTCGATCTTTACGGGGTATACGGGGACGGGGCGCGTCGCGGGCAGGCCGGACGGCTTGCCGGTGCGCAGGTCGAAGGCCGAGCCGTGCAGCCAGCACTCGATCATGCAGTCTTCGACCTCGCCCTCCGAGAGCGAGACGTTCGCGTGCGAGCAGATGTCGTTGATCGCGAACACCTCCCCCTCGGCGCGCACGATGGACACCGGCGTGCCGTCGAGTTCGACCCGCTTGGGGGCGTTCTCCTCCAGCTCGCTCAGCGCACAGGCCTTGACGTAGGTCATCAGACGGACGCCTGCAGCTCGGTTTCGATCTTCGCGAGCAGTCGCTCCTCGATGTCGTCGACACCGATCTGCTGGACGAGCTCGGCGAAGAAGCCGCGCACGACCAGACGGCGGGCCTCGTCGGCCGGGATGCCGCGCGACTGCAGGTAGAAGAGCTGCTCGTCGTCGAAGCGGCCGGTCGCGGAGGCGTGGCCGGCGCCGACGATCTCGCCGGTCTCGATCTCCAGGTTCGGCACCGAGTCGACCCGCGCGCCGTCCGTGAGGACGAGGTTGCGGTTCATCTCGTAGGTGTCGGTGCCCTCGGCGGTCTTCTCGATGAGCACGTCACCGATCCAGACGGCGTGGGCGTCCTGGCCCTGGAGCGCGCCCTTGTAGACCACGTTCGACTTGCAGTGCGGGGCCTTGTGGTCGACCAGGAGGCGGTGCTCCTGGTGCTGGCCGGCGTCCGTGAAGTACAGGCCGAAGAGCTCGGCCTCGCCGCCGGGGCCCGCGTAGTTCACGCGCGGGTGGAGGCGTACGAGGTCGCCGCCGAAGGTGACCACGATCGACTTGAAGGTCGCGTCGCGGCCGATCAGCGCGTTGTGCTGGGACACGTGGACGGCGGTGTCGTCCCAGTCCTGCACGGAGACGACGGTGAGCTTGGCGCCGTCGCCGACGAGGAAGTCCACGTTGGCGGCGCGCACGCCGTCACCGGTGTGGTCGATGACGATGACGGCCTCGGCGAAGGCCTTCACGTCGAAGACGGTGTGGCCGAAGGTGGTGCCGCCCTCGCCGTGCAGCGTGACGCGCACGGGCTCGGTCAGGACGGCCTCCTTGGGCACGGTGACGACCGTGGCCTTGGCGAAGGACGAGAACGCCTGGGCGGCGATCCGGTCCACCGGGGTGCCGGCCTTGCCGATGCGCGCGTCGCCGCGCTCCACGGACTCGATCGTCACGCCCTCGGGCGCGTCGATCTGGGCCTTCATGGTGCCGTTGGCGACCGCGGTGCCGTCGTGCAGGCCCTTGAGGCGGGCGAGCGGCGTGAAGCGCCACTCCTCCTCACGGCCGGTGGGCACGGGGAAGTCCGCCACGTCGAAGGACGGGGGGGCACTCATCCGGGTGGCGACGGTGGACTCGGCGGCCACCGCGATCGCGCCGGCGGTGGTGGAACCCGCCGGAATGTTCTGAGCCTCAGCCATGGCTGTCGTGTTGCTCTCTTCCTTAAAGAATCTGCTGCGGACGTCGGGCGGGGCCGGGACTAACCGACCGAGCCTTCCATCTGCAGCTCGATCAGCCGGTTCAGCTCCAGCGCGTACTCCATCGGCAGCTCACGGGCGATCGGCTCGACGAAGCCGCGCACGATCATCGCCATGGCCTCGAACTCCGTCAGACCGCGGCTCATCAGGTAGAAGAGCTGGTCGTCGGAGACCTTCGAGACGGTGGCCTCGTGGCCCATGGACACGTCGTCCTCGCGGACGTCCACGTAGGGGTAGGTGTCCGAGCGGGAGATCGTGTCGACCAGGAGCGCGTCGCACAGCACGTTGGACTTGGAGCCGTGGGCGCCTTCGCCGATCTCGACCAGGCCGCGGTACGAGGTGCGGCCGCCGCCTCGCGCCACCGACTTGGAGACGATGTTGGAGGAGGTGTTCGGCGCCATGTGGACCATCTTGGAGCCGGCGTCCTGGTGCTGGCCCTCGCCCGCGAAGGCGATGGAGAGGGTCTCGCCCTTGGCGTGCTCGCCCATCAGGTACACGGCCGGGTACTTCATGGTGACCTTGGAACCGATGTTGCCGTCGATCCACTCCATGGTCGCGCCCTCGTACGCCACGGCGCGCTTGGTGACCAGGTTGTAGACGTTGTTCGACCAGTTCTGGATCGTCGTGTAGCGGCAGCGGCCGCCCTTCTTCACGATGATCTCGACCACGGCGCTGTGCAGCGAGTCCGAGGAGTAGATCGGGGCGGTGCAGCCCTCGACGTAGTGGACGTAGGCGTCCTCGTCGACGATGATCAGCGTCCGCTCGAACTGGCCCATGTTCTCCGTGTTGATACGGAAGTAGGCCTGGAGCGGGATGTCCACCTTGACGCCCTTGGGGACGTAGATGAACGAGCCGCCCGACCACACGGCGGTGTTCAGCGAGGCGAACTTGTTGTCGCCGACCGGGATGACCGTGCCGAAGTACTCCTGGAAGAGCTCCGGGTACTCCTTGAGCGCGGTGTCCGTGTCGAGGAAGATGACGCCCTGCTCCTCCAGGTCCTCACGGATCTGGTGGTAGACGACCTCGGACTCGTACTGGGCGGCGACACCGGCGACGAGGCGCTGCTTCTCCGCCTCGGGGATGCCGAGCCTGTCGTACGTGTTCTTGATGTCCTCCGGCAGGTCCTCCCAGGAAGCGGCCTGCTTCTCGGTGGAACGCACGAAGTACTTGATGTTGTCGAAGTCGATGCCCGAGAGGTCGGAACCCCAGTTGGGCATGGGCTTCTTGCCGAACAGCTTGAGGCCCTTGAGACGGAGGTTCAGCATCCACTCCGGCTCGGACTTCTTCGCCGAGATGTCGCGGACGACCTCCTCGGACAGGCCTCGCTTGGCGACCGCGCCGGCCGCGTCGGAGTCGACCCATCCGTATTCGTAGGTGCCCAGGCCATCGAGCTCAGGGTGAGCAGTCTCCGTGGTCATGCGGGGTTCCTCCCGGCCGTACTTGCAGATACTGATGTGTCGGTCTGTGCGGCGCCTGCGGCACCGGCGCCGCTTCCGCTGCGCGGAATGAACGTCGTGCACACCCCGTCGCCGTGGGCGATCGTGGCGAGACGCTGCACATGCGTCCCGAGCAGGCGGGAGAAGACCTCGGTCTCCGCCTCGCAGAGCTGCGGGAACTGCTCGGCGACGTGTGCGACCGGGCAGTGGTGCTGGCAGAGCTGTTCACCGCTGTGCGGACCGGGAGCGCTCTTCGCCGTAGCAGCGTACCCGTCTCCGGTCAACGCCTTGGCAAGGGCCTCAGCGCGGTCCGCGGGGGCCGCGGCCTCCACGGCTTGCCGATAGGTCTCGGCCTGCGCCGCCAGCCTCGCCTTAGCGAAGGCCGCCACCGCCGCCTCTCCCTGCTCGCCACCACCGGCGGCCTGCGCGATCCAGCGCATGGCGTCCGCGGCGAGCGAGTCGTAGGACTGGTCGAAAGCGTCGCGGCCGCAGTCGGTCAGTGCGAACACCTTGGCGGGCCGGCCCCGGGTCCGCGCACCGTACACGCGCTGCTCACGGGGTTCGACCACGTCGTCGGCGACGAGCGTGTCGAGGTGGCGGCGGACGGCGGCCTGGGTGAGGCCGAGACGCTGGGCGAGGTCGGCGACAGTGGACGGACCGTGGTCCAGGATCGACCGCGCGACCCGGTTGCGGGTTGACCGCTCCCCGGTCGCGAGTTCGCCCTGGGGGGCCTCGCTCATCCGTTCGCCGTATTTCACAACGCCATTGTTGCGTAATTACTCGAGCCCCGACAAGCCGTGATGGAGACCACCTCCGGTGGTCTCCATCACTAAGGGTTACCTAATTTATCCACGCAGCGTTAAACGGAAGTGGGCTCTCCGCCCTCTCTCAGGGCCCCGCCGGTGAACCAGTAAACGGCTCCCACCAGCAATCCTCCGCCCACCACGTTCCCCGGCACCGTGAACATCAGGTTCCGGAAAAGATCACCGAAACCGGCTGAGCCGTCCAGGATCGCGAGGCTGAAAACTGCCATGTTCGCAACGCAGTGTTCGAATCCGACGGCGACGAAAACAGCCACCGGCAGCCACAGGACGAAAATCTTGGCGGCATCGCCGCGGGCCCGGGTGAACATCCAGATGGCCAGGCACACGAGCATGTTGCACAGGACCGCGCGCCAGAACAGCTGGCCGCCGCTCAGGGCCGTCTTCCCGTGCACCATCTCGCTGAGCATGGTGCGGGCGGAGGGCGAGGAGGCCACTCCGGAGGCGTGCACCATGGCGCCGAAGGCGAAGGCGCCGACCAGGTTCCCGGCCAGCGAGAGCGTCCAGGAGACGATCAGGTCCCGGGGGCCGGTGCGCCCCGACAGGGCGCCGACCAGCATCACCATCACGTTGCTGGTGAAGAGCTGGGCGCCGGCGAACATCACGATGGTCAGGGCGATCGGGAAGACCGCGCCCTCCAGCAGTTTCACGGCCGGCGAGCCCTTGGCCACGAACGGTGAGATCGCGACCAGGAGCAGCACCTCGCCGACCGCGATGTAGGCACCCGCGAGCATCGCCGACACGAAGTAGCGCGGCGGATGCGCGAGGTCATGGGCCTTGTGCTCGGCCTGCCCCGAGGTGGCTTCGACGTTCTGAGCGATGCTGTTCACCATTCGACGTTAGGGCCCGGACCCTGCCCCGCCCCGGCGAAAAGGTCATGAATGCGCAGGTCGGTGACCCCCCGGGGGCAGGACCTTCGACCCCGCCCCGGGGGCCTCGCACGGCTCCGTAGACTCATTCCCCATGAGCAACGACCCCGCCGTGGAGATCCGCGGACTGGTGAAGCGGTACGGCCCCAAAACCGCGGTGGACGGCCTGGACCTCACCGTCCGGAGGGCCTCTGTCACCGCAGTCCTTGGTCCCAACGGCGCGGGCAAGACGACCACTGTGGAAACCTGCGAGGGCTACCGCCGCCCCGACGCCGGATCCGTCCGCGTCCTCGGCCTGGACCCCTTCGCCGATGCCCGCGCCCTGCGCCCGCGCATCGGCGTGATGCTCCAGTCCGGCGGCGTCCACTCCGGCGCCCGCGCCGTGGAGATGCTGCGCCACATGGCCACGCTCTACGCCGACCCCCTGGACGTCCCCACCCTGGTGGATCGCCTCGGCCTCGGCAGCTGCGGCCGTACCACCTACCGCCGGCTCTCCGGCGGCCAGCAGCAGCGCCTGGCGCTCGCCATGGCCGTCGTGGGCCGCCCCGAGCTGGTCTTCCTGGACGAGCCGACCGCCGGCCTCGACCCGCAGGCCCGCCGCGCGACCTGGGACCTCGTACGGGAACTGCGCACCGACGGGGTCACCGTCGTCCTCACCACCCACCACATGGACGAGGCCGAGCAGCTCGCGGACGAGGTGGCCATCGTCGACGCCGGCAAGGTCATCGTCCACGGCCACCCCGAGCAGTTGTGCCGGGGCGGCGCGGAGAACACCCTGCGCTTCACCGGCCGTCCCTCCCTCGACGTCGCCTCACTGCTCAAGGCGCTGCCCGACGGCACTCAGGCCGCCGAGCTCACCCCCGGCACCTACCGGGTCACCGGCGACGTCGGCCCCCAGCTGCTGGCCACCGTGGCGTCCTGGTGCGCCCAGCACGGGGTGATGCCGGACAGCCTCTCGGTGGAGCGGCACACCCTCGAAGACGTCTTCCTCGAGCTCACGGGCAAGGAGCTGCGCGCATGAGCACCGGTACGTTCACCCCGAACCCGGGGGCGGCCCCCGTCTCCCGCATGATCATGGCGCAGACGGCTCTGGAGACCCGGATGCTGCTGCGCAACGGGGAGCAGCTGCTGCTGACGGTGATCATCCCGGCTCTGCTGCTGGTGCTGTTCTCGGCCGTGGACATCATCACCGTGCCGGTCGGGGAAGACGGCTCGGGCAAGTCCGTGGACTTCCTGGCACCCGGCATCCTGGCGCTGGCCGTGATGTCCACCGCCTTCACCGGTCAGGCCATCGCCACCGGCTTCGACCGCCGCTACGGGATCCTCAAGCGGCTCGGGGCCTCCCCGCTGCCGCGCTGGGCCCTGATGGCCGCCAAGACGCTGTCCGTGCTGGTCACCGAGGTGCTGCAGATCGCGCTGCTGACGGTGATCGCGCTGTCCCTGGGCTGGTCGCCGCACGGGAACCCGCTGTCCGTCGCCGCGCTGATCCTGCTCGGCACCGCCGCCTTCTCCGGGCTGGGCCTGCTGATGGCGGGCACCCTCAGGGCGGAGGCGACCCTGGCCGCCGCCAACCTGGTCTTCCTGCTGCTGCTGGTCGGCGGCGGGGTGATCGTGCCGATGGAGAAGTTCCCGGGAGCGGTCCAGTCCGTTCTCGGGCTGTTGCCGATCTCCGCGCTCTCCGACGGGCTGCGCGAGGTGCTCCAGCACGGGGCGGCGCTGCCCTGGGGCGATGCGGCGATCCTGGCGGGCTGGGCCGTACTCGGTCTGGGCGCCGCCGGGCGGTACTTCCGCTGGGAGTGAATCCCTTCCCCCAAGCGTTGCCGGGGCAGGAGGATGAACGCCTCCACACGACAGCGCACCACAGACGCCGGGGGGCGGGCATGGCGCAGCGGGAGGCCGTTCTGCGGCTGGACGAGCAGTGGGCGCGGCTCCGGTCGGGCGCGGCGCAGGCGGAGCCCGCGGAGGCGGACACCCTGCTCGCCGAACTGATCGGCGCCCTGCGCGAGCCGGCCGCCACCGACGCCGAGTGCGCGGCCCGGCTGGGCCTGCGGCTGAGCGACCTGGCGGCCCGCCGCTTCGCGGGCGGCGACCGGGGCGGCGCCCTGGCCGCCATCGAGGAGGGGCTGCGGTTCTCGCAGCGGGCGGCCGCACACTCTCCGGAGTACGCCCGTTGGTACGCCCGGGGTCTGATCAACCAGGGGGTCTGGCTCTCCTGGCCCCTCAGCGACGGGGAGCGGCTGCCCAGGCACCCCCTGGGACCCGGATCGCAGAGCGGTCCGAGCGCCATGGAGCGGGCGGCCGGTGAGCGTGCCCGGGACCTGACGCGCGGCGCCGTGGAGGTCTGGGCGGCCCTGGACCAGGAGGATCCGGTCAATCAGCGGGGCCTCGCGCAGGCGAAGGTGTTCCTCGGCGACCGGCTCGCGGAGCTCGGGCTGGCCGAGGACTCGGTGGCCTGGGCGGTGGACGCGGAGGGCTCCTTCCGCCGGCTGCTGCTCGCCGGCCTGGGCCCGGACGAGTCCCAGGAGGCCGAGGAGGCCCTGGACCACATCGGCCGTCAGCTCGAACTGCGGCTGCGATTCCTGGCCTTCGGTTCCCTGGTGACACTGCGCTCGCGGGGGCTGCTGCCCGAACGGCTGCTGCCCCAGGCCGTGGTGGCCGCCCGGATCCAGGGCGTCCCCGAGGCGGAGATCGCCGCCCGGCTGCGGCTGGAGGGCGATCAGGTCCGCACGATGCTGGAGGTGACCCCCTGGGTCGCGGTGTGGAGGGTCGAGGTCCGCGGCTCCGACGGGCTGTGGAACGTACAGCAACATCCCTGGCACAGCGGAACAGAAGTAAGAAACAGGACAGCCGAGGACGTAGGCACCGAATTGGTACGAGGCTTCGCGACCTCTCCCGACTACCCGGGCGACGGCGCCCATTGGCGGATCCGCGTCTGGTGGCACACCGAGGGCGACCCCGCCGGAGCCCGGTTCCGGCTGGTCATCGGCCCGGACGCGGCGGCCGCCACCCCCTCGTGAAACTTTGCACAAGTGTCCGCGTACGATAAGGGCCGTGTTGACCCCCCTCGCATACATCGCCCGCCGCTGGACGCCGTCACCCCGGACCGTCCAGCGGGCCGCGTTCGCAGCGGTGCTCATGAGCGTCGTCATCGTCGTCACCGGCGGTGCGGTGCGGCTGACCGGATCCGGTCTCGGCTGCGACACCTGGCCCAAGTGCACCGGCGACAGCCTGATCGTGACCCAGGAGCAGGGCTTCCACGGCGCCATCGAGTTCGGCAACCGCATGCTGACGTACGTGCTCTGCGCGGCCGTTGGCTGGGCGATCACCGCCGCACGCTGCGCCAAGCCGTGGCGCCGCTCGCTGACCCGGCTCGGCTGGCTCCAGTTCGCCATCGTGATGGGCAACGCGGTCCTCGGCGGCATCACCGTACTGACGGGGCTCAACCCCTACAGCGTCGCCGGGCACTTCATGCTCGCCACCTCGCTGATCACCGTGACGACGATCACCTGGCAGCGCACCCTCGAGGGTGACGGCCCCGCCCGGCCGCGCGTGCCCGTCCCCGTGCGCAAGCTCTCCTGGGCGCTGCTCGCGGCCACCGTCGTCCTGATCGGCGCGGGCACCGTGGTCACCGGTTCCGGCCCGCACGCCGGGGACAGCAGCGAGATCAAGCGGATGCCGTTCGACTGGTCGGCCGCCGCCCACGTCCACGCCGTCTCCGCCTGGGTGGTGTGCGCGCTCGCCGTCGCGATGTGGCTGGTGCTGCGCGTGGTCGACGCCCCCGTCGACACCCGGTCGCGCGCCCGGGACCTGCTGATCGTGCTGCTCTCCCAGGGCGCCATCGGCTACGTCCAGTACTTCACCAAGGTTCCCGAGGCCCTGGTCGCCGCCCACATGCTCGGCTCCTGCCTGGTGTGGATCGCGGTGCTCCGGGTCGCGCTGAGCCTGCGCGAGTATCCGGCGGAGCAGGCCGGGATCCCGGCCCAGAACGACGCCCGGCTCACCACGGTCTGACCGTCGGGGCTCCGGCGGTTTCGCCAGGCCCGTTCACCCGGCCGGGACCTCGGCCCGGGACCTCGCCCCCTGGACTCAGCCCCGTTCGTCCAGCCGGTAGACGCGGCGGGCGTTGCCCGCCGCGACCATCGCCGCCACCCGCTCCGCGTCGCGCCAGGACCAGGACCCGTCGGCCACCCAGCCGCCGAGGACCCTGCCGAGCGCCTCCCGGAAGACCAGGGCGCCCACCGCGTGCAGTTCGGGAAGCTGCCGTCCGCCGCCGGCGAACATCAGTTTTCCGAATGGCGCGGTTTCCAGGCACTCCGCCAGCACCGCGGCCGCCCGCGCCCCGGATGCCCCCAGCGCCGCGCCGACGTCGGCGTGGACGTGCGGGAAGAGCCCGGCCAGCCGCGCCGCCTGCCGGTGGTGGGGGTACCCGCCGATCAGGACCAGCCGCGTGCCCGGGCCCGCGGCCTCCCGCATGAACCGGGTCAGCCGCTCCGGCTCCCCCGACTCCCCGCCCGTGTGCAGCTGGAGCGGCAGCCCGGACGCCACCGCGCTCCACGCCAGGTGCCGCAGGAGTACGGGATCCCGTACGGCCCCGCCCCTGTCCCGCCCGGCCAGCCACCGCCCGGCCGCGCCCCGTACCTCTCCGGGGCCGGGCGGCTCGGGCGCGGCTTCGAGGGCCGCGCCCCAGGACCGCGCCGCGGAGCCGGAACCGGCCCCGCAGGTGAAGGCCACGGCTCCGGAGGCGGCGTGGTGGACGGCCCCGGCGAGGTTCGCCAGGAAGGCGGCCACGGTCCCGGAGGTGTCGGCGGCCTGCTCGGCCAGTAGCTCCAGCCCGGCCAGCTCGAAGGTCTCCGCGTCACCCGCCAGGGACAGCTCCTTGGGCCCGGTCAGGTCCCCGGGCACGGCGGTGTCGACGAGCCGGGTGGCCACCCCGGAGCCCCGCAGCAGTCTGCGGGCGGCCTCGGCCGCGCCCAGCTCGCGCCGCCGGGCCAGGTAGCGGGCGGGCGCGCAGTGCGGTTCGAGCCCGAGCAGCGGCGGACACCAGCGGCGCAGCGCGAAGCCGGTCTGGGTGTCGAAGAAGGTGGTGCCGGCGGCGGGCGGGCCGGCCGAGGCGATCAGCTGGGCCTCGAAGGTGGCGAGGCCCAGCTCCGTGCGGAGCACTCCCTGGCAGTACTGGTCCACCAGGGGCGGCGTTTCGATCATCCGGGCATCCCGTTGCGGACGTGGGGAAGGTGCTTCCACACGTCCTAACGGGTGAGCGGGGTGTGAGGTGTTGCTCGCGCTGTTGACCGATAGGGTGACGCGGCGACGATCAAGCCATTGATCGGTCGGGATCAGGCCGCCGCACCCGGTGCCCGGCTCAGACCGCCGGGTTCGCCGGTCCGCCGAGCTGGATCCCGGCCATCCGCGTCCACTCGTACGGCCCCGTCCTGACCCGCGCGGCGAACTCGCCGTCGAACTCCTCGTGGAGGGTCAGCCCGGCCTTCCCGGCCGCGAGCCGCGCGGTGTCGTACGTCGGGGCCACCAGGTCCCCCCAGCCGCCGTCCGTGCCCACGAGGACGATCCGGGTGCCGGCCTGGCCGATGTGCGCCAGCTGGCCCTCGGCGCCGCCGTGCTGCCTGGCGAACGCGCCGATCTGCTTGGCCAGCTTCGCGGCCGTACGGTCCTGCTTCTTGTCCGCCGTGGCGGCGGTCTCCTCGGTGTCTGCCATGGAAGGCATGCTACCGGCCGGTAATGAACGGAGGAAGGAGCGGCGGCCGAAGGATCAACGGAGGAAGGGATCCACGGCGACGGCGACGAAGAGCAGCGACACATAGGTGATCGACCAGTGGAACAGCCGCATCTCCTTGAGCTTCGCGCCTGTCACGCCCGACTTGGCCCGCGCGTTCAGCGAGTGCGCCTCCCACAGCCACCAGCCGCCGGCCACCAGGGCGACCGAGGTGTAGAACCAGCCGGTGTACCCCAGCGGGGTCAGCAGCAGCGAGACCGCCACCATCACCCAGCTGTAGAGGACGATCTGCTTGGCCACGGCCTTGTTGCCCGCCACGACCGGCAGCATCGGCACGCCGACCCGCGCGTAGTCGTCCTTCACCTTCATGGACAGCGGCCAGTAGTGCGGCGGCGTCCAGAAGAAGATGACGAGGAAGAGGATGACCGCGGCCCAGGAGACCTCGTTCTTGACGGCCGACCAGCCGATGAGTACCGGCATGCAGCCCGCGATGCCGCCCCAGACGATGTTCTGGGAGGTGCGCCGCTTCAGCAGCATCGTGTAGACCACGACGTAGAAGAGGAGCGCGCCGAGCGAGAGCGCGGCCGACAGCCAGTTGATCAGCAGGCCGAAGAACAGCGTGGAGATCACGGCGAGGGTGATGCCGAAGGCGAGGCACTCGCGCGGGCTGACCATGCCGGTCACCAGCGGGCGGCCGGCGGTACGGTCCATCAACGCGTCGATGTCCCGGTCGATGTACATGTTCAGCGCGTTGGCGCCACCCGCCGACAGGTAGCCGCCGAAGCAGGTCGCGAGGACCAGCCACAGTGACGGCACGTCCTGCTCGGCCAGGAACATCACCGGGACCGTCGTGATGAGCAGCAGCTCGATGATCCGAGGCTTGGTCAGTGCCACGAAAGCCATGGCCCGGGCCCCGAACGGCCGGTGACCGGAGCTCGTCCCGAGCACTCCCGCTGGACGGGATTCGACGGCCGTCACGCACACCCCTGAGAGAGAATCCAGCAAGTCCGACGCGGGCCCCTTTCAAACATGAAGGCCCGGTAAAGGCTTGCGCGTACCACGCCACTCTAGACGTAGCCATTGGCTCGCCCCGCGCGGGGGTCACCCCGTGTTGGTCCGATCGGAGCTCAGACGTCACAAGCGGACCGCGGGTACTCGAATAGCTGCACGCTGTGGCGGGGGTAGGCTCGGAATCGCGCCGGTGCACCGTTCGTCACCGGGAACCAGACATGTGGAGAGGAGCCCTGACCCACGGTGAGCACCAAGCCGACGACCACAGAGCTCGACTGGACCGAACTGGACCAGCGTGCTGTCGACACCGCCCGGATCCTGGCCGCCGACGCGGTCCAGAAGGTCGGTAACGGCCACCCCGGTACGGCGATGAGCCTGGCCCCCGCCGCGTACACCCTCTTCCAGAAGGTGATGCGGCACGACCCGGCGGACCCGGAGTGGGTCGGTCGCGACCGTTTCGTGCTCTCCGCGGGGCACTCGTCCCTGACCCTCTACACCCAGCTGTACCTCGGTGGGTTCGGGCTCGCGCTGGACGACCTGAAGGCCTTCCGCACCTGGGGTTCGAAGACCCCCGGTCACCCGGAGTACGGCCACACCACCGGCGTGGAGACCACCACCGGCCCGCTGGGCCAGGGCATCGCCAACGCGGTGGGCATGGCCATGGCCGCCCGTTACGAGCGCGGCCTGTTCGACCCCGAGGCCCCCGCCGGCGCTTCCCCGTTCGACCACATGGTCTACGCGATCGCGGGCGACGGCTGCCTGCAGGAGGGCATCTCCCACGAGGCGTCCGCGCTGGCCGGCCACCAGAAGCTCGGCAACCTGGTGCTGCTGTGGGACGACAACCACATCTCCATCGAGGGCGACACCGAGACGGCCGTCTCCGAGGACACCCTGCGGCGCTACGAGGCGTACGGCTGGCACGTCCAGCGCGTGGCCCCGCAGGCCAACGGCGACCTCGACCCGAAGGCGCTGTTCGAGGCCTTCCAGGCCGCCAAGGCCGAGACGGAGCGCCCCTCCTTCATCGCGGCCCGCTCCATCATCGCCTGGCCGGCCCCGCACGCCCAGGGCACCGAGGCCTCGCACGGCTCGGCCCTCGGCAACGACGAGGTCGCCGCCACCAAGCGCGTGCTCGGCTTCGACCCGGAGCAGACCTTCGAGGTCGCCGACGAGGTCATCGCGCACACCCGGGCCCTCGGGGACCGCGGCCGCGAGGCCAAGGCCGCCTGGGAGAAGGAGTTCTCCGCCTGGCGCACCGCCAACCCGGAGCGCGCCGCGGAGTTCGACCGCATCAACGCCAACGAGCTGCCCGCGGGCTGGGAGGACAAGCTCCCCGTCTTCGAGACCGGCAAGGGCGTCGCCACCCGCGCGGCCTCCGGCAAGGTGCTCGAGGCGCTCGGCGCGGTCATCCCGGAGCTGTGGGGCGGCTCGGCCGACCTGGCCGGCTCCAACAACACCACCATCGACAAGAACTCCTCGTTCCTGCCGGTGGGCAACCCGCTGCCGGAGGCCGACCCGTACGGCCGCACCATCCACTTCGGCATCCGCGAGCACTCCATGGCCGCGGCCATGAACGGCATCGCCCTGCACGGCCACACCCGCATCTACGGCGGCACCTTCCTGGTGTTCTCCGACTACATGCGCAACGCCGTACGGCTGTCCGCGCTGATGCACCTGCCGGTGACCTACGTGTGGACGCACGACTCCATCGGCCTCGGCGAGGACGGCCCGACCCACCAGCCGGTCGAGCACGTCGCCTCGCTTCGCGCCATCCCGGGCCTGAACGTGGTCCGCCCGGCCGACGCGAACGAGACCGCCATCGCCTGGCGCGAGATCCTGCGCCGCCACACCAAGGTGTTCGGCAAGGGTGCCCCCCACGGTCTGGCGCTGACCCGCCAGGGCGTCCCGACCTACGAGCGCAACGAGGACGCCGCCAAGGGCGGGTACGTGCTGTTCGAGGCCACGGGCCCCCAGGGCGAGACCAGCCCCGCACAGGTCGTCCTCATCGGCACCGGCTCCGAGGTCCAGCTCGCCGTCGCCGCGCGCGAGGCGCTGCAGGCCGAGGGCGTCCCCGCCCGCGTGGTCTCGATGCCGTCCGTCGAGTGGTTCGAGGAGCAGTCCCAGGAGTACAAGGACAGCGTCCTGCCGCCCTCGGTCAAGGCGCGCGTCGCGGTCGAGGCCGGTATCGGCCTGACCTGGCACCGCTACGTCGGGGACGCCGGCCGCATCGTCTCGCTGGAGCACTTCGGTGCCTCGGCCGACGGCGCCGTGCTGTACCGCGAGTTCGGACTGACCGCCGAAGCCGTGACCGCCGCCGCGCGCGACTCGCTCGCCGCCGCCGCGCGCTGACGCCCGTACCCAGACCAGTAGGAGATGCAATTCCCATGACAGACGCACTGAAGCGCCTTTCCGACGAGGGCGTCGCGATCTGGCTGGACGACCTGTCCCGCAAGCGCATCACGTCCGGCAACCTGGCCGAGCTCATCGACCAGCAGCACGTGGTCGGTGTCACCACCAACCCGGCGATCTTCCAGAAGGCGATCAGCGGCGGCGAGGGGTACGAGCAGCAGCTCGCCGACCTGGCCGCCCGCAAGGTCACCGTCGAAGAGGCGATCCGCATGATCACCACGGCGGACGTCCGCGACGCCGCCGACATCCTGCGCCCGGTCTACGACGCGACCGAGGGCCAGGACGGCCGGGTCTCGATCGAGGTCGACCCCCGGCTGGCCCACAACACCCCGGCGACCATCGCCGAGGCCAAGCAGCTCGCCTGGCTGGTGGACCGCCCGAACACGCTCATCAAGATCCCGGCGACCAAGGCCGGCCTGCCGGCGATCACCGAGGTCATCGGCAAGGGCATCAGCGTCAACGTGACGCTGATCTTCTCGCTGGAGCGCTACCGCGAGGTCATGGACGCGTACCTGGCGGGTCTGGAGAAGGCGAAGGCCGCCGGCCTCGACCTCGCCAAGATCCACTCGGTCGCCTCCTTCTTCGTGTCCCGCGTGGACTCCGAGATCGACAAGCGCCTCGACTCCCTCGGCACCGACGAGGCCAAGGCCCTCAAGGGCAAGGCGGCGCTCGCCAACGCCCGTCTGGCCTACGAGGCCTACGAAGAGGTCTTCTCCACCGAGCGCTGGGCGGCCCTGGACAAGGCGCACGCCAACAAGCAGCGCCCGCTCTGGGCCTCGACCGGCGTCAAGGACCCCGCGTACAAGGACACCCTGTACGTGGTGGACCTGGTCGCTCCCGGCACGGTCAACACCATGCCGGAGGGCACCCTGGAGGCCACCGCCGACCACGGCGAGGTCTCCGGCGACACCATCCGCGGCACCTACGACCAGTCGCGCGCCGAGCTCGACGCGGTCGCGAAGCTGGGCATTTCGTACGACGATGTGGTGCAGCTGCTCGAAGAAGAGGGCGTCGAGAAGTTCGCGGTGTCCTGGAACGACCTGCTGAAGTCGACCGAGGCGGAGCTTGAGCGCCTCGCCCCCACGGAGGCCTGAACACTTTGTCTGTAAACGGAGCGAACCCGCTTCGTGACGCACAGGACCGGCGGCTCCCGCGCATCGCGGGGCCGTCCGGCCTGGTCATTTTCGGCGTTACGGGTGACCTGTCGCGCAAGAAGCTGATGCCTGCCGTCTACGACCTCGCCAACCGCGGCCTGCTGCCGCCGGGCTTCTCACTGATCGGGTTCGCCCGGCGTGAGTGGCAGGACGAGGACTTCGCGCAGGAGGTCCACGACGCGGTCAAGCAGCACGCGCGCACGCCCTTCCGTGAAGAGGTCTGGCAGCAGCTGGTGCAGGGCTGCCGCTTCGTCCAGGGCGACTTCGACGACGACCAGGCGTTCGAGACGCTGAAGTCGACGATCGAGGAGCTGGACAAGGCGCAGGGCACCGGAGGCAACTTCGCCTTCTACCTGTCCGTCCCGCCCAAGTTCTTCCCCAAGGTCGTCGCCCAGCTCAAGAAGCACGGGCTGGCGGACCAGAAGGAGGGCTCCTGGCGGCGCGCGGTCATCGAGAAGCCGTTCGGGCACGACCTGACCAGTGCGCAGGAGCTCAACCAGCTCGTGCACGACGTCTTCCCGCCCAACGAGGTCTTCCGGATCGACCACTACCTGGGCAAGGAGACCGTCCAGAACATCCTGGCGCTCCGCTTCGCCAACACGATGTTCGAGCCGATCTGGAACCGGTCGTACGTCGACCACGTGCAGATCACCATGGCGGAGGACATCGGCATCGGCGGCCGGGCCGGTTACTACGACGGCATCGGCGCGGCCCGCGACGTCATCCAGAACCACCTGCTCCAGCTGCTCGCGCTGACCGCGATGGAGGAGCCCGGCTCCTTCCACCCGAAGGCGCTGGTGGCCGAGAAGCTCAAGGTGCTGACCGCCGTGGAGCTGCCCGAGGACCTGGGCAAGCACACCGTGCGCGGCCAGTACTCGGCGGCCTGGCAGGGCGGCGAGAAGGTCGTCGGGTACCTCGAAGAGGACGGCATCGACCCCAAGTCGAAGACCGACACCTACGCGGCCATCCGCCTGGAGATCAACAACCGCCGCTGGGCGGGCGTCCCGTTCTACCTGCGGACCGGCAAGCGGCTGGGCCGCCGGGTGACCGAGATCGCGGTCGTCTTCAAGCGGGCCCCGTACCTGCCGTTCGAGTCGGGCGCGACCGAGGAACTGGGGCAGAACGCCCTGGTCATCCGGGTCCAGCCGGACGAGGGTGTGACGGTGCGCTTCGGCTCCAAGGTTCCGGGCACCTCCATGGAGGTCCGGGACGTCACGATGGACTTCGCCTACGGCGAGTCCTTCACGGAGTCGAGCCCCGAGGCCTACGAACGGCTCATCCTCGACGTGCTCCTCGGCGACGCGAACCTCTTCCCGCGCCACCAGGAGGTCGAACTGTCCTGGAACATCCTCGACCCGATCGAGAAGTACTGGGACACGCACGGCAAGCCCGCGCAGTACCCGTCGGGCACCTGGGGCCCGGTCGAGGCGGACGAGATGCTCGCACGAGACGGACGGAGCTGGCGCCGGCCATGAAGATCGACCTCACGGAGACCAACTCCAGCAAGATCAATGCCGCGATGGTGCAGGCACGCCGGGACCTCGGCACGCCGGCCATCGGCATGGTCCTCACGCTGGTGATCGTGACCGACGAGGAGAACGCGTACGACGCGCTCAAGTCGGCCGGCGACGCTTCCCACGAGCACCCCTCGCGGATCATCGTCGTCATCAAGCGGGCCAGCCGCTCGCCGCGCAGCCGCCGCGACGCCCGTCTCGACGCGGAGATCCGCGTCGGGGCGGACTCCGGCAGCGGCGAGACGGTCGTGCTGCGCCTTCACGGCGAACTGGTCAACCATGCCCAGTCGGTGGTTCTCCCCCTGCTCCTCCCGGACGCGCCCGTCGTCGTCTGGTGGCCGGAGGGCGCTCCTCAGGACCTGGCGGGCGACCCCCTGGGGGCGCTCGGCCAGCGCCGGATCACGGACACGTACTCCGCCGAGACCCCGATCGAGGCCCTGGGCACGCGTGCGGCGGCGTACGCACCCGGGGACACGGACCTGTCCTGGACCCGGATCACCCCGTGGCGCTCCATGCTGGCGGCCGCGCTCGACCAGCAGACCCACTCGGTGGCCTCGGCCACCGTCGAGGGCGAGGACGACAACCCGAGCTGCGAGCTGCTGGCCATGTGGCTCGCGGACCGGCTGCAGGTCCCCGTCAAGCGCACCTCCTCGGCGGGCCCCGGGCTCACCGCGGTCCGCCTGGAGACCAAGGGCGGCGAGATCGTCCTGGACCGGGCGGACGGCGCGCTGGCCACGCTGTGCATGCCGGGACAGCCCGATCGTGCGGTGGCGCTCAAGCGCCGTGACACGGCCGAGCTCCTGGCGGAGGAGCTCCGCCGCCTGGACCCGGACAACACGTACGAGGCCTCGCTGAAGTTCGGCGTGGCCCGGCTGCAGGCCGCGGCGGAACCCCCAGTGGCCAAGGCCCCGGTCAAGGCCGAGACCCCGGCCCCGGCGCCTGCCACGAAGCCGGCTCCGGCGAAGCCGGCCAAGAAGGCCGCGGCGAAGTAACCCCGACCGCTGCGCGGAGCTCTCCCCGCCCCGCCCTTTCGCCGTTTCCTGGGGCTCGCCCCGGACCCCGCGCCGCAAACGCCGGCGGGGGGTCCGGGTCCGGGCAGAGCCCGGTTTCGGGAAGGGCCGGGGTGGGGGCCGGCTCCGCGCAGCGGCATCCGCACCCCGAACTACCGACAAGGCGGCAGCACATGGGCATGACGACTCCCCAGGTGGTCGTCCACCGGGACAAGGAGCTGATGGCCCAGGCCGCGGCCGCCCGGCTCATCACGAAGATCGTGGACGCGCAGGCGGCCCGCGGCACCGCGTCCGTGGTCCTCACCGGCGGCCGCAACGGCAACGGCCTGCTCGCCGCACTCGCGGCCGCCCCGGCCCGGGACGCGATCGACTGGTCGCGGATCGACCTGTGGTGGGGGGACGAGCGGTACGTGCCCGCCGACGACCCCGAGCGCAACCACGTGCAGGCCCGTGAGGCACTGCTGGACGCCGTCCCGGTGGATCCCGCACGGGTGCACGCCATGCCCGCCTCCGACGGCCCGTACGGGGTCGACGTGGACGCGGCGGCAGCCTCCTACGCGGCCGAGCTCAAGAAGGCCTCGGGCCCCGAGGACCACGGGCCGGTCCCCCGCTTCGACGTCCTGATGCTGGGCGTCGGCCCGGACACCCACGTGGCCTCGCTGTTCCCGGAGCACCCGGCGTCCCGCGAGTCCGAGCGCACGGTCGTCGGCGTCCACGGCGCGCCGAAGCCGCCGCCCACCCGGATCTCGCTCACCCTCCCGGCGATCCGGGCGGCCCGTGAGGTCTGGCTCCTCGCGGCGGGCGAGGACAAGGCCGGAGCGGTGGCGATCGCCCTGGGCGGAGCGGGCGGGGTCCAGGCCCCGGCGGCCGAAGCGTACGGCCGTTCCCGGACCCTGTGGCTCCTGGACCGCGCGGCGGCGGCGAAGCTCCCTTCGGCGATGTACCCCCCGGCCTCCGCCTAGACCCGTACGGCACGACCGCGCACGGCACGACAGGGCCCGCCCTCCCCACGGAGAGCGGGCCCTGTGCCGTGTTCCCGCAACGGTTCCCCGGTCAGCGGCCCCGGAGCGAGCGGTACGTCGCCACCAGCGCGCGCGTCGACGCGTCCAGGCCGGCCACCTCCGCGCCCTCGACGAGCGCCGGCTCCACCCGCTTGGCGAGCACCTTCCCGAGCTCGACGCCCCACTGGTCGAAGGAGTCGATGTTCCACACCGCTCCCTGGACGAACACCTTGTGCTCGTACAGCGCGATGAGCTGGCCCAGCACCGCCGGCGTGAGCTCGGTGGCCAGGATCGTCGTCGTCGGGTGGTTGCCCGCGAACGTCTTGTGCGGGACCAGCGGCTCCGCGACCCCCTCCGCCCGGACCTCGTCCGCCGTCTTGCCGAAGGCCAGCGCCTGCGTCTGCGCGAAGAAGTTCGCCATCAGCAGGTCGTGCTGGGCCGCCAGCGCCGGGGACAGTTCGCCGACCGGACGCGCGAAGCCGATGAAGTCCGCCGGGATCACCCGGGTGCCCTGGTGGATCAACTGGTAGTACGCGTGCTGGCCGTTGGTGCCGGGCGTGCCCCACACCACCGGGCCGGTCTGCCATTCCACCGGATTGCCCTCGCGGTCCACGGACTTGCCGTTGGACTCCATGTCCAGCTGCTGCAAGTACGCGGTGAAGCGGGAGAGGTAGTGACTGTACGGGAGCACCGCGTGCGACTGGGCGTCGAAGAACGCCCCGTACCAGATCCCCAGCAGGCCCAGCAGCAGCGGCGCGTTCTCCTCGGCGGGCGCCGTGCGGAAGTGCTCGTCCATCGCGTGGAAGCCGCCGAGCAGTTCCCGGAAGGCGTCCGGGCCGATCGCCACCATCAGCGAGAGGCCGATCGCGGAGTCGAAGGAGTAGCGCCCGCCGACCCAGTCCCAGAACTCGAACATGTTGGCCGGATCGATCCCGAAGTCCGCGACCTTCTCGCTGTTGGTGGACAGCGCCACGAAGTGCCGTGCCACGGCCGCCTGGTCGCCGCCGACGCCCGCGAGCAGCCACTCGCGCGCCGAGGTGGCGTTGGTGATGGTCTCGATCGTCGTGAAGGTCTTCGAGGCGATGATGAAGAGCGTCTGCTCCGGGTCCAGGTCCCGCACGGCCTCGTGCAGGTCGGCGCCGTCCACGTTGGACACGAAACGCAGGGTCAGGTCCCGGTCGGAGAAGGCGCGCAGCGCCTCGTACGCCATCGCCGGACCGAGGTCGGAGCCGCCGATACCGATGTTGACGACGTTCTTGATCCGCTTGCCGGTGAAGCCGGTCCACTCCCCCGACCGGACCTGGCCGGCGAAGGCCGCCATCTTGTCGAGCACCGCGTGGACCGCGGGTACGACGTTCTCGCCGTCCACCTCGACGACCGCGCCGGCCGGGGCGCGCAGCGCGGTGTGCAGGACCGCCCGGTCCTCGGTCGTGTTGATCTTCTCGCCGCGGAACATGGCCTCGCGGAGCCCGGCCACGCCGGTGGCCGCGGCCAGTTCGCGCAGCAGGGTCAGCGTCTCGTCGGTCACGAGGTGCTTCGAGTAGTCGATGTGCAGGTCCCCGACCTGCAGGGTGTAGCCGGTTCCCCGGCCCGGAGCGGCCTCGAACAGCTCCCGCAGATGCGTCTGCCCCAGCTCGTCGCGGTGCTTGCCGAGCGCCTGCCACTCGGGCGTCCGGTTGAGCTTCGTACGGCTGTCTGCGTTCATCTCGGACATCAACCCACTTCCTACGTCCTGTCGTGCCCCGCCGTTCCCCAACCTAAGGGATGGGAAGCGGCACAACCGACACAAAGCGGCCCGGCCCGCGGGAGAGAGGACTCCCGCGGGCCGGGCCCGATGTCAGATCAGTTGTTCACGAGGGACGGGTCAGATCTCGCCGCGCAGTTTGGCGAGCGCCTCGGCGAGGATCGCCTCGCCGTCGGCGTCCGTGCGCCTCTCCCGTACGTACGCCAGGTGCGTCTTGTAGGGCTCGGTGCGCGGCGGCGCCGGCGGGTTGTCCCGGTCCTGACCGGCCGGGAACCCGCAGCGCGGGCAGTCCCAGGTATCCGGCACCTGCGCGTCGCTGGCGAAGCTCGGCTGCGTCTCGTGCCCGTTCGAGCACCAGAAGGAGATGCGCAGGCGGGGCGCGGACTCGCCGCGCTCGGCCTCACCCATCGGCCCCGCTCCGACCCGACTACCACGGATCGCGTTGCCACTTGCCACGGTCGTAACTCCCTGCGTGATGGTGCCGCGAAGCGTGAGTGGATTCCGTCGCGGGCGCCCAAGTCTACGTAAGGCCCAACGCCCGTCCAGGAGTGGAGTTACCCATTCCAGACAAGAACGCTGGACCTCATGATAGGCCGGAGGGAGCCGACCGGGCTGCCGGAATGGCCAGAACTCTTCAGCTGCTGGACTTCATGAGCAGACCGAGCGCGACGATGCATGCGAACCACAGCAGACCGATCACCACGGTGATGCGGTCCAGGTTGCGCTCCGCGACCGAGGAACCACCGACCGACGACTGCATACCGCCGCCGAACATGTCGGAAAGACCGCCGCCCTTGCCCTTGTGCATCAGCACGAGCAGCATCAGCAGGGCGCTGAAGACGACCAAGGCGATCTCGAACCCCAAAATCACGGCTGATTCCTACTTTCTGGGCTTTCTGGACTTTCCCGCATTGCCGATTACGAGCACGGGGGCCAGCAGCTCGTTCAGCCTGCTGGCCTCCGCAAGGGTACGACGGATCCGCCCTACCGCATACTCACGACGACCGTCACTGGTCGCGGAACCGCACGATCTTGACGAACTCGTCCGCGTCCAGCGCCGCGCCACCGATCAGGGCGCCGTCGACGTCGGGCTGGGCCATGATCGCGGCGATGTTGCCGGACTTGACCGAGCCGCCGTACTGGATGCGGACCTTGTCGGCCAGCTCCTGCGTGTAGAGCTCCGCGAGACGGACGCGGATGGCACCGCAGACCTCCTGCGCGTCCTCGGGGGTGGCGACCTCGCCGGTACCGATCGCCCAGACGGGCTCGTACGCGATCACGATTGACTCGACCTGTTCGGCCGGAACGTCCTTGAGGCCGCCGTCGAGCTGGCTCAGCGTGTACGGGACCTGCTGGCCGGCCTTGCGGATGTCCAGGCCCTCGCCGACGCACAGGATCGGGGTGATCCCGTGCTTGTAGGCGGCCTTGACCTTGGCGTTGCAGATCTCGTCGGTCTCGCCGTGGTACTGGCGGCGCTCACTGTGGCCGACGGCCACGAACGCGCACTTCAGCTTCGACAGCATGGGGCCGGAGATCTCGCCGGTGTAGGCGCCGGAGTCGTACGCCGAGATGTCCTGGGCGCCGTACTTGATCTTCAGCTTGTCGCCGTCGACCAGGGTCTGGACCGAACGGAGGTCGACGAAGGGCGGCAGGACCGCGACCTCGACGGCGTCGAAGTCCTTGTCGGCCAGGGCGAAGGCGAGCCTCTGGACGTGGGCGATGGCCTCGAGGTGGTTGAGGTTCATCTTCCAGTTGCCCGCCATCAGCGGGGTACGCGTGGTCATGCGGTTCAGACCTCCAGTGCGGCGAGGCCGGGGAGCGTCTTGCCCTCGAGGTATTCGAGGGAGGCGCCACCACCGGTCGAAATGTGGCCGAAAGCGTTCTCGTCGAACCCGAGCGTGCGCACGGCGGCGGCCGAGTCGCCACCGCCGACGACCGTGAAGGCGCTGCTGTCGACGAGGGCCTGCGCGATCGCGCGGGTGCCACCGGCGTAGTCGGGGTGCTCGAAGACGCCCACGGGACCGTTCCAGAAGACGGTCTCGGCGTCGGTGATCTTCGAGGCGTACAGCTCGCGGGTCCTGGGACCGATGTCCAGACCCTCCTGGTCCGCGGGGATCTTGTCCGCGTCCACGGTGATGAAGTCCGCCGGGGCCTTGGTCTTCAGGTCCGGGAAGTCCTTGGAGGCGAGGATGTCGACCGGGAGGACCAGCTCGACGCCGTTCTTCTCGGCGCGCTCCATGTACTCCTTGACGACGTCCACCTGGTCCTTCTGGAGCAGGGAGATGCCGACCTCGTAGCCCTTGGCGTAGAGGAAGGTGTAAGCCATGCCGCCGCCGATGAGCAGGCGGTCGGCCTTGCCGAGCAGCTCGTCGATGACGGCGAGCTTGTCGGAGACCTTGGCGCCGCCGAGGATGACCACGTACGGGCGCTTGACCTCGGCGGTCAGCTTCTTCAGGACGCCGACCTCGGTGGCGATGAGGTAGCCGGCCGCGTGCGGGAGGCGCGCGGGGAGGTCGAAGACCGAGGCGTGCTTGCGGTGGACAGCGCCGAAGCCGTCGCCGACGTAGATGTCGGCGAGCTCGGCGAGCTGGTCCGCGAAGGCGCCGCGCTCGGCGTCGTCCTTGGCGGTCTCACCGGCGTTGAAGCGCAGGTTCTCGATGACGGCGACCGAGCCGTCGGCGAGGGCGGCGACGGTCTCCTTGGCGGAGGCGCCGACGGTGTCGGTGGCGAACGCGACGTCCGTGCCGAGCAGCTCCCCGAGGCGGGCCGCGGCCGGGGCGAGGGAGAAGGCCGGGTCCGGGGCGCCCTTGGGGCGGCCCAGGTGCGAGGCCACGACCACACGGGCACCGGCCTCGGCGAGCTTCGCGATGGTCGGCTGCACGGCGCGGATGCGGCCGTCATCGGTGATCTCACCGTTCGCGAGCGGCACGTTGAGGTCGGCGCGGACGAAGACCCGCTTACCGGACACACCCTCGGCGAGAAGTTCGTCGATCGTCTTCATTGCTGTTTCTACTCCTTTTCCCCGGCCGGATCCTGTATCCGTGCGGGGTGAGAGGTACAAGGCAAGCAACAGGGCCCGTACAGCGCTTCGTCGCGCTGCCCGAGCCCCGGTGCTCACATTGTGGTGCCTGCTGCCTTGGTGCTTAGAGCTGGCCGCCGACGAACACGGTCAGGTCGACGAGGCGGTTGGAGTAGCCCCACTCGTTGTCGTACCAGCCGATGACCTTGACGCTCTTGCCCTGGACCATGGTCAGGGAGGAGTCGAAGGTGCAGGAGTACGGCCAGTTCACGATGTCGGAGGAGACGATCGCGTCCTCGGTGTAGTCCAGGATGCCCTTGAGCTGGCCCTGGGAAGCCTTCTGGAAGGCCGAGTTGACCTCGTCCTTGGTGACTTCGCGCTCGAGCTCGATGACGAGGTCGGTGACGGAACCGGTGGGGACCGGGACGCGCATCGCGATGCCGTCGAGCTTGCCCGCCAGCTCCGGGATGACCAGCGCGGTGGCCTTGGCGGCACCCGTGGTGGTCGGGATGATGTTCTCGGCGGCGGCGCGGGCGCGGCGCAGGTCCGAGTGCGGGAAGTCCAGGATGCGCTGGTCGTTCGTGTACGCGTGGACCGTCGTCATCATGCCCTTGACGATGCCGAAGTTCTCCAGGAGGACCTTGGCCATCGGCGCCACACAGTTGGTGGTGCAAGAGGCGTTGGAGATGACGTGGTGGTTGGCCGCGTCGTACTTCTCCTGGTTGACGCCCATCACGATCGTGATGTCCTCGTCCTTGGCCGGAGCCGAGATGAGGACCTTCTTCGCGCCGGCCGCGATGTGCTTGGCGGCGTCGGCCTTCTTCGTGAAGATGCCGGTCGACTCGATGACGATGTCGGCACCCAGCTCGCCCCAGGGGAGGTTCGCGGGGTCGCGCTCGGCGAAGGTCTTGAAGGTGTTGCCGCCGACGGTGATGGTGTCGTCGGTGTGGCTGACCTCGGCCTTGAGACGGCCCAGGATCGTGTCGTACTTGAGAAGGTGCACCAGGGTGGCATTGTCAGTCAGGTCGTTGACACCGACGATCTCGATGTCCGCTCCCTGCTCCAGGAGCGCACGGAAGTAGTTGCGGCCAATTCGGCCAAAACCGTTGATGCCTACGCGGATCGTCACGAACCGATCTCCTCGTTGGTGCGCCGGCCTGTCCGCCGGCGAGCTGTATGGGATGTCCCCGACCGCTTACGACCCTACCTCTCCGTGAGCTTCGGAGTGACATCGACCATCCTCGGACACGCCCCGAAGCCCCGCACTCCGGGACGAGTACGGGACCTCGGGGACTTTCGACCCCGTCACTCAACGTGAGCGAATACGGGGCGCCTGATCAGCGGTTAAGCGAGCGCAGCGCCTTACCGACGAGTACGGCGCGGTCGGCTGCCGCCGGCACGTGCTCCAGACCGAAGCCCAGGAGCACGGTGTTACGCGTAGTGACTGCCGCGTAGGACTTGAACAGCTCTCCCGACCGGGACCAATCGCCCGGAACATCAGGACTTCCGGCGGGTGCGCCCTGGGCGGTCCAGGCACCGAGCGAGGACTCGAAGCCCTCGGCCGCCTGGTCGGTCCCGCCGACCGATACGCGCGCCTCGTCCGCGAACACGCCGCGGCCGCCCGAGCCCGGGTCGGTGATGTAGGAGAGGGAGACCTCGACGCTCTTGCCCGCGTACGCGCTCAGGTCGAAGGAGACCTGCTGCCAGCCGCCGGAGGAGCCGGTGAAGGTGTTCCAGGAGCCGCTGGTGCCCTGCGGGGCGCAGCCTCCGCCTTCGAGGGTGAGGTAGTGGCGCAGGAAGGGGTGGTCGTTGATGAGGAACCCGGCCCCGCACTCCTCGGGAACGGTGGTGGAGCTCAGACCGCCGGCCTCGGGGAGCGTGGTCCAGTCGTCGCCGCCCGCGGTACGGGACTCCAGGACCGCGTGGTCGTAGCCCTCCTCGGTGTTCCAGTTGAGGGCCATCTTGAGCTTCGGCTGGTCGGCCGCGCTGACCCCGGTGAGGTCGATGGTGCGGGTGAGGCGCTTCCAGTCGTCGTCGGCGTGCGTGGCCGAGGCCATCGAGGCGCCGGCGTACGGGGCGTACGGGTTGGTGACTCCGGCGTACTGGCCCGCCTGCGCGCTCTTGAACTGCGGGAACTGGGCCGCCGGCAGGGTGTCGGAGGTGACGGTGTAGGAGCCGGGGCGGTCGAGCGGGTTGCCCGCGGCGCTGCCGAGGGCGCCCTTGGCGCCGGTCAGGGAGCCCGCGCCGGTGAAGCCGGTGGGGCCGGTGACGCCCGCGCGGCCGTAGGCGCCGAGGTAGTACTGGCTGAAGTCGTCGGTCACGGCGCGGCCGACCTGGGCGTTGCCGCCCGCCAGCTCACCGGCCTCGACCAGCTTGCCGCCCTCGTTGAGGAAGTCGCGTACCGCCAGCTGGGTGTCGCCGCCCGGTGACTTGGCCCCCGTGTAGTGGACGGCCGTGCGGAAGTGGGAGAGGACGCCGAGGTGGTGCGGAACACCCTGGACGGCCACGTCCCAGACCGCCGCGCTCCTGCCGTTGGCGCGCAGGGCGTCCACGTACTCCTGGGCGTGCTGCGCGGGGGCGCCCTCTTCGGCGATCACAAGGACGTCGGCGCGCGGCCGCTGGGCGACCGTGTAGGTGAAGTGCTCGCTGGAGACCTTCTTGCCGGTGCGGTCGCGGCCGGTGAACCAGACCTCGACCTTGTCGCCGGGCTTCGTGCCGTCGACCTTGGCCCGGTACTCGTCGAACCAGTTGTTGTCGTCGCCGCCGTAGACGTCACCGCCCTTCCAGGCCTTGAGGTCCTCGTCGTGGGTGCGGCCCCCGTTGACCTTGAAGTTCAGTTCCTTGTCCTTCAGCGCCTTGCGGGCGGTGACGGAGACCGTCTGGTCCTCGCCGCGGGCCGCGTAGGAGGTGGTGAAGGGGTCGAGGGTGAAGTCCGGGGCGGTCAGGCCTACGGAGGACTTCGGCTGGTCCGGGTGCTCGGCGCTCTCGGCCACGGACAGCGCGAAGGGGATGTTCTTGGTGAACTCCGCCTGGATGAGCTTCTCGTCGTCCGGGAAGTTGAAGCCGGAGGCGCAGTCCTCGGACTTCCACCGGTCGTTCGGGTCGCTCTCGGAGGCCGTCTGGCAGGTGGTCATCTCCGGGGTGAACATCATGACGCCGTTGGCGTTGGCGGCCTGGCTGTCGGCCTCGCCGTTGGTGGTGTAGAGCTCCGAGGAGACCTGGGGGTAGTAGCCGGGGACGGCCGAGTTCTCCGGGGTGCCGGCGAGCGCCTTGTAGGCGATGTCGTCGGGGGTCGGGGTGGCCACCTGCCAGCCCACGCCGTAGAGCAGCAGCTCGGCGGCCGAGTGGTAGTTGACGGCGTAGTCGAAGCCGATGCGCTTCTGGAACGTGTCGAGGGCGACCGTCTCGGGCTCGGAGGCGGCCTTGGGTCCGCGGTAGGTCTCGCTCGACAGGTTGGGCGAGGAGCCCTCGTTGTCGTAGCCCCACTTGTAGGCGAAGTTGCGGTTGAGGTCGACGCCGTCGCCGGCGGTGATCTTGCCGTCGCCGTTGTTGTCGCGCAGGTTCTTGCGCCACAGCCGCTGGCCGTCGGGGGCGAAGGTGTAGTCGTAGCCGTCGGGGTTGGCGGAGAGCAGGAACCACAGCTCGGTGGAGTCCACCAGCTTGGTGATCCGCGGATCCTTGCCGTAGTTGTCGAGGGTGTGGTGCATCAGCCGCCGGGTCATCTCGGGGGTGATCCACTCGCGGGCGTGCTGGTTGGACATGTACAGCACGGAGGGCTTGTCGCCGTCCTTGGCCTTCTTGGCGTTCTTGGTGACCTTGAGGGCGAGGATGTCCTTGCCCTGGACGGTCTTGCCGATGGAGACGACCTTGGTGAGGCCGGGGTTCTCCTGGGCCGTGCGGAGGATCTCCTCCTGCAGCCCGCCCTTGCCGCTGTACGGGCGGAACACGCCGTCGCCGGCCGCCAGGGTGCGCGCCGCGGCCTTGGCCGCGACCTTGCGCTCGGCGAGCTTGATCCCCTTGGCCGCCAGGTCCTTGGCCTGGTCGCCGGTGAGGAAGAGCTCGACCTCGGCGGTCCCGGTGGCCGGGGCGCGTTCGGAGAGCTCGTGCCCGTCCTGGCCCGCGGCCAGGACGAGCGGGACCTGTTCCCTGGTGATCTCGGCGTCGTAGACCCGTACCTCGTCGGCGGCGGACTTCGCGGCCGCCTCGGCCTGCGCGTGGGCCGCCGCGGGTAGTGCGGCCAAAGTGGTGCCGAAGACGAGTGCGCTTGCGGCGAGGATCGATCTCGCGCGGTGCCTCATGTGCCCCCCTGGGCGTCGTCTGACACGAAAGCTGTCGTCTGCCACGAAAGCTTCGGACGACAGGCTCACGACCAGTCCATGCTCATGTCAATGGGGCCTACGGAAAGAGGCCCGCACGAGTGATCGCGCGGGCCCCCTTCCGAGGGGCTCAGCCGGCCATGTTGTCGGCCAGTTCCTCGCTGTCGCTGAGGTCGAGGTTCGACTCCGTACCCGGGATGCCGAGGTCCTGGGCGCGCTTGTCGGCCATCGCCAGCAGGCGGCGGATCCGGCCAGCGACCGCGTCCTTGGTCAGCGGCGGGTCGGCGAGCGCGCCCAGTTCCTCCAGAGAGGCCTGCTTGTGCTCCATGCGCAGCCGGCCGGCCGCCGCGAGGTGCTCGGGGACCTCCTCGGCGAGGATCTCCAGGGCACGCTGCACCCGGGCTCCGGCGGCCACCGCGGCCCGCGCCGAGCGGCGCAGGTTGGCGTCGTCGAAGTTGGCGAGGCGGTTGGCGGTGGCGCGCACTTCGCGCCGCATCCGCCGCTCCTCCCAGGCCAGCACCGAGTCGTGGGCGCCGAGCCGGGTCAGCAGGGCTCCGATGGCGTCCCCGTCCCGTACGACGACCCGGTCCACGCCGCGGACCTCGCGGGCCTTCGCGGCGATGGAGAGCCGGCGGGCGGCGCCGACCAGGGCCAGGGCGGCCTCCGGGCCGGGGCAGGTGACCTCCAGGGAGGAGGAGCGTCCCGGCTCGGTGAGCGAGCCGTGGGCCAGGAAGGCCCCGCGCCAGGCCGCCTCGGCGTCGCAGGTGGCCCCGGAGACCACCTGCGGGGGAAGACCCCGGATCGGACGGCCGCGGCCGTCCACGAGCCCGGTCTGGCGCGCCAGCTGGTCACCGCCGGCGACCACGCGGACCACGTACCGGTTGCCCCGGCGCAAGCCGCCGGGAGCCATGATCACCAGATCCGAGGAGTGCCCGAAGATCTCCAGGATGTCCTTGCGCAGGCGGCGGGCCGCGATCCCCGCGTCCAGTTCCGCCTCGATGACGATCCGGCCGCTCACCAGGTGCAACCCGCCCGCGAACCGAAGAATCGCCGAGACCTCCGCCTTCCTGCAGCAGGTGCGGGTGACGGGCAGGCGGGCGATCTCATCCTTCACCGCGGGCGTCATCGCCATGGGCCGATCCTTCCATGCATCCGAAAAATACGGTCGTACGCGGCGGCGAGCAGCTCCGGATCATGCTTCGGAGAGCCGTCCTGCCTGGCAACCGGCGCCAGCTCGACCGCGGCACCGAACCGTTTTGCGGCATCGGCGAGGGACTCGCGGTCGGGCACGGCGGCCTGATCGGCCAGCACCACGTCCAGGGCGAGTTTAGGGGCGTGTCGGGCCAAAACCTCCAAATGACGCTGCGGAGAGAAGCCCTCTGTTTCGCCGGGTTGCGGAGCGAGGTTCAGCGAGAGGACCCGTCGGGCCTTCGTCTCGATCAGCGCGTCGAGCAGTTCCGGCACCAGCAGGTGCGGAATCACGGACGAGAACCAGGACCCCGGACCGAGCACCACCCAGTCCGCGTCGAGCACCGCCGCGACCGCTTCCGGCACCGCCGGCGGATCGGCCGGCACCACCTGCACGGAGAGCACCTCGCCGGGGGTCAGCGCCACCGTGGCCTGCCCCCGTACGGTGTCCACGTCCTCGGGGCGGGCCGGATCGTGGCCCTTGACCAGGGCCTGGAGCTCCAGGGGGACCGCAGACATCGGCAGGACACGGCCCTGGGCGCCGAGCAGCTTGCCGACGAGGTCCAGGGCCTGGACGGGGTCCCCGAGCTGCTCCCACAGGGCGACGATCAGCAGATTGCCGACCGCGTGCTCGTGCAGGTCGCCCTTGGACTGGAAGCGGTGCTGGATGACCCGTGCCCAGGTCTGACCCCAGTCGTCGTCACCGCACAGCGCGGCCAGCGCCTTGCGCAGGTCGCCGGGCGGCAGTACGCCCAGCTCCTCGCGCAGCCGGCCGCTGGAGCCTCCGTCGTCCGCGACGGTGACGACGGCGGTCAGCTCGCCCGTGATCCGGCGCAGGGCGGTCAGCGAGGCCGAGAGGCCCCTGCCGCCGCCGAGCGCCACGACCTTGGGCGCGACCACCTTGGGGGCCTCGCCGCGGCGCAGGCCGGTGCGGCCTTCGCCGTCCTCGCCGCGGCCGGAGGTGAGCCGGCGCAGGCGGCGGAGCCGCATGGTCCGTCCGGTCACTCGCGCCCCATGTCCCTGTGGACGACGACGGTCTCGACTCCCTCGGAGGCGAGGCGGGCGGCGAGCTTCTCCGACATGGCGACGCTGCGGTGCTTGCCGCCGGTGCAGCCGACCGCGATGGTCACGTACCGCTTGCCCTCGCGGCGGTAGCCGGTGGCGATGAGCTGGAGCAGCTCGGTGTAGCGGTCGAGGAACTCCTTGGCGCCGGGCTGGCTGAAGACGTAGCCCGACACCTCCTCGTTCAGCCCGGTGAAGGGGCGCAGCTCCGGGACCCAGTGCGGGTTGGGGATGAAGCGGCAGTCGACGACGAGGTCGGCGTCGACGGGGAGGCCGTACTTGTAGCCGAAGGACATGACGGTGGCCCGCAGCTCGGGCTCCTCGTCGCCCGCGAACTGGGCGTCCATCTTGGCGCGCAGCTCGTGCACGTTCAGGCTGGAGGTGTCGATGACCAGGTCGGCGTCGCCGCGCAGCTCGCGCAGCAGGTCGCGCTCGGCGGCGATGCCGTCGACGATGCGGCCGTCGCCCTGGAGCGGGTGCGGGCGGCGGACCGATTCGAAGCGGCGGACGAGGGCGTCGTCCGAGGACTCCAGGAAGACGATGCGCCGGGTGACCCCGCGGGCCTCCAGGTCGGAGAGGGACTCGCGCAGCGCGTCGAAGAACTGGCGGCCGCGGACGTCGACGACGACGGCGATGCGCGCCACGTTGCCCTGCGAGCGGGCGCCGAGTTCCACCATGGTGGTGATCAGCGCCGGCGGGAGGTTGTCCACGACGAACCAGCCGAGGTCCTCCAGGCACTTGGCCGCCGTACTGCGGCCGGCCCCGGACATTCCGGAGATGATCACCAGCTCGGGGATGGCCGCCTCGGCGGTATCTCCGGGCTCCACTGTCGTGCCCGTACTCACCTGTGCTCCGTCTCGGTCGTACTCGGATGCCGAATCACGCTCGGAATCATGCTCTGCTCCGCCGTCGTGCTGGGTTTCGCGCTCGGTCATTGCTCGGTCCCCCGTTCGGACGCTGCTCCCGCGGGTGCGGGTGTCTCATCCTCAATGATCTCCCCGGTCGCCGTATTGACGGCGGGACCGGCGGGAACCGCCTGGGCGAGGGCCACGGCCACCGCTTCGGCCGTCTTGCGGCCTATGCCCGGGACCTCGCAGATCTGGTCAATTGTCGCCTGCCGGAGCTTCTTCACCGAACCGAAGTGCTTGACCAGGGCCAGCCTGCGGCTCTCGCCCAGCCCGGGGACCTCGTCGAGCGGGCCGGCCTTCAGGCGTTTGCCCCGCTTGTTGCGCTGGTACTGGATGGCGAACCGGTGGGCTTCGTCACGCACCCGCTGGAGCAGGTACAGCCCCTCGCTGCTGCGGGGCAGCACCACCGGGTCGTCCTCCCCGGGCAGCCAGACCTCCTCTAGCCGCTTGGCCAGGCCGCACACGGCCACGTCGTCGATCCCCAGCTCCTCCAGGGCCCGCTTGGCGGCGGCCACCTGCGGCTGGCCGCCGTCGACCACGACGAGCTGCGGAGGATAGGCGAAGCGCTTGGGCCGCCCGTCGTCCTCGGGCGTCCGCGCCTCTTCGCCCTCTTCGCCCTCGGCGTCCGCGGGGGACCACTCCCCCGTCTTCAGCTTCTCCTGGAGGTAGCGGCGGAAGCGCCGCGAGACCACCTCGTGCATGGAGCGGACGTCGTCCTGACCCTCGAAGGTCTTGATCTGGAAGCGCCGGTACTCGCCCTTGCGCGCCAGCCCGTCCTCGAAGACCACCATCGAGGCCACGACGTCGTCGCCCTGCAGGTGCGAGATGTCGAAGCACTCGATGCGCAGCGGCGCGCCGTCCAGCTCCAGCGCCTCGGCGATCTCCTCCAGCGCTCGCGAGCGGGTGGTGAGGTCGCCGGCGCGCTTGGTCTTGTGCAGGGCGAGGGACTGCTGGGCGTTGCGGTGGACGGTCTCCATCAGCGCCTTCTTGTCGCCTCGCTGCGGGACGCGCAGGCTGACGTTGGACCCGCGCCGCTCGGCGAGCCACTGGCTCAGCGCGGGCGTGTCCTCGGGGAGCGTGGGGACCAGCACCTCCTTGGGGACGGCCTCGCCCTTCTCCTCCCCGTACAGCTGCTGCAGGGCGTGCTCGACCAGGCCGGCGGTGTCGACGGCCTCGACCTTGTCGGTGACCCAGCCGCGCTGGCCCCGGACCCGGCCGCCGCGTACGTGGAAGATCTGCACGGCAGCCTCGAGCTCGTCCTCGGCGACCGCGAACAGGTCGGCGTCGGTGGCGTCGGCGAGGACGACCGCGTTCTTCTCCATCGCCCGGCGCAGGGCCCCTATGTCGTCGCGCAGCCGGGCGGCCTTCTCGTACTCCATCTCCTCGGCGGCCTCGGTCATCTGCTGTTCGAGGCGGCTGAGGTAGGTGCCGGTGCGGCCGGCCATGAAGTCGCAGAAGTCCTCGGCGAGTTCGCGGTGCTCCTCGGGGGTGACCCGGCCGACGCAGGGCGCGGAGCACTTGCCGATGTAGCCGAGCAGGCAGGGGCGGCCGATCTGGGCGGAGCGCTTGAACACCCCGGCGGAGCAGGTGCGGACGGGGAAGACCCGGAGCATCAGGTCGACGGTCTCGCGGATGGCCCAGGCGTGCCCGTACGGGCCGAAGTAGCGCACGCCCTTCTTCTTGGGGCCGCGCATGACCTGGACCCGCGGGTAGTCCTCGTTCATGGTGACGGCGAGGGAGGGGTAGCTCTTGTCGTCCCGGTACTTCACGTTGAACCGGGGGTCGAACTCCTTGATCCAGGAGTACTCGAGCTGCAGCGCCTCGACCTCGGTGGAGACCACGGTCCACTCGACGGAGGCGGCCGTGGTCACCATGGTGGCGGTACGGGGATGCAGCCCGGCCAGGTCCTGGAAGTAACTGGCCAGCCTCTGGCGCAGGCTCTTGGCCTTCCCGACGTAGATCACCCGGCGGTGCTCGTCGCGGAACTTGTAGACCCCCGGGGAGTCCGGGATCTGTCCCGGCTCGGGGCGGTAGCTGGAAGGGTCGGCCATGACGACCACCCTACTGTCGCCCGCCGACAACCGGTCCGTGGCGCTACGGGGTCCGGCCGCCCGTCGGGCGGCCGGACCCCGGGGTGGCTACGCCTGCACCACCCGCCGGTGCCGGGACGCCGGACCCGGAACCGGAGGATGACGCGGCGGTGGCTTCCGTGGGGGCGAAGCCACCGGCCTTCCCGGACCTGCCGTAGGCGGACCCCGGCAGCTTGTCCCCGTAGGCCTTCACGACCCGTGTCCGGTAGTCCGCGAGGCTCGTTCCCCGCGCGCCGACGGCCGTCACCGCGTCCTCGTCGAGCGGCAGCACCCGCTCGTCCCGGGCCACGTACCAGGCGTCGATCTGCGGCTCGCGGAAGACCGTCCCGCCGGGGAGCTTCTCCGCTCCGAGCCGCGCGTAGCGGAACTCGTCGTCACCCGTGGCGATGTTCACCACCTGCCAGCCCGCTTCCGTCCTGGCGGTCCACAGCGCGGCCCGCTGCCCGTCCGAGGAGACGGCCTGGCTGGCGAGGAACTCCAGCCGGGCCACGGAGGCCCCTGCCTTCCCGGCGACGAACTCCGGCGACAGGTAGTTCACGGGGATCGCCCCGCCCTCGATGCGGGGCTGGGCGGAGGTCGGCGAGACCTTGCCCTCACGGGCGAAGAAGCGGGACAGGGTGGCGAGCGTGTCGGGGGCCGACGCCGCGCGCCCGGCGTCGGCCCGGTTCTCGGCGGTGGCGTTCTGGGGCTGTGGCACGGGCGCCGCGGAGGCGGCCTGGGCGGGGGCCAGGGCCAGTACGGCGGTCGCGGCGACGACGGCCGCGGCGAGGCGAGGATTCATGAGGTCACGCCCCGATCCGGTAGAGCGAGTGGGTCCAGGAGAAGGTGCTGTTGTCCACGTACCAGGCGTGGGAGGCCCAGTTGTAGCGGTCGCTGGAAGGCCACGGGTCACCCCAGTACACCCAGCTGCTGGCGGTGTCGTAGCCGTAGATGACGTGCATGTGGCCGCCGCCGTTGGCCCACTGGATGCGGGTCTCGACCGGGCGGTTGGCGTTGATCTCGGACTGGACGGTGGAGTACTGGAGCCAGCCGGTCACGTAGGAGCCGGAGTTGATGCCGGCCCAGCGCAGGGCGGTCTGCACATTGGCCAGATTGGCCTGGTTGTTGGGGCAGTCGTAGCCCTGCTGGCGGTTGAAGGCGGCGTTGCAGAACTGGTTCTGGCTGTAGGTGCGGCCGAACCAGGTGGCGACGGTGTTGCCGGAGGCGGCCCAGCACCAGTTGGTCTTCTGCTGCGCCTGCATGGTGATGTTCAGCCGCTTGGAGGCCAGGGCGGCGCTGCCCGTGGTCTCGGCGGTCCCGGTGTTCACGGCGGTCGTGGTGCCCGTACCGGCGGCGGCATCGGCGGCGGTGGCGGTGGCGGTGGCGGTGGCCGCAGCGGTGGGCAGGGCGAGGAGCAGGGCGGTGATGAGGGCGGCCGGGGAAAGCCGCCGGTTTCGGTTGCGCATCGCGTTCCTCCCAAGGTGGGGAGTGGGGGTGGAGGAGCGCGTCCGGACGCTGTGAAGGAGCATCAGGGAGTTGTCGGGAACAGGTCAACACGCTTCAATTCGGTGTGACATCGCGGTGTGAACGGTGGGGCCAGAGTGTGAACGTCCGCCACCGCCCCACCTGCCCCCACCGGTACCAGGAGCGCCACCCGCCAGGGCGTCCGCACCGCGTCGCGTGAACGTTCACAGGAGGAGCCGCCATGCGGTCGAACGCGAACGGCACCCCCTCGGACGGATCCCTCTCGGACAGATCCCTCCCGGACGACCCCCCGGACCTCGCGCACCTGCTACGGGAAGGCCCCTTCCACCTCGCGCTGCGCGCCGCCCTCACCGCCCGCGGCCTCCCCCTGCACCGGGTGCAGCACCGGCTCGCCGCCCGCGGCATCAAGCTGGGGGTGACCAGCCTCAGTTACTGGCAGCAGGGTGCCCGGCGGCCCCGCCGCCCCGAGTCCCTGAGGGCCGTACGGGCCCTGGAGCAGATCCTGGAGCTGCCCGGGGGCACCCTGCTGCGGCTGCTGGCCTCGCCGGATCCCGCCGCGCCCGGGACGGGCCGGCCGCCCGCGCGTTCGTACCGGGCGCTGTTCAGCGTGGGCGCGACCGTGGAATCGCTGCTGGCCGGCATGGAGCTGCCCGCCGACGGCGGCCTGCACACCGTCGGCCACCACGAGCGGGTGCGGATCGGACCCGGCGGGGAGATGCTGGGCCGCGAATCGCAGCACGTCGTACGGGCCCACCGGGACGGGGTCGACCGGTACATCGCCGTCCACCAGGGCGACCCGGGCTGCGATCCGGCGCGGATCCGGGTGCGGGCCGACGAGAACTGCCGGACCGGGCGGATCCGCCGCCACCCCGAGGCCGAGGTGGTCGTCGCCGAGCTGCTCTTCGACGCCCGGCTGCGGGCCGGGGACACGTACGTCTTCGGCTACGGCTTCGAGGACGGCACCGGCGGCCGCAGCACCGAGTACGTGCGCGGCTTCAGCTACACGGGCGGGCAGTACGTGCTCCAGGTCCGCTTCGACGAGGCCGCGCTGCCGGTGCGCTGCCGCCGCTTCAGCCGCAGCGGGCCGGACGCGCCGCGCGGACGGCTCGCGGACCTGAACCCGAGCGGACCGCACCGGGCCGTGCACCTGGTGGAACAGGGGGTGCGGCGCGGGATCCTGGGGATCGGCTGGCACTGGGAGTGAGCCCGGCGGCGGGGCGGGCCGGGAGTGGGGCGCGTGAGCCGGGCAAGGGCCCGGGATCGGGATGGGGGCCCGCGATCGGCGGCGCGTCAGCCGGCGACGAGCTTGCCGCCCTCGGCCTTCACCGGGATCTCCGGCAGCGGGCTGGAGGCCGGGCCGTGCAGCACCTTGCCCGTGGTCACGTCGAAGCGGCTGCCGTGGCAGGGGCAGTTCCCCTCACCCTCGACGATCTTGTCCAGGACGCAGCCCGCGTGGGTGCACTGGGCGCTGAAGGCCTTGTACTGGCCCGCCTCCGCACAGCTGACCAGGATCTTCTTCTCCCGGAACAGCTTCGCGCCGCCCACCGGAACCTCGCTCGCCGCACCCAGCTCCACGGGCTCGGCGGGGACCGCCGGGGAGCCCGAGCCGCTGTTGGTCTCGGTGGAGCAGGCCGTGAGCGCCACCGCTCCGCCGGCGGCTCCGACTATCGCGGCGGCGCCCTTGAGGACGGTACGGCGGGCGGCCGACTGCTGCGCGGACATGCGGTTCTCCCGGGGTGAGGGTGGGGCTGCGGCTGGGCCCGGCCCGGCTCGGCACCGGCGGGCCCACCCGACGATACCGCCGCCCGATGGGATACCTTCCCCCGCGTGATCGTCGTCGGTGGAGAAGCCCTGATCGACCTGGTGCCCGTCGCGGAGCCCCCGGGCGCCCTGCTGCCCCGGCCGGGCGGCGGCCCGTACAACACCGCGCTCGCGCTGGGTCGGCTCGGCGCGGAGGTCGCCTTCTGCTCCCGGGTGTCGGCGGACGGCTTCGGCACCTCGCTGCTCGCCGGGCTGCGCGCGGCCGGTGTGGACCTCTCGCTGGTCCAGCGGGGTGCGGAGCCGACGACGCTGGCCGTGCCCTCGCTGGCCCCGGACGGCTCGGCGGCGTACGGCTTCTACGTCGAAGGCACCGCCGACCGGCTGTTCCAGCTGCCGCCCGCGCTGCCGGCAGGGGTACGGGCCCTCGCGCTCGGCACCTGCTCGCTGGTGCTGGAGCCGGGGGCGAGCGCCTACGAGGCCCTGCTCCGGCGGGAGTCCGGGCGCGGGCTGCTGACCCTGCTCGACCCCAACATCCGGCCGGCCCTGATCGCCGACCCGGCGGCCTACCGGGCCCGGTTCCTGTCCTGGCTGCCGTACGTGGGCGTCCTGAAGCTGTCCCAGGAGGACGCGGCGTGGCTGGGCGGCCGCGTCGGCGACTGGTTGGCGGCGGGGCCCGCTGCCGTGGTGCTCACTCGGGGAGCCGGGGGGCTGACGGTGTGGACGCGGGAGGGCGAGGAGCACTCGGCGCCCTCGCTCCCGGTCACGGTGGTGGACACGATCGGCGCGGGCGACACCGTGAACGCGGCCCTGCTCCACCGGCTTTCGGGCGGGACCGGCGGCTCGGCCGGCTCCGCCGGCTCCGGTCCGGTCGACTGGCCCGAGGTGCTGACCTACGCCGCCCGCGCCGCCGCGCTGACCTGTACCCGGGCGGGCGCGGAACCCCCGTACGCCGCCGAGCTCAGCGGATAGCGGCCCATACGGTCCCGGCCACGGCGGGGGCGAACTCCTCGACCGGCCCAACCGTGTCGGGACCGGAGAAGTGCAGGAAGAACGCCCGCTGGAAACAGGCGCCGAGCAGCAGCGCGGCGGCGGCCGAGGGGTCGGCGTCGGGGCGCAGCCGGCCCTTCCGGAGCTCGCGGAGCAGATGGCCGGTGAGGGCCTCCAGCACGACGTGCGGACCCGCGCCGATGCTCCGTACGCCCTCGCGGTGCCGGGTGAGCAGGACGGGGTCCGCGAAGAGCGAGGCCGCCATGGGCATGGCGTCGGCGTAGAAGAGCGAGGCGTACCGGGCGATCTCGGTCAGCCGCTCCTCGACCGGCTGCTCCCCGGGGTCCGTGGTGAGAGCCGCCATCATCGCGCCGGCGTTGGGGCGGCGCTCCATCAGCACCCGGACGAACAGCTCCTCCTTGTTCGCGAAGTACTTGTAGAGCGCCGCCTCGGAACAGCCGGCCTCGCGGGCGATGGCCTTGGTGGTGGCGTTGGCCAGGCCGCTGGTGCGCATCAGGGTCTCGGCCGCGTCCAGCAGGCGCTCGGGGGTGGACCGGCTTGACTTCGGGGTGAGCATTCACTCACCCTAACGGAAGGAGAGGTGAGTGAATGCTCACCCACCCCCTCTCAGTCATAACGGGAGCCAGGATGAGACTCACGGTGTTCGGAGCCACGGGCGGGGTCGGCCGGGAGGTCGTCCGGCAGGCGCTCGACGCGGGCCACGAGGTGACGGCCGTCGTCCGCGACCCCGCGCGGCTGGACGTACCGGCGCACGACCGGCTGCGCGTGGCGGTGGTCCGGGACCTGACGGACGAGGACGCGCTGGTCCCGCTGCTGGCGGGCCGGGAAGCGGTGGTCTCGGCGCTGGGCGCGTCGGGCAACAAGCAGGCACGGCTCACCCCCGTCGCGGGTCCGGCCCTGCGGTCGATCGTCTCCGCGATGGACCGCGCGGGGGTCAGCCGCCTGTCGGCGGTGAGCGCGGCCCCGCTGGCGCCGCCGACCCCGGCGGACGGGGTGTTCGCGCGGGCACTCGTCCTGCCCCTGCTGCGGCGGGTCCTGCGGGACGTCTACGCGGACCTCGCGGTCATGGAGGCGGCGATCGCCGCCAGCGGCACCCGGTGGACGGTGATCCGCCCGCCGCGCCTGCTGAACCGGCCGCGGACGGGGACGTACCGGCGGGCGGTCGACGCCAATGTCCCGGGCGGGCGGTTCATCGCCCGCGCGGACGTCGCGGACGCCCTCCTGACGACCCTGTCCGACCCGTCGACGGCGGGCCACGCCATCGGCGTCGCCGCCTGATCCAGCCCCTCCGGCGTTCGAGGAGCGGGGGTCCGGGGGCTGGCCCCCGGGAGCGGTGCCGCACCGGATGCGGATCGGCACCACCCCCGGAGGGCTACGCCTTGCGGGCCCGCGTGGCCTTCTTCGCGGCCGCCGGGGCCGCCTTCTTCGCGGCCACCGAGGCTGCCTTCTTCGCCACCGCCTTCTTCGCGGCAGCGGCGGGAGCCGCCTTCTTCCGCGCGGCCGCCTTCTTCGCCGGCCGGTCGACCGGCTCCGCGTCGGAGACCCGGTCCGCGCCGAGGATGTCCCGCAGGAACTTGCCCGTGTGGCTCGCACCCACCGAGGCGACCTGTTCCGGCGTGCCCTCCGCGACGACGAGGCCGCCTCCGTAGCCGCCCTCGGGGCCCATGTCCACGACCCAGTCCGCGGTCTTGATGACGTCGAGGTTGTGCTCGATGACGATCACCGAGTTCCCCTTGTCCACCAGCCCCGACAGGACCTTGATCAGCTTCGAGATGTCCTCGAAGTGCAGGCCCGTCGTCGGCTCGTCGAGGACGTACACCGTCCGGCCCGTCGACCGCTTCTGCAGCTCCGAAGCCAGCTTCACGCGCTGCGCCTCACCGCCCGACAGCGTCGGCGCCGACTGGCCGAGCCGCACGTACCCCAGCCCCACCTCGTTCAGCGTCTTCAGGTGCCGCGAGATCGTCGGGACCGCCTCGAAGAAGCCGGCGGCCTCCTCGATCGGCATGTTCAGGACCTCGGCGATGGACTTGCCCTTGTAGTGGACCTCCAGCGTCTCCCGGTTGTACCGGTCGCCGTGGCAGACCTCGCACGGGACGTACACGTCCGGCAGGAAGTTCATCTCGATCTTGATCGTGCCGTCACCGGAGCAGTTCTCGCACCGGCCGCCCTTCACGTTGAAGGAGAAGCGGCCCGGCAGATAGCCGCGCACCTTCGCCTCCATCGTCTCCGCGAAGAGCTTGCGGACGTGGTCGAAGACACCCGTGTACGTGGCCGGGTTGGACCTGGGGGTCCGGCCGATCGGGGACTGGTCCACGTGCACGACCTTGTCGACGAGGTCGTCGCCGTCCACCCGGGTGTGCCGTCCCGGCACCGACCGCGCACCGTTGAGCTCGCGCGCCAGGTGCGTGTACAGGATGTCGTTCACCAGCGTCGACTTGCCGGAGCCCGATACGCCCGTCACCGCGGTGAGCACGCCCAGCGGGAAGGACACGTCGATGTCCCGCAGGTTGTTCTCCTTGGCCCCGTGGACCGTGAGCCTGCGCGACGGGTCCACGGGCCGGCGTACGTCCGGGAGCGGGATGGACCTCTTGCCGGACAGGTACTGCCCGGTGATCGACTCGGGGTTCTTCAGCAGCTCCTTCAGCGAGCCGCTGTGCACGACCTTGCCGCCGTGCTCACCGGCGCCGGGGCCGATGTCCACGACCCAGTCGGCCACCTTGATGGTGTCCTCGTCGTGCTCGACGACGATGAGCGTGTTGCCCATGTCCCGCAGTCGTACGAGGGTCTCGATCAGGCGGTGGTTGTCCCGCTGGTGCAGGCCGATGGAGGGCTCGTCCAGGACGTAGAGCACTCCGACGAGACCGGAGCCGATCTGCGTGGCGAGGCGGATGCGCTGGGCCTCGCCGCCCGACAGGGTGCCGGCGGCGCGGTTGAGCGAGAGGTAGTCCAGGCCGACGTCGACGAGGAAGCGGAGCCGCTCGTTGACCTCCTTGAGGACGCGCTCAGCGATCTTCTTGTCGCGGGCGTCGAGGCGCATCTGCCCCAGGAACTCCGCGCACTCGCTGATCGACATCGCGGCGACCTCGGCGATCGACCGCTCCATCACCGTCACCGCGAGCACGATCGGCTTGAGCCGAGTGCCCTGGCAGGTCGGGCAGGGCACCTCGCGCATGTAGCCCTCGAAGCGCTCGCGGCTGGTGTCGCTCTCGGACTCCGCATGGCGCCGCTTCACGAACGGCACCGCGCCCTCGAAGGCCGTGGTGTAGGCCCGCTCGCGCCCGTACCTGTTGCGGTAGCGGACCTCGATCTGCGTCTTGTGGCCGTACAGCAGGGCCTTCTTGGCGCGCAGCGGCAGCCCGGCCCAGGCGATGTCCGTGCGGAAGCCGAGCTCCTCGGCGAGCGCGCCGATCAGCCGCTGGAAGTAGTCCTTGGTGTGGCCGAGCGACCACGGGGAGACCGCGCCCTCGTCCAGGGACTTGTCCTCGTCCGGGATGATCAGCTCCGGGTCCACCTCCATGCGCGTACCGATACCGGTGCACTCGGGGCAGGCGCCGAAGGGCGAGTTGAAGGAGAAGGAGCGGGGCTCCAGCTCCTCGAAGGACAGGTCGTCGTACGGGCAGTAGAGGTGCTCGGAGTACATCCGCTCACGCTCGGGGTCGTCCGCGGCGAGGTCGACGAAGTCCAGGATCACCATGCCGCTCGAGAGCCCGAGGGCGGTCTCCACGGAGTCCGTCAGGCGGCGCTTGGCGCTCTCCTTGACGGTGAGGCGGTCGATGACCACCTCGATGGTGTGCTTCTCCTGCTTCTTCAGCGTGGGCGGCTCGGAGAGCTGGATCGTCTCCCCGTCCACCCGGGCCCGGCTGTAGCCCTTGGTCTGGAGGTCGGCGAAGAGGTCGACGAACTCGCCCTTGCGCTCGCGCACCAGCGGCGAGAGCACCTGGAAGCGGCTGCCCTCGGGCAGCGCGAGCACCTTGTCGACGATCGCCTGCGGCGACTGCCGCGAGATCGGCCGGCGGCACTCGGGGCAGTGGGGCTTGCCGATGCGCGCGAAGAGCAGGCGGAGGTAGTCGTAGACCTCGGTGATGGTGCCGACGGTGGAGCGCGGGTTGCGCGAGGTGGACTTCTGGTCGATGGAGACGGCCGGGGAAAGGCCCTCGATGAAGTCGACGTCGGGCTTGTCCATCTGCCCCAGGAACTGGCGGGCGTACGACGAGAGCGACTCGACGTAGCGGCGCTGACCCTCGGCGAAGATCGTGTCGAAGGCCAGGGAGGACTTGCCCGATCCCGAGAGTCCGGTGAAGACGATGAGCGAGTCGCGCGGCAGGTCAAGAGAAACGTTCTTGAGGTTGTGCTCGCGAGCGCCACGAACGATGAGACGGTCGGTCACGCCGGTCCGCACCTTTCTTGAGAGAGCGGGGGCACTGGCCCCCGTCCCAGGGTATTGGGGGGCGCCTCTGCGGTGGAGTGGGAGACTGGACTCCGAGCGTATAGCACGTGCATTCGATTTTAGGCACTCCGCTGGCCTCTTCACCCGATCGTGTGGCGGGGCCCCTTCGACCACTAGGCTCGGCCGCATGATTGATCATGTGCAGGACCTGCGATCCGTACGTGAGGCCACGGACCGGCTGCTGACCGCGGCCGCGAAACTGGACAACGCGACCCTCGCCGAAGAGTCACGTCTCCCCGGCTGGACCCGCGGCCACGTCCTGGCCCACCTGGCCCGGAACGCCGACGCCCTGGTAGAGGTCTTCGAGGGCCGCCCGATGTACGAGAGCGCCACCTCCCGGGAGTCCGACATCGAGCGCGATTCCGGGCGTCCTCTGCTGCAACAGCTCGAGGACGTCCGGCATTCCGCGGACCGCTGGCAGGCCGTCGCCGAGCTGCCGCAGGACTGGACGCGCATCGTGGAGCTGCGCAACGGCGTCACCGACGTCGCCGCCCGCGTTCCCTTCCGCCGCCTGATCGAGGTCGAGCTGCACCACGTCGACCTGGACATCGGCTACGAGCTCACGCACCTCTCCGCCGAGTTCACCGACCGGGAGATCGCCTTCCTCGCCGACCGCTGGGCGGGCCGGCCGGACGTACCCCCGGTGACGCTGCAGGCCATGCCCGGCGAGGTCTGGCACACCGGTGGCACGGAAGGCGCCCCCGTGGTCCTCCACGGCACCAAGGCCGAGCTGCTCGGCTGGCTCGCCGGGCGCGGTCCGCAGGGTGCCCATCTCGCCGTACTGGCCGGCGACGGCCTGCCCGAACTCCCCCCGCTCTAGGATTGCCGACATGACGTACAGCGGAGCGGTCAAGGTCGGCGGTCCGGCCGACGTGCACGAACTCTCGGACCTGATGATTTCCAAAGTCGCGGTGGGCGGCATGAACAACAACGCCTACCTGTTGCGCTGCCGGGCCACCGACCAACAGCTGCTGATCGACGCGGCCGCGGAGCCGGAGACCCTGCTGAGCCTGATCGGTGACGGCGGCATCGCCTCCGTGGTCACCACTCACCAGCACGGCGACCACTGGGGCGCGCTGGCGGACGTGGTCGGGGCGACCGGCGCGCGGACGTACGCGGGCGCCCTCGACGCGGAGGGCATCCCGGTCGCGACCGACGTGCTCGTCGCGGACGGGGACACGATCACGGTCGGACGGGTCACGCTGACCGCCCGCCACCTGGTCGGCCACACCCCCGGTTCGATCGCGCTGGTCTACGACGACCCGCACGGTCATCCGCACGTGTTCACCGGCGACTGCCTCTTCCCCGGCGGCGTCGGCAACACCTGGGGGGACCCGAAGGCCTTCGTCCAGCTCGTCGACGACGTGGAGCACAAGCTCTTCGAACAGCTGCCGGACGAGACCTGGGTCTACCCGGGCCACGGCAACGACACGACGCTCGGCGCCGAGCGTCCTCACCTGGCCGAATGGCGCGAGCGCGGCTGGTAGCCGACATCCGCCCGTCAACCTCGCGCCGGACCGCACTCCCTTCCGGTCATTGATGGGCGAACGCACGTCCTGAGGGTGTGGGGCGGGGTAATTGCTGCACCATGCAACAAGACCCCTCCCCCGCCGTCCCCTCCCCCGCCGCGGCCCCGGCCGTCGCGCGGCCCTCGATGCTCCGGCTGGCCTCGGCCGCCCTCGCCGGGACCGCCATCGAGTTCTACGACTTCTTCGCCTACGGCACCGCGGCCGCCCTGGTCCTCGGCCCGCTCTTCTTCCCCGCCTTCTCCCCGCTCGCCGGGACCCTCGCCGCCTTCGGCACCTTCGGCGTCGGCTTCCTCGCCCGCCCCCTCGGATCGGCCGTCTTCGGCCACATCGGCGACCGGTACGGCCGCCGCCCGGTGCTGCTGGGCTCCCTGCTGCTCACCGGCCTGGCCACGGTGGCGGTGGGCTGCGTGCCCTCGTACGCCTCCATCGGGGCGGCCGCACCGGTCCTGCTGGTCCTGCTGCGCTTCCTGCAGGGCTTCGGACTGGGCGGCGAGTGGGGCGGCGCGGTGCTGCTGACCGCCGAGCACGCCCCCGAGGGGCGGCGCGGGCTCTGGTCGAGCTTCCCGCAGATGGGTCCGGCGGTGGGATTCCTGCTGGCCAACGGCCTGATGCTGGCCCTGTCGAGCACCCTGTCCGACGGGCAGTTCGCCGCGTGGGGCTGGCGGGTGCCGTTCTGGGCGGCGGGGCTGCTGGCCCTGGCCGGGCTGTGGCTGCGCCGCTCGGTGGAGGAGACCCCGCAGTTCCGCGCGCTCGCCGCGACCGGCCGGCGGGCCGACGCCCCGCTGACCGAGGTCGTACGGGGCCACTGGCGCCTCCTCCTGCTGACCGGCGGGGCGCTGGCCGTCGGGTACGCCGTCTTCTACGCGGTCACCACCTGGTCCCTCGCGTACGCCACCGAACACCTCGGGGTGCATCGCTCGGTGATGCTGACGTGCGTCATGGTGGCCGTCGCCCTCAAGGGACTGGCCACCCCGGCGATCGCGCTGCTCGGCGACCGCTGGGGGCGGCGCCCGCTGTGCCTGGCGGGCTGCGCGATGTCGGCGCTGTGGATGTTCCCCTTCGTGGCCCTGCTGCGCACCGCGGACCCGCTGCTGATGACGCTGGGGCTGTTCGGCGCCCTGCTCGGCATGGTGACGATGTTCGCGGTGGTGGGCGCCTACCTGCCCGAGCTGTACGCCCCGCGGATCCGCTGCACGGGCGCGGCCGTCGGCTACAACCTGGGCGGGGTGCTGGGCGGGGCGCTGACCCCGATCGTCGCGACGGCCCTGGCGGACGGCTCCGGCCCGCCGTGGGCGGTGGCCGTGTACCTGACGGGGATCGCCCTGGTCTCGCTGGCCTGCTTCGCGCTGCTGCCGGAGACGAACCCCTCGGGCGTGCGGCAGCGGACGGGCAAGGAGGCGGAGGCGGCCCGAGCGACCGCCCCCGCGTAGCGCCCCGGGGCCCGATCCTCCGTCAGCCGCTACTTGGTCTCCACCGGTTTGTGGCCCGGGTACACGTGGCTCGGGGTCACGATGCTGGTGATCGCCTCGCCGAAGAGGGTGCTGGGCTCCTGCCCCTTGTACAGGTCGTCGGTGGTGAGCAGGACGACCATGGTCGCCTGCACCTCCGGCAGGTAGACGGTCAGCGTCTCGTAGCCGGGCAGCGAGCCGTTGTGGCCGAGCCAGCCCTGCACGTTGAAGATGCCGAGCCCGTACCCGTCGCCGGGGATGATGCCGATCGGCTGCGTCTTCAGGCGCTGGGCCTGGGTCGCGGGGGTCAGCAGCGTGCCGGTGGCCAGGGTCTTCGCCCAGATGCGCAGGTCCTGGAGGTCGGAGGCCATCGCTCCGGCGGCCCAGGCCCACGACGGGTCGAGGTTGGTCGCGTCCACGATCTTGCCGCCGGGCAGATCGTTGGTGTAGCCGTGCGCGTGCGGCTCGGGGAACTCCGTCCCGCTCGCGAGGAGCGTGCGCCCGCTCAGCCCCGCGGGCTTGACGACGTCCTGGGCGATGACCTCGTCGAGCGGCCGGCCGGTGATCTTCTGCACCAGCAGGCCGAGCAGGATCAGATTGGTGTTGGAGTACTCGAACTTCGCGTCCGGCTCGAAGTTCACCGGGTGCTTGAAGGAGATGTCGAGCAACTGCTGCGGGGTGAAGGTGGAGGTGATCTTCGCGTCGAAGCCCGGGTCCTCGCTGTAGTTGTAGAGCCCGCTGCGCATGCCCGCCAGTTCGCGCAGGGTGATGCGGTCCCCGTTCGGGACGCCGCTGATGTACTTGCCGATGGTGTCGTCCAGGGCGAGCTTTCCCTGGTCGACCAGTTGGAGGAGGGCCGTGACCGTGAACGTCTTGGTCTCGCTGCCGATGCGCACCCCGAGGTCGGGCTTCATGGGGGCGCCGGTGGCCTTGTCGGCCACGCCGAAGGACTTCACGTAGCTCCCCTTGCCGGGGGCCCACAGTCCGACGGTCACGCCCGGCACCCCGGTTTCGCTCATGGTCTGGCGCACGGCCGCGTCCAGTTGGGCGGCGACCGCCGGCGTGAGCTGCGGGAACTCCGTGTCGCCGGTCGGTGAGGGTGCGGCGGACACGGACGGCGCCGAGGCGGCGGCCCCGTACGCGGAGCCCGCGACGGCCGGGGCGGTGAGGAGGCCTGCGGCGGCTACGGCCACCCAGGCCCTGCGCATACGCGTGCGGGTCGGCCTCATGGCACGGCCTCCTGTCGTCCGACGACCAAGGCAACATGACCACCTTAGGTCCGGACCACCCCTGTCGCGCGGCGACGGATCTGGCGCGCTCCGGGCCCGCGCCGGGCCCGGCGCGGGCCCGCGTCAGGCCCGCGTCAGGCCCGCGTCAGGCGTCGACGCCCTCCGGGGTGGCGGCGGCCTCGGCCTCGGCCTGCTTCTTCGAGGCGATCAGGCTGGTGATCGTGGTGATCACCAGGACACCGCAGATGACGCCCAGGGAGACCGGGATGGAGATCTGCGGGACGTGCAGGCCCGACTCGTGCAGGGCGTGCAGCACGAGCTTGATGCCGATGAAGCCGAGGATGACGGAAAGGCCGTAGCTGAGGTGGACCAGCTTCTTGAGCAGGCCGCCGATGAGGAAGTACAGCTGGCGCAGACCCATCAGCGCGAAGGCGTTGGCGGTGAAGACGATGTACGGGTCCTGGGTGAGACCGAAGATCGCGGGGATCGAGTCCAGGGCGAACAGCACGTCGGTGGTGCCGATGGCGAGCATGACGACCATCAGCGGGGTCAGGACGCGCTTGCCGTTGTTCCGGATGAAGAGCTTGGTGCCGTGGTAGCGGTCGGCGACGCCGAACTTCTTCTCGATCGACTTGAGGAGACGGTTCTCCTCGAACTCCTCGTCCTCCTCGTCCTTGCGGGCTTCCTGGATCAGCTTCCACGCGGTGTAGATGAGGAAGGCGCCGAAGATGTAGAAGACCCACGAGAAGTTGGTGATGATCGCGGCGCCGGCGGCGATGAAGATCGCGCGCAGGACGAGGGCGATCAGTACGCCGATCAGCAGCACGCGCTGCTGGAGCTGCGAGGGCACCGCGAACTTCGCCATGATCAGGACGAAGACGAAGAGGTTGTCCACGCTCAGGGACTTCTCGGTGATGAACCCGGCGAAGAACTCCTGCGAGGCCTGGCCGTGCCCGAAGAACAGCAGGCCGAGGCCGAAGAGCGCCGCGAGGACGATCCAGACGACCGTCCAGATGCCCGCTTCCTTCATGGAAACGTCGTGCGGTTTGCGGCCGATGAAGAAATCGGCGCCGATGAGGATGCCCAGACCAACGATGGTCAGCACCCAGAGGGTCAACGAAACGTCCACGGTTTACATGCCTCCGGCAGATGGCTCAGCACTTTGTCAGCGTCATCGCTGCCGGAGGTCTCTTCCACCCGGACGGCCAGGGGGCCACGGGCCGGCGCCCCGGGACCGATTGCAGTCCGTATTGACGGGCACGCCGTAGCAGGAAAGCAGGAATACTCCCCTCCGCACTCACCAGCGTACCCGCCATGACCCCCTAAGGTAAAGGGAATACCAAGAACCGGTCAGGCGTCGGTCACGGGCCGGTCATGCGTGGGTCGCGCGGGCGGGGCGGCCGGTCGGGCCGCGGCCGCTACCGGGTGGCCCGCCGGGCCGCCGCGACCCGCTCGAGCGCCTGGTCGAGGACCTGGCTGCCGCGCGGCGGCAGATCCGGTTCGAAGGTCCAGGCGTGGTGGACCCAGGGATCGGCGAGGTGGTTGTCCGGCACCGGCGACAGCCGCATCAGCGAGCGCCACAGCGGGTCCAGCAGCGGCCCGTAGGCCGAGGCCTCGTCACGGTCCGCGACCATCAGCAGGTGCACGCCGACCGCCGGCCCCTCGTCGGCGAGGTAGCGCAACCGGGTGACGGCCCGGTCGTCGAACCCGTGCGGGAAATCGTGCACGATCAAGAGCTGGTCGGCGGTGTCCACATCGGGCGGCAGGTCCTCCGGAGCTCCGGCCCGCACCGCCATCTGTACGAGGTCCACGCGCCGGGTCAGCCGCTCCAGGGTCTCGGTGACCCCCGCGGCCCCGGCGGCGGGAGGCCCCGCCAGCACTCCGGCCCGCACCAGCGGGGTTAGCGAGGCGGCTCCGGCGCCGGCCGCGTCGATGACGTGGACGGCGAACCTGTCGGCGGGGTGGGCGGCCAGCAGCCGCGCGGCGTGCGCGACGGCCATGTCCATCGCGGCCCGGCGCAGTTGGTCGGTGTCCATCGCCATGGCGGACTCGGAGCCGGTGCGGCCGTTGTCGATCCACAGCCCGCGCTCCAACGGGACCCTGACCAGCATGGGGATGCGCAGATCGGGCCGCTCGGGCAGGTGGAGGTCTCCCAGGCGCAGGGCCAGCGGGCTCTCGCCGGGCACGGTGTGGGCGTACCAGACCGGGTTGTCCCAGCGGGCGTACGGGGCCGGCAGCGCGGGCTCGACGACCTCGGACTCGGCGGTGAGCTGGACCAGGTCCCGGTCGAGGACGGCCTGCGCCTGCGCGACCAGCTCCTCGTGTCGGGCCCGGGCGGTGTCACGGGCGGCGTCGCCGGAGCCGCCGAGGCGGTGGCGGGGGTCGGACAGCGCCTCGTCCAGCTCGCGGTCCATCCGGGAGTCGGCGAACTCCACGGCACCGCGGTAGGCGGCCACACAGCGGGCCAGGTCCTCGAACATGCCCCAGACCTGGTTGTAGAGCCGCTCCTCCATCGACCAGCCGCTCGCGTCCCCGGCGACGGGGCGGGCCGGTTCACCCGGCTGCGGCGGCGCGGCGGGGCGCGGCGCGGGCTCGGGCGGTTCGGTGCTGGTGCGGCGGCGCGGGTGGGCGTAGCTGATGGTGGGCGGACCGCCCGCGGTGTCCCCGCCGGGCCCGGCCGCGTACGGGGCCGAGGGGACCGGGATCGGGTCCGGGGGCGGCAGTGGCGTGGGGGCGGGCGCGGTGTCCTGCGGGGCGGGGTCCGGCGCCCGCAGGCCGCGTGGCACGGTCGGGGCCGGCCCGCCGGGCATGACGGCCAGGGTGATGTCCCCCATCGGGGTCAGCCCCGTCGCGAGGGCGGCGAGCTCGGTTGCGGCCGGGCCGGGCAGCCCGGCGTCGGCCAGGAGCGCGCCGAGTCCGCCGGCATAGCCCTGGCCGACGGCGCGGACCTTCCAGGCCCCCTGGCGCCGGTACAGCTCCAGGGCCATGACGGCGGTCTCCGACTCCAGGCCGGTCAGCGTGTACCCGGCGAGCTCGGCGCCCTCCGGGTCGGCCACGGACACGTAGGAGGCCGGGACCGCGCCGAAGCGGGCCGGGCCGCCGGGCGGCAGGACCAGCACGAAGCCGACCCGGTGCACGGCCGGGTCGACGGCCTCGAGGTCGACCGCGATGCGGTGCTCCCCCGAGACCTCCCCGGGCACTTCCAGCCCGGGCAGGGTGCGGGCGCCGGGATGGGCCAGCGCCCCGGGGCCGGCGAGCCGGCCCGCCTCGTCGCCGACCTGGGCCAGGGCGAGCACGGGTGTGCCCGCCGAGACCCGGATCTCGACCCGGCTCCGGGACAGGGGGTGGTTCTGCCCCCGGACCAGTTCGGCCGTCATCGTGCAGCCCCTCCCCCGTGCCCGTTCTTCTGCTGTGCCGTCGTTGTTGCCCGGTGGTGCCCGGTGGTACTCGGTCGTGCTTACAGGTGCGGCAGGATCGCCGGCATCAGGTCCTGGAAGGTGCGGCCGTTGGCCGGGTTGCCCAGGGCCGTCATCTGCCAGCCGGCGCCGACGCGCGACACCTTCGCCATGATCTGGGCGGTGTACTGGCCGCCGCCGTCGAGGGTGTAGCGGGCCAGTTCCTGGCCGTTGGTCTCGTCGACGATGCGGCAGAAGGCGTTCTGCACCTCCTGGAACGTCTGGCCGGTGAAGGAGTTCACCGTGAAGACGATCTGGTCGATGTGGACCGGCACGCGCTGCAGGTCGACGAGGATCGACTCGTCGTCCCCACCCTGGCCGACACCGCCGACGAGGTTGTCACCGGTGTGCCGGACCGAGCCGTCGTCGCTCTGCAGGTGGCGGAAGAACACCACGTCCACGGGCTGCTTCTCGGCGAAGAGCACCGCCGACGCGTCGAGGTCGATCTCGCGGGTCCGCGAGCCGAACAGCCCCCGCCGCTTGGCCGCCTGCCAGCCGAGGCCCATCCGGACCGCGGTCAGCGTGCCCCCGTCCGCCTTCTGCAGACTGATGGCCTGACCCTTGGTCATGTTGACCGTCACGCGCTGTCCCCTCTCCATAGCCCGCCCCCGATGGGGGTGCGCAGCGTGTACCTGCGGCTGTGCCAACCCTACTGACCGGCCCCGGGTCAGGCGAGACCCGCTTCCTTCATCTGCCTGAGCTCCTTCTTCAGCTCGCTCACCTCGTCCCGGATCCGGGCCGCGACCTCGAACTGCAGCTCCGCGGCGGCGCCGCGCATCCGCTCGGTCATCTGCTCGATGAGCGCGGCCAGTTCGGCTGCGGGGCGGTCGGTGAGGACCTCGCCGCGCTTGGCCCCCTTGGCCCCGGCCCTGCCGCCCGCCTTGGCCTGGCCCGCCTTGCCGCCCAGCGCCGGGACGGGGGCCTTGAGCGCCTTGCCGTCCTTGGTCTGCCGGTAGCCGGTGCCGAGCAGCTGCTCGGTGTCGAGCTCCTCGCGGGCGATCGTCGCCACGATGTCGTTGATCTTCTTGCGCAGCGGCTGCGGGTCGATCCCGTGGGCCGTGTTGTAGGCGACCTGCTTCTCCCGGCGGCGGTTGGTCTCGTCGATCGCCTGGGCCATGGCCGGGGTGATGCTGTCCGCGTACATGTGGACCTCGCCGGAGACGTTGCGCGCGGCACGGCCGATGGTCTGGATCAGGGAGGTCCCCGAGCGCAGGAAGCCCTGCTTGTCGGCGTCGAGGATCGCCACCAGCGACACCTCGGGCAGGTCGAGGCCCTCGCGGAGCAGGTTGATGCCGACGAGGACGTCGTACTCGCCCGCCCGCAGCTCGCGCAGCAGCTCGATGCGGCGCAGGGTGTCGACGTCGCTGTGCAGGTAGCGGACCTGGATGCCGAGCTCCAGGAAGTAGTCGGTGAGGTCCTCGGCCATCTTCTTGGTGAGGGTGGTGACCAGGACGCGCTCGTCCTTCTCCACCCGCTGACGGATCTCGTGCACCAGGTCGTCGATCTGGCCCTCGGTGGGCTTGACCACGACCTCGGGGTCGATGAGTCCGGTCGGGCGGATGATCTGCTCGACGAAGCCGTCCCCGCGCGAGAGCTCGTACTTGCCGGGGGTCGCCGACAGGTAGACGGTCTGGCCGATGCGTTCCTGGAACTCCTCCCACTTCAGCGGGCGGTTGTCGAGCGCGGACGGCAGCCGGAATCCGTGGTCGACCAGGGTCCGCTTGCGGGACGCGTCACCTTCGTACATCGCGCCGATCTGGGGGACGGTGACGTGCGACTCGTCGATGACGAGGAGGAAGTCCTCGGGAAAGTAGTCGATGAGGGTGTTGGGCGCGGAGCCGCGCTCGCGGTCGTCCATGTGCAGCGAGTAGTTCTCGATGCCGGAGCAGGACCCGATCTGGCGCATCATCTCCAGGTCGTACGTGGTGCGCATGCGCAGCCGCTGCGCCTCCAGCATCTTGCCCTGCTTCTCCAGCTCCGCGAGGCGCTCGGCCAGCTCGGCCTCGATGCCGCGGACCGCCTTCTCCATGCGCTCCGGGCCGGCGACGTAGTGGCTCGCCGGGAAGACGTACAGCTCGCGGTCCTCGCTGATCACCTCGCCGGTCAGCGGGTGCAGGGTGGACAGGGCCTCGATCTCGTCGCCGAACATCTCGATGCGGACGGCCAGTTCCTCGTAGACCGGGAAGATCTCGATGGTGTCGCCGCGCACCCGGAAGGTGCCCCGGGTGAAGGCCACGTCGTTGCGCGTGTACTGGATGTCGACGAAGCGGCGCAGCAGCTGATCGCGGTCCATCTCCTCACCGACCTTGAGGGGGACCATCCGGTCGACGTACTCCTGCGGGGTGCCGAGACCGTAGATGCAGGACACGGAGGCGACGACGATGACGTCGCGACGGGTGAGGAGGGAGTTGGTCGCGGAGTGGCGCAGCCGCTCCACCTCCTCGTTGATCGAGGAGTCCTTCTCGATGTAGGTGTCCGACTGCGGAACGTAGGCCTCGGGCTGGTAGTAGTCGTAGTACGACACGAAGTACTCGACGGCGTTGTTCGGCAGGAGCTCGCGGAACTCGTTCGCCAGCTGCGCGGCGAGCGTCTTGTTCGGTGCCATCACCAGCGTGGGCCGCTGGAGCTTCTCGATCATCCAGGCGGTGGTCGCCGACTTGCCGGTTCCGGTCGCGCCGAGCAGCACGACATCCTTCTCACCTGCACGGATGCGCTTCTCCAGCTCGGCGATGGCCGCCGGCTGGTCGCCGCTGGGCTGGTAGGAACTGACGACCTCGAAAGGCGCCACCGTGCGTTCGATCTTCGATACGGGCCGCATGGGTCAACCGTACGACCCCCCACTGACAGCCGGTGGTCCCGCACCCCGGCGAACTCGTTCGGGTCTGGTCCGTTTGTCGTAGTTCGGTGGCGGCCCGGTGATCTTCAACCCCATGATCGCCGTACACGGCTCCCTCCCTGAAAGTGCGTCGGAAACGCAACGCCGTCAGTGCATCGCCGCAACGAATGCCGCTCCGCGCCCGTTTGAAGCAGGAGCAGGGCACTTGACCCGAGGAGAACGCGCATGTATGTCCGATCCGCCGCCGCGGCCACCGCCGCCTTCCTGGGACTCACCCTGACCGTGTTCGGTGCGGCCGCCGCCTCGGCCGCACCCGGCGGTCCGGACTGGTTCTCCAACCCGATCGTGTACGCCCACCGGGGGGCTTCGGCGTACGCCCCGGAGAACACCCTGCAGGCGATCGACCTCGCCATGGAGATGGGCTTCGACTGGGTGGAGAACGACGTCCAGCGGACCAGGGACGGCGAGCTCGTGGTGATCCACGACGACACCCTGGCCCGGACCACCGACGTCGAGCAGGTGTTCCCGGACCGCAAGCCCTGGCGGGTCCACGACTTCACCGCGGCGGAGATCGCCCGGCTGGACGCGGGCAGCTGGTTCGGACAGGAGTTCGCGGGCGCCCGCGTACCGACCCTGCGGCAGTACATGAACCGGGTCCAGCGCAACCAGCAGCGGCTGCTCCTGGAGATCAAGAAGCCGGAGCTCTACCCCGGGATCGAGCAGCAGACCCTGGACGTCCTGGAGGAGACCGGCTGGCTCGACGAGAACCACGTGAACCGCCGCCTGGTCGTCCAGAGCTTCAGCGCCGACTCCGTACGCACCGTCCACGAGCTGCGCCCGGACCTGGTCACGGCCTTCCTCGGCACCCCGGCCCTCGCCGACCTGCCGCGGTACGCCGAGTTCACGGACCGGATCAACCCCTGGTACACCACGATCGACAGCGACTGGGTGGCCGCGGTGCACGGGCTGGTCGGCGCCCACGGCAGGGCGATGGAAGTGGACACCTGGATCGTGGACGACGCGGCGACCACCCTGAAGGTCCGGGAGATGGGTGTGGACGGGATCATCACCGACAAGCCCGACGTCGTACGGGAGGCCGTGGGCGGCTACTGAGGCGGGGTGGCACGGTCAGCGGCCGCCCCGCTGCCGGGAGCCCCGCCGTCAGGGGTCCCGGCATCGGGGGGCCCGCCGTCAGGGGGCCCGCCGTCCAGGACCTCGCTGTCAGAGGGGCGCCGTACCGTGAAGGGGTGGACAGCACCGAGCGGCCCCGCGGGCCGCACCTCGAATGGACCGTCGTCGACAGCGGCATCGGCCCCCTGCTCCTGGCCGCGACCCCGGAGGGTCTGGTCCGGGTGGAGTTCCATGCCGGCCCCGAGCGGGCCGAGCGGATGATCGGCTCGCTGATCTCCCGGCTCGGCGCCGACGCCCACCGTCCGGAGCCGGGCCACGAGGTCCTGCTGGCCGAGCCGATACGCCAGCTCAACGCCTACTTCGCCGGTACGCTGCGCCGCTTCGAGCTGCCGCTGGACTGGCGGCTCAGCTCCGGCTTCAACCGGCAGGTCCTGCTGGAGCTGGACCGCTCCGTTCCGTACGGGAGCGTGGTGGGGTACGGCGAGCTGGCCGCCCGGGCCGGAGCGCCGGGCGCGGCCCAGGCCGTCGGCAACGCCATGGGTTCGAACCCCCTGCCGCTGGTGGTGGCCTGCCACCGGGTCGTGGAGAACGACGGCGGCATCGGCGGGTTCGGCGGGGGTGTGGAGACCAAGCGCCACCTGCTCGCCCTGGAGGGCGTCCTGCCGCAGCCGCTGTTCTGAGGGACGGCCGTGTGCTGCCCGGCGCCGGGGGTGCCGTGCTCCCGGCTCTGGGAGCTGCTCCCTCCTCTCCGAGGGGGTGCCGTGCTCCCCGTAGCCCTGTTCCGCCCGCGCGGTAAGGGGTGCGAAACTGCGGCGGTGACTACTCCTGCCGCCGCTCCCGCAGCCCCGCCGCATCCGTGCCGGAGGTGGACCGCATGAGCACCGCGCCCGGCACCGACCGGTCGGCCGCGCCGATCACCCTCGCCGATCTGCCCCGGCTGCGGCGCCGCACCTCCGGGGTACTGATCGCCGGCCAGATGCTGGGCGGGATCGGCGTGCCGATCAGCATCGCCCTGGCCCCGGTACTGGCCACCGAGGTCAGCGGCACTGAGTCGCTCTCCGGCTTCGCCTCCACCGCCGCCGTGATCGGCACCGCCGTGGTCTCGCTGCCGCTCGCCGCGCTGATGACCGCGCGCGGCCGCCGGCCGGGCCTGGTCCTCGCCTACGTGATCGGCGCGGCCGGCGCGGCCCTCGTCGTCCTCGCCGCCGCGGTCCGGAGCTTCCCGCTCCTGATGCTCGGCATGGCCGCCTTCGGAGCCGCCTCCTCCGCCAACCTCCAGTCCCGCTTCGCCGCCGCCGACCTCGCCGAACCCGACCACCGGGCGCGGGCGATCTCCGTCGTCGTCTGGGCCTCCACCATCGGGGCGGTGCTCGGCCCCAACCTCTCCGCCCCGGCCAGCCGCAGCTTCGCCGGCACCTCCATACCCCAGACGGCGGGCCCCTTCGTATGGGCCGGCGCCGTCTTCCTGCTCACCGCCGCGCTGATCGGCGTACTCCTGCGCCCGGACCCGCTGCTGACCGCGCGGGCGCTCGCCGCACCCGAGGAGCAGACCCGCGCCGGGCGCTCGCTGCGCGCCGGGTTCGCGGCGGTCAAGGCATCCCCCCGGGCCCGGCTCGCGCTGCTGACCATCGCGGTGTCGCACACCACCATGGTCTCGATCATGGTGATGACCCCGGTCGACCTGGGGCACCACGGAGCCGGACTCCAGCTCGTCGGGCTGGTCATCAGCGTGCACATCGCCGGCATGTTCGGCTTCTCGCCGCTGATGGGCTGGCTCGCGGACCGCCTCGGCCGGCTGTCCGTGATCGGACTGGCGGCCGGGCTGCTGTGCACCGCCGCGCTCCTCGCCGGCACGGCCGGCGGGAACCACGCCCAGAGCGCCGCCGGGCTCTTCCTGCTCGGCCTCGGCTGGTCCGCGGGCATGGTGTCCGGCTCGGCGCTGCTGACCGACTCGGTGCCGCAGCCCGCGCGTGCCGCCGTACAGGGCCTCGGCGACCTCACGATGAACACGGCCGCCGGCGTGGGCGGCGCCGCCGCCGGTCTGGTCATGTCCCAGGCGGGCTACGGCTGGCTCAACGCGGTCGCGGCCGCCCTGCTGCTGCCGGTGGCGGCGCTCGCGCTGTTCACCTCGCGCCGCCATCCGGCCGGGGCCCGCAAGGCCCCGTAGCCAGGACCCAGTAGCCAGAGCCCGGCAGCCGGTCGCTAGTAGCTGATGTGGTAGGCCTTGCGGAGCGTCTCGTGGACGGTCCACGTGGTCCTGTCGCCCTCCCGCAGGACGCACGCGGAGCCGGGGCCGACCTCCAGCGTCGCGCCGCCCTCCACCTCGATGGTGGCGCGCCCGCTGACCACCACGAAGAGCTCGTTGGCCTCGGTGTCGGTGACCACGCCCGGGGTGATCTGCCAGATCCCGCGCACCTGCGAACCGTCCGGCGCCTCCCACAGCACCTTGCCCGTCACGACGGGATCGCCCGAGAGGATCTGCGCGGGGTCGAGCTCCTCCGCCTCCAGTTCCGTGTCGGAGAGGTCCGGTACGGAAACGGCGAAGGAGGCGGGGGACGGCACGGGTACGGGGGCGTCACTGTGATCACTGGTGCTCATGGCCCGTCAGCCTAATCCGGACACGCCGCACCCCGGGGTGACCAGAGCGTCCAGCGCGCGCCCGCCCCGCGCGTCACCCTGTCGAGCCGGGCCGGGCTCCCCGAGGACGGGTCCGGGCCCGCATGTCGCCGGCCACGCCGGCCACGGCGCTGCCCGGCCAGGTTCGCGCCGTGCGGCGGCAACGCGTTTGGAGCCCCGACTCCCGTGCCAGGGATGGGGACATGTCACAGCACACAGCATTTGAGGTCAGCGCCCCGGTACCGGTCCTGTCGGAGGAGGTGCGCGAGGCGCTCGCCCGCCGGCAGCCCGTCGTGGCCCTGGAGTCGACGATCCTCGCCCACGGCCTGCCGCGGCCCCGCAATCTGGCGGTGGGCATGGAGCTGGAGGAGCTGGTCCGGGCGGAGGGAGCCGTTCCGGCGACGGTCGCGGTCATCGACGGGGTGGCGTACGCCGGGCTCGACAAGGCCCGGCTGGAGCGGATCGCCGGCGGCGAGGGCGTGCGCAAGCTCGGCCACCGGGACCTGGCGCCCGCGCTGGCGACGGGGGCGACGGGCGCCACCACGGTTTCAGCCACGGCCTTCCTGGCCGCGCGGGCGGGACTGCGGGTCTTCGCCACGGGCGGGCTGGGTGGCGTACACCGTGACTGGACGCGGTCGCAGGACGAGTCGGCGGACCTCGCGCTGCTGGCGCGGACCCGGATCACCGTGGTGTGCGCGGGGGTGAAGTCGATCCTGGACGTCCCGGCGACGCTTCAGCGGCTGGAGACGCTGGGGGTCGGTGTCCTCGGGTACGGGACGGAACGTTTCCCCGGGTTCTACCTGGCCGACTCCGGCGAGCCGGTGGACTGGACGGTCCATCGCCCGGAGGAAGTGGCGGCCGTGATGGCCGCTCAGGACCTCCTCGGCGGAGCGGAGTCGGCGCTGCTCGTGGCCAATCCGGTGGCGGAGTCCGAGCAGCTCGATCCGGAACTGCACGACCGGGTCCTGGCCGAGGCGCTGTCGGAGTGCCGGGCGCGGGGGATCACGGGGCAGGCGGTGACACCGTTCCTGCTGGGGTTCCTGGTGCGCGCGACGGGCGGCGCCTCCCTGGAGGCCAACCTCGCGGCGGTACGGGGCAACGTCCGCCTCGGGTCCCGGATCGCGCGGGCCTGGGCGGCGCGGCCGTGACCGCCGTACCCGGCGCGCCCGGGGCTCTGCTGGTCGTCGGGGACGTGGTGACGGACATCGTGGCGGTGCACGCGAAGCCGCTGGCTCCGGGCACCGACACCCCGGCCCGGATTCGCACCCTGCCGGGTGGTGCCGGGGCCAACGCGGCCTGCTGGGCGGCCCACGCGGGAGCCGGGGAGGTACGACTCCTCGCGCGGGTCGGCGGCGATGCGGCCCAGTGGCACGAGCGGGCGCTGCTCGAAGCCGGCGTGCGGCCGCAGCTGGTGATCGATCCGGCCGAGCCGACGGGAACGGTGGTCGCGCTGGTCGGGAAGGACGCGGAGCGGACCTTCCTGACCGACAGCGGGGCCTCCCTGCGCCTCTCCCCCGCCGACTGGGCGCCCGGGATGCTGGACGGGGTCGGCCATCTCCACCTGTCGGGTTACCTGTTCTTCGCCGGCAGCAGCCGGGAGCTGGCCGTGGTGGCGCTGCGGGCCGCCCGTGCCCGGGGGATCCCGGTGAGCGTGGATCCGGCGTCGGCGGGGTTCCTGGCCGCGCTGGGTCCGGACCGCTTCCTGGACGCCGTGGCGGGGGCCGGCGTACTGCTGCCGAACGAGGACGAGGCGCTGTTGCTGGCGGGGGCGGAGGGGACGGCCGACGGGTCCGCCGGGGCGGCCCGGGCCGCGGCGGTGCTGAGCCGGCGGGTGCCGCTGGTGGTGGTCACCCGGGGCCGGGCCGGGGCGCTGATCGCCGAGGACGGCCGGGTGACGGCCGAGGTCGCGGCGGAGAGCGCGGAGGCGGTGGATTCCACGGGCGCCGGGGACGCCTTCACCGGCGCCTTCCTCGCGGCCCGGCTGGCGGGAGCGGGCTCGGCGTGGGCCGCCGGGGCCGGGTGCCGGGCGGCCGCGCTGGCGGTGGCCCGGCTGGGCGGGCGGCCGTAGGGCGGACGGCCGTAGGGCGGACGGGCCCGTACGGCCGTGCCCTCGGGAGGTGGTACGAGGTGCGGCGAAGTCCGACGAGGGACGGCGAGGTGTTGCGAGGCGTTACGAGGTGTACTGCTGGTCGAGCGAGTCGATGACGCCCTTGCTGTCCAGGTGGTAGCGGAAGACACGGCCCTGGTCGGGGTGGGCGATCAGCCAGTCGATGAGCTGCTGGAGGGTGATCGGCTGGCTCACGCTGCTCGCGACGACCGGGGTGACCGCCGTGATCCTGGCGTCCTCGGCGATGTTGAGGTAGGTCTCCTTGCCGGTCGTCTCGAAGGGCGCGGCGTCCGCACCGGGCGCGGCGCAGCCCCAGTTGCCGTGCTTGATGATCAGGCTGTGGACGCCGCCTTCGGGGGTGTAGCGGTAGACGGCGACCTCGTCGGGCGAGATCGGCATCTTGTGGTCGCAGGTGGAACCGGGCGTCGGCGCCTTCTTCGTCCCTGCCGGGGTGACCGTCGGAGCCGGCTTCTTCGGGGACGCCGAGGCGGCCGGCGAAGGGGCGGAGGAGGGCGAGGTGGTGCCCGTGGCCGTCGCGCTCGTGCCGGGGCTCGCACCGGGAGCCCCCGCCGCGCCGTCCTCGTCGTCACCTTCGCAGCCCGTGAGGACCAGGGTCGCGCACAGGGCCAGCGCGGCGAACGCCGCCTGTGCGCGCATCCGTCTCGCGCCCCGAAGTCCTTCGCCGTGTCCGCGCATTGCCGTCTCCCTCTGCCGGGGCGCCACCTGGTGGCCGCCGTCGAAGCGTGCCGTCAACGTAGCGCGCGCCATCGGCCGGCGGGGTGGCCGGAACTGTTCGTCACCGTGCCGGGATCCGCCTGTTGCCGTTCGCGTACCTCCGTGACGGGGCGGCGGCACGAGGCAGCGGTCAACCGGCCGGTCCTGGGCGCAGACCCGTCCAGGCCGGGTGGCGCGGATCGTCGGCCCGGACCAGGGCGTCGGCCCGCGCCGCCGGGTCAGTTTCGGCCTCGTAGCGCGCGAAGGCGGGGATGGTCCAGCGGGCGGACTCCTCCGTGCGGCGGGCGAGCGCCCCTGGGGAGAGGCTGATGTGGACGCTGAGGTCGAAGGGGAACCAGTGCCCCAGGAGGAGCGGGCCGTGCGCGATGAGCACGCCGCCGGACGGGAGTTCGGCGTAGGGGTTGCGGGTCGCCCGGTCGGTGGCCGGGTCCCAGAGGTCGGGCAGCACCCGGCCAGTGCCGCCGGGGTCGGTCGGGCCGAAGACCTCCCGCCAGAGCGCGGCCGTGTCGTACCAGCCGTCGAGGTACGAGTCCACGTCCTCGCGCCCGAACTCGAAGCGGAGCGAGGCCGGGCGCAGGAAGCCTCCGGCCGCCACCACCAGGACCGAACGGCCGCGCCGGCGCAGGGCGTCGGCGAGCTCGGCGGCGAGTACGCCGGTGCCGGCGGCGGGCGCCCCGTCGATGCCGACCCGCCGCCAGGACCGGCTGCCGCCTCCGTCCCCGCCGTCCCAGGCGTTCCCTCCGCTTGCTCTGTTCGCTCCGCTTGCTCCGTCGTCGGCCGCGTCGTCGTCGAGATGACCGGCGAGCCGCTCGGCCATCCGCTGCCAGGTGATCGCTTCCAGCTGCACCAGGCCATTGTCAGTGGTGGCCCCTAACGTTTTTGAGGAGGGATCACCGGCGCACAGGGGGCCGGCGGCCCGGCCTTGGGGAGGGGTCTGTCATGGCTCGGGAGACGACGTATCTGGAGCTGTCGCAGGACGACGGCGGTGCCCACAAGTTCTACGAGGTGACTGTGGACGGCACGGCCGTCTCCGTGCGCTACGGGCGCATCGGCGCGGACGGCCAGTTGCAGAACTCCTCCTTCCCGACCATCGAGAAGGCTCGGGCGGCAGCCGCCAAGAAGGTCGGGGAGAAGGTCCGCAAGGGCTACGCCCCGGCGGTGCGGGGAGTCCGCGCGGCCCGGTCGGTGACGCGCCGCCAGGTGACGTCGGCGCCGTCCACGGCGCGGGCGGTGGCCCCGGTGCTGTGGCGGTTCCGTACCGGGTCCTCCGCCTTCGGGATCCACGTGGACGAGGACCGCTGCTGGGTCGGCAACCAGGCCGGCGACGTCTACACGCTCAGCCACGGCGGTGAGGTACTGGCCCGGTACTCACTGCCGGACGGGGTGAAATGCCTGGTGGCGGACGAGTTCTGGATCTACGCGGGCTGTGACGACGGCACGGTCTACGACCTGTCCTCGAAGGTCCCGTTCGGGGCGTACGACATCGCGGCCGATGTGGACATCTTCTGGCTCGACATCCGCGAGGGTGTGCTGAACGTGTCGGACCGCAGCGGGGGGCTGACGGTCATCGACCACGAGGACGAGTTCCAGTGGTCGCGGCGCTCGGCCGGCACGAACGCCTGGATGGTGCGCGCGGACGAGCGGGCGGTCTACCACGGCCACAGCAAGGGGGTCACGGCCTACGCCCCGGACGGCGGGCGGGAGTTGTGGCACACCCAGACCGACGGATCGGTGCTGTTCGGCTGGCAGGAGGACCACGCGGTGTATGCCGGGACCGGGCACAACACCGTGCAGCGGCTGTCGAAGGCGACGGGCGCACTGGAGGCCTCCTACCGGTGCGACGCGGCGGTGTACTCGTGCGCGACCTCGCCGGACGGGCGGCACGTCTTCGCCGGTGACCTCGCGTCCTCCGTCTACTGCTTCGACGCCGACGGGCGGCGGCTGTGGAAACTGGGCACCGGCAGCGGGGCCGCGCTGTCCATGCAGTACCTGGACGAGCGGCTGTACCTGGTGACCACGGACGGCTCGCTGGTGTGCGTGGACGCGAGCGAGGCCGCGATCGCCGCCGCCCGCGAGGGATCGGTGCCGACGGCGGTGGACGTGAAGTCGGCCGCCGCCCTGCCCGTCTTCACCCCGGCCGCGAGCCCCGCCGCGGTGGCGACGGTGTCGGTGGCCGCCGTGCCCGCGGGCGGGGTGGTCGTGGAGTGCGTCCAGCAGGGCGGCCGGATGCGCGTCCAAGTGGTCTCGGGCGGCTTCGAGCCCTCCTGGAACGTGCAGTTCCCGCGCGGGATCCGGGAGCCCGGCGCCCGGTACGTGGTGGACGGACTGCACCCGGCCTCAGGGGGCTTCTACCGCGTGCGCGGGGAAATACGCCGTCTCGTCTGACCGGCGTTCACCGGGTGCGCGTCGCGCACTCGCACGGCGGGGCCCCGGGCGGGGCCTCGGCGGGCAGCGCGAAGGGGTCGCCCTCGGCGAGGGCGGCGGTCACGCAGAGCACGACGGGCTCGGAGCCGAGGTTGCGGCCGAGGTGGACGTGGTGGATGCCGGCGGGCTCGACGAAGCTGGTTCCGGTGCGGTGCACCTCGACCGTGCCGTCGTGCAGGATCCGGGTCAGGGTGCCGGACTTGACCACGGCCATCAGCGGGACGCGGTGGTAGTGCCAGCCGGTGCAGCCGCCCGGTTCTATGGCGACTTCCCGCACCACGAGGCCGGAGGCGATCTCCGCCTCGGGTCGCCGGCCCATCGCTCTCGGGCGCCCCGCCGTCGCCTGCCGTCCAGCCATGTTTCCCTCCTCCATGGGCCCACCGCGGCCCACTCGATTCACGGTAGGAGGACACCACGAGGTCAGGGAAGACTCTGTGAAAGCGCAACTACCCGTAATGACAAGGTGATATACGGCCCACACGGCGGTATCACACCGGTATGAGCCTGGTCGTTTTCGAGTCGATGAAGCAGATCCACTGCGCGGAATGCAGGCAGGGACCGCTGCGCCACCTCGTCCGTGAGGTCGGCGTGCCCCGCTGCCTGGACTGCGCCGACCTCGGACACCTCGTCTACCTGCCGCGCGGGGACACCGCCCTCACCCGCCGCGCCCACGAGGCCAGTTCTCTCTCGGCCGTCGTCGTCCGCTTCCACCGGAGCCGCCGCCGCTACGAGCGCCGGGGACTCCTCGTCGAGGAGGGGGCCCTGGCCCGGGCGGAGCTCGCCTGTCTCGCCGACGCCGAGGCACGGGCCAGGCGCCGCGAGCGCGACCGGCTGCGCCGCGCGGCCGAGGACATCCGGTTCACCGAGGCGTTCGCCGCCGAGATCCTGCGCCTGTTCCCCGGATGCCCCGCCGACCGGGCGCGGGCCATCGCCGCGCACGCCTCGGTGCGCGGCAGCGGCCGGGTGGGCCGCAGCGCGGCGGGCCGGGCCCTCGATGCGCCTGCCGTGTCGGCGGCGGTACGGGCGGCGGTGCGGCACCTGGACACCGAGTACGACGCCCTGCTGATGGGGGGCGTGCCCCGGTTCGCGGCCCGGGCCCGACTGGCGCCGCGGATCGACGCGATCCTGGACGCCTGGCGGGCCGTCCCCGACCCGTCCGCGCGGGCTAGTTGAGCCGGAACCGGCGGTAGAGCAGTACTCCGCCGAGCAGCAGGGCCCCACCGCCGGACAGCAGGTACCCGACCCCCTCGGCCCCGGTGTGGGCGAGCGCCGAGGGACCCTCGGGCGGGGCCGGCGGGGTGACGGGCCGCGGGGTGACCGGCGGCTGGGCGGGCACCTCGACGACCGGGGTCGATCCGTTGACGGAGGTGTTGCCCGCGGAGGAGTTGCCGACGCCGACGACGCTCACCGAGTTGCCGCTGATGTTCAGCGGAACGTCGACCGGGAGCTGGAGCCCGTTGCCGGAGAGCAGCCCGGGAGAATCCTTTCCCCGCCCATCGGCCACCGCTCCCCCACCGTTGCCCGATCCGTGCCCCGCGCCGGTCCCCGGGCCGTTCCCCGCACCGTTTCCGGCGCCGGGTTTCGAGGGGTGCGCGGACCCGGACCCGGGATGACCGGGCTGTTCCTGGTGCCCGTTGCCGCCCGGGCCCTGGTTCACGCACTGGTTCCCGGCGGCCGAGTTGAGCACGCCGACCACGCTGACGGTGTTCCCGCACACGTTCACCGGGGCGTGGACCGGGAGTTGCAGCAGGTTCCCGGACAGCAACCCCGGCGACCGCTCCGCGTGCCCACCCGCACCCGCGTCGGCGTGGGCGAAGCCACCCACCCCCACGACCGCCAGTCCACCTCCCGCGACCACCGCCGCGATCAAGCCATTCCGACGACTGTGACGCATCAGTTTTCCTGCCTTCCGGAAGGGTTCACGGGCGTTGCACCCACACCGGAAACAACGCTGTAACCCCGTTCGGGTTATAGCGCCAGTACGCATTTCACTCCATCGTGTACTGGGTAATCCCTACTTCATGACTCGCCCGCTGCTCCTCCTCGACGTGGACGGACCCCTCAACCCGTTCCGGTCCCGACTCGCAGGCCTGCGCGGCTACACCAGCCACCGGATGCGGCCGACGGTCTGGATGTCCCGCCGCGCACCGGATTCCCGCAGCGCCCGACGGGGCCTGCGGGTACGCCTCCACCCCGCCCACGGCGCCCGACTGCTGGCCCTGCCCTACGAACTCGCCTGGGCCACCACCTGGATGCACCAGGCCAACACGATGATCGCCCCGCACATCGGACTTCCGGCTGATCTTCCCGTCGTCGAATGGCCGGAGCTCTTTGCCCGCGACCCCGACGGCCTCTCCTGGAAGACCCGCCACCTCCTCGACTGGGCCGCCGGCCGCCCCTTCGCCTGGGTCGACGACATGATCACGCCCCGCGACCGCGCCTGGGTCGTCGCCCACCACCCCGCCCCGGCCCTGCTCCTGCGCATCCGCCCCCAACATGGCCTGCGCCCGGCCGACTTCACCACCCTGCAGCGCTGGGCGGACGGGCTGCCCACCACTTGACCGGGCGGGCGCGAGAACCTCAGCGGCGGGCCGCCAGCCGGTCCGTCGAACCGGTGAGGCGGCCCTGCGCCAGCAGTTGCGCGACGTCGGACTCCAGGGCGGTGCGGATGTCCGAGCCCATGCGCTTCCAGCCGAAGAACTCGCGGGCCTGCTGGAGCAGCTCCTCCTGACTCATGCCGGGGCATTCGAGCGTCAGCTCCCGGAGCGCGAGCTGCCGTTCGCCCGGGGGGACATGGGCGATCTTCCGGGGGTTCTCGTCCTGCGCGGTGCGCGCCCAGCGGATCTCCCGGCCGGCGATGTCCACGAAGGCGTCCGCCCGTTCGACGGCCCCCTGCCTCTCCAGTTCGCGCAGCACGTACTGGGCGTTGTCCACGATCCGCTTGCCGGAGCGGCCCAACCCCCAAGCCTCCCGTGCCCGCTGGACGAGCAGCTCCTCGTGGAGCGGCCCCTCCGTCTCCACGATGCGTGCCAGCAGCTCGTGCAACCGGGGGCGCGCCTCGGGCGTGTGCATCTCCGGTGCGGCCCAGGTGGTGTCGACGGACACCTGGGCGGTCGTGTAGGTCCGGCTCCACTCGCGTTCGGGCACGCGGCTCACCAGGACCCGCTCGGGCTCCGGCCGCGGAGCCGGAATCCGGTGCGCGACGGACCCGCTCCCGGGCCCACCCGCGGCCCCAGCACCGCTCCCGGTCCCGGTCCCGCCCCCGATCCCGATCCCGGTCCACGGCTCCGCCGTGTCGTCCGGCCCGTCCGCGGACGGCGCAGGAGGTGGCGTCCGTACGACCGTCGGCCGCGCGAACGGGTCGACGGCGACGGCGGCCTCGACGGCGTCCTTCAGCCGCCGTTCCGCCTCCGGCCGGTTGCGGTACCAGTCGGTGCCCCAGATCCGGTACAGGGTCCAGCCCAGGCCCTCCAGCACCTCCTGACGCAGCCGGTCGCGGTCCCGGGCCGCCCGGGACGAGTGGTACATCGCGCCGTCGCACTCGATGCCGAGGGCGTACGCACCGGGCGCGGCCGGGTGGCGCAGACCGAGGTCGATCCGGTAGCCGGCCACGCCGACCTGCGGTCGCACGTCGTGCCCCCACCCGCGCAGGACGGCGAGGACCGATTCCTCGAAGGGGCTGTCCGGTTCGGCGTCGGCCGTTCCGTGGTCCTGGGCGAGGACGCAGGGCCCGTGCTCCGCGTACTGGAGGTAGCGCTTGAGGTCCTGGATGCTCCGGTTGTCACTGTCCTTGAGCTGGCCGCCGTGGAAGGAGGCGACCACCTCCATCCGGTGACGGGCCCGGGTGACGGCGACGTTGAGGCGTCGCCAGCCGCCGTCCTTGTTGTTCATGGGGCCGAACGTCTGGGTCAGCTTGCCGTGCTCGTCGGGTCCGTAGCCGATCGACATGATCATGACGTCGCGTTCGTCGCCCTGCACCGACTCCAGGTTCTTCACGAAGAATCCGTCCAGGCGGTTCTCGGTGAAGCGGTCGTCCAGATCGGGCCGGGCCAGCCGCGCCCGCTGTACTGACTCCTCGATCGCCGCGGCCTGCGCCTGCGAGAGGGCGACGACTCCCAGGCTCTGCCCCGGTCGGGTGTCGAAGTGGTGCAGTACCCGCTGGGCCACGACCTCCGCCTCGATCCGGTTGTCCCGTCGGCCGCCGCGGTCGTAGGTTCCCGCCGCCTCCACGAAGGCGACACCGACGTCCGGTCCGTGTTCCCTCGCACCCGGGAAGGTGACCATGGAGTTCCGGTAGAAGGACCGGTTGCTGAAGGTGATCAGGTCCTCGTGCCGGCTGCGGTAGTGCCAGCGCAGCGGCAGCGCGCGCATCGCGCCGGCCTTGCACGCGTCCAGCAGCGACTCGAAGGAGTCGGGCACGTCCTCGTCGTAGTCGCCTCCCTCGTCGCCGATGGACGAGTCGAAGAACGAGGTGGGCGGCAGCTGCTTCTCGTCGCCCGCGACGATCAGGGAGCGTCCCCGGTACACGCAGTTGACGGCGTCACCGGGACGGACCTGCGAGGCCTCGTCGAAGATCACTACGTCGAAGCGGTAATCGGCGGGCAGGAACTGGCTGACCGACAGCGGGCTCATCATGAAGCACGGCTTGACCGCCTGGGCCGCTTCCCGGGCCTTCCCGAGCAGTTCCCGCACGGCCATGTGCCGGGTCTTCTTCTCCGCCTCGCGGATGATGATCCCCGAACCGCCGCCGCCGAAGGCCCGCGGCTTGCGGCCGTTGCACGCGGCGATCACCGCACCGCCCGCGGCGGCCACCAGCCCCCGGTCGGCCGCCCGGAAGTCGGCCACGCGCGCGTCCAGGTCCGTGGACCTGGTCGTACGGAGCCGCTGGTCGCTCGCGAGCACCGCGTCGGCCCACCTCTGCAGGAGGGCGCGTTCCACCCCACCCGGGAACTCCGCGGCCCCGATGCGCCGCTCCGCGGCCGTCGCCGCGAGTTCTGCCAGACCCAGCCGCGCCAGGACGGCCAGGCCGTCGTGGTGCGCCCGCCACTCCTCCGGGCCCGAGTGATCAGCCCCCAGTACTCCGAGCACCCGGTCGGCATCGGCCAGCGTCCCGGTCAGAGCGGGGTGGAGCGCCGACTTCCGCGCCTCGTCGAACAGTCCGTGCAGCGCGGCCGAGGCGGCGCTCCACGCCGCACCGCGCCGCTCGGCTGCCTCGGCCCAGTCGGCCAGCGCCGCACGGACCGCCTGAACCTGGTGGCGGACGTGGTCACCGGGTGCGGACCCGTGCGCCAGCTGCTCCCGCAGCTCCCGCAGCCGGGCTCCCGGCGCCAGCTCACCGATGCGCCCGGCCGTGGCCAAGGCCTCGTCCAGCGGGCCGAACCGGGTGCCGTCCGCCGGCAGGTACACCCCCAGCAGTTCCCGGTGTTCGGCTGTCAGCCGGACGGCCTCGGCCTGGGCCCGCTGCCAGGCGAGCGCCTGGCCCAGCCGCGCACGCAGTTCCTTCGTCCAGGTCCCGTTGACGGCGAGGCCGGCGACGGCCTCCTTGTCCGTGCGGAACTGCCCCTTGAAGCGGGAGGCGAGTCCGTGGTGTTCCTCGTCGAACCGGCGCACCAGCTCCGCCAGCGGCTCGTACGCGAGGACCTGCGGCCCGAACGCGTCCTCGGCGGCGGCGCGCGCCGCGCCGGCCGCCGCGAAGGCCGCCCTCAGCACCTCCGCCGCGTTCCCCGCCGCCCGCCGCACGGGCGCGTCGAACCAGTGTTCCAGCGGGCGGTGCGGGGCGCCGGCCAGGTCCGCGAGTTCGCACAGGGCCAACACTCCGGCCGGGTCGTGCGGCTCGTCCAGCCCGAAGGCGCCGGCCACCCGCACGACCAGCGGGAACGGGTCTTCGGGGAGCGATCCGCCCGTCCGTGTACCGGCGGGGCCGCTGCCGTTGCCGTTGCCGTTGCCGGAAGTCCTGGCCGGCGGCCCCGGCCGGAGCTCGGCCGCGAGCCGCTCGACGTCCCGTGCCCGGAGCGGCTCAGCGGTGCACCCGGCCAGCGGACGCCGCTCGGCAGCGAAGCGCAGCGCCTGCAGGGCGGCCCGCGCCTCCTCCAGCCGGGCGAGGGGCCCGCCGCCCGCCGGAGCGGAACCCGCGTCGGACCCGGAACCCGAGCCCTCGCTCGGGCCCGACCCCGGCTCCGAGCCGATGTGCCGCAACCCGCGCCACGCGAAGCCCGCTCCCTCCGTGACCGGGCGCCACGACCTCGCCATGGATCCGGCGGCCCCCAGGGCCTCCTGCAGGTGGGCGGCGCTGAGCGCGAGGGTCCGGCCGACACCAGTGGTCCCCAGCGCGAGGCGAGGTGCGTCCTGCTGGTCCAGCAGGGCGATCCGGCCCAGCACCTCGTACAACGACCGGCCGAGCGGCTCGCGTTCCTCGTTCATGGCGGCGGCGTGCGCGGACAGCTCCTCCCGCAGGCGCCTGGCCTCGGCCAGCTCATGCTCCGGCGCACCCTTGGCCCGTACCTCGGTCATGAGGACGCGGGCGAGTTCCTGGGCGACCGCCTTCTTCGCGGTGTCACCGCTGTGCAGGGCGAGGACGAAGTCACCCAGCCCCACGTCCGTGAGCCTGTTGCGCACGACGTCCAGGGCGGCGGCCTTCTCACTGACGAAGAGGACGCTGCGTCCCGCGTGCATCAGCGCCGCGATCATGTTGGTGATGGTCTGGCTCTTGCCGGTACCGGGCGGTCCGCTCATCACGAACGACCGCTTCTCCATGGCCGCGGCGATGCACTGCCGCTGCGAGGCGTCCGCGTCGAGGACCAGCGGGGTCCGCTCCGGGAGCTGGAGCTCGTCGATGCGGTCGAGAGCGGGCGGTTCGAAGCCGATCAGGTCGTCCGGGAGACCCGACTCGGGGCCCAGCCCGATGGCCCGGATCAACGGGTTGCCCAGGATCGCCTCCTCGTTCTCCTTGAGGTCCTGGTACATGGCCTCCTTGTGGGAAGCGAACAGCCCGAGGACAACGCCGTCGTCCACGCTCCAGCCCTGCTGGCCCGCCACCGCCTCGTGGGCCCGGCCCACCACCTGGGCCGGGTCCATGCAGTCGACGGCGGCCACGGCCGACCAGTCGACCCCGAGCTGGCCCAGTTTCACGGCCAGCGCCGGATTGTGCACAGGATCCTGCTGCTCGGCCGCCCGCAGCCGGACCCGTCCGGAACGGTCGCGGGTGAGCTCCGCCGGCACCAGGACGAGGGGCGCGCGGCTGCCTTCGTGCGCGCCTTCCTCCCGCCACTCCACCGTGCCGACCCCGAGCCAGAGGACCCACAGGCCGTAGTCGTTGTACATCCGCCCGGAGGTCGACCTCAGCTGGGTCAGCGACCGATCGAGCAGCGCTTGGGTCGACTTCTGCGTGACGATGCCCGTGGCGACGGATGCGGGAGACCCGGATCCCTTCGCCAGCGACACCCCGTCCGCGGAGTCCCCAGCGCCCTCGCCCGGCACGGCGATGCGCTCGAAGTCCCAGCCGGAGGCGAGCCCCGCCAGCAGGGACCCGGCCCCCGGCGACTTGATCTCCAGCGTGGACGTTCTGGTGTGCCGGAAGTTGAGCAGCCGGTTCCGGCCGCCCATGTCGATGAGCGACTCGCGCCACGCGCCCAGCACCCCGCGCAAGCGGTCGAGGCCGGGGTCGTCGATTCCGTTGTGGGCACCGGCTTGCGCCGTCCGGCCGAGCATCTGGGTGGAACCTCCGGGAGCAGGCGAGGAGAGGGCCGCCCACCTGGAAAGCGACGACCCAATACCACGCGATATATCACCCATTACCGAGCGACACGACGGGAGGACTCCGACCTCGGATCAGATTGGCCGAAACTGAACAGGGCGGGGCGACTCAGTGCCGCAGGGCCGTGACCGGGTCCGGGGCGGGGCGGCCCGTGGGCCACCAGTCCTCGCTGCCCGGCCGGGACTCGTAGGCGTACCACAGGGCGTCCCGGCCGAGGCGGAGCTGGCGGGTGCCCGCGGTCAGGCGGTTGCGGTCGGGGCGGAAGGCCCCCTGGGCCGCGGCGAGGAGGGCGGGACGGGCCCGGTCGAAGGGGCCGGCCGGCGGGTCCCAGGGCTCCTCGAGGGCGAGCAGGGCCGGCAGGGCTCCCTGACGCCAGGCCGCCGCGCCCCGGGCGAGGTCGGTGGTGCTTCGCCCCGTGGCGTGCGCCAGGTCCCGGTAGAGGGCGCGGGCGGCGCCGGTGAGCCCGGCCGTGGGATGCGCCGAAGCCAGCCGGACCGCGTCCTGCCAGCGGCTCAGCCCGCCCATCGGATCCTCGGCGGTGCTCAGGAGCACCAGGGCGCGCAGGGCCGCGTCCCCGGCGAGCTGGTCCAGGGCGATCGGGTCCGGGGCCGCCGGGTCGGCCGGACAAGCCTGCGGCACCCCGACGGCGGAGGGCGCCGCGAGCGGGGCGGGCAGCGGCGGCAGGACGGTCCGGGCGAGCGCCGCACGGGCCGGCACACCGGGGAAGTCCGGTGCCTCGTCGGGCTGTTCGCGCGCGGCGTGGGCGGCGTTGCGACGGGTGAGCTCCTCCAGCAGCTCCCGCTCCCCGCGGCCGCGCAGCAACAGCAGGACGAAGGGATCGGCGTCCAGGAGACGGGCCGCCCGGTAGCAGAGGGCCGCGGCGTGCTTGCACGGCGGGCGCGCCACGTCCGGGCAGGAGCAGCGCGGCGCGAGCTCACCCGCGCCGGGCAGGACCGACTCCGCGAGTGACTCCGGGACCTCCCGCTCCAGCAGCGCGGCGAGCGCCGCCGGATCGGCCGCGACCGACTCCAGCAGCTCGCTCCACTCGGCGTCCGAGAAGGCGGGCAGGGACAGCTCGGTGCGGTACGGACGCGGCCGGCTGCCCCGTACGTAGGCCACGATCCGGCCCGGTGTGATGGTGACGGCGTCCACGTGCCCCTCGGTCGCGTACGCCCTCCCCCGGGTCAGGCGCGCTCCGTCACGGGCCACCGCCTCCAGCGCCGAGACCCAGGCACGGCCCCACCAGCTGACGGCCTCCACCCCGGGTGGCACCGTCTCGAAAGTGCGGCGGCGGTCGTCCCGCGCGGTGATCACGCGGGCCTGCGCAGGGAGACCAGGTCGGCCAGCTCGCGGTCGGTCAGCTCGGTCAGCGCCGTCTCGCCGGAGCCGAGGACGGCGTCGGCCAGGGCGCGCTTGGCCTCCAGCATTTCGGCGATGCGGTCCTCCACGGTGCCTTCGGCGATGATGCGGTGGACCTGGACGGGCTGGGTCTGGCCGATGCGGTAGGCGCGGTCGGTGGCCTGTTCCTCGACGGCCGGGTTCCACCAGCGGTCGTAGTGGATGACGTGGCCGGCCCGGGTGAGGTTGAGGCCGGTGCCCGCCGCCTTGAGGGAGAGCAGGAACACCGGGACCTCGCCCGCCTGGAAGCGGTCCACGAGCTCCTCGCGCCGCGCGACCGGCGTACCGCCGTGCAGCAGCTGGTGCGCGATGCCGCGGTCCGTCAGATGGCGCTCGATGAGGCGGGCCATCGTCACGTACTGGGTGAAGACCAGCACCGAGCCGCCCTCGGCCAGGATCGTGTCGAGCAGCTCGTCCAGCAGGGCCAGCTTCCCGGAGCGGTGCGCGATGCGGAGCTGCTCGCCCTTCGTGCCCTGCTCCTTCAGATACTGCGCGGGGTGGTTGCAGATCTGCTTGAGGGAGGCCAGCAGCTTCATGATCATGCCGCGCCGCTCGATGCCCTCGCTCGCGCCGATCACCGCCATCGCCTCGTCGACCGCCGCCTGGTAGAGCGAGGCCTGCTCGCGGGTGAGGGACACCGGATGGTCGGTCTCCGTCTTGGGCGGCAGCTCGGGGGCGATCCCGGGATCGGACTTCTTGCGCCGCAGCAGGAACGGCCGGACCAGCGCCGCCAGTCGGGCGACGGCCGCCTCGTTGCCGCCGTCCTCCTCCGTCTGGTGCTCCACGGGCCGGGCGTGCCGGGCCCGGAACGCGGTGAGCGGGCCGAGGAGTCCGGGCGTGGTCCAGTCGAGGAGCGCCCACAGCTCCGAGAGGTTGTTCTCCACCGGGGTGCCGGTCAGGGCCACCCGGGCGGGCGCCGGGATCGTGCGCAGTGCCTTCGCGGTCGCCGAGTGCGGATTCTTCACGTGCTGGGCCTCGTCGGCGACGACCATGCCCCAGGGCTGTCCGGCCAGCCTGACAGCCGCCGCGCGCATCGTCCCGTAGGTGGTCAGGACGAACCCCCCGGCCAGCCCGTCCAGGCTGCGGCCGGCCCCGTGGAAGCGGCGCACGGGTGTGCCCGGGGCGAACTTCTCGATCTCCCGCTGCCAGTTGCCCAGCAGTGAGGCCGGGCAGACCACCAGCGTCGGCTCGGGGTGGTCGCGGTGCAGGTGGAGCGCGATCAGGGTGACCGTCTTGCCCAGCCCCATGTCGTCGGCGAGGCAGCCGCCGAGTCCGAGCGAGGTCATCCGGTCCAGCCACGCCAGCCCGCGGGCCTGGTAGTCGCGCAAGGTGGCCTTGAGTCCGGCGGGCTGGGGCAGCGGCACGAGCTCCCCGGTCAGCCGGTCCCGCAGGGCGGCCAGTGCCCCCACGGGAACCGCCGCCACCGGCTCGCCCCCGACCTCGGCCGTCCCCGTCAGTACGGCGGCCAGGGCGTCCACCGGGTCCAGCAGGCCCAGCTCCCGTTTGCGCGCCTTGCGCACCAGCTCCGGATCCACCCGCACCCACTGGTCCCGCAGCCGCACCACGGGCCGGTGGGCCTGCGCGAGCGCGTCCATCTCCCCCGGGGTGAGCCGGTCTCCGCCGAGCGCCAGCTCCCAGGAGAAGGCGAAGAGGTGCTCGGCGTCGAAGAACGCGGTGCCGTCGGTGGCGGAACCGGGCGCGGTGGCCCGTACGACAGCGGTCGCGGTCAGCGTACGGGCCAGCTCGCGCGGCCAGTGGACCAGGACTCCGGCCTCCGCCAGCCGGGTCGCGGCCCGGCCCAGCAGGTCTTCGAGCTCGGGATCCGAGAGTGCCAGGACATCGGGGACGGGCTGGTCCAGCAGCCTGAGCAGCGGCGGCCACACCCGGGCCGCCCGGCGCAGCGCGAGTACGGCGTCGATCCGCGCCCGGGGCCCGAACCCGGCCGCGGCCGCGCCCGCGCCCGCCCAGAGCATCGAAGCGTCCGTGACCAGGGTCGGGTCGGCGAGGCTGTGCACCTGGACGACGGCGGCCCCGGCGCGGCGCAGGTCTTCCCCGCGCTCCGTCCCGTCCTCCGCGCCCTCCGCCCCGTCGAAGAGGCGGAAGGAGGACAGGTCGAGGCGGAGGGAGATCCGGACACCGGTGTCCGCCCCGGAGGCGACCTGCGCGGCCCAGTCGGCCATCCCCGGGACGTGCTGCGGCTCCCGGGCGGCGAACGGACGCCCCGCAGCGAACGGAGCCGCCGGGGTCCGGGGCAGGCTGTCGGCGACGGCATCGAGGAACGCCCGGACCAGCGCCTCCGGTTCGGGCAGCTGGAGCGGACGGCGGCCGGCCAGCGGAGTCGCGTACCCCTCGTGGGGCAGCGCGGCGGCGACCGCGCGCAGATGCCCGAGGTCCTCGGCGTCCAGGGGCCCGGCCCGCCAGGCGTCGATGCCGTCGGGGGTCAGCCCGGGCAGCAGACGGCCCCGAGCCACCAGGGTGAGCGCCTGCACGGCGGCGGTGCCCCACGCACGGGTCGCGGGATGCGCGGCGCGAGCGCGGGCCGCGCGGACGAGCACGGGCAGGGCGGCGGAGACCGTCATCGTGACAGCGGGCACGGTGCGGGTACGGACGCCCTCGCCATGGGGACGGACCACCTGGAGGGTGCCCGGGACGCCTTCGGCGGGCAGGGCGTCCCCGTCGGGGGCCCAGAAGGCGACGCGGCCCTCGCGCGGCACGGCGGCGGGGAGGAACACGGCGGCGTGGCGCGGCAGGGCGGACGCGGACCCGGGCGGGTGCGCGGCGGCTCGCGCGGTCGCCGGCGCCCTCGTCGTCGAAGTCGTCGTCGTTGTCGCTGCCGTCGTTGTCGTCGTCGTTGTCGTCGTTGTCGTCGCTGTCATGGGCGTCGCTGTCATGGGCGTGGTCGTGCTCGGCGCTGTCGTCATCGTGTCCCCCCCCTCGCGGTCGTACGGATCCCCTCTGCGTCGAGTTTAGGCGCGGCCACTGACAACGCCCCTGAACTGCGCGTTCCCCTGGATCCTCAGCGGGTCCAGCGACCCTGCTCGTGCGCGTAGCCGTAGACCGGGCGGTCCGAGGGGGCTGCCGAGACGCGCCAGGCGCGGCCCGCACCGTCGTCGAGGCGGAGGGTGCCGGAGCCGGTCGGTCCGCTCCAACGCAGGTCCAGGTACCAGTCGCAGTCGCAGCCGGTGGTGGTCGCCTCCACCCGCAGGACGGCCGGCTCGGCGGCCGAGACCCGGAAGGGGAAGGCGGGGGCCTTGATCGTCTCTCCCGCGTCGTTGCCCGCGACCGGGCGGGCCAGCGGGCGCGGCGCGTCCAGGTTGACCGCGAAGACGGCCGGGGTGAGCGCCCCGCCGCAGCCCTGCGACATCTGGTAGACGTTCCACCGCGGCGGGGTCCGCCGTCCGGCCACCCGTACCTGGAGGCCCTCCAGGACCACTGGGTCCGGACCCGTGCCGTGCAGGGTGACCTCGACGATCTGCGTCCCCGCGTGCACGGCCCCCCGGGCCGCCGCCCAGGCCGGCGCGTCCGCCTCCACCGGCGGCGCCGGCACCGCCGAGGGCCCGGACTCCGCGAGGTACGCGTGCCCGCAGCCCGCCGCCCACACGTGCGACCGTACGTCCGCGCGCATCGGCGGGGACGCGGGCGCCGGGGCAGGGGACGCCCCGGACGTCGCCGTCCCCGGCCCCGGCGCCGGGGCAGGTCCCGTCGTCGTGCCTGCCGACGTCTCCTGTCCCGGTGCCGGGGGCGTCGTCGCCGGCCCTGTCCTCGGATCCGCCGTCGGGCCCGTCCCCGGCCCCGTCGCCGTCCCCGTCGCCGCCGCCGTCGCCGCCGTCGGACCGGCCTGGGGCGCACCGCGCTCCGGGCCCGGGTCCGGAAGCGCCCCGATGCCCACCGCCAGGGCCACGACCGCGGCCGCCGCCACCGCCCCGGCCGGCAGCAGGCGGCGCCCGCGTCGACGCGGCCCCGGCGCCCGCGGAACACCGGACTCCGCGGCCACCTCCGGTGCCGCACGCTCCACCACCCCCGCGTCCACCACCACCGCGTCCGCCGCCGTGACCACCACCGCTTCCTCCACCACCGCCCGCCGCCGCGCGTCCGCCAGCAGCCAGGCGCGGTGCAGTTCCACCGCCTCCGCCGCCGTCGCCCCGCAGGCCCGCGCGAAGCGGTCCACCGCCACGAACTCCGCGGGCAGGGCCTCACCACTGCAGTAGCGGTGCAGGGTCGACGTACTCGTGTGGAGCAGCCGCGCCAGGGCCCCGTAACTCCGCCCGCTCCGTTCCTTCAGTTCCCCCATCAACCGCGCGAACGCCTGCGCCTCGGCCGATCTCCCCGTCCCGGACTTCCGTTCCATGCCAAGGGTGTTCCCGCAGCTGACGGGGCGTACGGGCGTTCCATCGTCCCGGTTTCGTCCCAAACCGTGGACCGGCCTCCCGGACCGGGCACAACCTTGCCGGGCACACAGCCGCACCGACCGACACGGGGAGAACCGACCATGCTGCGACGACGACGCACCACGTTCCGCACCAGCGCTCACGCCGCCCGCACCACCACCACGGCCGTCCTCGCGGCAGCGGCGGCCGCCGCCACCGCCCTCGTGCTCACCGTCTCCACGACGGCCACGGCCGCGGCCGCCACAGCGCCCGGGTTCCTGGGCGGCGCCGACCTGCCCCCGCACCCGGCTTCCTCCTGGTACGCCGGGAAGGTCGTCAAGGGGCTGCCCGAGTTCGCGCCGTTCTGCCTGGAGGGCGTACTTCCCGCGGCCGGCAGCTGGCACCGCGACTTCAGTACCGAGTACGACACGGGAGCGGTCCAGGTGTCCGTGCGCGCCGCCTCGGCCGCCGCGGCCACCACGCTCGCCGCCACCCTGGAGCGCAAGGTGGCCGCCTGCGCCGCCGACTGGCTGCGGACGAACCCGGGCGGCACCGCCTCCTGGCAGGACTACGGCAAGATCCGCGTCGAGGAGGGCGCACACGTCTACGGGGTGCACACCTCCATGCCGGAGTCCGAGCCCGGCGTGCACCTGTACGGGATCGGGCGCGACGGCTCCACCGTGACGGTCGTGCGGTGGGGGCAGATGGGCAACCTCTCGGACGCACCCGTCCCGGCCTTCAGGAAGACGACCACCACGGCCGTGAACAAGCTCAACCCCTGACGGCCCCCACGCCCGGTGGCACCATGGAAGGGAGGGGGAGGCCGGGCGGGCGACGACGTCGAGGCGATGGTCATGCGAACCGGAAACGAGCCGGTGACCGCCCGCAGCGCGCTGCGGCTGCGGTTCTGGCTGAGCCTGTGGGGCCTGCTCTGGTCCGGTGCCGGCGCGGCGGCGTTCTCGCTCGCCGCCCGGCCCGGGTGGGCCGCGGCCTGCGCCGCCGTCGCCGTGCTGGCGGCCGTGGACCTGGGCGTCGTGCTCCACCACATGCGCCAGGGCCCGCACTACCAGCCGGGCCCGGACGTCCCCCCGTACGAACCCCCCACGCACTGAGGCGGGCGGCTCGCACGGCAAGATCCGCGACCCGGGAGGGGCGGCCTAGTTCTCGAAGCGGGCCGCGGCCAGGTAGTCCGGCTGGGGGTCCAGGGCGGCCGCGAGGCGGAAGTGTTTGCGGGCCTGCTCGGGGCGGCCGGCGCGCTCGTGGGTGCGGGCCAGCGCGAAGTGGGCGAAGGCGTTGTCCGGCTCCCGCTCCAGCACGATCTGGAACTCGAGCTCCGCCGGGCGCAGTTGGGCAGCGGCGAAGAAGGCCCGGGCACGCAGCAGCCGGGCCGCCGTGTTCTCCGGGTGCGCGGCTATGACCGAATCGAGCAGTTTCACCGCACCACGCGGGTCGCGCGCGGCGAGCAGCCGCTCCGCGGCCCGGTAGTCGATGACATGCGTCTCGGGCGACGGCGACGAGGACGGCGACGGCTGCGGGAGCGGCGGCGTGGTGTCGGACACGGTCTGTTCCTTCCCCTCTGAGGACGCCTTCAACGCCCTCCACCCCTCCCGCTATTCCGCGCAGGCCTCAGGCTCGCGCCGCGAGGTCCTCCCAGACCTTGCGCACCTGCGGCTCCAGCGCCTCCAGCGGCCCGTCGTTGTCGATCACCAGGGTGGCCACGGCCAGCCGCTGCTCCCGTGTGGCCTGAGCGGCCATCCGGGCCCGGGCCTCCGACTCCTCCATGCCGCGCAGCGCGGTGAGCCGGGCCAGCTGGGTCGCGGGGGCCGCGTCCACGACGACGACCAGGTCGTACAGCGGCGCGAGCCCGTTCTCGGCGAGCAGCGGTACGTCGTGCACCACGATCGCGTCGGGCCCCGCGGCGGCTTCCAGCTCGGCGGACCGGGCCCCGACCAGAGGGTGCACGATCCCGTTGAGGATCTGGAGCTTCGCCGGGTCGGCGAACACGATCGACCCCAGCTTCGGCCGGTCCAGCTCGCCCCCCGGAGTCAGCACGGACTCCCCGAAGGCCGCCACGACGGCCGCGAGCCCGGGCGTGCCCGGCTCCACGACCTCCCGCGCGATCCGGTCGGCGTCCACGAGGACCGCCCCGTACCCCGCCAGCAGCCGCGAGACCTCGCTCTTGCCGGCGCCGATTCCGCCTGTCAGGCCAACTTTCAACATGCCCGGCAGACTAACCCCCGCGCCCTGGCCCCCGTACAGCCCCCTGCGGGGAGGGCCCCCGGGGAGAGGGGGTCGCTCAGCCCTCGCCCTCGCGCTCGGCCAGGAACCGCTCGAACTCGAGCCCGATCTCGTCCGCGGACGGAATCTCCGCGGGCTCGGCCATCATGTTGCCCCGGCTCTCGGCGCCCGCCGCCGCGTCGTACTGGTGCTCCAGCCCCTGCACGAGGCTGACCAGCTCCTCGTCGCCCTCGCGGATCTGCCGGTCGATCTCCGTCTGGGTGCGGTGCGCCTCGGTGCGCAGCGCGTGCGCCACCGACGGCAGGACCAGCCCGGTCGCGGCGGTGATCGCCTCCAGGGCCGTCAGCGCGGCGTCCGGGTACGGCGAGCGCGCCACGTAGTGCGGGACGTGGGCGGCGACGCCCAGTACGTCGTGCCCGGCCTGGCCGAGGCGGAACTCCACCAGCGACTCGGCGCTGCCCGGTACCTGCGCCTCGTCGAAGGGGCTGCGGTGCCCCGGCATGAGGTCGGTCCGGTTGCCGTGCGGGGTGATCCCGACGGGTCGCGTGTGCGGGACGCCCATGGGGATGCCGTGGAAGTTGACGGAGAGCCGCACGCCCAGGCGCTCGACGATCTGCCGCACCGCCACGGAGAAGCGCTCCCACTCCACGTCCGGCTCGGGGCCGGACAGCAGCAGGAAGGGCGCACCCGTGGCGTCCTGGACGAGGCGCACTTCCAGGAGCGGCTCCTCGAACTCCGTCCAGTGGTCGCGCTGGAAGGTCAACAGGGGCCTGCGCGCCCGGTAGTCCACCAGCCGGTCCGCGTCGAAACGGGCCACGACCTGGTGCGGCAGCGTGTCGAGCAGCCGCTCGACGATCTGCTCACCGGTCTCGCCCGCGTCGATGTACCCCTCGAAGTGGTAGAGCATGACCAGCCCGGCCGAGTCCTGGGCGAGCGCCAGGTCGGCCACCGCCAGGCCCTTGGCGTCCCATTCGTACAAACCCTGTGGATCAAGCACCGCCACCACTCCTCCTCCGCCTCGTTCTCTGGCAAGAACGTCCAAGGAACCGTGACCATTCCCCAGTTGACGGTATTCGCGAGAACCCGCAACGGACCCGCAACGAACCCGTACAACGCGGTAAGGCCCGCCCCCCTGAGGGGACGGGCCTTACCGTTGAACATCAACTCAGCTCACACCGCACGCGAGCGGCGGCGTGTCCGTGCTGCTGCGATCAGCTCTGGCCGCCGGCCAGCTTCTCGCGGAGCGCGGCCAGGGCCTCGTCCGACGCCAGGGCGCCGGAGGTCTCGTCCGCACCCTCGGAGGAGTACGAACCACCCGAGATGCCCGCACCGGCGCTGCTGCTGCCACCGGCGGCCGGAGCGGCCGCACCCTCGGCAGCGGCGGCCTCGTCGGCCTCGCGGCTCTTGATGACCTGAGCCTGGTGCTGCTCGAAGCGCTGCTGCGCCTCGGCGTACTGGCCCTCCCAGGCTTCGCGCTGCTTGTCGAAGCCCTCGAGCCAGTCGTTGGTCTCGGGGTCGAAGCCCTCGGGGTAGATGTAGTTGCCCTGGTCGTCGTACGACGCGGCCATGCCGTACAGGGTCGGGTCGAACTCGACCGACGCCGGGTCGGCACCGAAGGACTCGTTGGCCTGCTTCAGCGACAGCGAGATCCGGCGACGCTCGAGGTCGATGTCGATGACCTTGACGAAGATCTCGTCGTTGACCTGGACGACCTGCTCCGGGATCTCCACGTGGCGCTCGGCCAGCTCGGAGATGTGGACCAGACCCTCGATGCCCTCGTCCACGCGGACGAACGCACCGAACGGAACCAGCTTGGTGACCTTACCCGGGACGACCTGACCGATCTGGTGCGTCCGGGCGAACTGCTGCCACGGGTCTTCCTGCGTCGCCTTCAGCGACAGGGAGACACGCTCGCGGTCCATGTCGACGTCGAGGACCTCGACGGTGACTTCCTGGCCGACCTCGACAACCTCGGACGGGTGGTCGATGTGCTTCCAGGACAGCTCGGAGACGTGGACGAGACCGTCGACGCCACCCAGGTCCACGAAGGCACCGAAGTTGACGATCGAGGAAACGACGCCGGAGCGGACCTGACCCTTCTGCAGGGTGGTGAGGAACGTCTGGCGAACCTCGGACTGGGTCTGCTCGAGCCAGGCACGGCGGGACAGGACCACGTTGTTGCGGTTCTTGTCCAGCTCGATGATCTTCGCCTCGAGCTCCTTGCCCACGTAGGGCTGGAGGTCGCGGACGCGACGCATCTCGACGAGGGAGGCCGGCAGGAAGCCACGGAGGCCGATGTCGAGGATGAGTCCACCCTTGACGACCTCGATGACGGTACCGGTGACGATGCCGTCTTCTTCCTTGATCTTCTCGATCGTGCCCCAGGCGCGCTCGTACTGCGCACGCTTCTTGGACAGGATCAGACGGCCTTCCTTGTCCTCCTTCTGGAGAACAAGGGCCTCGATCTCGTCGCCGACCTTGACGACCTCGTTCGGGTCGACATCGTGCTTGATCGAGAGCTCACGGCTCGGGATGACGCCTTCGGTCTTGTAACCGATGTCGAGGAGAACCTCGTCCCGGTCCACCTTCACGATGACGCCGTCGACGATGTCGCCGTCGTTGAAGTACTTGATCGTCTCGTCGATCGCGGCGAGGAACGCTGCCTCGTCACCGATGTCGTTGACCGCAACCTGCGGGGTGGTGGCGGTGGTCTCGGTGCTGCTCGTCATGTGGGTAAGGGCTCCGGTTACGGACAGAAAGTCGTAGGTACTGCTACGCCGGGAGCCCTTATCGGCATCTGCCGAAGAAGCCGGACAGCCAAGGAAGCCCCAGTTCCGCGAAGTGCGGGGTGGGGGCCTCGAAAACCGAGGGGTCATCAACAGATACAAGCGCAGCCTGCTAGGTCTGAGGAGCACAGGCTCGCAGCGCAACTTGTAGCATACGGGGGCAGCCCGACAGGGTCAATGCGCGAAGGCGCACACCCCGGGCGGATCACCGCATAACCGGCACAATTAGTGGGCAGGCAGGCGCCGATGGCCCTTCCCGCCCGCTTTCCGCAGACATTCGCAGACTACGACGACGGGCCCCATGAACCAAGAGGACTACGCCACCGAAGAAGCGTACGAAGCCGGCCCGGCCGCCGGGGACGACTCCGAGGCCACGCGGCGTGACGCGGGGGAAGCGGAGAGCAGCCGGGCGAGCCGCGGCTGGTGGGACCGCAACGCCGACGAGTACCAGAACGAGCACGGCGCCTTCCTCGGCGACGACCGCTTCGTCTGGGGCCCCGAGGGTCTGGACGAGGCGGAAGCGGCCCTCCTCGGCCCCGCCGCCTCCCTCAAGGGCAAGGACGTCCTGGAGATCGGCGCCGGCGCCGCGCAGTGCTCGCGCTGGCTGGCCGCCCAGGGCGCCCGACCGGTGGCCCTGGACCTCTCCCACCGCCAGCTCCAGCACGCCCTGCGCATCGGCGAGGACGTTCCCCTGGTCGAGGCCGACGCCGGCCGGCTCCCCTTCCGCGACGCCTCCTTCGACCTGGCCTGCTCCGCCTACGGCGCCGTCCCCTTCGTCGCCGACCCCGTGAACGTGATGCGCGAGGTCCGCCGCGTCCTGCGCCCGGGCGGCCGATGGGTCTTCTCCGTCACCCACCCCGTCCGCTGGGCCTTCCCCGACGAGCCCGGTCCCGAGGGGCTGTCCGTCTCCGCCTCCTACTTCGACCGCACCCCGTACGTCGAGCAGGACGAGCAGGGCCGCGCCGTATATGTGGAGCACCACCGCACCCTCGGCGACCGGGTACGGGACGTGGTCGCCGGCGGCTTCCGCCTCCTCGACCTGGTCGAGCCGGAGTGGCCCGCCTGGAACAGCCAGGAGTGGGGCGGCTGGTCCCCGCTGCGCGGCAACCTCATCCCCGGCACGGCGATCTTCGTGTGCGAGCGGGACTGAGCAGGTGATCCGCACCGCCGACCTCGACGCCCTTCCCGTACGGGAGGTCCTGCCCGCGCTCGTCTCCGCGCTCGACGCCCACGGCGCGGCGGTCCTCTGCGCCCCGCCGGGCACCGGCAAGACCACGCTGGTGCCACTGGTGCTGGCGGGACTGGTCGGGACCGGCCCGCGGGGCGCCGGGCCTGCGAAAGGCGGGCCTGCGGGAGACGGGCCTGCGGGAGGCGGGCCGCTCCGCCGGATCGTGGTCGCCGAACCACGCCGGATCGCCGCCCGCGCGGCGGCCCGGCGGATGGCCTGGCTGCTCGGCGAGCAGGTCGGCGCCTCGGTGGGCTTCACGGTGCGCGGGGAGCGGGTGGTGGGACCGGCCACGGTGGTCGAGGTGGTCACCACCGGGGTGCTGCTCCAGCGGCTCCAGCGGGACCAGGAACTCTCCGGGGTCGACCTGGTGATCCTTGACGAGTGCCACGAGCGACACCTCGACGCCGATACGGTCGCCGCCTTCCTCCTGGACGTACGGGAGACCCTGCGCCCGGAGCTGCGGATCCTCGCGGCCTCGGCGACCACCGACGCGGCCGGCTGGGCCCGGCTCCTCGGTCACGGCGGCGAGGGGGACGCCCCCGTCGTGGAGGCCGCCGGCGTCTCGTACCCGGTGGAGACCGTGTGGGCCCCGCCGGCCCGCCCGGTACGGCCGCCACACGGAATGCGGGTGGACCCCGCGCAGCTGACGCACGTCGCCTCGGTGGTGCGGCGGGCACTGGCGGAACGTTCCGGCGACGTCCTGTGCTTCCTGCCCGGCGTCGGGGAGATCGCCCGGGTCGCCGGGCAGCTCGGCGCTGTCGGCGCGGAGGTCCTCCAGATACACGGCCGCGCTCCGGCCGCCGTCCAGGACGCGGCGCTGTCCCCCGCCCCGCACCGCCGGGTCATCCTCTCCACCGCCGTGGCGGAGTCCAGCCTGACCGTGCCCGGGGTACGGATCGTGGTGGACTCGGGCCTGGCCCGCGAACCCCGGGTCGACCACGCGCGGGGCCTGGGCGCGCTCGCCACCGTACGGGCCTCCCGCGCGGCCGGCCGCCAGCGCGCGGGCCGCGCCGGGCGCGAGGCACCGGGCACGGTGTACCGCTGCTGGGCCGAAGCGGAGGACGGGCGGCTGCCCGGCTACCCCGCCCCCGAGATCCGGATCGCGGACCTGGCGCAGTTCGCCCTCCAGGCCGCCTGCTGGGGCGACCCCGACGCGGCCGGGCTGGCGCTGCTCGACCCGCCGCCGGCCGGAGCGATGGGCGCGGCGCGGGAGGTGCTGCTCGCGGTGGGCGCGGTGTCCCCGGACGGGCGGCCGACTCCCCGGGGGCTGCGCATGGCCCGCCTCGGCCTGCACCCGCGCCTCGCCCGGGCCCTGCTCGACGGCTCCGCCGCGCTGGGGCCCCGGCGGGCGGCGGAGCTGGTGGCCCTGCTCAGCGAGGAGCCGCCGCGGGAGTACGGCGACGACCTGGCCGCCGCCTGGCGGCGGGCCCGTGCGGGCGGCGACCCGTACGCATCGCGCTGGCGCGCGGAAGCCCGCCGCCTGGAACGCGCGGCAACCGGAGGGGGCCCTGCGGGGCATTCCCCCACCCCGCCCCTCCCCGACGACACCGCCGCCGGGCTCGTGGCCGCACTGGCCTTCCCCGAAAGGGTCTCCAGGGCCAAGGGCCAAGGGGCCTTCCTCATGGCCTCCGGGACCGGGGCCGAGCTCGGCGAGGGCTCGGGGCTGCGCAGCGCGCCCTGGCTGGCCGTGGCCGTCGCCGACAGACCCCCGCACTCCGCGTCCGCCCGCGTGCGCCTCGCGGCGCTCCTCGACGAGGACACCGCCCGCGCGGCGGCCGGCCATCTCTTCCGCGAGGGCGAGGAGGTCCACTGGGAGGACGGCGACCTCGTGGCCCGCAGGGTCACCCGGCTCGGCGCCGTCGAGCTCGCCGCGCGGCCGCTGCGCGACCCCGACCGGGCCCTCGTCCGGGCCGCCCTGCTCGACGGGCTCCGCGCCGAGGGGCTCGGACTGCTGCGCTGGAGCCCAGACTCGGAGGGCCTCCGGGCCAGGCTCGGCTTCCTCCACCGCACGCTCGGCGCGCCCTGGCCCGACGTGGCGGACGACTCCGCGCTGCTGGAGCGGGCCGACGACTGGCTGGAGCCCGAGCTGTCGCGGGCCCGCCGCCGCGGGGACCTCGCCCGGATCGACGCCGGGCAGGCGCTGAACCGACTGCTGCCCTGGGCCACCGGCGAGGCCTCCCGGCTCGACGAGCTGGCCCCGGAGCGGATCGAGGTGCCCAGCGGCTCGCGGATCCGCGTCGACTACGCCGCCGAGCACGGGCAGCCCGTACTGGCCGTCAAGCTCCAGGAGCTCTTCGGGCTGGCCGAGACCCCCCGGATCGCGGGGGTCCCGGTACTCGTCCATCTGCTGTCGCCGGCCGGCCGGCCCGCCGCCGTCACCGCCGATCTGGCCTCCTTCTGGCAGGGCGGCTACCGGGCCGTCCGCGCGGAGCTGCGCGGCCGCTACCCCAAGCACCCGTGGCCGGAGGACCCGGCGACCGCCGAGCCCACCCGGCACACCAACGCCCGGCTCAGGCGCTGAACGGTTCCTCGTCCCGCGGGCGCCTGCCGCGCGCCTCCAGCCACAGCGCGAGCCCGAAGAGCGCGAGCCCGCCGGCCGCCAGACCTGCGGGGGCATAGGTGTGCAGCGCGAGGACCTTGGTGCGGTTCGCCCTGACCAGGTCGACGGTGTAGTCGCTGTAGTCCTCGCGCATCTTCACGTGCCCGGCGAAGACGGTGAGCCTGCTGTCGGGCGCGGCCGCGGCGATGCTGCCACCCCGCATCTCCTGCTGGATCTCCTGCTCGGCGTTGACGGGGGCGCCGGTCACCGGGTCGACCCAGAACATCGCCTTGGTCGAGTACCAGAGGGAGGTGCCGGTGGTCTGCTCGAAGGTGGCCGGGTCGATGCCCTCGATCGGCATCTTCTTCGGCAGCGAGACCTTCGTCCAGGGGATCGTCTGCTCGTAGTAGTAGACGTCCATGCCCTTGAACTTGCGCGGGCCCACGTAGTGGATGGGCGAGGAGGTGCGGGTCTGCTGGTCGAAGTACAGGTAGTCGCGCGGCTCGGTGAAGAACGGCCACTTGAACTCGATGCCCTCGCGCTTGACCGGGTCCCCGTCCACCGACTCTCCGGTGGCGTGCACCGGGGCCTGGGTGTGGGCGTCGAAGATGTAGCGCTCGGGGACCTGGGAGACCGTCTTCCCGTCCGGGCCCATGATGTAGGTCAGCGTGTCCCAGACGACCACGTCCTTGCCGGCGCTGGCCTCTATCTCCTTCGACGCCTCGACGTTGCCCTTCAGCGTCTGGACGATGGTGACCTTGTCTACCTTCTTCGGCTGCATGCCCGCGTTGTAGTCGAGCAGGGTCGCGTCCTTCGCCTCCAGGACCACTTCCTGGTACTGGTTCGGCGGGATCTTCGCGAGCCTCGGGTACGCGTACCAGCGCAGCAGCGGTGCGAGGGCGGTGCAGAACACGGCTACGGCTAGCAGGACGAGGCTTGCTCTGCGTCGCATGGCCGGGCCCTCCTCTACTTTCCGGGCGCGGCGGGCGCGGTGGTGAGCAGGGGCTTGGGTGAGGTCTTGCCTTCCGGCGTCCCCGTCGCCGTGATGGCGAAGACGAGGAGCGCCGCGAGGACGAGACCGCTGGCGGCGGCGACGATTGCGCGCATGCCGGGGCCTCCGGAATCTGATTGGTCGTCAGGGCGGGGGCACCGTAGCAATGCGGGTGACAGATGAGAACCGTTTGCGCCACTGATCACGGGGTGACGCCGGACGGCCCGGTCCGGGCCCCGGGCCCGGACCGCCGCCGCGGCGTGTCAGGGGGTCGCCGTGGGCGCCGGGGAGGCGGTGGACGGGGACGCCGACGGCTTGGGAGCCGGCGAGCCGGACGGGCCGGGCCCGGGCTTCGGCGACGGGGAGACGGAGGCCGAGGGACTCGGCGTCGGCTCGGGCTTCGGGGTCGGGGTCGGCGTCGGAGTCGGCGTCGGCGTTGGGCTCGGGGTCGGCGTAGGCGTCGGGGTCGGCGTAGGCGTTGGGCTCGGGGTCGGCGAAGGCGTCGGAGTAGGCCGGGGACTAGGCGTCGGGCTCGGCGTCGGCGTCGGGCTCGGCGTCGGCGTCGGGCTCGGGGTCGGACTCGGCGTAGGCGAAGGCGTAGGCGAAGGCGTAGGCGGTGTCGGGGCGGGCGGCGTCGGCGCAGGCGGTGTCGGGGCGGGCTTCGGCGGCGTCGTCGCTGTGCCGCCGCTGCCCGGGCCGTCCGGGACCTCGTGCGCGCCCTTCAGGTAGTACGTGAACCACGACCGCACCGTCCGCAGGTACGCGGCGGACGCGTTGTACGACAGCACGGCCCGGTCCAGGTCCCCGTCCCCCCGCAGGTCCCGCGTACCCGCGCACAGGTAGCGTCCGGCCGCGAGCGCCGCGTCGTGCACGTTGCCGGGGTCGCGCCGCCCGTCCCCGTTGGCGTCCTGGCCCCACGAGGCCCACGTGGACGGGATGAACTGCATCGGCCCGACCGCCCGGTCGTAGCGGGAGTCCCCGTCGTAGGCCCCGCCGTCGGTGTCCGGGATGTTCGCGAAGCCGTTGCCGTCGAGTACGGGGCCCAGGATCGGCCGCAGCGTCGTACCGGCGGCGTCGACCTGGCCGCCGCGCGCGTGCCCGGACTCGACCTTGCCGATCGCGGCGAGGAGTTGCCAGCGCAGTCCGCATCCGGGGTCGCTCCGGCCTACGGTCTGCTCCGCGTTCCCGTACGCGGCGAGCACGCTCGCCGGTATCCCCTGCGCGCCTTCCGCCCCGCCCATGGCCACGGGTTCGTTGCGCGGGCCCGCGGCGGCGGCCGGTGCCACGGGCGGCGGCGCCGCTCCGTCCTCGGGCAGCAGAACGGCCGGCGGCTCGGGGCTCACCAGCGGCGGGAGGGCGGTGAAGTAGGAGGTGTCCCCGGCGGATTCCCCGGCGGACGCGTCGGGCTCCGCGGCCCGCGGGCCGCTCCCGGCGGACGCGAACGGCCCGCCGCGACCGGCCCCTGGCCCCTGCGAGGCGGTCATCGCGGCGGCCACCAGGGCGGAGACGAGCACGGCTGCCCCGCCCTTGCGCAGCGCCCGGCCGAACCGGCCCGGTAGCGGTGCGGACGTGCGCACGGGCCTGGGTACTGCCGGTATGCGGATCCGAGGCGTCATGAGCCGGACCCCCCTCCCCCTCGACGTCCGCGTGACCATACGTCAACTCCCTGCGCAGGGCACGCATCGTGAGCCGGAATTCACGATTTCCCCATGGGTTCCGCAGCTCACCCATACTGGACGCCACTGATCGAAGAGCCGAGACGAGGTTCCATGCCGTTCACCCTCAGCCACGCGGCCGCCGTACTTCCGGCCGTCCGCCGGACCGGGCGTGCGCGAGGTCCTCTCGTCGCTTCGGCCCTGGTCCTCGGGTCCTTCGCCCCGGACGTCTTCTACTTCGCGGACGCGGTCGTCCCGGGCCTGCGGCCGTACGGCACCTTCACGCACTCCCTGCCCGGGGTGGTCACCGCCGACGCGGCACTCACCGCCGTCCTCACGGCGTTCTGGCTGCTGCTGCGCGAGCCGCTGATCGCGCTGCTGCCGCGCGGCGGGCGGGGCAGGGCGCACGCCTTCGTACGCGGCGAGGAGTGGCGCGGGCGCCGACTGCCCCCGCTGGCCCTGTGGTTCTACCTCTCGGCGGTCGCCGGTTCGCTCACGCACGTGGTGTGGGACAGCTTCACGCACCTCGACCGCTGGGGTACGCGCGCGCTGCCGGAGCTGGGCGAGCCGCTCGCCTTGGGCCTGCCGCTCTACTCGTACCTGCAGTACGGCACTTCGGCGGTAGCGGCCTGCGCCCTGTTCTGGTTCACGGTGACCGGACTGCGCCGGCTGCCGGCCTCGCCGGTCCCCGCGTCCGTCCCGGTGCTCGGCCGGGCCGAGGTGTGGGGCGCGCTCGCGCTGGTCCTCCTGTGCGTGGCCGTCGGGGTCACCGTGCGCGTGCTCCGCTTCTTCACCTTCTTCGACCGGATCGGCACCCCGCTCGACATCATCCCGACGGTCTGCTTCGGCGCGGGCGGCGGTCTCTCGGTGGCCCTGCTGCTCTACGGGGTCCTCGTCCGCCTGCGCCACCGGCCCGGCCGCGACCGTACCGGCCCGGACGCGGGCCACGGCATCGGCTCCGGCTCCGGCTCCGGCTCGGAAGAGGAAACGCGAACGCCCGTCCCCGCCGGTTAGGCGGAGACGGGCGGGGCCGGACCGTACGGCGATCAGTGCGCGGCGGACTCCCAGTCCGGGCCGACGCCCACGGACACGTCCAGCGGGGCCCGCAGGTCGACGGCGGCGGCCATCTCGCGGCGCACCAGCTCCTCCACCTTCGCCCGCTCCCCGGGGGCGATCTCCAGCACGATTTCGTCGTGGACCTGGAGCAGCATCCGCGACTTCAGCCCGGCTCCGGTGATCGCCTTGTCCACGCGCAGCATCGCGACCTTGACGATGTCGGCGGCGGTTCCCTGGATCGGCGCGTTCAGCGCCATCCGCTCGGCGGCCTCACGGCGCTGGCGGTTGTCGCTGTTGAGGTCCGGGAGGTAGCGGCGGCGGCCGAAGACGGTGGCCGTGTAGCCGGTGGCGCGGGCCTCCTCGACGACGCGGCCCAGGTAGTCCCGGACGCCGCCGAAGCGCTCGAAGAAGGTCTCCATCAGGCCGCGGGCCTCGCCGGGCTCGATGTTCAGCTGCTGGGCCAGGCCGAACGCGGAGAGCCCGTAGGCCAGGCCGTAGGACATCGCCTTGATCTTGCGCCGCATCTCCGCGTCGACCGCGGAGCGCTCGACGCCGAACACCTGGGAGGCGACGGTGGTGTGCAGGTCCTCGCCCGTCAGGAACGCCTCGATCAGGCCCTCGTCCTCGGAGAGGTGGGCCATGACGCGCAGCTCGATCTGGCTGTAGTCGGCGGTCATGAGCGACTCGTAGCCCTCGCCGACGACGAAGCCGCGGCGGATGGCCCGGCCCTCGTCGGTGCGGACCGGCACGTTCTGCAGGTTGGGGTCGGTGGAGGAGAGGCGGCCGGTCGCGGCGACGGTCTGGCTGAAGCTGGTGTGCACCCGGCCGTCGGCGGCGATCGTCTTGACCAGGCCCTCGACGGTGACGCGCAGCTTGGCCTGCTCCCGGTGACGGAGCATGATCACGGGCAGGTCGTGGTCGGTCTGGGTGGCCAGCCAGGCCAGCGCGTCCGCGTCCGTGGTGTAGCCGGTCTTGGTCTTCTTCGTCTTCGGCAGGTCCAGCTCGCCGAAGAAGACCTCCTGCAGCTGCTTGGGCGAGCCGAGGTTGAACTCGTGGCCCACCGCGGCGTGGGCCTCCTTCACCGCCTGCTGCACCGCGGCGGCGAACTGCTGCTCCATCGCTTCGAGGTGGCTGTGGTCGGCGGCGATGCCCGACCGCTCCATCCGGGCCAGCAGCTCGGAGGTGGGGAGCTCCATGTCATGCAGCAGCTCGGCCGCGCCCACCTCGGGAAGCTTCACCGAGAAGGCGTCGCCGAGGTCCAGGACGGCGCGGGCCTGCGCCATCAGGGCCTCGGCCTCGGCGGTCTCGTCGGCGCCGAAGGCGAGCTGCCCCTCGGCGGCGGCGGGTGCCAGCTCCCGGTGCAGGTACTCCTGGGACAGCACGTCCAGCGCGAAGGAACGGCGGCCCGGCTTGACCAGGTACGCCGCGAGCGCGGTGTCCATGACCACCCCGGCCAGGGTCCAGCCGTGCTCCGGGAGGACCCGCATCAGGGCCTTGGCGTTGTGCACGACCTTGGGCCTGCCCGCGTCGGCGGCCCAGGCGGCGAAGGCCTGCTCGTCGGCCGCGTCCAGCGCGGACGGCTCGAACCAGGCGGCCGCGCCGTCGGCCGAGGCCAGCGCGATCTCGGCGACGTTGCCGGTGCCCAGGGCCCAGCTGTCGACGGTGGAGATGCCGAGCGGGGCGCCGCCGCGGCTCTCCAGCCAGGGCGCGAGCTCGCCGGCGCCCAGTACGGAGCCGTCCAGCTCCACGGCGGCCGCCGCGGGGGCGGGGGCCTCTTCGCCGGCCGCGCCCGGGTCGACGGCGAGGAGGCGCTCGCGCAGCGAGGCGTTGCGGATCTCCAGTACGTCCAGGACGCCCGTGACGGCGGTCCGGTCGTAGGGGGCGCGCTCCAGATCGGCCGGGGTCCTGGGCAGGGCGACGTCCTTGACCATCTCGGTCAGGACGCGGTTGAGCTTCACGGCCTCCAGGTGGTCCCGGAAGTTCTGCCCGGCCTTGCCCTTGACCTCCTCGGCGCGCTCCACGAGTTCCGCGAACGACCCGAACTGGGTGATCCACTTGGCGGCGGTCTTCTCGCCGACGCCCGGGATGCCGGGGAGGTTGTCGGAGGGGTCGCCGCGCAGGGCCGCGAAGTCCGGGTACTGCTGGGGAGTGAGCCCGTACTTCTCCTCGACCTTCTCCGGGGTGAAGCGGGTCAGCTCGGAGACGCCCTTGGTCGGGTAGAGGACGGTGGTGTGCTCGGAGACCAGCTGGAAGGAGTCCCGGTCGCCCGTGACGATCAGCACGTCGAAGCCGAGGGCCTCGGCCTGCGTGGCGAGCGTCGCGATCACGTCGTCGGCCTCGAAGCCGTCGACCGCGAAGCGCGGCACGCTCATCGCGTCGAGGAGCTCGCCGATCAGCTCCACCTGCCCCTTGAACTCGTCGGGGGTCTTGGAGCGGTTCGCCTTGTACTCCGGGAACTCCACCGAGCGCCACGTCTTGCGGGACACGTCGAACGCCACCGCGAAGTGCGTGGGCGCCTCGTCGCGCAGCGTGTTCGCCAGCATCGACGCGAACCCGTAGATGGCGTTGGTCGGCTGCCCCGTCGCGGTCGTGAAGTTCTCCGCGGGGAGCGCGAAGAACGCCCGGTACGCCAGGGAGTGCCCGTCCATGAGCATCAGGCGGGGGCGGTCCGCTGCGGTCGGCTGGTCGGTCTTCTTCGATGCTGAATCTGCCACGCCCCCGATCCTAGAGGCCGCCACTGACAAATCCGGACGGGCTGCGCGGCCGGTCAGGTGCGGCCGGTCGAATCCGGCGTCGGCCGTGCCGGCGGAGCGTGACAGGATCGGAAGCGGACGAAGAAGACTGCTCAAAGGGGAGCGACATGGCCACCAAGCCGCCCGCAGGTGATCCAGTACAGGACGCGCCGCAGGTCGCGCCTCCCCAACACGCGGCCGCCGGCCTGCCCGCCATCGGGCACACCCTGAGGATCGCGCAGCAGCAGATGGGCCTCGCCCGTACCGCCCGAACCCTCCTCAAGGTCAACCAGAAGGACGGGTTCGACTGTCCGGGCTGCGCCTGGCCCGAGGGCGACAAGCGGCACACCGCCGAATTCTGCGAGAACGGCGCCAAGGCCGTCGCGGAGGAGGCCACGCTGCGCCGGGTCACCCCGGAGTTCTTCGCCGCGCACCCGCTGGCCGACCTGGAGACGCGCTCCGGCTACTGGCTGGGCCAGCAGGGCCGGATCACCGAGCCGATGCTCCTGGAGAGAGGGGCCCTGCCGGCGGGCGGTGACCGCTACGAGCCCGTGACCTGGGAGCGGGCCTTCGAGATCATCGCGGAGGAGCTGCGCGCCCTGGACTCCCCCGACGAGGCCCTCTTCTACACCTCGGGCCGCACCAGCAACGAGGCCGCGTTCCTCTTCCAGCTCTTCGTCCGCGAGTTCGGCACCAACAACCTCCCCGACTGCTCGAACATGTGCCACGAATCCTCGGGCTCCGCACTGAACGAGACGATCGGCATCGGCAAGGGCAGCGTCTCCCTCGAAGACCTCCACCAGGCCGACCTGATCATCGTCGCCGGGCAGAACCCCGGCACCAACCACCCGCGCATGCTGTCCGCGCTGGAGCAGGCCAAATCCGCGGGCGCGAAGATCATCTCGGTGAATCCGCTGCCCGAGGCCGGCATGGAGCGGTTCAAGAACCCGCAGACCCCCCTCGGCATGTTCAGGGGCACCGCCCTCAACGACCTGTTCCTCCAGATCCGCATCGGTGGCGACCAGGCCCTGTTCCGTCTCCTGAACAAGCTCGTCCTGGAGACCGAAGGCGCCACCGACGAGGACTTCATCCGCGAGCACACCCACGGGTACGAGGAGTTCGCGGCCACCGTCAAGGACACCGACTGGGCCGAGACCCTCACCGCGACCGGCCTGAGCCGCCCCGACATCGAGGCCGCCCTGGCCATGATCCTGGCCTCGGAGCGCACCATCGTCTGCTGGGCGATGGGCCTCACCCAGCACAAGCACTCCGTCGCCACCATCCGCGAGGTCGTCAACCTCCTCCTCCTGCGCGGCAACATCGGCCGCCCCGGCGCCGGCGTCTGCCCCGTCCGGGGCCACTCCAACGTGCAGGGCGACCGCACCATGGGGATCTTCGAGCGCCCCGCGCCCGCCTTCCTCGACGCCCTCGACAAGGAATTCGGCATCACCTCGCCGCGCGAGCACGGTTTCGACGTGGTCCGCTCCATCCAGGCCCTGCGCGACGGCGAGGCCAAGGTGCTGTTCGCCATGGGCGGCAACTTCGTCGGCGCCACCCCCGACACCGAGGTCACCGAAGCGGCGATCCGCCGCGCCTCCCTGACCGTGCACGTCTCGACGAAGCTCAACCGCTCGCACGCGGTGACCGGCCGGCGCGCCCTGATCCTGCCCACCCTCGGCCGCACCGACAAGGACGTGCAGACCTCGGGCAAGCAGTTCGTCACCGTCGAGGACTCCATGGGCATGGTCCACTCCTCGCGCGGCAACCTCGCCCCCGCCTCCCCGCACCTGCTCTCCGAGCCCGCGATCGTGGCCCGCATGGCCCGCGCCGTCCTCGGCGAGGCCTCCCGGACCCCCTGGGAGGAGTTCGAGCGGGACTACGCCGCCGTCCGCGACCGGATCTCCCGCGTCGTCCCCGGCTTCGAGGACTTCAACGCCCGCGTCGCCCGCCCCGGCGGCTTCCAGCTGCCGCACCCCCCGCGCGACGAGCGCCGCTTCCCCACGAAGACCGGCAAGGCGAACTTCACCGCCGCGCCCGTGGAGTACCCCCGCCTCCCGGCGGGCCGGCTGCTCCTGCAGACCCTGCGCAGCCACGACCAGTACAACACCACCATCTACGGCCTCGACGACCGTTACCGCGGCATCACCGGCGGGCGCCGCGTCGTCATGGTCAACCCCGAGGACGCCGCCGAGCTCGGGCTCGCCGACGGCTCGTACACCGACCTCGTCGGCGAGTGGAGCGACGGCGTGGAGCGGCGCGCCCCCGGCTTCCGCGTCGTCCACTACCCCACCGCCCGCGGCTGCGCCGCCGCCTACTACCCCGAGACGAACGTGCTGGTGCCGCTGGACTCCACCGCGGACACCAGCAACACCCCCGCGAGCAAGTCCGTCGTCGTGCGCTTCGAGCCGGCCTGATAGAACGACCCGAGGACAAGATGGTTAACGAGCGTTGACGAACGGAGTCGGCCCCATGGGCGAGCAGCACGCGGTGAAGTTCCCGCAGGAGGTCCTCGACGAGTACACGGCCCTGGGCATCGACCTGCCCTCGCTGTTCTCGGCGGGCGACCTCGGCAAGCGGATGGACATCCGGATCCTCGAAGCGTCCGCCGAGCGCGTCGTCGCCACCATGCCCGTCGAGGGCAACACCCAGCCGTACGGACTCCTCCACGGCGGGGCCTCCGCGGTGCTCGCCGAGACCATCGGCTCGGTCGGCGCGATGATGCACGGCGGCAGCACCAAGATCGCCGTGGGGGTCGACCTGAACTGCACCCACCACCGCGGCGCCCGCTCCGGCCTGGTCACCGGCGTCGCGACCCCCGTGCACCGGGGCCGCTCCACCGCCACCTACGAGGTCGTCATCACCGACGAGCAGGACCGCCGCGTCTGCACGGCCCGCCTCACCTGCCTGCTGCGTGACCTGAACCCGCAACAGGACGGCAACAACTAGCCGTTGCCCTCGTGGCGGCGCCGGTCTAGCGTTCCCGCATGGGATCCGGACCGGCGCCGCGGCGCATCTCGGCCGCGGCGGCGACGAAGACGGCACTGCTGGCCGCCGCACTGCTGGGCTGCTCCCCCGGCAATCCCCAGGACTCTGCCGGCCCCGGGCCGGGAACCACGCCGCCACCCATGCCGCCCGAGCAGGTCTGCACCCTCCTGATCACGCAGTGGGCCGGCCGGATCCTCGACGCCGGCGAGGGCGACGACGCCGTCCGCCTGGACTACCAGTCCATGGGCCTGTCCGGCGGCCAGAACGACATCCTGCGCGCCGTCGTCGCCGATGCCCGCGCCGAGCAGCGCGCGAAGGGCCCGGCCGCCGCGCACGAGCTCACCGCCCGGGAGGTCGGGCGCCGCTGCGCGGAGCGCTACCGCTCCGGCGCCCCGACCGACGGCCCCTGGCAGTGAGCGGCGGCATCGGGCCGGTCGAGCCCGGAGAGGGCACCGGGGCCCACGAGAGCCCGCACCCCGGCCCCCGTACACCCCCGGCCGTCCGGCGGGTCCGTGAGGCCTACGAGGGCCACCGCGGGGCCGTCCTGGCCGTGGCCGCCCTGATCTGTGTGTCCGCCGTGGTCGCCGGAGGGGCGGCGCTGTACGCGGCCCGGCCGCGTCCCGCCCCGTACCGGCCGCCCGCACCCTCACAGGTGTTCTCCCTCGCCTATGTCGCGCCGGTCGAGCCGGCCGCCGCCGGCAGCGCCTTCGAGTTCACGGTGCGTGTGCGTGTCGCCTCCGGGCCGGCCATCACGCTGGAGCGGCTGACGCAGTCCTCGCGGGCGCTGACGGTGGACGTCCGGCCACCACTTCCGGCCACCGTCGCGCCCGGGGAGGCGCGTGACCTCGTCGTACGGATTCAGGTCACCGACTGCGTGCATGTAGCACGGAATTCCAGCCTCCCATTCCTCGAAGTAACCCTGAGTAATAAGTTTGAGAAAGAGGATCACAGCTACATCCCCGGCGACCGATATGCCAGGGATCTCTCCACCGCTCTGACCAGGGCCTGTCCCGCAGTCCGAGACACGGACACCCTCGCGCCGTCATGACCAAAACGGCTCAGAGTCCTGGCGGGACAGTACTCAAACCGCTGGACGGTCCTCACGCGTCTCACCATTCGGACAAGACGAACCGGCCGGAATTCCCCCGTTCCACCCCCAGACATCCGCTATGCATTACGCCGCGGCATAACAAGAGAGTCACATCATTGGCCTCGGCCCTCCATAACGCCCTGAGACCGGCTTAGAGTCACGGCCAGTCACCGCGACCAGCCGGATTCCTCGCAGTTCGGTTCCCCGCGTTCGACACGGTGCGTCCCACGGGGGACGCAGTGCCAGGAAAGGACTGATCGTGCGTCAGCGTTCTCTCATTGCCGTCACCGCCGCTCTCGCCGCAGGTGCCCTCACTCTCACCGCCTGTGGCTCGCGTGACGACAAGGGCGGCAGCACCGCCGACGGTGGTGACACCACGGTCGTCATCGGCGTCGACGCCCCGCTCACCGGTGACCTCTCGGCCCTGGGCCTCGGCATCAAGAACTCCGCGGACCTCGCCGCCAAGCAGGCCAACGAGAAGAAGTACGTCAAGGGCGTCACCTTCAAGATCCAGGCACTGGACGACCAGGCACAGGCCTCCTCCGGCCAGCAGAACGCCACCAAGCTCACCGCCGACAAGGACGTCCTCGGTGTCGTCGGCCCCCTGAACTCCTCCGTCTCGGAGTCCATGCAGAAGGTCTTCGACGACGCCAAGCTCGTCCAGATCTCCCCGGCCAACACCAGCCCGTCCCTCTCCCAGGGACCGAAGTGGGCCACCGGCGAGAAGGTCCGCACCTACAAGAGCTACTTCCGCACCGCCACCACGGACGCCATCCAGGGCCCGTTCGCGGCGCAGTACCTCTTCAACAAGGCCGGCAAGAAGAACGTCTTCATCATCGACGACAAGAAGACCTACGGCGCGGGCCTCGCAGGCACCTTCAAGGGCGAGTTCACCAAGCTCGGCGGCAAGGTCGTCGGCGAAGGCCACATCGACCCCGAGAGCACCGACTTCGGCGCCATCGTGACCCAGGTCAAGAGCTCCGGCGCCGACGTCGTCTACTACGGCGGCGAGTACCCCGCGGCCGGCCCGCTCAGCAAGCAGATCAAGGCCTCCGGCGCCAACATCCCGCTCATCGGCGGTGACGGCATCTACGACAAGAAGTACGTCGAGCTCGCCGGCGCCGGCGCCGCGGGCGACCTCGCCACCTCGGTCGGCGCCCCGGTCGAGAGCCTGCCCTCCGCCAAGGACTTCGTCGCCAACTACACCAAGGCCGGATACAAGGAGCCCTTCTCCGCCTACGGCGGCTACTCCTACGACTCCGCCTGGGCGATCATCGAGGCCGTCAAGGCCACCGTCGACGCCAACAACGGCAAGCTCCCCGCCGACGCGCGCGCCAAGGTCCTCGCCGCCGTCCAGGGCGTCTCCTTCGACGGCGTGACCGGCAAGGTCTCCTTCGACGAGTTCGGTGACGCGACCAACAAGCAGCTCACCGTCTACAAGGTCGAGGGCACCGAGTGGAAGTCCGTCGAGTCGGGCACCCTCGGCGGCTGATCTCCGCCAGCCGCCCCACCACCCGGTAGCCGGTAGTCCGCTCGAACGGCCGGCCACCGGGAGCACCACCCACAACAGCCACACCCGCCGCGCGGGGCGCGCACAAAAAGCGCCCCGCGCGGTGTCACATCCGTCGAAAGACTCGGAGGACCTGCGGTGCACGAACTGCCGCAACAGCTGGTCAACGGCCTGCTACTGGGATCCATGTACGGGCTAGTCGCCATTGGCTACACGATGGTCTACGGCATCGTCCAGCTCATCAACTTCGCACATGGCGAGATCTTCATGACCGGCGGATTCGGGGCCCTCACGGTCTGGACCATGCTCCCCGGCGGCACCACGATGTGGGTCGCCCTGCCGCTCATGCTCATAGGCGCGATCATCGTCGCCACGCTCATCGCCGTCGGCGCCGAACGATTCGCCTACCGCCCCCTGCGCACCGCTCCCCGCCTCGCCCCGCTCATCACCGCCATCGGCCTCTCCCTCGCCCTCCAGCAGGCGGTATGGGCCTGGTACCCCGGAGCGAAGTCGAAGGTCGTCTTCCCCGAGATCCCCGGCGGCCCCTTCAACATCGGCAGCATCACCATCCAGACCGGTGACGTCTTCCTCCTCCTCGCCGCACCCATCTCCATGGCCATCCTCGGCTTCTTCGTCAAGAAGACCCGCACCGGCCGCGGCATGCAGGCCACCTCGCAGGACCCCGACACCGCCAAGCTCATGGGCATCAACACCGACCGCATCATCACGGTCGCCTTCGCCCTCGGCGCGGCCTTCGCCGCCGTCGGAGCAGTCGCCTACGGCCTCAAGTACGGCGAAGTCAACTTCCGCATGGGCTTCCTGCTCGGCCTCAAGGCCTTCACCGCGGCAGTACTCGGCGGCATCGGCAACATCTACGGCGCCATGATCGGCGGACTCGTCCTCGGTCTCGCCGAAACCCTCACCACCGCCTACGTCGCCGACATCCCCGGCTTCGAACAGCTCGGCGGACAGACCTGGGGCAACACCTGGGCGTTCGTCCTCCTCATCCTCGTCCTCCTCTTCAGGCCACAGGGCCTGCTGGGCGAGCGCGTCGCGGACAGGGCGTGATGACCATGACGACCACCACCACGGACACCACGACCATGAACGCAGAGCCCACCAAGGCCAAGGGGTTCATCCCCCTCCCGGAGAAGACCGGCCGCGCCCTCGCCACCGCGGGCGGCATCCTCACCGCCGTCTCCTGCTTCCTCTCCTGGACCTGGACCTCCGCCTTCCCCGGCGACCTCACCGTCTACGGGTACCCCGGCGGACTCCAGTGGCTCGTCCTCGTCGGCGGCCTCCTGACCACCCTCTTCGGCCTCTCCTCCTACGGGATCAAGGGCCTCCGCTGGCTCACCCCCGCCGGCGCCGACGCGGCGATCAAACTCTCCGCGCTCGCCGCCTTCGCCACCACCGCGTACACGGTCCTCGCCATCGTTCAGCTGAACGGCGTCATCGTCGACCTCGAACCCGGTGCCGGCGTCGCCTTCCTCGTGTCCCTGCTCGCCCTCGTCGGCGCCCTCGCGCTCCCCTTCGAACGCCCCGTCCTCGAAGGACCCGACCCCGACGACAGCAGCTGGGAACAGTCCAAGCACAACGCGCGCAACAAGGTCACCACCGTGAAGGCCGCCTTCACCTCCGGCCCGGCCAAGCCCGCCCGCGCACTCCCCGCCTGGACCGAGATCCTCCTGATCGCCGGCATCCTCGCCATCGGGCTCGCCGTGTTCACCTACGGCATCACCACCCCGTACCAGGAACTCTTCATCGGCTTCCTGATCACCGCGGGCTTCGGCTTCGCCGCCTTCAACAAGGCCGGCATCATGGCCCGCATCTCCACCCTCACCACCCGCCACCGCAACGTCGCCCTCGTCGGCGCCTTCGCAGCGGCGGCAGCCTTCCCCTTCACCCAGTCCGACGACCAGTACGCGACCCTCGGCGTCAACATCCTCATCTTCGCCACCGTCGCACTCGGCCTCAACATCGTCGTCGGCCTCACCGGCCTCCTCGACCTCGGCTACGTCGCCTTCCTCGGCGTCGGCGCCTACACCGCGGCCCTGGTCTCCGGCTCCCCCAACTCCCCCTTCGGAGTACAGCTCCCCTTCTGGGCCGCCATCCTCATCGGCGCCGCCGCCTCCATGGTCTTCGGCGTCCTCATCGGCGCACCCACCCTGCGACTGCGCGGCGACTACCTCGCCATCGTGACGCTCGGCTTCGGTGAGATCTTCCGCATCTCCATGAACAACCTCGACGGCGTCTCCGGCCCCGACATCACCAACGGGCCCAACGGCATCGCCAACATCCCCAACGTCGACCTCTTCGGATTCGACTTCGGCGCCGCGCACAGCATCGGCGGCTTCACCATCGGGCGCTTCGCCAACTACTTCTTCCTGATGCTCCTGATCACCCTCATCGTGGTCATGGTCTTCCGACGCAGCTCGGAATCCCGCATCGGCCGCGCCTGGGTCGCCATCCGCGAAGACGAGACCGCCGCCGAAGCCATGGGCATCAACGGCTTCCGCGTCAAGCTCATCGCCTTCGCCCTCGGCGCCACCCTCGCCGGACTCGCAGGCGCCGTACAGGCCCACGTGAACTACACCGTCACCCCGGACCAGTACGTGTTCGCCAACGCCGTACCCCCGAACTCCGCCTTCCTGCTCGCCGCAGTCGTACTCGGCGGCATGGGAACCATCTCCGGCCCCCTCGTCGGCGGATCGCTCCTCTTCCTGCTCCCCAACAAGCTCCAGGGCCTGGGCGAGTACCAGCTCCTCGCCTTCGGCGTCGCACTCATCATCCTGATGCGCCTGCGCCCCGAAGGACTCATCCCCAACCGGCGCAACCAGCTCGAACTCCACAAGGACATGGAAGCGCCCACCGTCCTCCCCACCACGGTCACCGGTAAGGCAGGGGTCTGACCCATGACGACCACCACCACCGAAACCCCCGCCACCACGGCGGAGACCGTCCTCGACGCACGCGGCGTCACGATGCGCTTCGGCGGCCTCACCGCCGTCAAGAACGTCGACCTGACCGTGCGCAGCGGCGAGATCGTGGGCCTCATCGGCCCCAACGGCGCAGGCAAGACCACCTTCTTCAACTGCCTCACCGGCCTCTACATCCCCACCGAGGGTGAAGTCCGGTACAAGGGCACGGTCCTGCCCCCCAAGTCGTTCAAGGTCACCGAAGCCGGCATCGCCCGCACCTTCCAGAACATCCGTCTCTTCAACAACATGACGGTCCTGGAAAACGTCCTCGTCGGCCGCCACACCCGCACCAAGCAGGGCCTGTGGTCCGCCCTCCTGCGCCTCCCCAGCTTCGGCCGGGAAGAAGAGGCCAGTCGCAAGCGGGCCATGGAACTCCTGGAGTTCATCGGCCTCGAACACAAGGCCGAACACCTCGCCCGCAACCTCCCCTACGGTGAGCAGCGCAAGCTCGAGATCGCCCGCGCCCTGGCCAGCGACCCCGGCCTCATCCTCCTGGACGAGCCCACCGCCGGCATGAACCCGCAGGAGACCCGGACCACCGAAGAACTCATCTTCGCCATCCGGGACAAGGGCATCGCCGTCCTCGTCATCGAGCACGACATGCGCTTCATCTTCAACCTCTGCGACCGCGTCGCCTGCCTCGTCCAGGGCGAAAAGCTCATCGAGGGCACCGCCGCCGAGGTCCAGGGCGACGAACGCGTCATCGCCGCCTACCTCGGCGAACCCTTCGAAGGCGCCCCCGGCGCCGAAGAGGTCGCCGAAGTCGAAGCAGCCGAAGCACACAGCGAGGCCGCGCACGGCGAAGCGACGGACGTCGAGGCGACGGACAGCACGACCAGCGCGACCAGCACGGACGGAGAAGACCGGTGACCGCACTCCTGGAGGTCGAGGACCTCCGCGTCGCCTACGGCAAGATCGAAGCCGTCAAGGGCATCTCGTTCAGCGTCGACGCCGGCCAGATCGTCACCCTCATCGGCACCAACGGCGCCGGCAAGACGACCACTCTGCGCACCCTCTCGGGCCTGATCAAACCGCGCGGCGGCCAGATCAAGTTCCAGGGCAAGTCACTCAAGAAGATCCCCGCGCACGACATCGTCGCGCTCGGACTCGCCCACTCCCCCGAGGGGCGGCACATCTTCCCGCGCATGACGATCGAGGACAACCTCCTCCTCGGCGCCTTCCTCCGCAAGGACAAGGACGGCATCCAGAAGGACGTCCAGCGCGCCTACGACCTCTTCCCGATCCTGGGAGAGCGTCGCAAGCAGGCCGCGGGCACCCTCTCGGGCGGCGAGCAGCAGATGTTGGCCATGGGCCGCGCGCTCATGTCCCGACCGAAGCTGCTCATGCTCGACGAGCCCTCCATGGGCCTCTCGCCGATCATGATGCAGAAGATCATGGCGACGATCGCCGAGCTCAAGTCGCAGGGCACCACCATCCTGCTGGTCGAGCAGAACGCCCAGGCGGCGCTCTCCCTGGCCGACCAGGGCCACGTGATGGAGATCGGCAAGGTCGTCCTCTCGGGCCCGGGCCGCGAGCTCCTGGTCAACGAGGACGTCCGCAAGGCGTACCTCGGCGAGGACTGAGCACTCCCCCTCGTACGAGTGAGGCCCGCCCCCGGATCCTGGATCCGGGGGCGGGCCTCACTCCGTGTCCGCTACGGCGCTACTCGCCCTTGGCGGCGGCCTTCTTCTCCTCGGCGTCCTCGATGACGGCCTCGGCTACCTGCTGCATGGACATCCGGCGGTCCATGGACGTCTTCTGGATCCAGCGGAACGCGGCCGGCTCGGAGAGCCCGTACTGCGTCTGCAGGATGCTCTTCGCCCGGTCCACGAGCTTGCGGGTCTCCAGGCGCAGCGAGAGGTCGGCGACCTCCTTCTCCAGCGCGCGGAGCTCGGCGAAGCGGGACACGGCCATCTCGATGGCGGGAACGACGTCGCTCTTGCTGAAGGGCTTCACGAGGTACGCCATGGCGCCGGCGTCGCGGGCCCGCTCGACGAGGTCGCGCTGCGAGAACGCGGTCAGCATCAGCACGGGGGCGATGGACTCCTCCGCGATCTTCTCGGCGGCGGAGATCCCGTCCAGGACGGGCATCTTCACGTCGAGGATCACCAGGTCGGGACGGTGCTCCCGGGCCAGCTCGATGGCGGTCTGCCCGTCTCCGGCCTCACCGACGACGGCATAGCCCTCTTCTTCGAGCATTTCCTTGAGGTCGAGACGGATGAGCGCCTCGTCCTCGGCGATGACGACGCGCGTCGTCAGCGGCGGAACGTGCGACTGGTCGGCGTCGGGCGTGGGCGTCGACTCGTGCTCGGCGGTCACGAAGGGCTCCTCTTTGCGGGGCATATCAAGCTCCCCCGAGCCTACCTAGCTACGGTATGGTGGACACGCAGCGGGTCGGGGACAACCTTTGATTCGCTGGGCCCCAGTAGCCCAATTGGCAGCAGGCAATGGATTCAAAACCCATACAGTGTCGGTTCGAGTCCGACCTGGGGCACTTTTCCTTCTTTTCCAAGGTCACGCGGCAACCGCGTGACCTTCACTCGTTTCAGCGAAGCGCTTCGAAATGCGCAAGGTGAGCGAATTGCGCATGCCAGCGTCGCTCGCATGTACGACATGGCCACCCGCGTGAGCTCCGCCCCCTGGGAACCCCCGCCGACACGGCCGCCTACTCCTATCCGCTCGCGCTCCATCTTGGCGACGGGCAGGTCCGGAAGCCCGGCACGGACACCCTGGCCCTGGCCCGCCGCAACGACCCCTTCAACGTGTCCATCGCCCGCAAGGCGTCCGTCGCGCTCATGGACGCCCGCGTCGGGCCGAAGTACTGGCCACTAGCCCGTCAGCACGTCGTAGAGCTGCCAGCCGTCGATCTCCCGGAGGCCCTCGGCGAGTTGGGGTGCGGCCAGGTCCATGAGGGCACGGACCACGCCGGGCTCGTGGAGGCTGAGCCAGGGGCCGGCGCGGCCCGCGACGTAACCCGAGGTGGAGTGGTCGGCGAGGCGGCCGGGGGCGGAGCGGAAGGCTATGGCGTGGCGGAGCCGTGGGGTGGCGTCGTGGTTGACCCAGAGGGTCAGTGAGGTGCTGCTCCAGCGGACGTTCCAGCGCCAGGTGGTGCCGTCCGCCACGACGAGGCGGCGGAGGCGGCGTCCGTACCTCACGGGCGGCCCGTGAGGCCGGTCAGGACGGTCGCCACGTGCGCTTCGGCGTCCGCCGGGTCCAAGGGTGCGTGGGCGACCAGGAGGCGGTACCAGAACGGGCCGAAGACCAGGTCGGTGGCGTGGGCCAGGTCGGTGGCGGCGGGGAGTTCCTCGCGGGTGACGGCGCGGGTGAGGAGGGTCTCGACGACCTCGCGGCGGGTGGCCACCCATGCGCGGAAGGGTTCGGCGAAGGTGGGGTCGAGCTGGGCTTCGGCCATGAGGCCGGTGAGGGCTTTGGTGCGGACGGGGTCGCGGCCGATGCGGTAGAGATCGGCGACGAAGGCCGTGAGGTCGCCGGCGAGGGTTCCGGTGTCGGGTTCGGGGACGCTGGCGGCGGTTTCGTGGGCGTAGGCGTCCATGACGAGGGCTGGCTTGGACCTCCACCAGCGGTAGACGGTGCTCTTGGCGACGTTGGCGCGCTTGGCGACGCCTTCGATGGTGAGGGCGCCGTAGCCGCTCTCGACGAGGAGCGCGGCGGTGGCTTCGAGGACGGAGTGGTGGGCGTCTTCGTTGCGGAGGCGGCCGCCGGTGCGGGGGGCGCCCGAAGGAGTGATTGACACGGCATCACGATAACTCTACCGTTTTATCGAAACGCTGCGGAGCGTTTTGATTGATGGACTGGCTGAACCGGCCGGACCGGACGGAGCAGGGGGCGGAGCCATGGGCAAGGTCGTGATCGCGCACGGGTACGGGACGAGCGCCGGGGAGCACTGGTATTCGGCGGCGGGTGAGGAGTTCGCCGCGGAGGGACATGAGGTGCGGATTCCCAACTTCCCCGAGCCGTTCGCTCCGGAGGCCGATGTGTGGCTGAAGGAGTTGGAGGAGGAGACGGCGGGGGCGCCGGCCGGTGAGACCGTGCTGGTGGGTCACAGTCTGGGCGGGGTGAATGCGCTGAGGCTGCTTCAGCGGCACGACACGGAGGCCGAGGGGGCGTTCGCGGGGGTGGTGCTGGTGGCGTCGATGTCCGGTGAGGTGGGTTACGACGCGCTGGCGCCGTTCTTCACGCCGGAGTTCGACTGGCAGCGGATCCGCAGGGCGGCGCGGGAGTTCCGCGTGCTGCATGCGGCGGACGACCCGGTGACCGGGGCGGCTACGGGTGAGCATGTGCTGCGGTTCGTGCGGGAGCTGGGCGCCGGGGCGCGGGTGACCGCGTCGGGCGGGCACTTCCCGAGTACGGGTGAGAGCCGGTTGGAGTTGCCCGACGCGGTGCGTCTTATACGTGAGGTGCTGTAGCCGGCGGGGGCGTCAGCGGACGGCGTCGCCGATGTGGTGGACCCGGACGAGGTTGGTCGATCCGGTGACACCGGGGGGTGAGCCGGCGGTGATGACGACGACGTCGCCGGGTACGCAGCGGCCGATCCGCAGGAGCTCTTCTTCGACCTGGGCGACCATGGCGTCGGTGGAGTCGACGTGCGGGCCGAGGAAGGTCTCGACGCCCCAGGTGAGGTTGAGCTGGGAGCGGGTGGAGCGGTCGGGGGTGAAGGCGAGGAGGGGAATGGGTGAGCGGTAGCGGGAGAGCCGGCGGACGGTGTCGCCGCTCTGGGTGAAGGCGACGAGGAATTTGGCGCCGAGGAAGTCGCCCATTTCGGCGGCGGCGCGGGCGACCGCTCCGCCTTGGGTGCGGGGCTTGTTGCGGTCGGTGAGTGGGGGGAGGCCCTTGGCGAGGATGTCTTCTTCGGCGGCTTCGATGATGCGGGCCATGGTGCGGACGGTCTCGATGGGGTACTTGCCGACGCTGGTCTCGCCGGAGAGCATGACGGCGTCGGTGCCGTCGATGACGGCGTTGGCGACGTCGGATGCTTCGGCGCGGGTGGGCCGGGAGTTGTCGATCATCGAGTCGAGCATCTGGGTGGCGACGATGACGGGCTTGGCGTTGCGCTTGGCGAGTTTGACGGCTCGCTTCTGGACGATCGGGACTTGCTCCAGGGGCATTTCGACGCCGAGGTCCCCGCGGGCGACCATGATGCCGTCGAAGGCGGCGACGATGTCGTCGATGTTCTCGACCGCCTGGGGCTTTTCGACCTTGGCGATGACGGGGAGGCGCCGGTTCTCTTCGTCCATGATGCGGTGGACGTCTTCGATGTCGTGGCCGCTGCGGACGAAGGAGAGGGCGATGACGTCGGCGCCGATGCGCAGGGCCCAGCGGAGGTCTTGGATGTCTTTTTCGGAGAGGGCGGGTACGGAGACTGCGACGCCGGGGAGGTTGAGTCCCTTGTGGTCGGAGACCATGCCGCCTTCGATGACGCGGGTGTGGACCCGGGGGCCGTCGACCGCGGTGACTTCGAGGGTGACGCGGCCGTCGTCGACGAGGATGCGTTCGCCGGTGGTGACGTCGGAGGCGAGGCCCTTGTAGGTGGTTCCGCAGGTGTGGCGGTCGCCTTCGTGGTCTTCGACGGTGATGGTGAATTCGTCGCCGCGTTCAAGGAGTACGGGGCCTTCACGGAAGCGACCCAGGCGGATCTTCGGGCCTTGAAGGTCTGCGAGGACGCCGACGCTGCGGCCGGTTTCGTCGGAGGCCTTGCGGACGCGCTGGTAGCGCTCCTCGTGTTCGGCGTAGGTGCCGTGGCTGAGGTTGAAGCGGGCGATGTCCATTCCGGCTTCGACCAGGGCTTTGATCTGGTCGTATGAGTCGGTGGCGGGGCCCAGGGTACATACGATTTTCGCTCGGCGCATGGAGCGAGCGTATGCCCCTACCAGGGAGTAGGAAATTGGTTCCGGGTGTCCACTCAACAACCTTTGAGCAAAAGGTTGTTGACAATTGTTGAATGTGCATGGGGGTGCTCTGATGAGCACCCCCGGGACGCCGATTCGTCAGGTTTTCACAGCTGGGGAGGGGTCATGGTGAAGCGTGCGTTCACCTGTGCGTAGACGGTCTGGCGCTGAGGTTCGAGGTCGAGTGCGGGGGCGCCGGCGTCTTCTGCGGGGCTGAAGGCCATGGTGCGCATGCCTCCGCCGGGGCGTGCCTGGAAAGGGGTGGGGGCGTTCTCGGCTCCGAGGTCGGCGAGTTCGACGAGGGCGGCGAGGTCCGCTCCGAGGGCGGCGGCGTATTCGCGGGCGCGTTGGACCGCTTCGAGTACGGCTTGGCGGCGGGCTTCGCCGTGGGCGGGCGAGGTGGGGCGCAGGGCCCACCAAGGGCCGTCGACCTGGGTGAGTTCGAGGTCGGCGAGGCGGGTGGTGAGTTCGCCGAGGCTGGTGAAGTCGTTGAGTTCCGCGGTGAGGTGGACGCGGCCGTGGTAGGCGCGGATGCGTTCGCCGCGGCCGTGGCGGGTGAGTTCGGGGGTGATGGAGAAGGCGCCGGTTTCGAGTTTTTCGACGGGGTCGCCGTAGCTTTTGACGAGGTCGAGGACGGCGTTGTTGCGGCGGGTGAGGTCTTCGAGTGCGGTGCGCCGGTCGGTGCCGCGGGCGCTGACGGTGATGCCGATGCGGGCGATCTCGGGGTCGACTTCGAGGGTGGCTTCGCCGCGGACTGCGACGCGGGGGACTTCGGGGGTTCCGTAGGGCTGTTGCGATGCGTCCTGGGTCATGGTTTCCACTCTCGCACTGCCGCTCGTACGGGTGTGGTCATCGGATCGAAACCTGGTGGGGGTGTTGCGGCTTGTTACCGGTGGGTCAGAATCTACGCGCGTTGCCTATCTGTACACGCGCCTCAAAAGGGGAGATGGCATGGCGTTCGACCGTAGGACATTTCTGGGCACTTCGGCTGCGACGGGTGCGGCTGTGGCGTTGGCGGGGGCCACGAGCACCCCGGCCGCCGCGGCTGACGCGCCGGCCGTTACGGCTTCGGCCGGGCGGCCGAGGACGTACGCGTTCACGGTGATGGGGACGACGGACCTGCACGGGAACGTCTTCAACTGGGACTACTTCACGGACAAGGAGTTCGACGACAAGTCGCACAACGACGTGGGTCTGGCGAAGATCTCCACGCTGGTGAATCAGGTGCGGGCGGAGAAGGGGCGGTGCAACACGCTGCTGATCGACGCCGGTGACACCATTCAGGGCACGCAGCTTTCGTACTACTACGCGAAGGTGGATCCGATCACCGCGCGGCGTGGTCCGGTGCATCCGATGGCGCAGGCGATGAACGCGATCGGTTATGACGCGGCGGCGCTGGGGAACCACGAGTTCAATTACGGCATTCCGGTGCTGCGGAAGTTCGAGGAGCAGTGTGATTTCCCGCTGCTGGGGGCGAATGCGCTGGATGCGAGGACGCTGCGGCCGGCGTTCGCGCCGTACAGCATGCACCGGTTGCGGACTCCGCACGGGCGGGATGTGAAGGTGGCGGTGCTGGGTCTGACGAATCCCGGCATCGCGATCTGGGACAAGGCGAACGTGCAGGGGAAGATGACGTTCCCGGGTCTTGAGGAGCAGGCGGCGAAGTACGTGCCGAGGTTGCGCTCGCTGGGTGCGGACGTGGTGATCGTGTCCGCGCATTCGGGGTCGAGTGGTACGTCGAGTTACGGGGACCAGCTTCCGTACATCGAGAACGCGGCGGCTCTGGTGGCGGAGCAGGTGCCGGGGATCGACGCGATCCTGGTGGGGCACGCGCACACGGAGATCCCGGAGTACCGGGTGAGGAACAAGGCGACGGGCAAGGACGTGGTGCTGTCCGAGCCGCTGAAGTGGGGGCAGCGTCTGACGCTGTTCGACTTCGAGCTGACGTGGGCGAAGGGCTGCTGGTCGGTCGCGAAGGTGTCGGCCCGGGTGGTGAACTCGAACACGGCGGTGGAGGACCCGAAGATAGTGGGACTGCTGTCGGACGAGCACCGCAAGGTCGTGGCGTATGTGAACCAGGTGATCGGTACCTCCACGCAGGCGATGTCCTCGGCGGACGGTCCGGTCAAGGACGTGGCGATCATCGATCTGATCAGCCACGTGCAGGCGGAGACGGTCAAGGGCGCGCTGGCGGGTACGGAGTGGGCGGCGCTGCCGGTGCTGTCGCAGGCTTCGTGCTTCTCGCGGACGGCGTCGATTCCTGCCGGGCAGGTGACGATCAAGGATGCGGCGGGTCTGTATCCGTTCGAGAACACGCTGGAGGCGCGGCTGCTGACGGGTGCGCAGGTGAAGGCGTACCTGGAGTACTCGGCGAGGTACTACGTGAGGACGGCTCCGGGTGAGGTGGTGGATCCGGCGAAGCTGACGAATGCGGAGAGCACGCCGGACTACAACTACGACGCCGTGTACGGGCTGGCGTACGACATCGACATCTCCGAGCCGGTGGGTTCGCGGATCTCGGGGCTGTCCTTCCAGGGCAGGCCGGTGGATCCGGCGGCGCAGTTCGTGCTGGCGGTGAACAATTACCGGGCTTCGGGCGGCGGGAACTTCCCGCACGTGCCGCAGGCCCGGCAGGTGTGGGCGAATTCGGAGGAGATCCGCAACACGATCATCCAGTGGGTGAAGGCCAAGGGGACGGTGGACCCGGCTCAGTTCGCGTCCGTGGACTGGCGTCTGACCCGGGCCGGGGTACCGGTCTTCTAAACGTTTCTCCTTACGGGTGCTCGACCAGTGGGAGCAGTTCGCCGGCGGGGTGGGGCCGGGTGTGCTCCCGCTGTTCGAGTCCGAAGGTGGTGAAGGCGGTGCGGTGGGGCTGCGGGTAGGGCTCCTTGCCCGTCAGGGTGTTCAGGATGGCGGCGCTGCGCCAGGCAGCCAGGCCGAGGTCGGGGGCTCCGACTCCGTGGGTGTGGCGTTCGCCGTTCTGGACGAAGATGCTGCCGCTGACAGCCGGGTCGGTGATCATCCGGTAGCGGTCGTCGATGCGGGGGCGGCCGGAAGAGTCCTTGCGCAGGTAGGGGTCGAGCCCGGCGAGGAGGCGGCTGAGCGGTCGTTCCTTGTAGCCGGTGGCGAGGACGACGGCGTCGGTGGTGAGGCGGGAGCGCGCGCCTTGTTCCACGTGTTCGAGGTGGAGTTCGACCTTCGTGGTGGCGACGCGGCCGGCGGTGCGGACGCTGACTCCGGGGGTGAGGACGGCGTCGGGCCAGCCTCCGTCGAGGGTGCGGCGGTAGAGCTCCTCGTGGATGGCGGCGATGGTGGTGGCGTCGATGCCCTTGTGGAGTTGCCACTGGGCGGGGACGAGGCGGTCGCGGACCGGTTCGGGGAGGGAGTGGAAGTAGCGGGTGTAGTCGGGGGTGAAGTGTTCCAGGCCGAGCTTGGAGTACTCCATGGGGGCGAAGGAGGGGGTGCGGGCGAGCCAGGTGAGGCGTTCGCGGCCGGCGGGGCGGGAGCGGAGCAGGTCGAGGAAGACCTCGGCTCCGGACTGGCCCGATCCGATGACGGTGACGTGTTCGGCGCCGAGGATGCGCCGGCGGTTGTCGAGGTACTCGGAGGAGTGGATCACCGGAACGGTGGGGGCTTCGGCGAGGGGACGCAGCGGTTCGGGGACGTAGGGGGCGGTCCCGATGCCGAGGGCGAGGTTACGGGTGTAGGTGCGGCCGAGGGCTTCGGCTTCGCCGTCGGCGTCGAGCTGGGTGAAGTCGACTTCGAAGAGGTCGCGTTCGGGGTTCCAGCGGACGGCGTCGACCTGGTGGCCGAAGTGGAGTCCGGGCAGGCGGCCGGCGACCCAGCGGCAGTAGGCGTCGTATTCGGCGCGCTGGATGTGGAAGCTCTCGGCGAAGTAGAAGGGGAAGAGTCGTTCCTTGTGCTTGAGGTAGCTGAGGAAGGACCAGGGGCTGGCCGGATCGGCGAGGGTGACGAGGTCGGCGAGGAAGGGGACTTGGAGGGTGGCACCGTCGATCAGGAGTCCGGGGTGCCAGCGGAAGTCTCGGCGCTGGTCGTAGAAGGCGGTGGCCAGTTCTCCGGCGCCTTGGTGGGGCAGGCCGTGGGCGAGGGCGGCGAGGGAGAGGTTGAAAGGGCCGATGCCGATTCCGACGAGGTCGTGGGGTGCATCGAGCTGGGCGGTCATCGGTGGGTGCTGCCTTCCAGGAGGGTCACGAGGGCGTCCAGGTCCCCCGCCGTGGTGTGGGGGTTGAGCAGGGTGGCTTTGAGCCACAGGCGGCCGTCGGCGGTGGCCCGGCCCAGTACGGCGGTGCCGTCGAGGAGGAGGGTGCGTCGCAGGTCGGCGAGGGCCGTGTCATCGGCGTGGGTGGGCCGGAACAGGACGGTGCTGATGGTGGGCGCCGCGTGGAGTTCGAAGGCGGGGTGTGCTTCGAGGAGTCGGGCGAGCTGGTCGGCGAGTGCGCAGGTGCGGTCGATGAGGTCGGTGAGGCCGTCACGGCCGAGGGAGCGCAGGGTGGTGGCGATCTTGAGGGCGTCCGCGCGGCGGGTGGTGCGCAGTGAACGGCCCAGGAGATCGGGCAGGCCGGCCCGGGTGTCGTCGGGGGCGTTGAGGTAGTCGGCCTGGTGGCCGAGGGGGGCCAAGAGGCTGGTGTCGGGGACGGTCAGGAGTCCCGCGGCGATGGGTTGCCAGCCGAGCTTGTGCAGGTCGATGGTGATCGACCGGGCCCGGCTCAGGCCGGTGAGTTTGGGGCGGTGGCGGGGGCTGAGCGCGAGGAGGCCGCCGTAGGAGGCGTCGATGTGGAGGTCGGCGCCGTGGAGGTCGCAGAGGTCGGCGAGGGGGCCGAGGGGGTCGATGAGGCCGGCATCGGTGGTGCCGGCGGTGGCGGTGACGAGGACCGGGCCGGTGGTGGTGGCGAGGGCCTCGGCGAGGGTGGTGGGGGTGAGGGTCCCGTCGGGGGTGGGGAGGCCGCGGGTGGGCGGCAGGCCTAGGAGCCAGGCGGCACGGGGGACGGAGTGGTGGGCGTTGGCTCCGTGCAGGACGGTCAGGTGGGGGCCGTGGCGTTCGCGGGCGAGGAGGAGGGCCAGTTGGTTGGCTTCCGTGCCACCGGTGGTGAGGACGGCGTCGGGGTGGGGGGTGTCGTGGAACTCGGCGGCGAGGGCGCGTGTGAGGAGGGCTTCGAGGACGGAGGCGGCGGGAGCCTGGTCCCAGGAGTCGAGGGAGGGGTTGAGGGCGCTGACGGCGAGGTCCGCGGCGGCCGCGACGGCGAGCGGCGGGCAGTGCAGGTGGGCCGCGCACAGTGGGTCGGCGGGGTCGGCGGCGCCGGCGGTGAGGGTGTGGACGAGGGTCCGTAGGGCTTCGTGGTCCCCGTGCCCGTGTTCAGGCAGTACGTCGCCGAGTGCGGCGGCGACGCGGGCGGCCACTGCGTCGGGTCCGCCGGCCGGGAGCGGTCCGCCGCGGGCGCGGGCTCCGGTGCGCAGTGCGTCGAGGACGGTGTCGAGGAGTGGTCGCAGGGCGTCCGGGCCGTGGGCTCCGCCGGCGAGCGGGGCCGTTCCGCGTCTGCCTGTGCCGGGGGACGCTGTCATGCGGTTGTCCTCACGGGAACGGTTCGGCGGCGGGCGTTGCCGCGCTGACGGGGTCGTGCACCCGGCCGGTACAACGATCCGACCCGAATGGGGTAACCGCCCGGGTTTATGGATGGTCGAGTTCCGGCCGATGCGGCTGCCCTGGCCGGGCGGTGAACGGGACCGGCCCGTCGGGGGCGGGGTGGGCCGGGGGCGGGGTGGGGTGGCTAGGGACCCCGCCCCCCGGAGCGGGATCCGCGGAGCCCGGGGGGGCGGGTGTCGGGGGCGGGGCTCAGGGGCAGCGCCCCCGACGGGGCGGGGGTCAGGCGCGGGTGCGGAGGGCGCGGGAGAGGTCGTCCAGTTGGTCGACGAGCTTGCGGTGGAGGAGGGGGGTGATGTCCGGGTCCGCGAGGCAGGTGCGGCCGGCCTGGAGGTTGGCTTCGGTGATCTCGTGGCCGGGGAAGGCCCAGCGGCCCGCGGCGTCGGCGATGGCGGGGCCGCGGCGGGCGGCGAGGGCGACGGCCTCGGGGTAGTAGCGCGGTACGTACTCCCGTACCAGATCAGCCTGTTCGGGCTGCCAGAAGCCCTGGGCGGTGGCCGTGAAGAGGTAGTTGGACAGCGTGTCGTCGTGGAAGAGCCGGTCCCAGGCGGCAGCCTTGGCGCCGGCCGTCGGGACGGCGGCGCGGCAGCGGGCGGCGCCTTCCTGGCCGCTGGCACTGGGGTCGGCGGCGAGGGCCTCGGCGATGTCCCTCTCGTTGGTCGCGCCGAGGACGGACAGCCGGGCGAGGATGCGCCAGCGCAGCTCGGGGTCGAGTTCGGGGCCACCGGGGACGGTTCCCTCGGCGAGCCAGGCGGCCACGGTGTCGGGCTGGGTCGCGCTGTCGATGAGGGTGCGTACGGCGACGAGCCGCAGGCCCGGGTCGGAGCCGTCCTCGGTGCGCCGCAGCAGGGTGCGGGCGATGGAGGTGAGGGTGGCGAGGGCCTCCGTCCGGTGTTCCGGGGGGAGGTGGCGGTCGGCGATCTGGCCGCGGGCGAAGGTCAGGACGGCCTGGACGATCGCCAGGTCGGTCTCCTCCGGCACGTGGACTTCGGCGGTGGCCAGGTAGTCGGCGGCGGCCAACTCGCCGTCACGGACCATGTCGCGCAGGGAGTTCCACACGACGGCCCGGGTGAGGGCGTCGGGGATGCGGGAGACGCCGCGCAGGGCGCTTTCCAGGGAAGTCTGGTCGAGGCGGACCTTGGCGTAGGTGAGGTCGCCGTCGTTGAGGACGAGGAGGGCGGGGCGCGGGCCGCCGGCCGACAGGACCTCGTCGGAGGGGACGTCGAGGGCGAGGACCTCGCGGGGTTCGAGGGCGCCGTCGGGGCCGCGGTCGTAGAGGCCGGCCGCGATGTGGTGGGGGCGGGTTCCGGTGCGGTCGACGGTGAGGGTCCAGCCGCCCGGGCTCTCCTCGATCCGCGGGGTGAGGGTGTCGACGCCGGTGGTGCCCAGCCAGATCGCGGCCCAGGCGTGGACGTCGCGGTCGGTGTTGGCGGCGAGGGAGTCCACGAAGTCGGCGAGGGAGGCGTTGGCGAACTTGTGGCGGGCGAAGTGTGTGTTGATGCCGGCCAGGAAGTCCTTCTCGCCGAGCCAGGCGACGAGCTGGCGCAGTGCGGAGGCGCCCTTGGCGTAGGAGATGCCGTCGAAGTTGAGGAGGGCGGAGGCGGTGTCGGGCACGGCGGCGGCGTCGGGGGCGACCGGGTGGGTGGAGGGGCGCTGGTCCGCGTCGTAGCCCCAGGGCTTGCGTTCCACGCCGAATCCGGTCCACGTCTCGGTGAAGCGGGTGGCTTCGATGAGGGTCTGGTAGCCCATGAACTCGGCGAAGGACTCGTTCAGCCAGATGTCGTCCCACCAGCTGAGGGTGACGAGGTCGCCGAACCACATGTGGGCCATCTCGTGCGCGATGGTCACGGCGCGGCGCTGGCGTTCGGAGTCGGTGACGGCGGAGCGGAAGACGTACTCGTCGCGGAAGGTGACCAGGCCCGGGTTCTCCATGGCGCCGGCGTTGAACTCCGGTACGAAGGCCTGGTCGTAGGAGTCGAAGGGGTAGGGCTCGGTGAACTTCTCGTGGAAGCGGTCGAAGCAGGCGGTGGTGATGTCGAGGATCTCGACCGCGTCCGCGTCGAGGTAGGGGGCGAGGGAACGACGGCAGTGGATGCCGAAGGGGAGGCCCGCGTGCTCGGTGCGGACGCTGTGCCAGGGGCCTGCGGCGACGGCGGCGAGGTAGGTGGAGATGACCGGGGTGGGGGCGGACTTCCAGACGGCGCTGCCGGCGGCGCTCTCGCCGGTACGGGTGGTGACGCCGTTGGCGAGGACGGTCCAGTCGTCGGGGGCGGTGACGGTGAACTCGAAGACGGCCTTGAGGTCGGGCTGGTCGAAGGCCGGGAAGACGCGCTGGACGTCGTCCAGGAACATCTGGGTGTAGACGTACGTCTCCCCGTCCGCGGGGTCGGTGAAGCGGTGCAGGCCCTCGCCGGTGCGGGAGTAGTGCATGCGGGCGTCGACGCGGAGCTCGTGGGGGCCTTCGGCGAGGCCGGTGAGCGGGAGGCGGCCGTCGGTGAGGGCGGCCGGGTCCAGGGGGTGTCCGTCGAGCTCGGCGGAGTGCAGTTCGTCCGGTTTCAGCTCGACGAAGGTGTCTCCGGCGGCGCGGGCGGTGAACCGGATGACGGTGCGGGACCCGAAGGTCTCGTCACCGGTCGTGAGGTCGAGGGCGACCTCGTAGTGCTGGACGTCGAGGAGCTGGGCTCGGAGCTGCGCTTCGTTGCGCGTCAATGCGGACATGGGGCCCATGCTGCCGGATAACGGCGCCGGGCCCCAGGGTCCTACTCTTCGCCGGCGGCGATCGTCTCGTGGTGGCGGATGACCTCGGCGATGATGAAGTTGAGGAGCTTCTCGGCGAACGCCGGGTCGAGTTTGGCGTTCTCGGCGAGCTGGCGCAGCCGGGCGATCTGGCTGGCCTCGCGGCCCGGGTCGGCCGGGGGCAGTTGGTGGCGGGCCTTGAGGTGGCCGACCTGCTGGGTGCACTTGAAGCGCTCGGCGAGCATGTGGACCACGGCCGCGTCGATGTTGTCGATGCTGTCCCTGAGCCGGGCCAGCTCGGCGCTGACGCTCTCGTCGATGTCCCTGGTGTTCATGGTTCTTGAGAATACGTGGCGCGCGCGTGCGATTCCTCGGCCGGTCGGCCCTTGAGACGGGTGGCTCCGGTCGTGGGCCGGGGCCCGGCCGGGTGGGTGCGCCCGGGGACGCTGCCCGCGCCTGCGGGGTCGGGGACGCTGCCCGGCGGCGCCGGGTCGGGGGCGGCATGTTCAGAGGGGCAGGAGCGCGGTGACCAGCCAGCCGCCTTCGGGGGCGGGGCCCGCGGTGAGGGAGCCGCCGAGGGCCTCGGCCCGTTCCGCCATGCCGACGAGGCCGTAGCCGCCGCCGCGGGCGTTCTCGGAGAGTCTGGCCGGGCGCCCGCCGTCATCGGCGATGCGGACCTCCAGGCCGGCCGGGCCGGTGCGCAGGCCGATCCGGACCGCGGTGGCGGTCGCGGCGTGCTTGCCGATGTTGGTGAGGGCTTCGAGGACGATGCGGTGGGCGGTGGCGGCGACGTCGGCCGGGAGCTTGGTCTCCAGGCCGTCCTCGATGTAGAGGGCGACGGGCGGGCCGGTGGCGGCGAACCGTTCCGTCAGCCCGCGGATCTCCCTCAGGCCGGCGACGGGGGCGGTGTCGGCGGCGCCGCGCGTGCCGGTGCTCGGGCCCGTGTCCTCGGCGCCCTCGCGGAGGATTTTGACCAGGCGGCGCATGGAGCCGAGCGCCTCGTCCCCGGCGGTCTCGATGCGGCCGAAGATCTCGCCGGCGCGTTCGGCGGAGACCTTGGTGTAGCGGGCGGCCCGCGCCTCGACGACGATCCCCGTCACGTGGTGGGCGACGAGGTCGTGCAGCTCCCGCGCCAGCTCCAGGCGTTCGGCGCTGCGTACGGCGCGCAGCTCGCGGACGCGCTGGACCGACTGCAGGCGCAGGAGCAGGGAGTACGCGGTGACGACGACGGCGAGCACGGAGAAGAGCAGCGTGAACCGGCCGGGGTCGGCGTCCCGCACGGGCACGGCCATGCAGCCGAGGCCCAGGAGGGGGCCGAGGACGGCGGCGGTGCGGGCGGGGGCGCGCAGCAGGACCTGGGAGAGCAGGACGAGGAGGGCGATGGCCTCTCCGCCGCCCCAGACGACGAGGGGGTGGTTGCCGAAGACCAGGAGGAGCGTGACGGTCCAGGTGACGACGACGGCGAACCAGGAGCGGACGAGGAGGGGGAGGCTCGGCCAGGGCGCGGCGCTGAGGCAGACGAGGATGCCGGACACCCAGACGGCGGCGTGCGGGGTGCTGGGCTGGCGGGCGAGGACGACGCCCTCGAAGGTGACGAGGGCGAGGAGGGTGACGGAGAGGAGGATGCGGATCCAGTCCGCGGCGTAGGGGTGGCGGCGGGCCCATGGCCCCAGGGGGCTCATGGATGTGTCCCGGTGTCGGGGAGCCCCGTTCGGGTGGCTCCGCCGGTCTTCCGGGACCCCGTGGCGGTGCGGGGGCTTCGGCCCGCGCCCGTGGGGACCGGGAGCGTCGAAGGCGCTGCGCGCCGGCTTCCCGGGGCGCAGCCCCAGACCCCGCGCCTCGATCGCCGGCGGGGCTGAACCTGCCCGGCGGCGCCGGAAAGGCGGGTGGGGTGCCCGCGCCGGGTCACGGCAGGCCGAAGCTGCCCGGCCGTACCGCAAAGGCGGGCGGAATGCCCACACCAGGTCACGGCAGGCCGAAAGTGCCGGGCCGCGCCGGAGAGGTGATCGGGGTGGTGCGGGCGGGTCACGCCGGGGTGCCTGCCAGGCCGCTTTCCCAGGCCCAGGCGGCGATTTCCACGCGGTTGCGGGCGTCCAGTTTGGCCTGGACGTTGGCCAGGTGGGTCTTGACCGTGGAGAGGGAGACGAAGAGTTCCCCCGCGATCTCGGCGTTCGTCAGCCCGCGCGCGAGGCAGCGCACGACTTCGCGTTCCCGGTCCGTCAGTGGCTCCGCGGGGCGGCGGGCGGGCGGGGAGGCCTGGGTGCGGCGGGCCATTTCGCGCAGCAGCCGGACGGTGATGGCGGGTGAGACGAGTGAGTCCCCGACGGCTGCCGCCCGGACGGCTTCAACCAGCATGGCCGGGCTCGCGTCCTTGAGGAGGAAGCCGGACGCTCCGCCCTGGATCGCCGCGTGGACGTACTCGTCGAGGTCGAAGGTGGTGACGATGACGATGCGGGGGTTTTCCTGGCCCGAGAGTCGGCGGGTGACTTCGAGCCCGTCGAGCTTGGGCATGCGGATGTCGAGGAGCAGGACGTCCGGCCGGTGCTGGGCGACGGCGGCGAGGGCCGCTTCGCCGTCGACGACGTCCGCGACGACCTCGATGTCGGGCTGGCTCTCGAGGATCATCCGGAAGCCGGTCCTGACCATCTCCTGGTCGTCCGCGATGATCACCCTGATCGTCATGCGCCGCCTGCCCCACTGTCGCCCGCTGCCTGTGCCGTCCCACCCGGTGGGTACTTCCCATGGGACCTGCGGGCGACTGGGCCCGCAACCGCACAGCAGACCGTCGGGCGCATGCCGCGGGTCCGGAACGGCTCTGTTCCACCCTCGCGGTACTCCCGTCGACCGTACGCACATATGGGGCATCACGCCTCATCCTTCCGGCCCGTACCGGGCGGGCCCGGAGGGCCGGAAGGATGAGGCGCCGGGTTCAGAGGGTCGCGGCCGCGCTGGCGATCGCGGCGGCGAAGGTGGAGACCTCGGTGTAGACGCCGGGGTAGTCGGGGCGGGCGCAGCCCTCGCCCCAGCTGACTATGCCGACCTGGACCCAGGCGTTGGCGTTGTCGCGGCGGAACATGGGGCCGCCCGAGTCGCCCTGACAGGTGTCGACGCCGCCCGCGGCGAATCCGGCGCAGATCTCCTCGGCGGGCACCAGCTGGCCGCCGTAGGAGGACTGGCAGGACGCGTCGGAGACGAACGGGACGGTGGCCTTCTGCAGGTAGCGCTGCTGGCCGCCGCCTTCACGGGTGGCTCCCCAGCCGGCGACGGTGAAGGTGCCGTTGTCGTAGGCCTTGGTGTTGGCGATCTTGAGGGTCGGCAGGTTGATGGGCTTGGCGAGCTTGATCAGGGCCCAGTCCTTGCCCGAGCCGTTGTAGCCGGGGGCCTGCAGGACCTTGGTGGACTTGACCTTGATGGCGCTGGAACTGTTGAGGTCGACGACCCCGGCGGTGGCGGTGATGGAGGTGTTGTTGCCCGAGCCGTTCACGCAGTGGGCTGCGGTCAGGACGATCTGCTGGGTGTAGAGGGCGCCTCCGCAGCCCATGGAGAGCCGGACCATGAAGGGGAACTCGCCCTGGGCGGCGCGGGTTCCGCCGACCACTGGTGCCTGGGAGGCGGTGGCGGAGCCGGGCTGGAGGCTGACGGCGGCGAGGGTCACCGCGCCGACGGCGAGGGCGCGTTTGAGTGCACTGGAAAGGGTGGACACAGTCGACACACTGCCTTTCGTGGGGGGTTGGGCCGTGCGTGCCGTTCGGGTGCCTGGCGCACTCGAACGACGTCGAATGGTTCGCGTGACGAGTACATGACACACCGCGCGCACGAGCGCCTTCAAGAACGCCTTTTCGGACAACTTCCGGCAGGAGGGACCCCATGACGCAGAACCGTCGCCACAGCAGCCCGGTCCAGCACGGATTTCCTCATGTCGAGACGGTCCGCCGATCCATCACCGCGCTGTTCCGGCGGCTCTCCGGCGACGGGATCCGGACCTACGACACATCCTTCGCCCCCGCCGACGCGACCTTCTCCCCCGTCGAGGACCTGTACCCGGGCGCGCACCGGGTGGCTTCCGCGATGGTCCGGGCGCTGCGGCTGCCCGACGCGCGGATCGTGGTGGCCTTCCGCGCGATGGAGGACGCGGCGGCGGTGGAACTGACCGCCGGCCCGGAGTACTTCGTCGAGGTCAACGACCGCTTCCGCACCCACCGCCGCGACCTGGCGGCCGCCCTCGCCCACGAGGTCACGCACGTCCTGCTGCACCGACTGGAGCTGCGGTTCCCCAACACCGCCGACAACGAGATCCTCACCGACACCGCCGCCGCCTACCTCGGCGCAGGCTGGCTGCTGCTCGATGCCTACCGGGAGGACGAGCTCACCCACCAGAAGCTCGGCTACCTCACCCCGGAGGAGTTCGGCTATGTCCTCGCCAAGCGCGGCCGCTTCCTCGGCGGGGAGGACCTTTCGGCGTGGTTCACCAGCCCGCAGGCCTACGAGGCGTACGTGCGCGGCCGCTCCCTGGCCGATCAGGACCTGCGCCGGGCCCCACTGGCGGCCGCGGGCCGGCCGGAGCGGCGACGGTACACCCGGGACCGCGGGCACGCCCCGGGTCGCCGGCACGCCCCGGACCGGCCGGCGGCCCCGCCGGCCCCCGGGCAGGGGGCGGCGTACCGCTTCGAGGAGCACGGTGACGGGCTGCGGGTGAGCTTCGGGTGCCCGGTGTGCGAACAGCGGCTGCGGCTGCCGGCCGGGCACGGGCCGCTGCGGGCCCGCTGCGGACTGTGCCGCACGGTGCTGGACTGCGACACCTGAGCGGCGCCGGGGGCCCGCACTCGCCGCAGCCCCCGCGGCCACCGCCACAGCCGTCCCCGCCGCCGGAACACGCCCTCCGCGTCCCGTCCCGGGCTCCCCGGCCCTCAGCCGCCCAGCGATTCGGCGATCGCGTTGACGGCCGCCCAGCTGAAGGCCATCGCGGGGCCGATCGTCGCGCCCGGCCCGGGGTAGGTCTCCCCCATGACCGCCGCCGAGCAGTTGCCCGACGCGTAGAGCCCCCGGATGGGCGAGGAGTCCTCGCGGAGCACCCGGCCGTCGGTGTCGGTGACCAGGCCGCCCTTGGTGCCGATGTCCCCCGGCTGGACGGGGACCGCGTAGAAGGGGCCCTTCTCGATCGGCGCCAGGTTCGGGTTGGGCAGCGTCGGGTCGCCGTAGTAGCGGTCGTAGACGCTTTCGCCCCGCCCGAAGTCCTTGTCGGCCCCCGCCTCGGCGAAGGAGTTGAAGCGGCTGATCGCGGCGGGCAGGCCGGGGGCGCAGATCCGGCGGGCCAGCTCCTCCACGGTGTCCGCCTTCTTCAGGAAGCCGCTCTCCAGCCACTTCCTGGGGAAGGGCTGTCCGGGGAAGAGTCCGGCGAAGATGTACCGGGCCTTGGAGCGGGCGTCCAGGATCAGCCAGGACGGCACGGTCGTCGCCCCGGGCCGGTCGGCGGCGTACATCCGGTCCACGAACGCGTGGTAGGGCAGGGCCTCGTTGGCGTACCGCTCCCCCGCCCCGTTGACGATGACCATGCCCGGGATGCCCCGGTCGGCGACGAGGAAGAAGGGCTTCTCCCCCGGCGGGCACACCGACGGCGCTCCCCACACCCGGTCCAGCAGGTCGGCGGCGGCCCCCAGTTCCCCGCCGAGCTTCAGGGCGTCGCCGGTCTGGCCCTCCGAGGCGTGGGTCCACGCCGTGGAGGTGGGCGCCGGCAGGTGCTTCTCGCGCAGGGTCTGATCGTGCGAGAACCCGCCCGAGGCCAGCACCACTCCGCCCCGCGCCGCCACGGTCACCTCACGGCCGGCGCGCAGGACCCGTACGCCCGTCACCCGCCCGGCCGGGTCGGTGACCAGGCCGGTGAGCGGCGCCGACAGCCACAGTTCGCCGCCGAGCCGGTCCAGGGAGAGCCTCATGCGGGCGATGAGCGCCTCGCCGAGGGAGAGCGGTTTGCGGCCGGTGGCCAGCGCCTTGACGGCGCGCAGGCCGACCTTGACGCAGGTCCGCCTGCCCGCCCAGGTCCGGCTGACCATGTTCAGGAAGCGGAAGTCGTAGGAGGTCATCGTCAGCCCGTAGGTGGGCAGTCCGGCCCGGCGCATGGAGGCGCCGAGTTCTCCGAGGCGCTTGAAGTCGACGATGCACGGCTCGACGGAGCGGCCCTGTGCCATGCCGCCCTGGGCCTCGGGGAAGTAGTCCGAATACCCGGGGGTGTACATGAAGCGGATCTCGGTGCGGTCGTGGAACTCCTTGACCATGCGCGGCCCGTGGCCGAGGTACGCGTCCTTGCGCGCGCCCGGGACCCGGTCGCCGACGGTGGCGTCGAGGTAGGCGCGGGCCTTCTCGCGGGTGTCGGCGAGACCGGCGCGGTCGAGGTGGAAGTTGCCGGGGACCCAGATCGCACCGCCGGACAGGGCGGTGGAGCCGCCGTACTTGTCGGTCTTCTCGACGACGAGGACGCTCAGGCCCCGCAGCCGGGCGGTGACGGCGGCGGCGAATCCGGCGGCGCCGGAGCCGACGACCACCACGTCGTAGGCGTGCTCAGTTGTCATCCGAAGGCTCCCGTGGCGTAGTCGCTGCGGTAGTACAGCAGGGGCGATCCGCCGTCGCGGGCGGTCAGTTCGAGGACCCGGGCGGTGACGAGGTAGTGGTCGCCCGCCTCGTGGACGGCTTCGAGGGCGCAGTCGACGGTGGCGAGGGCGCCCCTCACGCGGACGGCGCCGTGGGCGGAGGGTTCCCAGTCGACGTCCGCGAACTTGTCCTCGCCGCGCCTGCCGAGGGCTTCGCACACGGTGCGCTGTTCCTCGGCGAGGATGCTGACGCCGAAGTGTCCGGCGGAGCGGACCTTGGGCCAGCTGGATGAGCCTTTGCCCACGCAGAGGAGGACCAGCGGCGGGTCGAGGGAGAGTGGGACGAAGGACTGGCAGGCCAGCCCGGTGGGGCGGCCGTCACCCCCGAGGGCCGCGACGACGGTGATGCCGGAGGCGAAGGCGCCGAGCACCTCGCGGAAGGCGGCGGGGTCGACCACCGCGGAAGGGTCGACCACCACGGCGGGAGTCTGCGCGGCGGGCCCGGTCAGCCGTTCCACTGGTGGCCCCAGAAGCTGTCCGAGGTGATCTCCTTCGCGGTCCAGGTCGCGGGGTCGACGAGCAGGCCGTCCCAGCCGTACTCGACCTGGAAGCCGCCGGGGGCCTGGGCGTAGAAGGAGACCATGTGGTCGTTGGAGTGCCGGCCGAGGGTGGAGGCGATGGGGATGCCCGCCTTGTTCATCCGGTCCAGGCAGTAGCCGACGTCGTCGAGGGTCTCCAGTTCGACCATGAAGTGGACGATGCCGGGCGGCAGTGCGCCCGGGTAGAGCCCGAGGCTGTGGTGGCGCCGGTTGGGGCTGAGGAAGTGCATCCAGTAGAAGTCCTGGCCGGGCGTGCCGGTGGGGACCGCGACGGGGGGCAGCCGCATCGAGTCGCGCAGCTGGAAGCCGAGGAGGTTCTCGTAGAAGTCGAGGGTGGCCCGGGTGTCGGCGGCGGGCAGGACGACGTGGCCCAGGCCGAGGTTCGCGTCAGGTCCGTGGGGTCCATGGGGTCCGCCGGTGACGAACCGGTTGCCGTACGGGGTTCCGAGCGGGGTGTGGTCCTGGGCCTGGCCCCAGTAGATCTCCAGGGGGTTGCCGCTGGGGTCCTCGCAGTGGATGAGGCCCTGGACCCGCCGGTCGGCGAGGGTCTCGGCGTCGCCTTGCTCAACGGGGTGTCCGGCGCTCTCCAGTTCGGCGGCGGCGTCCTCCAGGGCGCGGGCGTTCGCCACCTCGAAGCCGGCGGCGAGCAGCCGGTCCTGGGTGCCGGCGAGGAACTGGAAGCGGTGGGTGCGGTCGTCGATGCGGATGTTCAGGCGGGTGTCCGTGGTGCCTTCGGCTTCGGCCATGCCGAGGATGTCGAGGACGTAGGTGCGCCAGGCGGCGAGGTCGGCGGTCTCGATGCGGAGGTAGCCGAGTGCGCGGATGTCCATGGGTGAACTCCTCGGTGGGTTCAGTGGAGGAAGAAGTCGGTGGCGAGGCGGTTGAACTCGTCGGCGGCCTCGGTCTGTGCCCAGTGCCCGCAGTGCGGGAACACGTGCAGCCGGGCGTCGGGGATGGTCTTCAGCGCGAGGAAGGCGCCGTCGACGGGGTTGACGCGGTCCTCGCGGCCCCAGGTCAGCAGGACGGGGCGGCTGATGCGGTGGGCTTCGCGCCAGAGCATGGTCTCCTCGGGCCACTTGGCGAAGGAGGCGCCCATGCGGGTGTTGCCGAGTCTGGCCTCGGGGTCGGTGGCCTGGGCGTACCGCTCCTCGACGAGGGCGTCGGTGACGATCGCCGGGTCGTGGGCGAGGGTGGTGAGGAAGGTCCGCATCTGTTCGCGGGTGGGCTCGGGGGCGAGGCTGAACTCGTAGAGCCGCTTGATGCCTTCGGTGGGGTCGGCGGAGAAGAGGTTGAGGGAGATGCCGCCCGGGCCCATCAGCAGGAGCTTGTCCACTCGGTCGGGGTGGTCCAGGACCAGCCGGGTGGCGGTGCCGCCGCCGAGGGAGTTCCCGATGAGGTTCGCGCGCTCGATGCCGAGTTCGTCCATGAGGGCGAGGACGGCGTTCGCGGCGAAGCTGAAGTAGTCGCGATCGGGTTCGGGTTTGTCGGAGCGGCCGTAGCAGGGCTGGTCGATCAGCAGGGTGCGGAAGCGGGCGGCGAAGTGGGGCAGGTTGCCGCCGAAGTTGGACCAGCCGGAGGCTCCGGGCCCACCGCCGTGCAGCATGATCACGACCGGGCCGTCCGGGGGGCCGGCCTCGTGGTAGTGCAGGGTCAGCGCGCCGGCCCGGGCGGTGCGGGAGGTGTTCTCGTACGTGATGGCCCGCGCGCTCACGGCCTCGTGCGCGCTCACAGCATCGTGTCCTGGATGTCGAGGCCGAGGGCGCCCTGCCCGAAGAGGACGAGGGCCCGTTCCGGGTCGTTGGCGGCGTGGCCGCGGCCGGTGTGGACGTCGCGCCAGGCCCGCTGGACGGCGTTCGTTCCGGTGCGCATGGCGCTGCCGCCCGCGTTCTCCATGAGGAGGTCGACCGCGGCCACGCAGCGTTCGGTGGCGAGGACCTGGTCGCGGCGGACCCGGGTGCGCAGCGGCACGGGCAGTTCACCGCCGCGTCCGGCGAGGGCGTAGAGCTCGCCGATGTTGCGCCGGAGCTGGAGCCAGGAGGCGTCGATGTCGCTGGCGGCGCGGGCGATGCGGACCTGGGCGAAGGGGTCTTCGGCGACCTGCTGGCCGTAGGAGACGCGGAAGCGTTCGCGGGTCGCGGTGACGTAGTCCTCGTAGGCGCCTTCGGCGATGCCGACGATCGGGGTGGAGATGGTGGTGGTGAAGACGGAGGCGTAGGGGAGCCGGTAGAGCGGCTCGGGGTTGATCCGGTGGCCGGGTACCTGGAGGGCGGTGACGGGGCCGAAGCTGAGGGCGCGGTGCTCGGGGACGAACACGTCCTCGACGTGGATGTCGTTGGATCCGGAGCCGCGCAGGCCGACGGTGTCCCAGACCTCGTCGACGCGGTACTGGGAGCGCGGGATCAGGAAGGTCCGCATGTCGACGGGGCGGCCCTCGGCGTCGGTGACCAGTCCGCCGAGCAGCGCCCAGTCGGCGTGGTCGCAGCCGGAGGAGAAGTGCCAGCGGCCGCTGACGGTGAAGCCTCCGTCGACGGGGACGATCCTGCCGGTGGGCGCGTAGGAGGAGCAGATCCGCGTGTCGGGATCCTGGCCCCAGACCTCTTCCTGGGCGCGGGGGTCGAACAGGGCGACGTGCCAGGGGTGGACGCCGAGGACGGAGGCGACCCAGCCGGTGGAGCCGCAGGCCCTGGCGATGTCCTTGACGGCGTCGTAGAACAGGGCCGGGTCGGCCGCGCGGCCGCCGTACGCCCTGGGCTGGAGCAGCCGGAAGAAGCCGGTGGCGGCCAGTTCCTTGATGCTCGCCCCGGGTACCTTGCGCTGCGCCTCCGCCTCGGCACTGCGCTCGCGCAGGGCGGGGGCGAGTGCGCGGACTGCTTCGAGGACGTCTTCGTCGCTCATCGGTGTCCCTTTCTCGGGGTCGTCGGCTTCGAGGTGCGGTGAACGTACGCCGGGCGGTCCGGGCGTGGAACGGGCCGTTCCCGGTGAGTGGGAAGCCGGGTCGGGGGCCGCTCCGGACCAGGGAAACGACTACTCGAAGTATTACTGAATGAAATACACCTCTCCGAGTGCTTCCCTCCGGCCGGGAGTGCGTGGCAGGGTCGCCCCAACGCCTCACGCAGGGGGTTTTCTCGTGCTTGACCAGGTCACGGAGACCGAGCTCGCACCGCTGTCGCTGCTGGAGAAGGCCGCGCAGGTGTTGGGCGCCTTCGAGGGTCCGCAGCCGCGACTGTCGCTCACCGAGGTCGTGCGCCGCTCCGGAATCCCGCGCTCCTCCGCCCACCGGATCCTCGACCAGCTGGTGCGGTTGCGCTGGCTGGACCGGGAGGGCCGGGACTACCGCATGGGCATGCGCATGCTGGAGCTGGGCGCGCTCGCCTCCCACCACAACCGGCTGCGCCGGGCCGCGCTGCCACTGCTGCACGCGCTGCACGAGCGGACGGGCCGGGTGGCGCACCTGTCGGTGCTCGACGGGGCCGAGGTGGTGTGCCTGGAGCGCATCGGCGGTTCGGAGACCACCGCGGTGCCCTCGCGGGTCGGCGGCCGGATGCCGGCGTACTGCACGGCCGCGGGCAAGGCGATCCTCGCGTTCAGCGATCCGGCCGCGGTGGAACACGTCCTCGCGCAGGGGCTGCGGCCGCGTACCGCCCGCACGCTGGTCCGGCCGCTCGCACTGCGGTCGGAGCTGGCGGCGGTCCGCGAGCGCGGCGTGGCCTACGACCGGGAGGAGAGCTTCCGGGGCATCTCCTGCGTGGCCGCTCCGCTGCGCGGCGCCGGGCGGGCCGTGGCCGCCGTGTCGGTGTCCTCCTGCCGCGGGGACCGGGAACCGGCCCGGCTGGCCCCGGCGGTACTGGCCTGCGCGCGGGCGGTGTGGCGGGAGCTGTACGGGCCCGGCCGGCCGGGGCGGGCGGCGACCGCGCCGGCCCGGGACCTGGAGCCGGCCGTCTCCGCGCGGGCGATGGACAACATGATGGGCTGGCTGCGGTTCAGCGAGTGGATGTAGTGGGTAGTCCTATCCCCACGCACGAGTGAACGAGTCCGGGCCCGACCCCTCGCCAGGGGGCCGGGCCCGGACTCGTTTCCGCTACCGGTTCAGCTCTCGTAGGTGAGGCGGATCCGGTCGGCCAGCGGCAGGGCCTGGCAGGCCAGCACGTAGCCGCCGGCCAGGTCCTCGCGGTCCAGGACCTCGTTGCGGACCATCTCGACCTCGCCCTCCACCACCCGGCAGCAGCAGGCGCTGCAGGCGCCCTCGCGGCAGGAGTACGGGGCGGGGACACCCGCGGCGAGCAGGGCGTCGAGGAGCGGGGTCCCGGCCGGCCAGGCCACGGTGTGCACGGCTCCGTCGAACTCCACCTCGGCGGTCGCGCCTCCGGGGGCCGGGACCGACGCGGGGGCCAGAGTCCCGGCCGCGACCGGCCGCGCGAAGACGTCCCCGCTCAGCGAGAAGTACCGCTCACGGTGGACCGCCCGGCCCTGCCCGCCCGCGGAGCGAACCGCGGCCTCCGCCGCGTCCATCAGCGGAGCGGGACCGCACAGGTAGGTTTCGCGGCTCGCGTACGGGGCCACGAGCGGGCCCAGTCGCGGGGCGGTCGGCAGTCCCTGGAGGGTCTCCAGCCAGTGGACGACGGTGAACCGTCCGGGGTGCTCCTCGGCGAGCCCCCACAGCTCGTCGCGGAAGATCACCGAGTCGGGGTCGCGGTTGGCGTACACCAGCGCCACGTGGCCCCGACCGGCCGCGAGGGCCGATCCGGCGATGGAGAGCACCGGGGTGATCCCACTGCCGCCCGCCACCAGCAGGAAGTCCCGGTCCAGGTCGGGCGGGGTGAAGGTGCCGGCCGGCGGCAGGACCTCCAGCTCGTCGCCGACGCCGACGTCCTGACAGAGCCAGCTGGAGCCCGCGCCGCCGGGGACCCGTTTGACGGTGATGCGCAGCGGGTCGCCGGTGTGCGGGGAGCCGGCCAGGGAGTAGCAGCGGGCCGCGCCCCCCGCCCCGCTCGACGGGGGAAGCCGGAGGGTGAGGAACTGCCCCGGGCGGTACGGGAGTTCCGCGTCAAGTACGAGGGAGACCGCCTCGGGGGTCTCCTGGATCCGCTCCGTGACGCGGACCAGCAGCCTGCCGGTGGCTCCGCCCGGGGCGGCTGCCGGGGCCGGGCTCCGGACCTCCGCCGCACGGGCCGGCGTACGTCCTTCGGTGTCGGCGGTGTCAGACATCGGCCGGCACCTCCAGGCGGCCCTCCAGGACGGCCGCCGCGATGCTCGTGCCCAGGGCCGCGCAGGAGCGGACGCGGGCGCTCGGCCGGCCCGCCCGGACCTCGGCGGCGATGCGGGGGCACGTGGTGGCGGCGTCCCCGGTCCACTGGACCTGGGTGTGGGCGGGGCTGAACTTCTCGCACAGCACGCGTGCGCCGCACTCCCCGCACACCACGGGGGTGTTCACGGGGTACCGGCCGCGCGGCGGGCGAGGTTCTCGGCGACCTCGGCCTTCCAGGCGGCGGTGGCGCGGGCGGTGTCGATCTCGAACTCGAAGCGGCGCACCATCTCGTCCCTGACGTCGGCGGCGTCCACGTAGAACTGCTCGTACCAGCGGCGGAGCTGGTAGACGGGGCCGTCCTCCTCGGTGAGGAGGGGGTTGTCGATGCGGGTCTTGTTCTTCCAGATCTCCACGTCCTGCTCGAAGCCGACGGCCAGGCCCTCGGAGGTGAGGCGGGCGGCTTCGGCGGCCTGTTCGTCACTCATGCCGGGGAGCTTCCTGACGATGGTCCCGTACATGAGCACGAAGCTGTTCCCGTCGATCGGGTAGTGGCAGTTGATGAGGACGGATTCGAGCTCGACGCCGCCGCCGACATCGCTCCACAGCTTGTCGATCATGTACGAGGGGCCGTGGTACGAGGCGTCGGAGCGCAGGCCGCCGCCGGTGGAGAGGGTGCCGAGGTCCACGTCACCGCGTGGGGTCGACTCCATGTACTGGGTGGCGACGTGGCCGTCGAAGACGTTCTTGAAGTAGTGCGGGAAGGCGTAGTGCACGTAGTAGAAGTGCGCCATGTCGACGACGTTGTCGACGATCTCGCGGCAGTTGGAGTTCTCGACGCGCAGGGAGTTCCAGCTCCAGTCGCTCCACTCGGGGTCGCCGACGCCCTCGATGACGGGGATCGTGACCCCGGGCGGCGGCGGGTTGCCCTCCGGGTCGTGCCAGACGTAGAGCTGGCCGTTGCGTTCCAGGGAGGTCCAGGCGCGGGTCCTGGCGCGGGGCGGTACGCGGCGGGCGTAGGGGATGGCGGCGCAGCGGCCGTCGCCGGACCAGCGCCAGTCGTGGAAGGGGCAGGCGACGGCGTCGCCCTTGACGGTGCCGTGGGCGAGGTTGCCGCCCATGTGGGGGCAGTAGGCGTTCAGGACGGCGAGCGTTCCGCCGCTCTCGCCCTGGAAGACGACGAGTCTGGTGCCGAAGGCCTCGACCTCGTGGGGGTTTCCGTCCCGGAAGGTGGCGGCGAGTCCCAGGCAGTGCCAGCCTCGGGCGTACCTGGCAGGGACGGCGGCGGCCTCGATGACGCGGGGTTCTTCGTCGACTGCGGTCGATTCGGCCATGGGATGGCCCTCCACTTCGTTGTGGTTCGGTTCGCGGCTGGGTGGACCGCCGTCTCCCGGGGCTCCGCCCCGGACCCCGCGCCTCAAACGCCGGCGGGGCTGGATCTGGCCAGCTCGACGGCGATGTCGATGAGCTGGTCCTCCTGGCCGCCGACGAGGCGGCGCTCGCCCGCGCGCAGCAGGATCTGGGCGCCGGAGACCCCGTAGCGCTCGGCCTGGCGGTAGGCGTGCTTGAGGAAGCTGGAGTAGACCCCGGCGTGGCCCATGAGCAGGGCCATGCGGTCGAGCGTGCACTCCTCGTCCATGACGGGGCGGACCACGTCCTCGGCCGCGTCGATGATCTTCAGGACGTCGATGCCGGTGCGGATGCCCATCTTGAGGCAGACGGCGGCCAACGCCTCGACGGGCGTGTTCCCGGCGCCCGCGCCGAGGCGGCGTGTGGAGCCGTCGATCTGGAGGGCGCCGGCCCGCACGGCGGCGACCGAATTGCCCACGCCCAGGCCGAGGTTCTCGTGCCCGTGGAAGCCGACCTGGGCATCGGCGCCGAGCTCGGCGACCAGCGCCGCGACCCGGTCGGTGACGTCGTCCATCACCATCGCGCCGGCGGAGTCGACGACGTACACGCACTGGCAGCCGGCGTCCGCCATGATCCGGGCCTGGCGGGCGAGGATCTCGGGGGTGGTGGAGTGGGCCATCATCAGGAACCCGACGGTCTCCAGGCCCATCTCGCGGGCGAGCCCGAAGTGCTGGACGGAGATGTCGGCCTCCGTGCAGTGGGTGGCGATCCGGCAGATCTGCCCGCCGTTGCCGTGGGCGGCGCGGATGTCGTCCTTCACACCGAGCCCGGGCAGCATCAGGAAGGCGATCTTCGCGTTCCGGGCCGTATCGGAGGCGATCTTGATGAGCTCCTGCTCGGGGGTCTTCGAGAAGCCGTAGTTGAAGGAGGACCCGCCGAGTCCGTCGCCGTGCGTGACTTCGATGACGGGGACGCCGGCGGCGTCGAGGGCGAAGACGATCGACCGTACGTCCTCGCCCGTGAACTGGTGGCGCTTGGCGTGCGAGCCGTCGCGCAGCGAGGAGTCGGTGACGCGGATGTCGAGGGTGTCGGAGTAGGTGTACGTGTTCACGCGGTGAGCCCCTTCGCGAACTCCTCGCCGACCTTGGTGGCGGCGGCGGTCATGATGTCGAGGTTTCCGGCGTAGGGCGGCAGGTAGTCGCCGGCGCCCTCCACCTCCAGGAAGATCGCGACCCGGGCCGTGCCGCCGTTCAGCGGGGAGGGGTCGTCGAACTGCGGCTCGGTGCGCAGCCGGTAGCCGGGTACGTACGTGGCCACGTCCTCGGCGACCCGCTTGACGGAAGCGGCGACGGCCTCGCGGTCGGCGTCGGCCGGGATCGCGCAGTAGACGGTGTCGCGCATGATGACCGGGCCCGCGGCGCCAGCCGCTGATCTCTCCGTGGCGGGGTTGAGGATGATGATGGCCTTGCCGCGGGCGGCGCCGCCGATCTCCTCGATGCCGCGGGCGGTGGTGCGGGTGAACTCGTCGATGTTGGCGCGGGTGCCGGGGCCGGCCGAGACGGAGGCCACCGAGGCGACGATCTCGGCGTAGGCGACGGGGACCACGCGCGAGACGGCGTGGACCATGGGGATGGTGGCCTGACCGCCGCAGGTGATCATGTTGACGTTGGCCCGGTCGAGGTGGGCGGTGAGGTTCGCGGACGGCACCACGCCGGGTCCGACGGCGGCCGGGGTCAGGTCGATGGCCTTGATGCCGAGTTCGGCGTAGCGCGGGGCGTTGGAGCGGTGCACGTAGGCGGAGGTGGCCTCGAAGACCAGGTCCGGCAGCTCGTCCTGGGCCAGCAGCCAGTCGACGCCCTCGTGGGAGGCGTCGAGTCCGGCGCGGCTGGCGCGCGCGAGGCCCTCGCTGCCGGGGTCCACGCCGATCATCCAGCGGGGTTCGATGTGGGGGGAGCGCAGGAGCTTGTAGAGCAGGTCGGTTCCGATGTTCCCGGAGCCGACGATGGCGGCGGTCGCTTTCCTGGTGTTCGTCATGGCACCTCAGATGAAGGAGAGGGAGACCGGGCCGAGCCCGGTGAAGTCGGCGGTGTAGGTCCGCCCGGCGGCCACGTCCACGGCGCGGGTGCAGGACCCGGGCAGGATCAGGTGGCCCTTGCGCAGCTCGACCCCGAACCGGGCGACGGTCCGCGCCAGCCAGGCCACGGAGGCGGCGGGATCACCGAGCACGGCGTCGCTGCGGCCGCTCGCCAGGGTGTCGGATCCACTGGTCAGGGTGGCTTCGATCGCCTTCAGGTCGAGCCCGCGCGGGTCGCGTCCCTCCCCGATGACGTATCCGGCGGAGGAGGCGTTGTCGGCGATGGTGTCGGCGATGGTGATCCGCCAGTCGGCGATCCGGCTGTCGATGAGCTCCAGGGCCGGGACGACCCGCTCGGTCGCGGCCAGCACGTCGGCGACGGTGCAGCCCTCGCCGGTCAGGTCGGCGCCGAGGACGAAGCCGACCTCGACCTCGACGCGGGGCGCGCAGTACGCGGCGGCGGGGACCGGGGTGTCCTCGCGCAGCTCCATGGAGGCCAGCAGGTGCCCGTAGTCGGGTTCGTCGACGCCCATCATGGCCTGCATGACGGGGGAGGACAGCCCGACCTTGTGGCCGCTGATCCGGTCGCCGTCGGCGAGACGGTCGCGGATGGCGAGGAGCTGGATCTCGTACGCGTCCTGCACGTCGATGCCCGCGTGGAGCTCGGTCAGCGGCCGTACGGGCGCCCGCCGCAGCTCTGCCGTGCGCAGCAGGTCAGCGGCTTCGCGCCGGCGCCGGTCGTCGAGCATGGGGGTCCTCCCGGCTGCGGTGGTGTGTGGTGCGGCAGACGGTAGGCGGGGGCCGGGCGCGGGCGGGAGGGCGTGTTCCCGCTGAGCGGGAACGAGTGCGGGCCGGGACCTTTTTCAGGTCCCGGCCCGCGGGTGGTGCTGTGCGGCTTTGGGGTTAGAGGGCCCCGACGAAGGCGGCGAAGGCGGCGTGGCCGACGGTGAAGGCCGGGCCGTCGGGGTTCTTGGAGTCCCGCACGGCGACGAGGCAGGGCTGGGCCGAGACCTCTACGCAGTCACCGCCGTTGGAGCCGCTGTACGAAGCCTTGCGCCAGGCGGCGCCGAGCGGAGCGCACTCGACACACTCGCCGCCGGTGCCTCCGCTGTAGCTGGACTTACGCCACGACGCGCCTGTCAGGTTCTTGATGGTCCCCATAACGTTCCTCCCGTACGCGGGCGATCAGCGCCGCAGACTGCTCCACGGACAGGGCCGCGGCCTGCAGGTGATCGTAACGGTGCGCACAGTCCCTGACCGTTTCCGGATTGGCCGTCACGTTGGCCAAGCCATAACTCTCGGCGTAGACGACGTCCGGATCCCGTTCGAACCGTAGGACGGTGAATGACCCCACTGTTGCCGGGTGTTGCCCGGCAGTGAATGGGAGCACCTGGATTCGCACCTCACGTCGGTCCCCGAACTCCAACAAGTGAAGGAGCTGGCTCCGCATGACCTCGCGACTCCCGAACGGCCGGTGCAACACCCCTTCGTCCAGTACAACCCACACCAGGGGTGGGCGCTCCCTCCTCAGAATTCGCTGGCGCTCCATCCTTGCGGCCACCGCCTCATCAAGCTTGTCCGACCACCCCGCCTGGAGCACCGCCCGCGCGTACTCTTCCGTCTGCAACAACCCGTACACCAACTGCGCCTGGAAGCTGGAGATGTAGGTCGCCTTCGCCTCCATCTCAGCGAACGCCTGGAACCACGTCGGCAACTGACTCCGCAGCACAAGCCCCACCAACCGGGAGAACACCCCGCCAGTCCCGAGCGCCGCGTCCACCCGCTCGGAGAACTCCCGGGTCGGCACCTTCCGTGCCGTCTCGATCTGCCCGATCAGCGACGCCGCGCAGAAGATGATGTCGCCCAGCTGCCCCTGTTTCAGTCCGGCGGCTTCCCGCAAGCGGCGCAGCTCGGAGCCGTAGTAGTCCAGCGGAGACGCACTGGGATCGAGATCGCGGATGTTGACCACGGCGGCCACCCCCAAGTTCGCGCCCTGCGGCGTCCGTTCAGGTCCGTAGCCGAGCGTAACCAGGCCACCGCCCACCGGTGACCTGAATCACGCAACTCCCCCTCAACGGGCCCCGTACACCGGCTGCGGCCGCTCCGACTCCGCGAGGAGCTTCGCCGCCGCCTCCCCTGCCTCCGACGGAGTCCACCGCGCCCCCCGGTCCGCCGTCGGGCCCGGCCGCCAGCCCTCCATCACCGTGATCCGGCCGCCTTCCGCCTCGAAGACCCGGCCCGTGACCCCGGCCGAGGCGTCCGAGCCCAGCCACACCACCAGCGGGGACACGTTCTCCGGGGCCATGGCGTCGAAGGCCCCGGCATCCGGGGCGGCCATGGTGTCCGCGAAGGTCTGCTCCGTCATCCGGGTCCGCGCCGCCGGGGCGATCGCGTTGACCTGGACCCCGTACCGCCCCATCTCCGCCGCCGAGACCAGGGTCAGCCCCAGGATCCCGGCCTTGGCCGCGCTGTAGTTGCCCTGCCCGACCGAGCCCAGCAGCCCGGCCCCCGAGGAGGTGTTGACCACCCGGGCGGCCACTTGGCGGCCCTCCTTCGCCTCCGCCCGCCAGTACGCGGCCGCGTGCTTGAGCGGCAGGAAGTGCCCCTTCAGGTGGACCCGCATCACCGCGTCCCAGTCGTCCTCGTCCAGGTTCACCAGCATCCGGTCGCGCAGGAACCCCGCGTTGTTGACCAGGGTGTCCAGCCGTCCGAAGGCCGAGACCGCCGTCTCGACCAGCGAGGCGGCCCCCTCGGTCGTCGCGATGTCCCCGCCGTGTGCCACCGCCTCCCCGCCCGCCGCCCGGATCTCGGCCACCACGAGCGCCGCCGGGCTCTCCGGCCCCGGCAGCCCGTCCAGGCCGACCCCGAGGTCGTTGACCACGATCCGCGCCCCCTCCTGGGCGAAGGCCAGCGCGTGGGCCCGGCCCAGCCCCCGCCCGGCGCCCGTCACGATGACCACACGGCCTTCGGCAAGTCCCATGTCAGCTCTCCTTCTTCGGATTGTTCGCGGTTGCCGCGTCCAGGAACGCCGGCCGTTCGCCGCCGCCGTGCACGAGCAGGCTCGCCCCGCTCACGTACGCCGCCCGGTCCGAGGCCAGGAAGACCGCCGCGTCGCCCACGTCGGAGGGTTCGGCCAGCCGCCCCAGCGGGACGGTCGCGCCGACCGCCGCGACACCGGCCTGGTCCCCGTAGTGCAGGTGCGAGAGCTCGGTCCGCACCATGCCCAGGACCAGCGAGTTGACCCGTACCTCGGGGGCCCATTCCACGGCCATGGAGCGGGCCAGGTTCTCCAGCCCCGCCTTCGCCGCCCCGTAGGCCGCCGTACCCGGCGAGGGGCGGGTCCCGCTGACGCTGCCGATCATCACGACGGAGCCCCGGGCCTCCCGCAGCCAGGGGTACGCGGCGACCGAGGCGGTCATCGGGGCGATCAGGTTGAGTTCGACGACCCGCGCGTGGCGCTGCGCCTCGCCCTCCCCCAGCAGCCGGTACGGGGTTCCGCCCGCGTTGTTGACCAGGCAGTCGAGCCGCCCGTAGCGCTTGGCGACCGATTCGAAGAAGTCCTGTACGGCGGCCGGATCGCGCAGGTCGACGGCGGTGAACGACGCCGCGCGGCCCTCGGCCGCCACCGGTTCCTCCGGTGGCCTGCGCGCGCAGACGAGGACCTCGGCCCCCGCCGCGAGGAACGCTCTCGTGATCCCGGCGCCGACTCCCCGGGTTCCGCCGGTGACGACGGCAACCCTCCCGTTGAGCTCCATCGGCTGCTACCTTCCTCACCTAACAAATGTTTGGTGGAAAGGTAGCTGATCCGCTCATGGGTGTCTCCACCTCAAGCCCCGACAAGGGCATCGCACTCGTCACAGTCGACTTCCCGCCCGTCAACGCACTGCCCGTGCAGGGCTGGTACGACCTGGCCGACGCCCTGCGCGCGGCCGGCCGCGACCCGGAGGTCCGGTGCGTGGTCCTTGCCGCCGAGGGCCGCGGCTTCAACGCAGGCGTCGACATCAAGGAGATGCAGCGCGACACCGGCCACGCCTCGCTCATCGGCGCCAACCGGGGCTGCTACGAGGCCTTCGCCGCCGTGTACGAGTGCGAGGTGCCGGTCGTGGCCGCCGTGAACGGCTTCTGCCTGGGCGGCGGGATCGGGCTGGTCGGCAACGCCGACGCCATCGTCGCCTCCGACGACGCGACCTTCGGACTGCCGGAGCTGGACCGGGGCGCCCTCGGGGCCGCCACCCACCTGGCCCGGCTCGTCCCGCAGCACCTGATGCGCACGCTGTACTACACCTCGCGCACCGCGACCGCCGCCGAACTGCACGCGCACGGCTCGGTGTGGAAGGTGGTCCCGCGCGCGGAACTGCGGGCGGCCGCCCTGGAACTGGCCGTCGAGATCGCGAAGAAGGACGGCTACCTCATCCGGCTGGCCAAGGCCGCCATCAACGGCATCGACCCCGTGGACGTGCGCCGCAGCTACCGCTTCGAGCAGGGCTTCACCTTCGAGGCCAACCTCAGCGGCGTCGCCGACCGGGTCCGCGACACCTTCGGAAGCAGCGCGAAGAGCGACGCGAAGGCGGAATCGGCATGACCGACAAGAGCATGACCCCCGACGAGGTGGTCGGCCGGCTCAGCAGCGGGATGACCCTCGGCATCGGCGGCTGGGGTTCACGGCGCAAGCCCATGGCCCTGGTCCGGGCACTGCTCCGCTCCGGGGTCACCGATCTCACCGTGATCTCCTACGGCGGCCCCGACGTCGGCCTGCTCGCCGCCGCCGGACGGATCCGCAGGCTCGTCACCCCCTTCGTCACCCTCGACTCCATCCCCCTGGAGCCCCACTACCGGGCCGCCCGCGAGAGCGGCGCCTTCGCCCTCACCGAGCTCGACGAGGCGATGTTCATGTGGGGCCTGCACGCCGCCGCCAACCGGCTGCCCTTCCTCCCGGTCCGCGCCGGCCTCGGCTCCGACGTCATGCGCGTCAACCCCGAGCTGCGCACCGTCACCTCTCCGTACGCCGACGGCGAGGAGTTCGTGGCGGTCCCCGCCCTGCGCATGGACGCGGCCCTGGTCCACCTGAACCGCGCCGACCGGCTCGGCAACGCCCAGTACCTGGGCCCGGACCCGTACTTCGACGACCTCTTCTGCGAGGCCGCCGACACCGCCTACGTCTCCTGCGAGGCGGTCGTCGAGACCGCCGAGCTCTCCAAGGCCGGGCCCCCCCAGTCCCTCCTCGTCAGCCGCCACTCGGTGACCGGGGTCGTGGAGACCCCGAACGGCGCGCACTTCACCTCCTGCGCCCCCGACTACGAACGCGACGAGGCCTTCCAGAAGCTGTACGCGACCACCCCCTGGCCGGAGTTCGCCGAGCGCTTCCTCTCCGGCGGGAGCGAGCACGCCTACCAGTCCGCCGTCCAGGCCTGGCACGAGGAGCAGCAGTGAGCAGCACGGCCACCAACGCCTCCACCTCCACCGTCACCCGCGCCGAGTACTGCGTGATCGCCTGTGCCGAGGCGTGGCGGGACAACGGCGAGGTGCTGGCCAGCCCGATGGGGCTGGTGCCCTCCTTCGGGGCCCGGCTGGCGAAGCGGACCTTCTCGCCCGACCTGCTGCTGACCGACGGCGAAGCCATGCTGGTCGGTCTCGACGGCACGGCCGAAGGCTGGCTCCCGTACCGCCGTCACCTGACGATGGTCACCGGTGGCCGCCGGCACGTGATGATGGGCGCCAGCCAGATCGACCGGTACGGCAACCAGAACATCTCCTGCATCGGCGACTGGCAGCAGCCCACCCGCCAGCTCCTGGGGGTGCGCGGAGCTCCGGTGAACACCCTGAACAACCCGGTGAGTTACTGGATCCCCAAGCATTCGACCCGGGTGTTCGTCGAGCGCGTCGACATGGTCAGCGGGGTGGGCTACGACCGCGCCGGGGCGGCCGGGGTGACCCGCTTCCACCGGCTCCCCCGGGTGGTCAGCGATCTCGGCGTCTTCGACTTCGGCGGCCCGGACCACAGCATGCGCCTCGCCTCCCTGCACCCCGGGGTCACGGTGGAGCAGGTCCGGGCGGCCACCGGCTTCGACCTCGCCGTCGAGGGCGAGGTCCCGTACACGCGGGAGCCGTCCCCTCAGGAGCTGCGGCTGATCCGCGAGGTCGTCGACCCCAGAGGGCTGCGCGACCGGGAAGTGCGGGTCTGAGCCGATGGAGACGGCATTCACCAAGCTGGTCGGAGTCGAGCATCCGATCGTGCAGACGGGCATGGGCTGGGTGGCGGGCCCGCGCCTGGTGTCGGCGGCGGCCAACGCGGGTGCGCTCGGCATCCTGGCCTCGGCGACGATGACGACGGACCAGCTGCGGGCGGCGGTCCACGAGGTCAAGTCCCGTACGGATGCCCCGTTCGGGGTCAATCTGCGCGCGGACGCCGGGGACGCCGCCGACCGGGCCCAGCTGATCATCGACGAGGGCGTCCGGGTGGCCTCCTTCGCGCTCGCCCCGTCCAGGGAGCTGATCGCGAGGCTCAAGGACGCGGGGGTCGTCGTGATCCCCTCCATCGGGGCCCGCCGGCACGCCGAGAAGGTCGCGGCGTGGGGTGCGGACGCGGTGATCGTGCAGGGCGGCGAGGGCGGCGGACACACCGGTGACGTGGCCACGACCGTACTGCTGCCGCAGGTGGTCGACGCGGTCGGCATCCCGGTGATCGCGGCCGGCGGGTTCAGCGACGGCCGCGGTCTGGTCGCGGCCCTGGCCTACGGGGCCGCGGGCATCGCGATGGGCACCCGGTTCCTGCTGACCTCCGACTCCACCGTCCCCGACGCGGTGAAGGCCGAGTACCTGAAGGCGACCGTCAAGGACGTCACCGTCACGACGGCCGTGGACGGGCTGCCGCACCGGATGCTCCGCAGCGAGCTCGTGGCCTCCCTGGAACGGGCGGGCCGTACGAAGGCCCTGGCCAAGGCGGTGCGGCACGCGGCCGGCTTCAAGAAGCTGTCGGGCCTGTCCTGGGCGGAGATGATCCGGGACGGCCTCGCGATGAAACACGGCAAGGACCTGTCCTGGAGCCAGGTACTGCTCGCCGCCAACACCCCCATGCTCCTCAAGGCGTCCATGGTCGAGGGCCGTACGGACCTCGGCGTCATGGCATCCGGCCAGGTCGCCGGCGTGATCGAGGACCTTCCGTCGTGCGCGGAGCTCGTCACGCGCGTCATGGCCGAGGCGCACACCGTGCTGGAACGTCTGCACGGCCTGGGCTCCCCCCACTCCGACCCGGCCCGCCTCATCCCCCCGCACCCGCTCGGCACCCTGCCACCACCAGGGTGATTCCCCTTCTCCGTTACAGGAGTTGCCCCAGATGAGCCGTGCCCGAATCCGCCTGGCGACCGCGGTGCTCGCCTCCGCCCTCGCCATCGGGACTCTGCCCGCCGTCGCGCACGCGGCGCCTGCGAACAGTGCCACCGTCTCGCGCCACCACCAGCAGGCGCAGCCGATCCGCCAGATCCCCCTCCAGGGCGCGGTGAACGTCCGTGACCTCGGCGGGTACCGCACCTGGACGGGCGGCCAGGTCCGTCAGGGACTGGTCTACCGCTCCGACGCGCTGTCCAAGCTGACCGCGGCGGACATCACCTCCGTCTCCGGTCTCGGCCTCACGAAGGTCGTCGACTTCCGCATCCCGATGGAGGTCCAGTACGACGGCGCCGACAAGCTGCCCGCGGGCCTGGCCTCCACCGCCCGCCCGATCAGCGACCTCGGCCTGTACGGGACCCTGGTCGGCGCCATAGCCAGCGGTGATCCCGTGAAGCAGGAGCAGATGCTCGGCGGCGGCCGCGCCGAGGCGTACATGCGCGACATCTACAGGACGTTCGTGACCAACCCCGAGAGCCGGGCGCAGTTCGCGGCCACCCTCCGCGAGATCGCCGACGGCAAGCAGGACCCGGTGCTCTACCACTGCACTTCGGGCAAGGACCGGACGGGCTGGATGAGCTACGTCCTGCTGCGCGCCCTGGCCGTCCCACAGGACACCGCCGAGGGCGACTACCTGGCCTCGAACACTTTCCGCGGGGCGTACGACGCCCAGGTGCGGGCGGGGCTCAAGCAGTCCGGCCGGATGCAGAACCCCGATCTGCTGATCCCGCTCCAGGAGGTCCGCCAGGACTACCTGGACTCGGCGACCGCGCAGATCGAGGCCGACTACGGCAGCTTCTACGGCTACCTCACCGAGGGCCTCGGGCTGGACCTGCGAACCCTGGCGAAGCTCCAGGTCAAGATGGTCCGGTAAGGGTCCGGACGCACGAAGACGCCGGGCGGCGCGTGGATCGCGCCGCCCGGCGTCGTGTGCTCGCTCGTGCTCCTGGATCAGGCGGAGCGGCGACGCCCCTGGCCGCCGCCACCGACACGGCTGCGGGCCGAAGCCGCGGCCGCGCCGCCGGAGGGAGCGCCACCGGTACGACGGCCGCGCTCGCCGGAGCCGGCCGCGGCCGAACCCTGGCCGCCCTGGCCACGGCGGGCCTGGCCGGACCCGGAGGCCGCGGCCTGACCGGAGGCGCCGGAGCCACCGCCGGAACGACGGCCGCGGCCGCCACCGGCGGCCGGAGCGGAGCCCGTGCCGGCGGAGCCGGTACGCGGACCGCCGCCCGAACGGCGACGGGCGCCACCGCCGGAGCCGCCGCCGGCCTGGCCGGCGGAACGCTGGCGCGGCGGGGTGGCCTGCGGGACGTCCAGCACGACCGGGATGCCCGAGGGCTCCTTGGCGCCGGTGATCCGGGTCAGCTCCTCGTCGGAGGACTTGATCTGCGCGATGCGCGGGGAGATCCCGGCGTCCGACATCAGGCGGGTCATGTCGCGCTTCTGGTCGGGCAGGACCAGGGTGACTACGCTGCCGGACTCGCCGGCGCGGGCGGTACGGCCACCGCGGTGCAGGTAGTCCTTGTGGTCGACCGGCGGGTCCACGTTGACGACGAGGTCGAGGTCGTCGATGTGGATGCCGCGGGCGGCCACGTTGGTGGCGACCAGCGCGGTGACCTCGCCCGTCTTGAACCAGTCGAGGGTCCGGTTGCGCTGCGGCTGCGAGCGGCCGCCGTGCAGGCCGGAGGCTCGGACGCCGTCGGCGAGGAGCTTCTTGACCATGCGGTCGACCCCGCGCTTGGTGTCGACGAACATGATCACCCGGCCGTCGCGAGCGGCTATACGCGTGGCCACGGCCTTCTTGTCGGTCTCGTCCATGACGTACAGGACGTGGTGCTCCATCGTGCTGACCGCACCGGCGGACGGGTCGACGGAGAAGGCGACCGGGTCGTGCAGGAACATCTTGACGAGCTTGTCGATGTTCTTGTCGAGGGTCGCCGAGAAGAGCATGGTCTGGCCCTCGGGCTGGACCTGCTTGAGCAGGGCGGTGACCTGCGGCATGAAGCCCATGTCGGTCATCTGGTCGGCCTCGTCGAGGACCGTGATGGAGACCTGGGAGAGGTCGGCGTCACCGCGGTCGATGAGGTCCTTCAGACGGCCGGGGGTGGCGACGAGCACCTCGGAGCCGCGGCGCAGGGCGCCGGACTGCCGGTTGATCGACATGCCGCCGACGACGGTCGCGATGCGCAGGTTGACGGCCGTGGCGTACGGGGCCAGGGCGTCGGTGACCTGCTGCGCGAGCTCACGGGTCGGTACGAGGACCAGCGCGAGCGGCTGCTTCGGCTGCGCGCGGCGGCCGGCGGTACGGGCCAGCAGCGCCAGGCCGAAGGCCAGCGTCTTGCCGGATCCGGTGCGGCCGCGGCCGAGCAGGTCACGGCCGACGAGCGAGTTCGGGATCGTCGCGGCCTGGATCGGGAACGGCTCGGTGACGCCCTGGGCGGCGAGGGTCTTCAGCAGCGCCTCGGGCATGTCCATGTCCCCGAAGGCTTCCACCGGCGGCAGGGCCGGGGTCAGCGGTTCGGGCATGGTGAATTCTTGGGGCCTGGCTACGGGGGCGGACTTCTGCCGTCCCGCGCCAGCCTTCGGACGTCCCTGGGCCGCACCTCGACCCCGGGTGGGGCGGCGGCTGGGTCGTGCGGAGCTGGAGCTGGTCATGCGAGAAAGCCCTCCTGAAACCGGCAGGTACTGCGTACAACTGCTGCAAACGAGTCGAAACAGCAGACAAGCCGGGGCCCGCACCTCACGGTGCGGACCCCGGCGAGCTGAAATGCTTAGTTGGCGGGGAGGATGTTCTCCGCCTGGGGGCCCTTCTGGCCCTGGGTGACGTCGAAGGACACGCGCTGGCCCTCGTTGAGCTCACGGAAGCCCTGGGTGGCGATGTTCGAGTAGTGGGCGAACACGTCCGGGCCGCCACCGTCCTGCTCGATGAAGCCGAAGCCCTTTTCCGAGTTAAACCACTTCACGGTGCCAAGTGCCATTGTTAAATCTCCTGAATAGGCGGCAAAGGGCCCCATCCGGAGATTCCGGCAAAACAATAAAAGCGCCTGTCGGAGCAATCCCGTCAGGCGCACATAAAGTTCATGGGTACCACAACTGCAACGAGCTCTAAGCTAGCACACGCCGGTCAGGGAGTGTCGCCGAGGGCATGTGACCTCCGTCCCGGGTGCCTCCGGCACGGAGTCTCCCGCCCACCTCCGCCAGGGCCCCGCGGGGCCCCGCGGAGCCCCGGGACGCCCATCCCGCCCGAGTCGAGGACGAGACCGGCGAGGTGCGGGCAGACGGGAAAGATGGGGTCTGGTCCGCGCGCGCGTGATCGAAAACAATGGGCCCATGACGACGACTCCCCGCTCCCGGGCCCGGTCCTTCGACACCGCCGCCGCCCTCTACGCGGCATACCGGCCCGGCTATCCCGAGGCGCTGTACGACGCGGTGGAGGAACTGGCCGGGCGCCGGTTCGCGGGGGCCCGGGTGGCTGACGTGGGAGCGGGGACCGGGATCGGGACGGCGCCGATGCACGCCCGCGGGGCCGAGGTCGTGGCCGTCGAGCCCGGGGACGGGATGGCCGCCGAGTTCCGGGTCCGCAACCCCGGGATCCCGATCGTGCGCGGGGACGGGGACCGGCTGCCGCTGGCCGGAGCCCGCTTCGACTTCCTGACCTACGCCCAGGCCTGGCACTGGACCGACCCGGCGCGGGCCGTTCCCGAGGCCCGCCGGGTGCTCAAGCCCGGCGGCGCGCTCGCGATCTGGTGGAACGACCTGGACGAGTCGGCGGGCTGGGTCACGGAGCAGGGCGAGCGGATCCGCGCCTTCTTCGAGGCCGGCGGCCCGGGCGGCGGCGTCGGCGGGGCCGGTGCGGTCGGCGGGGCCGGCCCCGACACCGGTTTCCGTACCCTCCCGCGCGGCCTCGACTCCGGTTTCACCACCCGGACCGTCTCCTGGTCCCGGCGGATCCCGCTCGAATCGCACCTGGCGAACCTGGCCAGCCACTCCGCGTTCCTGCTCCTGGGCGAGGCCGGCACCCGGGAGTTCCTCGACGCCGAACGGGCCCGGCTGGATCCGGTCTTTCCGGACGGAGTGGTGGAAGAGCCCTACGTGGTCACCCTCAGCGTGGCCGTCATCTGAGACACCCCCGTGTGGAATGGACTCCTCCTGCCCGGCCGCAGGAGTCTGGGAGTATGCCGTCCTCTGCGCTGCCCGCCCCCGTCCGAGCGTTCTTCCTGGTCAACGAGGGTCTCGCGTTCCTCCTGGAGGTCCTGGCCCTCGGCCTGCTGGCCTGGTGGGGTCTCGCCCGTGACATCGGCCGGGTGGGGTCCGTCGCCCTGGCGGTGGCCGCGCCGCTCGCCACCGCCGTGCTCTGGGGGCTCTTCGCCGCGCCGAAGGCCCGGTTCGCCGTCCCCCTCGCTGCCCAGCTCGGGGTCAAGGCCCTGGTGTTCGGCGCCGCCGCCCTCGCGCTCCTCGCGCTCGGGCAGCGGTCCTGGGCCCTGTGGTTCACGGGGGCCGTCCTCCTGAACACCGCTCTGGCGACGTACTACCGCACGCGCTCCTGAAGCACCGCCGCCCGGCACTGCGAGGGGGTCCCCCACGCGTCGCGCAGCGGGCGGGCCTTGCGCAGCCACAGGGAGAGGTCGAGTTCCTCGGTGTAGCCGACGGCGCCGTGCAGCTGGAGCGCGGTCATGGCCGCCGCGTACGCCGCCTCGCCGGCGGTCAGCTTCGCCGCCGCGATCTCCCCGGGGTCCAGGGAGATCGCGGCCGCCCACAGCAGCGGCCTGGCGAACTCCAGGCCGATCAGGGTGTCGGCGAGCCGGTGCTTGACCGCCTGGAAACCGCCGATCGGCGTGCCGAACTGGGTGCGCTGCTTCGCGTACTCCACCGTCCGGGCCAGGAGTGCCTCGCCGGCTCCGAGGCACTGGGCGGCCGTCAGCAGTCGCGCCCAGTCCCCGGCGTCCCGGGCCGCCGCGGTGACCGCCGGGCCGGCCGCCAGCAGTTCGCCACCGGGGTCCGGGACGGAGAGGCGCCGGGCGGGGTCGGTGGAGGTCCGCGGTGCTCCAGCGCCGCCGGCCAGGCGGAGCTCCCCGGCCGGTGACACGGTGAGGAGGTGGGTCGCCGCGTCGGCGTCCAGGGCGTACGGGCCGCCGCCGGGGAGGGTGAGGGTGGCCGAGGTCTCCCCCGCCACCAGCCCCGGGAGGAACCGCTTGGCCAGTGCCCCGTCGCCGAGCCGGGTCAGGAGCACGGCCGCGGCGGCCGTCTCCACCGCCGGGCCCGGCATCCCGGCGCGGCCCAGCTCCACGAAGCCGGTCGCCAGTTCCAGCGGCATGAGGCCCAGGCCTTCGTGGGCCTCGTCGGCCGCGAGGGCGAACAGGCCCGTCCCGGCGAGCCGCGCCCACAGCACCCGGCCGGGGGTGTGGTCGCCCGCGCCCCAGGCCCGTACCGCCGCCGGGACGTCCGAGGCGCCGAGCAGGCCGTGCAGGGTGCGGGCGAAGTCCGACTGTTCCTCGGTCGGCAGGAAGCGCATCAGCGGCGGCCCTTCGGGAGGCCGAGCAGCCGCTCGGCGATGATGTCGCGCTGGATCTCGTTGGTCCCCGCGTAGATGGGGCCGGCCAGGGAGAAGATCCACGGCTCGGCCCATTCGCCGTCGGCGAGCTCCGCGTCCGGGCCCAGCAGGTCGAGGGCGCTCTCGTGCAGGGCGATGTCGTACTGGGACCAGAACACCTTGTTGAGGCTGGACTCGGCGCCGATCGTCTCGCCGGCGGCGAAGCGGGAGGCATTGGCCCAGGTGAACAGCTGGTAGGCGCGGGCTCCGACCACCGCGTCGGCGACCCGGTCGCGCAGCGCGGTGTCGGCGGGGTCCCCGGAGGCCCGCCACAGGTCCACGAGGCGGTCGGCGGCGGCCAGGAAGCGGCCCGGGGCGCGCAGGGTCAGGCCGCGCTCGTTCCCGGTCGTCGACATGGCGATACGCCAGCCCTGTCCGGGCTCCCCGATGACGTCCGCGTCCGGCACGAACACCTCGTCGAGGAAGAGCTCGGCGAAGGCGGGCTTGCCGTCGAGGCGGCCGATGGGCCGCACGGTGACTCCGGGGGCGCGCAGGTCGAACATCAGGTACGTGAGCCCCTGGTGGGGCTTGGGGGCGTCCGGGTCGGTGCGGAAGATGCCGAAGGCTCGGTCGGCGAAGGCGGCCCGCGAGGACCAGGTCTTCTGCCCGGACAGCAGCCAGCCGCCTTCGGTGCGTACGGCCCTGGACTTGAGGGAGGCGAGGTCGGAGCCGGATTCGGGCTCCGACCAGGCCTGGGCCCAGATGACCTCGCCGCTGGCCATGGAGGGCAGGACGCGGGCGCGCTGCTCGTCCGTGGCGTGGTCGAGGAGGGTGGGGGCGAGGAGGTTGATGCCGTTCTGGGAGACCCGGCCGGGCGCGCCGGCGGCCCAGTACTCCTCCTCGAAGACCAGCCAGTGCTCGATGTCGACGCCGCGGCCGCCGTACTCCTGGGGCCAGGACACGACCGACCAGCGCGCGGAGTGCAGCAGCGCCTCCCATTCGCGGTGGGCGGCGAAGCCCTCGCGGGTCTCCAGGGAGGGCAGGGGGGTGGCGGGGACGTGGGCGGCCAGCCAGTCGCGGGCCTCGGCCCGGAAGGCCTCCACGGCCGCCGAATGGTTCAGGTCCATCAGCTGTTCGCCTCCGTCGTCGCGGCGTCCTTCATGGCGGCGCCCGTCTTGGCGGCACCTTCCATCGCGGCACTTTTCATCGCGGACAGGTCCATGCCGCCGAGCGAGTCCGCCACCGTCTCGGCGCTGTGGGAGTGTGCGAGGTGGTGCAGGCCGAAGACGGAGTCCATGCCGGTGTGCAGGCCCTGGAGGTCCTCGGCCTGGTTCACGGCCCGCTTGGTGAGGGCGAGTCCGAAGCCCGGCATCTCGGCGATCCGTAGGGCGAGCCGGTCGGTCTCCTCCGCCAGCGCGTCCCGCTCGTAGACCCGGTTGACCATGCCGACCTCGTGGGCCCGCCGGGCGGACATCCGGTCGCCGGTGTAGAGGAACTCCTTGGCGATGCGCGGGGGCATCGCCCACGGGTGGGCGAAGTACTCGACGCCCGGGATGCCCATGCGGACGACGGGGTCCGCGAAGAAGGCGTCCGCACTGGCCACGATCAGGTCGCAGACCCAGGCGAGCATCAGCCCGCCGGCCACGCAGGCGCCGTGGACGGAGGCGATGACGGGCTTGGGCAGTTCGCGCCAGCGGCGGCACATGCCGAGGTAGACCTCGGATTCGCGGGCGAAGCGGGATTCGGCGCCGGAGCGCTGCGAGTGGTCCCACCAGAGGCCGGCCCGGCGTTCGAAGGGCAGGTGCGCGTCGCGGTCGGGGGTGCCGATGTCGTGGCCCGCCGAGAAGTGCTCGCCGGCCCCGGCCAGCACGACGACCTTGACCTCGGGATCGCCGGCGGCCCGGTAGAAGGCGTCGTCGAGGGCGTAGGTCATCGCGCTGTTCTGCGCGTTGCGGTAGCGGGGACGGTTCATGGTCACGTAGGCGACCGGGCCGCGGCGCTCGTAGAGCACCGGCGCCTCGGAGTCGGGGGCGTCGGGCATCCGGCTTCCATCCATCACGGGGCTTCCATCCTTCAACCTTCCCTAACAAGTGTTTGGTAGGTTAACGTACGGCCATGACCAGCGTCGAGGAGTTCCGCACCGAGGTTCGGAGGTGGCTACGGGCCCATCTCACCGGGGAGTTCGCCGCCCTCAAGGGCCGCGGCGGACCTGGCCGGGAGCACGAGGTCTTCGCCGAACGCCTCGCCTGGGAACGGCACATGGCCGCCCACGGCTGGACCTGCATCGGCTGGCCCGTCGAGTACGGCGGCCGCGGCGCGAGCACCGGGCAGCAGATCGCCTTCCACGAGGAGTACGCCCTCGCCGGCGCGCCCGCGCGCGTGAACCACATCGGCGAGCAGCTCCTCGGCCCCACCCTCATCGCCCACGGCACCGAAGAGCAGCGGCGCCGCTTCCTGCCGCCGATCCGGGCCGTGGAGGAGCTGTGGTGCCAGGGCTACAGCGAGCCCGACGCCGGCTCGGACCTGGCGGGCGTCCGCACCCGGGCCGCCCTCGTCGACGGCTCGTGGGTCGTCGACGGCCAGAAGATCTGGACCTCCCTGGCCCACGAGTCGCAGTGGTGCTTCGTGATCGCCCGCACCGAGGTGGGCTCCCGCCGCCACGCGGGTCTGTCCTACCTGCTGGTCCCCATGGAACAGCCCGGGGTCGAGGTCCGGCCCATCGTCCAGCTCACCGGCACCTCCGAGTTCAACGAGGTCTTCTTCGACGGGGCCCGCACCGACGCCGCCCACATCGTCGGCGCGCCCGGCGAGGGCTGGGCCGTCGCCATGGCCACCCTCGGCTTCGAGCGCGGCGTCTCCACCCTGGGCCAGCAGGTCGGCTTCCGCCGCGAACTCGAAGCCCTGGCCGAACGGGCCCGGCTGGGCGGCGCGATGGCCGACCCGCTGATCCGCGACCGGCTCGTGCGGGCCTGGATCGGCCTGGAGACCATGCGCGCGACCGCGCTGCGGCCCGGCACCGCCCCCTCCATGGCGAAGCTGTACTGGGCCCGTTGGCACCGGGACCTGGGAGAACTCGCCATGGACGTGTGCGGGGCCGCCGGGCTCGTCGCGGCCGGAGCGCACGGGGACCCGTACGACCTCGACGACTGGCAGCGGCTCTTCCTCTTCTCCCGCTCCGACACCATCTACGCGGGCTCGGACGAGATCCAGCGCAACATCGTCGCCGAGCGGATCCTCGGCCTTCCCAAGGAGGTACGGGCGTGAACGCACCCCTCAACGCACCCGAGTACGTGGCCGGGCACGGACTGCTGGCGGGCCGGACCGCCGTCATCACCGCCGCCGCCGGGGCCGGCATCGGCGGGGCCACCGCCCGCCGCTTCCTGGAGGAGGGTGCCCGCGTCCTCATCGGCGACGCGCACGCCCGCCGCCTCAAGGAGAGCGAGGAGGCGCTGGCCGCGGAGTTCGGCGCGGACCGCGTCGCCTCCCTGCCCTGCGACGTCACCGACGAGGAACAGGTGCGGGCCCTCTTCTCGCTCGCCGAACGCCTCCACGGCGGCCTCGACGTCGTCGTCAACAACGCCGGCCTCGGCGGCACCGCGAACCTCGTCGACATGACCGACGAACAGTGGTCCCGCGTCCTCGACGTCACGCTGAACGGCACCTTCCGCTGCACGCGCGCCGCGATGCGGTCCTTCCGGGGAGCGGGCACCGGGCGCGGGGTCATCGTCAACAACGCCTCCGTCATCGGCTGGCGCGCCCAGACCGGGCAGGCCCACTACGCCGCCGCCAAGGCCGGGGTGATGGCGCTGACCCGCTGCGCGGCACTGGAGGCCGCGGAGTTCGGCGTACGGATCAACGCGGTCGCGCCGAGCCTGGCCATGCACCCGCACCTGGTGAAGGTCACCAGCGAGGAGCTGCTCGCCGAACTCACCGCCCGCGAGGCCTTCGGCCGCTACGCCGAGCCGTGGGAGGTCGCCAACGTCATCGTCTTCCTGGCCAGCGGCTACTCGTCGTACATGACGGGCGAGACCGTATCGGTCAGCAGTCAGCACGCGTAGGCCGGCGTATGACCGGCCGGGGTATGACCAGAATGGGCGCGTGCCAACGAACAAGCCGACATCCCAGAAGAAGCCCCAGGTGACGGCGTCGCCCGAGCGCCGCCGCGAACTCCTCGACACCGCCGCGGAGGTCTTCGCCGCACAGGGCTACAACGCCACCACCGTCCGCAAGATCGCCGACGCCGCCGGCATGCTCGCCGGCAGCCTCTACTACCACTTCGATTCCAAGGAATCGATGCTCGACGAGATCCTCTCCGCCTTCCTGAACGAGCTGTGGGAGGGCTACGACACCGTCCTCGCCGCCGGACTCGGCCCCAGGGAGACCATCGAGGCGCTCGTCACCGAATCGTTCCGGGAGATCGACCGGCACCGCGCCGCCGTCGCGATCTACCAGAAGGAGTCCCGCCACCTGTCGACCCAGCCCCGCTTCCACTACCTCTCCGACTCGCAGGTCAAGTTCGAGAAGGCGTGGCTGGGGACGCTGGAGCGCGGCGTCGCGGCCGAGGTCTTCCGCGCCGACCTGGACATCCGCCTCACCTACCGCTTCGTGCGCGACACGGTGTGGGTCGCGGCGTCCTGGTACCGGCCGGGAGGCCAGCACAGTCCCGAGGAGATCGCCCGCCAGTACCTGTCGATGGTGCTGGACGGAATCGCCACACGTACGTAACCCGCATACCCCTGAGGAGTTCTGATGCCCGAGGCCTACATAGTCGAAGCGGTACGCACCCCGGTGGGCCGGCGCAAGGGAGGCCTGTCCGAGGTCCACCCGGCCGACCTGGGGGCGCACGTCCTGAAGGCGCTCGTCGAACGGTCCGGGATCGACCCGGCGGCCGTCGAGGACGTGGTGTTCGGCTGCCTCGACACGGTGGGCCCGCAGGCGGGCGACATCGCGCGGACGGCCTGGCTGGCGGCGGGACTCCCCGAGGAGGTCCCCGGCGTCACCATCGACCGCCAGTGCGGATCCTCCCAGCAGGCGGTGCACTTCGCGGCGCAGGGCGTCATGTCCGGCACCCAGGACCTGGTGGTCGCGGGCGGCACCCAGAACATGTCGATGATCCCGATCGCCTTCGCCTCGCGGCAGGCGGCCGAGCCGCTGGGCTTCACGGAGGGCCCGTACCTGGGGTCGGCGGGATGGCGGGCGCGGTACGGGGACTCCCCGGTCAACCAGTTCCACGGGGCCCAGCTGATCGCGGAGAAGTGGGGCATCTCGCGGCGGGACATGGAGGAGTTCGCCCTGCGCTCCCACGAGCGGGCGCTGCGCGCCATCGACGAGGGGCGCTTCGAGCGGGAGATCGTTCCGTACGGCTCCGTCTCGGTGGACGAGGGCCCGCGCCGCGACACGAGTCTGGAGAAGATGGCGGGCCTGAAGCCGGTCATGGAGGGCGGCACGATCACGGCGGCGGTCTCCTCCCAGGTCTCGGACGGCGCGGCGGCGATGCTGCTGGCCTCCGAGCGGGCGGTACGGGAACACGGTCTGCGCCCGCGCGCCCGCATCCACCACCTCTCGGTCCGCGGCGAGGACCCGATCCGCATGCTGTCCGCGCCGATCCCGGCGACGGCCTACGCCCTGAAGAAGACCGGCATGTCCCTGGCGGACATCGACCTGGTCGAGATCAACGAGGCGTTCGCGCCGGTGGCCCTGGCCTGGCTGAAGGAGACGGGCGCGGACCCTGAGCGGGTGAACGTCAACGGCGGCGCGATCGCCCTGGGCCATCCGCTGGGCGCGACGGGCGTCAAGCTGATGACCACGCTCCTGCACGAACTGGAGCGCACGGGCGGCCGCTTCGGCCTCCAGACCATGTGCGAGGGCGGCGGCCAGGCCAACGTCACCATCATCGAGCGGCTGTAGCCCCCGGCCCGGCCCGGGGAACGGGCGAAGGCCGGGTAGGGGACTGCGGCCCGCGCGGCGGGAGTGGCTGTCAGCGGCGGGACAGGCGGGTCAGGGAGATCGTCTGGATCAGGAGCAGGAGCGCGGTCAGGGCCTCCCAGAGGACAGGGCCGTCCCACGCGCGGGCACCGCACAACACGATCAGCACCGCCCCCACCGCGAGCGACGTCCGCCGCACGAACCCGGCCTCCGTACCGTTCGGCACCCCGGACACGAACGCGAACAGCGCGAGCAGGATCGGCAGCCAGTGCGGCTGGGAGCCGCGCATCAGCAGGGCGGCGGCGAACTCCGCCGCCAGGGCGAGGGAGTTGCGCACCACTGCCCCGGGGACCGATATCGACATGCGCACATCATGCCGGGGATGTTCGTGTGTCCGTCCGCCGGGGCCTCGCCCAGGATCCCCCTCAAGGGCTGGGTCGCAGCACAGGGGTAGTGCGCCTACACAGCATGGAGGAGGACGCCGGTTCGAATCCGGCCGCCCAGCCCCCTCTACCTCGCACCCGTCGCCGCCATCCACGCCCCCGCCACCCCGATCGCCGCCTCCGCGGCGGGGAGCGGCAGGCCGAGGAAGCCGTGGAAGACCCCGGGGACCAGGTGGACCCCGCAGTCCACGCCCGCCTCCCCCAGCCGGCGCCCGTAGGCCAGGCCCTCGTCCCGCAGGACGTCGCAGTCGGCCAGGACGAGCAGCGTGCGGGGCAGCTGCGAGAAGTCGGGGGCCCGGAGCGGGGAGACGTGGGGGTGGGCCGCGTCGCCGCCGTACTGGTCCCAGTACCAGGCCATGTGCGCGGCCGTGTGGAAGTACCCCTCCGCGAACTCGGCCACCGAGCGGGATCCCATCGAGGCGTCCAGGGGCGGGTAGAACAGCAGCTGCCCGGCGATCAGTTCGGGGGCCCGCAGGGCCGTCACGGCCGCGAGGTTGCCTCCGCTGGAGTCCCCTGCGACGACGAGCCGTGCGGGGTCGCAGCCCAGTTCGGCCGCCCGCGCCCGGGCCCACAGCACCACGGTCAGCGCGTCGTCGGGCGCCGCCGGCCACGGGTGTTCGGGGGCGAGCCGGTAGTCGACGGAGACCACCACCGCGCCCGAGGCCAGGGCCAGGGCCCGGCACAGCGCGTCGTGGCTGTCCAGGCCGCACATCACCCAGCCCCCGCCGTGCAGGAACACGGCGAGGGGGCGCCCCCGGGCGCCCGGCTCGGGGTCGTAGATCCGTACGGGGACGCCGTCGGCGGCCGCGCCGCGGACCGAGGCCACGGCGGCGCCCCCGGGGGCGCCGCGCGCCGCCGCCCGCAGGGCCGCCGTGTCCCCCGGCCCGGGGAAGCCGGCCGACATCGCGTCGCACAGCCCGCGGGCCGCCGGGGACAGACCGTCGGTGCCGCTCATCGCGCCGTCATCCCCCCGTCGACCGTGAACTCCGCTCCCGTGATGTACGAGGACCCGTCCGAGCAGAGGAAGAGGACCAGCTCGCCCACCTCCTCGGGCCGCCCGATCCGCCCCAGCGGCACGTGCGACCAGTCCCGCCCCGCGACCGCCTCGCTGACCATCGGGGTGTCGATCGCCCCCGGGTGCACGGAGTTGATCCTGATCCGGTCCCCCGCCAGGTCGAGCGCCGCCGACTTCGTCAGCCCGCGCAGCCCGAACTTGCTCGATCCGTACGCCGCGTGGCCCGGGATGCCGACCAGGCCGGCGGTGGAGGAGACGTTGACGATCGAGCCGCCGCCGGCGGCGCGCAGGACCGGGGCGACCGCCTGGATACCGAGGAACGGGCCGAGCAGGTTGACCCGCAGCAGGGCTTCGAAGTCTTCGAGGCCCTGGCGCTCGACGTGGGCCGTGCGCCACAGCGCGGCATTGTTGACCAGGGCCGAGACCGTGCCGAAGGCGCGCACGGCCTCCCGTACGACCTCCGCCCAGCTGCCGGCGTCGGCCACGTCGTGCCGTACGTAGAGCCCCTGGTCACCGAGGGAGGTGGCGACCGAACGGCCCTCCTCCTCCCGGATGTCGGTGACCACGACCCGCGCGCCCGCCTCCGCGCAGAGGCGGGCCTCGGCCGCGCCCTGGCCGCGTCCGGCGCCGGTGATGACGACGACCTTGCCGTCGAGACGGACGGACCCGCCGGAAACCGCGCCCACGGGTCAGCCCTCCAGTGCGCGGAAGTGCGGGATGACGGTCTCGCCCCACTGCCGGATGGTCTCCATGCACGCCTCCTGCGGGACGGTGCCCATCTGGATCAGGCACATGACCTCGTCGACGCCGATCTCGCGCAGCCGCTCGACGTAGGCGATGGCGGTCCGCGCATCGCCGTAAGCATGCTCGGCGTTGTAGGTGCCGGTGTCCACGGGGCGGGCGGGGATGTTCGCCTCGTGGAGCCTGGCGACGAGCTCCTCCCGGCTCCTCTCCAGCGCCGCCACGTGTTCCTCGGCGGTCTCCTCCTCGGACCAGCCCGTCGGCTCGGGGGCGTTGCCGTACCAGTGCGCGATGGACTCGGCGAAGAAGCGCTGGCCGCGGGTGCCCAGGCGCAGCGCGCGCTCGGCGTCGTCGAGGACGATGGTCGGGCAGAGGGCGGAGAGGTGGTCGTTGACCTCGCTGGAGACGAGGCGGTCCCCGGTGCGGGTGGCGATGGCCTCGTCGTAGACCTTGCGCATCTCGCGTACGTCGTCGGCGCCTGCGAAGCCCATCACCAGGGCCCCGATGCCCAGTTCGGCGGCGAGCTTGAGGGTGTCGTGCTTGGAGCAGGCCATGAAGAGCGGCGGGTGCGGGTCCTGGACCGGGCGGGGCAGGATCGCGCCGGGGCCGATGTCGATGGTGCCGTGCCACTCGAACACCTCCTCGCGCCACGCGGAGGAGAAGATCCGCAGCGCCTCCTCCATCTGCGGGTAGGTGTCCTCGGGCCGGACCCCGTACATGGACATCTCCTGGCGGGTGGCACCGCGCCCGGCTCCGATGTCCACGCGGCCGCCGGAGAGCACGTCGAGCATCGCGGCGCGCTCGGCCACGCGGACGGGGTGCTGGTAGCCGAAGGGCATGGTGACGACGCCGTGGCCGATGCGGATCTTCTCGGTCCGGGCGGCGACCCAGGTCAGGAAGATCTCGGAGGCGCTCATGTGGGCGTACTGGGTGAGGGAGTGGTGCTCGACCGCCCAGATCCGGTCGAAGCCCATCTCCTCGGCGAACACGGCCTGTTCGACGCAGTCGCGGATGACCTGGTGTTCACGTTCGGGGGTCGGGTCGACGAGCTGCGCCTCGAAGATCATCGAGAACTTCACGGGGAACCTCCCAGCCGTGCGCTGCGCACGGCACGCTAGCGATGTATTTCGAATAGGAATACTTCTAGCAGTCATAATCTGCCGGGGGAAGAGTCACCGCGCAGACCGGTCGTAGACTGCGCTGCGTGGCAGACGAGGCGGCAGACGAGACGAACGGGCGCACGCTCCCCGCGACCAGCTGGGCGGTGCTCGGGCTGCTCTCCTTCGGGGAGGAGCTCTCCGGCTACGACCTGAAGAAGTGGTCGGACTGGTCGCTGCGCTTCTTCTACTGGAGCCCGTCCTTCAGTCAGATCTACAGCGAGCTCAAGCGGCTCGAGAAGGCCGGCTACGCCTCCTCGCGACTGGTCTCCCAGGAGACCGGCACCCGCGACAAGCGGGTCTACCGGATCACCGACGAGGGCATGGCGGCGGTACGGCGATGGGCGCGCGAGGCGCCCGTCGACCCCCCGGTGCTCAAGCACGGGCCGATGCTGCGACTGTGGCTCGGACACCTGCTGGAGTCGGACCAGATGCGCGAAGTCCTCGTACAGCACCAGGAGTTCGCGGAGAAGATGCGGCGGCGAGCGGTGGCCGACGCGGAGGGGGCTAAGGACGAGGCCTCCTGGGCGTACCCGACGCTCACCCTCAAGTGGGCGGAGCGGTACTACGCCTCCGAGCGCGACCTCGCGGCCGCCATGCTCGACGACATCGCCGAGCTGGAGAGCGGGCGCGGCGCGGCCGGAGAGCCGGACGGGGCTCCGGGCAAGTCCGACAGGACCGGCGCGTCCGGCCCGTCCGGCAAGCACCCGTAGGTGCGCCGGAAGTAGAGCAGCGGCGCGCCCTCGCGGCGCGCCGTCAGGGCGGTGACCCGGCCCAGCGCGACGGCGTGGTCGCCGCCGTCCAGGACGGCCTCGAGATCGCATTCGACGGTGGCCAGGGCCCCGTCCAGCAGTGGCGCGCCGTTGCCGCCGGGCCGCCAGGCGACGCCGGCGAACTTGTCCCCTCCAGTGACGGCGAACCGGCGGCACAGGTCCCGCTGGTCGGCGGCGAGGATGTTGACGGCGAAGGCTCCGGCGGCCTGGATCCGGGGCCAGGTGGTGGACGTGCGCGCCGGGCAGAAGCAGACCAGCGGCGGATCCAGGGACACGGACGAGAAGGACTGCACGGCCATCCCGGCGGGACGGCCGTCGGCTCCGCGCGCCGTGACGACGGCGACTCCGGTGCAGAAGCTGGACAGGACCGACTTCATGTCGGACATGAGAACCCCTCCTGATTATTTCTACTAGGTATATGCCTAACCGAAACACCTGTGATTGGATACCGCCCACGCTCGCTCGTCAAGTAGGGAGGGTCCGATGCCACCACCACCCCCGCCGCAGCCACCCACCACGCTCGCCCGGCTGCCCGAGTACGCCGCCGCCGCGTACGGCGAGCTCGAGGCGCTCGCCGACGGAGAGGTCCGCTGGACCTTCGCCCGGCTCGCCGCCGAGGTCGCCGCCGCCGCCCGGGCCGCCATCGCCCACGGCGTCCGCCCCGGTGACCGCGTCGCCGTCTGGGCCCCCAACAGCCGCGGGTGGATCACCGCCGCGCTGGGCGCGGTCGGCGTCGGGGCGGTACTCGTCCCGATCAACACCCGCTACAAACCCGCCGAGGCCGCCGACATCATCCGGCGCAGCGGCGCCCGCGTCCTGCTCACCGAGCGCGGCTTCCTCGGCACCGACTACGCCCGCGACCTGCACGCCTCCGGAGAGGACCTGGGGGCGCTCGCCTCCACCGTGATCCTGCGGGACGGACGCGCGGGCGGCGGGGACGCGGGGCCCGCCCGGGTCACCGGCTGGGAGGCGTACCTGCGCGCCGGCGAGGCCGTACCCGAGGGAGAACGGGCGGCGCGCGCGGCCGCCGTACGTCCCGGGGACCTCAGTGACATCCTCTACACCTCCGGCACCACCGGCCGCTCCAAGGGCGTCATGACCACCCATGGCCAGACCCTCCGGCTCTACGCCTCCTGGTCCGGTCTGGTCACCCTGCGCCCCGGCGACCGGTACCTGCTGGTCAACCCCTTCTTCCACACCTTCGGCTACAAGGCCGGGGTACTCGCCTGCCTGCTGCGCGGGGTCACCATGCTCCCCGAGGCGGTCTACGACACCGACCGCATCCTGCACCGCATGGCCGCCGAGCGCATCACCTGCCTGATGGGCCCGCCCACCGTCTTCCACGGTCTGATCCGCCACCCGGCCCGCGCCTCCCACGACCTCTCCGCACTGCGTCTGGCCGGCACCGGAGCCGCAGCCGTGCCCACCTCGCTCGTCGAGGAGATCCGCGGCGAACTGGGCGCGCCCGACGTGTTCACCGCGTACGGGCTCACCGAGTCCGGCGGCGTCGTGTCCGTCTGTCCCACCGACGCCGACGCCTGGACCCTCGCGCACACCGTCGGCCTGCCGCTGCCGGACACCGAGGTGCGGATCACCGACCCGCTCGGCACGGTGCTGCCCGCCGGGGAACCCGGCGAGGTGCAGGTCCGCGGCTACCACGTCACCCCCGGCTACCTGGACGACCCGGCGAGCACCGCCGAGGCCGTGCTGCCGGACGGATGGCTGCGCACCGGGGACATCGGCGTCCTCGACGGGCGCGGCTACCTCGCCATCACCGACCGGCTGAAGGACATGTACGTGGTCGGCGGGTTCAACGCCTATCCGGCGGAGGTGGAGAACGTGCTGCTGACCCACCCCGCCATCACCGACGCGGCGGTCGTCGGCGCCCCCGACGAGCGGCTCGGCGAGGTCGGAGTGGCGTACGTCGTCACCACCGGGCCGGTCACCTCCGCGGAGCTGACCTCCTGGACGCGGGAACGGCTGGCCAATTTCAAGGTGCCCAGGCGGTTCACCCGCCTGGAGGAGCTCCCGCGCAACGCGGGCGGCAAGCTGCTGAAGGCGGAGCTGCGCCGCGCGGCGCGAGGGGAGTCGGCGTGAACCCGCTGGAGCCGACCCCGGAGCGGGAGGAACTGCGGGACGCGGTGCGGGCGGCCCTCGCCCGGCACCCCGGCCACGCGGCCTGGGCCCCGCTGACGGCCCAGGTCGGCGCGGCGGCGCTGGCGGTCCCCGAGGAGTTCGGCGGCCTGGGGTTCGGGAGCGCCGAGGTCGCGGTGGTCATGGCGGAGCTGGGGCGCTCGCTGAGCCCCGTACCGTACCTGGGCTCGGCGGTGCTGACCGCGGGGGCCCTGCTCGCGGCCGGGGACCGGGAGGCGTGCGCGAAGCACCTGCCCGGGCTGGCCGGGGGGACCGTCGTGGGGGCGCTGGCCTGGGCGGAGGCGGACGGCTGGGAGGCCTCCGGTGTGACGGCGCGGGCCGAGCCGGCCGGTCCGGACTGGCTGCTCACGGGCACCAAGCGGTACGTGCTGACCGGGCCGGTGGAGCCCGCCCTGCTGCTCGCCTTCGCGGTGACCCCCGCGGGAGCGCTCGGGCTCTTCGAACTCACCGCCCCGCCCGCGGCCTTCACCGTACGGTCCACCATGGACCGCACGCGGCCGCTCGCGGAGCTGACCCTGGACCGGAGCCCGGCCCGGTTGCTCTCGTCCGACGGCGACAGCGTCCTCGCCCGGGTCCGGGACCTGGCCTGCACGGCCCTCGCCGCCGAGCAGGCGGGGGCGGCGGCGCGGGCGCTGGAGGTGACGGTCCGGTACGCGAAGGAGCGGGTGCAGTTCGGCCGGCCCGTCGGCGCCTTCCAGGCCGTCAAGCACCGACTGGCCGACATGTACACCGCGGTGGAGGGCGCCCGCTCGCTCGCCCTCGCGGCGGCCGCCGCCGACGCGGCCCCGGACCTGGCCGCCGCGGCCAAATCGGCCTGCTCGGAGGCGTTCACGTACGTCGCGGGCGAGATGATCCAGCTGCACGGCGGGATCGGCATCACCTGGGAGCACGAGGCACACGAGTTCTTCAAGCGGGCCCACGGCTCGGCCCAGCTCTTCGGCCCTCCGGCCGCGCACCGTGAACGGCTGGCGCGCCGCCTCGGGTTCGGCGCCACGGGCCGGTGACTCCTGACGGGTGGGGGTGCGGATGCCGGTGCGGGTGAACGGGTGACTGCGCCGGGCCGCGGGCTGCCGTACCCTCGGCCCCATGACGGGCAGCGCGACAGACCTCCGGAAGATCGAAGAGACCGCCCCGGCCCTCGTGAGCCTCTACAAGAGCGCCGCGGTCTCGCTGCGCAAGCACGGGCTGGAAGGCGGGCGCGCCGCGGTCTACCTGGTCCTCGACTACTCCGGATCGATGCGTCCGTACTACCAGGACGGCAGCGTGCAGGCCCTCGCCGACCAGGTGCTGGGGCTGTCGGCGCACCTGGTGGACGACGGCGCCCGGGTGCCCGTCGTGTTCTTCTCCACGGAGGTCGACGCGCTGGAGGAGATCTCCCTCACCGGTCACGAGGGGCGGGTCACCACCATCGCCGCCGGGCTCGGCCACATGGGCAAGACCTCCTACCACGCGGCGATGGACGCGGTGATCGACCACTACCTGGACTCGGGATCGGCCGTCCCCGCGCTCGTCGTCTTCCAGACCGACGGCGGTCCCATCAACAAGCTCGCCGCCGAGAGGTACCTGTGCAAGGCGGCCCGCCTGCCGCTCTTCTGGCAGTTCGTCGGCTTCGGGAACACGCGCAGCTCCCAGTTCGACTTCCTGCGGCGGTTGGACGAACTGCCCGTCCCCCAGAAGCGGGTGGTGGACAACGCGGGCTACTTCCATGCCGGCCCCGACCCGCGCGCCGTCGCCGACTCGGAGCTCTACGACCATCTGGTGTCGGAGTTCCCGGCCTGGCTGGCCGCGGCCCGCGCGGCGGGCATCGTGCGCGCCTGAGCGGCGGCTGCCGGCACCTCGCGCTTTGATGGACGTATGACGACGAACAACTGGGCCGTATTCGAACAGGCGGAACCGGACTTCGCGGCGGCCGTCAAGGCCCGCTTCGCCCAGTTCCCGCACCACGTCCTCGCGACCCTGCGCAAGGACGGCTCCCCCCGCGCGACCGGGCTCAACGTGGACATCCGCGGCGGTGAGCTGTGGCTGGGCATGATGCCGGGCTCGATGAAGGGCGCGGACCTGCGCCGCGACCCGCGCTTCGCCCTGCACACCAACCCCGGCGAGGGCGAGACCATGCCGGACGGGGACGTACGGATCTCCGGGCGGGCGGTGGAGATCGTGGAACAGCCCGAGCTGCACCGGTACGCGGAGGAGACCGAGTCCCCGCACCCGTTCGACCTCTTCCGCGCCGAGCTGACGGAGGTCGTCCACGTCGGCGTCGAGGACGACGACCTCGTGGTGCGGTCGTGGACCCCGGGGCACGGTCTGCGCACCCTGCGCCGGGGCAACGACGACGAGCCGGCCCGCGAGGACCCCGCGGCCGGCTGAGCTACGCCGGGCCCGCGGCGCCCTGCATGAGCTTCGGAGCCTTGGCGGGGGCGCTGTTCGGGGCCTTGGCGGGGGCCTTGAGCGGAGCCTTCGCCGGCGTGCTGGCCGGAGTCTTCGGGGCCTTCTCCGGGGCCGGGGCGTCGAGGTCCACCCAGCTCCGGTCGATGTTCATCGTCACGTCCCCGTACGTGGCGTCGTGGTCGCCCCGGAACTGGTGGGCCCGGCGCCCCCCGGCCCACTGGCGGGTACCCCCGGGCAGTCCCAGGTCGGAGTCGGTGACCGAGGCCGAGCCGTTCCAGCTCGCCACCCACAGCACGTCGGGCATGGCGTCCGGGGCCTGGTCGTGGTGGGCGCTCAGCGCCTTGGCCCCGGAGCTCGCCGAGACGTAGGCGGCCGCGCGGTAGCCCAGTTCGTGCAGCCGGACCGTCCAGGCGGTGAGGTAGGCGACGACGGGGGCGTCCCAGGTGGCCCGGTCCGAGTAGTTCTCCAGGTCGTTGTAGAGGACCGAGCCCTCGTCCAGCCCCAGCGCCGCGGCCGCCTGGGCCGCGCCCTCGGCGGCCGCGATGCCCTGCTCGTTCGCCTCGGAGGGGTCGGTCGACAGTCCCGTGCCGGCGTTGTGCCAGGGCTGGGGCCCGACCCAGATCGGCATCAGGTGCCAGCCCGCCTCGGCCTGCCGGGCCACCCAGGCCTCGGTGAGCTGCGGCTGGGCGCAGGCACGGGCCCGGCCGCCGATGTAGATGCCGACGGCGCCGAAGGGCGAGTCGGCCCGCCAGGCGTTCATGGCCCGCTGCGTGGGGGCGGTGCAGGCGTCGAAGCCCTCGCCCGTGAAGGGCTCCTGGGCGGCGGCACGGGGGCGGACGGCGACGGCCGGCTCGGCGGGGGCCGGGCCGGGGGCGGCCGGGGGCGCCAGGGCCCGGGCCCGGGTGAGTACCGCGCGGACGGCCTCCGGCGTGGACCCGTAGGAGACGGTGGCCATCACCCCGGCGCGGCGCAGGGCGTAGCGGATCTCGTTGCTGTCGCCGCGGACCTTCGGGAGGGGGTCTCCCTCGTCCGCTCCGACGGTCGGGATGTCGGCCCGCGGCGGGGCTCCGTCGAAGGGCTCCAGGTGCAGGGTGTCGGCGCGGGGCGCGGCGGCGCGGGCGGCTCCGCATTCACCCTGGGTGCCGGCGTGGCCGAGGTAGAGGGTGGGCAGGTCGAGGCGCAGGCACGCCTCGGGGTTCCGGTCGAGGTCGACGACCCGCCAGTCGGCGGGGACCGTGAGGCGCAGCCCGCGGTAGTCGACGGTGCGTCCGTCGGCGCTGCTTGCGTCAGCGGCAGCGCCGTCGGCCGTGCGGCCGTGACCGGCGGGAGCGTGGACGGTGCCGACCGGTACGGGAGCGAGCAGCGCGGCACCCAGCAGGCAGCTCAACATCATGTGGGAGGGGAGCATGTGACCCACTGTTACCAGAAGGTCCGGGGGTTGACTCAGAGGCACGAGAGGCCGCGGTCACCTGTTGACGGGACGGCCGCATCCCGCCACGGACGGCGCCCTCCGCCAGCCCCTAGAGCGGCTTCTCGGTACGCCCCTTGCCCCGCCGGGGCACGGCGGCCCCGCGGATCTCCTCCGTGGCCGTGCGGAAGGCGGGCGCGGCGCGGGCGAAGTAGTCGAAGAGCACGGCCCGCTGCTCCGGGGTGTAGGAGCCGATGAGCGCCGCGATGTGCCTGCGGGCGGGGCCGACCACGTCCTCGACCCGGTCCAGCGCGTCCGCCACCGGCTCCACGATGACCCGGCGCCGGTCGCCCGGATCGGCGGCCCGGCGGGCGTAGCCGGCCCGTTCCAGGCGGTCGATGAGCCGGGTCGTCGCGCCCGTGGTCAGCCCGGTGCGGGTGGCGAGTTCGCCGGAGGACAGGCTCCCCTCCAGGGTGATGAGACTGAGCGCGTACCACTCGGAGGTGTGCAGACCGGCCGCCTCGGCACTGGCCAGACCCTGGAGGCCGACGGCGTCCAGGTACTGCCGGAAGATCGTCTGCGCGTTCGGGCCGTCGCCGCCTGTTGCCATCTCCGGGATCCCCTCCTACATTTATATCTGCACGCATGCAGATACTGTGTCTGTTCAGTATCTGCATCAGTCTAGCCAATTGGGGAGTGGTCCGTCATGCAGTCCACCAGCGAGTCCGTCGCCTCCGTCCAGGCCGTGCTGAACCGGCTCGTCGCCGCCTGGGAGGAGCACGACGCCGAGGCGTACGGCGAGCTGTTCACCGAGGACGCCACGTACATCACCTATGTCGGCACCTTCTACCGGGGACGCCGCGACATCGTGGAGAGCCACCGCACCCTCTTCGCCGGTTTCCTCAAGGGCACCCGGCTGGCCGACGAGATCCTGGACATCCGCTTCTACGGCCCCGGCACGGCCGTGGTGAACGGGCGCGGGGACACCTACAAGGGCAGGCGCCCGGAGAAGCTCAGCAAGATCCAGACGTACACGCTCGTCCGCGACGCGGCCGCCGGCGCGGACGGGCAGTGGCGGATCGCGGCGTTCCAGAACACCAAGCGCAAGCCGCTGATGGAGGCCGTGTCCCACCGCTTCGCCCCGGGCCTGGTCCCGGCAGCCGGGCACTGACCGCACGCGGCCGGCCCCGCTGGTCCTGCTGGTCCCGCTACTCCCGCTGGCCCTGCTGGTCCCGGAAGGCGGGCAGGGCGAAGATCCGTTCCTTCCCCGCCTCCTCCATGAGCTCGACCAGCGGCAGCACCAGCTCCCACAGGTCCTGCCGGTCGACCTCGCGCACGAGGCCTTCGAGCTCGCAGGCGCCCAGCCCGGCGGCGGCGTCGGCCACCACCTTGCGCGCCCCCTCGGGCAGGACCCCGACCAGCGGCAGGAACTCCCCCCACAGCGCGGTCGCCACGACGGCCCGCACGACTCCGGCCAGTACCTCCGCATCCCGCAGGGCGTCCAGCCGGGCCACGGCGAGCCGGTCCTCCTCGCCGAGCAGCGCGACGAGCGGCAGCAGGGACTGCCACAGCCCCTCGGCGTGCGTCACCCGCACGAGCGAGTCGAGTTCGGTCCCGTCGAGGCGGGCGGTCAGCTCGGCGATCCGCACCCGCTGGTCACCGCCGACCATCGCGGCGACGCCCAGGGCCTCCTCCCAGAGCCCTTCGGTCGCGGCGGCCCGGACCACCGCGGCGAGCCGGTCGTCGCCCATGAGCTCCAGGATGCGCGGCAGCCGCTCGGGCAGGTCCACGTAGAACCCGGCGCGCAGCACCACCGCGTCGTCCACCTGCTCCAGGATCCGGCGGAGCACCTGGTCCCGCATGTGCCCGACGAAGCGGCCCATGGTGAGGTGGTCACGGTTCTCGGCGAGGGTGACGGCGATGCGTACGACGAGCCCCTCGTCGAGCCGGTCGACGATCCCGGCGATCTTCCGGGGGTCGAGGTGTCCGCAGGCCTCGGCGGTGAAGGGGACGGGCAGCTTCGAGATGATGTCGGCGGCACGGCCCGCCTCCAGCCTGCCGGCCACACCGGCCGCCAGCCGGGGGCCGAGGGCCTTCTGCGAGATGGCGGCCGCCACCCCGGCGGGCACCAGCTTGGTCGCGGCGGCGATCCGGTCGAGCATCTCGGGCGCGCCGTCGTTGAGCACGCCGCTCACCTGCTCCCGGAACGCCCGTACGTCCTCGTCCGGCAGCCCGCACAGGAAGCCGAGTTCCCCGGCGTCCGTCCCCACCAGCCGGGCGATCTTCTCCACTTCGGCGCGGCTCACCGGAACAGCACCTTGCGTACGGCCCCGCGCGCGAGGGCGGGTACCAGCTTGAGCGCTTCCTCCGCGGCCTGGTTCAGACCGTCGGCCTGGCGCGCCCGCTCCGCTCCGAGCGCCCGGGCGAGCCGCGCGAGCTCCCCCGCTTCCAGCTCCGCGAACGACGCGGGGGGCCGCGCGCCCCCCAACTCCCCGCTCAACCGGCCCATTTCCTCATCTGTACGCACGGGACGACCTCCCACACCAAAGACGGCACGACGGCACGACGGATCGCATCGAGCGTGACCCTGTATTGACTAATAGTCAATACTCGCGGGTAGCCCTGCGTTCGGCGGCTCCACGCCGCCCCCGTGCCCGGTCGGCCGCCGGCGGGCCGGTGCGCACCCCCACGGCGCACCGCCCGCCGGCCGTACCGGTGGCCTCCCCTCCCGGCCGCCGGTCCCACCGCCCGCCCCGCCCGGCGGGTCAGCAGCTCTTCGCCCCCGGCGGCGGCTTGAACACCGCGTCCAGCACGCGGTCCGCCGAGACGTCGACCAGGGTCCAGTCCAGCGTGGAGTCCGTACCCGGCAGGCTCAGGTGCTCCGGAAGCTCGTTCTGCGCGAGGTCCTGCCCCACGTAGAGGACGGACAGCGTGCCGCCGCAGCCCGACGGGGGCGGGGGGACGCTCCCCCGGACCAGGCCGTCGCCCGGGCCCACGGCGAGGGTGAGGGTGTCGATGGGGGCGTACGTGAATTTGTAGCCGGCCGAGCTCGACGACTTGGTCATGTCCACCCGGAAGTGACTGAGCTTCACCGGCACCGGTCCGCACGGGCGCTGGGAGTCGCGAAGGCCGAGCCATACGCCGTTGTCCACCATGAAGAGGGCCGAGGAGTCCGAGGGCGCCGGTCGCTCGCTGCTGCGCAGCCCCTTGAGATAGCCGGTCATCCCTTTCGTGTCCAGGCCCGCGGTGACCGTGCACGGCGTGGTGGGCGCGGGGGACGGGGGCGGGGAGGGGGCGGGTGTGGGCAGGGGGCTCGGCGAGGGGGAGGCGGACGCCGAGGGGGAGGTGGAGGCGGAGGGAGGCGCGGACCGGAGACTTCCCAGGCCCGACCCCGAGCCGGAGCAGCCCGCCAGGACGAGCGCGGGAAGGGTCAGGAACGGAACGGCGAACACACGTAATCGGCGCATCGGTCCTCCACGTCGGGCGCGGCCGGGGTCACTTCGATGCTGGCAGCCCGGCTTCGGCAGCGGCATCCGTAGAACCGCCTACGTATCCCCCGAACCGCCCGCGTATCCCCGGGCCCCAATCCGGGTACCGGACATCCGGGGAGGCACCATGACGGACAGGACACCGCTGGTCGGCCGGGGGGCCGAGCTCGACCGGCTGGACGACGTGCTCGACGCAACGGCGGAGGGGCGCGGCGGGACTCCGTGCGTGGTCGACCTCACGGGTGCGGCGGGCATGGGCAAGAGCCGGCTGCTCGCCGAGGTGTGCGGCCGGGCCCGCACCCGCGGCCTGACCGTGCTGCGCGGCCGCGCCACCGAGTACGAACGGCACATCCCCTTCAGCCTGTTCACCGATGCCCTGGCCGACCTGGACCCCGGCCTCCTCCACCCGTGGTCGGCGGAGCCCTCTCTGGCCCCGGTCCTCCACGGCTCGACCCCCGACCTCCACGACACGACCCCGCCCGCGCCGGTGGACCGGTTCGCCGTGCACCGGGCCGTCGCACGGATGCTCGGGGCGCTCGCCGGAAGCGGCGGAGGCAGTGGCCGAAGCGAGGGCGGGGGCGGGGGCGGGGGCGGGGGCGGGGGCGGGCTGCTCATCGCCCTCGACGACCTCCACTGGGCGGACCCGGCCTCCCTCGAACTCCTCGACCACCTCGTACGCCACCCCCCGCACGCCCCCGTGACCGTCGTGGTGGCCCGCCGCGACCGCCAGACCTCCCCCTCGCTCGCCGCCGCGCTCACCCGGGGCGTCGACTCCGGCGCCGTACTGCGGCTGGACCTCGGGCCCCTCGGCGAGCGGGCCTGCGTGGACCACCTCGCCCCGGGGCTGGCGCCCGGCCGCGCCGCCCGGCTGTACGCCGCCAGCGAGGGCAACCCGCTCTACTTCCTGACCCTGCTCCAGGGCCAGGCCGCCGGTCCCGCCGTCCCGGCCGGCGGCCTCACCGCCCTGCTGCTCGACGAGCTGACCCCGCTCACCGCCACGCAGCGGCGTACCGCCGAGGCCGTCGCCGTGCTCGGCGACCATGCCACCGCCCCGCTGCTGGCGCTCACCGCGGCGGCGCCGGACCCCGGGCAGCTCGACGCGGACCTCGGCGTACTGGCGGGCCGGGACTTGGTGCGGCCCGGGCCGGGCGGGAGCTGGTCGCTGCGCCATCCGGTGCTGCGGACCGTGGTGCACGAGAACACCGAACACCGGCGGCGTACGGGCATGCACCGGCGGGCGGCCGCCGCGCTGGCCGGGGCGGGCGCCTCCGCCGCCGTACGGGCCCATCACGTCGAGCGGGCACTGGCCGGCTGGGACCCGGAGGCGGCGACCGTGCTGCTGGAGGCCGCCGGGCAGGCGCAGACCACCGCCCCCGCGAGCTGCGCCCACTGGCTGGGGGTTGTACTGCGGATCCTCCCGGACACCCCGGAGCACCGCGCGCACCGCCGGCAACTGCTGCTGCGGCGCGCGCGGGCGCTGAGCGTGTGCGGGGAGCTCAGGGAGAGCCGCGGCCTGCTCTACGCGCTCATCGCGCAGGTCGGATCCGGCGAGGACGGCGGGCTGCGCGCGAGCGCCGTCACCCTGTGCGCCTCGATGGAGCGCCACCTCGGGGACTACGGGGCCGCGGTCGCGCTGCTGCGCCGCGAGCTGGCCCGTCGGCCCGCCCCGCGCCCGGCCGACGCGCTCGCCCTCGGTCTCGAACTCGGCTCCTCTGCACCGCACGCGCTGTCCTACACCGAGGTGCGCGAGGACGTACGGCGCACGTACGGACTGGCCCGCCGGCTGGGGAACGGGCCGGCTGAGGCGGGGGCGCTGACCACCTCCGCGCTCGGGGAGACGTACGGGGGAGATCCGGCCACGGCCCGCGGGCTGGCCGACCGTGCGGCGGCCCGGGTCGACGCACTGACCGGGGCCATGACGCAGACCCTGTCCGACGAGGAACTCGCCGGACTCTCGGATCTCCCGGAGCCGCTGGCCCGGTTGGCCTGGACGGAGTTCTACCTGGAGCGGTACCCGGACGCGGAGCGGCACGCCGACCGGGGCCTGGCCCTCGCCCGCCGCGTCGGTCCGCTCCACCTCCTGCCGCACCTGCTCCTGTGCAAGGCGATCGTCCATATGAACACCTGCCGGCTGGTCTCGGCGCTGGAGTTCGTGGACGAGGCGGAGAGCATCGCCCGGGGCATCGGCAGCGAGGAACTCCTCGCCCTGGTCCTCGCGAACAAGGCTCAGGTGCTGCTCGCCGCCCTGCCGCCGGGCGACGGCACCCCGCTGGCCGTGGCGGAGGAGGCGGTCGCACTGTCCGGGTCGCGCGGCAGCTGGTGGAACTCCCTGGCCTGGTGCGTGCTGAGTTACGTGGCACTGCACGGCGGCGACCCCGAGCGGGCCCGGTCCGCGATGCTGCGGGCGGGCGGCGGCCCCGCCCTCACCCAGCTCCAGCCGACGATGCGCCCGCTGTTCCTGGAGTCCCTGGTCACCTCGGCCGTCGTCCTCGGCGACCTGGCCGGCGCGCAGGCGTGGGCGGCCCGGGCCGCGGCGGACGCGGAGCACCTCGGCCTGCCGACCCAGCGCGCCTCCGCGCTGCGCAGCGCGGGCCAGCTGCTGGCGGGGCGCGGCGAGCCGGGACCGGCGGCGGAGCTGTACCTGCGGGCGGCCGGAGAGGCCGCCCGGTCGGGCGCGGCGCTGTGGGAGGCCCAGGCTCTGCTCATCGCCTCCTCCCTGACGGCCCGGGCCGGCGACCCGGCCGGGGCCGCACCGCTCTGGCACCGCGGTCGCCACCTGGCCGCTTCGGGCGGCGCCCACCTCCTGACGGGCCTGGCGGACCTCTTCCCCCCACCCGCCACACCGGCCCCGGCACCCTCACCGGCGCTGGCACCGGCGCTCACGCCAACGCCAACACCCGGGCCCACTCCCACCCCGGCCCCGCTCCCCCACCTCACCCCGCGCGAGCAGCAGATCGCGGCCCTGGTGACCGAGGGCCTCACCACCCCGGCCATCGCGGCGCGCCTCTACCTCAGCCCCCGCACGGTGGACACCCACCTGTCGCACATCTACCGCAAGACGGGCGTCACCACCCGCTCGGCGCTGGCCGCCCTCACAGCCCGTCACGGGCCCTGACCCGTGCCGCCCGGTGTTCCGGAGGTCAGGAACCGCTGGTCTCGACGATCAGAGCCACCGCCTCGTCGATCTCGCCGACCTCCTCTGCGCTGAGCGTCGGGTTGACGGCCCGCCACCTCGCGGCCTCCGCGAGGTGTACCTCTTCCACGCCCCCGAGATTCCGTAGCAGCGAGGAGAGCCCCGCCCCGGAACGCCACAACGCCCGCCACCCCTGGTCGGGGACGTGGCGGGCGCCGCGCCAACGGTCACCACCTCACGGCGACGCCAGCTTGAACCCGGCCGATACCGTCTTGCCCACCCGCTCACCGTGGATCCGGACCTCGTCCGCAAGCTCCCCCACCAGCCACAGCCCCCGGCCGGTCAGGGCTTCGAGGCCAGGCTGCTGCACGACCGGGCTACCGGGGCCGCTGTCACGCACCTCGATCACCAAGATCCCGCCCTCCCACTCCAGACGCACGCAGAAATCCCGCCCCAGCGGGACCCCGTGCGAAACGGCATTCGTGGCGAGCTCGGACACGCAGAGCCGTATGTCGTCCCGCCGCTCTGACACGCCCCACTCGCCGAGCGTGTCACCCACGAACTGGCGGGCCGCACGCACCGAGGCGCGGGCCCGAGGGAACCGCTGCTGCCGAGACAAGGACATAACGCCCCACCGCCTTAACGCTGAGCTTCCAAGGCCACACAGAACGTATCGCTATTCGCGAAAAGCAGCAAGCTTTGCGAGGCTGGGATAGCGCGGCGCGGTCGCCTAACGTGGGGACCGGCAGAGCGACGGATACGCAGGAGGCAGCGTGAGCGGCAGCGGATGGACCAGCACGTCGATGCCGTACCTGACCCCCCGCGCCACCGGGGTCGCGGATGCCTGGACCGATGAGGCCGAGGCCGCCGGCCGTCGCGGCGGGCAGCGCATCCTGCACGCCGGCGAGGTCGACGTCCCGGCGGAGGTCGCCCGTATGCTCACCCTCACGGGGGCGGAGACCGTCGTCGTCCGCCGCCGGATCATCGAACTCGACGGTGAGCCAACCGAGTTGACCGACACTTACTACCCTGCCGACATCGCCGCAGGCACCCCTCTGGCCGGAACCGCGAAGATCCGGGGTGGCGCCGTGACACTGCTGGCCGGGCTGGGACACATCGGCGTACGAGCCGTCGAGAACGTGACGGCGCGGATGCCCGGCCCGGAGGAGCTGGAGCAACTGCGCCTCGGGGCGGCCGAGCCGGTCCTTCAACTCGCCCGGACCACCTACGACTCGGCGGGCCGCCCGATCCAGGCCGACCTGATGGTCATGCCTGCCGGACGCCAGCAGTTGCGGTACGAGATCGACATCGAGGTCGCATGACCTTGTCCCGTTCCGAAGCCTCCGGTCTCGACCCCAGGCCGCTGCACGCCCGCATCGCCGCCGATCTCCGTGACGAGATCATGAGCGGAGACCTCCCACCCGGGTCGAAGCTGCCTTCCACCACACTGCTGAAATCCCGGTTCGACGCCTCCAACGCAACGATCCAGAAGGCCGTCCAACTCCTCAAGGACGAAGGACTGGCCGTCGGTCGGGCCGGCGCGGCGGTGACCGTACGAGCCAACCGGCAGCGGACCGTGCGCCCGGCGGGATCACTCACTCCGGCCGTGGCCGGGGCGGCCTATCCCTGGCTCGCCGAAGTCTCGGAGCAGGCAGGCGAAGCTCACAGCACCCTGCTGACGGTGGAAGAGCTGCCGGTCCTCGGCGACGTCGCTGCCGCCCTCGGCCTTTCGGAGGGCAGCCCGGCCGTGTGCAGGCGCCAGCTGATCACCGTCGACGGCGAACCCGCCGAGCTGGTGAGCTCGTACTACCCGCCGGACCTCGCACGCGGCACCGCCCTCGCTGAGCCCCGGCGGATCCGGGGAGGCACCCCAACCCTGCTGACCGAGCTCGGTTTCCCACCCCGCCGAAGCACGGACCGGCTCTCCGCCCGGGTCGCGACACAGGAGCAGTACACCGCCCTGCGGCTGCCCGGTGACCTGCCCGTCCTGCGGACCCTCCGTACGGTGTACGCCGATGACGACCTCCCCGTCGAAGTCACCGTCATGGTGAAGGCCGGCCACCTGTACGAGCTCCAGTACGAGTTCATCCCCGAGTAGCCCGCCCCGGAACGCCACAACGCCCGCCACCCCTGGTCGGGGACGTGGCGGGCGTGGTGTCAGAATTCCGTACGCCGTTGTACGGACCGTATGAGGGGTCCCGGCCGGGGGTACTGCGGGGTTACACGGTGATGGAGCGGTCCGTCGGCTTGACCGGGTACGGGAGGGCGCTGGTGCCGGTCAGGAAGCGGTCCACGCCGCGGGCGGCCGAGCGGCCTTCCGCGATGGCCCAGACGATCAGCGACTGGCCGCGGCCGGCGTCGCCGGCGACGAAGACGCCGTCGACGTTGGTCGCGTAGGAGGCGTCGCGCTCGATGTTGCCGCGGGCGTCCATCGCCAGGCCGAACTGGGCCGTCAGGCCGTTCTCCTGGTCGGTGCCGGTGAAGCCCATGGCCAGGGTGACCAGCTGCGCGGGGAGGACGCGCTCGGTGCCGGGCTTCTGGACGAGCTTGCCGTCCTCGAAGGCGACCTCGACCAGGTGGAGGGCCTGGACGTTGCCGTCCTCGTCGCCCTCGAAGTGGGTGGTGGAGACGGAGTAGATCCGCTCGCCGCCCTCCTCGTGAGCGGAGGTGACCTTGTACAGCATGGGGAACGTCGGCCAGGGCTGGCCGGCCGGCCGGTCCTCGGAGGGACGCGGCATGATCTCCAGTTGCGTGACCGAGGCCGCGCCCTGGCGGTGGGCGGTGCCCACGCAGTCCGCGCCGGTGTCGCCGCCGCCGATGACCACCACGTGCTTGCCCTCGGCGGTGATGGGGGGCGCCATGAAGTCGCCCTCCTGCACCTTGTTCGCGAGGGGGAGGTACTCCATCGCGAAGTGGATGCCCTTGAGGTCGCGGCCCGGGACCGGCAGGTCGCGGGAGACGGTCGCGCCCGCCGCGATGACCACCGCGTCGAACCGCTTGCGCAGGTCGGTCGCCGTGATGTCGCGGCCGACCTCGACGCCGGTACGGAACTTGGTGCCCTCCGCGCGCATCTGCTCGATGCGGCGGTTGATGTGCACCTTCTCCATCTTGAACTCGGGGATGCCGTAGCGCAGCAGCCCACCGACGCGGTCGGCGCGCTCGTACACCACCACGGTGTGCCCGGCCCGGGTCAGCTGCTGGGCCGCGGCGAGGCCCGCCGGACCGGAGCCGATGACGGCGGCCGTCTTGCCGGAGAGGCGCTCGGGCGCCTGCGGGGTGACGTCGCCGTTGTCCCAGGCCTTGTCGATGATCGAGACTTCGACGTTCTTGATCGTGACGGCCGGCTGGTTGATGCCCAGTACACAGGCGGACTCGCACGGCGCCGGGCACAGCCGCCCGGTGAACTCCGGGAAGTTGTTCGTTGCGTGCAGGCGCTCGGAGGCGGCGGTCCAGTCCTCTCGGTACGCGAAGTCGTTCCACTCCGGGATCAGGTTCCCGAGCGGACAGCCGTTGTGGCAGAACGGGATGCCGCAGTCCATGCAGCGGCCGGCCTGCTTGCTGATGATCGGGAGCAGCGAGCCCGGAACGTAGACCTCGTTCCAGTCCTTCAGGCGCTCGGCCACGGGACGGGTGCAGGCGGTCTCGCGCGGGGTGGTGAGGAAGCCCTTCGGGTCAGCCATTGGTCGCCGCCTCCATCATCTTCTCGGTGGTCTCGGACTCCGAGAGTCCGGCCAGCTCGGCGGCGTCCTTGGCGGCGAGCACTGCCTTGTACGTGGTCGGGATGATCTTGCTGAAGCGGGCCGCCGAGGCGGTCCAGTCAGCCAGGAGCTTCGCGGCCACGGTCGAGCCGGTCTCCTCCTCGTGGCGGCGCACCACATCGTGCAGCCACTGGGAGTCGGCGTCGGAGAGGGTTTCCACCGCGCCCGCGTTGCCGACGTTGACGTTGTTCACGTCGAGGTCGATGACGTACGCGACGCCGCCCGACATGCCTGCCGCGAAGTTGCGGCCCGTCTCGCCGAGGACGACCGCGGTGCCGCCGGTCATGTACTCGCAGCCGTGGTCGCCCACGCCTTCCGAGACGACCAGGGCGCCGGAGTTGCGGACGCAGAAGCGCTCGCCGGTGCGGCCGCGCAGGAACAGCTCGCCGCCGGTGGCGCCGTAGCCGATCGTGTTGCCCGCGATGGTCGAGTACTCGGCCAGGTGGTCGGCGCCGCGGTCGGGACGGACCACGACCCGGCCGCCGGAGAGGCCCTTGCCGACGTAGTCGTTGGCGTCGCCCTCCAGGCGCAGGGTCACGCCCCTGGGCAGGAAGGCGCCGAAGGACTGGCCGGCGCTTCCGGTGAAGGTCAGGTCGATGGTGTTGTCGGGCAGGCCCGCACCGCCGAACCTCTTGGTGACCTCGTGCCCGAGCATGGTGCCGACGGTCCGGTTGATGTTGCGGATCGAGACCTGGGCGCGGACGGGCTGGGCGCTCTCGGCGGAGTCGGCGTTCAGCGCCTCGGCGGCGAGCTCGATGAGCTCGTTGTCGAGGGCCTTCTCCAGACCGTGGTCCTGCTCGATCAGGGCGTGGCGGACCGCGCCCTCGGGCAGCTCCGGCACGTAGAAGAGCGGCTCCAGGTCGAGACCCTGCGCCTTCCAGTGCGTGACGGCCTTGCTGGTGTCGAGGAGCTCGGCGTGGCCGACGGCCTCCTCGATCGTGCGGAAGCCCAGCTCGGCGAGGAGCTCGCGCACCTCCTCCGCGATGAACTCGAAGAAGTTGACGACGAACTCGGGCTTGCCCGAGAAGCGGTCGCGCAGGACCGGGTTCTGGGTGGCGATGCCGACCGGGCAGGTGTCCAGGTGGCAGACGCGCATCATGACGCAGCCGGAGACGACGAGCGGCGCGGTCGCGAAACCGAACTCCTCGGCGCCGAGCAGCGCGGCGATGATGACGTCGCGGCCGGTCTTGAGCTGGCCGTCCGTCTGGACCACGATGCGGTCGCGCAGCCCGTTGAGCAGCAGGGTCTGCTGGGTCTCGGCGAGGCCGAGCTCCCAGGGACCGCCCGCGTGCTTCAGCGAGGTGAGCGGCGAGGCGCCCGTACCGCCGTCGTGGCCGGAGATGAGGACGACGTCCGCGTGGGCCTTGGAGACACCCGCGGCGACGGTGCCGACACCGACCTCGGAAACCAGCTTCACGTGGATGCGTGCGGCCGGGTTCGCGTTCTTGAGGTCGTGGATCAGCTGGGCCAGGTCCTCGATGGAGTAGATGTCGTGGTGCGGCGGCGGGGAGATCAGGCCCACGCCCGGGGTGGAGTGCCGGGTCTTGGCGACCCACGGGTAAACCTTGTGGCCGGGCAGCTGGCCGCCCTCGCCGGGCTTGGCGCCCTGCGCCATCTTGATCTGGATGTCGTCCGCGTTGACCAGGTACTCGCTCGTGACACCGAAGCGGCCGGAGGCGACCTGCTTGATGGAGGAGCGGCGGGCCGGGTCGTACAGGCGGTCCGGGTCCTCGCCGCCCTCACCGGTGTTGGACTTGGCGCCCAGCTGGTTCATGGCGATGGCGAGGGTCTCGTGCGCCTCCTTGGAGATGGAGCCGTACGACATCGCGCCGGTGGAGAAGCGCTTGACGATGTCGGCGACCGACTCGACCTCGTCGATGGAGATCGACGGCCGGTCCTCGCTCTTGAACCCGAAGAGCCCGCGGAGCGTCATCAGGCGCTCGGACTGCTCGTTCACGCGGTCCGTGTACTGCTTGAAGATGTCGTACCGGCGGTTGCGGGTCGCGTGCTGCAGGCGGAAGACGGTGTCCGGGTCGAACAGGTGCGGCTCGCCCTCGCGGCGCCACTGGTACTCGCCGCCGATCTCCAGCGCGCGGTGCGTGGCCGCGATGCCGGAGGCCGGGTACGCCTTGGCGTGGCGCGCGGCCACCTCCTTGGCGATGACGTTCAGGCCGGCGCCGCCGATCTTGGTGGCGGTGCCCTGGAAGTACGCGGCGACGAACTCCTCGTTCAGGCCGACGGCCTCGAAGACCTGGGCGCCGCGGTAGGAGGCGACCGTGGAGATGCCCATCTTGGACATGACCTTCAGGACGCCCTTGCCGAGCGCGTAGATCAGGTTCTTGATGGCCTGCTCCGGCTCCAGGCCGGACAGGAAGGTACCCGCGCGCAGCAGGTCCTCGACGGACTCCATGGCGAGGTACGGGTTGACCGCGGCCGCGCCGTAGCCGATGAGCAGCGCGACGTGGTGGACCTCGCGGACGTCGCCGGCCTCGACGAGCAGACCCACCTGGGTGCGCTGCTTGGTGGCGATGAGGTGGTGGTGCACGGCGGAGGTGAGCAGCAGCGACGGGATCGGCGCGTGCTCGGCGTCGGAGTGACGGTCCGAGAGGACGATCAGGTGCGCGCCGTTCTCGATGGCCGCGTCGACCTCGCCGCGGATCTCCTCCAGGCGGGCGGCCAGCGCCTCGCCGCCGCCCGAGACCCGGTACAGGCCCGAGAGGGTGGCGGCCTTCATGCCCGGCATGTCGCCGTCGGCGTTGACGTGTATCAGCTTGGCGAGCTCGTCGTTGTCGATCACCGGGAACGGCAGCGTGACGCTGCGGCAGGACGCGGCGGTCGGCTCCAGCAGGTTGCCCTGCGGGCCGAGCGAGGACAGCAGCGAGGTGACGAGCTCCTCGCGGATGGCGTCCAGCGGCGGGTTGGTGACCTGCGCGAAGAGCTGGGTGAAGTAGTCGAAGAGCAGCCGGGGGCGCTCGGACAGGGCCGCGATCGGGGAGTCCGTACCCATGGAGCCGAGCGGCTCGCCAGCCGTACGGGCCATGGGCGCGAGGATGACGCGCAGCTCTTCCTCGGTGTAGCCGAAGGTCTGCTGGCGGCGGGTGACCGAGGCGTGGGTGTGGACGATGTGCTCGCGCTCGGGGAGGTCCTCGAGCTCGATCTCGCCGGTCTCCAGCCATTCGGCGTAGGGGTGCTCGGCGGCGAGCGAGTCCTTGATCTCGTCGTCCTCGATGATCCGCTTCTGGGCGGTGTCGACGAGGAACATCTTGCCGGGCTGCAGGCGGCCCTTGCGGACGACCTTGGCCGGGTCGATGTCCAGGACGCCGACCTCGGAGGAGAGCACGACGAAGTCGTCGTCGGTGACCCAGTAACGGCCGGGGCGCAGACCGTTGCGGTCGAGAACGGCGCCGACCTGGGTGCCGTCGGTGAAGGTGACGCAGGCGGGGCCGTCCCACGGCTCCATCTGCGTGGAGTGGTACTTGTAGAACGCGCGGCGGGCCGGGGCCATGGAGGTGTGGTTCTCCCACGCCTCCGGGATCATCATCAGCACGCTGTGCGGGAGCGAACGGCCGCCGAGGTGGAGCAGCTCCAGGACCTCGTCGAAGGAGGCCGAGTCGGAGGCGTCCGGGGTGCAGATCGGGAAGATCCGCTCCAGGGCGCCCTCGCCGAAGAGGCCGGACGCCAGCTGGGACTCGCGGGCCTTCATCCAGTTCCGGTTGCCCTTGACCGTGTTGATCTCGCCGTTGTGCGCGACGAAGCGGTACGGGTGGGCGAGCGGCCAGGACGGGAAGGTGTTCGTCGAGAACCGGGAGTGGACCAGGGCGATCGCGGAGGCGAAGCGGCGGTCGGAGAGGTCCGGGAAGAAGGGCTCGAGCTGGCCGGTGGTCAGCATGCCCTTGTAGACGAGGGTGCGGGCGGAGAGCGACGGGAAGTAGACCCCGGTCTCGCGCTCGGCGCGCTTGCGCAGCACGAAGGCCTTGCGGTCCAGCTCGATGCCGCTGGTTCCGTTGGAAACGAACAGCTGCGAGAAGGCCGGCATGGTGGCGCGGGCGCCGTTGCCGAGCAGGTCCGGGGTGACCGGGACCTCGCGCCAGCCGAGGACCGTGAGGTTCTCCTCGGCGGCGATGGCCTCGATCCGCTCCACGGCGACGGCCTGTGCGGTGCCGTCGGCGGGGAGGAAGCCGATGCCGACGGCGTACGCGCCGGCCTCGGGGAGGTCGAATCCGGCGACCTCGCGCAGGAATGCGTCCGGCACCTGGGAGAGGATGCCGGCGCCGTCGCCCGAGTCGGGCTCGGAGCCGGTGGCGCCGCGGTGCTCGAGGTTCCGCAATACGGTCAGCGCCTGCTCGACCAGCGTGTGGCTGGCCTCGCCGGTGAGGTTGGCCACAAAGCCGACGCCGCAGGCGTCGTGCTCGTTGCGCGGGTCGTACATGCCCTGCTGGGCGGGGCGACCGTCCATGGGCGACCAGGCGTTGTTGCTGAGGCCGGTCGCGGAGTGCGTGGATGCGGAACGCATCGGCTCTCCCGTCGTCGTCGTGGCATATGTGCATAGCCGAGGGACGACGTTGGCCCTCTGCGAAATTTCGTGCAGATTACATGATGACGACAATCCCGAGAAGCGGATATGCCATTCCAGCATGCGGACACTGCCCGGAGCAGACAAGAGGGGGCTTTCGCAGGTGTCCGGCGATCGGGACACGGGACGAAGGCCCCGGTACGGGGCGGGCCTCATTGCCCGGCGCCCTGGTCTTGATGCCCGGCGGACACAGGATTGAAACCGCCGAGTAACTGACTACTTATGTTGTCTACTGCATAGTGTCTCACTCCCGGGCGGGTCAGCCTACGGCGCCACCGATCCAGGTCCCCAGGATGTACGTCACACCCGCGGCCGCGCCACCCAGGACCAGCTGGCGCAGCCCGCTGTACCACCAGGAGCGGGCCGTGACCCGGGAGACCACCGCGCCGCAGGCGAAGAGCCCCAGCAGCGCCAGCAGGACCGCCGGCCACAGGGTGGTGGCGCCGAGCAGGTAGGGCAGCAGCGGGACCAGCGCGCCCAGCGCGAAGGAACCGAAGGAGGACACGGCGGCCACCGTCGGCGACGGCAGGTCGTCGGGGTCGATCCCGAGCTCCTCGCGGGCGTGGATCTCCAGGGCCTGCTCGGGGTCGCGGGACAGCTGCATGGCCACCTCGCGGGCCAGCGCCGGCTCGACTCCGCGCGACACGTAGAGCTCGGCCAGCTCCTCCATCTCGTCGGTGGGGTGCTTGCGCAACTGCTGGCGCTCTATGTCCAGTTCGGCGAGTACGAGCTCGCGCTGCGAGGCCACCGAGGTGTACTCCCCCGCCGCCATCGAGAAGGCGCCCGCGGCGAGGCCGGCCAGGCCGGTGATCACGACGGTGTGCGGGGCGACGGCGCCGCCGGCCACACCGGTCATCAGGGCGAGGTTGGAGACGAGCCCGTCCATGGCACCGAAGACCGCCGGGCGCAGCCATCCGCCGTTGACGTCGCGGTGGGTGTGGTTGTCGCGGTGGGCGGTGTGAAGCGGCGCTTCGATGTCAATGATGGACATTCCGACTATCTCCCCTTTTGTACGAGTGGGTGCACAGAGCTGTGCCATGACCGACGCGCGGACACCCACTCCCCCTGAACACCTCGAAACTACGCACGATTTTCGACGCCCGCCAGCAAGGAAGGCCGTACTTACCTGGGGTTTTGGGGATCGGCGACCGGGTGACGGCAGAGCGGAGCGGGTGTTTCGCGACGAGCGACAAACCACATGCCATGGCACAAATCCCCCAAGGGCTCAATATGAGTCCCATCAAGTGGAGAGGCGCGCCATGGAGCTGATTGCATGCAATCCGCAGGTCCTCCTCGAACGGGCCAGGGGCGCTCTTCTGGGCCTCGCGGTGGGTGACGCGCTGGGCGCTCCCGCGGAGAACATGAAGCCGTCGGAGATCCGGGCGAAATGGGGCCGCATCGAGGGCTTCGTCTCGGACGACCCGGCCGGTACGGACGACACCGAGTACGCGATCTTCTCGGGCCTGCTGCTGGCCCGCCACGGATCGGCGCTGACGGTCGCGCACGTCGAACGCGCGTGGCACCACTGGATCGCGGACCTGGACGAGGGCCCCTTCCGCGGCGCGGGCTTCTCGGAACGCGGCACCCTCGAAAACCTCCGCCGGGGACTGGCGGCCCCCATCTCGGCGCAGCACCGGCACGCCTGGTCGGACGGGCTCGCCATGCGGGCGGCCCCCTTCGGGGTCTTCGCGGCGGGCCGGCCCGCCGAAGCCGCCCGGCTGGTCGCCATCGACGGCTGCGTGAGCCACGACGGCGAGGGCATCTACGGCGGCCAGGCCGTCGCGGCCGGGGTCGCGGCGGCGATGGCCGGCGGCTCCGCGGCCTCGGTGGTCTCGGCGGCCCTCTCCGTCATCCCCTCGGACTCCTGGACGGCACGCTCCCTGCGCCGGGCCGTGACGGCCGCGCCGCGCGGCGAGCGGGCGGTGCGCTCGGCGGTGGTCATCGGCGGCTACCCGTGGACGGACCTGGCTCCCGAGGCGGTCGGCCTGGCCTTCGGGGCGTTCGCCGCCTGCGGAGGCGACTTCCCGTCCTCGGTCCTGATGGCCGTCAACATGGGCCGCGACGCGGACACCACGGCGGCGGTGGCGGGCGCGCTCGCCGGAGCGATGTCCGGAGCCCCCGCCATCCCGGCCGCATGGTCCTCGGCGATCGGCCCGGTCCGCGGCAGCTGCCTCCCCTCGATGCGCGGCTACCACGTCCTGGACATCGCGGACCTCCTCACCCCGGAAACCGAGACCTCCCGATGACCCTGACCCCGACGAACCCCTCCCACCCGACCCCGCCGGACCCCTCCCGCCCGACCCCGCCGGACACCGACGCCCTGCCGGAGCCGCCCCTGCGGGACGACGCTGCGCGGACCCCACTGAGCGACGTCCCGGACCCGGCGGCCCCGCAGGACGAGGCCGAGACCGGGCCGATCCAGGAGGGCGACGCCCCGGACCGGGCGGCCCGCCCGCAGGGCGACCCCGTGGCCGGCCGGGCCCGGCTCGGCGACACCCTGGCTCCGCAGGCCCTACCGGGCGACGCCCTGACCGGACCGGCCCCGGGCCGGGGGACGGCCGGGACGCCGGTGCCCGAGTTCCTTCCGGCCACCGCCGCCGCAACGCAGTCCACGGCGCTACGGGGCGGCGCCGCCCCCGGAGCACCGGCGGTGTCGGCTCCGGCCGCGCCGGTCCGGGGGCCCGGGGGCCTGCCCCCGGTTTCGGGAAGGGGCGGGTACGGGGAGGGTCCCACCGCCACCACCCCGACGGCACCCGTCCCCGCCCCGGAGCCGACCCCCGCCGGGCGGGACGCTCCGCCGCGCACGCAGGCCCGTACGGCCTCGGCGGCGGACCGGCCCGGCCCGCTCACCACCCCGCCACCCGCGCAGGCCCGTACCGCCGACCCATCCACCGCCCCCGGGGCGACGCGCGGCACCTGGCAGGTCCGGACGGCGGGGGCAGGGGCCGGGGCCGGCGCCGAGTCCGGACCCGGTACCCCACAGGGCCCCACCGCCCCCGGGGCCGTGCGCGGCTCGGTGCAGGTCCGGGCCGCCGTACCGGCGTACCGGCCGCAGCCCGCCGAGCCCCCAGCAGGGGCCCGGCGGATCGAGGGGCTGCTGCTCGGGCTCGCGGCGGGCGACGCCGCCGGGTGGCCCGCGGCGCGTCACCGCGCCAGCCGGATGCCCGAGTGGACCCGCCGCCTCACCCGCGAGCTCGACACCTTCGCCGAGCAGAACGCCACGACCACCCTCCCCGTCCCCATCGCCCTCAACCAGCCCCCGGAACCCCTGCGCCTCGGCCCCTCCGACGACGCCGAGTGGGCCGCCTTCGCCGCCGAGTCCGTCCTCACCGCCGCCGGTGTGCTGCTCAGCGACCTCTCCCGGTCCAGGAGGATGCGTGCCGCCATCGACCTGGCCTGGAACGCGCTGGCCAGCGAGGTCGCGGCGGCAGCCGAACGCGCGCCCGAGGTCGAGTCAGCGGTCCTCCCCCTGCGCGCCCGGATCTCCGTCCGCGCGGGCCTCGGCAACCTCGCCGCCGGCCTGCGCCCGCCCGCCACCGGCCACGACAACCCGCACTACTTCGACGACGCCGCCTGCATCCGTGCCTGCGTCCTCGCCGTCGTCCACCCCGGGGACCCGCACGCCGCGGCGGACCTCGCCGAGTTCGACGCGCGCTACACCCAGGACGGCGACGGGGTCCACGGCGCCCGCGCCATGGCCGCGGCCATCGCCACCGCCCTCGCCGGCACCGGCAGCGCCGCGGACACCGACGCCGCCGTCGACGCCGCCCTCGAACAGCTCCCGGAGGCCACCGAGATCGGCCGCAACGCCCGGCACGCCGTCGAACTCGCCCGCGCGGAGCCGACCGGCGGAGCCTTCGCCATCGTTCCGCTCCTGGAACACCAGATCGTCGACCACGTCTACAGCTACGGGATCGCCGCCGCCGAAACCGTCCCCGTGGCCCTCGCCCTCGCCACCGCGGCCCGCGGCCGCGTCGGCGAGGCGGTACCGGCCGCCGCCTGCCTGTCGCGCGTCGCGGACTCCGCCCCCGCCCTCGCCGGCGCGCTGACCGGCGCCCTGGGCGGCGGCGACTCGCTCCCCGCCGCCTGGCGCGAAGCGTGCCGAGTCCTCTCCGGCTGCGCCCTCCCCCGGCTGGCGGGCACCGACCTCGTCGAACTGGCCGCGCTGCTCGCCCGTACGGAACTCACGTCACCCAAGCCCCAGTCCCAGTCCCAAGGAATGACCCGAACATGACGACGACCGACCTCACCCCCACCACTCCCACCACCCCCACCACCCTCACCCTGGACGACAGGATCGCCGGCGCCCTGGTCGGCGGAGCCGTCGGCGACGCGCTGGGCGGCCCGGTGGAGGGCTGGACCCCGGAGCAGATCGTGGAGCGGCACGGCGGCCGCGTACGGGGCATCGTCGGGCCGTGGCACGAGAACTGGCGCACGGCCCGACCGATCGCCCCGTACCACAAGGGCGACGGCCACGTCACCGACGACACCCTCATGACGCACGCGCTGGTACGGGTCTACGAGGCCGTACGGGACCACCTGGACGCGTACGCGGTCGCCGACCACCTGGTCCCCGACCTCATGACGATCCCCCGCTGGATCCCGGAACTGGAGGCCGACGCCCTGCCCCTCCAGCGGATCTTCCTCGCGGAGAAGTGGATCGTGACCCGGCTGCACTACGCCCACGTGGACCCGCGCGAGGCGGGCAACGGCAACATCGTCAACTGCGGTGCGGCGATGTACATGGCACCGGTCGGCCTCGTCAACGCGGGCAATCCGGCGGGAGCTTACGCGGAGGCGCTGGACGTGACCGGCGCGCACCAGTCCTCGTACGGGCGGGAGGCGGCGGGCGTGTTCGCGGCGGCGGTGGCGGCGGCGTGCGTGCCGGGTGCCACGGCCGACTCGGTCGTCGACACCGCGCTGTCCCTGGCGAAGGACGGCACGCGCTCGGCCATCGAGGCGGTCTGCGAAGCCGCCTCCCGCCACCGGGACTTCGAGCCGGCGCTGGCGCCGCTGCGCGCGGCGGTCGCCCCGTACGACTCGGTCGGACCGGACTACCGCAAGCCGTCCCTGGGCGCGCGGCGGCCCTCGCGCCTGCATTCGATCGAGGAGCTGCCGATCGCGCTCGGCATGTTGCTGATCGCCGACGGCGCCTACGATGCTTCGGTGCTCGGCGCGGTGAACTACGGCCGTGACTGCGACTCCATCGCCACCATGGCCGGTGCGATCGCGGGCGCCCTGTCGGGCGAGGCGGCCGTCCCGACCGCTTGGGCCGAACGGGTCGCGCAGGCCAGCCGCCTCGACCTGCGCGCACCGGCGGCGGCCCTGGCCTCGGTGACCCGCGAGGTCTTCGCCCGCGACCACGCCCGCCGCCGAGCCCACGAAGCCGCCTTCGCCGCCCTGACGGCCCCCCGATGAACGCCCCGCCGCCGCCAGCCCCCACGACCCCGACCGCGCCGACGTCGGCCTCCCCGGCCGCGCCCCCGCCGCCGCCGGCCACGGCCCCGCCCCCAGCGTCGTCCGCCACCCCGGGCCCCCCACTGACACCGGCCGGCCCCCGGGCCCCCGCGCCACCGACGCCCGCTTCCCAGCACCCAGCCCCACCCCCCGCCCCTCCCCCGGCCCACCCGCACGCCCGAGCCGCTGCCACAGCCCCAGGAACCGCGGCCGCATCCCGCTCCGCACCCGGGGCCGGGGCCGGGACGAACGCCCCGGTCCGGTTGACCTGGGTTCAGCCCGAGGACCTGGTCGGCCACGAGTTCCGCCAGGCCGCCGAGGACGGCCGCGCGGAGGCGGCGGAGCCGCTGCTGCGCGTCTGGCTCGCGGCGGGCGGCCACCCCGCGCCCACCAGAGCGGGCGCCTCCCCCGCCCCGGCCCCGCCGGGACTCCGCGCCCTGGCGACCGGCCTCCTGACGGCCCTGGCGGCCCTCCCCCACCCCGCACCCACCGCCGAACCGACCCTCTGGCCCGGCGTCGAGGCCACCTGGCCCGAAGCGGTACCCGGGGCCGAAGCCGGACCCGGAGCCGTCACGGGACCCCGCACCACCCCACGGCCCGCCCGCGCGAGCACCGGCACCGGAACCCGCACCCCCCGCGCCACTCCGGACGACGACACCCCGCTGCGCCGCAGGCTCGAGGCCGCCTGGATCGGGCGGGCCGTCGGGTGCGTGCTCGGCAAGCCCGTGGAGAAGCTGCCGCTGCACGGGATCCGGGCCCTGGCCCGGGCCGCCGGGAACTGGCCGCTCGACGACTGGTTCACCGAACGCGGCGTACCACCGGAGGTACTCGCCGCCCACCCCTGGAACCGCCGCTCCGCCCCCACCTCCCTCGCCGAGAACATCGACGGCGCCCCCGAGGACGACGACCTCAACTACCCCCTCCTCGGCCTGCTCCTCCTCCAGCGCCACGGCAAGTGCTTCACCACCGCCGACGTCGGCCGGCTCTGGCTCGACGAGCTCCCGGCCGGCCGGACCTTCACCGCCGAGCGCGTCGCCTACCGCAACCTCCTCCAGGGCCTGGAGCCCCCGGCCACCGCCACCCACCACAACCCGTTCCGTGAATGGATCGGCGCCCTCATCCGCGCCGACGTCCACGGCTGGACCAATCCGGGCGACCCGGCCGCAGCCGCGGCCCAGGCGTACCGCGACGCCTCCCTCACCCACACCGGCAACGGCCTCTACGCCGCCCTGTTCGTGGCCGCCGCAACCGCCGCCGCGGCCACCGGCCGGGCCGACGTGCACACCGCGCTCCGGGCCGGGCTGGCCGTCGTACCGCCCCGTTCGCGCCTCGCCGAGGCCGTCCGCTTCGGCATCCGGGCGGGACGGAACACGGGTACGGGCACCGGCACGGCCACCGCCACCACCACCGCGAGGCCCGACTTCGATACCGTCGTCGACCGCCTCCACGCCCGCTACGGCCACTACCACTGGGTCCACGCCGTCCCCAACACCGCCCTGATCGCCGCCGCCCTCACCCACGCCGACGGCGATTTCACCCACTCCGTGTGCCGCGCCGTGTCCGGCGGCTGGGACACCGACTCCAACGGCGCCACCGCCGGCGCCCTCGCCGGGCTGATCGCCGGATCCCCGGACCGGATCCCGCACCGCTGGACCGCACCACTGAAGAACCGCCTCTCCACCACCGTCCCCGGCTTCGACGGCATCGGCTTCGACGCCCTCGCCCAGCTCACCGCACAGGAGGCAGCACGCTCATGACGGCCATCGCCGTGCTCGGCAGTACCAACATGGACCTCGTCGCCTACGTCCCCAAGGCCCCCCGGCTCGGTGAGACCGTCACCGGCCGCGCCTTCCGCACCGTCCCCGGCGGCAAGGGCGCCAATCAGGCCGTGGCCGCCGCCCGCGCGGGCGCGGAGGTGGTGATGATCGGGGCGGTCGGCGCCGACGAGTTCGGCGTACGGCTTCGCTCCGCGCTCGCCGCCGCCGGGGTCGAGACGGCGGCCCTGCGCACCGTCGAGGGCGCCAGCGGCACCGCGCACATCACCGTGGACGACGAGGGCGGCAACAGCATCATCGTCATCCCCGGCGCCAACGCCCGGGTCACCGGCCTGGAGCCGGGCGACGAGTCCCGCATCGCCGCCGCGGACTGCCTGCTGCTCCAGCTCGAACTCCCGCTGGAGGCCGTGCTCGCCGGCGCCCGCGCCGCCCGCGCCCACGGTGTTCGTACGGTCCTCACCCCGGCGCCCGCGGGACCGCTGCCGGCCGAACTCCTCGCCACCACCGACCTGCTGGTCCCCAACGAGCTTGAGGCCGCGGCCCTCACCGGGCTCACCGACGTCCGCCAGGCGGCCGCGGCCCTGCTCCAGGACGTGCCGGAGGTGGTCGTCACCCTCGGCGCGGCCGGGGCCCTGTACGCGGCTCGTGGCCGCGAGCCGCTGCTCGTGGCCGCGCCCCGCGCCCGGGCCGTGGACACCACCGCCGCCGGGGACACCTTCGTCGGCGCGCTCGCCGTGGCGCTGGGCGAGGGCCGGCCGGTACCCGAAGCCCTGCGCTGGGCCTCGGCCGCCGCCGCGCTGTCCGTCCAGCGGCGCGGCGCGCAGGACTCGATGCCGACCCGCGCGGAGACCGACGCCGCCTTCAAGGACCCCGCCGACCCCTCCGCCCCCGCCGACCCCGCGCAGCGAGAGGCCCGGGCGTGAAGGGCCCCGCCCCCCTGCAAGGGCTCCGCGTCCTCGACCTCGCCACCCTCTTCGCCGGTCCCCTCGCCGCCACCCTCCTCGGCGACTTCGGTGCCGAGGTCGTCAAGGTCGAGCACCCGAACCGCCCCGATCCCTCCCGCGGCCACGGCCCCGCCAAGGACGGCATCGGGCTCTGGTGGAAGCTGCTCGGCCGCAACAAGCGGACGATGACCCTCGATCTGTCCACCCCCGGCGGCCGGGACACCCTGCTGCGGCTGGCCGCCACCGCCGATGTGGTCATCGAGAACTTCCGCCCCGGAACCCTGGAGCGCTGGGGCCTGGGATGGCCCGAACTGTCCGCCGTGAACCCGCGGTTGGTCCTGACCCGGGTGACGGCCTTCGGCCAGGAGGGCCCGTACGCCCACCGGCCGGGCTTCGGCACCCTCGCGGAGGCCATGAGCGGCTTCGCGGCGATCACCGGGGAGCCGGAGGGGCCGCCGACGCTGCCGCCGTTCGGGCTCGCGGACTCGATCGCCGCGCTGACCACCGCCTACGCCGTGATGACGGCGCTCGCCGGCCGCGACCGCACCGGGCAGGGGCAGGTGGTGGACCTGGCGATCATCGAGCCGATCCTCACCGTCCTCGGGCCGCACCCGCTCTGGTACGACCAGCTCGGCTACGTCCAGCCACGCACCGGCAACCGGTCCACCAACAACGCCCCCCGCAACACCTACCGCAGCGCGGACGGCCGCTGGCTGGCGGTGTCCACCTCCGCCCAGTCCATCGCCGAGCGCGTGATGCGGCTCGTGGGGCGGCCCGAGCTGATCTCCGAGCCGTGGTTCGCGACGGGCTCGGGACGAGCCGGTCACGCGGACGTCCTCGACGAGGCGGTCGGCGGCTGGATCGCCCGCCACAAGGCGGACGAGGTGACGGCGGCGTTCGAGGACGCCGAGGCCGCGGTCGCGCTGGTCTACGACGTACGGGACGTGATGGCCGATCCGCAGTACGCGGCCCTGGACACGGTCACCGAGGTCGAGGACCCGGAACTGGGCCCGATCCGCATGCAGAACGTCCTCTTCCGGCTCTCGCGGACCCCCGGCTCCATCCGCTGGGCGGGCCGCCCCCACGGCGCGGACACCGATGCCGTCCTCACCGAACTCGGCCTGTCCGAAGCCGAGATCACCGCTCTCCGCACGGAGGGAGCCCTGTGATCCTGACCTGGCTCTACGTACCCGGCGACCGCCCGGAGGTGGTCGCCAAGGCCCTGCACGCCGGCGCCGACGCGGTCATCGTCGATCTGGAGGACGCGGTGTCGGCCTCCCGCAAGGAGTACGCCCGCGCCGCCACCGCCGAACTGCTCGCCGCCCGCCACCCGGTGCCGGTCCACGTCCGCGTCAACGCCCTGGACTCCCCCTGGGGCGGCGCGGACCTCACCGCCCTGGGCGGGCTGCACGGCCTCGCCGGAGTTCGCCTGCCCAAGATCTCCGCGCCCGAGCAGATCGTCGCCGCCGCCGACCGCACGGGCGGGGTGGCGCTGTACGCCCTGCTGGAATCGGCGATCGGCGTGGAACGGGCCTACGAGATCGCCCGTGCGCACCCCGCCCTGTGCGGGCTGTCCCTGGGCGAGGCCGACCTGCGGGCCGACCTCGGCGTGACGGCGGAGGCGGGCCTGGACTGGCCGCGCTCCCGGGTGGTGGTCGCGGCCCGCGCCGCCGGGCTCGCGCCGCCGGCCCAGTCGGTCTTCCCCGACATCCGGGACCTGGAGGCGCTCGCCATCTCCTGTGCCCGGGGCCGCTCGCTGGGCTTCCTGGGGCGTGCGGCCATCCACCCGCGCCAGCTCCCGGTGATCGAGCGGGCCTACCTGCCCGGTCCGGAGGAGGTCTTCGCCGCCGAGGAGGTCGTGGCCGCGGCCCGCCGCACCCCCGGCGCGGTGGCCCTCCCCGACGGCCGCTTCGTCGACCCGGCGATGCTGGCCGGCGCGGAACGGGTGGTCGCCCTGTCCCGCCGGAACACGCCGGTCCTCTCCTGAGCGGCCCGGGGGACGGACCGCGAACGGGAGGGGCGCCGCGCTGATGCGCGACGCCCCTCCCGTTTCGACCGGAACCCCGGTCAGAGCTTCTTGGCCCCGGGGGCCTCGGCCCCGGCCGTGTCTTCGGCTTCGGCCTTGCCGTCGGCTTCGCCGCCGTCGGCATCCGCCGTGGCGTCCTTCGGCCCGGCACCGGTCTCTGCCACCGCGCCGGCCTCGGCTTCGCCGTCCCCGGCCGGGATGTCCCCGTCCTTGGCGCCGGCCGCGGCGTCAGCGGCGGCTTCGCGGTCCGGCTCGACGATCTCCTCGCGGCCCGGCCGCAGCTTCGCGGACAGCACCAGGTACGTCACGGCGAGCACGAAGACGACGATCGAGGTCCACACGTTGAGCCGCAGGCCCAGGACGTGGTGGGCCTCGTCGACCCGCATGTACTCGATCCAGCCGCGCCCCACGCAGTACGCGGCGACGTACAGCGCGAACGCCCGCCCGTGTCCGAGCTTGAAGCGGCGGTCGGCCCAGATCACCAGGACGGCGACGCCGACGCACCAGAGCGACTCGTAGAGGAAGGTGGGGTGGTAGGTCCCGGCGACCCGGTTCGGGCCGTCGGTGATCTCCACCGCCCACGGCAGATCGGTGGCCCGGCCGTACAGCTCCTGGTTGAACCAGTTGCCCCAGCGTCCGCAGGCCTGGGCCAGCGCGATCCCGGGGGCCAGGGCGTCCGCCCAGGCCGGCAGCGGGATGCCGCGGCGACGGCAGCCGATCCAGGCACCGACCGCGCCCAGCGCGATCGCACCCCAGATACCGAGGCCGCCCTCCCAGATCTTGAAGGCGTCGACCCAGTCGCGGCCATCGACGAAGTACAGCTGGTAGTCGGTGATCACGTGGTAGAGGCGCCCGCCGACCAGGCCGAACGGGACCGCCCACACGGCGATGTCCGCGACCGTGCCCGGCTTTCCGCCGCGGGCGACCCACCGCTTGTTGCCGAGCCAGACGGCGACGAAGACGCCGATGATGATGCAGAACGCGTAGCCGCGCAGCGGGATCGGTCCGAGATGGAGCACGCCCGTCGACGGACTGGGAATGAAGGCAAGGTTCATGGCAAGACCCGACGCTACCTTGCCGGACGGTGGTGACAACAACCCGTCCGGCAAGCTGCCGCCGAATCGAGACTGCGATCAGTGGTCCATGGGCATCCCGGCATGGTCCGGGGAAGCGTCGGCGGACCCCGAGGAGCCCGCCGTCGCCTTCGCCGCCGAGCGCGCGGACGGCGCCGAGGGCGAGGCCGACCGGCCGGAGGAGGACTTCGAACCCGCCGGAGCCGACGCGGAAGCGGAAGCCGACGCGGAAGCGGAAGCCGACGCGGAGGCGGAAGCCGACGGTGAGCCGGAGGGAGAACCGGACGCCTTGGCGCCACCGGGGCCGCCCTTGCCGGCCGCCTCCACCTTCTCCTTCAGCTTCTGCGGGGTCAGCGGGTTGGCCTGGTCCCCGAAGATGTCCTTGCCGTCGAGCAGCACCGTCGGGGTCCCGCGGAACTTGCCGGTGCGGAAGGCGTCCTGCGACTTCTTCACCCAGCTGTCGTGCGTGCCGCTCTCGACGCACGTGCGGAACTGCGGGGTGTCCAGCCCGTCGACCTTGCCGGCCAGCTCCAGCAGCTTGGCGTTGTTGCCGTAGGCGTCGCTGGTCTCCTCGGGCTGGTTCTGGAAGAGCACGTCGTGGTACGAGGGGAACTTCCCGGCGTCCTGCGCGCAGGCCGCCGCGTTGGCGCCCTTGAGGGAGCCGCTGCCGCCCATGTTCCCGTCGATCAGGGTGACCAGGTGGTACTCGACCTTGAGGAGACCCTTGGCCTCCAGCTCGTGGACGGTGTCGCGGTAGTTGGTCTCGAAGGCCTTGCAGGCCGGGCAGCGGAAGTCCTCCCACACGGTCAGTGTGGAAGGGGCCTCGGCCTTGCCGGTCTGGATCGCCAGCGCGTCCTTGCCCGTGGCCCCGGAGGGGGCGACCAGCGGGCCGCCCTTGGCGGAGGATCCGCCCTTGCCGGTGTTCGCCGCGATCAGGCCGACGACGGCCGCCAGGCCGAGTACGCCGACCACCGCCGCCGACACGACGAGGGTCCGCCGGCGCTTGTCCTTGGCCTTCTGCCGCTCGCGCTCCGCCTGGAGTCGCTCGCGGGCCGATCGTTTCGTCGCATCGCGGTTCGCACCGTCGTTCATGTCGCTCACGTTCGGCCAAACGAAGCAGGGAGGCACTCTCGTGCCTCCCTGCCCCTAGTTCCACCCGATCGGGCTACAGAACCCGCTCAGGGGTCCGCGTCGCCGATCGAACACGGCGCGACGGAACGCCCGCGTCAGCTCCTGCGCACGCCTTCGGACAGCTCGCCCGCCAGCGCCCGTACGGCGGCCAGCCCGGCCGACAGGTCCGGCGCGTCCAGCAGCAGCTTCACGAAGGCCGAGCCGACGATCACCCCGTCGGCGAAGCCCGCGACCTCCTTGGCCTGCGCGGCGTTGGAGACGCCGAGCCCGACGCAGACCGGCAGGTCGCTGGTGGCGCGGGTACGGCGCACCAGATCGGCGGCCTGGTCGCCGACCGACTCGCGGGTGCCGGTGACGCCCATGAGCGAAGCGGCGTAGACGAAGCCGGAACCCGCCGCAGTGATGGTGGCGAGGCGCGCGTCCTTGCTGCTGGGAGCCACGACGAAGACGGTCGCCAGCCCCTGCTTCTCCGCGTGCTCGCGCCACAGCGCGGACTCCTGGACCGGCAGGTCGGGCAGGATGCAGCCCGCGCCGCCGGCCGCGGCGAGCTCGGTGGTGAACCGCTCGACGCCGTAGCGGTCGATGGGGTTCCAGTAGGTCATGACCAGGATCGGGGCGCCGGTCGCCTCGTGCGCCTCGCGGACGGTCCGCAGCGTGTCAGCGATCTTGACGCCGCCGCGCAGGGCGATGTCGTCGGCGGTCTGGATGATCGCGCCGTCCAGGACCGGGTCGCTGTGCGGGAGGCCGATCTCGACGACGTCCGCACCACCGGCGATGACGGCCTTGACGGCCTCGATGGCCCCGTCCACGGTCGGGAAGCCGGCCGGGAGGTAGGCCACGAGGGCCGCGCGATCCTCGGACTTCGCCTTCGCGAGGGTGGCCGAGAGGAGTTCGATGTTGCCGCTCACTTGGTCTCCCCCTCGGAGGCGTTGCTGTCGTACAGGTCGAAGTAGCGCGCGGCGGTGTCCATGTCCTTGTCACCGCGGCCGGACAGGTTGACGACGAGCAGCCCGTCCTTGCCCAGCTCCTTGCCGAGGTCCAGGGCGCCCGCGAGGGCGTGCGCCGACTCGATCGCCGGGATGATGCCCTCGGTGCGCGAGAGGAGCCGCAGCGCCTGCATCGCCTGGTCGTCGGTGACCGCGCGGTACTCGGCGCGGCCCGCGTCCTTGAGGTACGAGTGTTCCGGGCCGATGCCCGGGTAGTCCAGACCGGCCGAGATGGAGTACGGCTCGGTGATCTGGCCCTCCTCGTCCTGCAGGACGTAGGAGCGGGAGCCGTGCAGGATGCCGGGCTCGCCCGCGGTCAGCGTGGCCGCGTGCTCGCCCGTCTCCACGCCGTGCCCGGCGGGCTCGAAGCCGACCAGGCGGACGCCGGCGTCCGGGATGAAGGCGTGGAAGAGGCCGATGGCGTTGGAGCCGCCGCCGACGCAGGCGGCGACGGCGTCGGGCAGCCGGCCGGCGCGCTCCAGGATCTGGCGGCGGGCCTCGACGCCGATGACCCGGTGGAAGTCGCGGACCATGGCGGGGAAGGGGTGGGGGCCGGCGACCGTACCGAACAGGTAGTGGGTGCGGTCCACGTTGGCGACCCAGTCGCGGAACGCCTCGTTGATGGCGTCCTTGAGGGTGCGCGAGCCGGACTTCACCGCGATGACCTCGGCGCCCAGGATGCGCATGCGGGCCACGTTGAGAGCCTGGCGCTGGGTGTCGATCTCGCCCATGTAGATGGTGCACTCGAGGCCGAAGAGCGCGCAGGCGGTGGCGGTGGCCACGCCGTGCTGGCCGGCGCCGGTCTCGGCGATGACACGGGTCTTGCCCATGCGCTTGGTGAGCAGCGCCTGCCCCAGCACGTTGTTGATCTTGTGCGAGCCGGTGTGGTTCAGGTCCTCGCGCTTGAGGAAGATCCGCGCGCCGCCGGCGTGCTCGGCGAACCGGGGCACCTCGGTGAGGGAGCTGGGGCGGCCGGTGTAGTTGACCATGAGGTCGTTGAGCTCGGCCGCGAAGGCCGGGTCGCCCTTGGCCTTCTCGTACTCGACGGCGACCTCGTCCACGGCGGCGACGAGCGCCTCCGGGATGAACTTGCCGCCGAAGTCACCGAAATAGCCCTCGGCGTTGGGGATGTGACCCTCGGGGTCCGGAATGAAGAAACTGCTGGCGCTGGACATGCCCAGGTACTCCTACGGAAGCGACGCGGATGTCTTCACCGTATTGCGCCGCCCGCCCCGGACGCGCACACCCCGCTGGGGCATGGACGTGCGGTACGAGGTGGCCCGGCCCGGAGCCGGCGGCTCGGGGCGGACCACAAGGAGGCAGCCGCGGACCCGGTGTACGGCGTACACCGTCCGAGGCGGCCTCTCACGACGCGGCTGGGGGCCGCCATCGCATGCCGTTGACCTGACCGGGCTCGGAACCGATCACGTACCGGACCCGCCGCCCGCGTACGCGCCGGGCCGGGGCGCGGCAGCCGCGGGGGCGGCAGCCGCGCGCCAGGGGCGCGTGCGCCGTCGGCACACCGGCCAGGCCGGAGCCCGGTCGGGTGCGGACGGAGGGGCGGTTTCGGGCCATGGGACGGGTCAGCTCCGCCCGTGGCGCAGGGCGGGGTGGGCGCCGGCGGCGACGAGGTCGGCCACGGCCGCCTTCGGGTCGCGGCCGGTCACCAGGGACTCCCCGACGAGGACGGCGTCGGCGCCCTCGTTCGCGTAGGCGATGAGGTCGTGCGGCCCGCGGATGCCGGACTCGGCAACCTTGACGATGTGGGCCGGGATCTCTCCGACGACGCGCTCGAAGGTGGAGCGGTCGACCTTGAGGTCCTTGAGGTTGCGGGCGTTGACGCCGATGATCTTGGCGCCGGCGGCGACCGCGCGCTCCACTTCCTCCTCGTCGTGCACCTCGACGAGCGGGGTGAGACCGATGGACTCGGCCCGCTCGATGAGGGAGACGAGGGCCTCCTGCTCCAGGGCCGCGACGATCAGCAGCACGAGGTCGGCGCCGTAGGCGCGGGCCTCCCACAGCTGGTACGCCGTGACGATGAAGTCCTTGCGCAGGATCGGGATGTCCACGCGGGCGCGGACGGCCTCCAGGTCGGCCAGCGAACCGCCGAAACGGCGCTGTTCGGTGAGGACGGAAATGACCGCCGCACCGCCCGCCTCGTAGTCGGCGGCGAGCGCGGCCGGATCGGCGATGGCGGCCAGCGCGCCCTTTGACGGGCTGGAGCGCTTGACCTCGCAGATCACCTTGACGCTGTCGCCGCGCAGGGCAGCGACGCCGTCCTTGGCCTGGGGCGCCTTGGCGGCACGCTCCTTGAGCTCGTCGAGGCTGACGCGCGCCTGCCGTTCGGCAAGGTCTTCGCGGACCCCTTCGATGATCTCGTCGAGCACACTCACGCGAGCGGCCCCCTTCCGGGTCGATGACGGTCGGCCGCCTTGCAGACACGTTCAACTGCAAGGTCAGCAGTTCAAATGGTATCCGCAGGACGCCTTGCCCTCCGCACGCGGTTGACCGCGTCCCATTAAATGGACATACGGAATCTTTACTTCAGCTATACCTCAGGGTGCCAGGAACGAGCCCACGGGCAGGTTCCGGACAAGTGAGAAGCCCAGGGCCACGGCGCCGATCCCCCACCAGTAGAGCGGGCGTACGACGAGCCTGGGGGCCGGTACGCCGCGGTAGGCGCGAACCAGCCACAGCACCATGAATCCCGCGAAGAAGAAGTAGCCGGCGACCGCCAGGGCATTTGCCCCGGTAGCTGTCACGAGATCGCCGTGGGCGAACGCGTGGGCGCTGCGCAGCCCGCCGCAGCCCGGGCACAGGACCCCGGTCAGCCTGAACAGCGGGCAGACCGGATAGTGACCCGGTTCGTTCGGGTCGACGGTGCCCACGTACGCGAGGGCCGCGGCGGCCGCGGCCAGCGTGAGCGCCGGGGTCGCCAGCCGCTTCGCCCGGGAAACGGGCGCCGCGGGCGGCGGCGGGCCGGCATGCCGTACCGCCTCGGGCACGAGGCCGGATGTGTGAGAGTCCACTCGCTGATTCTCTCCGCTCATGACAAAAGGCGCAGCCCGACGGGGCCGCGCCTTTCGGGGACCGCGTACGCGCTCAGACCTTGGCGGCGAGCCGGTTCGCGGCGATGACCTCGGCGAGGTCGTTGTGCGCCGCCTTCGGCGCGCCCATGCCCGCGGCCTTCATCGCCATGCCCACGACACCGCCGAGCACCACGACGGCGAGGCCGGCGTAGAAGCCCCAGACGTTCGCCAGCACCGTGAAGGCGCCGGAGACGCAGAAACCGATGAAGGCGATGATGACACCGGTCCAGGCGGCCGGGGTGTGTCCGTGGCTAGTGCCCGCCATGAGTTGCTCCTCGTTGGTCTGGTTGCTCTGTCGCACGTCGCACGTGCTGTGTCGAAACGCTCGGTGGCCATTGTCCCGCACCAGGTGGCGGAGGAATTCACGGGGTCGGCCCCGGGGGCCGTTTCCGGGGTCCCGGGCCCGGCGCGCCGGCCCTAGGCCTGGCCCGTCGGGTCCTCGCCCCGGTCCAGAGCCTTCCACAGATCCTCGGGCCGGTCCGGGTCCACGACGGGCGTCTTTCGGGGACGCGGGCTGCCGTCGCGCTCGTAGCGGCCGCCCATCGCGGGCCAGGCGCTCCCGAACCGCAGCGCGAGCAGTCCGGCCAGCAGGATCAGCGCCCCGCCGGCGGCGGTCACGTAGGGCCACGCCGTATGGGTGAGGCCGGCCACGTGCGCGGCGGTGTCCGCCGTCGTACGGGCGGCCGCCGCGTCCAGGGCGTGGCGGCCGTCGGCGTTGGCCAGCGCGGCCGCTCCCGCGCCCAGTCCGCTCAGCGCGAGCAGCGCCGACACCAGCAGCCGGCTCCTGCCCCGTACGGCGAAGACGGCGACCAGGGCGGCGAGGCCCACGATGGCCAGGGCCGCGGGCAGGCCGGTGACCTCCCGCCCGTCGGCGGTCAGCGGCAGCGAGCCGCCGCCGATGGCGGCGACGCCGCGGGCCCAGACACGGCCGGAGGCGAGCAGGACGACGGTGGCGCCGAGCGTGCCGAGCAGCAGGGCGACGGCCACGCTGCGGCGGCCGCCGCCGCGGCCGTCGCCGGACTCGGGGTCGGCGGCGGCCTCGGGGTCGGCGGCGGCGTCATCGGTGTCTCGGGGCGGGGGTACGGCACTCACGCACCCCACTATCCCCTACCGCCTCACGCGCCGTGGAGGCGGTTCGCCGCTCCCACCGCCCGCAGCACGGCGGCGGCCTTGTTTCGGCACTCGGCGTCCTCCAGCTCGGGCACCGAGTCGGCGACGACCCCGGCGCCCGCCTGCACGTACGCCTTGCCGTCGCGCAGCAGTGCGGTGCGGATGGCGATGGCCGTGTCGGAGTCCCCGGCGAAGTCCAGGTAGCCGACGCAGCCACCGTAGAGCCCCCGGCGGGTGGGCTCCAGCTCCTCGATGATCTGCATGGCGCGCGGCTTGGGCGCACCGGACAGGGTGCCGGCCGGGAAGCAGGCGGTGAGCACGTCGAAGGCGGTCCTGCCCTGGGCGACGCGGCCCGTCACGGTCGAGACGATGTGCATGACGTGCGAGTACCGCTCGATGCTCATGAAGTCGACGACCTCCACGGAGCCCGGCTCGCAGACCCGGCCCAGGTCGTTGCGGCCCAGGTCGACGAGCATGAGGTGCTCGGCGCGTTCCTTGGGGTCGGCGAGCAGCTCCTCGGCGAGCTCGTTGTCCTGCTGCGGGGTCGCGCCCCGGTGCCGGGTGCCGGCGATGGGGTGGACCATGGCCCGGCCGTCCTCGACCTTGACCAGCGCCTCGGGGCTGGACCCGACCACGTCGAAGCCGTTCTCGAAGCGGAAGAGGTACATGTACGGAGACGGGTTGGTGGCCCGCAGCACGCGGTAGACGTCCAGCGCGGAGGCCTGGCAAGGGGTCTCGAACCGCTGCGAGGGAACCACCTGGAAGGCCTCGCCGGCCCGGATCCGCTCCTTCACGTCCTCGACGGCGTCCTGGTACTTCTCGCCGCCCCACAGCGCCGAGTACTCCGGCAGCTCCGAGGCGGGCAGCGGCATGGGCGCGTACGGGGCGGGCCGCGCGAGGTCGGCCTCCATCGCGTCGAGGCGGGTGACGGCGTCCGCGTACGCCTCGTCCACGCCCGCGTCGAGGTCGTTGTGGTTGATCGCGTTGGCGATCAGCAGGACGGTGCCGTCCCAGTGGTCCAGGACCGCCAGGTCGGAGGTGAGCAGCATCGTCAGCTCGGGCAGCTGGAGGTCGTCCTCGGTGTGCTCGCCGATGCGCTCCAGCCGCCGCACGATGTCGTAGCCGAGGTAGCCGACCATGCCACCGGTGAAGGGCGGCATGCCGGAGGCCAGGTCCCGCGGGGTGTGCAGGGCCTCCACGGTCTGGCGCAGGGCCTCCAGGGGGTCGCCCGAGGTCGGGACGCCCACGGGCGGGGTGCCGATCCAGTGGGCCTGGCCGTCGCGGACGGTCAGGGTGGAGGCGCTGCGGACGCCCACGAAGGAGTAGCGCGACCAGGAGCGGCCGTTCTCGGCGGACTCCAGGAGAAACGTCCCCGGACGCTCGGCGGCCAGCTTGCGGTAGAGCCCGACGGGCGTGTCCCCGTCCGCCAGCAGCCTGCGGCTCACGGGGATGACGCGGCGGTCGGCCGCGAGCTTGCGGAACGTCTCAAGATCCATTGAGTGGCACCCTTAGCTGTTCGGCTTGGCCTGTTCGGCTTCGGCGGTGGGGCCGGAAGCGCCGGCCAGGGGCAGGACGTCGGCATCGAAACACGTACGGGCACCGGTGTGGCAGGCCGCTCCGACCTGGTCCACCCGGACGAGCAGGGTGTCGGCGTCGCAGTCGAGCGCGACGGACTTCACGTGCTGGAAGTGGCCTGAAGTGTCCCCCTTCACCCAGTACTCCTGGCGGCTGCGCGACCAGTACGTGCAGCGGCCGGTGGTCAGGGTGCGGTGCAGGGCCTCGTCGTCCATCCAGCCGAGCATGAGCACCTCACCGGTGTCGTGCTGCTGGGCGATGGCCGGGACCAGACCGTCCGCGGAGCGCTTGAGGCGCGCGGCGATGGCGGGATCGAGGGAGGACGTACTCATGGGAGCCATTGTGCCGCGCCGGGGGGACGATCAAGGATCCCTGTCCGCCTGATGGGCAGGCGCGGGACGGGTTCCAGCCGTAGGCTGGCCCGCATGTCTACCCATGCGAAGCGTGAACGACTGCTGCTGGCCGATCTGTTGGAGTCAGCCGGACCGGAGGCGCCGACGCTGTGCGAAGGCTGGCGGACGCGGGAACTCGCCGCCCACGTGGTGGTACGGGAGCGCCGCCCGGACGCGGCGGGCGGGCTGCTGCTGAACGTCCTGAAGGCCCGCCTGGACAAGGCGATGGAGGAGTACGGGGCCAAGCCGTACGAGGAGCTCATCCAGTTGATCCGTACGGGTCCGCCGAAGATGTCGGTGTACTCCCTCAAACAGATCGACGAGGCGGCGAACGCGGTGGAGTTCTACGTCCACGCCGAGGACGTCCGGCGCGCCCAGCCGGACTGGTCCCCGCGGGCCCTGGACCCGGTGTTCTCCGACTCCTTGTGGTCCCGGCTGGAGAAGCTGGCCCGCCTGACGGGCCGCCGCTCCCCGGTGGGCCTGGTCCTGCGCCGCCCGAACGGCCAGACGGCGGTGGCCCACAAGGGCGCGCCGGTGGTGACGGTGACGGGGGAACCGGGCGAGCTGACGTTGTTCTGCTTCGGCCGCCAGGACGCCGCCGCGGTGGAACTGGACGGCCCGAAGGAGGCCGTCGCGAAGCTCACGGTGGCCCGGTTGGGCATTTGACCCACCCGGGTAGGCGGCGCCTCGATCCGCCGGTGGGGCTTGATGCGGCCGGCGTCAGCCCGCACCTGACCGCCGGTGACCGGCCGATCCAGCCCGTCCGGCGTTCGAGGACCGGGGCCGGGCGGGACCTCCGCCTCGTAGGGCCGGACACCCGCACCCGCCCACCGCCCCGCCGGCCGGGGTCCGGCGCAGCGGCCCGAACCCCGGGAGGCGCGCCAGCGCTGAGCGGCGCGAGGAACACGTCGAAAGGCGCCGGGCTCAGGCGAAGGCCAGCTCCGCCCGGCGGACGGCGGGGGCGGACGTGCCGACGACCGCCCCCGCCATGCTCACCCCGGCGCCCGCCAGGAAGACCGGGGTCACGCCCCAGAGGTCCGCCGCGAAGCCGAAGACGGGGTACGCCAGCGGCGCCAGCCCCACCGCCGTGAAGGCCATCACCGAGCTGACCCGGCCCAGGTACGAGGGGTCCGTGGACGTCTGGATCAGGGCCACCGCCAGGCCTCCGCAGATCCCGCAGACCAGCCCCGTGAGCACGGCCAGTGCCACCGCCACCGCCAGGCTCGGGGCCAGTACCAGACCGCCGATTCCCGCGGAGCCGACGATCAGGGTGAGGTTCTGGACCGCCCCGGCCCGGGGGAACCTCGGGATCAGGGTCAGCAGCAGCGCGCTCGCCGCCGCGCCCGCACCCATGCCGCCGACGATCCAGCCGACCCCGCCCGGGCCCCAGCCGCGGTCACCCGCGAGCAGGATCAGCCCCAGCGTCAGCGGCGCCGAGGTGCCCAGCTGGCTGAGCGCCCCCGACAGGACCAGGGGGCCTATCAGGCCGTGCCGCCGGATGTACCCGATCCCCGAGCGCAGCTGCTGCCAAGGCGTCTCGGCGGACCCCGGGGACTCGGCGGGCCCGGCAGCTCCGGCCACCGCCCCCGCTCCCCCCAGCGCCGCCAGCGGGGTGATCCGTACCGCCAGCAGCAGCACCAGCGAGAGCCCGAACAGCGCCGAGGCCGTCCCGAAGGCCGCCGCGGGACCGCCCAGACCCATCGCCAGCCCCGCCACCGGCGGCCCGGCGGTGTGGCCGACGCGCTCGGCGAGGCTGCGCAGCCCCTGGACGCGGACCAGCTGCCCGGGACCCGCGATCCGCGGCGGCAGCGCGCCGACGGCCGGCATGAACAGCGCGTCCACGACCCCGAAGACGAGCGCGACGAGCACCAGCACCCACAGGCCCGGCGCGGTGAGCGCGACCACCAGTGCCAGGGCCAGGATCACCGCACAGCGCACGGCGTCCGAGGAGACGACGACCAGCCGCGGGCCGAAGCGGTCGGCGACCACCCCGCCACCCAGCATGAGCAGCGCCCGCGGCACCGCGCCGACGGCCATGACCAGGCCGACCTCGGCCGGGCCGGCCGTCTGGGCGGCCGTCCAGCCGAGGGCGAGGAAGTAGATCCCGTCCCCGACCAGCGAAGCCCCGTAGGCGGCCAGCCACCGCAGGACATTGGCGTCCCGCCACACGTTCCCGTTCAACGCAGGCCCCCCGGGGCGATCCTCAGCGGACCGGGTGGCCCGCCTCGCGGAGTGCTTCCTTGACCTGTCCGATGCGCAGGTCGCCGAAGTGGAACACGGACGCCGCGAGCACCGCGTCGGCGCCCGCCGCGATCGCCGGCGGGAAGTGCGCGAGCTCGCCCGCGCCGCCCGAGGCGATCACCGGGACCGTGACGTGCTTGCGCACGGCCGCGATCATCTCGGTGTCGTAGCCGTCCTTGGTACCGTCCGCGTCCATCGAGTTCAACAGGATTTCCCCGGCGCCCAGTTCGGCGGCCCGATGGGCCCACTCCACGGCGTCGATGCCGGCGCTGCGCCGGCCGCCGTGGGTGGTCACCTCGAAGGAACCCGATGCCGTCCGGCGCGCGTCCACGGACAGCACGAGCACCTGCCGGCCGAAGCGCTCGGCGATCTCCTGGATGAGCTCGGGCCGCGCGATGGCGGCGGTGTTCACGCCGACCTTGTCGGCGCCGGCCCGCAGCAGCTTGTCCACGTCGTCGGCGGTGCGTACGCCGCCGCCCACGGTCAGCGGGATGAAGACCTGCTCGGCGGTGCGGCGCACCACGTCGTAGGTGGTCTCCCGGTTGCCGGAGGACGCGGTGATGTCGAGGAAGGTCAGCTCGTCGGCGCCCTCGGCGTCGTAGAGCTTGGCCATCTCGACCGGGTCTCCGGCGTCGCGCAGGTTCTGGAAGTTGACTCCCTTGACCACTCGGCCGTTGTCCACGTCCAGGCAGGGGATCACCCGTACGGAGAGCGTCATGCGGAGCCTCCGGCGACGGGGCCGAAGGCCTCGACCTCCACCTCGACGACCATGCTCGGGTCCACGAAGCCGTTGACGATGATCAGCGTCGAGGCGGGGCGGATCTTGTCGAAGAGCTCGCTGTGGGCGCGGCCGACCTCTTCCACGTCGCGGGCGTGGGTGAGGTAGAGCCGGGTGCGGACCACGTGCTCGGGGCCGAGCCCGGCCTGCTCCAGGGCCTTGAAGGCCACGCCGAAGGCCTTGACCGTCTGGTCGTACGGACCGCCCGCGTCGGCCCCGGTGCAGCCGGAGACCAGTACCAGCCCGTTGGGGAGCTGGACGGCGCGGGAGTAGCCGAGTACGTCCTCGTAGGCGCCGCCGGAAGAGATGCGTCGGATGTCGGAACTCATGCGGAGACCACCTTCAGGGCTTCTTCGAGCGTGAACGCCTTGGCGTACAGGGCCTTGCCTACGATCGCGCCCTCGACGCCGTCCCCGACCAGGGCGGCCAGCGCGCGCAGGTCGTCGAGGGAGGAGATGCCGCCGGAGGCGACGACGGGCCGGTCGGTGGCCGCGCAGACGTTCTTCAGCAGTTCCAGGTTGGGGCCGGTGAGGGTGCCGTCCTTGCCGATGTCGGTGACGACGTACCGGGCGCAGCCCTCGGAGTCCAGGCGCGCGAGGGTCTCGTAGAGGTCCCCGCCCTCGCTGGTCCAGCCGCGGCCCTTGAGGGTGGTGCCGCGCACGTCGAGGCCGACGGCGATCCTGTCGCCGTGTGCGGCGATGGCTTTGGCGGCCCACTCGGGGGTCTCCAGGGCCGCGGTGCCGAGGTTGACGCGGGTGCAGCCGGTGGCGAGGGCCGCGGCGAGCGAGGCGTCGTCGCGGATGCCGCCGGACAGTTCGACCTTGATGTCCATGGCGCCGGTGATCTCCGCGACGAGCGCGCGGTTGTCCCCGGTGCCGAAGGCCGCGTCCAGGTCCACCAGGTGCAGCCATTCGGCGCCGGAGGCCTGCCAGGCCAGGGCGGCCTCGAGCGGGGAACCGTAGGAGGTCTCGCTGCCGGAGACGCCGTGGACGAGACGGACGGCCTGGCCGTCCCGCACGTCCACCGCGGGAAGCAGCTCGAGCTTCTTCGAGGTCGTCATCAGAGGGTCTCGATCCAGTTGGTGAGGAGCTGGGCGCCGGCGTCCCCGGACTTCTCGGGGTGGAACTGGGTGGCCCACAGGGCTCCGTTCTCCACCGCCGCGACGAACCGCTCGCCGTGCGTGGCCCAGGTGACCCTGGGGGCGCGGATCAGCGGGTTGGTGACTTCCAGGGACCAGTCGTGGGCCGCGTAGGAGTGCACGAAGTAGAAGCGGGCGTCCTCGTCCAGTCCGGCGAAGGCCTGGGTGTCGGCCGGCGCCTCGACGGTGTTCCAGCCCATGTGGGGGACGATCGGTGCCTTGAGCGGGCCGACCGTGCCGGGCCACTCGTCGAGCCCCTCGGTCTCCACGCCGTGCTCGATGCCGCGCTCGAAGAGGATCTGCATGCCGACGCAGATGCCCATGACCGGGCGGCCGCCGGAGAGCCGCCGCCCGATGATCCAGTCACCACGGGCGTCCTTGAGGCCCTTCATGCAGGCCGAGAAGGCACCGACCCCGGGGACGAGGAGCCCGTCGGCGTCCATGGCCCGGTCGTAGTCGCGGGTGATCTCCACGTCCGCGCCGACGCGCGCGAGCGCGCGCTCGGCGGAGCGGACGTTGCCGAAGCCGTAGTCGAAGACCACGACCTTCTTGGTGGGGCTGACTGCGCTCATTCCCAGATTCCTTGGATCCGCAGGACTCCCGCGACGAGACACATCACGGAGCAGATGGCGAGCAGGAGGACGACCGACTTGGGCATCTTCTGCTTCTGGAAGGAGTAGACGCCGCCGGCCAGGAAGAGGCCGAGGACGATCAGGATCGTGTTGAGCCCGTTCACGCTAGAGGGCGCCCTTCGTGGAGGGCAGGATCCCGGCGGCGCGCGGGTCGAACTCGGCGGCGTAGCGCAGGGCCCGGGCCAGCGCCTTGAACTGGCACTCCACGATGTGGTGGGCGTTGCGGCCGTACGGCACGTGGATGTGCAGGGCGATCTGGGCCTGCGCGACGAAGGACTCGAAGATGTGCCGGGTCATCGTCGTGTCGTACGAGCCGATCATCGGCGCCATGTTCTCGGGCTCGGTGTGCACGAGGTACGGGCGGCCGGACAGGTCGACGGTCACCTGGGCGAGGGACTCGTCGAGCGGCACGGTGCAGTTGCCGAAGCGGTAGATGCCCACCTTGTCACCGAGGGCCTGCTTGAAGGCGGCGCCGAGCGCGAGCGCGCTGTCCTCGATGGTGTGGTGGCTGTCGATGTGCAGGTCGCCCTCGGTCTTGACCGTGAGGTCGAAGAGGCCGTGGCGGCCGAGCTGGTCGAGCATGTGGTCGTAGAAGCCCACGCCTGTCGAGACGTCGACCTTGCCCGTGCCGTCGAGGTCTATCTCGACGAGGACCGAGGTCTCCTTCGTGGTCCGTTCGACCCGTCCGATGCGGCTCATGCGTGCTGCTCCTTCTTCAGTGCGCGAACCGCTTCCAGGAACGCGTCGTTCTCGGCCGGGGTGCCCGCGGTGACCCGCAGCCATCCCGGTACGCCGTTGTCCCGGACCAGGACGCCCTGGTCGAGGATCTTCTGCCAGGCGGTGTGGGAGTCCTCGAACCGGCCGAACTGTACGAAGTTCGAGTCGGATTCGGTGACCTCGAAGCCGATCCCCCGCAGCTCGGTGACCAGGCGGTCCCGCTCGTCCTTGAGCTGCTCGACGTAGCCGAGCAGGGTGTCGGTGTACTCCAGGGCGGCCAGTGCGGTCGCCTGGGTGACGGCCGACAGGTGGTACGGCAGGCGTACCAGCTGGACCGCGTCGACCACGGCCGGGTGCGCGGCCAGGTAGCCCAGGCGCAGTCCGGCCGCGCCGAAGGCCTTGGACATGGTCCGGGAGACCACCAGGTTCGGGCGGCCCTCGATCAGCGGGAGGAGGGAGTCGCGGTGGCTGAACTCCACGTAGGCCTCGTCCACGACGACCAGGGAGGGCTTGGCCGCCTGCGCGGCCTCGTACAGCGCGAGGACCGTCTCCGCCCCGACCGCGGTGCCCGTGGGGTTGTTCGGCGAGGTGATGAAGACGACGTCGGGGGCGTGCTCGGCAATGGCCCGCTCGGCGCTCTCCACGTCGATGGTGAAGTCGTCCTGGCGCGGACCGGAGATCCAGTCCGTCCCGGTGCCGCGCGCGATCAGCGCGTGCATCGAGTACGAGGGCTCGAAGCCGATCGCGGTGCGCCCGGGTCCGCCGAAGGTCTGCAGGAGCTGCTGGAGCACCTCGTTGGAGCCGTTGGCGGCCCAGACGTTCTCCCGCGCGACCGGGTGCTTGCCGGTACGGGTGAGGTAGGCGGCGAGCTCGGTGCGCAGTTCGACCGCGTCCCGGTCGGGGTACCGGTTGAGGGTGCGGGCGGCCTCGGCGACGCGCTCCGCGATGCGCGCGACGAGCTCCTCGGGGAGCCCGTACGGGTTCTCGTTGGTGTTGAGCTGGACGGGTACGTCCAGCTGCGGGGCGCCGTAGGGGGTCTTGCCGCGCAGTTCGTCGCGGATCGGGAGGTCGTCGATGCCGATGCTGCCCGGTGCGTCCCGCGTACCCGTCGCGCCCGTCGCGCCCGTCGTGTCCGCCGTGCCGGTCATGCCTGCGGAACCTTCCACCCGAAACGTGCCTTGAGAGCCGCGCCGTGCGCGGGCAGGTCCTCGGCCTCGGCCAGCGTCACCACGTGGTGGGTGACCTCGGCGAGGGCGTCCCGCGTGTAGTCGACGATGTGGATGCCGCGCAGGAAGGACTGCACGGACAGTCCGGAGGAGTGGCAGGCGCAGCCGCCGGTGGGCAGCACGTGGTTGGAGCCGGCGCAGTAGTCGCCGAGCGAGACCGGGGACCACGGGCCGACGAAGATCGCGCCGGCGTTGCGCACGCGGGCCGCCCAGGCGGCGGCGTCGGCTGTCTGGATCTCCAGGTGCTCGGCGCCGTACGCGTCGACGACCTTGAGGCCGTCCTCGAGGCTGTCGACCAGCACGATCGCGGACTGGCGGCCGGCCAGGGCGGGCTTGATCCGGTCCTCGACGTGCTTGGAGGCCGCGACCTGCGGCTCCAGCTCCTTCTCGACGGCGGCCGCGAGCTCCGCGGAGTCCGTCACCAGGACGGCGGCGGCCAGCGGGTCGTGCTCGGCCTGGCTGATCAGGTCGGCGGCGACGTGGACCGGGTCGGCCGTGGAGTCCGCCAGGACGGCGATCTCGGTGGGGCCGGCCTCGGTGTCGATGCCGATCTTTCCGGTGAAGTAGCGCTTGGCGGCGGCGACCCAGATGTTGCCGGGGCCGGTCACCATGTTGGCCGGGGCGCACTCCTCGGTGCCGTACGCGAACATCGCGACGGCCTGGGCGCCGCCGGCGGCGTACACCTCGTCGACGCCGAGCAGCGCGCATGCGGCGAGGATCGTCGGGTGCGGCAGTCCGTCGAAGTCCACCTGCGGCGGGGACGCGAGCGCGATCGACTCGACGCCCGCCTCCTGGGCCGGAACCACGTTCATGACGACGGAGGAGGGGTACACCGAGCGGCCGCCCGGGGCGTACAGCCCCACGCGCTCCACCGGAACCCACTTCTCGGTCACGGTGCCGCCGGGGACCACCTGGGTGGTGTGCTCGGTGCGGCGCTGGCTCCGGTGCACGATCCGGGCGCGCCGGATCGACTCCTCGAGGGCGGCGCGGACGGCCGGGTCGAGCTGGTCGAGGGCGGTCCGCAGGGCCTCGACGGGCACCCTGACCTGCTCGAGCTTCACTCCGTCGAACTTCTGCGCGTACTCGATCAGCGCCGCCGTCCCACGATGGTGGACGTCCTCGCAGATGGGCCGCACCTTCTCCAGGGCGGCTTCCACGTCGAACTCGGCACGGGGCAGCAGATCGCGCAGGGCGCCACCCTCGGGGAGGGTGTCACCGCGCAGGTCGATACGAGAGATCACCTGGCAATTCTCTCAGACCGTCTCCCGGCACCGTTCCTCCGTATCACTGGCTGATACACGCCACGGACGTTCCCGGATGTCACACGGGCCCTCTAGCGTTCGCGTACGCGCGGTGACGTCCATCGTGCCAGCGGAGGGGGGCCGCCATGGCCGAAGCACGCGCGGGCGAGGAACCGGCCGATCTCACCGGCCCCGAACACCTCATGTGGAACGCGTACCGGACGGGCAGCGTCTGCGACCTCAGCGCCCGCACCGCCGACCGGGACGATCCGCACGCCGACCGGGTCTGGGGCCCCGAGCGCAGTGTCCGGGCGCGGGTGGTGGCGCTGCTGCTGCTCCACGGGCCGGGGCCGGTGCCGGGCCGGGTGGCCTCGCTGAAACTGCGCGGTGTGCGGATCACCGGCCGCCTGGACCTCTCCGGGGGCACGGTCGTCCCGTACGTGGAGCTCCAGTCCTGCCGCTTCGACGGCGAGATCCAGCTCTCCGAGACCCGCTTCGGCACGCTGCGCCTGGTCAACTGCGCGATACCCCGGCTGGACGCAGCCAGGCTGCACACCGAGGGCGACCTGCACCTGCCGCGCTGCCGGGTGGCGCGCGGGATCCGGCTGACCGACGCGCAGATCGGCACGGATCTGCTGATCAGCGAGGCGGTGGTGCAGCGCGACAGCAAGGGGCGGGCGATAGCCGCCGACGGGATGTCGGTGGCGCAGGACTTCCAGGGCGAGCTGCTGCAGACGTACGGGGAGCTGAGCCTGCGCGGCGCCAAGGTCGGCGTGTCGATGAACCTGCGCGGGGCCAGCCTGCGCAATCCGAACGGGAGGCGGGCGCTGAACGCCCCGCAGCTCACCGTCGAGCGGACCCTGTACCTGACCTCGATCGCGCTGGGCCACACCCCGGGCGACTCCGATTCCTCGACTCCCCCGTACGGGCTCGGGTACACGCCCGTACGGGGCCAGCGCGCGCAGCCCTTCGAGTGCCGGGGCGGCCTGCGGCTGGACGACGGCCGCTTCGGCGACGCCGTGGACTTCTACGGGGCCCGGTTCACCCTCACGGAGGACCAGGAGGTCTCGCTGCGCCGGATCCACACCCCGGAGCTGCGGTTCGTCGGCGAGCGGCCGGAGCGGGGGCGGGTGGTGCTGTCGGGGGCCAGGGTGGTCAAGCTCGTCGACACCTCCACGAGCTGGCCCGGCCCGGGCCGGGTCGCGATCGAGGGGTTCGGCTACGAGAACCTCGCGCCCCGGGGGCATTTCCCGGCGGCCCGGCGGCTGGAGTGGGTCGAGGCGGCCACCTCCGAGTACTCCCCGGAGCCGTACGAGCGGCTGGCCGCCGTACTGCGCGCCTCGGGGGAGGACGCGGACGCGCGCGAGGTGCTGCTGGCCAAGCAACGGCGCCGGCGGGCGACGCTGCCGCCGGCGCTGCGCGCGTGGGGGTACCTGCAGGACTGGACGGTGGTCTACGGGTACCGGCCGGGGCGGGCGGCCCTGTGGATGACCGTCCTGTGGGCGGCGGGGGCCGTGCTGTTCAGGCTGCACGGGGAGCCACCCGCGATCAAGGCGGACGAGCACCCCGACTGGGACGCGGCACTGTTCGCCCTGGACCTGCTGCTCCCGGTGATCGACCTCGGCCAGCAGGACCAGTGGAAGCTGCGGGGAGGCTGGCAGTGGGGCGCGGCAGCGCTGGTCGTCCTGGGCTGGATCCTCGCCACGACGGTGGCGGCGGGAGCGTCCCGGCTGCTGAGGCGGGGGTGACGGGTCGTGGGCCGTGGCCATTACCCTGTGCCTCGTGACCACCGTTCGCCTGCCACTCTTCCCGCTGAACTCGGTGCTGTTCCCGGGACTCGTCCTCCCGCTGAACATCTTCGAGGAGCGTTATCGCGCCATGATGCACGAGTTGCTGAAGGCGGGAGAGGAAGAGCCCCGCCGTTTCGCGGTCGTCGCGATCCGTGACGGCCGGGAGGTGGCCCCGACCGCGCCCGGGCTGCCGGACCAGACCTCGCTGCCCGAGCGCGGTCCGGCCGCCGGCTTCGGCGCGGACCCGGTCCAGGCCTTCCACCGGGTGGGCTGCATCGCGGACGCGGCCTCGATCCGTGAGCGGGAGGACGGCAGCTTCGAGGTGATGGCGACCGGCACGGTCCGGGTCCGGCTGCTGTCGGTCGACGCCTCCGGCCCGTTCCTGATGGCGGAGCTGGAGGAGCTGCCGGAGGACGCCGGCGACGGCGCGGGAGCGCTGGCGGAAGGTGTGCTGCGGGCGTTCCGCACCTATCAGAAGCGGCTGGCGGGGGCCCGCGAACGGTCCCTGACCGGCGTGGACCTCCCCGACGAGCCCTCGGTGGTCTCGTACCTGGTCGCGGCGGCCGCGGTGCTCGACATCCCGGCGAAGCAGCGCCTGCTGCAGGCCCCGGACACGGCGACCCGCCTCGCGGAGGAGCTGAAGCTGCTGCGCACGGAGACGGCCGTCATCCGCCACCTTCCCTCGCTGCCGGCCGTGGACCTGACGCGCATGCCGACGAGCCCGAACTGATGGCGAAGAAGAAGCCGGCGGGCACCCCGGCGATCGTGGCCCTGACGGCGGCGGGCGCCGATTTCACCGTCCACGCCTACGACCACGATCCGGCCCACCCGTCCTACGGCGAGGAGGCGGCCCAGGCCCTCGGGGTCGCGCCGTCGCAGGTCTTCAAGACGCTGCTGGCCGATGTGGACGGCTCCCTGGTGGTGGCGGTGGTCCCGGTCTCGGGCAGCCTCGACCTGAAGGCGCTGGCCGCCGCGGTGGGCGGCAAGCGTGCCGCGATGGCCGACCCGGCCCTGGCGGAACGCACCACGGGCTACGTCCTGGGCGGCATCTCCCCGCTGGGCCAGCGCAAGCGGCTGCCCACGGTCCTGGACGCCTCGGCGTCGGACTTCCCCACGATCTGCGTGTCGGCGGGCCGCCGCGGCCTGGAGGTCGAACTGCCCGCGTCGACCCTCACCGCCCTGACGGCGGCCACCCTGGCCCCGATCGCCCGCCCGTAGGGGACTCCGCCCCGCAGGGCCCGGCCAGTCCTGGCCACGCTACGGCCGTGGAGGCTCCGTACCGGACGGGTCCGGGGACGAATCCGGGGACGGCGGGTCGGCGGAGTCGGCAGGGGCCTGGTAGTACGCCGACGGCCACACCTGCATCGCCGGCGCCGGCTCACGCGGCCCCCACAGCGCCGTCAGCGCCAGGTGGACGACGATCGCGGCCATCGGCCAGGCGAGCAGCGCCCCGTGCGCCATGAGCTCCAGCGGCGCGTCGAAGGGGACTCCCTTGCCCGCCCGCTGGGCGGCCGCCGCCAGGTCCGAGGACGGGCCCAGCCACAGGCCCAGCTGCCAGCCGACCAGGGCTGCGAACGTCGATCCGATCCCGAGCCCGATCACCTGCGGGGCACCCCCGCGGCGGCGCCACAGGAAGACCGCGACCGCGCTCAGGACTCCGAGCCCGACCGAGAGCAGGAGGAAGGTCCCGTCCGCACCGATGCGCGCCTCGCTCTCGGTGTCCCGCAGGTAGACGGCCTCGCCGTTCGAGAAGTACTGCACGCGCGGCGCGAGCCACACCCACAGCAGCCCGAGCAGCACCCCGGCCACGCCCACCACGAGGGTGATGGCGGCCCCGTCGCGGACGTCGGACGGGGAGAAGGCGGGCTCGGAGGCGGCCGGAGGTGTCGGGAGGACCGGCGCCGACGGCGGCTGGTCGGACTTGTCATAAGGGGTCACGGCTTCGGTCACCCCCACATCGTGCCAGGTCCCGGCCGGAAGGGATCGGGCGGCCGTGTCGTCAGCGGACCGCGGCCCGCCGGTAGGCCCAGGTCGCGAGGGCCAGGGACAGGGCGCCCACCGCCGCGCACACGCCGAGGTCGAGGAGGACCGCCGCCCAGTCCGGGTGCGGCTCGAAGGTGCGGGCGAAGGCCTCCACGCCGTACGTGGACGGCAGCAGGTCCCGCGCCCACACGATGACCTCCGGCATCCGCTCCGGCGGCAGCACGCCCAGCAGCAGTGCCGCCGACATGCCGAGCTGGCCGGCCAGGGTGGCCAGCTCCTGGCGCGGCGCTAGCAGTCCGAGCGCCGCGCCGAGCCCGGCGAGCGCGGCCCCGGCCAGCGGCACCACGGCCACCAGGATCCACAGTCCGCCCATCGGCAGCCCGAACAGCACGCTGCCGAAGACGGCCGTCACCAGCGTGCCGGGCAGCGTGAAGGAGGCGTACGCGGCGGCCGCGCCCAGCACCACCGACGCGGGCGGCACGGGCAGGGTGGCGTAGTGGTCCAGCCCGCCGCTGGCCCTCAGCTGCCCGAAGTACTGGGCGAGCAGGTTCAGTGCGACGAAGGCGACGACCAGCACGGAGGATCCGGCGACGACGGCCCGCGCCTCGGAGCCCCCGTCGACCACTCCCCGCATCAGGATCATGATCCCGACGGACTGGAAGGTGGCGACGAAGAGCAGTGGGATCCGGGCGACCCGCGCGCGGGACAGCTGTGCCCGGTAGACGGCGGCGAGCGCCGGGAGGAACCGGGCGCGCGGAGCCAGTACGCCCGCGGCGGTGGCCGTGGCGGGTGCGACGGCGCCGGTGGCACCGGGTACGGAGGAGGAGGTGGCGGTGGTGGCGGTGGAGCTCACGCCTTCACCAGTCCCTTCGAGGTGCGCCCGCCCAGGGCGAGGTACACGTCCTCCAGGCTCGGCGTGGCCAGCGTGAAGTCGTCGAGTGCCGCGAAGGCCGGGCCCCCGGTCACGGCGGCCACCGCCGCCCGCGCCTCGTCGGGTCCGAGCCGCAGCACCCAGCGCCGCCCGGATTCGGCGGCCGCCCCGGCGAGCGCGGCGACCTCCGGGAGTTCCAGCGGCGGGGCGGTGCGCCAGACGAGTTCGAGGCGGACCTCGCCGGAGACCTGGGCCTTGAGCCCGGCCGGGGTGTCGCAGGCGATGACCCGGCCCTGGTCGATGACGGCGACCCGGTCGAGGACGGTCTCGGCCTCGATGACGTTGTGGGTGACCAGCAGCACGGTGGCCCCGGTCTCGGCACGGCGGCGGTCGACGGCGGCCCAGACGGCCCGCCGGGCCACCGGGTCCATACCGGTGGTGGGCTCGTCGAGGACCAGGACGGGCCGCTCCCCCACCAGTGCGGCGGCGAAGCACGCGAGGCGCCGCTGCCCGCCGGAAAGTTTCTTCAGGGGCCGCCCGGCGATCGGGGTCAGCCCGAGCTCCTCCAGTACGGAGTCCCGCGCGGCCCGCGCGGCGCGTACGTCGAGCCCGCGCAGCCGGCCGGTCGTCTCGGCGGCCAGCGACACGGTGAGCTCGTCGAGGGCGGTGGACTCCTGCCCGAGGTAGGAGAGCAGCCGCGCCGCCCGCTCGGGGTGGCGTACGAGGTCGTGGCCGAGCAGGGTCACCGAGCCACTGTCCGGCCGCATCAGTCCGGTGAGCTGGCGGACCAGGGTCGACTTGCCCGCGCCGTTGGGTCCGAGCAGCCCGAAGATCTCACCGCACCGCACGTCCAGGGAGATCCCGTCGGTGGCGCGGGTCTCGGGCAGGGCGGGGGCCCCGCGCCGTCCCCGTACCGCGGGATAGGTCTTGACCAGGTCACGCACCGCGCAGACCACGTCGGGGGCCGGTCCCGCGGCCGCTGCCGCGGTCGGCCTGCCGAGGTCTGCTGCCTGTGCTGCGCCCGTACTCACGAGGGAGCAGCCTACGGGGTTGCGGCCCCTACTCGGCTGCCGGGGCCACCGGTACGGCGGCTCCGGCAACCGCGGCCGCGGCGGGCACGGCGGCCGGGGCGCCCGCGCCGGCCACGTGTTCGGCGGCGGCCCGTACGTCGATCTCGCGCCAGAAGCCGGCCCGGATGGCGTAGCGGTCGTGTTCGTCGATCTGGTCGTCCTTGTGGGCGAGGAGTCCGAACCTGGCGGCGTAGCGGAGCAGTTCCCCGTCGATCCGGTGCGGGACCCGCGGGTACATGGTGGCGAGCTTCTGCAGGTGCACGGTCTCCGGGAGCCGTTCCATCCAGCGCCGGGCGAAGACCTGTCCGACCTCGAAGGGGTCGCCGCCGACGGTGGTGATGTCCTCCTCGCGGTCCGCCCAGCGCTGCTCGGCGGAGGTGAGCTGGGCGAGGGTGGGCAGCGAGGCGGTCTCGGCCGGTTCGCCGAGCGGCCCCGCGCGGTCGATCCAACCCTTGTCGGAGGACCAGCGCAGGGCGCTGCCGGCCGGTGCGGACCCGAGGCCCGGGGCCGCCACGGGGGCGGGTCCGGCGGCGCCGGGGGCGCGCAGGGAGCCCGCGAGGTCCTTCGGGGTCGGGACGGGCCTGCCGTTGGCGGTGGCGGGCGAGGCGGGGGCGGGTACGCCGCCCTCCTCGGGTTCCGCGGCGGCCGGGGGCCGGCTGCCGTTGCCGCGGGCGGCTTCGGCGAGGGCGGCCTCGGGCAGCGGGGCGGAGAGGATGGCGGCGATCTCGGGGCGCGGGGCCGGGGGCGGGGCGCAGAGGCCGGTGAGGTCGCGGGCGCGGACGGCCCGGGTGATCCACGTGCGGTCCAGGACACGGCGTTCGTCGGCCTCGGCGACGAGGTCCTCGGACTGGTTGTAGTCCCCGTCGGCGGCCTGGACGGCCCACAGGTGGACGGCGACCCCGTGCTCCTTGGCCGACATCAGGCCGGGCAGCAGGTCCCCGTCGCCGGTGACGAGTACGACGTCGGAGCAGGCGCGGTTGCGGGCCAGCTCGGTGAGCTCGGCGTGCATGGCCGCGTCGACGCCCTTCTGGGCCCAGCGGCCGTCGCTGCGGGTCAGGGCGCCCAGGCGGACGGTGACGCGCGGCATGACGCGCAGCCGGCGGTGTTCGGGCTGGGGCACCCGGTCGGGTGCGCCGTCGAACCAGTAGATCCTCAGGAGCGGCTGCTCGGTGTCCGCCTCGGCGCGCTCGCGCAGGCCGTGGATGAGCGCCGCATGGTCGACGGTGATGCGGGAGCGTGAGGGCTCTCCCGCGAGAAGGCTCGCGGCGGCCCCCAGCAGATAGCCGGCGTCCACCAGGACGACGCAGCGGTCCACGCGTACCACCCTCTTCCCTGGGGGTCCTCTGTGTCTTTCGCGGTTTCCCCGAGTCTGCCCGACGGCAAGGGCGTTGACGGCCGGAACTCGATCATCGGCGTGGCGTATCTCCCAGAGGTCCCCGGTGGGGCCCCTGACTACGCGCGGTAATGATCCAAAATGCGCCGTTTACGGCGCTGTGTGAGTGTGAAGGCGGCCCTGGCCCCTACACCCCTCACGGAGGCTTCCCATGGCCAAGAACAAGAACCGCCAGCAGCCCGCCAAGTCTCAGGACCGCTCGGCTTCGCAGGATCCGGCGAAGAGTTCGATGGAATCCGCGCCCGCGCCCTCGACCTCGGCGGCACCGAGCCCGCTGCAGATGGCCGGCAAGAAGAGGGAAAAGAAGTTCGGCCACAACTGACGCCGCTCCCTCGTACGCGGAAAGGCCCGCCCCGGTCGACAGGGGCGGGCCTTTCCGCGTACGAGGGAGCGGACCGGGGTAGCGGCGAGGCGACTATCCGGCCAGGCAGGACGGCCCGAGCAGCACCTTGAGGTCGCCGAAGAGCGCCGGGTCGGGCTTGACCCGGTGCTTGTCGAGACGGAGCACGGTGGTGGTGCGCGGCCCCTGGAGCTTGATCCGTACCTCGCTGTTGCCCTGGTGGTGGCGCAGGATCTCGCCCAGCCGGGTCACCATCGGCGGGGTGACCTTGACGGTGGGGATGGTGAGGACGACCGGTGCGTTGCTGCCGGCGTTCGACAGGTCGGGGACCATCATCTCCATGGCGACCAGCCGGGGGACGTCCTCGCGCTTGTCCAGGCGGCCCTTGACGAAGACGACGGTGTCCTCGACCAGCTGGGTGGAGACGAGCTGGTAGGTCGCGGGGAAGAACATGCATTCGATGGAGCCGGCCAGATCCTCGACGGTGGCGATGGCCCAGGCGTTGCCCTGCTTGGTCATCTTGCGCTGGAGGCCCGAGATGATGCCGCCGATGGTGACGACGGCGCCGTCGCCGTGCTCACCGCCGGTGAGCTGGGAGATGCCGGCGTCGGTCTTGTCGGAGAGGACGTGCTCCAGGCCGAAGAGCGGGTGGTCGGAGACGTACAGGCCGAGCATCTCGCGCTCCTGGGCGAGCAGGTAGGCCTTCTCCCACTCGACGTCGGAGAACTCGACGTCGAGGCCGAAGCCCGGCTCGTCGCCCGCGCTCTCGTCACCCATTCCGCCGAAGAGGTCGAACTGTCCCTCGGCCTCCTTGCGCTTGACCGCCACCACGTTGTCGATCATCGGTTCGTGGTGGGCGACCAGGCCCTTGCGGGTGTGGCCCATCTCGTCGAAGGCGCCGGCCTTGATCAGGGACTCGACGGTGCGCTTGTTGCAGACGACGGCCTCGACCTTGTCCAGGAAGTCGGGGAAGGTGGCGTACTTCCCCTTGGCCTTCCTGGTCTTGATGATCGACTCGACGACGTTGGTGCCGACGTTGCGGACGGCGGTGAGGCCGAAGAGGATCACGTCGTCGCCCTGGGCGGCGAAGTTGGACTCCGACTCGTTCACGTTCGGCGGGAGCACCTTGATGCCCATGCGGCGGCACTCGTTCAGGTAGATCGCGGACTTGTCCTTGTCGTCCTTGACCGAGGTGAGCAGGCCCGCCATGTACTCGGCCGGGAAATTGGCCTTGAGGTAGGCGGTCCAGTAGGAGACCAGTCCGTACGCGGCCGAGTGGGCCTTGTTGAAGGCGTAGCCGGCGAAGGGGACCAGGACGTCCCACAGGGCCTTGATCGCCTGGTCGCTGAAGCCCTTCTCCTTGGCGCCCGCCTCGAAGATGACGAAGTTCTTCGCCAGTTCCTCGGGCTTCTTCTTGCCCATCACCCGGCGCAGGATGTCGGCCTCGCCGAGCGAGTACCCGGCGATGATCTGGGCGGCCTTCTGCACCTGCTCCTGGTACACGATGAGGCCGTAGGTGACGCCGAGGATCTCCTTGAGGGGCTCCTCCAGCTCCGGGTGGATCGGGGTGATCTCCTGCTGCTTGTTCTTGCGCAGGGCGTAGTTCGTGTGCGAGTTCATGCCCATCGGGCCCGGCCGGTACAGGGCCGAGACGGCGGAGATGTCCTCGAAGTTGTCGGGCTTCATCAGGCGCAGCAGGGAGCGCATGGGCCCGCCGTCGAACTGGAAGACGCCGAGCGTGTCACCGCGGCAGAGCAGTTCGTACGTCTTGGGGTCGTCGAGCGGCAGCCCGAGGAGATCGAGGTCGATCCCCTTGTTGGCCTTCACCATCTTGACGGCGTCGTCCATGATCGTGAGGTTGCGCAGGCCCAGGAAGTCCATCTTGATCAGGCCGAGCGACTCGCACTGGGGGTAGTCCCACTGCGTGATGGTCACGCCGTCCGTGTGCCGCACCCAGACCGGGGCGTGGTCGACGATCGGCTCGCTGGACATGATCACGCCGGCGGCGTGCACGCCCATCTGGCGGACCAGGCCCTCGACGCCGCGGGCGGTGTCGATGACCTTCTTCACGTCCGGCTCGTTCTCGTACATCGCCCGGATCTCGCCCGCCTCGCCGTAGCGCGGGTGCGAGGGGTCGGTGATCCCGTTGAGGTCGATGCCCTTGCCGAGGACGTCCGCGGGCATCGCCTTGGTGAGCCGGTCGCCCATGGCGTACGGGTAGCCGAGGACCCGGGCCGAGTCCTTGATGGCGTTCTTCGCCTTGATCTTTCCGTACGTGCCGATCATGGCGACCTTGTCGTCGCCGTACTTCTCGGTCACGTACCGGATCACCTCGACGCGCCTGCGCTCGTCGAAGTCGATGTCGACATCGGGCATGGAGACGCGCTCGGGGTTGAGGAACCGCTCGAAGATCAGGCCGTGGGTGATCGGGTCGAGGTCGGTGATGCCCATGGCGTACGCGACGATCGAGCCGGCCGCGGAGCCACGGCCGGGGCCGACCGCGATGCCCTGGTTCTTGGCCCACATGATGAAGTCGGCGACGACGAGGAAGTAGCCCGGGAACCCCATCTGGATGATGACGTCCAGCTCGTACTCGGCCTGCTTCTGCCGGTCCTCGGGGACCCCTCCCGGGTAGCGGCGGGCCATGCCGCGCCGCACTTCCTCCTTGAACCAGGTGACCTCGGTGTAGCCCTCTTCCGGGATCTCGAACTTCGGCATGAGGTTCCGGGCCTCGAACATGCCGGTGGTGTCGATCTGCTCGGCCACCAGGAGGGTGTTGCGGCAGCCCTCCTGCCAGGCGTCCGAGGAGTCGACCGCGTACATCTCGTCCGTGGACTTGAGGTAGTAGCCGGTGCCGTCGAAGCGGAAGCGGTCCGGGTCGGAGAGGTTCTTGCCGGTCTGGATGCACAGCAGGGCGTCGTGCGCGGCCGACTCGTGCGCGTACGTGTAGTGCGAGTCGTTGGTGACCAGCGGCGGGATGCCGAGCTTCTTGCCGACCTCCAGCAGTCCGTCGCGGACCCGGCGCTCGATCTCGATGCCGTGGTCCATCAGCTCCAGGAAGTACCGGTCCTTGCCGAAGATGTCCTGGTATTCGGAGGCTGCCTTCAGGGCCTCGTCGAACTGGCCGAGGCGCAGCCTCGTCTGCAGCTCACCGGAGGGGCAGCCGGTGGAGGCGATCAGGCCTTCGGACCACTGGGAGATGGTCTCCCGGTCCATGCGCGGCCACTTCGTCAGCCAGCCCTCGGCGTACGCGTCGGAGGACAGCCGGAAGAGGTTGTGCAGGCCGGTGGAGTTCGCCGCCCAGATCGTCTTGTGCGTGTAACCGCCGGAACCGGAGACGTCGTCGCGCTTCTGGTGGGGCTGGCCCCACTGGATGCGCCGCTTGTTGCGCCGGGACTCCGGGGCGACGTACGCCTCGATCCCGATGATCGGCGTGACTCCGGCCTTCTTCGCGGTGTGGAAGAAGTCATAGGCCCCGTGCAGGTTGCCGTGGTCGGACATGGCGATGTGCGTCATGCCCATCTCATTGCACGCGTTGAACATGTCCTTCAGCCGCGCGGCACCGTCCAGCAGGGAGTACTGGGTGTGGACGTGCAGGTGCGTGAACGGCGGCTTGGTCACGGTGGGGGCCTCCGGAGGGGGGAGAGGGGCGGCAGCTACGAATCCTACGTCGCCCGGGTGACAGATCACGGGCACTGCCGGGTACGGTCATGCGTTGCACGACCAACGGCAGTGTCCGGCCGCGCACGATCAAAACGTGATCCACCCCGCACCACCTGGAGGCACCCGCCATGGCGGTTCCCGAGACGACCGACGAGCAGCGCGCCGAGCAGATACTCGACGTGTTCGACATCGCCTTCGGCGAGCTGATCACCGCCGACCCCGCGGCCTTCCGGGTCAAGTTCCGGAAGATGGCCGCCTCGGCCTTCGCCTTCTACCGGGGCACCGCCTGCCTCTTCTACGCCGATCTGGAGCGCGAGCGGCACGGCGGCCCGTACCTGGACGAGCGCACCGGCCGGGTGTGGATCCACGGCGATCTGCACGCCGAGAACTTCGGCACCTACATGGACTCCAACGGCCGGCTGGTCTTCAACGTCAACGACTTCGACGAGGCCTACGTCGGCCCCTTCACCTGGGACCTGAAGCGGTTCTCGGCGTCCGTCGCCCTGATCGGCTACACCAAGGCGCTCAGTGACGACCAGATCAGCGAGCTGGTGCGGATCTACGCGGGCGCCTACCGGGAGCGCATCCACGCTCTGGCGACCGGCGCCAAGCACGAGGAGGTCCCCTCCTTCACGCTGGACAGCGCCGAGGGCCCGCTGCTGGGGGCCCTGCGCGCGGCCCGCAGCCGTACCCGCTTCGCCCTCCTCGACTCGATGACCGAGATCCGCGAGTTCGAGCGCCGCTTCTCCCCCGGCCCCGGAACCATCGAGCTGGACGCGGCCACCCGCTACAAGGTGCTCGCCGCCTTCGACGGGTACCTGGAGACCCTCCCCGAGGAGTCCCTGATCCGCCCGGACTCCTACCGGGTCAAGGACGTCGTGGGCCGCCGGGGCGTCGGGATCGGCTCGGCGGGCCTGCCCTCGTACAACATCCTGCTGGAGGGCCACAGCGACGCCCTGGAGAACGACGTCGTGATCTACCTCAAGCAGGCGCAGACCCCGGCCGTGTCCCGGCACGTCACCGACCGGGCGGTGCGCGACTACTTCCAGCACGAGGGGCACCGCACGGTGATCTCCCAGCGCGCCCTGCAGGCGCACGCCGACCCGTGGCTCGGCTGGACCGAGCTGGACGGGGCCGGGCAGCTGGTGGCGGAGGTCTCCCCGTACGCGGTGGACCTGGACTGGTCGGACCTGGACGACCCGGAGGAGATCGCGGCCGTGGTCGCGGACCTCGGCCGGGCGACGGCGACCATGCACGGCGCGGCGGACGAGCAGGAGAGCGGCCAGACGCTGGTCCCCTTCTCCACCGAGCGGGCCATCGACGCGGCCATCGCCGCCGACGAGGAGGGTTTCGCGGATCTGCTGGTGGACTTCGCGCACGCCTACGGCGCCCGGGCGCGGGCCGACCACCAGATCTTCGTGGACCTGTTCCGCAACGGCCGGATCCTGCCCTAGTCCAGGACCTGGGACCCCTCCTCACAGGGACTCGTGGCACACTCGCGACGATGGACATATCCGGGGTAGGGCTACGGGGGCTGCGGGCCGCGCTGTTCAGCGCTCTCGTCGTGCTGCTCTCGGCCGGCTCGCACGTCCTGATGTCCCGGGTGCCGCTGCCTCCCGCCCTGGTGGGAGGCTCGTTCGCCGCCGTGTTCGCGATCGCCTACGCCCTGGCCGGGCGAGAGCGGGGCCTCGGCCCCATCGCCGGGCTGCTGGTGCCCCTGGAGCTGGCCGCCGACACCGTCTTCACCTCCGGCCAGGACCTCTGCTACGGCCCCGCCGGCGGCCCCGTCTCGGGTCCGCTGCGCGCGATGGGGCTGGCCGACCTGTGCGGCGGCGCCCCCCTGGGCGGTCCGATCACCGGGATCGGCGGGGGCTCCGCCGACCCGGCCGCGCTGCTGGCCGCGCCGGGACCGTGGACGCCCTGGCTGCTGCTGGGCGCGCACGTCTCGGTCGGGCTGCTCGCCTCGGTGTGGCTGCGGCACGGGGAGCGGGCGCTCGGCCGGCTGCTGAGGGCGGCGTCCGCCTGCGCCTTCCGGCCGCTGCGGATGGCCTCGGCCCGGGTGGTGGCGGTCCTCGGCCGGGTACGGCGGCTGCCGCGGTTGGTGCGTACGGGCCCGGCGGCCCGTACCCGGTTCCCCGCACATTCCGTGGGGCGGCGGGGACCTCCTCGCGTACACGGCGCGCTCGCTCGCGCCTGACGCACGCACGAGGACAGCCCCCTTCTTCCCTCCGGCTCCCCGGCGGAGCCGTTCGTACCCCACGGAGTTCATGATGAGTGCACGCAACAGCCAGGCGAACAAGGCGGCGGCCCGCGAGAAGCTGCGCGCCGACCGCGAGAAGCAGGCCAAGAAGGCCCGCGCCCGCCGCCAGGTGTTCGTCGCGGCCGGTGTCGTGGCCGCCCTGGCCCTGGCCGGCGGCGTCGGCTACGCGGTCGTACAGTCCAACAAGCCCGGCGAGTGGGACAAGGCCGCCGACGCCGCGCTGGTCGCGCCGAAGAACACCACGGGCGAGAACGGCACGACCGTGGTCATAGGCAAGGCGGACGCCAAGAAGACCCTGGAACTGTACGAGGACTCGCGCTGCCCGGTCTGCGCGAGCTTCGAGCAGGCGGTCGGCCCGCAGCTCAAGAAGGACATCGACGCCGGCAAGTACAAGATCCAGTACATCGGCGCCACCTTCCTCGACAAGGGCTTCCCGGGCAGCGGCTCGAAGAACGCCCTGAGCGCGCTGGGCGCGGCCCTCAACGTCAGCCCCGAGGCGTTCCTGGAGTACAAGACGGCCCTCTACTCCGCCGCGAACCACCCGGAGGAGAAGGACGACAAGTTCGCCAAGGACGACGCCCTGCTGGCGATCGCGGACCAGGTCCCGGCCCTGAAGGGCAACGCCGAGTTCAAGAAGGCCGTCGAGGACGGCACGTACAACCGGTGGGCGCTGGAGATGTCCAAGGCCTTCGACAAGAGCGGTGTGACGGGCACGCCGACGCTGAAGATCGACGGCAAGAAGATCGACCCGCTGCCGCAGACGCCCGAGGCGTTCACGGCGGCGATCGACAAGGCCGTCGCGGGCTGACCCTGCCGAGCGGGACCGACTGACGGACGGGCGAACTCTCAGAGTTCGCCCGTCCGTTGCTTTCACAGGGCTGTTCCAAAGCGCTTACCGGTCGGTAATCTGACCGCCCGTGACCAGTCAACTCACCTCTTCTGTACCGGAGTCGACCATTCAGTCGACCCCGCGCCGCCGTTCGGTCGTCCTGGCCGCAGCGGCCACGGCCGCACTCGTCCCGATCACCGCGCTGGGCGCCGAAGCCGCCCGCGCCGCCACCGGCACGTCCCCTGTTTTCCTGCACGGCGTGGCCTCCGGCGACCCGCTGCCCGACGGGATCCTGCTCTGGACCCGCGTCACCCCCACCGCCGCGTCCGTCCCGGGCTCCGGCGCCGGCCCGGCCGTCCCGGTGGGCTGGGAGCTCGCCGAGGACAAGGCGTTCTCCCGGGTCGTCGCCAGCGGCACCGTCACCGCGAGCGCCACCTCCGACCACACCGTCAAGGCCGACGTACGGGGGCTGCGGCCGCAGACCGCGTACTGGTACCGGTTCACCGCGGGCGGCGCCACCTCGCCCGTCGGGCGGACCCGTACCGCTCCCGCCCCCGAGACCGCGCCCGCGGGGGTCCGGTTCGGCGTGGTCTCCTGCGCCAACTGGGAGTCCGGCTACTTCTCCGCCTACCGCCACCTGGCCGCGCGGGCCGACCTGGACGCGATCCTGCACCTGGGCGACTACATATACGAGTACAGCACCGGCGCCTACCCCGAGGCGAAGTACGTCGTACGGCGGCACGAGCCGCTGCACGAGATCCTCGACCTGGCCGACTACCGCACCCGGCACGGCAAGTACAAGACGGACCCGGACCTCCAGGCCCTGCACCTGGCGCACCCGGTCATCGCGATCTGGGACGACCACGAGATCGCCAACGACACCTGGTCCGGCGGCGCCGAGAACCACGACCCGGCCACCGAGGGCGAGTTCGCGGCCCGTGCCGCGGCCGCCCGGCAGGCGTACTTCGAGTGGATGCCCGTCCGCACCTCCACCGAGGGCACCGTCTACCGCCGGCTGCGCTTCGGCACCCTCGCCGACCTGCACCTCCTGGACCTGCGCACCTTCCGTTCGCAGCAGGTGGGCATCGGCAGCGGCCAGGTGGACGACCCGGAGCGCACCATCACCGGGCGGGCGCAGCTGGACTGGCTGAAGGCCGGGCTGGCGGGCTCACAGGCCACCTGGAAGCTGGTGGGCACTTCGGTGATGATCTCGCCGGTGGCCTTCGGATCGCTGCCGGCCCACCTGCTGGAGCCCCTCACGGAGCTGCTCGGCCTGCCCAGGGGCGGCCTCGCGATCAGCGTGGACCAGTGGGACGGGTACACCGACGACCGCCGGGAACTGCTGGGCCACCTGACGGACCGCGCAATCCGCAACACCGTCTTCCTGACGGGTGACATCCACATGGCCTGGGCGAACGACGTCCCGGTGACGGCAGCCACCTATCCGTGGTCGCGGTCGGCGGGCGTGGAGTTCGTGGTGACCTCGGTGACCTCCGACAACATCGACGACCTGCTGCACGTACCGGCGGACACGGTCTCGCTGGTCGCGGAGACGGCGATCAAGGCCGCCAACCGGCACGTGAAATGGCTGGACATGGACGCCCACGGATACGGCGTACTGGACGTGACGGCCGAGCGTTCACAGATGGACTACTACACGGTCTCGGACAAGCGGCGCCCGGACGCCACGGCCGCCTGGCAGCGCTCGTACCGGACCCTGAACGGCTCCCAGAAGGTGGAGCGCGCGGAGCGGCCGGTGCGGTAGCCCGCACCCGGTGCGCCGACATTCAGCCAAATCTGCTGCCTGGAGGGGCGCTTGGTGCAGACCATGCGCCTCTCTGACATCAGAAGCAACAAATCTTTTACGTCAGCCACTTGACCCGTTTATGACATGCACACGTAAGCTTCGCGCCAGCGTGAGGAGATCCCTCCCGTCATACCCCCACTCGCGAGGAGCACACGTGCGCGCTCTTGCCCGCATATCCCCCCTTCTTCGCCGCCGCCTGCTGGGTGCCGCCGTACTCACCGGCACCCTGGCCTTCACCCCGCTCGCCGCCCCCACCACGCTGGCGGCCGCCAAGACCGGCGCCGAGGCGTGTGCCGAGGACGCCTCCGGCGCGGCCAACGCACGCGTGGCGCGGCCGAAGGACCAGCACGCGGCCGAGCCCAACGAGGTCACCGAGGCCCAGACCAAGGCCATGGACGCCGACCTCCGGGCGAAGCTGGACAAGGTCACGGCCGAGCCGCGCAGCCTGCGCGTCGCGGAGGCCGTCACGACCATCCCCGTGTACGTGCACGTGATCACCTCCGGCAGCGCCGGAAACCTGACGGCCGCCCAGATCAACAGCCAGATCTCGGTCCTCAACGCCGCCTACGCGGGCCAGGGGACCGGCAACGTCAACTCCGGCTTCCAGTTCTCCCTCGCCGGGACCGACTACACCAACAACTCCACCTGGTACAACGTCTCGGACGGCACCACCGCCGAGAAGAACATGAAGAACGCCCTGCGCAAGGGCGGCAAGAACGCGCTGAACCTCTACACCGCCAACCTCGGCGGCGGCCTCCTCGGCTGGGCCACCTTCCCCAGCTCCTACGCCTCCCAGCCCAAGATGGACGGCGTGGTCATCCTCAACACCTCGATCCCGGGCGGCTCCGCCACCAACTACGACCAGGGCGACACCGCCACCCACGAGGTGGGCCACTGGCTCGGGCTCTACCACACCTTCCAGGGCGGCTGTTCGGGCAGCGGCGACTCCGTCTCGGACACCCCGGCCGAGAAGAGCGCGGCCTTCGAGTGCCCGACCGGCCGCGACACCTGCACCGCGAGCGGCGTCGACCCGATCCACAACTTCATGGACTACACGTACGACTCCTGCATGTACCAGTTCACCGCGGGCCAGGTGACCCGCATGAAGAGCATGTGGACGGCGTACCGCGCCTGACGCACACATGACGATGGGGCCCCCGGAAGGGGGCCCCATCGGTCTGTCCGGCTAGAGGCTGTCGAGGAAGCCGAGGGCGACCTCCCAGGCCTTCCCGGCGGCCTCGGCGTCGTAGTCGTCCAGCCCCGGGTCGGTGAACAGGTGCCCGGCCCCCGCATAGGTGTGGACCTCCACGTCCGCCCCGGCCTTGCGCATCCGCAGGTACCAGGCGGTCAGCCAGTCGTGCGGCTCGAAGGGGTCCGGGTCCGCGATGTGCAGCTGCACCGGCAGTTCGTCGACCGAGGTGTTCTCCTCCAGGTCGGCCGTGCCGTGCAGGAGCAGCAGGCCGCGCGTCTTCTCGTCGGCGAGCGCCAGGTGCTGGGCGATCGAGCCGCCGAAGGAGAAGCCGGCGTAGACCAGCCCCTGGTCGGAGAAGGGGGCCGAGGCCAGCACCGCGCGCTTGAGCAGCTCGTCCCGGCCGATCTCCTCCTGGTGGGCCATGCCCTCTTCGACAGTCTCGAAGGTGCGCCCCTCGAAGAGGTCCGGCACCTGGACCTGGTGCCCGGCCGCACGCAGCCGGTCGGCCGCCTCCCGTACCGCGGGCCGCAGCCCGTAGGTCGAATGGAAAAGCATGATGTTCATGTCCCCATCGTGCCAGTTTCGGGGCACCGCCTCCGGTTACGTTGACCCTCATGGACACGGACTCCCTCCTGCGCCCGCTGGTGGCCGTCGCGGGCACCCTGGTGGTCACCCTGATCGCGGGCTGGCTGCTGGACCTGCTGCTCCGCCGCGCCGACGCCCGGCACAGCGAGACCCCGCTGTGGGGGCTGCTGCGCCGCTGCCGCCCCCCGTTCCTGCTGGTCCTGGCCACCTCCCTGCTCCAGGGGCTGCACCGGCGCCAGGACGGCCTGGGCCACGCGCTGACGCTGATCCTGATGGCCTCGACCGCATGGCTCCTGGTGCGCATCACGGCGGCGGTCGTGGACTCCACGTACGCGCGCTACGCGGCCGACTCCCCCGAAGACGCCCGCGTCCGCCGGGTCCGTACCCAGGTCACGCTGATCCAGCGGGTCGTCACGGCGGTCGTGATCGTGGTGGCGGCGGCGCTGATGCTCCTCACGTTCCCGCCGATGCGGACGGTCGGGACCTCGATGCTGGCCTCGGCGGGCGTACTCGGCATCGTGGCGGGCATCGCGGCCCAGTCCTCGCTCGGCAATCTCTTCGCCGGACTCCAGATCGCCTTCGGCGACACCGTCCGGATCGGCGACACGGTGGTGGTCGACAAGGAGTGGGGCAAAGTGGAGGAGATCACCCTCACCTTCCTCACCGTGCGCACCTGGGACGAGCGCCGGATCACGATGCCGGTGTCGTACTTCACCAGCAAGCCCTACGAGAACTGGTCGCGCGGCGGTGCGCAGATGACGGGTACGGTGTTCTGGCACCTGGACCACAGCGCCCCGGTGGACCTGATGCGGGAACAGCTCCAGCGGCTCCTGCAGGACATCCCGGAGTGGGACGGCCGCACCAGCTCCCTGGCCGTCACGGACACCACCCCGAACACCATCCAGGTCCGCGCGGTGGTCACGGCCCCGGACGCCGACACCGTCTGGACGCTCCGCTGCGCGGTCCGCGAACGCATGATCACCTGGCTCCTGACCGACCACCCGTACGCCCTGCCCCACGTCGCCACCACGGAGGCATTCCCCCCACCCGGGCCGTGACCCCACCCGGGGCGGTCGCCGCTCAGCCCGGGGCGCCGAAGGTGAGGCGGAACAGCGCGCCACCCCCCGGGGCGGCTTCGGCGGTCAGCTCCGCCGCATGCGCCCGCGCGATCTGCCGGGCCATCGCCAGCCCCAGCCCGGACCCCGGCAGGGATCGCGCCGCCCCCGCCCGGTAGAACCGGTCGAAGACGTACGGCAGGTCCGCCTCCGCGATCCCCGGCCCGTGGTCCCGTACGGTCACCTCCGCACGCTCCCCGCCCCGCACCACCAGCTCCACTTCCACCTCCGCCCCCGCCGGGCTGAACTTCGCCGCGTTGTCCAGGAGGTTCCCCAGCAGCCGGCTCAGCCGCGCCGGCACCCCCGCCACCACCACCGCCTCCTCCGCCCGGACCCGGAACGACACCCCCGGCCAGTGCGCCCGCGCGGCCCCGGCGCAGTACTCCACCAGTGGAGCCAGCCGCACCTGTTCCACCAGCAGCTGCGGCTCCTCATCCCGGGCCAGCTCGATCAGGTCGTTGACCAGCCCCGTCACCTGGCGCAGCTGCCGCCCCAGCGCCATCGAGGCCCGCTCCCGCTGCCCCGCCGTCAGCCGGTCCCCGCGCGCCAGCAGTTCCGCGTTCGTCCGCAGCGCCGTCAGCGGCGTCCGCAGCTCGTGCGAGGCATCGGCGACGAGCCTGCGCTGCGCGGTGACGGACTGTTCCAGCTCTCCCAGCATCGTGTTGAAGCTCCCGGCGAGCCGGGTGATCTCGTCCTCCCCGCCCCGCCCGGGCGGCGGCAGTTCGATGCGGTGCCGCGGGTCCCGCGTGGCGGCGATCCGCTCGGCGGTGGCGGTGAGCCGGGTGACCGGCGCCAGACCGGTCCGCGCCACCCAGTAGCCGAGCAGCGCGGCCAGCAGGGCCCCCGCCGCACCGGTCAGTGCCAGCCACCACGCGGCCTGCGCGATGCCGTCCTCCACGGTGTCCGACCGCAGCGCCACCTGGAGCGCCCGCCCCTTGGTGTAGTCGGTGGTCAGCATCCGCGCCGGATGGCCTGCGTGCACGATGTCGGTGTAGTACGGGGCCTTCGTGCCCGCCGCGACGGCCCGCGCGGCGGGGGCCACCGGCAGCAGGTACGGCGCGGCGGGGTCGCGTCCCGGACCGGCCGGCACCACCTCGGCGCAGGCGGGCGCCGCCAGGAACCTGCACTCCCCGCTCAGGGTCCCGGGCCCGGAGTCCGGGTTGCGTTGGGCGGCCAGGCGGGCGGACTGGGTGAGGCTGAGGTCGAGCTGCCGGTACAGGGCGTCGCGGACGACGAGGAAGGCCGCCGCGCACACGCCCACGGCGACCAGCGCGACGGCCGCCGTGGCGGCCAGCGCGAGCCGGGTCCGCAGCGGCCGCCTGCGCCGCCACCGCGCTCCGAGCCGCCGCCCGCCGCTCACGGCGCGTCCAGCCGGTAGCCGACCCCGTGCACGGTGTGCACCAGCCGGGGTTCGCCGCCGGCCTCGAGCTTCCGCCGCAGGTAGCCGACGTAGACGGCCAGCGAGTTCGAGTCCGGCCCGAAGTCCCGCCCCCACACGAGCTCCAGGACGAGCTCGCGCGGGAGCACCTGCCCGGGGTGGCGCAGGAGCAGTTCGAGCAGCGCGGACTCGGTGCGGCTGAACTCCAGCGGCCGCTCACCGCGCCGCCCGGTGCGGGTCCCGGGGTCGAGCTCGAGGTCCCCGTACGCGAGCACCGGCGAGCCCCCGGCCGCTTCGGGGGCGGCCCGCCGCAGCAGGGCCCGTACCCTCGCCACGAGCTCGTCGAGCGCGAACGGCTTGACCAGGTAGTCGTCGGCCCCGGCCTCCAGCCCGTCGACCCGGTCGCTGACCGCGTCCAGGGCGGTGAGGACGAGTACGGGCGTACGGTCACCCGCCGCGCGGAGCTGGCGGCACACGCCGAGCCCGTCCAGCACCGGCATCATCACGTCGAGGACCACCGCGTCGGGCTCCCAGAGCGCCACCTCGGACAGCGCGGCCAGCCCGTCGGCCGCGCCGCGCACCTCGTACCCCTCGACGGCGAGCCCGTCCTCGACGGCGGCCCGCACCTCGGGCTCGTCGTCCACCACCAGAATCCGCTGCATGCGCATGGGGGAAAGCCTCCCAAATGGTTCTGAGAGAACCTCTTAGAACGTTCTTAGGACGCACCGGGAGTGTGCGGCCATGAACACCTCACCCTCACGCTCCCCCTCGCGCCGGCCGCTCTCCGTCGTGATCGGCGCGGGCGGTACCGGCGGCCACATCTACCCCGGGCTGGCCCTGGCCGAGGCACTGCGCACCGCCGTGCCGGACGCCGTGGTCTCGTTCATCGGCACCGAACGCGGCCTGGAGACCGAGCTGATCCCGGCCGCCGGCTACCACCTGCACACCGTGGACATGATCCCCTTCGACCCGGCGCTGGGCGCCCGGCGCTACCTGCTCCCGGCGGCGCTGCTGCGCTCCGCCGGGCAGGCGCGGGCCGTGATCCGGGCGCAGCGGGCGCACGTGGTCGTCGGTATGGGCGGCTATCCGAGCGCGCCCGCCGTACTCGGGGCCCGGATGGCCGGGCTGCCGGCGGTGATCCACGAGTCCAACGCGGTGCCGGGCCGCGCCAACCAGTTCGCCGCCCGCCTCACTCCGCACATGGCGGTGGCCTTCGACCGCGGCCGGGAGCACCTGGCGGGCGGGGAGCGGGCGCTGACCACCGGAATGCCGATCTCCGCGGCCCTGGCGGGCCTCGCCGGACTGTCCGGCGCCCGGCGGGCGGCGCTGCGCGCCGGGGCCCGGCGCGAGCTCGGGGTGCCGGACGGGCGGCGGCTGGTGGTGTTCAACGGCGGCAGCCTGGGCGCCGTCCGCCTGACCGCGGCGGCGACCGGGCTGGCGGGGCGTTGGCAGGCGTGGGAGGACGTGCAGCTACTGATCAAGACGGGTCCGGCGGCGCTCGCGGACACGGTGGCCGGGCTGTCCGCCTCGGGCGGACGGCGGATCGCGCGGGCCGTGCCCTATCTGGACCGGATGGACCTGGTGTACGCCGCCGCCGATCTGGTGGTGTGCCGGGCGGGCTCGGCCACGGTGGCGGAGCTCGCGGCGACCGGGGTCCCGGCCGTGCTCGTCCCGTACCCGTACGCGCCGGGCGACCACCAGACCCACAACGCCCGGGTGCTGTCCGACGCGGGAGCCGGCCTGCTCCTCGCGGACGCCGAGGCGACGGACGGCCGACTCGCGGAACTGCTCGCCCCGCTGCTGGCCGACCCGGCGCGGCTGGCCGCGATGGCCGGTGCGGCCGACCCGGGCCCGCACGCGCGGGCCGCCGAACTGCTGGCGGCGCAGGTCCTGCGGGTCGCCGGCTTTCCCGCCCCCTCCGTCCCCTTCCCCTCTCCCTCCCCCTTGGAGCTCGTATGACCACGCACACGCCCCTGACCCCGTCCACTTCCGTCGACGCACACGCCCGGGCGGACTGGACGGGCCGTACCGTCCTCGTCACGGGCGCCGAGGGGTTCATCGGCTCCACCCTCGTCGACCTGCTGGTGGCGCGGGGCGCCGAGGTGCGTGCCTTCGTGCACTACAAGCCGTACGCCGAGAAGGGCCACCTCGCCCGGTACCTGGCCGATCCGGACGGGCCGGTGCGGATGTGGGCGGGCGACATCCGCGACGCGGGCCGGGTCAGCGACGCGGTGGCCGGCTGCGACACCGTCTTCCACCTGGCGGCACTGATCGGCATCCCGTACAGCTACGCCTCGCCGGGCGCGTACGTCCAGACCAACGTCACGGGGACCGAGAACATGGCGGAGGCCTGCCGGCGGCACGGCGTGCGCCGCCTGGTCCACACCTCCACCAGCGAGGTCTACGGGACCGCCCTGACCGCGCCGATCTCCGAGAGCCACCCGCTCCAGCCGCAGTCCCCGTACTCCGCGTCGAAGATCGGCGCGGACATGATGGCGCTCTCGTTCCACCACGCCTTCGAGCTGCCGGTGACGGTGGTCCGGCCGTTCAACACCTACGGCCCCCGCCAGTCGGCGCGCGCGGTCATCCCCGCGATCCTCGCCCAGCTCCACTCCGGCGCCCGGGAGGTCCGGCTCGGCTCCCTCGCCCCCACCCGGGACTTCACGTACGTGACGGACACCGCGGCGGGCTTCCTGGCGGTCGCCGAGTGCGACCGGGCGCTGGGCGAGGTGGTCAACCTCGGCACCGGCGAGGAGATCTCCATCGGCGACCTGGCCCGGGCTCTGATCACCGCGTCCGGCCGGGACGCGGAGGTCGTCGTGGACCCGGCCCGGCTGCGCCCCGCGGGCAGTGAGGTCCTGCGGCTCCTGTCGGACAACTCCCGGGCCCGCGACTGGGCCGGCTGGAAGCCCGAGGTCTCCCTCCGGGAAGGCCTGGCCCGGACCTCGGACTGGGTGGCCTCCCACCTCCACCTCTTCGCGCCGGACCGCTACCAGGTGTAGACGCCCAGCAGCTGCGCCGCGGATCCCTCGGCGAGGTCCTCGGCGTACGGCGGCAGCGGGCGGCCGGCGCGCAGATGGCGGCGGACCACGGACAGCGGCAGGTCGATCAGGGCCAGGGTGACCCGGTCGCGGTCCTGGGGGCCGGCCGCGCCGAGGGCCTCGGCGAGGGTGCCGAGGGAGCCGAACACGCGCTGGTTGCCGAGGTCGGCACGTGCTTTGTGCTCCTCGGACCAGTCGGCGCGGCCGAACTCCTCGGGTCCGTACAGGAGGAGCGTGGCCTCATGCGGGTGGGCACGGCTCCAGGAGACGACGTGCCGGGCGGCGGCGCGGGCGGCGAGAGCGGGGTCGGCGTCGCTGCCGAGGGCGGCGAAGTACCCGTCCTGGAAGCGCTCGACGGTCCGCAGCCACACCTCGGCGAGCAGGGCCGCCCGGCCGGGGAAGCGGTGGTAGACGGACCCGCTCGGTGCGCCGACCGCCTGGGCGACGGCCGTCATGGTCACCCCGGCCGGGCCGCCGGAGGCCGCGAGCAGCACCGCGGCGTCGAGGATCTGGCCGGTGTCGAATCGGGGTGGTCGAGCCATGAATCAGAGAGTACTCTCCAGAACAACTAGAGACAGTTCTCTAATTTACTTCCGGGAGATACTCATGCCCGTCTACAACGTGCACGAACGCGTGCTGGCCGCCGGGGCGAATGAGGTGGGCGCGCTCATCGACAGCCTGTCCGGCAGGACGGCCGACCGCCCGGACCGGCTGTGGCCGCACCCGCAGTGGCCCCCGATGGAGTTCGACCGCCCGCTGGGGGTCGACGCGGTGGGCGGCCACGGACCGGTCCGTTACACGGTCGCGGCCTACGTGCCGGGCACCTGGGTGCGGTTCGCCTTCAGCGGACCGCGCGGTTTCGCCGGCTTCCACGAGTTCACGGCACTGCCGCTCGACGGAGGGCGCACGGCGCTGCGGCACACCCTCGCGATGCGGACCGGCGGCCCGGCCCGGCTGAGCTGGCCGCTCGCCTTCCGCTGGATGCACGACGCCTGCGTCGAGGACGCCCTGGACCGCGCCGAGGCCGCCTGCACGGGCACGGTGTCCCGACCGTCGCGCTGGTCCCCGTACGTCCGCCTCCTGCGCTCCCTCGCCAACCGGGGGCCACGGGCTGTGGGCTGAGGGCTACGGGCTACGGGCTACGCAGACTGCGCACGTCCAGATGCCGGAGCACCCGGTCGACGATCTCCGGGTCGGCGCCAGGCTCGCTCCGGGCGGCCAGGACCTCGTGGCGGGCGGCGGACATCATCTCCCGCTGGATGCGCTGGACGTCGCGGATCCGCTCCACCCGCTTCGCGTACGCCTCCCGGCGCTCCTCGTCGACCATGTCGGGGCTGATCCTCGCCCCCACGTCGTAGGCCCGCCGGTAGAGCATCTCCGCCAGGTCCTCGGGAAGGTCCTCCACCTCCTCGATCTCCTTCAGCCGCCGCTTGGCGGCCTTCGCGGCGCGGATCGCGAGGGCGCGGGCGATGTCCGCCTCCGCGTCCGGGTCGGCCTCCACGCCGAGCCGGCGGACCAGCCAGGGCAGGGTCAGCCCCTGGATCACCAGGGTCGCCATGATCACGGCGAAGGCGATGAAGACGATCTGGTCCCGCGCCGGGAACGGCTCCCCCGCTTCCGTCCGGAACGGGATGGCCAGCGCGAGCGCCACCGAGGCCACGCCCCGCATGCCCGCCCACCACATCACCACGGACTCCCGCCAGCTCAGCGGGATCTCCTCCGCGTAGTCGCGCCGCGAGTGCAGCTTCTTCGCGAGCCAGCCGGCGGGCAGCAGCCACAGCAGCCGTACGCCGACCACCACCGCGACCACGGCCGCCGCCCACCCGGCCATCTCATACTCCCGGCCGCGGGCGACACCGAACACGTTGTGCAGCTCCAGCCCGATCAGCCCGAACGCGACACCCGTGACCAGCATGTCGACGACCTCCCAGAACGTGTGCCCGGCCAGCCGGCCCAGCACGTCGTCGGCGTCGTTCGCGTACTCGGCGAGGAACAGCGCCGTGGTCAGCACGGCCAGCACGCCGGAGCCCCGGAACTCCTCGGCCAGCACGTAGGACACGAACGGCACGAGCAGTGTCAGCCCGATCTGGAGGGTGGCATCGCCGAGCCGCCCCATGAGCCGGTTGGTGGCCCAGCCGAGCGCGAGCCCCACGGCGACGGCGACGACGGCCGACAGCACGAACTCCCCGAGCGCGTCGGGCCACGAGAAGCTGCCGCTGACGGCGGCGGCGATGGCCACGTGGTAGAGCACGATGGCGGTGACGTCGTTGAAGAGCCCCTCGCCCTCCAGGATCGACACCATGCGCCGGGGCAGCCCCAGCGATCCGGCCACGGCGGTGGCGGCGACCGGGTCGGGCGGGGCCACGAGCGCGCCGAGTGCGACGGCCCCGGCGATCGGGAGCCCGGGGACGACGGCGTTCGCGGTGACGGCCACGGCCACGGTGGTCACGAAGACCAGGGCGACCGCCAGCAGCAGGATGGGCCGCACATTGGCGGCGAACTGCCGCCAGGAGGTCCGCTGCACGGAGGCGTACAGCAGCGGGGGCAGCACGAGGGGCAGGATGTACTCGGGCGGGACGTCGACGTTCGGCACGACGGGCACCAGCGCGAGCGCCACCCCGCCGAGCGTCATCAGCACCGGCGCGGGCAACCCCAGCCGGTCGCCGAGCGGCACGGTCACCACGGCCCCGAGCAACAACACGAACAGCAGCGCTAGCTGATCCACTCCCTCACCCTGCCACTCCGCCGCCGCCGGGCCGTGCGGCCGGGGCCGGGGACCGCGCCCGCGTGTCGGCCCCGGCCCCGGCCGCAGACCCCGACCGCAGACCCCGGCCGGGGGAATCTCAAGAAGATCGCCGCAGGGGCCAACGAAACCGCGCCGCCGCTCGTGGGAGTCGGTCCGGGTGTTCGCAGCGCCCCGCCGCAGGTGGGACGTCGAGTCCGCGGAGCCGTACGTGCGCCGCGTCATGCTGAACCTCTACCTGGACCAGCACCGCAGGCGGATTCGGTGGAACGCCCTGCTCCCCCGCTTGGCGTCACCGGCTTCCGCGGGGGACGTCAGCGCGGCCAGCGGCGACCGGATGGACATCACGAGCGCGCTCGGCACGCTGTCCCCGCGGCAGCGGGCCTGCACCGTCCCGCGGTTCTACGAGGACCTGTCCGTGGTCCGTACCGGCGCCGCAGGACTGGTGGTCGGCTGCATCGCGGCCGGTGCGGTGCTGACGGTCCAGGTCGTGGGGGCCGCCCCACCGCGCCCAGAAGCCGGCGCGGCCACCGGGCCCGCACCGGCGAACGTCTGTCAGAGCGCACCACCTGCGGATCTCAAGCCAGGACGGGGTGAGCTTCCCCATCACCTTCGAGTTCCGGACCACCAGGGTGGTCGTCACGGTGGTCGACGGTCGCGTGACGTCCGCCCTCGTCGGCTGAATCGCCGCACTCCCGCACGGGCCGCGCCCCGCCGCTACGGCAGGGCGCGCCGCATCGACCGGTGCGGGATGCCCGCGTCCTGGAACTCCGGCCCGTAGGCCACGTACCCGAGCCGCTCGTAGAAGCCCAGCGCATGCGTCTGCGCGCCCAGGTCCACGTACGACAGCCCCAGCCGGGCCGCCTCCGCCTCGATCGCCCGCACCAGCGCGACCCCGGCCCCGAGTCCGCGCGCGGACTTGCGTACGGCCAGCCGGCCCAGGGAGCCGACGTCCGCGGACCCCGTCTTGCCCAGGGCGCGCGGGCCGTGCAGCAGGCGGCCGGTGCCGAGCGCGACCCCGTCCGGCCCTTCGGCCAGTACGTGGACAGCGATCTCGTCGTACGCGTCGTACTCGATCGACTCCGGCACGGACTGCTCGACCACGAACACCTCGGTCCGCACGGCGAAGCACGCCTTCAGGTCCGCCTCCGTGGCGACGACCCGCACCGAGAGTCCGGCGCCCGTCACTCGCTCTCCTTGCGGATCACGTCCAGCGCGTTCTGCAGGTCAGCCGGGTAGGTGCTCGCGAACTCCACCCACTGCCCGTCCGACGGGTGCTCGAACCCGAGCCGCACCGCGTGCAGCCACTGCCGGGTGAGCCCGAGGCGCTTGGCGACGGTCGGGTCGGCGCCGTAGGTCAGGTCGCCCACGCAGGGGTGCTTGTGCGCGGCCATGTGCACGCGGATCTGGTGCGTGCGCCCGGTCTCCAGCTTGATGTCCAGCAGCGACGCGGCGCGGAACGCCTCGATCAGGTCGTAGTGGGTGACGGAGGGCTTGCCCTCCTGGGTCACGGCCCACTTGTAGTCGGCGCTGGGGTGGCGCCCGATCGGCGCGTCGATCGTGCCGCTCATCGGGTCCGGGTGGCCCTGCACCAGCGCGTGGTAGCGCTTGTCGACGATCCGCTCGCGGAACTGGTTCTTCAGCGAGGTGTACGCGCGCTCCGACTTCGCGACGGCCATCAGGCCGGACGTGCCGACGTCGAGGCGGTGCACGATGCCCTGGCGCTCGGAGGCGCCGGAGGTGGAGATGCGGTAGCCGGCGGCGGCCAGGCCGCCGATGACGGTGGTGCCGGTCCAGCCGGGGCTGGGGTGGGCGGCGACGCCGACCGGCTTCATGATGACGACGATGTCGTCGTCGTCATGGACGATCTCCATGCCGGGGACCGGCTCGGCGACGAGCTCGACCTTCCGGGGCGGCTCGGGCATCTCGACCTCGAGCCAGGCGCCACCGTGCACACGCTCGGACTTCCCGACGACACTGCCGTCGACCAGCACCTTTCCCGCGGCCGCGAGTTCGGCCGCCTTCGTCCGGGAGAAACCGAACATACGGGCGATCGCGGCGTCGACGCGCTCGCCCTCTAGGCCATCGGGAACGGGCAGGGTGCGGACCTCGGGAATCGTACTCACCTGTCGAGTATGCAGGACCGGACACACGCCCGGTCCCGCGATCACTCCCCGATCAGTGCCCGACGACGGCCCGATCCCTTCCCGATCAGTCCTTGTGGACGGTGCCGTCCGGGTCCAGGCCCTTGAACGACAGCAGGACGATCAGGATCCCGCCGCACACGATCGCCGAGTCCGCGAGGTTGAAGACCGCGAAGTGGGCCGGCGCGATGAAGTCGACGACCGCTCCGCGGAAGATGCCCGGCGAGCGGAAGATCCGGTCGGTCAGATTGCCCAGCGCACCGCCCAGCAGCAGGCCCAGCGCGATCGCCCACGGCAGGCTGTAGAGCTTGCGCGCCAGCCGCACGATCACCACGATCACGGTGGCGGCGATGCAGGTGAAGATGATCGTGAAGGCCTCGCCGAAGCCGAAGGCGGCGCCGGGGTTGCGGATCGCGTCGAACCTCAGCAGGTCGCCGATGATCTGGATCGGCGGCTGGTGCTCCAGCTTCGCCACGACCAGCATCTTGCTGCCGAGGTCGATCACGTAGGCGAGAACCGCCACGACGAGCAGCGCGACGATCCGCCGCCGCCCCTTGGGCGCGGCGGATTCGGGCTGCGTGCCGTCTTCCCCGACGTCCGGCGTACCGATGATGCGCTCCGCCTCTGCCACGTGAGTCCCTCGAACTAGCTCGAACCAGGTTCCGACCGACCCGCCAGGTCCTGGACCCTGACGAGACACGAGAGTACGTCAGGGCACCCTCCGGCCGCCGCCCCGCCCGGGGCCCGCCGGGCTCCCGCTCAGTGCCCGCCCGGCGCCCGCTCAGCGCACGCTCAGTGCCTCCGCTCCTGCTTCTGCTTGCAGTCCACGCACAGCGTGGCCCGAGGGAAGGCCTGCATCCGCGCCTTGCCGATGGGCTGGCCGCAGTTCTCGCAGATCCCGTACGTGCCCGCCTCGAGGCGTTCCAGGGCCCGCTCCGTCTGTTCCAGCATGGAGGTGGCGTTCGCCGCCAGCTGCAGTTCGGACTCACGGGTGATGTTCTTGGTGCCCGTATCGGCCTGGTCGTCGCCCGCGCCGTCGCCCGAGTCGCGCATCAGGCCCGAGATGGCCACCTCCGAGGCGTCCAGTTCCGCGCGCAGCCGCAGCACCTCGCTCATCAGCTCGCTGCGGGCCTCGTCGACCTCGTCCTGCGTCCAGGGGTCCTCCCCGGGCCGTACGGCGAGCTCGCCGGGGGTACGGGCCGCCACGACCCGCGCCTTGGGCAGCCCGCTGGTCGCGGCCGTGGCCGTCTTCCTGGCCGTACCGGTGCTCTTCTTGGCGACCACTTTGCGGGCTCCCGTCTCGTGCGCGGCCTGCGCCGCCCCCTCGGCCGCGGCCTTCTTGGCCGTGACCTTCTTCGCGGCCGTCTTCGTGACGGCCGCGACCTTCTTGGCAGGCGCCTTCCTGGCCGGCGCCTTCCCGGGAACCGTTTCCTCCGCGGCGGCCGCCTCCGTTCCGGCGGCAGCCTCCTTCGTGGCGGCCGACTTCTCCGCAGCCTTCCCGACAGCCTTCTTGGCAGTACTCCCGGCGGACTTCTTCGCCACCATGGCCGCGGCCCCTTCACATACTGTGATCATTGCTCGCGAATCGTGCCGGAACGATAAATCGACTCCGGCCCCGCGGCAACGGGGCACGCGTCCATCGAGGTCAACCTGCATCCGTTGTGCCCAGCGGGAGGCCCGGTAATCCGCCTCGCCCGCCCCGCCGCACCCCGCGGCGGCCCGTCGGCCCATTCGGGTCATGGCGCCCCCTCCCGGGCCGCCTCCCGCGCCCCCGCGCCACACCCCGTAAACCGGTCTGCCGACCGGTGCCCCGGCCCGTACACTGGGCCCAGCGAGAGGCATGGACGGGGACGAGTAGCGTCGGACGCAGCCAGGAGCGACCCGGGGACGGTGAGAGCCCGGGGGCGAGCGCGATGCGAAGGATCACCCCTGAGCCGCCGGAAGAGCGCAGCACGGAGCCCGCAGGGGTCCCGTACGGCAGGTAGAACCGGCTTCGCACCCCAATGAGGGGGTCGTCGGACCACAGGTCCGGAGGCCAAGGAGGGTGGTACCGCGGGAGCCCAGTCGCTCTCGTCCCTCCGGACGGAAGTGACATCCCGCCGGAGGAAGAGTTCAGCCTCATGACCACACCGCCGCAGTACCGCCCGGTACCCGCCCAGGTCGACCTGCCTGCCCTCGAGCACGGCGTCCTCGACTTCTGGCGCGAGAGCAAGACCTTCGACAAGACGCTGGAGCAGTCCGAGGGACGCCCCGAGTGGGTCTTCTACGAGGGCCCGCCCACCGCGAACGGCATGCCCGGCGCGCACCACATCGAGGCCCGCGTCTTCAAGGACGTCTTCCCGCGCTTCCGCACCATGCGGGGCTACCACGTGGCCCGCAAGGCCGGCTGGGACTGCCACGGCCTGCCCGTCGAGCTGGCCGTCGAGAAGGAACTGGGCTTCAACGGCAAGAAGGACATCGAGGCGTACGGCATCGCCGAGTTCAACGCCAAGTGCCGTGAGTCCGTGACCCGCCACACCGACGCGTTCAGCGAGCTCACGACCCGGATGGGCTACTGGGTCGACCTGGACGACGCCTACCGGACCATGGACCCCGAGTACGTCGAGTCCGTGTGGTGGTCGCTGAAGGAGATCTTCAACAAGGGCCTGCTCACCCAGGACCACCGGGTCGCCCCCTGGTGTCCCCGCTGCGGGACCGGCCTCTCGGACCACGAGCTCGCCCAGGGCTACGAGACGGTCGTCGACCCCTCGGTCTACGTCCGCTTCCCGCTGACCTCCGGCCCCCTCGCGGGCGGGGCGGCGCTGCTCGTCTGGACGACCACCCCCTGGACCCTGGTCTCCAACACCGCCGTCGCCGCGCACCCGGACGTCACGTACGTGGTGGCGACCAACGGGCAGGAGAAGCTGGTCGTCGCCCAGCCCCTGCTGGAGAAGTCCCTCGGCGAGGGCTGGGAGGCCACCGGCGAGTCCTTCACCGGCAAGGAGATGGAGCGCTGGACGTACCGGCGCCCCTTCGACCTGGTCGAGTTCCCCGAGCCCGCCCACTACGTCGTGAACGCCGAGTACGTCACGACCGAGGACGGCACCGGTCTGGTCCACCAGTCCCCCGCCTTCGGCGCCGACGACCTCGCGGTCTGCCGCGCCTACGGCCTGCCCGTCGTGAACCCGGTCCGCCCCGACGGCACCTTCGAGGAGGAGGTCCCGCTGGTCGGCGGCGTCTTCTTCAAGAAGGCCGACGAGAAGCTGACCGCCGACCTCGACGCGCGCGGCCTGCTCTTCAAGCACATCGCCTACGAGCACAGCTACCCGCACTGCTGGCGCTGTCACACCGCCCTGCTCTACTACGCGCAGCCGTCCTGGTACGTCCGCACCACCGCCGTCAAGGACGCGATGCTGCGGGAGAACGAGAAGACCAACTGGTTCCCGGACTCGGTCAAGCAGGGCCGCTTCGGCGACTGGCTGAACAACAACATCGACTGGGCGCTGTCCCGCAACCGCTACTGGGGCACCCCGCTGCCCATCTGGCGCTGCGAGGAGAACCACCTCACGTGCATCGGTTCCCGCGCGGAGCTGTCGGAGCTGACCGGGCAGGACCTCTCCTCCCTGGACCCGCACCGCCCGTACATCGACGACGTCACGTTCCCCTGCACGGCCGAGGGCTGCGCCCTCACCTCCGTGCGCGTGCCCGAGGTCATCGACGCCTGGTACGACTCGGGCTCGATGCCGTTCGCGCAGTGGGGGTACCCGCACAAGAACAAGGAGATCTTCGAGAAGCGCTACCCGGCGCAGTTCATCTCGGAGGCCATCGACCAGACGCGCGGCTGGTTCTACACGCTGATGGCGGTCGGCACCCTCGTCTTCGACAAGTCCTCCTACGAGAACGTGGTCTGCCTGGGCCACATCCTCGCCGAGGACGGCCGCAAGATGTCCAAGCACCTGGGCAACACCCTCGAGCCGATCCAGCTCATGGACCAGCACGGCGCGGACGCGGTGCGGTGGTTCATGGCGGCCGGCGGCTCCCCGTGGGCGGCGCGGCGCGTGGGCCACGGCACGATCCAGGAGGTCGTGCGCAAGACGCTCCTCACGTACTGGAACACGGTCGCCTTCCAGGCCCTGTACGCCCGTACGTCGAACTGGGCCCCGTCGGCCTCCGACCCGGCGCCCGCGGACCGCACGGTCCTGGACCGCTGGCTGCTCTCGGAGCTCCACGCCCTCACGGCCGAGGTCACCGGGGCGATGGAGGCGTACGACACCCAGCGCGCCGGCAAGCTCCTGTCCTCCTTCGTGGACGACCTCTCCAACTGGTACGTCCGCCGCTCCCGCCGCCGCTTCTGGCAGGGTGACGCGGCCGCGCTGCGCACGCTGCACGAGGTCGTGGAGACGGTCACCCGCCTGATGGCCCCGCTGACCCCCTTCATCACGGAGCGGGTCTGGCAGGACATGATCGTCCCGGTCACCCCGGAGGCCCCGGAGTCGGTGCACCTGTCGACGTGGCCCGTCGCGGACACCTCCGCGATCGACCCGGCCCTCTCGCAGCAGATGCTGCTGGTACGCCGCCTCGTCGAGCTGGGCCGTGCGACGCGGGCCGAGTCGGGCGTGAAGACCCGCCAGCCGCTGTCCCGCGCGCTGGTCGCGGTCTCGGGCTTCGAGACCCTCTCCCCCGAGCTGCACTCGCAGATCACGGAGGAGCTGAACGTCTCCTCGCTGGCCTCGCTGTCCGAGGTCGGCGGTTCCCTGGTGGACACGACGGCCAAGGCGAACTTCCGGGCACTGGGCAAGCGGTTCGGCAAGGGCGTGCAGGACGTGGCCAAGGCCGTGGCCGCGGCGGACGCCGCGGCGCTGTCGCTGGCCCTGCGCGGCGGCTCCGCCGAGGTCGAGGTGAACGGCGAGACCGTCGCCCTCACCCCGGAGGAGGTCATCATCACGGAGACCCCCCGCGAGGGCTGGTCGGTGGCGTCCGACTCCGGTGCGACCGTCGCGCTGGACCTGGAGATCACGCCGGAGCTGCGGCTCGCGGGCCTCGCCCGTGACGCGATCCGCCTGATCCAGGAGGCCCGGAAGAACTCCGGTCTGGACGTCGCGGACCGGATCGCGCTGCGGTGGTCCTCCGCGGACCCGGAGGTCGTGACGGCCCTGACGGACCACGCGGGCCTCATCGCGGACGAGGTCCTCGCCACGGACTACGCGTCCGGTGACGCGGACACCACGTACGGTGACCCCTTCACTGACGAGCCCCTCGGCCTGACGTTCCGCCTCCGCAAGGCGTAGCCTCCGGCCCCGGCGGCCCGTACCTCCCCTGCCCGGGAGGTACGGGCCGTTTCGTTTCCCCGCCCCGCCGGCGTGTGAGGACCCTGGGGCCGGGGCGGAGCCCCAGAAGCCGGTCGCCTACGGAAACGGGCCGGGCCCGGTGCCCCCGAAGGGGAACCGGGCCCGGCCCGACCGTCTGCCGACGGGTTACCGCTTAGTTGTCGTCCTCGTCGATCAGGAAGCCCCGCATGGGAGACGGCGCCTGCTGCATCGGCTGGGGAGCAGCCGGCCGCACCGGAGCCATCGGCTGCGTCATCGCCGGGGACATCTGCTGCTGGCCGCCACCGTAGGACGGGGCCATCGGGGACGGGCCACCCATCGGCGACGGACCGCCCATGGAGTGCATCGCACCGGCCGGAGCCATCGACGGGGTCGGCGACGGAGGCAGCGCGGGACCGGCGGGGTTCCGCGGCGGGGCCAGCGAGTCGTCCGCCTGGGTCTCCAGCTGGCGCAGCTGCGACTCGAGGTAGGACTTCAGACGGGTGCGGTACTCACGCTCGAAGCCCCGAAGGTCCTCGACCTTGCGCTCCAGCGTGGCGCGGGCGGACTCCAGGGAGCCCATCGCGACGCGGTGCTTCTCCTGCGCGTCCCGCTCCAGCGCGTCGGCCTTGGCGCGGGCGTCCCGCTCCAGGCCCTCGGCGCGCGACCGGGCCTCGCCGACGATCTTGTTGGCCTCGGAGCGGGCCTCCGCGATCGCCTGGTCGGCGGTCTGCTGCGCGAGCGACAGGACGCGGGCGGCGCTGTCGCCACCGGGGCCCTGCTGCGGAAGCTGCTGCGGCTGCTGGTGCATCTGCTGGCCCATGGGCTGCATCTGCTGGCCCATCGGCTGCATCTGCTGCCCCATGGGCTGCATCTGCTGGCCCATCTGCTGGCCCATCGGGTTCTGGCCGCCCATGGACTGCTGCTGCATGGGGTTGCCCATCGGGCCGGGGCCCTGCTGGCCCATGCCCTGCTGGCCCATCTGCTGCTGGCCCATCTGCTGCTGACCCATCTGCTGCTGCCCACCCATGGTGTGCTGCTGCATGGGGCCGCCCATCGGGCCCTGACCCTGCGGTCCGTGTCCACCGGGGCCGGCCGGAAGCTGCGGCTGACCGCCCGGAAGCTGCGGCGGGCCCATCTGGGGCTGCTGCTGCGGGGGGCCGGATATGGCCGCGGGCACGGGGGCTCCGGGGCCGCGCTGGTCCTGGGGTTCCGGCTTGCGCATGCCCTGCTGCTGGTTCTGCGCGGCCGCACGCGTGGCGGCAGCGAGCTTGGCGCGCAGGTCCTCGTTCTCGCGCAGCAGGCGCGTCAGCTCGGACTCGACCTCGTCGAGGAAGGCGTCGACCTCGTCCTCGTCATAGCCCTCTCGCAGGCGGACGGTCGTGAACTGCTTGTTCCGCACGTCCTCGGGAGTCAGCGGCATGTCTTCTTCACCTCTACGTAGTCGTCGGCAGTGGGCAGGACCGTATCGGGACTGTCCCCGCGCCCGCGGGGAAGCTCATCGTTCACACGCTTCTCGCAGCGGTGCTCACGAAACTGATGAGGATGTAAACGATGATCATCAGAACGAAGAAGGACAGGTCGAGTGCCACGCCCCCGAGACGCAACGGCGGGATGAGCCGCCGAAGGAGTTTGAGCGGTGGATCGGTGACAGTGTAGGTGGCCTCCAGAACGACCACCATCGCCTTGCCAGGGGTCCATGAACGTGCGAACTGGAACACGTAGTCCATGACCAGTCGGAAGATCAGCACGATGAGGAAGCACATCAGCGCGATGTAGACCACTTGCAGTGCGACGCCCATCCCGCGCTTCCCTCTCCCCTGCTCCCGCTCTGTTCCCGGCCCCGTATCTGACGGATCGGTCTAGCTTTGGTTGAAGAACCCGCCCTCCGCGATGCGGGCCTTGTCCTCCGCCGTGACATCGACGTTAGCAGGAGACAGCAGGAACACCTTCTGTGTCACTCGTTCAATGCTGCCGTGCAGACCGAACACGAGTCCGGCGGCGAAGTCGACGAGACGCTTCGCGTCCGTATCGTCCATCTCCGTGAGATTCATGATCACCGGAGTGCCCTCACGGAAGTGTTCCCCGATGGTACGGGCCTCGTTGTAGGTCCGGGGATGCAGTGTCGTGATGCGGTACGGCTCCCGCTCGGAGACGACCTTAGGCATGATCACGGGGGCGTTCTTCTCCAGATTCGAGCGTTCGGGTGTGATGGATGCCACGGGGGCGATTCGCGCAGGACGTCCGCTTTCAATCGGCATTGGGGTGGGTTCCCTGGGTGCCGGCGGCTGGGTAATTCGTACCGGTTCGTCCGATACGGGTGTTTGGTGCGAAACGGGCTGCTGTCGACGACGCTCCCGTTCCGGTTCCGGCTCGGGTTCGAACTCGTCGTCGGGGTCGTACCCCGGGTTGTCGTACCGGTCGTCCTCCACGAGGCCGAGGTAGACCGCCATCTTGCGCATCGCGCCGGCCATTCTCTGAGTCCTCCGCTCTGTGGTGGATCGCCCTGTCGCAGGTGTATCGCCGTGTCACGAATGTCACCAACTGCCCGCGATCCACGTGGCCCGTCCGCTCATCAGCGGAAATGACCATATTTTCTGCTGTGGTCCGACTTTCTTCGCGACGTTACCCGAGCCGGGGTCTCGCGCCGAGTACCGCAGTGCCGACGCGTACATGTGTCGCACCGGCCGCAACGGCCTGTTCCAGGTCTGCGCTCATCCCGGCCGACACCATCGTGGCAGCCGGATGGTCCGCGCGCAGGCGGGATGACAATTCCACCAGTCGCTCGAAGGCCGCTTGTTCGCGTCCCGCGTACTGCCCGGCCAGCGGGGCGACCGCCATCACGCCGTCGATGCGCAGTCCCGGTGCCGCCGCCAGGAGGTCCGCCAGCTCCGCGAGCTGCTCCGGCGCGGCTCCACCCCGGGCCCCCCGTTCGCCCGACTCGGCGTCGAGGGCGATCTGCACCAGGCAGCCCAGTTCCCGCCCGGCCGCCTCCGCGGCCGCCGAGAGGGCCGTGACGAGCTTCGGCCGGTCGACGGACTGCACGAGGTGCGCGTATCCGGCCACCGAACGGACTTTGTTCGTCTGCAACTGGCCGACGAAGTGCCAGCTGAGCGGCAGATCCGCGCAGGCCGTGGCCTTGGGGGCGGCATCCTGGTCCCGGTTTTCCGCCACGTGACGGACCCCTAGGTCCGCCAGCAGACGTACATCGCTCGCCGGGTAGGTCTTGGTGACCACGATCAGGGTCACCTCTTCCCGCCCGCGCCCCGCGGCCGCGCACGCGGCCCCGATGCGTTCCTCCACCCGCGCGAGGTTCTCGGCGAGCTCGGCCTTACGATCCGTCATTCGTCAGTCCAACCAGACATATCCGGCAAGCCGCCCGGTCACCCGGTCGCGGCGGTACGAGAAGTGGTCCCGCGACTCCAGTGTGCAGAACGGGGACCGCCGCCGGTCAGCCACCCCCTCCTCGGCCAGCTGCGCGTGCACCCCGGCGACCACGTCGACGGCCGGTGTCCCCCAGCTGGTCTCGGAGTACGCGGCCGGCACCACCTCGGCGACCTCGGCCCGCATCCGCTCCGGAACCTCGTAGCAGCGCCCGCACACGGCCGGTCCCGTACGGGCCACCATGCGCGCGGGGTCCGCGCCGAGCGCGACCATCGCCTCGACCGCGGCGCCCACGACTCCGGCGACCAGCCCGGGCCGCCCGGCGTGGGCGGCTCCCGCGATGCCGGCGACGGGGTCGGCCAGCAGGACGGGCGTGCAGTCGGCGGTGAGGACCGCGAGGGCGAGTCCCCGGCGGGCGGTCACCACCGCGTCCACCGGCGGGATCGGGTCGGCCTGCCCCCATGGGCCGTCCACCACCGCCACGTCCCGGCCGTGCACCTGGTTCATCCAGACCACCAGGTCGGGCGCGATGCCCAGCGACTTCGCCGCGGCGGCCCGGTTCGCACGAACGGCGGCCGGGTCGTCTCCGACCGCGCCGCCGAGATTGAGCTCCTCGTACGGAACGGCGCTCACCCCGCCCCACCGGTCGGTGAAGGCGAAGTGGGCGCCGCTCTCGCTGTACCGCTCCAGGGTCACTTCAAGAAGTCCGGGACATCCAGCTCCTCGGCCGGGCTGTCCTGGTACGGCCGGGCCGTCGGGACCTGCGCCGGGGCCGGGGCCTCGGCGACCGGAACCGGCTCGGACCGGACGGGCTCCTCGCGCGGGGTGACCGAGCCGAGTCCGCCGAAGGCCGGACGCACCGGCTCGGCGGAACGGACCGGAGCCGGGGCCGGCTCCTCGCGCTTGGTGGACGCGGCGCCGATGACGTTGTCCCGGCGGGCCGGGGGCTGTCCGCCGTCGAACCCGGCCGCGATCACGGTGACCCGCACCTCGTCGCCGAGCGCGTCGTCGATGACGGCGCCGAAGATGATGTTCGCCTCGGGGTGCGCGGCCTCGCTCACCAGCTGCGCGGCCTCGTTGATCTCGAAGAGACCGAGGTCAGAGCCACCGGAGATGGAGAGCAGCACGCCACGGGCGCCGTCGATGGACGCCTCCAGCAGCGGCGAGGAGATCGCCATCTCGGCCGCGGCCACCGCGCGGTCGTCGCCGCGGGCCGAGCCGATGCCCATCAGGGCCGAGCCGGCCTCGGACATCACGGACTTGACGTCCGCGAAGTCGAGGTTGATCAGACCCGGGGTGGTGATGAGGTCGGTGATGCCCTGGACGCCGGACAGCAGGACCTGGTCGGCCGACTTGAAGGCGTCGAGCACGCTGACCTGGCGGTCCGAGATGGACAGCAGTCGGTCGTTGGGGATGACGATGAGGGTGTCGACCTGCTCGCGGAGCTGGGCGATGCCGTCCTCGGCCTGGTTCGCGCGGCGCCGGCCCTCGAAGGTGAACGGCCTGGTGACCACGCCGATCGTCAGGGCGCCCAGCGAGCGCGCGATGTTGGCGACGACGGGTGCGCCACCGGTTCCGGTGCCACCGCCTTCACCGGCGGTGACGAAGACCATGTCGGCCCCCTTGAGGACCTCCTCGATCTCCTCGCGGTGGTCCTCCGCCGCCTTGCGGCCGACATCCGGGTTGGCGCCTGCGCCAAGGCCACGGGTGAGTTCCCGGCCGACGTCGAGCTTGACGTCGGCGTCGCTCATCAACAGCGCCTGGGCGTCTGTGTTGATGGCGATGAACTCGACGCCCTTGAGACCGACCTCGATCATTCGGTTGATGGCATTGACACCACCGCCGCCGACACCGATGACCTTGATGACTGCGAGGTAGTTCTGCGGTGCTGCCACGTCGAAGGCCTCTCGCCTCGAGTTACGTGTCGTTCGCCTCGCGGGCCTGCGGTGCGACGACTGATGCCGAAATTGGGACGGTCCGTACGCGCCGACCCGAACCCTAACCCTGAAGTTTAGGGTTATGAGTGTGTCTGTTCCTTGGACTCTTCCGAACAGGACACTAAGTCGACAAGTAGCGCGTGTTCAACGAACACGCCGAACCTCCCGTTTTTCTTTTCACCCTATGTGATCACCCGTATCGGTGGCCAACCAGGGTGCGACGCTGTTCGACCGGACGTCAACTACCGGACACCGCCGGGGCGGTGGGGACGCTCACGTCGAACCGATCGGCCTCGGGCGAGGCCTTCAGGAGCGCCGTGAGGGCGCGGCCCTTCGCCTCGCCCTGTTCGCCGCTCCCCCAGACCACCGACCGGCCGCCCTTCAACTCCAGTACCACCGAGTCGTAGGACCGGACCTTGACCTGCAGGGTCTCCTTGCGGACGGCTTCCGGGAGGCCGCCGGCGACGCCGACGGCCTCGTGCAGCAGCCGCTCCTCGTCGAAACGGCGGCCGCTCGGCGACTGCTGCGAGCTCAGTTCGAGGACCGGAACACCCCCGGGCGCCTGTCCGACCGTGTCGAATCGCACACCCGAAGCGTCCACTTCGATGAAGTCCGCGCCCTTCTTGATGAGCAGAACGGGTTTGCGTTCCGTCACCTTCAGCCCGATTCCGTGCGGCCAGGCCCGCACCACATCGACCGAATCGATACGGGGCAGGCGGCCGCGGAGCCGGGCCTCGATCTCGTCGGTGTCCACGGACACCAGGGGCGCGCCGACCGGCACGGCCGCCGCCGCCAGCACCTGCTGCGGGGTGAGGACCCCGGTGCCGCTGGTGGTGACCTTCTCGACCCGGAGCCAGGAGGACCCGTAGAGCACCCACGTGCAGCCCGCGGCCAGGAGCACCGCGAGGACGAGGCCGGCGACCAGGGCGGGGCCCCGGCGCAGCCCGCGCAGGAGCGGCCCGCCGGGACGCGGCCCCCGGGGGCGGGAGCCCGTGGGCCGCTTCGGCGACTTGGGGGCATTCGGACGCCCGAGGGGACCGGAACCCTTTCCCGAGGCTCCCGGACTGCCGCGTTCCGCGGTACTCGCTCCGGCCACTCCTGTGCCTCCTGCGTCGGTGCTTCCCGCGTCAGCGGGCCCTGTTGGCGGCGATCGCCTCGTACACCATCGCGACCAGCAGCTCGTCGGCGTCCCGGCGCCCGAACTCGGCGGCGGCGCGGGACATCTCGTACAGGCGGTGCGGGTCGGCGAGGACCGGGAGGACCTGGCTGAGCACCCACTGCGGGGTCAGCTCCGCGTCGTCCACGAGCAGGCCGCCACCGGCCTTGACCACCGGCTGGGCGTTGAGCCGCTGTTCGCCGTTGCCGATCGGCAGCGGGACGTAGGCGGCGGGCAGCCCGACGGCGGAGAGTTCGGCGACGGTCATCGCGCCCGCCCGGCACAGCATCATGTCGGCGGCGGCGTACGCGAGGTCCATCCGGTCCACGTACGGTACCGGCACGTAGGGCGGCATCCCGGGCATGTTGTCGACACGCGGCAGTTCGTTCTTCGGCCCGACCGCGTGCAGGATCTGGATCCCGGAGCGCTGGAGGGTCGGTGCGACCTGCTCGATCACCTCGTTGAGGCGGCGGGCGCCCTGCGAGCCGCCGGAGACCAGCAGCGTCGGCAGGTTGGGGTCCAGGCCGAAGGCGGCCCGCGCCTCCGGGCGGACCAGGGCCCGGTCGAGGGTGGAGATGGAGCGGCGCAGCGGGATGCCCACGTAGCGGGCGCCGCGCAGTTTGCTGTCGGGGGTGGAGACCGCGACGGCGTGCGCGTACCGGGAGCCGATCTTGTTGGCCAGTCCGGGCCGGGCGTTGGCCTCGTGGACGATGATCGGCACCCCGAGGCGCTTGGCCGCGAGGTAGCCGGGCAGGGCCACGTAGCCGCCGAAGCCGACGACGCAGTCGGCCTTGGTCCGCAGGAGGATCTCCTCCGCGGCCTTGATGGTGCCGCGCAGCCGTCCGGGGACGGTGATCAGCTCGGGTGTGGGCTTGCGGGGCAGCGGAACGGCCGGGATCAGTCCCAGCTCGTAGCCGCGCTCGGGCACCAGACGGGTTTCGAGTCCGCGTTCAGTGCCGAGGGCGGTGATGCCCACGGAAGGGTCCTGCCTGCGCAGGGCGTCCGCGAGGGCGAGCGCCGGCTCGATGTGGCCGGCGGTCCCCCCACCGGCGAGTACGACATGCACCGAAATTCACCGCTCTCCGGACGGACGCCTCTTGACGCGCCGTCTCATCGACTTCCATCTCTGCCCGGTCCGCGGCCGGCCGTTCTTGGGCCTCCGCATCGCGAGCGCCGCCCGTGCCGCCGGCTCCTCACGCGCGAACGCGATGAGCAGTCCGACAGCGAACATGGTCGGCAGCAGGGCCGACCCGCCGTACGAGAACAGCGGGAGCGGGACCCCGGCGATCGGCAGCAGACCGAGCACCGCACCGATGTTGATCACGGCCTGTGCCGTGATCCAGGTGGTCACGCCTCCCGCGGCATACCGTACGAAGGGGTCCTCCGTGCGTCCGGCCACGCGGATACCCGCATAGCCTAGGGCCGCGAACAGGGCGAGCACCGACAGCGTCCCCGCCAGCCCCAGTTCCTCGCCGGTGATGGCGAAGATGAAGTCGGTGTGGGCCTCTGGCAGTTGCCCCCATTTTTCCACACTGGCACCCAGGCCGGAACCGAACCATCCGCCGGAGGCCAGGGCGTAGATTCCGTGCACGGCCTGCCAGCACAGGTCGTTCCTGCCCGGTTCGGTCGCGCCGATGCACGCGAGCCGGTCCATCCGGTGCGGGCTGGTCTTGATGAGCAGCGCGACCAGCACGCCCGCGAAGGCCAGTACCCCCGCGAACATCCGCGTCGGCGCCCCGGCCAGCCACAGCAGGCCGAACAGGATGGCCCCGAGGATCATCGCGGTGCCCATGTCCCCGCCCAGCATGATCAGCCCGAGCAGCAGGAAGGTGACCGGGACCAGCGGGACCAGCAGGTGTTTCCACTGGCTCAGCAGGTCCTTGTCGCCCTTGCGCGCCAACAGGTCGGCGCCCCAGAGGATGAGGGCCAGCTTGCCGAACTCACTGGGCTGGAGCATGAACGGACCACCAAGGGAGATCCAATTCTGGTTGCCGTTGATCGACACCCCTATCCCCGGGACCTGGACGAGGACCATCAGGAAGAGGGTGCCGGTGAGCACGGGGTAGGACAGGGCCCGGTGGAGCTTGACGGGCATCCTGGAGGCGATCAGCAGCAGTGCGGTGCCGATCACGGCGGCCAGGAACTGCTTCTTGAAGAAGTACGCGTCACCCAGCCCGAGCTGGAGCGCCTTGATCATCGAGGCCGAGTAGACCATCACCAGGCCGAGCACGGTGATGAGCAGCGAGCTGCCGAAGATCAGATAGTAGGCCGTGAGCGGCCGGTCCCAGGCCCGGCGCAACTGGGCCTGCGTACGCCGCAGCCCGGCCAGCGGCCCGCCCCCGGTGGAGCGCCCCGTACGGGCGGTGGAGCGCCCCCGGCCCAGCGGCCTGCCGGCCCGGGCCTCCCTGGGTGTCCGGGCGGCCCTGGGGGCCCTGGGCGGCTTCGCCCTGGCGTCCTTGGCGGCCTTGTCGGCGGACGGCCGCCGCCCCGGCAGCACTTGCTTGGCCGGCATCTGTGATCTTCCCCTCCACTCGTACGCGGCGAGCAGCCGTTCGGCCGGAGGGAACCTGCCCTGGGTCGAGCCGGACCTAGACCCGCTCTGCGGCCAGTTCGCGCACCGCGTCGGCGAACGCGTCCCCACGCTTGTTGTAGTTCGCGAACATGTCCATCGAGGCGCATGCGGGTGCCAGCAGAACCGTGTCGCCGGGCTCCGCGAGCCGGGCCGCTTCCCGGACCGCCGCGAGCATCGCCCCAGTGTCGGTCCGCTCGAGGTCCACGACCGGGACCTCCGGGGCGTGTCGCGCCAGCGCCTCGGCGATCAGCGCCCGGTCGGCGCCGATCAGCACGACGGCCCGCAGCCGCTTCGCCGACTTCCGCACGAGCTCGTCGAAGGTCGCGCCCTTGGCCAGGCCGCCGGCGATCCAGACGACCGGCTCGAAGGCCGCCAGGGAGGCCTCGGCGGCGTGGGTGTTGGTGGCCTTGGAGTCGTCGATGTACGTGACCCCGGCGACCTCCTCGACGTGGCTGACCCGGTGGGCGTCCGGCCGGAAGCCGCGCAGTCCGTCGCGGACGGCGCGCGGCGGGACGCCGAAGGCGCGGGCCAGGGCCGCCGCGGCGAGCGCGTTGGCGATGTTGTGCGGGGCCGGCGGGTTGACGTCCGCGACCTCGGCGAGTTCCTGGGCGTTCTTGTGCCGGTTCTCCACGAAGGCCCGGTCGACGAGGATGCCGTCGACGACGCCGAGCATGGAGGGGCCGGGGGCGCCGAGGGTGAAGCCGATCGCGCGGCAGCCCTCCTCGACGTCGGCCTCGACGACCAGGTCCTCGGTGGCCTTGTCGGAGGCGTTGTAGACGCAGGCCACCGTGTTGCCCTCGTAGATCCGCCCCTTGTCGGCGGCGTACGCCTCCATGGAGCCGTGCCAGTCGAGGTGGTCCGGGGCCAGGTTCAGGACGGCCGCGGAGTGGGCGCGCAGCGAGGGCGCCCAGTGCAGCTGGTAGCTGGAGAGCTCGACGGCGAGTACGTCGTACGTCTCCTCGCCGATCACCACGTCGATGATCGGGGTGCCGATGTTGCCGACGGCCGCCGTCCGGAGACCGGCCGCCTTCAGCATCGAGGCGAGCATCTGGGTGGTGGTGGTCTTGCCGTTCGTCCCGGTGATCGCGAGCCAGGGCGCCGGTTCCCTGCGGGGCTCGCCGGAGCGGGCGGCGCGCAGGTCCTCGGCGGTCTCGCGGAGGAGCCAGGCGATCTCCACGTCGCCCACCACGTCCACGCCGACCGCGGCGGCGGCCTCGAAGAGGGGGCTGCCGGGCTTCCAGCCGGGCGAGGTGACCACGAGGTCCGTGCCCTCGGGCAGGACATCGCCGGCCCGTCCACCGCCGTCCAGGAGGCCGAGGCGGACCTCGATGCCCAGCTCCGCCAGTTCGGCGGCCCGCGCGCGGTGCGCGTCGCCGTCGCCGTTGTCGACGACCGTCACCCGCGCACCCAGCCCGGCCAGGGCGCGGGCGGCGCTGACGCCGCTCACGCCCAGGCCGGCGACGGTGATGTTCTTGCCGTGCCAGGCGGTCACTTGTCGGCTGCCCATCCCGCGTAGAAGAGTCCGAGGCCCACGATCACGCACATGCCCTGGATGATCCAGAACCGGACCACGACAAGGACTTCGGACCACCCCTTGAGTTCGAAGTGGTGCTGGAGTGGCGCCATCCGGAAGACGCGCTTCCCGGTCAGCTTGAAGGAGCCGACCTGGATGACGACCGACATGGTGATCAGGACGAAGAGTCCGCCGAGGAGCGCCATCAGGAACTCCGTGCGGGAGCAGATCGCGAGGCCGGCGAGCGCGCCGCCGAGGGCCAGCGAGCCGGTGTCACCCATGAAGATCTTGGCGGGCGAGGTGTTCCACCACAGGAAGCCGAAACAGGCACCCATGAGGGCGGAGGCGACCACCGCGAGGTCCAGTGGGTCGCGCACCTCGAAACAGGCGGCCGGGTTGGTCAGGGTCTGCGCGTTGGCGCAGGACTCCTGGTACTGCCAGACGCCGATGAAGGTGTAGGCACCGAAGACCATCACGGCGGCGCCGGTGGCCAGGCCGTCCAGACCGTCGGTCAGGTTCACGCCGTTGGACATCGCCAGGATCATGAACAGTGCCCAGACCACGAACAGCACCGGGCCGATCGACCAGCCGAAGTCCGTGACGAACGACAGCTTGGTGGAGGCCGGGGCGAGCCCGCGCGCGTCCTTGAACTGCAGCGCGAGCAAGGCGAAGGCGATGCCGACGATCAGCTGGCCGGCCATCTTGGCCTTGGCCCGCAGACCGAGCGAGCGCTGCTTCACGATCTTGATGTAGTCGTCGAGGAAGCCGACCAGTCCCATGCCCGCCATCAGCATGAGGACGAGCAGACCCGAGAAGGTCGGCTGGCTTCCGGTGATCACCTTGGTGAGGGCGTACGCGATCAGCGTGGCCAGGATGAAGGAGATGCCACCCATGGTGGGTGTGCCCTTCTTCCCGGCGTGGCCGCGCGGACCGTCGTCACGGATGAACTGGCCGTAGCCCTTGCGGGCCAGACCCTTGATCAGCAGCGGGGTGCCGATGAGCGTGAGGAAGAGTCCGATGACTCCGGAGAACAGGATCTGCCTCATCGGCCGGCGACCTCGCCCTCGCGCTCCAACAACGCCAGCGCGACCCGCTCCAGACCAACGGACCTGGAAGCCTTCACCAGCACGACGTCACCCGGGCGCAGTTCACTGCGCAACAGGTCGACCGCCGCCTGCGCGTCGGACACGAGCACCGACTCCTCACCCCACGAACCCTCGTTATATGCGCCCAGTTGCAGCCAGGACGCTTCCCTGCCCCCGACTGCGACGAGCTTGCTCACGTTGAGCCGGACGGCAAGCCGCCCCACGGCGTCGTGCTCCGCCAGTGACGCGTCACCGAGCTCGGCCATGGGGCCGAGCACTGCCCACGTGCGTCCCCCGTCGGCCCTTGCGGCGCCGCCCATCGCGGCAAGCGCGCGCAGAGCGGCCCGCATGGACTCGGGATTCGCGTTGTAGGCGTCGTTGACGATCGTCACGCCGTCCGCCCGCTCGGTGACCTCCATCCGCCACCGGGACAAGGTGCCCGCTCCGGAGAGCGCGGTGGCGATCTCCGATGTGGACATGCCCAGTACATGGGCGACGGCGGCCGCGGCGAGCGCGTTCGACACGTGGTGCTCACCGTACAGCCGCAAGGTCACTTCGCCGCACCCGGTGGGTGTGTGGAGTGTGAAGGAGGGCTGTCCCCCGGGTGTCATCCGCACACCAGTGGCCCGTACGTCGGCGTCCTCGGCCTCGCCGAACAGGACCGTACGGGCCTTCGTGCGGGCGGACATCGGGCGGACCAGGGGGTCGTCGGCGTTCAGGACGGCGATACCGCCGTCGGCCGCCGCCGGCAGGGCCTCGACCAGCTCGCCCTTGGCCTGGGCGATCTGCTCGCGGCCGCCGAACTCCCCGATGTGGGCGGTCCCCACGTTCAGGACGAGGCCGATGCGAGGGGGCGTCAGACCGGTGAGGTAGTCGATGTGGCCGATCCCGCGGGCACCCATCTCCAGCACCAGGTGCCGGGTGTCCTCGGTGGCCCTCAGGGCGGTGAGCGGCAGGCCGATCTCGTTGTTGAGGGAGCCGGGCGTCCACACCGTGGGCGCGTGGGTCTGGAGCACCTGTGCGATCAGGTCCTTGGTGGAGGTCTTCCCGGCGGAGCCGGTCAGTGCCACCACGTCGGTGCCCAGGCGCTCGACGACGGCCCGGGCGAGGGCGCCGAGCGCCTTCTCCACGTCGGGGACGACCACGGCCGGTACGCCGACGGGCCGGGCGGCGAGCACGGCCGCGGCGCCGGCGGCGACCGCGCGCTCGGCGTAGTCGTGGCCGTCGACCTGCTCGCCCGCGAAGGCGGCGAACAGGCTGCCGGGCTCCACGAGCCGGGAGTCGATGACCACGGGCCCGGTGATGCGTACGGACGGATCCGGTATGTCGTGGGGCCGCCCGCCGGTGATGTCGGCGATCTCGGCGAGGGAAAGGGCGATCACTGGTTCACCTCGGCCTGTCGGGGGTGCTGGCGCGCTTGGGTCTCGATGGCCGCGCGCAGGACCGCGCGGTCGTCGAAGGGACGTACGACGCCCGCGGTGTCCTGGCCCTGCTCGTGGCCCTTGCCGGCCACCAGTACGGTGTCGCCCGCCTCGGCGCGCGCGACGACGGTGGCGATGGCCGCCGCCCGGTCGGCGTCGACGAGGACGGCGCCCCGCTCGGCGGGCGGGACGGACACGGCGCCCCGGAACATCGCCGCGAGGATCGCCAGCGGGTCCTCGGAGCGCGGGTTGTCGGAGGTCAGTACGGCGGTGTCGGCGAACCGGGCGGCCGCGGCGCCCATCGGGGCCCGCTTGGTGGTGTCGCGGTCGCCGCCGCAGCCGATGACCACGTGCAGTTTGCCGGTGGTGACCTCGCGCAGGGCCCGCAGGACCGATTCGACGGCGTCCGTCTTGTGGGCGTAGTCGACGACGGCCAGGTACGGCTGTCCCGCGTCGACCCGCTCGAGCCGGCCGGGCACCCCGGGGACCGCGGCGACGCCGTCGGCGGCGGTCTGCGGGTCGAGGCCGGCGGCCGCGAGCGTGACCACGGCGGCCACGGTGTTGGCCACGTTGAACGGGCCGGGCAGCGGGGCGGTCGCCCGGATCCGCTGGCCCTCCGGACCCACCAGGGTCAGGGTCGAGTCCATGTGGCCCGAGACCACGTCCTCCGCGCGCCAGTCGGCGGCCGGGTCGCCGGCGGCGGAGAAGGTGACGACCGGGATCGACGCCTCCTTCGCGAGGCGGCGGCCGTACTCGTCGTCGATGTTGACCACGCCGAGGCGGGCGCGGCGCTCGGTGAAGAGCTGCGCCTTGGCCTGGAAGTAGTCCTCCATGCCGGAGTGGAACTCCATGTGCTCCGGGCTCAGGTTGTTGAAGACGGCCACGTCGAAGACGCAGCCGTCGACCCGGCCGAGCACCAGGGCGTGGCTGGAGACCTCCATGGCGACGGCCTCGACGCCGCGTTCGTGCATGACGGCGAAGAGCGCCTGCAGGTCGGTGGCCTCGGGGGTGGTCCGCTCGGACTTGATGCGCTCGTCCCCGACGCGCATCTCGACGGTGCCGATGAGCCCCGTCCTGCGTCCGCCGCCGCGCAGGCCGCCCTCGACGAGGTACGCCGTGGTGGTCTTGCCGGAGGTGCCGGTGATGCCGATCTGCAGCAGGCCCTCTCCCGGCCGCCCGTAGACCTCGGCGGCCAGCTCCCCCATCCGGCCGCGCGGGTCGGCGACGGCGAGGACAGGGAGTCCGGTGGCCGCGGCGCGCTCCGCGCCGTCCGGGTCGGTCAGCACGGCGGCGGCGCCCAGGGCGGCCGCCTGCGCGGCGAAGTCCGCGCCGTGCAGCCTGGCTCCGGGCAGGGCCGCGTAGAGGTCTCCGGGGCGCACGGCACGGGAGTCGTGCGTGATACCGGTGATCCGCGTCTGCGCGCTGGGGCCTCCCGGGGTCGCGACTCCCAGCAGGCCCGCCAGCTCACCGAGGGGAGTCGGGCGGACGGTCAGGGGGCGTGGCGCTCCCGGCGGCGCTGCCGGTGCGTCGTTCTGGGTGGTTCTGGGCTGATCAGCGTGGGGCACGGCGGTGAGCGTACCGGGCCCGGCGGGCCGCTCGCGAAGCGAGGGCCCGGCCTCGGCGGCGGCGGACGCGTGGTTCCCGGGTTCGGGGGTGATCGTTGTCACTGATGGTGCCTCACGGATTGCTGGGGCGGGGCTGCCGGCCCGACGGTCACTGGCCCGGCTGCGGGCTCGGCTGGGTGCCGGGCTGCGCGCCGGGTTCGTAGGTGACCGGGAGACCGGCGGGGGCGGTACCGGTGGGGGCGACCTGGAGGGTTTTGAGGGCGAACTCCATGACCTTCTTGTAGATGGGACCGCAGATCTGGCCGCCGAAGTAGCTGCCCCTGGTGGGGTTCTGGATGGCGCAGTAGACGGTGATGCGGGGGTTGTCGGCAGGTGCGAATCCGGCGAAGGAAGCGGTGTAGCCCTTGTAGCGGCCGGTGGCCGGATCCACCCGGTTGGAGGTGCCGGTCTTCCCACCGACCCGGTAGCCGGGGATGCGCGCCTTGGTGCCGGTGCCCTCCTGGTCGTCGACCACCGACTCCAGCATTTCCGCGAGGGTCTTGGCGGTGTCCGCGCTGACCACCTGGGTCCGCGGCGGCGCCGGGGCCGGGGTGAAGCGGCCGTCGGGGCCCTTGGTGCCGCGGACCAGGGTCGGCTGGATGCGGACGCCGCCGTTGGCGATGGTCGAGTACACGGAGGCGGCCTGCATGGCGTTGAGTGACAGGCCTTGGCCGAAGGGGATCGTGTACTGCTGCGAAGTGGACCATGCCTCGGGCTTGGCGAGGATGCCGCGGGACTCGCCGGGGTAGCCCAGACCGGTGGGCCGGCCGATGCCGAACTTGTCCAGGTAGGAGTAGAGGACCTTGTTGGCCTCGGGCTGCGTCGGGCCGAGCTGGCCGGTGGCCAGGATGGTGCCGATGTTGGAAGACTTGGCCAGGACTCCGTTGAGGGTCAGGTACCAGGTCGGGTGGTCGATGTCGTCCTTGAACAGCCGGTCGCCGCGGTGCAGCCGGTTGGGGACCTCGACGTGGGTGCCCGGGCCGGCCTTCTTCTCCTCCAGCACGGCGGCCATCGACATCACCTTGGCGGTGGAGCCGGGCTCGTACACGTCCTGGAGCGCGGCGTTGCCCATGGCGGCGGAGCTGGCCCTGGAGAGGTCGTTGGGGTCGAAGCCGGGGGCGTTGGCCATGGCGAGGATCTCGCCGGTGCGGGTGTCCTGGACGATGACGTAACCGCGGTCGGCCTCCGACTTGGCCACCTGCTCGGTGATGGCGCTCTGCGCGGCCCACTGGATGTCGCGGTCGATGGTCAGCTCGATGTCCTCGCCGGGTACGGCGGGCTTCTCGCTGGAACCGGCCGTCGGGACGCGGCGGCCGCCGGACTGGGCGTAGGTGAGCTCGCCGTCCTTGCCGGCCAGCTTCTTGTCGAGGGAGGACTCCAGCCCGCCGCCGCCCTTGCCCTCGGCGTTGACGTAACCCAGTATCCCGGCGGCGAGGTCGCCGTTCGGGTACACGCGCTTGCTGCTGTTCTCGTTGAACACACCGGCCAGGACGTTGGCGCCGGGGCCGTTGTTCCTCTTGTCGGCGGCCGCCTTCTCGGCGAAGACCTTCTTGAGGTCCTTGATCTGGTTCCAGACCTGGGGGGTCTGGCGGCGGGCGAGGACGACGTAGCGGGTGTTCTTCGTCTTCAGCCGCGCGGTGAGTTCCTTGGCGTCCTTGCCGATGATCGGCGCGAGGAGGGCGGCCGCCTGCTCGGGGGCGTCGGGGGCCTTGCTCTCCTGGACGGTGAACATGTGCGGGTCGGCCGTGATGTCGTACGCGTCCACGCTGGTGGCGAGGGCTACGCCCTTGCGGTCGGTGATCTCCCCGCGTTCAGCGGCCAGGGTGTAGCTGGCGAAGCGGTTCTCGGAGGCCTTGGCCGAGTACGCGGACGCGTCCACGGCCTGGACCTGGAGCAGCCGTACGACGAACGCCAGCATCACCAGCGTCAGCGCCACGCTGACCAGTCGCAGGCGGGGCTTGGGGGCGCCGAGGCGGATCGTGTGCGGTTTGCGCGCGGGGGCGGGCCTGCGGGTGGCGGGCCTGGAGGCCGGTCGGGCCGTGGCCCGCGCCCGCTCCCCGGCCGGCCGGGGCCGCCCCGGCCCCGGCACCCGCCGCCGCGGCGGCTCCTGCGGGCTCACGCGACCGCTCCCGGCCGCGCCGAAGCCCCGGGGGCTCGGTGGTACCGGGGGTCCCCCCGGACGAGGTCTGGGGGAGGGCAGGGGACTCGCCCCGCAGGGGTACGGGTCACAGCGTCACCGTCCAGGGGTCTGGGAGGGCTGGGCAACTGCTCCGGCTCCGGGTACGGGCGATCCCGAGCCCGCGGGGACCGGCAGGGGGGAACCGGCCGGGCTGGGAACGGACGCGGCCGGGACCGGAACGACCGCGGCCGGCGGCGGCGAGGGCGGCGGCGGCTCCGCCGCCGGCGACGCCGTACCGGCGACCTTGCCGTCCGGGCCGATGAAGACCGGGCTGCCCCCGGGCACCAGGCCCAGCTCGTGCGCCCGCCGCTGCAGCGCGTCGGGCGCCGAGTAGCCGTCCACGTCCCGCTGCAGCGCCTGTTCCTCGTCCGTGAGCGCGGTGGTCTCCTTCTTCAGCTTGCTCAGCTGGAAGGAGCCCTGGTTCAGCGCCGAGTTCAGCAGCAGCAGGCTGATGAGCCCCCCGCCGAGCAGCGCGACCACCAGGAGGACGAACGGCGTCCGCGCCGCCTGCCCCGCGACCGGTCCCCCCAGCACCCGCCCCAGACGTCTCACAGCCGCGCCTCCCGGATCCGTTCCACCCCGCGGCACCGGGCAGGCGCCGCCCGCCGGTTCTCGGCGATCTCCTCCTCGGTCGGCAGCTCCGCACCGCGCGTCAGCAGCTTCAGCTTCGGCTGGTACTTCTCCGGTACGACCGGCAGCCCGGGCGGGGCCGTGGAGGTCGCGCCGGCGGCGAAGACCTGCTTGACGAGCCGGTCCTCCAGCGAGTGGTACGAGAGCACCGCGATCCGGCCGCCGACCGCGATCCGGTCCACGGCGGCGGGGATCGCCCGCTCCAGACCGGAGAGCTCGCCGTTGACCTCGATGCGCAGCGCCTGGAAGGTGCGCTTGGCCGGGTTTCCGCCGGTCCGCTTCGCCGCCTGCGGCAGGGAGTCGCGGATCAGTTCGACGAGGCGCGCGCTGTTGGTGAAGGGTTCCCTGACCCGCTCGCGCACCACCGCGGACACGATCCGCTTGGCCTGCTTCTCCTCGCCGTACTGGCGCAGGATCCGGACCAGCTCGCCGGGCGCGTACGTGTTCAGGACCTCGGCCGCGCTGATGCCGGTCGTCTGGTCCATCCGCATGTCGAGCGGCGCGTCCTGCGCGTAGGCGAAGCCGCGGTCGGCCTCGTCCAGCTGCATGGAGGAGACGCCGAGGTCGAAGAGGATGCCCTGCACGGTGGGGATGCGCAGGCCGTCCAGCACCTCGGCCAGGTCGGCGTAGATGGCGTGGACGAGGGTGGTGCGGTCCCCGAAGGGCGCGAGGCGCTCCCCGGAGAGGCGCAGGGCCTCCTTGTCGCGGTCGAGGCCGATCAGGTGTACCTCGGGGAACCGGGTGAGCAGGGCCTCGCTGTGGCCGCCGAGGCCGAGGGTGCAGTCGACGACGACGGCCCCGGGCCTCTCCAGTGCCGGGGCCAACAGGTCCAGGCACCGCTGGAGCATCACCGGGACGTGTCGGGACTCGCTAGTCAAAGCGCCCTCTCAGATAACGGCGCGGCAGGCATACGCCGCGCCGCGCACGCGGAGTGTTACCAAAGGGCCGGGCGGCCGGTCAGGGCCGGGCTCCGGCCGGTTCGCGTCACTTTAGTGCAACGGTCGCCGCGGTCAACGAACCGCCCCGCGCGCCGTGCGCTCCTCTGGGACTGAACCGGCAAATGCCGCGAATCACCCGGAAGGCCTCCCCCGCCTCACTCCTGTGGGTTAGCTCACAACAGGATGCGGTGACCTTCTTTGTCCACCCTCACTCGATGCTCATACCGCCTGTGACCACTAACGTCGTATCCATGATGACTTCCGTACCCGTGCCTGCCGAGTCCTCCCCCCAGGCCCCCGAGACCGATGGCGCTCCCTCCGTCACCGACCAGCTGGTGGAGGCGAACCGCGTCTACGCCGCGGAGTTCACCGATCCCGGCATGGACGCCCGCCCCGTCCTCCACGTGGCCGTCGTCGCCTGCATGGACGCCAGGCTCGACCTGCACGCCGCCCTGGGCCTGGAGCTCGGCGACTGTCACACGATCCGCAACGCCGGCGGGGTGGTCACCGACGACACCATCCGCTCCCTCACCATCAGCCAGCGGGCGCTCGGCACCCGCGCGGTGATACTCATCCACCACACCGGATGTGGCCTCGAAAGCCTGACCGAGGACTTCCGGCACGAGCTGGAGGACGAGGTCGGCCAGCGCCCCGCCTGGGCCGTGGAGGCGTTCCGGGACGTGGACCAGGACGTCCGCCAGTCGATGCAGCGGGTTCGTACGAACCCCTTCCTGCCCCACAAGGACGATGTGCGAGGCTTCGTCTTCGACGTGCACACCGGACTCCTGCGGGAGATCGATCCCATCTCGTGAGTGACACCAGGGCCAGGCGCCGTCAAGAATGCGGGGAGACGTCACCCGGAAGAACTCCGGGCCGGTGTCCGCACTCTTGATTTCTGAGGTGTTTCGGGGTGGGCCGGTCATGCGTCATGCGGCGCCGGCCCTGGGAAAGGGTCGAGGAGAACCAGGTGACCACGTATGACGACCGAGCGAGCCTCGCGGATCTGACGAGCACGGCACAGCGGGTGCGGGATTCGGTCGAGAGCGTGATCGAGGGCAAGCCGGAGGTGGTCCGCCTCGCGCTGACCGTCCTGCTCGCCGAGGGCCACTTGCTGATCGAGGACGTGCCCGGTGTCGGCAAGACGATGCTGGCCAAGGCGCTCGCCAAGTCCATCGACTGCTCGGTGCAGCGGATCCAGTTCACCCCGGACCTGCTGCCCTCCGACATCACCGGCGTCAGCATCTACGACCAGCAGCGGCGCGAGTTCGAGTTCAAGCCGGGCGCGATCTTCGCTCAGATCGTCATCGGCGACGAGATCAACCGCGCCTCCCCCAAGACCCAGTCCGCGCTGCTGGAGTCGATGGAGGAGCGCCAGGTCACCATCGACGGCACCACGTACACGCTGCCGAGCCCCTTCATGGTGGTCGCCACCCAGAACCCGGTCGAGATGGAGGGCACCTACCCCCTCCCCGAGGCCCAGCGCGACCGCTTCATGGCCCGCGTCTCGGTCGGCTACCCCAGCCCCGAGGCCGAGCTCCAGATGCTCGACGTGCACGGCGGACTCTCCCCGCTCGACGACCTGACGGCCGTCGCGCACGCCCACGACATCGGCAAGCTCATCGAAGCCGTCCGCGAGGTCTACGTGGCGGGGCCCGTCCGGCGCTACGTCGTCGACCTGGTCTCCGCCACCCGCGGCCACCCGGACCTGCGCCTGGGCGCCTCGCCCCGCGCCACCCTGCACCTGTTGCGCGCCGTGAAGGCCTCCGCCGCCCTGGCCGGCCGGGACTACGTCCTGCCCGACGACGTCCAGGCCCTGGCCGGACCGGTGCTCGCGCACCGGCTGCTGCCCACCGCGCAGGCCCAGCTGAGCCGGCGCACCGCCGAGCAGGTCGTCGCCGACATCCTCCAGCGCACCCCCGTACCGGCCGCGCACGGTCGCGGCGAGATCCCGCCCGGCGCGGGCATCCGGGGCTTCTGATGGCCGCCGGCGCCCCGCACGGCGCGGGCGTCCGGGGTCCGCAGGGCGGTGGCGGGCTGCGCGAATCGCTGGCCGGGCTGACCACCCGCGGCCGTTCCTTCCTGGCCGCCGGGATCGCCGCCGGGCTGTGCGCGTACGTGCTGGGCCAGTCCGAGCTGCTCCGGGTCGGGCTGCTGCTCGCCGTACTTCCGCTGATCTGCGTCTTCGCCCTGCACCGCACCCGCCACCGGGTCTCCGGCAGCCGCCGGCTGACCCCGATGCGGGTGCCCGCGGGCTCCGAGGCCCGGGTGCAGCTGCGGCTCGACAACACCTCCCGGATGCCGACCGGCCTGCTGATGCTCCAGGACCGGGTGCCCTACGTGCTGGGGCCACGGCCCCGCTTCGTACTGGACCGGGTGGAGCCGGGCGGCCGCCGCGAGGTGTCCTACCGGGTCCGCTCCGACCTGCGCGGCCGCTACCCGTTGGGCCCGCTCCAGCTGCGCCTCACCGACCCCTTCGGGCTGGTCGAGCTGACCCGCTCCTTCTCCGCCTACGACACCCTCACGGTCATCCCGCGCACCGAAGCACTGCCCGCGGTCCGCCTCACCGGCGAGTCCTCCGGCTACGGCGACGGCAGCCGCCGCTCGCTGGCCCTGGCGGGCGAGGACGACGTGATCCCGCGCGGCTACCGGCGCGGCGACGACCTGCGCCGGGTGCACTGGCGCTCCACCGCCCGCTACGGCGAGCTGATGGTGCGCCGCGAGGAGCAGCCGCAGCGCAGCCGGGCCACGGTGCTGCTGGACACCCGGCGGCTCGCCTACGAGGGCGCCGGCCCCGACTCCGCCTTCGAGTGGGCCGTCTCCGGCGCCGCCTCGGTACTGGTGCACCTGCTGGAGCAGGGCTTCTCGGTGCGGCTGCTGACCGATACCGGGGACTGCGTGCCCCGCGAGGGCGGCGGCTTCACCTCCGGCGGGCAGGAGTCCGCGGAGGCGGCGGGGCTGATGATGGACACCCTCGCGGTGGTCGGCCACTCCGACGGGGCCGGGCTCTCCCGGGCCTACGACGCGGTCCGGAGCAACGGGCTCGGCAGCGACTTCGGCGGAGCCGGCGGTGACGGGCTCCTCATCGCCTTCTTCGGAGACCTGGACGACGTACAGACGGGGCTGGCTGCCAAGATGTGCCGGCGCGGCGGAGGCGCCGTGGCGTTCGTACTGGACTCCGCGGACTGGTCCGGACGGCCGCGGCCGGCTGCCGCGGGGCAGGGGCTGCCTCCGCTGGTGGAGCGCCTGGCCGGGCTGCGCGACGCGGGCTGGACGGCCCTGGCCGCACCGCCCGGGGTGGCTTTCGGGGAACTGTGGCGGCAGGCGGGCAACGCGCCGATCGGCACGGTCGGCGGTTCGGGTTCGGCGGGGGGCTGGGGATGAGCGGGCGGGCGAGACTGACGGTCTTCGCGGCTCTGGCGACGCTGTTCACCGCGTGGTCGCTGAGTCCGCTGGTGGAGTCGGGCGGCTGGCTGCCGCAGGCGGCGCTGCTGCTGGCGCTGCAGAGCGCGGTCGGCGCGGGGGCGCGGCGGGTCCCGCTGGCCCGGACGCTGACGGTGGCGGCGCAGCTGCTCGTATCGCTGCTGGCGCTGATGCTGCTGTTCGGCGGGAAGGCGCGGACCTCCTCCGGCGACGGGGTGCTCGCGTACCTCGTGACCGACTTCGGCGCGCTGTTCGGCCAGGGCGTCCAGGACGTCAACGAGTTCGCGATGCCCGCGCCGCTGACGGACGGGATCCGGCTGCTGCTGGTGTCCGGGGTGCTGCTGATCGGGCTGCTCGTGGACCTGCTGGCGGTGACGGCGCGGACGGCCGCAGCGGCCGGGCTGCCGCTGCTCGCGCTGTACTCGGTGGCGGCTGGCCTGACGGGCGCCGCCGCCGGCTCCGGCTCCGGCGGTGCCTCCTGGTTCTCCTTCCTGCTGGCGGGCTGCGGCTATCTGCTCCTGCTGCTGGCCGAGGGCCGCGACCGCCTCGCACAGTGGGGCCGGGTCTTCGGCGCCGCCCCGCGCGGAGAGGTGGCGGCCGGGTACTCGGGCGGCGGGCAGGCGCTCGCCCCCGTGCGCACCGGGCGGCGGATCGGCGCGGTCGCGCTGGGGCTGGCGCTCGCGGTGCCCGCGGTGCTGCCGGCGCTGGGCGGCGGGGTCCTGGGCGGGGGCTCCGGGGGCGACGGGGAAGGTACCGGCATCGGTCCGTCGATCCAGGCGGTCAACCCGCTGGTCTCCTTGCAGAGCAGCCTGAACACCCAGGACAACCGGGTGGTGCTGCGGTACCGCACGGACAGCCCGCAGCTGAGCGAGCAGTACCTGCGGATCCTGGCGCTGGACGAGTTCAACGGCGTCAAGTGGGAGGCCTCCGGGCGGGCCCTGACGGACGTTCCGAAGCGGCTGCCGAACCCGCCCGGTGTGAGCGCCGACGTACTGGCCGGCGCGACCGAGGTGCAGACGTTCATCTCCTCGGCGCAGACCTACGCCCAGCGCTACCTGCCGATGCCGTATCCGGCGACGGGAGTGGACATCGCCGGCAAGTGGCGGTTCGAGCCGGCCGGCCGCACGCTCGTCGGGGACCAGCTGGGCAAGGACAAGTACCAGAACGCGCAGGGTGTGCAGTACTCCGTACGGAGCCTGCTGCTGAGGCCGACGGCGGAGCAGCTGAAGAAGGCGCCCGCACCCGACCCGGGGATCGCGGCCGAGTACACGAAGGTGCCGGACAACCTCCCCGCGGTCGTCGCCCAGACGGCCCGCGAGGTCACGCGCGGCGCGAAGGACGACTACACGGCGGCGGTCCGGCTCCAGGACTGGTTCGCGGTGAGCGGCGGGTTCCGCTACGACACGAAGGTGTCCTCGGGCACGGGTTCGGCGGCCATCGCCAGGTTCCTCGCCGACAAGGAGGGCTTCTGCGTCCACTTCGCCTTCTCCATGGCCTCGATGGCGCGCACGCTGGGCATCCCGGCGCGGGTGGCGGTCGGGTTCACACCCGGGGAGAAGCAGTCGGACGGCGTGGTCAACGTGTCGATGCGGGACGCGCACGCCTGGCCGGAGCTGTACTTCGAGGGCGTGGGCTGGACCCGCTTCGAGCCGACGCCCCGGTCGGGCATCACGGTGCCGGACTACAGCCGGCCCAGCACCCCGCAGCCCCTGCCGACCGCTCCGACGGCGGCCCCCTCGGCGAGTGCGGCGCAGCCGTCGGCCGGGCCCTCGAAGGCGGAGGACTGCCCGCCGGACCAGAAGAAGCTGGGCGAGTGCGGTCCGGCCGCGGCCCGGAACAACGCCGGCTCGGGCGGGGCCGGTCCCACCGCGGCCACCGTCCTGGCCTGGACGGCGGGCGGTGTCGCCCTGCTGGTCCTGCCCCTGCTCCCGTTCGCGTGGCGCCGGCGGCTGCGGTCGCGGCGGCTGGGCTCGGGGGAGGTGATGGCCGCCTGGCGGGAGCTGGGTGACGCGGCGTGGGACGTCGGGATCGCCCCGGACGAGGCGCTGTCCCCCCGGGGGGCCGCGGACCGGGTGGTGGCGCTCGGCAGCCTGGAGCCGGCCGCGGCCGATGCCGTACGCCGCGTCTCGGGTGCGGTGGAGCGTGCGCTGTACGCCCCGCCGGGCGCGGAGCCCTCGTACGGGACGCTGGCCGCGGATGTGCTGGTGGCCCGCGCCGGGCTGCTCTCGGGCGTGTCCCGGAGGGGCCGGCTGCGCGCCCTGTTCGCCCCCCGGTCGGCGGTGCGCCTGCGCTGGGCCTGCGCGGCCCGCTGGTCGGCGCAGGCCGCCCGCGCGGCGTCAGCCTCGGCCCGTCTGCGGAGCCTGCTCCCCGCGCGGAGCCGCGGCTGACGGCTGGGCGGCCCGGTCCGGACCGCCGGTGTTCGGGGCGCGGGGTTCGGGGCGGAACCCCAGGAAGCGGCGCCGCGCACGGACACGGACACGGAAGCGGCCGGTGTCGAGGCTCGATCCCCCCGAGCCCCGGCACCGGCCGCTGTGAGAGACCCGGTCCGCACCTGCCGCCCCGTGCCGGCGGTGCGGGCCGGGTCCCCGTCCGTAGCCCCCAGTCTGATGTCCCCGCAGGGCAGGGCCATCCGCGCACGTACTCATTTCCGTGCCTAGGTACGGATACTCATCCGCCCCACCAGTTCTACGCGGACCCACCGCCCCCGCGGCACCGCCGATCGGGGGTCACGGGTCAGCGGTTCCCGCTGACCCGGCCCCGCAGCAGCAGCGACAGCGCCGAGTGCACGTCGTCCAGCGACCGCTCGCTCTGGAAGGACTGCCAGTCCAGGGCCGCCACCAGTACCATCCCCACCAGCGCGGCGGCGGTCAGCGGCACGTCGATCTCCGCACTGAGCTCTCCCCGCTCCACGCCTTCGCGCAGCACCGTCTCGACGACGGCGACCGCCTCCCGCCGGACGACCATCAGCGTGGACTGCCAGGTCCGGTTGGTCCGCCACAGCTCGGCGACGTAGAGCTGGGTGAAGGCCGGGTACCGGTCGATGAACACCAGGCCGGCCCGGATCATCTCGTCGAGCGCCTCGACCCGGGTCCCGCCCCTCGCCTCGGTCGATTCCGCCGCCGTCCGCAGGGATTCGGTCAGCAGCCCGACCCCGTGCCGCAGCAGCTCCTCGAAGAGGTCGTTCTTGCTGGCGAAGTTGTAGTAGACGGTGCCCTTCGCTACGCCCGCCCGCTCGGCGATCTCGTCGACCGTGGTCGCGGAGAAGCCCTGCTCGGCGATGAGGGTGACGGCCGCTTCGTAGAGCTTCTGCCGTGTGGCCTGGCGGCGGCCGCCGCCGCCCGCGGCCGTACCGGTGCTGCTGCTTTCCATGGCGCTGATTCTCACAGCTCGACCCGTCCCCACGGCCTACAGACTCAGTTCCGGATGCAGCCGGTCCATCGTCCACACCTGCTTGCCGCGGGCCGCGAGCGCGGTGAGGGCGAGGGCGCCCGCCGTGAAGGCGGTCAGGACGACGCAGCCCTGCCAGACCGGGGCCAGGTCCCCGCCGGTGATCAGGCGCCGCAGGCTCTCGACGACGTAGGACATCGGCAGGTAGGGGTGGACGGCGTTGAAGAAGCCGGGGCTGGTCTGGACGGGGTAGGTGCCACCCGCCGAGGTCAGCTGGAGCATCAGGACGGCCAGCACCAGGATCCGGCCGGCGGCGCCGAACTTGGCGTTGAGCCACTGGACGATCGCGGCGAAGCAGCCGGTGACCAGCATCAGGAAGGCGACGGTGAGCGCCGGCCGGGCCATCTGCAGACCGAGTCCCCAGTGGAGTACGGACATCAGCGCGCCGACCTGCGCGGCGCCGAGCCCGGCCACGGGCAGCCAGCCCGCGAAGGCGATCCGCCAGGGCGAGGCGCCGGCGGCGAGCGCCCGCCGGTTGAGCGGTGCGATCAGCATGTAGGCGACCATCGCGCCGACCCACAGGGAGAGCGGGATGAAGTACGGGGCGAAGCCGGTGCCGTAGTTGGGCGCCTTGTGCAAGGACTGGTTGGCGAGCCTTACGGGATCGGCCATCACCTCGGTGCGGGTGTCGCGCTGCGCCTGGTCGTAGTCGGGTATCTTTCCGGCGCCGTCGTGCAGGCCGCCGGCGAGTTCTCCGTTGCCGTCCACCAGCTTGACCAGACCGCCGTCGAGACTGTGGGCGCCGTCGCCGAGCTTGCCGACACCCGCGCCGATCGCGCCGGAGCCTTCGGTGGCCGAGCCGAGGCCGGTGTGCAGCTGGGCCATTCCGGTGGCGACCTTGTGGGCACCCGTGTTGAGGGCGTTCACCTGGGTGACCGCCGAATCCAGGTCCGCGGAGAGGCCGGGGGCCTTCGTGGCGAGGAGGCGGGCGGCCTTTTCGAGGTCGTCCAATTGCGTGCGGAGCTTGTCGATGTCGCCGTTGGAGTTCTTGACGAGCGCGTTGACGTCACCGGCCAACCGGGCGCCCTCGGCGGCGTTGTCCTTGAGCCGCTGCAGCTCCGGGCAGGTGTCCGGGACGGGCTTGGCTCCGGTGGTGCAGGTCTTCGCGTAGTAGTCGGCGAGGCCGGTGGAGACGCCCTGGCTGATGGCGGCGGCGGCCGGGGCCTTCCCGGCGAAGTCCTCGAGGTGCTTCTTGACGACCTGGGCGGTGTCGGCGACGAGCAGTGCGCTGTCCGCGAGCTGCTTGGGGTCCTTGAGGAAGGGCCGGGTCCGGTCCGCGACGCCGCCCACCTTCTCGACGAGCTGCTGGGTGCCGTCAGCGACACCCTTCGTCCCCGTTTCCAGCTGCGCGGCGGCTCCGTTCAGCTTCTTCAGGCCGCCGGTGAGCTCGCCGTTCTTCGCCTTCGCCGTGTCCAGGCCGTTGGCGAGGTCCTCGGCGCCCTTCTGGGCCTTGCCCGCGCCGTCGGTGAGCTTGTCGGCCCCGTCGGCGGCCTCGGCGGTCTTGCCGTGGAGGTCGGAGAAGTTGACGAAGATCTTGTCGAGGAACCCGCGGGAGGCGTTGGTGGACGCCGCCGAGCGGACCTCGGCGAAGACGGTGCGCGAGATCGAACCCACGATGTAGTTGTTCGCGTCGTTGGTGCGCACCTGGAGGGCACCGGTGGCGGGGTCCGTGCCGGAGCTGGAGGCGATCTTCGAGCTGAAGTCGGAGGGCATGGTGAGGGAGAGGTAGTACGTACCGTTCTCCAGCCCCTTGGCCGCCTCCGCCGCGCTCACCTCGTGCCAGTCGAAGGTCTTGCTGGCGTGCAGCTTGCGGGTGATCTCACCGCCGGCGTCGATCCGCTTGCCGTCGACGGTGGCGCCCTGGTCGGAGTTGACGAGGGCGACGGGCACCTTGTCGAGGCGGCTGTAGGGGTCCCAGAAGGACCACAGGTACAGCGCTCCGTAGAGGAGCGGCAGCAGGAGCAGCGCGACGAGGGCGGCCCGGGGCAGCTTCCCCCGCCCGAACCGCTTCAGCTCAAGCGCGGCCAGTTTCGGCGAGCGCATCGTCGTCCCCCTTCGTGTCGTGCGTGTCGTGCGTGTCGTGCCTGTCGGGCGTGCTGTCGGTGCCGCCCGCGTCGGCGGCCCCGTCCGTGTGTCCGGTGCCTTCGGCGTCCGGCTTGTCGGTCGCCGGCTTGTCGGCGACCGGCTTGTCGGCGACCGGCTTGTCGGCGACCGGCTTGTCGGTCCCCCCGGCGCCCCAGCTGACCTTGGAGTCCATGGGCCGGGGCACCGCGGCGCTCCGACCGGCCGCCGGCTCCGGGGTGGTGGCCGGGACGGTCCGCAGGACGGTCACGTCGGCCGGGGCCTCGCTGCACACCGCGAGGACGGTGGTCCCGCGGGCGGCGAGGGAGCGGAGCAGGTCCCAGACCTCGGTGCGCTCGGCGTCCGAGAGCTTGAGGTCCAGGTCGTCCAGGGCCAGCAGGCGCGGCGAGCCGAGCAGCGCGATGGCCACCGACAGGCGTACGGATTCCAGCCGTTCCAGGTCCCGTACGGAGGTTCGCGGTCCCTTGGGCAGGGTCTCGAGGTCCAGTCCGGCGGCGGCCAGCGCGGCATCGATCCGGGCCGCGGTGGAGGTGCGGCTCTCGCCGCGCGGGCGGAGCAGGGCGCGGACCGGGCCTTCGTAGCGGCGCTGGAGCATGGCGCCTTCGCGCAGTTGCTCGGTTACGGTAAGGGCTTGGTCGAGGTCGTTGACCCCGGGGACCGGGCCGAGGGCGGCGATGCGGCGGACCGCGGCCATCTTCTTCGGCAGCCGGTGGCGGCCGACCTCGGCGTGACCCTCGGTGGGCTTCATCCGGCCGGTGAGCGCGAGGAGCAGGCAGGTCCGTCCGCTGCCGGAGGGGCCTTCGACCGCGATGAGCGAGCCGGGCGCCGCGTCCACCCCGACGCCCCGGAACACCCAGCCGCGCGGGCCCTTGAGTCCGAAGTCCTCGGCTTTGACGGCCGCGCCGTGCGGGCTGTCCACTCCGCCCCTCCTTCTTTTGAACTGACCGGTCAGTGCAAAAACTAGCATCCCTGGCGGCATCCCACTTGCACCGGGGGGCAGTTGTCCGGACCAGACCCGGGCATTAGGGGTGAAACCGCAGGTCGGCGTGATTGTCAGTGGCGGCCGTCACGATGGGAACACGCAATGACAGCGCAACCCGCAGGAAGCGACACCAGGCAACGCGAAGCGCCCGCAACGACAGGAGGTTCGTCATGGCCACACCGTCCCCGTCCCCTGTCCACCCCGTCCCGCGGAAGTCGGCGGCACCGCCCGCCGCACTCGACCTGCTCGCCAAGGCCCACGAGGGCCTGACCGAAGCCGCCCGGCTGACCCGGTCCAACGAGCGGTACGCCACTGCCCATCTCGCCGCGCTGCGCGCCGCGGCGGCCGTGCTCGCCGCGCGCGGGCGGCCCGAGCCGGTGAACCCGCGGCGCAGGCCCCGGATCCGCAGCGCGTGGGAGGTGCTCCCGGAGATAGCTCCCGAACTGGCCGAGTGGAGCGCGCTCTTCGCCTCCGGCGCGGCCCGCCGGGCGCGGGCGGAGGCGGGGATAGCGGGCGCGGCGACCGGCCGGGACGCGGACGATCTGGTGCGTGCCGCCGGGATGTTCCTGCGCCTGGTGGAGCGGATGCTCTCGCTCCGCCCGGTGTTGCCGTCCGGAGCGGCCCAGGCCCTCCCGCCGCCCCGCGCGGAGCGTCCGGACGCGGGATGACCTGCCCGGCAGCCGGAGGCCATAGGGTGGGCACGGACCGCACACCCTCCTCCGGCTGCCGCCGGGAGGTGCCCCCTACGCCGAGGAGCCAACAGCCGTGTCGGACACTTCCCGCCCCCGCGCCTCCCTCCGCACCGCCGTGGTGTGGGAGGTCCTCAAGGAGGCACTCGACCGCCGGGTGAAGGCGACCGGGCGGGACGTGCTGGACGTGCTGGACACCGGCGGCGGCACCGGCAAGTTCGCCGTTCCGGTGGCCCGCCTCGGCCACCGGGTCACCGTGGTCGACCCCAGCCCGAACGCGCTGTTCGGGCTGGAGCGCCGGGTCTCCGAAGCCGGTGTGGCCGACCTGGTGCGCGGCGTGCAGGGCGACGCCCAGGGCCTGCTCGACGTGGTCGAGCGCGAGGCGTACGACGTGGTGGTCTGCCACGGCGTCCTCGAGTACGTGGACGATCCGGCCGAGGGCGTGGCCAACGCGGTGGCGGCCCTGCGCCCCGGCGGCATCCTCAGCCTGCTCGGCGCCGGACTCGGCGGGGCCGTCCTGGCCCGCGCACTGGCCGGGCACTTCACCGAGGCCCGTACGGCCCTCACCGACCCGGCCGGCCGCTGGGGCGCGGGCGATCCGGTACCGCGCCGCTTCACCGCCGAGCAGCTCACCGCGCTGGTCGGCGGGGCCGGCCTGGAGGTCGGCGCCGTGCACGGCGTCCGGGTCTTCGCCGACCTCGTGCCGGGTGTTCTGGTGGACACCGAGCCGGGTGCGGTCGAGGCCCTGCTGCGCCTGGAAGAGGCCGCCGCGGAGCTTCCCGCTTTCCACGCGGTCGCCACCCAACTGCACGTCCTCGGCGAGAAGCCCGCCTGATCTGCGAACCTTCGGGGAACGCGGTACGCCACTCACCCTCCGAACCGGCCTCGTGACCCGTATGATCGGAGTCAGCCGTCGGCATGCCGAGCGGACCTCTGGGGAATAACGCCCTCAGCGGCCGTCGACACGGCCGTACGGCGCCTTTGAGACAGCGCCGCGCTTCCTCCAGGCGGTACTTTTTACGGGCAGTGTTTTTTTAGAACGTGGCGTAGAGGGCGGGTATCACGGGGGCGATTCCCCGCCTATCCTGAAGGGGACCCCTGGTCGCTACCCCCCGCGACCGACGGATGAGGAGGACTCCCGTGCCGCTCTCGGAGCACGAGCAGCGAATGCTCGAGCAGATGGAGCGAGCGCTGTACGCCGAAGATCCCAAATTCGCTACAGCGCTTGAGGGAAGCGGACTGCGCACGTACACCCGGCGACGGGTCTACCAGGCAGTCGCAGGCATCGTGGTGGGTATCGCGCTCCTCATGACCGGTGTGATCGTGCCGAACGTGCTTTGGATCAGCGTGGTGGGATTCCTCGTCATGCTGGGCTGTACGGTTCTCGTGGTCACCGGTTGGCGCAAGGCACCCAAGCCTGGTGAACAGCCCGCCTCCGGTAGTGCAGGCGGTTCGGCCCAAGGGCAGAGCCGACAGCGTCGGTCGATGATGACCCGTATCGAGGAACGGTGGCAGCGCCGCCGTGACGAACAGGGGCAGTAGGCCCTACTGACAGAACTCGGGTGAGGGGACGGCCGCCGGAAGGCGGCCGTCCCCTCACTGCTCTTTTCCTGCCGGATCCCCCGTTGTGCGACATGATGATCAGGTGAGTGTGCTCCCCCTGGTCTTCACCAGCGGCTGGGCCAGTGGGATCAACGCGTACGCCGTGGTCCTCCTGCTCGGCATCTTCGGCGCGACCGGACTGACCGACGAGGTTCCCGCGTCGCTGCAGCGCACCGACGTGCTGGTCGTCGCGGCGGTCCTGTTCCTCTGCGAGGCGGTGGCCGACAAGATCCCGTACGTGGACTCCCTCTGGGACACCGTCCACACGGTGATCCGCCCGGTGGCCGGGGCCGTGGTCGGAGCGCTGCTGGCCGGGCAGAGCGGCTCGCTCTCCGACATCACCGCCGGTGCGGTCGGCGGCTCCACCGCGCTGGCCAGCCATTTCGTCAAGGCCGGCACCCGAATGGCGATCAACACCTCGCCGGAGCCGTTCAGCAATATCGTCGTGAGCACCGCCGAGGACCTCGGCGTGGGCGGCATCGTCACCTTCGCGATGTTCCATCCGGAGGCCGCCGCGATCATCTGCGCCGTCCTGCTGGTCGCCGGACTCGCCCTGCTGATCTACCTCTGGACCCGGATCCGCCGCTTCCTGCGCCGCCGGGCCCAGCGCCGCGAGGAGAAGCGGCTCGCCGCCGAGGTCGCCCGCGTCGCTCGGTAGGCTCAGCGGCATGGCGGGAATTGCGGTGATCGGCGCCGGGATGGGCGCGATGGCGACGGCGGCACGGCTGGCGGTGGCCGGACATCGGGTGACGGTGTACGAGCGCGGGACGACCTACGGCGGCGCCGTCGGCCGGTTCGAGCGCGACGGCTTCGCCTTCGACACCGGCCCCGGACTGGTGCACCTGCCCGCCGTCTACCGCGACCTGTTCGTCAAGACCGGCAAGCGGCCGCTGGAGGAGTGCGCCGAACTGGTCCAGATCGACCCCGCGGTCCGCTACGTCCTGGCGGACGGCCGTACGGTCACCCTCCCGGGCGGCTCGCACGGCGGCGCCGCGGCCGCCGTCGACGCGACCTTCGGACGGGGTTCCGGGGAGCGCTGGAGCGCGGTCCTGGGCCGCGCGCGGGACGCCTGGGACGCCACCCGCCGCCCCCTGCTGGAGGAGCCGCTGCGCCCCGACCGGGAGGCCCTGGGCCGCGACCCCTACCCCGCGCTGCGCGGGAGCGGTCTGCTGCGCCGCCGGCCGCCGACCCTGGCCGAGGTGGCCGCCCGCGAGCTCGGCGGGGACGGCTTCGGCGAGCTGCTCACCGCGCGCGTCCAGGCGTACGGGATCGATCCGGCGACCGCGCCCGCCTCCGCGGCGGTGCTCCCCTACATGGAGCAGACCTTCGGCAGCTGGTACGTGCGCGGCGGGGTCCGCGAGCTGGCCACCGCCCTGTACGAACGGTGCCTGGAGCGGAAGGTCGCCTTCGAGTTCGGTGCGCCGGTACGGGAGGTGCTCGTGCGCGAGGACCGCGCGGCCGGGCTGCGGCTGGCCGACCGCACCGAGGTGGCGGCCGACAGCGTGGTCTGCGCGGTCGACCCCTCGCAGGTGCGCATGCCGCTCGGCCGGGACTCGACGCCCGCCGGTGCGGAGCCCGCCCGCTGGTACACCCTGTTCGCCGCGCTGCGCGGGGCCCGCGAAGACGGCGCCGCGCACCGCACACTGCTCGGTCCCGTCACCGTGCTGCGCCCCGACGACCCCGCCACCCGGCCGGACGCGGCCCACGAGGCCGTCACCGTGCACGCCGTGGTGCCCGGGGGCCCGGCGCCCGCGCCGTCCGCCGAGGACCTGCTGACGGCGGCCGGGCAGGCCGTCCCGGGGCTGCGGGAGCGGCTGCTGTGGCACGAGCTGCGCACTCCGGCCGATGTCGGGAAGGCCACGGGTTCCTCGGGCGGCCTGGTCCCCGCGCCCTCGCTGGCCGGAGCCGGGGGCCGGTTCCTCCACCCGGCGAACACCACTGGCGTGCCGGGGCTGTACCTCGCGGGCGGCTGGGCGCACCCGGGCGGCGGACTGGCGCATGCCGGGATGACGGGGGCCCTGGTGGCCGGGCTGATCGTGGAGGGCACGGACTTCCGCGGCTCCCGGTAGCCGCCGCGACGGCGGACGGCGGGAGCCTCGGCGCGGGCGCTAGTAGCGGTACTGCTCGTACTCGCCCGTGCCCTGCTGGGGGTACAGGTACGGCTGCTGCTCCTCCGCCGGGTAGGGCTGGTTCGCGTCGCGCTGCTGCGGGACCCAGACTCCGCCGGGCGGGGTGTCCATGGAGTACTGCTCCTGCTGGTACGCGTACGGGTCCGGGGCGTAGCCCTCGTACGGGGCCGGGTAGCCGTAGGAGGGCTGTGGGGCGACCGTGCCGCCGGTGCCGATGTACGGGTCGGAGTAGGCGGCGTAGACCTGCTGCTCGCCGGGGGCCGGGTAGCCCGTGGTGTAGTCGTAGCCGCTCTGGCCCTGCGGGTCGTAGTACGCGGCGTACTGGTGGGCGTCCTGCTCGGCCGGGGCGAAGGACGGGGTGAACGGCATGTCGAAGGCGGTGGTCCCGAACTCCCGGTCCTGCTGGGGGTCCCGGCCGCCCTGCTCGCCCTGGGTCCCGTAGGGCACGGGCCCCGCGGCGTAGAACTGCTGTGCCCCGGCGTCGCGGGAGCCGGACCCGGCCACGGCGTACTCACCGGAGTCGCCGGAGTCGTCGTCGGCCGCGTCGAACCCGTACTCCAGGGCCGTCACCTCGAGGGCCGGCTCCGGGCGCGGTCCACCGCCGCGGTGGCGCCGGCTCTGCGCGGACGCGGACGCGGGCTCGGTGGCCTCGGCGTCCTTGCGCCGGCGCAGCGCCCAGCCGGCCTCGAAGCCCTTGCGGAAGGAGAGGGTCACCAGCGTCTGGCCCACCGCGAACGCGACGGCGCCGGCCCCGATGACCAGCACCGACGGCAGTACGACGCCGGCGACCACGCCGACGAAGCCCGTGAACGCGAGCAGGCGCCAGCGCAGCCGGGCCTTGTACTGCATCAGGACCTCGGCAAGCAGCCACAGCGCGACGAATCCGAACGCGATGTAGAGGACCGTCATACCCATACGTGGCCCCTCTCGGTACGGCCGATCGCCAGGGAACGGGGTCGGCCGGTCAGGCCCGCTGGTGCAGGCCCAGGTTCTCGTAGATCTCGAGAGTCGCCGTGGAATTGTTCAGCGTGATGAAGTGCAGCCCCGGGACACCCTCGGACAGCAGCCGCGCGCAGAACTCCGTGGCGAACTCGATGCCAATGGAGCGTACAGCCGCCGGATCGTCCTTGACGGCGAGCATGCGCTCTTTCACCGCGTCAGGGAAGAGCGCGGTGCTGAGTTGCGGCAGCCGGTCGAGCTGCTTGATGCCCACAACGGGCATGACCTCGGGGATGATCGGGGTCTCGCAGCCCGCCTTCTCGACGCTGTCGCGCAGCCGCAGATAATTCTCCGGATGGAAGAACATCTGGGTGATCGCGTAGTCGGCGCCCGCGCGGCATTTGTCCACGAAGTGGCGGATGTCCGTGTCCCAGTCGTCCGAGCGGGGGTGCATCTCGGGGAAGGCCGCGACGCCGACGCAGAAGTCGCCCGACTCCTTCACCAGACGGACCAGGTCGGCGGCGTAGTGCACGCCCTCGGGATGTGCCACCCACTCGCCCATGGGGTTGCCCGGCGGGTCTCCGCGCACGACGAGCATGTTGCGGATCCCGGCGTCGGCGAACTGGCCGATGACGTTGCGCAGCTCGGCGACCGAGTGATCGACCGCGGTGAGGTGCGCGACCGGGGTCAGCGTGGTGTCCGAGGCGATCTGCTCGGTGGCCCGGACGGTGCCGCCGCGGGTGGAGCCTCCGGCTCCGTACGTGACGGAGACGAAGCTGGGGGCCACCGCCTCCACCCGGCGCAGCGCGTTCCAGAGGTTGCGCTCACCCTTCTCCGTCTTGGGCGCCCAGAACTCGAAGGAGTAGGAGCGCCCGGACGCGAGGAGGTCTCGGACCGTGTGCGCACGATCCGACCAGGTGGAAGCGTTACCAAGGGCCATACGGGCAGGTTAGACGCGCTCAGTTGCTCACCGAAGTGGTGTCCACGTATTGGACGCGGAAATGAGACAGCCGGCGGGGGCGCCCGGGTGGTTCGGGTGGTCCGGGTGGCCCCGGACCAGCTAGCCGAGCCGGGCGCGGATCCGCTTCGCGAGGTCGGAGGCGGCGGCGCCGGGGTCGGAGGCCTCGGTGAGGGCCCGTACGACCACGACGCGGGAGGCGCCGGCGTCCAGCACCTCGTCCAGATTCCCCGCGTCGATCCCGCCGATGGCGAACCACGGGCGGTCCTGCGCGAGGGAGGCCGCGTGGCGGACGAGCCCGAGTCCGGGGGCGTGGCGGCCGGGCTTGGTGGGGGTGGGCCAGCAGGGACCGGTGCAGAAGTAGTCCACGCCGGGCTCGGCCGCGGCCGCGTCGACCTCGGCCTCGGAGTGGCAGGAACGGCCGATGAGGATCTCCTGGCCGAGGATGGCGCGGGCGGCGGGCACCGGGATGTCGCCCTGCCCGAGGTGCAGGACGTCCGAGCCGATGGCGTGCGCGACGTCGGCGCGGTCGTTGACGGCGAGGAGCTTGCCGTGGCGGCGGGCGGCTTCGGCGAAGACCTGGTGGTGCTCCAGTTCCTCGCCCGCCTCCATGCCCTTGTCGCGGAGCTGGACGATGTCCACGCCGCCGGCGAGGACCGCGTCCAGGAACTGGGGGAGGTCGCCCTGCCGCTTGCGGGCGTCCGTGCACAGGTAGAGCCGGGCGTCGGACAGCTGGGCGGCGATGGCGGACATGGGTACCCCCGGGGTGGTGTGTCTCGTACGTACGCGGTGTGCGGGTCCCGGCCGGGACCCGCACACCGCGTGTGGCGTTGCGCTGTTCGTACGTCTCGTTGTACGTCTCGTGCCTCGTGGGAGGCGGAGTCAGCTCGAGTGGAGTCGGCTCAGATGGCGAGCGCCTGAGCGCGGCGCTTCACCTCCGTGCCGCGATTCTCGCTCAGCGCCTGCACCGGGGTGCCGGGCAGGGTGTCGTCGGCGGTGAACAGCCACTCCAGGATCTCCACGTCGGTGAAGCGGTCGTCGCGGAGCACGGTCAGCAGGCCGACCAGACCCTTGACGATCTTGTCCCCGTCGATGAAGGCGGCGGGTACCTGGAGGGAGCGGTTCTCGCCACGGCGCACCGCGAGCAGCTGCCCTTCCTTGACCAGCTGGCGAACCTTGGTCACTTCGATGTCGAGCATCTCCGCGATGTCGGGGAGGTACAGCCAGGCGGGAACAAGGGCATCGATCTTTGCGTCAATCTCGGTCACGGGCACAAGCCTGCCATCTCGGACTCGCTGCCGGTACCCGAGCGACCCCGTCCGGGGTCCGACCCCGTCCCGTCCGGGGTCCGACCCGGCCCCCGCCGCACCGCTCGGGCCGCCCGGAGCGGCTTCCGCCCGGGGCGCGGCCGGCCGCGGGGAACGCCTGCCGCCCCGGGACGCCGCCCGCCTCAGAAGACCGTCGACTTCAGGGCGACGGCCGGGTCGGCGACCTTCGCCGGATCCACCGGCACGCCCGATTCGATGAGGCGGCGGCCCTGCGCCAGGTCGCGCGGGCGGCCCACGGCGAGGACCGCGGCCAGCCGGCCGTCCCGCAGCCAGCACACCGACCAGCTCTCGGCCTCCGGGTCGCCGCGCCACAGCAGGGTGTCCGAGTCGCCGTGGTGGCCCGCGTACTGCACGAAGCGGCCGAACTGCTCCGACCAGAAGTACGGAACCGGGTCGTAGACCTGCTCCCCGGAGCCCCCCGCCACGATGTCGGCCGCCACCACGCGCGGCCCCTGCAGCGCGTTGTCCCAGTGGTGCACCAGGAGCCGGGTCCCGTAGCGCCCCGACGGGAACGAGGCGCAGTCCCCCACCGCGTGGACCCCGGGCACGGAGGTGCGCAGCCGCTCGTCCGCGACGACGGCGCCGTCCGGGCCGAGCTCCACTCCCGATCCCGCCAGCCAGTCCGTCGCCGGCCGGGCGCCGACGCCCACCACGACCGCTCCGGCCGGCAAGGTCCGCCCGTCGGAGAGCAGGACCCGGCCCGGCTCGACGGCGGCCACCCGCGCGCCGGTCAGCAGCGCGGCGCCCGCCTGTTCGTACCAGCGCCCCATCGGCTCGGCGACCTCCGCCGGCAGTGCGCCCGCCAGGACCCGGTCGGCCGCCTCGACCACCGTCACCTCGCAGCCGGCCTCGCGCGCCGCCGTCGCGAACTCCGCGCCGATCCACCCGGCGCCGACCACCACCACCGCCGAGCCGGCCGCCAGCACGGGCCGCAGCCGGGCCGCGTCGTCGAGGGTGCGCAGCAGGTGCACGCCGGGGACGCCCTCCGCGCCGGGCAGGGTCAGCGGCCGCGCGCCCGTCGCCAGTACGAGGACCCCGTACGGGACCGGGCCGGCCTCGGTGTCCACCTCGCGGTCCGCCGCCCGCAGGCCGGTGACCTCGACCCCGAGCCGGAGCTCGATGCCGAGCTCCTCGAAGTCGACGTCGAAGGCCGAGTCCTCGGCCTTGCCGAGGAGCACCGCCTTGGACAGCGGGGGCCGGTCGTAGGGCTGGTGGGGTTCGGCGCCCAGCAGGGTGACGGGGCCGGTCCAGCCCTGTTCCCGGAGGGCGACCGCCGTCTGGACCCCGGCCATTCCGGCGCCGACGACGACGACGCCGCGCTGAAGGTCTTCCGTCTGTTGCGTCTGCTCGCTCACGCGGCCCAGCCTAATCACCTGACGGTCCGTCAGGAATAGCGGGCGGGCACCCAGTGGGGACGGGAGCGGGGAGGCAGCCTTACCGGCCGTCGGCCACGGCGTTACTCTGGCCACCGTACCTATCGCGGGAGTCCGGGCGTACCGGGCTGAGAGGGAGGCTGGCCGGCCTCCGACCGTACGAACCTGATCCGGGTCATGCCGGCGAAGGGAGGGGCTGGACGCCCATGCATTCATCCAGGAAGAGCCGGAGTCCCGGCTACGACGTCCTCGTCATCGGGGGCGGCATCATCGGCCTGGTCACCGCCTGGCGGGCGGCCCGGCTCGGGCTGCGGACCGCGCTGGCCGATCCGGCGCCCGGCGGGGGCGCCGCCCAGGTCGCGGCCGGCATGCTGGCCGCCGTCACCGAGCTGCACTACGGCGAGGAGACGCTGCTCGGGCTCAACCTCGCCTCCGCCGCCCGCTACCCGCGGTTCGCCGCCGAACTCGCCGAAGCCAGCGGCGGCATGGACATCGGCTACCGCGCCTGCGGCACCCTCGCCGTCGCCCTCGACGCCGACGACCGGCTCCACCTGCGCGAACTGCACGCCCTCCAGCGCCGCTGCGGCCTGGAATCGGAGTGGCTGACCGGCCGCGAGTGCCGCCGCCTGGAGCCGATGCTGGCCCCAGGCGTGCGCGGCGGCCTGCGCGTGGACGGCGACCACCAGGTCGACCCCCGCCGGCTCGCGGCCGCCCTGCTGGCCGCCTGCGAACGGGCCGGGGTCGTCCTGCACCGCGCGAGGGCGGCGCGGCTGCTGACCACCGCCGACCGGGCCTGCGGCGCGGTCCTCGACGACGCGGACGCCACGGAACTGAGCGCCGACCAGGTAGTCCTGGCCGCGGGCTCGCTCAGCGGACGGCTGGACGGGGTGCCGCCCGAGGTCGTGGCCCCCGTACGGCCGGTGAAGGGGCAGGTGCTGCGGCTCGCCGTACCGCCGTCCTACGCGCCGTTCCTGTCACGGACCGTACGGGCCGTGGTACGCGGCAGCCAGGTCTACCTGGTGCCGCGCGAGAACGGCGAACTCGTCATCGGCGCCACCAGCGAGGAACTCGGCTGGGACACCACCGTCACCGCGGGCGGGGTCTACGAGCTCCTGCGCGACGCCCACGAACTGGTGCCCGGCATCACCGAACTCCCCCTGGTCGAGACCCGGGCCGGACTGCGGCCCGGCTCACCGGACAACGCCCCGCTGCTCGGCCCCACCGACCTTCCGGGGCTGCACCTGGCCACCGGGCACTACCGCAACGGGGTCCTGCTCACCCCCCTGACCGGGGACGTCATGGCGGAGCTGCTGACCACCGGCGAGCTGCCGGAGATCGCCCACCCCTTCACCCCGCGCCGTTTCGCCCTCACGCGTCAGGAGTCGTACGCATGACCAACTCCGTATCCGTCTCCGTCTCCGTCAACGGCGAGCCGCGCGAGATCGCCGCCGGGACCATGCTCGCCGCCGTGGTCGCCACCCTCACCCAGGCCACCAAGGGGGTCGCGGCAGCCCTCAACGAGACCGTGGTGCCGCGCGGCCAGTGGTCTTGCACCTCCGTGGCCGACGGCGACCGCGTCGAGGTCCTCACCGCGGTCCAGGGAGGCTGAGCGCCGTGGCCGACGACGCCTTCACGCTGGGCGGCCGGACCTTCTCCTCGCGCCTGATCATGGGCACGGGCGGGGCACCGAGCCTGGACATCCTGGAACGGTCGCTGGTCGCGTCCGGTACGGAACTCACCACGGTCGCGATGCGGCGCCTCGACCCGACGGTCCAGGGATCGGTCCTCTCCGTCCTGACCGGTCTCGGGATCTCGGTACTGCCGAACACGGCGGGCTGCTTCACGGCGGGCGAGGCGGTGCTCACCGCCCGGCTGGCCCGGGAGGCCCTCGGCACGGACTGGATCAAGCTGGAGGTCGTCGCGGACGAGCGGACGCTCCTGCCGGACGGGGTCGAGCTGCTCGACGCCGCGGAGATCCTGGTCGACGAGGGGTTCACGGTCCTCCCCTACACGAACGACGACCCGGTGCTGGCGCGGAAGCTGGAGGACGTGGGCTGTGCGGCGATCATGCCGCTGGGGTCTCCGATCGGCTCCGGCATGGGCATCCGCAACCCGCACAACTTCGAGCTGATCGTGGAGCGGGCCGGTGTGCCGGTCATCCTGGACGCGGGGGCCGGGACGGCCTCGGACGTGGCGCTGGCCATGGAACTGGGGTGCGCGGCCGTGATGCTCGCGTCGGCGGTGACCCGGGCGCAGCTGCCCGTACTCATGGCGGCGGCCATGCGGGACGCCGTGTCGGCGGGCCGCCTGGCGTACCGCGCGGGCCGCATCCCCCAACGCCGCTTCGCGGACCCCTCCTCCCCGACCGAGGGCCGCGCCGCCCTGGACCCGGAGCGACCGGCGTTCTGAGAGGGCGGGTTCAAGACTGGCGACGCCTCGGGCGGCTTCGATCTGCTGCCGTGTCGAGGCCCTCTCGCCCGATCGTTCGTGTCTGGTTCGAACGGCCTCGCGGCCTCTGCCGGGGCGGGGGCATCGTGCTGCAACACCTGGAGCGGCACGCCGAGGCCGTCAGCGAGGAGCCGCAGCACGTCCAGGCGGTTCACCTGCTGAATGCCCCGCTCGACCTGGGACAGCCAACTCGCCGGACGGCCGATGACCGTGGCGAGTTCCCCCTGGGTCATGCCCTTCTGCTTGCGCGGACCGGCCACTCGCGCACCATAGGCGCGCCGCTCCTCGGAACTCACTGCTGCGCTGCCAGCTTCCGGGCGGTCACGTCGAGGAACGTGACCTCGACACCGGCGAGGTACTGCTCCCGTTCGGCGAGGAAGTACTTCGTGTGTGGCTGCGCCTCGTGGACGTCGAACGCGGTGCGATCTGCATACAGCTCGTAGAACATCCGCACCAGAGGTTCGCCCTCCGGTACGTGCACCACGTAGGCCAGCGTGCCCGGCTCAGCGCTCTTGATGCCGTCCAGGGTGGCTGCACACAGCTCGTCAAATGCCGTCGCGGCTTCCTGGTCGCGCAGCGAGAAGCGCACGACCAGGCCGAATCCCTCGCTCATACGTGCCCCTTTCGAGCCGCGGCCAGTCTCACAGATACGCAGATCCTCTGCGAGTAACAGGTCTTCTTGACTCGCAGAGATGCTGCGCATCACTTCGTGGTCGTTTCTTTGGGGTTTTCCGGCAGTCTTCGCTTTTCCGTGGCGGCCCGGTCCCGCCCTTCCCCGGCCCCGCACCCACGAAGCCCCGCACCCCCCGGGAACCCGCCCCCGCGTCACAGCCGCGCTGCAACCCCCGGGGACCCGGGACGGGAGGGGGACGGGCACTCGTAGAATCGCCGGGTGGACACGACCCTGGATGACCCCCTCGTCGGGCAGACGCTCGACGGCCGCTACCGCGTGGACGCCCGCATCGCGGCCGGCGGCATGGCCACGGTCTACCGGGCCGTCGACACCCGTCTCGACCGCGTCCTCGCGCTGAAGGTCATGCACCCGGCCCTCGCCGCCGACGCCGCCTTCGTCGACCGGTTCATCCGGGAGGCGAAGTCCGTGGCCCGCCTCGCCCACCCCAACGTGGTGGCCGTCTTCGACCAGGGCACGCACGGCCAGTACACGTACCTCGCCATGGAGTACGTCTCCGGCTGCACCCTGCGCGACGTGCTCCGCGAGCGCGGCGCGCTCCAGCCCCGCGCGGCCCTCGACATCCTCGAACCGGTGCTCGCCGCCCTAGGCGCCGCGCACCGCGCCGGCTTCGTGCACCGCGACATGAAGCCCGAGAACGTACTGATCGGAGACGACGGCCGGGTCAAGGTGGCCGACTTCGGGCTGGTGCGCTCCGTCGACTCCGTCACGAACACCACCGGCTCCGTCCTGGGCACCGTCTCCTACCTGGCCCCCGAGCAGATCGAGAACGGGGTCACCGACACCCGCGTGGACGTCTACGCCTGCGGTGTCGTGCTCTACGAGATGCTCACCGGCGCCAAGCCGCACACCGGATCCAACCCCGCGCAGGTGCTCTACCAGCACCTCAACGAGGACGTCCCGCCCCCGTCGGCCGCCGTTCCCGGACTGCCCGTCGCACTGGACGAGCTCGTCTCCCACGCCACCGCGCGCAATCCCGAGCTGCGCCCCCACGACGCGGCCGCCCTGCTCGGGCTGGCCCTCGAGGGCCGCGCGCAGCTCAGCGACGCCGAGCTGGACGCCGTACCACCGCAGGCCCGCGCCGGGGAGCGGACCTCCGCCGAGGACCGCACCGGCGTGATCGCCCGCCCGGTGGCCGCGCACACCTCGCACCCCGCGCCCCTCTCGCACACCTCCCGGCTCACGGCTCCGCCGCTGCCCCCGCCTTCGCCCGCCCCGCGGCCGCGCCGTCCGGGCGTGCTGCTCCTCGCCGTCGGCGTACTGCTCTTCCTCGGCCTGGGCACGGGGGTCTGGTACATCAGCTCCGGACAGTTCACCAAGGTCCCGAACCTGCTCGGCAAGACCGAGGCGGAGGCCAGGTCCCGGCTGTCGCAGGCCGGCCTCGGTGTGAAGCAGGTCGACCGGAAGTTCAGCGTGTCCTTCGACAAGGGCACGGTGATGGACGCCGATCCCCCGGGCGGCAAGCGCATCCGCGGCAACGGCGCGGTGACGCTCACCGTCTCCCGCGGACCCGAGGTCGTCGCCGTGCCCGACCTGAAGGGCAAGCCGCTGGACGCGGCGAAGGCGGAGCTGACCTCGGCCGGTCTCGCGCCCGGGGCGGTCACGCAGGCCTTCAGCCAGGACATCGCGCAGGGCTCGGTGATCAGCACGGACCCGGCGGCGGGCCAGAAGCGGTCCCTCGACACGGCGGTGTCGCTGGTGGTCAGCAGGGGACGTCCCGTTCCTGTGCCGCGCGTCGTCGGCGCCTCCCCCGACCAGGCCCGTTCCGTCCTGGAGGGCCTCGGCCTGAAGGTGGAGGCGGCCCCGGAACAGGTCGACTCGCCCTTCCCCGCCGGTACGGTCGCCAACCAGTCGGTCGGCGCGGGCGCCCAGGCCGCCGCGGGCGACACCGTCACGCTCACCGTGTCCAAGGGCCCCCGCCAGATCCCGGTGCCTGACGTCACCGGCCAGCAGGTCGACGCGGCCCGCAAGACCCTGGAGGGTCTGGGCTTCAAGGTGAAGGTCGACCGGCCCCTCCTCTCCTTCAGCAACACCGTGGACGCCCAGTCGGTGCCCACGGGCCAGAGCGCCCCCGAGGGCAGCACGATCATCATCAGGACCAAGGGGCTGTAGCACCACGCCATGAGCGATTCGATACGCCGTAATCCAGTGGGCGGGCACGTGCCCGTCGCGGGCGGGCTCGCCTCGGTCGGGCTGACGTACGCCCGCGAGATGGGTGCCGAGGCCGTCCAGGTCTTCGTCGCCAACCCGCGCGGCTGGGCCACCCCGGTGGGCAGTCCGGCGCAGGACGAGCTGTTCCGCGCGGCCTGTGCGGCCGAGGGGATCCCGGCGTACGTCCACGCGCCCTACCTGATCAACTTCGGCTCGCACACCGCGGCGACCGTGGAGAAGTCCGTGGAATCTCTGCGGCACTCACTGCGCCGGGCCCGTGCGATCGGCGCGCTGGGAGTGGTCGTGCACACCGGCTCGGCGACCGGGGGCCGCCCGCGCGCGGAGGCGTACGCGCAGGTCAGGGAGCACATGCTGCCGCTGCTGGACGAGCTGACGCATGATGACGACCCCTTCCTGCTGCTGGAGTCCACGGCCGGGCAGGGCTCCTCGCTGTGCTCGCGGACCTGGGACTTCGGCCCGTACTTCGACGCGCTCGACCACCACCCCAAGCTCGGGATCTGCCTGGACACGTGCCACATCTTCGCGGCCGGGCACGACCTGGCGGCGCCGGGCGGGACCAAGGAGACCCTGGACCTGCTGGTGGACACGGTGGGCGAGGGCCGGCTGAAGCTGGTGCACGCGAACGACTCCAAGGAAGGCGTGGGCGCCCACAAGGACCGGCACGAGAACATCGGGCAGGGGCACATCGGCCGCGACGCCTTCGCGGAACTGTTCACGCATCCGGCGATGGAGGGCGTACCGCTGATCACGGAGACGCCCGGCGGCAAGGAAGGGCACGCGGCGGATGTGGCGCTGCTGAAGGAGCTGCGCGGGCTCGGCTGACCCGGACCCGGAAAAGAATACCCCAGGGGGGTATTCGGATGTACGGCCGTCCGGGTGGCGCTGGCGGCGGACACCCTTTCGACCGCCGTCAAGTGGACCATCGGCCGCGGCAAGGGCCACGCGGTGGTCCACCAGTACCACCGCTGACACCGGGCCACCGGGCTACAGTTCGGGGCCGTCCCCCGGCTCCTCCTGGTACGAGTAGCGCTGCTCGCGCCAGGGGTCGCCGACGTTGTGGTAGCCGCGCTCCTCCCAGAAGCCGCGGCGGTCGGCGGTCATGTACTCGATGCCGCGGACCCACTTGGGGCCCTTCCACGCGTACAGGTGCGGGACGACCAGCCGGAGCGGGAATCCGTGCTCGGCGGTGAGCAGTTCACCGCCCTGGTGGGTGGCGAGGACGGTCCGGTCGGAGGCGAAGTCCGCGAGGCGCATATTGGAGCTGAAACCGTACTCGGCCCACACCATCACGTGCGTGACCTGCGGGGACGGCGGCGCCATGCCGAGGATCGTACGGGCGAGGACACCGCCCCACTCGGCGCCGGTCATGCTGAACTTCGTCACGCAGTGCAGGTCCGCCACGACGGACTCGAACGGCAGGGCCGCGAACTCCTCGTGGTTCCAGCAGTGCTTCTCGCCGTCGGCGGTCGCGCCGAAGACGCGGAACTCCCAGCGGTCCGGCTTGAACTTGGGCACCGGTCCGTAGTGGGTGACCGGCCAGCCTCGCTGCAACCGCTGCCCCGGGGGAAGCTCCAGTTGCTCTGACCCCGGAGATTCCAGGCTTTCCGGCTGACCCATGTCTCCATGGTGACAGACTTGGCGGGGTGGTCATGACCAGGTACGGCCCGATTCGGGCAAGTCACGGCAACTCCCACTAAGGAGGCACTTACTGGACTGCCTCTTGCGGCGGTGCAAGGATGCGCGCACCTGCCCCGTCACATTGCTGACATTGCTTGGAAGGAGCCTCTGCGATGCAGGGCGACCCCGAGGTCCTCGAGTTTCTGAACGAGCAGCTGACCGGCGAGCTTACGGCGATCAACCAGTACTGGCTCCACTACCGGATCCAGGACAACAAGGGTTGGACGAAGCTCGCCAAGTACACGCGTGAAGAGTCCATCGATGAGATGAAGCACGCGGACAAGATCACCGAGCGCATCCTGATGCTCGACGGTCTGCCGAACTACCAGCGCCTCTTCCACGTGCGCGTCGGCCAGACGCTGACGGAGATGTTCCAGGCCGACCGGCAGGTCGAGGTCGAGGCGATCGACCGCCTCAAGCGTGGCATCGAGGTCATGCGGGGCAAGGGTGACGTCACCTCGGCGCGGCTCTTCGAGGAGATCCTGGAGGACGAGGAGCACCACATCGACTACCTCGACACCCAGCTGGAGCTCATCGAGTCCATCGGTGAGGCGCTGTACATCGCGCAGCTCATCGAGCAGCCGAGCTAGCCGGTCCGCCCGGGCTGGGGCCTAGGCCACTTCCGCGAGTACGGGGGCCGTCGCCAGCTCCGAGTCGGTGGCGAGCACGGCGGCCGCGTTGCCCTTCTCCAGCAGCTCACGGCGCGGGCAGGCCCCGCGGCCGAGGAGGCCCTGAATGGTGCGCACGCAGGAACCGCAGTCGGTGCCGGCCTTCGTGGCCGAAGCGATCTGGCGGGGGGTGCACGCCCCGGCAGCCGCGTGGTCCTTGACCTGCTTGTCGGTGATCCCGAAGCAAGAGCAGACGTACACGCGGTTCACCTCCCTGACAGGAACGGTTCGGCGGCCATCCCCTATTCGGTGAGGCTTACCTAACCGTACCCAAAGTTAGGCAACCCTAAAAGCCCTGGGCACGACGATGGGGCGCGGATCACATCGATCCGCGCCCCATCGTCGTACCAAGCCACAGCGTGAAGATCGCTCCTACTGGTCGCGGTACATCTCGGCGACGAGGAACGCCAGGTCCAGGGACTGGCTGCGGTTCAGGCGGGGGTCGCAGGCCGTCTCGTAGCGCTGGTGCAGGTCGTCGACGAAGATCTCGTCGCCGCCGCCCACGCACTCGGTGACGTCGTCACCGGTGAGCTCCACGTGGATGCCGCCCGGGTGGGTGCCGAGGCCCTTGTGGACCTCGAAGAAGCCCTTGACCTCGTCGAGCACGTCGTCGAAACGGCGCGTCTTGTGCCCGGAGGCCGCCTCGAAGGTGTTGCCGTGCATCGGGTCGGTGACCCAGGCGACGGTCGCGCCGGAGGCCGTGACCTTCTCGACCAGCTCGGGGAGCTTGTCGCGGACCTTGTCGGCGCCCATGCGGACGACGAAGGTCAGCCGGCCCGGCTCGCGCTCGGGGTCCAGGCGGTCGATGTAGGTCAGCGCCTCGTCCACCGTGGTGGTGGGGCCGAGCTTGATGCCGATCGGGTTGGCGATCTGCGAGCAGAACTCGATGTGCGCGTGGTCCAGCTGGCGGGTGCGCTCGCCGATCCAGACCATGTGACCGGAGGTGTCGTAGAGCCGGCCGGTGCGCGAGTCCGTACGGGTGAGGGCGCCCTCGTAGTCGAGCAGCAGCGCCTCGTGCGAGGAGTAGAACTCGACGGCCTTGAACTCCGCCGGGTCGGTGCCGCACGCCTTCATGAAGTTCAGCGCGTTGTCGATCTCCCGCGCGAGCTGCTCGTAGCGCTGCCCGGACGGGGAGGACTTCACGAAGTCCTGGTTCCAGGCGTGCACCTGGCGCAGGTCCGCGTAACCACCGGTGGTGAAGGCGCGCACGAGGTTCAGCGTCGAGGCGGACGCGTGGTACATCCGCTTCAGCCGCTCGGGGTCCGGGACGCGGGACTCCTCGGTGAAGGCGAAGCCGTTGACGGAGTCGCCGCGGTAGGTCGGCAGGGTGATGCCGTCGCGGGTCTCGGTGTCCTTGGAGCGCGGCTTGGAGTACTGGCCCGCGATGCGGCCGACCTTGACGACCGGCACGGAGGCGGCGTACGTCAGGACGGCACTCATCTGGAGCAGCGTCTTCAGCTTGGCGCGGATGTGGTCGGCGGACACGGCGTCGAAGGCCTCGGCGCAGTCGCCACCCTGCAGCAGGAACGCCTCGCCCTTGGCGACGGCTCCCAGACGGGCGCGCAGCTGGTCGCACTCACCCGCGAAAACGAGGGGAGGATACGACTCGAGGTCCGCGACGACAGCGCGCAGGGCCTCGGCATCGGGGTACGAAGGCTGCTGCGCCGCGGGAAGGTCTCGCCAGGTCGCCTTGGCGGCGAGGGCTTGGGTTTCAGCGTTCACGGTCACCCCACACACATTACGGCGTCGCACGGCACGTCCAGCCCGACGACCACTACGTGAGACGGATGTCTCTCGCTGTGTTACTCACCCGTTCAGCTGCCCTGGTGGGCTAGGGTTCACCACATGTACGCGCACTCGAACATGAACTGGTGGTGGCCCGCTCCCGGCGGCCCACTTCTCGCGCGTACCTGAAGTCACGAGCGAAGCGAAGGCCGCCCCGAGGGGCGGCCTTCCGCGTTTCCGGCGGAGGAACGGGCCGTCCCACCCACCGAAACCGGATAGGACGCCCGCCCCATGTCACTGAGCCGACTGCTCGACCTGATCCACGACGACACCTGCCCGGCGTTCGCGCTGCTGCGCCGCCGCACCCCTGGCCGCGATCACGACACCGTCGAGGTGCTGACCGGGCCGGTCCACGAGGCCCAGCTCCTCGCCGACCTGCCTGTCGGCGAGCGGCCCACCCTGGCGCTGGTCCCCTTCCGGCAGATGCGCGAGCGCGGGTTCGACGTACGCGACGACGGCACGCCGCTCAGCGTGCTGGTCGCCGACGAGGCGTACGAGGTCCCGCTCGCCGAGGCGCTGGCCGCGCTGCCGGCGCACGGGGTGCGGGTGGACGGCGGAGCCTTCGACGTCCCCGACGAGGAGTACGCGGCCACCGTCCGGCGCGTCATCGAGGACGAGATCGGCCGCGGCGAGGGCGCGAACTTCGTCATCCGGCGCACCTACGAGGGCCGGATCGAGGGCTTCGGCCGCGCCGACGCGCTCGCGCTGTTCCGGCGGCTGCTGGAGGGCGAGCGGGGCGCGTACTGGACGTACGTGGTCCACACCGGGGACCGCACGCTCGTCGGGGCCAGCCCCGAGGTGCACGTGCGGATGAGCGGCGGCACGGTCGTGATGAATCCGATCAGCGGTACGTACCGGTATCCGGCCGGGGGGCCGACCGCGGAGTCCCTCCTCGCCTTCCTCGGGAACCGCAAGGAGACCGAGGAGCTGTCCATGGTCGTGGACGAGGAGCTGAAGATGATGTGCACCGTCGGGGACATGGGCGGGGTCGTCGTCGGCCCCCGGCTGAAGGAGATGGCCCACCTCGCCCACACGGAGTACGAGCTGCGCGGCCGGTCCTCGCTGGACGTGCGGGAGGTCCTGAAGGAGACGATGTTCGCGGCGACGGTGACCGGGTCACCGGTGCAGAACGCCTGCCGGGTCATCGAGCGGTACGAGACGGGCGGACGCGGCTACTACGCCGGCGCGCTGGCGCTGCTGGGCCTGGACGCCTCCGGTGCGCAGACCCTGGACTCGCCGATCCTGATCCGTACGGCGGACATCGCGCCGGACGGCACGCTGCGGGTGCCCGTCGGGGCCACCCTCGTGCGGCACTCCGACCCGGCGGGCGAGGTCGCCGAGACCCATGCGAAGGCGGCGGGCGTGCTCGCGGCGCTGGGCGTGCGCCCGGCGGCGGTACGGCCGTCCGGCACCGGGGCGGCCGGGGCCGGGGCCCGGCTGGCCGACGACCCCCGGGTCCAGGCGGCCCTGGCCGCACGCCGCGAGGACCTGGCGCCGTTCTGGCTCCGGATGCAGGAGCGGCCGGCGGCGGTGACGGGCCACGCGCTGGTGGTGGACGGCGAGGACACCTTCACCTCGATGCTGGGGCACGTGCTGCGGGTGGCCGGGCTGGAGGTGACCGTACGCCGCTACGACGACCCGGGCCTGCGGGAGGCGGCCCTGGCCTGGGACGGGCCGATCGTGCTGGGCCCCGGCCCGGGCGACCCGGCGGATGCCGGTGACCCGAAGATCCGCACGATGCGGGCGTTGACGGCGGAGCTCCTGGGCTCCCACCGCGGCGGGCTGCTGGGGGTCTGCCTGAGCCACCAGCTGCTGGCCGCGGAGCTGGGGCTCCCGCTCGTCCGCAAGGCGGAGCCGGCGCAGGGGGCGCAGACCCGGATCCCGCTCTTCGGGACGCAGGAGGTCGTGGGCTTCTACAACACGTACGCGGCCCACTGCTCCGCGGAGCTGGAGCGGTCGCTGGCGCTGCGGGGGATCGAGGTCTCCCGGGACCCCGCCACGGGCGAGGTCCACGCGCTGCGCTCCGCCTCCGGCGGCTTCGCGGGGGTCCAGTTCCACCCGGAGTCGGTGCTGACCCTGCGCGGCGCGGAGCTGGTCCGCGACCTGATCGCGGGCGTCCGCGCCCCCGCCCCGGCGTAGCCCCCGCCAGGACAGGGACCGCTGCGCGAAGCGGTCCCCCACCGGCCCTTCACCGTTCCCCGGGGCGCCGCCCCGGACCCCGCGCCTCAGACGCCGGCGAGGCTGGATGCGCCAGCCCGTCCGGCGCGGCGGGCCCAGGCCCGGGAAGCGTGCCAGCGCCGAGCGGCGCGAGGAACGCATCAAGAAGGAGAAAGGGTGTTCTCGGAGCGGCGGCCCGCCACGTAGTCCGCGACGTTGGCGACCGTGGTGTCGATGATCTGGCCCACCGCGTCGTGGGTGTAGTACGCCTGGTGGGAGGTGACGACCACGTTCGGGAAGGTGATCAGCCGGGCGAGGGTGTCGTCCTCGACCACCACCAGGGACTTGTCCAGGAAGAAGAGTCCCGCCTCCGCCTCGTACACGTCCAGGCCCACGCCGGCGAAGCGGCCCGCCCGCAACTCCTGGACCAGCGCGTCCGTGTCCACGAGCCCGCCGCGGCTGGAGTTCACGAGGATCGCGTCGTCCTTCATCGCCCTGAGTGCCTTGGGGCCGATGATGTGGTGCGTAGACTCCAGGAGCGGGACGTGCAGGCTGATCAGGTCCGAGGACGCGAACAGTTCGTCCTTGTCCACGTACTTCATGCCCAGGTCCACGCACGCCGGGTTCTGCGCCACGTCCCAGCCCAGCAGGTTCATCCCGAAGCCGTGCGCGATCCGGGTGAACGCCTCGCCGATCTTGCCCGTGCCGAGCACGCCCACCGTGCGGCCGCGCATGTCGCGGCCCATCAGGCCGTTCAGCCGGAAGTCGAAGTCCCGCGTCCGGTTCGAGGCGCGGACGATCCGCCGGTTCACCGCCATGGCCAGGGTCCACGCGAACTCAGCCACCGAGTACGGGGAGTAGTACGACACCCGGCTGACCGTCAGGCCGAGCTCGCGCGCGACGTCCAGGTCGATGTTGTTGAAGCCGGTGGAGCGCTGGGCGATCATCTTCGTCCCACCCGCCGCCAGGGTCCGCAGCACCCGCCCGTTCAGGTCCGCGTTGACGCTGGAGGAGACGATCTCGTACCCGGCCGCGATGGGGGCGGTGTCCTCACTCAGGAAGACGTCCAGGCAGCGCACCTCGTGGTGACCCGCGAAAGCCCTCTCGATGAGCGGCTTCTCGTCACCCTGCACCCCGAATGCCAGGATTTCCACGTTCGCTCCCGTACTGCGCGAAAGAATCGGACCATGGGTCGTTTGTCACCTTACGACCCACGGTCCGCGCACGCGCCCCGGCTCAGCCGAAGAACACTCCGGCCTCCTTGTAGAGCGCCGGGTCCACCGTCTTGAGCTTCGCCGTCGCCTCGGCGATCGGCACCCGCACGATGTCCGTGCCCTTCAACGCGACCATCTTGCCGAAGTCGCCGTCGCGCACCGCGTCGATCGCGTGCAGCCCGAACCGGGTCGCCAGCCACCGGTCGAACGCGCTCGGCGTGCCGCCGCGCTGGATGTGCCCGAGCACGGTCGTACGGGCCTCCTTGCCGGTCCGCGCCTCGATCTCCTTGGCCAGCCATTCGCCGACGCCCGACAGCCGGACGTGCCCGAAGGAGTCCTTCGTCGCGTCCTTCAGCACCATGTCCCCGTCCTTGGGCATCGCGCCCTCGGCGATGCACACGATCGGCGCGTAGCTCGCCTTGAACCGCGAGGTCACCCAGGCGCACACCTGGTCCACGTCGAAGCGCTGCTCCGGGATGAGGATGACGTTGGCCCCGCCCGCGAGCCCCGAGTGCAGGGCGATCCAGCCGGCGTGGCGGCCCATCACCTCGACCACCAGGACGCGCATGTGCGATTCGGCGGTGGTGTGCAGCCGGTCGATGGCCTCGGTGGCGATGCCGACGGCGGTGTCGAAGCCGAAGGTGTAGTCGGTGGCCGACAGGTCGTTGTCGATGGTCTTCGGGACCCCGACGCACGGGATCCCGTACTCCTCGTACAGTTTCGCGGCCACGCCCAGGGTGTCCTCGCCGCCGATCGCGACGAGGGCGTCGACCTCGTACTTGGCCAGGTTCTCCTTGATCTGGCGGACGCCGTCGTCCAGCTTGAACGGGTTGGTGCGCGAGGAGCCGAGGATGGTTCCGCCGCGCGGCAGGATCCCGCGGACGGCGGGGATGTCGAGCGGGACGGTGCGGCCCTCGACCGCGCCCCGCCAGCCGTCCCTGAACCCGATGAACTCGTAGGCGTACTCCTGTACGCCCTTGCGCACGACGCTGCGGATCACCGCGTTGAGCCCGGGGCAGTCCCCGCCGCCCGTCAGCACTCCGACCTTCATGGAATTTCCCTTCGCCACAGGGCCCGCTGAGGCCGCAGGGCCCGCATGACGGTCACGCTAGTGGTGACTCAGGTCACAGCAAGACCTGAGGAAGGGTCAATTCCGGTGGAATTACGAGGCGTTGCGTACGCCTGTTCACTCGTACGGGGAATTGTTCACCCCTCAAGCATCGGCTCAGGCGTCGTCGAGGCCCCGCTCGATCGCGTAGCGGACGAGCTCGACCCGGTTGTGCAACTGGAGCTTGCCCAGGGTGTTCTGCACGTGGTTCTGCACCGTGCGGTGGGAGATGACCAGCCGTTCCGCGATCTGCTTGTACGAGAGCCCCTTGGCCACCAGCCGCAGCACCTCGGTCTCCCGGTCGGTGAGCTGCGGAGCCCTCGGCTCGTCGGAGGCGGCCGGCGCCGGGTCGGTGGCCAGGCGCCGGTACTCGCCGAGGACCAGGCCGGCCAGGCCCGGGGTGAAGACGGGGTCGCCTGCCGCCGTGCGGCGCACGGCGTCGATGAGTTCCTGGGCGCCCGCGGACTTCAGCAGGTAGCCGGTCGCGCCGGACTTCACCGCCTCCAGGACGTCGGCGTGCTCCCCGCTCGCGGAGAGGACCAGGACCCGGAGCGCCGGATTGGCGCCGACCAGCTCCTTGCAGACCTGGACCCCGGGCATGCCGGGCAGATTGAGGTCCAGGACCAGCACGTGGGGGGCGGCCGCGCGGGCCCGGCGTACGGCCTCGGGACCGTCGCCGGCGGTGGCCACCAGGTCGAAGCCGGCGGCGGCCAGGTCGCGGGCGACCGCGTCCCGCCACATCGGGTGGTCGTCCACGACCATGACCTTGATCCCGGCGAGGCCGCCGGGGCCGTCGGTGCTGCCGGTTGCGCCGACGGTGCTGTGGTGCTCGTTCACTGGGTGCTCCCCCTCGGTACTTTCAGTTCCACTTCGGTGCCCTGCCCGGGGACGGACACCAGCTCGGCGCTGCCGCCGAGGTCGCGCAGCCGGCCGCGGATGGACAGGGCCACTCCCATCCGGCCCTCGCCCTCGGCCTGGTCGAGCCGGCCGGCCGGGATGCCCGGGCCGTCGTCGCGTACGGTCACGATCACCTCGTCGCCCCAGTCCTCGACCAGGATCCAGGCGCTCGCCCCCTCCCCCGCATGCTTGCGCACGTTGTCCAGGGCGGCCCCGACCGCCGCGGCCAGCTCCCGCGCGGCGGGCACCGGCAACGGCACCGGGGTGCCCGGCTCGGCGAAGCTCACCCGCGATCCGGCGTGCGGGGCGAGCAGGGTCCGCAGGTCCAGCTCGCCCTCGTCGGCGCCGGGTTCCTCGACCTCGAACGCGGCCACGATCGCGCCGAGCGACTCGTCTCGGGAGATCCGGGAGGGGCGTGCCAGCCCGCTGGAGACCAGGGTGCGCAGCGCGACCTCCTGCTCACCCGCCATCCGGCCGAGTTCGGCGGCCTCCCCGCCCAGTTCGGTGCCGCGCCGCTGGACCATGGCGAGGACCTGGAGGACCCCGTCGTGGATGTCGCGGGCGAGGCGTTCGCGCTCGCGGGTGGCCGCCTCGATCTCCAGGGCGCGGGCGAGGGTGGCCTCACTGGCCCGGGCGACCTCGACGACGTAGCCGATGGCGATGGAGGCCACCCAGACCAGCAGCACGTTGTGCAGGGTGTCCCGGGTGGGCTCGCCGCGCTGCACGAGGTTGGCGGCGGCGACGAAGGTGGAGGCGAAACAGGCCCAGCGCCAGCCGCCCTTGATGGCGAAGGCCAGGACGGCGCCCGCGGTCCATATGGAGGGGAGGGTCGGGCCGCCCGCCGCGATCCGTTCGTGGGTGTCGGCGAGCGGGGTGAGCAGGATCCCGGTGCAGGCGACAGTGAGGTCGGCACACAGGAACCGCTTGGTGCAACTGACCGCGTTGGCCACCTTGGGGAGGGTGACCAGGGTCCAGCCGGCGAGGAGGGTGAGGTAGGCGGCCGCGACCCAGGGCCGGTCGAACTGCTTGTGCGCGAAGGCGAACAGCAGTACCGCGTAAACCATGGTGAGCAGCCGGTAGGCCGTCAGGGCCCGCCAGAGCGGCTGCTCGACCGACATGCGTACGACGCGCTCGCGCTTCGCCATCTCCCCCACCCCGTGCGGGCGGTCGCGCCCGCGCCCGCTATCAGGCGTTCTCGCCGCTTCCGCCCGTGCTCTCGTTCTTGTTCTTGGCCTCGCTCTTCGCCGCGGCCTTCTCGGCATCGGCGATCTGGCGCTTGGCGGCCGTCGCGTAGATGTCGACGTACTCCTGGCCGGACAGCTTCATGATCTCGTACATGACCTCGTCGGTCACCGAGCGGAGGATGAAGCGGTCCCCGTCCATGCCGTGGTACCGGCTGAAGTCCAACGGCTTGCCGATCCGGATGCCCGGACGCATCAGCTTGGGAACCACCTTGCCGGGCGGCTGGATCTTCTCCGTGTCGATCATCGCCACCGGGATCACGGGCGCACCGGTGGCCAGCGCCACCCGGGCCAGACCGCCGGGCTTGCCGCGGTACAGACGGCCGTCGGGTGAACGCGTCCCCTCGGGGTAAATACCGAACAGCTCTCCGCGCTCGATGACGTCGATCCCGCTCTTGATCGCGGCCTCGCCGGCGCCGCGCGCGCCCGAACGGTCCACCGGGAGCTGGCCGACGCCCTTGAAGAAGGCGGCCGTCAGCCTGCCCTTGACGCCCGGGGAGGTGAAGTACTCCGCCTTCGCGATGAAGGTCACCTTCCGGTCCAGCACGGCCGGGAGGAAGAAGGAGTCGGAGAAGGACAAGTGGTTGCTCGCGAGGATCGCCGGCCCCTCGGCGGGAATGTTCTCGAGGCCCTCCACCCACGGCCTGAAGGCGAGCTTCAAAGAACCGCCGATCGAGAACTTCATTGCGCCGTAGATCAACTCGAAAGCCTTCCTGTGTCTGTCGAACAGACCTTAACCCGTGGCGCACCCGGAGCGGTCCGACGACTCTGGTCGGTGCCATCCCCGTCGCGTACGGTGAAGTCACACAGCGCTACGCACCCCCCTGCCCCCCTCTAAGGAGACCCTGGTGCCCGTCCTCCCTGGAGCCGAGCCGTTCCGCCACGAGGGCGGAAAGGTCGGCGTCCTCCTCTGCCACGGCTTCACCGGTTCCCCGCAGTCCATGCGCCCCTGGGCCGACCATCTGGCCGCGCGGGGACTGACGGTGTCCCTGCCGCTGCTCCCCGGGCACGGGACGCGCTGGCAGGACATGCAGCTCACCGGCTGGCAGGACTGGTACGCCGAGGTGGACCGCGCGCTGCGGGAGCTGCTCGACAGGTGTGAGCAGGTGTTCGTCTTCGGGCTGTCCATGGGCGGCGCGCTGACGCTGCGGCTGGCGGCGAAGCACGGGGACTCCATCAGCGGGATCGTCCTCGTCAACCCGGTCAACAAGGTGCACGACCCGCTGGCCGTAGCCCTTCCGGTGGTCAAGCACTTCGTCCGGTCGACGCCGGGCATCGCCAGCGACATCGCCAAGCCGGGCTCGGTGGAGGTCGGCTACGACCGGATCCCGACCCGGGCCGCGCACTCGCTGCGCAGGTTCCTGCAGCTGCTGGACACCGAACTGCCGCAGGTGACGCAGCCGCTGCTGCTCCTGCACAGCCCGCAGGACCACGTCGTGCGGCCCGCGGACTCGGCGCGGATCCTGGCGCGGGTGTCGTCCACCGACGTCACCGAGACCCTGCTGGAACAGAGTTACCACGTCGCGACGTTGGACCATGACGCGGAGACGATCTTCGCGGACAGTTACGCGTTCGTCGGTCGACTGACGGAGAGCTTGGGCAGGGAGGGGGCGGCCAGCGGTGGCTGAACACGAGGAGTCCTCCGGGGGCGTTCCCCCGCTGGACGAGGAAGCGGCGTGGGCGGCGATCGTGGCCGGGTACGGCCAGGAGCCCGCGGATCCGCCGGGCGCGAGACCGTTCCGGCCGATCGAGAACCTCCTCCTGCCGGAGGAGGACGTCAAACCGGCCAGTCCCGCCCCGCCGGCCTCCCCGGAGCCCCCCGCGGCGCCTCTGGGCAGCTCGGTGGTGTTCGCCCCGGGCGTGGGCGGGGCGGGTCCGCGCGACCATTCCCTGGCCGATCCGGACGACAACCCCGAGACCGCGAAGGACGAGGGCCACTTCGTCCCCCCGGAGCCGGAGCTGCCGGAGGCGGACACGACGTCGAAGTTCGCCTGGCTCGCCGTGGTGGGCGGGCCGGTCCTGCTGCTGCTGGCGGTGCTGCTGCAGTGGGAGATGACCTGGTGGCTGACGACGCTGGGCGTCGGCGGCTTCCTGGGCGGGTTCGCGACGCTGGTCGCGCGGATGTCGTCCGGCGACGACGAGGACGACGATCCGGGACGCGGCGCGGTCGTCTGACCCTGCCCGCACCCGGGGCCCCGCCCCGGGTGCGGCGCCGCATCGAGGCACGGCTACGGCGCAGCCGGCAGGCGCAGGGCCGCCAGCACCGGGAGGTGGTCCGTCGCCGAGGCGAGATCCTCCGCGGAGACCCCCGGCAGCCCCGCAGGGACACCACAGGCCAGTACCTCCACCCCCGCACTCGCGAAGACGGCGTCGATCCGCCGGTCCGGCGCCACCGCCGGGAAGGTCCGTTCCCCGCCCCACGGAGCCACCGACCAGCAGTCCTGGAGCGTCCCGGCAAGCCGGCCGAAGGCCGGACCGCCCGGGGTCTCGTTCACGTCACCGGCCGCGATCACGTACGGCACGTCCAGCGACGCGACCCGGTCCAGGAGGAGCTCCGTCTGCGCCCCCCGTTCGGCCGGGTCCAGCGACAGGTGGGTGCTGACGACCCCCACCCGGGCCCCGGCGAAGCGGACCACGGCCGTCGCGAAGCCCCGCCGGTGGTGCCCCGGCGTCAACGGCAGCAGCACGTCCTCGGTCCGCTCCACGAAGGCCCGCAGGGAGCACAGCAGCAGCGGTCCGGCCGCCGTCGCGCCCCCGCTCAGCACCACCAGATCGGCTTTCCTGGCGAGCCGCGCCGCGTGCTTGCGCCACCGGAAGAACCGGGGCGCCTCCTGTACGAACACCAGGTCCGGCGCACACGCGCGGATCACCCGTGCCAGCGCGTCCTCGTCGTCGCGCAGTGAGCGGATGTTGTAGGAGAGCGCCCGGATCACGGCGGAACCATCGGATTCGGTACGGGAGTTCGGCAGCTCGGCGAGTTCCATACCCGGCAACATAACGAGACTGCCCGCCGTACCCCAGAGGGCGCGGCGGGCAGTCTGCCGATACGGGTGGGCCGCTCAGCCCTGGCGCGCCAGGTCCGCCGCGCCGACCAGGCCGGCCTTGCCGCCCAGCTGGGCGGCGAGCACCTGCGCGTGCGGGCGCCACGCGCCGCCGATCAGCCAGCGCTTGAAGGACTTGCGGATCGGGTCGAGGACCAGGTCGCCCTCGTCCGAGACGCCGCCGCCGACGATGAAGGCCGACGGGTCGAAGAGCGAGGCCAGGTCCGCGAGGCCGGCGCCCGCCCAGCGGGCCAGCTCGCGGAAGGAGTCCACGGCCACCAGGTCGCCCTGCCGGGCCGCCTCGCTGATGTGCTTGCCCTCAATGCCTTCGGGGGTGCCGTCACCGAGGGAGAGCAGGACCGCCGCGTTCTCGGGCGTGGCGTTGGCGCGCTGCTTGGCGTAGCGGACGAGCGCCCGCCCGGAGGCGTACTGCTCCCAGCAGCCCTGGCTGCCGCACCCGCACAGCAGGCCGTCCGGGACGACCCGGATGTGGCCGAACTCCGCGGCCACGCCGAAGCGTCCGCGCCGGAGCTTGTTGCCGATGATGATGCCGCCGCCCAGGCCGGTGCCGAGCGTGATGCAGATGACGTCCTCGTGGCCCTGGCCGGCACCGAAGCGGTACTCGCCCCAGGCCGCGCAGTTCGCGTCGTTCTCGACGACCACGGGCAGGCCGATGCGCTGCTCGACCTTGTCCTTCAGCGGCTCGTGCCGCCAGTTGATGTTCGGCGCGAAGAGCACGGTCGCGCGCTTGTCGTCGACGTACCCGGCGGCGCCGATGCCGACCGCGTCGATGGTGTGACTGCTGCTGACCTCGGACACGGCGGCGCAGATCGCGTCCGTCACTCCGTCCGGCGTCGGCGGGGTGGGCACCTTGTACGTCTCAAGGATGGTGCCGTCTTCGTCGACCACGCCGGCCGCGATCTTCGTGCCGCCGATGTCGACGCCGATGGTGAGTCCCATTAGTCCCTCGGTTTCCGGTCAAACCCCGCCGCCGCCAACCGTACCCGAGTGACGAGGAGGTTCAGTCGAGATCGATACGCTCGGTGGGCCCTTCGTCGCCCTCGGCACGGGGGGCTTTCCCAGGTCCAGGTCCAGGTCCGGGTCCGGGTCCGGGCGCGGGCTCGTCGCGCGTCCAGCGGCGCTCGTGGCCCTCGACCGCCGAGCGGTATGCGGCGAGCAGCTCCGAGCCGGCCGCCGCGAGGTGGTCGAAGACCTCGGGGTTGCGCTCGATGACGGGTTTGGCGGCGGTCTTCGCCTGGTTGACGAACTGCCGTACGGCGCCCTGCGCGGCGACGCCGAGCAGCGGGTTGTTGAGCGCGGAGACCTTGTCCGCGACGGCCTCGAAGAGCTTGAACAGCTCCTCGGCGGCGGTCCCGGGACCGGCTCCCTGCTCGGACCTGCGGCGCTCCTTCTCGGCGGCGAGGTCCTCGGCGCAGGCCTCGGCCCAGGCGTCTTCGTCGGCCGGGGCGTCGGCGGGTCGGTCGGTGGCCTCGCTCATGGCGGACTCTCCTGCGGCGGCTGCTGGGCGTGCGTGCGGTACGGGCTACTTCCGACGGTACCCGAACGGCGGTACGCCGTTCAGTCCGTCCGGGGCCACAGATCCGGGTCCGGGGTGAAGCGGATGCGGAGCTCGCCGTCGGTGAGGGCGGCTCCGGAGACCGTGCAGCGGCGCAGGACGGCCGGAAGCGGAACGATCCTGCGGTACGGCCCCACCGTGAGCAGCAGCTCGTCGCCGCGCCGGACCAGGTCGAGCTCGCGCTTCTCGGCGCGGGGCAGCGGCACGCACCAGAGCAGCACCCCGTCCTCGGCGATCCGGTCCTCGACGGCCCAGACCGGCCGGGGCGCGGTCGCGGGGGCGGGAGCGGGGGCCAGCGCCGTCAGGTCCTCGGGGCCGTGCGGGTCCCGGCCCAGGTGGGGTACGCGGAGCACCGGGAGGTCCGTGTCCGCGTCCGCGGCCCACTGGGCGGCGTACTTCTCCTGCTGGGCGGCGAGTCCCGCCAGCCACGGGTCGGCGGATCCGCCGGGCAGCATCCGGTTGGCGACGAGCGCCGAGACGGGCAGCCGCTGCAGGGCCAGCCCCAGCCGGCCGAGGCGCAGCGCGGCGTCGGCGGCGGGCCCCGGCTCCGCGACGAGCCGTACGGAGGTGGTGGGGGCCTCCACGACGGCCTGGACGGCCGCCAGCTCCTCGTCCCAGCGGGCGGCGGCCTCGTACAGCCACCGCGCGGGCATGGGCACTCCGGCGAGCTGGGCCAGTACGGGGCGCAGGGCGCGGGCAGCCTGGCGCTCCGCGGGGAGGAGCCGGGCGAGGTAGCGGCGCAGCTGCGCGGGGAGGGCGAGGGTGGTGACGGCCTGGTGCAGCGGGGGCATGTCGACGACCAGGAGGTCGGTGCCGGGCTCGTCCGCGGCCCGCCGCAGGGCGCGGAGCAGGGCGAACTGCTCGGCGCCGGGCAGTTCGGTGATCTCGTCGGCGCCGAGCGGGCGGGCTCCGAGCAGCCCGAGGACCGCGGAGCCGCGTTCCTGGAGCGAGACGAGCTCCTGGCGGAACTCCTCGCCGGAGTCGACGCGGGCCACGCGCAGGTCGCCCTCCGGGGCGAGGAGGGGCTCGCCGGGGTCGGCGGAGAGCAGGAGCACCCGGTGCCCCTGGCGGGCGGCGGCGAGCGCGGTGGCCGCCGCGACGGTGCTGCGGCCCGCGCCGCCGGGGCCGGTGACGAGGAGGGTGTGCATGGTGCGGGGTGCTCCTAGCTGCGCGTTGCCGTGTCCGGGCGGTGTGGCCCTGCCCGGAGCCCCGGGGTCCGGGCGAAGGGCGGGCAGGGGACTTCGCCCCGCGGGGCCGGACCACCCGCACCCGCCCACCGGGCCCGGCGCCGGGACGGCGGTGGCGCGTCAGGAAGGGGAGGGTGCGCCCGCCTCGACGCGCTTCTTCAGGCCCGCCAGCGCACGGTCGATGATGACCTTCTCCGCCTTGCGCTTGATCATGCCGAGCATCGGGATCTTGACGTCCACCGTCAGCGAGTAGGTCACCTCGGTGCTGGCGCCGCCGGCGACCGGCGCCAGGTGGTAGGACCCGTCCAGCTGCCTCAGCATCTGGGACTTGTCCAGCGTCCAGCTCACCGTGTTCTCGGCGGGCCAGGTGTACGCGAGCGTGTGGTCGTCCTTGATCGCGCCCGCGTCCAGCAGCAGGCGGACCAGCGAAGCGCGACCCTGGGGGTCGGTGGCCAGGACCTCGGCCTCCTTCACCTCGCCGGTCCACTCCGGGTAGCGGGCGAAGTCGGCGATCACGGCCATGACGTCGGCCGGGGACGCCTCGATCGTGATGCTCGAGCTGGTGTGTTCCGCCATCGCGGTCGCTCCTCCGGGGGGAGTTCGAGGAAGTGTGCGGACGGCCGTGGGCCGCCGCGTGAAGGCTATCGCGCGCCTGGACCTCACCACTCCAGGGCCCACGGCCTTCCGGTCGCCGCGAAGTGCCCGACGTTCACGCACTCGGTGGCGCCGATCCGCATCCGCCGGGCGAGCGGCTGGTGGACGTGGCCGAAGAGCGCGTACCGGGGCCGCACCCGGCGGATCGCGGCGAGCAGCGCCCCGCTCCCCCGCTCGAAGCGCCGTGCGACCGTGTCGTAGCAGAGCTCCGGCACCTCCGGCGGGATGTGCGAGCACAGCACGTCGACCTCGCCCAGCGCCTCCACCTTGGCGGCGTACTCCTCCTCGGGGACCTCGTAGGGCGTGCGCATGGGCGACGGCAGCCCGCCGCCCACGAAGCCGAAGACCCGCCCGCCGATCTCGGCCCGCTGCCCGTCGAGGACGGTCAGGCCGGGGCCCGCGTACTCCGGCCAGAGCCCGGGGATGTCGACGTTGCCGTACGTGGCGTACGTGGGCCGGGGGAAGGCGGCGAACATCTCGGCGTACTGCCGCCGGACCGCACCCTCGACCAGCCGTTCCCGGTCCCGTCCCGCCCACAGCCGGCGGGCGAACTCGCGGGCCTCCTCGAACCGACGGGCGGTGCGCAGTTCGACGATCCGGTCGGCGTTCTCGACGCCGAAGAGGTCGGGGAAGATGCCGCGCGAGTGGTCGGCGTAGTCGAGGAAGAGGACGAGGTCACCGAGGCAGATCAGCGCGTCGGCGCCGTCCCCGGCCCGGGCGAGCGCCTCCGTGTTGCCGTGGACGTCGCTGACTACATGGACCCGTGTCCGACTGTTCTTGCCACCCATGCCGCCACCCTAGGGGCGCTTGGCCACCGCGACCAGGGAATCGGGCCAGGCAGCCGGACCTGCGGTTACTTCCGAGTCGCAAACGGGGTCGACTACTGTCGACAGGACACGGCCGTCGTGTGTGACGCAGGGAACATCTGGCCGGTTCCCTCTATCCGGAACCCACTACCGGTGGGTAACGTCCGGTCGGTCCGCATGGTGGCGATGGCGCCCAGAGGAGCAGCAGTCTTGCGCGAGTTCAGCCTTCCGGCCCTGTACGAGGTCCCGTCGGACGGGAACCTGACGGATCTCATCCGCCGCAATGCCGCTCAGCATCCCGACACCGCCGTCATGGCGCGCAAGGTCGACGGCCAGTGGCAGGACGTCAACGCGACCCAGTTCCTCGCCGAGGTCCGGGCCGCCGCGAAGGGACTGATCGCGGCCGGCATCGAGCCCGGCGACCGGGTCGCCCTGATCTCCCGCACCCGTTACGAGTGGGTGCTGTTCGACTTCGCCATCTGGAGCACGGGCGCCGTCACGGTCCCCGTGTACGAGACCAGCTCCCCGGAACAGATCCAGTGGATCCTCGGCGATTCCGGCGCCGTCGCCGTCATCACCGAGCTCCCCGGGCACAGCGCGACCGTGGCCGCCCTGCGCGACCGGCTGCCCGAGCTCCGCGAGGTCTGGGAGATCGAGCAGGGTGCGCTGGAGACGCTGAAGGCGGCCGGCGAGCAGGTCACCGAGGCCGAGGTGGACGCGCGCAGCTCGCTGGCGAACGCCGACGACCCGGCCACCATCGTCTACACCTCCGGCACCACCGGCCGCCCCAAGGGCTGCGTGCTGACCCACCGCAGCTTCTTCGCCGAGTGCGGCAACATCGTGGCCCGGCTGCGTCCGCTCTTCCGGACCGGCGAGTGCTCCGTCCTGCTGTTCCTGCCGGCCGCGCACGTCTTCGGACGCCTGGTGGAGGTGGCGGCCGTGCTGGCGCCGATCCGGCTGGGTTGCGTACCGGACATCAAGAACCTCACCGACGAGCTGCAGTCCTTCCGGCCCACGCTGATCCTCGGCGTGCCGCGCGTCTTCGAGAAGGTCTACAACTCGGCGCGCGCCAAGGCCCAGGCCGACGGCAAGGGCAAGATCTTCGACGCGGCGGCCGAGACGGCGATCGCCTACAGCCGCGCGCTGGACCTCCCGGGCGGTCCGTCCCTCGGTCTGAAGATCAAGCACAAGGTCTTCTCGAAGCTGGTCTACAGCAAGCTGCACACGGTCCTCGGCGGGCGCGGCGAGTACGCGATCTCCGGCGGGGCCCCGCTGGGCGAGCGGCTCGGCCACTTCTTCCGCGGCATCGGCTTCACGGTGCTGGAGGGCTACGGACTGACCGAGTCCTGCGCGGCCACGGCCTTCAACCCGTGGGACAAGACCAAGATCGGTACGGTCGGCCAGCCGCTCCCGGGCTCCGTGGTGCGCATCGCCGACGACGGCGAGGTGCTGCTGCACGGCGAGCACATCTTCAAGGAGTACTGGAACAATCCGACGGCCACGGCCGACGCGCTGACCGACGGCTGGTTCCACACCGGCGACGTCGGCACGCTCGACGAGGACGGCTACCTCGCGATCACCGGGCGCAAGAAGGAGCTCATCGTCACGGCGGGCGGCAAGAACGTGGCGCCCGCGGTGATCGAGGACCGGATCCGGGCGCACGCCCTGGTCGCGGAGTGCATGGTGGTCGGCGACGCCCGGCCGTTCGTGGCCGCCCTGGTCACCATCGACGAGGAGTTCCTGGGCCGGTGGGCCGCGGAGCACGGCAAGCCGGCCGGTGTGACGGCCGCGGAGCTGCGCGAGGACGCGGACCTCGTCGCCGCCGTCCAGAAGGCCGTGGACGACGGCAACGCGGCGGTTTCCAAGGCGGAATCGGTGCGGAAATTCCGCATTCTGCCCTCCCAGTTCACGGAGGAGTCGGGCCACATCACGCCTTCGCTGAAGCTGAAGCGGAATGTGGTGGCGAAGGACTTCGCGGACGAGATCGAAGCCCTCTACCGGGGCTGACGGGCCTGGTGAGCCGCGGCCGGAGACCGGTGATCAGCGCGGGTCCTCGGCGAGGACCCGCGCCATGTTCCGCTCCGCGAGGGCGGTGATGGTCACGAAGGGGTTCACGCCGAGCGATCCGGGGATCAGCGAGCTGTCGGTGACGTAGAGGCCCTGGTAGCCCTTGACGCGGCCGTAGTCGTCGGTCGCGTCCCCGAGGACGCAGCCGCCCAGCGGGTGGTAGGTGAAGTTGTCGGCGAAATTCTTGTTGTCGCCGAACAGGTCGTAGCGGTAGATGGTGAAGTTGGCCCGGTTGACCCGGTCGAAGAGGCGTTTGGCGGCCTGCACCGACGGGGTGTTCTGGTCCCGGGTCCACTGGAGCTTCGCCGAGTCGCTGGCCGCGTCGTAGGTGAAGCGCCCGCGCTCCGGGTTCTTGGTGATGGCCAGGTACATCGAGATCCAGTGCTCGAATCCCATCGGGAGCGGGGCGATCTCGGCGAAGACCGGGTTCGAGGCGTTGTCCCAGTCGTCGATGCCCAGGGCGGGCATGGTGGCCTGGTTGGCGCCGACGGTGTCCCACAGGTGGTTGGCGCGGGCGGTCATGACGTTGCCGTTGTGGCCCCAACCGAGGCCCACCTTGTCGTTCAGCGCGGGCAGGGTGCCGGTCTCGCGGGCGCGCAGCAGGATCTCGGTGGTGCCGAGGCTGCCGGCGCCGAGGAAGAGCTGCTTGCAGGCCAGTTCGCGGACCTGGGTGACCTGGCCGGTGAGGTCGCTGGTGCGGACGGTCAGGACGTACCCGCCCGCCGGGTCCGGCCGTACGCCGACGACGCGCTGCATGGTCTCGATGGTGACGTTGCCGGTGCCCAGCGCGGCGGCGAGGTAGGTCTTGTCGACGCTCTTCTTGCCGTGGTTGTTGCCGTAGATGACCTCGCCCGCGAGCGCGGACTTGGTGGCGGTGCCGGCGGCCTCGCGCTTCATGTACTCGAAGTCGTAGACGTTGGGGACGAACGTGGTCCTCAGTCCGGCGTTCTGGGCGTGCTTGCGGGAGATCCGGGCGAAGCGGTACCACTCGGTGGACTCGAACCAGGACGGGTCGATGTCGTTGACGCCGAGCATGGCGCGGGCGCGGGGGTAGTAGGTGCCGTACATCTCGTCGGCGTTGACCCGCGGCATGACCTCGGTGAAGTACGAGCGCTTCGGCGTGGGCGCCATGCCGCCGTTGACGAGGGAGCCGCCGCCGACGCCGCGGCCCACGTACACCGACATGTCGCCGTAGTTCACCCGGTCCAGGACGCCGGGGTAGGGGCTGATGTCGCGGTTGACCACGTCGAGCCAGAGGAACTGGGCGAGCGGGGCCTCGGTGCGATTGCGGAACCACATGGAGCGCTGGTCGGGCGCGGAGGTGGAGGGGAAGACCTTCCCGTCGGACCCGGGGGTGTCCCAGAGGCGGCCCATCTCCAGGACGACGGTCCGCACTCCGGCCTGCCCGAGGCGGAGCGCCGCGACGGCGGACCCGTATCCGGAGCCGACGACGATGGCGGGGGCGTACGTGGCGGCCGCCGGCTCCGCGGCGGCCGCGGACTGCAGGCCGATGCGGGTGAAGCCGAGGGCCGCCGCGGTCTGGAGGGCGCCGAGACCAAGCAGGTGACGACGCGTCAGGTTTGGTGTCATGGCGGCATGATGGGGTGGATCCGCCCATACCCCCAGAGTCGGTGCTTACACACATCTGAGTGACAGTCAGCCATGGCCGGTCCGCACCCCTTGTGGTACCGGGGGCCGTCGGGCAGCCCCTCAGAGGAGCTCGCGCAGGCGCTCCGCGAGGAGGTCCCAGCGCCACTTCTCCTCGACCCAGGCACGGCCGCGCTCGCCCATGCGGGCGCGCAGGGCAGGGTCCTGGAGCAGGACGACGATCCGGTCCGCGGCCTGCGCCGGGTCGCCGCCGGGGACCACCCAGCCCGTCTCCCCGTGCAGAACCGCGTCCGGGGCTCCGCCGGAGTCGCCCGCGACCACCGGCAGGCCCGTCGCGGAGGCTTCCAGGTAGACGATGCCCAGCCCCTCCACGTCCAGCCCGCCGCGCCGGGTCCGGCAGGGCATCGCGAAGACGTCCCCGGCCCCGTAGTGGGCGGGCAGTTCGGACCACGGGACCGCTCCCGTGAAGACGACGGAGTCCGCGACCCCGGTCGAGGTGGCCAGCGCCCGCAGGTCCGCCTCGTACGGTCCGCCGCCCACGATCAGCAGCACCGCGTCCGGCAGCGCCGCCAGGATCCGCGGCATCGCCCCGATCAGCGTGTCCTGGCCCTTGCGCGGGACCAGGCGCGATACGCACACCACCACCGGGCGGTCCGACAGGCCCAGCCGGGCGCGTACCTCGGCGCCCCCCGACCCGGGGTGGAAGGTCTTCTCGTCCACCCCGGGCGGGAGCTGCGTCATCCGCGCCGCCGCCCGCTCCGTCAGGGCCGAGGCGATCCGCGAACGCGTGTACTCCCCGAGGTAGGTCAGGGTGTCGGTGCCCTCGCCGATGCGCCGCAGCAGCTGCCGCGCTCCCGGCAGCTGCGCCCAGCCCGCCTCGTGCCCGTGCGTGGTCGCCACGATCCGCCGGGCGCCGGCCCGGCGCAGCGCCGGGCCCATCAGGCCGAGCGGGGCCGCCGCGCCGAACCACACCGACTCGCAGCCGTGTTCGCGCAGGAGGCCCACCGCCCGCCGGGTCACCCGCGGGGTGGGCAGCAGCATCGTCGTCCGGTCGCGCACGACCTGGAAAGGCTGCTCCGCGTCGAAGGCGGCGGTGGCCGCCCGGCCCTCAGCCGAGTGCTTCCAGGTGGAGGCGTAGACGACGACCCGTTCGGGGTCCAGCCGCAGCGCCATGTTGTGGAGGAAGGCCTGGATGCCTCCCGGCCGCGGCGGGAAGTCGTTGGTCACGATCAGCGTCTTGTGCATCGCTTCGCGACCCTACCGGAGCCGCCTCCCTGGAACTCCGGGGCCTGCCGGGCCCTGCGGGGCGGTGCTGCGCCGAAGGCCCCCGGAGCTCCGCCCCGGACCCCGGCGGTCACGTGCGGGCTTGCGCGCGTGCGACGGTGACGCCCGGGTGGCAGCGGGACGTCCCGGGCCGGCCGGCTCTAGCGGAACTCCCGGGTCAGTTCCTGCTGCCAGGCCCGGGTGAGGCCGGGCGGGTCCGTGCCCAGGGTCTCCGTCAGCGCCGCCGGCAGGGACTCCCGCCCGGCCCGCTCGTAGAGCGAGACGAGCGCCGCCTCGCCCCACCGGCCCGCGATGAGCCTGCAGGCCAGCCAGGAGCCCTCGTAGGCCCGCGTCAGCGCCTCCGCGTCCCCGCCGAAGGCGAAGGCCCCGTCCGCGGGGAGCGCGCCCGGCAGGTCCCCCTCGCGCACCGCCCGCGCGAGCGCCGGCGCGGCCTGCGCCGGGGTGCGGCCGCTGCCGCGGTACGCCGCCCAGTCCGCGAAGCCTTCGGAGAGCCACAGCGGGGTCTTCGCGGTGGTGGCCGCCCGGGTGGCGACGTGGGTGGTCTCGTGGGTCAGGATCACCTGGCGGCCCTCCGCGGAGAGCTGCCCGTACCCCTCCGGATTGACGACGACCCGGTCCGCCGGGGCGGGGCCGGCCCCGGTCCGCCCCGTGGTGACGGCTCCCAGGCCGCGGTACTCGCCGGCGGGCCGGCCCAGCAGCGCCGCCATGGCGTCCAGCGAGCCGGGGACCAGCACCACCACCTTGCCCGCCCACGGGCCCGGCCAGGCGGCGCTCGCGGCGGGCACCGCCCGGTCGGCCTCGGCGGCGATCGCGGACAGCGCGCCGGTGCCCTGCCCCTCGCCCCCGAGCACCAGGCAGTGGGCTCCGCGTTCCACCGTCACCGGGCCCTGGTCCCACAGCTGGGGCGGGGCGCCGGGGGCGGGCCGGTCGGCCACCACCCCCCAGGTCCCGGTTTCGCGGGCGAGTTCCACCTCGCGGGCGGATCCGGCCGGGGCCGCGTCGTAGCCGGTGAGCCGGTAGCGCAGTTCGGCGCGCGCGAAGGCCCGTACGCCCTCCGTGCGGACCGAGGAGACCTCGTAGGACCAGTCCTCCAGCGGAATCGCGGCGAGCGCCCCGGGCGGGGCCGCCGACCAGGCGGCGACGGCCTGCCGGACCTCCCGCTCGGTGACGCTCACCGGGCGGGACCCCGGGCCGGTCGCGGATCCGGAGTCGCATCCGGCGAGCGGCACGCACAGCAGCACCAGCGCCAGTGCGCGCAGGAGGAGACGACGGGGACGGCCCAGGCCCGGGAACATCACCCGATCGTACGCAGAGCGGCCCTCAGGGCCGGGTCACCGACGACACCGGCATCATCCCGACCGGGTCGTACCGCACCCGCGCACCCGGGTAGGGGGCGTGCACCACCTGGCCGTTGCCGACGTACATGCCGACGTGGCTGGCGTCCGAGCGGTACGTCACCAGGTCCCCCGGGCGCGCCTGGGACAGCGGCACCCGCTGCCCGGCGTACCGCTGGGCCTGCGAGGTCCGCGGCAGGGCCACACCGGCCTGGCGGTACGACCACACCATCAGCCCGGAGCAGTCGAAGCCGGAGGGGCCCGTGGAACCCCAGACGTAGGGCCGTCCGACGGCCGAGCGGGCGGCCATCACGGCGGTCGCGGCACGGCCCGAGGAGGCGCCCGGCGAGGAGGGGACCTCGGAGAGGTCGGGCAGGGCGTCGGGGCGGCCGCCGGAGCGCGAGGCCCGCTCGAAGTCGGCGCGCTCCTGCGTGGGCATCGAGTTCAGCAGCCGGCGGGCCGCGGCGAGCTTGGCGGTGACGGCGCGCTTCTCCCTGGCCACCTCGGCGCGCAAGGTGTCGAGTTCGGAGAGCTTGCGGGAGGCCTCCTGGCGCTCCTGACCGAGCCTGCGCTGCTCGGAGCGCAGTTCGTCGAGCCGGCGGGTCTGGCGGCCGGTCAGCCGGTCGAGAGCGGCGGCCTTGGCGAGGTAGTCGTCCGGGTCGTCGGAGAGCATCAGCTCGACGGCGGGGTCGACGCCACCCGCCCGGTACTGGGCCCCGGCGTAGGCACCGAGCACCCCGCGCATGGTGTTGATGCGGTCCTGGCCGCGGGCCACCGCGTCCTGGATCCGGCCGACCTCGGCCCGGAGCCGGCCGGCCTTCTCACCCGCCTGGTTGAAGCGCTCGGTGGCCTGCTCGGCCTCCTCGAAGAGCTGGTCGACCTGGGCGCGGGAGCCCCCGGAGGGCTCCTGCGGGAGGCCGGGGGCGGCACTCGCGGGTGCGCCCGTCATGGCGACCGCGGCTCCCGCCGCGGCGGCGGTGAGGACGGTGACCTTAGTGTTCCGGTCGAGGGCGCTGGACCCGGACCGGCGATGGGACGCCACGTGAAACCGCTCCCTTCCGCTGCGCGGGACCGGGTCCGCCCACCGTGGACGGCCGTGTGCCGGGGCTCCGCGCTGGCAGACAGTAGCCGCGCCGGAGGGTACCGGCCAACGACCTCCGGCGGGCACGCACAGTGACGCCCCGCCGGAGACGCAGGTCACCGGCGGGGCGTGTGGTCGCGGCGGGGGCTCGGAATTCGCCCGGATGGGCGGTGTGCGGCGCGTCCCGGGAGGGGGACGTCAGCCGACGCGCACTCCGAACTGGAACGGCATGTTGTTGATCGATTCGTACTTGACGCCGCCGCGCGGGTTCGAGGCGTGCAGCACCGTGTTGTTGCCCGCGTACAGGCCGACGTGGTGGAGGTCGCCGTAGAAGAACACCAGGTCGCCCGGCTGGAGCTGGCTCTTGCCGATCCGGGTGCCGTCGTTGATCTGCGTGAACGTGGTGCGCGATATCTTGACGCCGGCCTGCCGGTACGCCCACTGGGTCAGGCCCGAGCAGTCGAAGGAGTTGGGGCCGGTCGCGGCGGGCACGTACGCGCTGCCCAGCTTGGTCTGGGCGGCGGCCAGCGCCGCTCCGGCGCGGCCGGAGGGCTTCACGTTGCCGAGGTCGACGCGCTCGCCCTCGCCGCGGCTGGCGCGGGTGTCCTCGTCCTTGATCTGCGACCGCTCCTGGGCGGTCAGGGTGTTGAGGAGGGCCTGGGCCTCGGCGAGCTTGTCGGTCGAGGCCTTCTTCTTCTCGCCGAGCTCCTTGCGGGTGGCGTCGAGGTCGGTGAGCTTGCCCGCGGCCTCCTGACGCTGCTGCGCGAGACTGCGCTGCTTGGCCTGGATCTTCTGGACCGCTTCGACCTGCTTGCCGCTGAGCTGCTCCAGCGTGGAGGCCTTGTCGAGGTAGCTGTCCGGGTCGGCCGACAGGAAGAGCGCCAGGGACTGGTCGATGCCACCGCTGCGGTACTGCGCGCTCGCCATCGATCCCAGGGTGCCGCGCAGGGTGTTGAGCTCCTCCTGGCCGCGGGCGACCTGGTCCTGGAGCTGCCCGATTTCCTTCTCGAGCTTGTCCTGGTGCTCCTTGGCCTTGCTGAAGTTCTCGGTGGCCTGCTCGGCCTCTTCGTAGAGCGCGTCGACCTTGCTCTTGACCTCGTCCTTGCTCGGCTTGGCCGGCGCGGCGTTGGCGGCCTGGCCGGAGAGGGCCACGGCGGCGGCCGCGGTGACGGTGAGCACGGTCACGCGAGTGCGGGTCGGCTGCTTGGGTCGACGGTGGGACGCCACGAAGGCGAGCTCCTTCTTCCTGGAGCCGCCGAAGGAACGCAAGCTCGGCGACACCTCCGCCGCCACCCCGAATGAGTGAACTACCGCACGAAGGTTTGACCTGACACTAGTGACCCTTCTGTGATCAGTTCAAATCCTCCTGGGCAAAAAATTCCTCTCCGACCAGCTTCTTTACCTACAGCACACGCTCTGTGCCGAGGACTTGACGGTATGTTCCGAGGAACCCCTACCAATTCCGGCATTCAGGCCAGCAGTTACGAAACGCGCGAAAGCCGCTTGAGCAACAAAGCGGACGTCACCGGTCGCGCCCCGGCCTTGGCCACCCCGTCGGCGACCTCCCGGTCCGTGGAAACCACGACCACCGGCCGGCCCGGGGGCTCGGCGCGCACCAGCTGGCGGATCAGCTCGTCCGCGGTCACCCCGGCCTTCGAGAACAGCACCCGCACCCCGCGCGGCGGCGCGAGCAGCACCGGTGCCGCCAGCTCCGCCCCGTCGAAGACACAGGTCATCTCGGCGCCCGTCTGCGCGGCGAGCATCGACAGCCCGCCCAGCAGCCGCAGCCGCTGCTTCTCCAGCGGCATCGTCGGGTAGCCGGTCTTGGTGACGTTGTAGCCGTCGACCACCAGATGGGCCTGCGGCAGCGCCAGCAACTGGTCCAGCAGGGCCGGGTCGGTCTCCGACAGCGCGCGCGCCGCGATGTCCTTCGGGGTCATCCGGCCCGGCTCCACCGCCTCCACCGTGTCGGCGGGCCGCGTGGAGACCGGCGGCAGCGCGAGCTCCCGGCGCAGTCCCGCGGCGGCGTCCAGCACGGTGTCCAGCAGCAGCCGCAGCCGCATGTCCTCGATGCTGCGTCCTTCACGGGTGGCCCGGCGCGAGGTCTCCAGCGCCGACTCCACCTCCGCGAGGCGGGACTTGAGCCGCCGGGTCTCGCTCTCCGCGGTGGTCACCCGGGCGGCCGACTCGGCGCGGATGCCGTCGATCTCGGCGTTGACCTTGCGCAGGGCGGCGTCGCCCCGCTTGACGTCGCTGAGGGCGCTGCGCAGCTTGCGCTGAAGCGATTCCGCTTCCTTGCGCACCGCCTCCAGCTCGGCCCGTACCTGGTCGACGCCCGCGCGCTGCAGTTCCCGAACGTGGGCCAGCTCCTCGCGGAGCCGGTCCAGCTCCCGGCGGGCCTCCTCGTCGACCCGCTCGGCGTCGGCGCGCTGCGCCTCCTCACCGGCGGCGGCGACCAGCTTGACCCAGCCGGCCGGCCTCAGGACGTACGCGGCGGCCGCCACGTCCAGCGGATCGGCGGCGGCGGGCGGGGCGCCCGACTCCAGCGCCGCGGCCAGGTCGGCCTGCGCCTCGCGGAGTTTCTCGGCGACCCGGCCCCGGAAGACGGGGTCGCTCTCCACGGCCGTCGCCATGGCGTTGCCCGCGAACTTGGCGCGCCGGGTCGGGGTGAACCGGGCGTACTGGCGCAGCTGCGCCGGAAGGTCCGCGACCGTCAGCCCGCCGAAGGCGTCCGAGACGAGCGCGACGACCCGGCGCCGCACGCCTTCCGGCAGCGGGCGGTCGAGCACCTCGGCGGCATCGCCGGCCGCGTCGGCCGGCTCAGGGCCGCTTGCTGGCTCCACAATCCGTCACCCCTACCGTCATTAACCTGCGGGCGGGGCTCCCTCAGGAGTCCGCGCCCGGCCTGTCCACGAGCTCGATCTGGTCCACCGCGTTGCACCAGCGGCAGCGCACCGACTCGATGGTCTCATTGACCACCTCTCGCTCTTCGACCTTGGGCTCCCCGGCGAGGTCCAGGTGGACGTACTCCACGACCTTCGACGAGCGGGTGACGTCGAAACGCGTGAGATTGCCGCACAGGGTGCAGCGCCACCGGGTGGTGTCGGTCGGCAGGGGAACCGTCATCAGGCCGCTCTCTCCTTCTATCGCGTACGGGGCTGTGTCATACGGGTCGTGCACAGCTCGTAACCCTACGGCCTGCCGCGCTCGCGGGTGGGCCCGGTTCGGTCATGCTCAGTCGCATGATCGTAAGGTGGCAGGCCCTACGCGAGGCCGCCCGGGGCCCGGTGGTCACCCACGCGCTGATCGCCGGCTGCTGCGTGGTGTTCGTGCTGAGTCCGGCCTCGGGGCTGAACCCGGTCTACGGGACGGGCGATCAGCTGCTGGTCAACGGGACGGCGTACTTCCGGCGCTGGGGCGTGGTCCCCGACGAGCTGTTCACCGGCTCCGGCCGGGCGGCGCTCACCCCGCTGACCGCCCTTTTCGTGCACGGCAGCTGGCTGCACCTGCTGGGCAACATGCTCTTCCTCCATGTCTTCGGGGGGATGACGGAGCGGCGCATGGGCCGGGCCGGGTTCCTCGGCTTCTACGTCTGTACGGGTTACCTGGCCCTGGCGGCGTACGCGGCGGCCAACGCCTCCTCGGACCAGACCCTGGTCGGGGCCTCGGGTGCCATCTCCGCGGTCCTGGGGGCCTTCCTGTGCCTGTTCCCCAGGGCGCGGGTGACGAGCCTGTTCCCGTTCCTGTTCTTCCTGCCCCTGCGGTTCCCGGCGTGGATCGTCCTGATGTTCTGGTTCGCCCTCCAGTGGCTGGCGGCCCACCGGGCGGCGAGCGGGCCCGGAGTCGCCTATCTGGCCCACGTGGTGGGCTTCTCGGTGGGCTTCCTCTACGCGTGGGTCCGCTACCGGCGTGGGACTAGAGTGAGGCGACCAGTGACTGCCGGCGAGGGAGACAGCCAACCGTGATCACCGCGATCGTGCTCATCAAGACCAGCGTGGACCGGATCCCCGAGATCGCCGAGGCCATCGCCGCGCTGGAAAGCGTCAGCGAGGTCTACTCCGTCACGGGTACGTACGACCTCATCGCGCTGGTCCGGGTGTCCCGGCACGAGGACCTGGCGGACATCATCCCCGGCCGCATCAGCAAGATCCCGGGCGTGGAGGCCACGGACACGCACGTGGCGTTCCGCACCTACTCCCAGCACGACCTCGAAGCGGCGTTCGCGATCGGCCTGGACGCGTAGGTCCCGCCAGAGGGGTGGCGTGCTCCAGGTCACACGTCCGGTGCCGCGCGTCGCGATGAGTTCCGGGCCGGGACGCGGTCTGTACTGCCGTGGACCCGGTGCGAACACCGCGCCCGATACCGAGGAGACCCCCATGCGCATCGTCATCAGCGAGTTCATCAGCCTCGACGGCGTGGTGCAGGCGCCCGGTGGGCCCGATGAGGACACCGACGGCGGTTTCACCCACGGCGGCTGGTCGCACCCGTTCTTCGACGCGGAGGTGGTGGGCGGCGCCTTCGCCGAGGCGACCGCCAAGGCCGGAGCACTTTTGTTCGGCCGCCGTACGTGGCAGTCGATGGCCGCCGCCTGGCCCGGGCGGGCCGGTGATCCCTTCGCGGACCGGATGAACGCGATCGCCAAGTACGTGGTGTCCGGCACCCTGGGCGACTCGGACCTGACGTGGAACAACACCACCCTCATCCCCGGCTCCGGGGCCGTCGCCCGGATCCGCGAGCTGCACGCGGCCGGGGGCGGCGACCTGGTGGTCATGGGCAGCCCCACGCTGGTACGGACGCTGCTGAGCGAGGGCCTGGTCGACGAGCTGCGACTCATGGTCATGCCGGTGCTGCTCGGCGGCGGAAAGTCGATCTTCCCCGAGGACGGTGGTCTGCGGACCCTGGAGCTGGTCTCGTCGGTCACCGCGTCCACGGGCACGCAGGTGTGCACGTACCGGCCGGTGGCCCGGGCGTAGCGCCGCCGGGGCCCTCCCGTCGCCGGGGTTCCCGCGGCGGTCTTCCCCCCGCCCGGCGGTCAGACCGCCGGGACGCAGCGGCCCTCTTCGGTGCGGTACTTCCACTTCGCACCGTCCTCGACGAGCTCCTTGACGGCGCGGACGAAGCGCTCGACGTGCTCGTCGGGGGTACCGGCGCCGAAGCTGACGCGGATCGCGTTGAGCGAGCGCTCCCCCGGGGCCGCCTCCGGGGCTCCGCACTCGCCCTGGGCCTGCGGCTCGCTGCCCAGGAGGGTACGGACCAACGGGTGGGCGCAGAACAGGCCGTCACGGACGCCGATGCCGTACTCGGCGGAGAGCGCGGCGGCGAAGTGGGAGCTGTTCCAGCCGTCCACCACGAAGGAGATGACGCCGACCCGCGGGGCGTCGTCACCGAAGAGGGAGAGGATCCGCACCGCGGGGACGTCCGCCAGACCGTCCCTGACCTTGGCGATGAGCTGCCGCTCGCGGGCGACGAGGCTGTCGAACCCGGCCTCGTTCAGCGCCTTGCAGGCGGAGGCGATGGAGTAGACGCCGATGACGTTCGGGGAGCCGGCCTCGTGGCGGGCCGCCGTGGTGTGCCACTCCACGTCCACGCCGCCGTCCTCGCGCCGGGCCACCTTGCGGGAGGCACCGCCACCGGCCAGGTACGGCTCGGCCTCCTGCAGCCAGTCCGAGCGGCCGGCGAGCACGCCCGAGCCGAAGGGCGCGTAGAGCTTGTGGCCGGAGAAGGCGACCCAGTCCACGTCCAGCTCCTGCACGGAGACCGGGTGGTGCGGGGCCAGCTGGGCGGCGTCCAGCACGATCCGCGCGCCGTGGGCGTGCGCGGCGGCGGCGAGCTCCTTGACGGGCCACAGCTCACCGGTGACGTTCGAGGCGCCGGTGACGCAGACCAGCGCCGGGCCGTAGGGGTCGCGGTCGGCGAGCGCCCGCTCCAGGGTCTCGACGGCCTGGGCCGGGGTGCGGGGCGCGTTGAGGTAGGTGACCTGCGCGTCCTTCCACGGCAGCAGCGAGGCGTGGTGCTCGGTCTCGAAGACGAACACCTGGCAGTCGGCCGGCACCACGGCGGCGAGCAGGTTCAGGGAGTCGGTGGTGGACCGGGTAAAGATCACCTGGTCGGTGGGACGGCAGTCGAGGAACTCGGCGACGGTGACGCGGCTCTGCTCGAAGAGGTCGGTGGAGAGCTGCGAGAGGTAACCGGCGCCGCGGTGCACGCTGCCGTAGTACGGGGCGTACGCGGCCACGTCGTCCCAGACGCGCTGCAGGGCGGGAGCGCTGGCCGCGTAGTCGAGGGCGGCGTAGGTGACTTCGCCGCCGGTGACGAGCGGGACGGTGACGTCACGGCCGAGGACCGGCAGCGGCTCGGCACAGGCGGGGTCGACGGTGGCGTCGGCGGAGGTGGCAGCGGCGTTCAGGGTTGCGGACATGGCGGTATCTCCCGGCAGGCGGTCTGAATGGCTTCGACGTGCCCGTACGCGGATACGGCTCTGCGGCCGTTCGGGGTACGGGAATTGCCTCGGAGGGCGGGGAGGCGTGCGCAGATGTGCGGGTACGCCGAAAGGACCCTGTTCCGAGGGGTGAAGAAGGGGCGGATTCGCCCTATCGCATTCGCTTGCTCACGGAAAACGCTCCTCGAGAGACCAGGACCCCTGGTGTCGAGGGATCCGCGCTTGCCGTAGGCCTCACTGCCTACGACCTGGTCATCACCCGGGGCACCCCGCCACGGAAGGAGGGTTGCCGGACAGCAAGCCGGGGCCAAAACGCTGTCACTCGTGACCTGAGGAGCATCCTGCCACAAGATCCTCCGGGCGCAAGACCCCGGTCCACATGCCGGACCGGGGATCTTGGCCGGATCCGGCCTAGGCGTTGCTCGCCGCCACCCACCGCGCCAGCGCCGCCCGGGCCGCGCCCGAGTCGATCGACTCCGCCGCCCGGGCCACGCCCGCCGCCAGCTGCTCCTCCAGCGTCCCCGCACCCGGGTCCAGCGCGACCAGCGCCGCCGCGGAGTTCAGCAGGACGGCATCGCGGACCGGGCCGGTCTCGCCGGCCAGCAGGCGCCGGGCCACGTCCGCGTTGTAGGAGGCGTCCGCGCCGCCGAGCGCGGAGACGTCCACCAGCGGGATGCCGATGTCGCGCGGGTCGAAGGTCTGCTCCGCGACCTTGCCGTCGCGGACCCACCAGACCTTGGAGGTCGCCGTGGTGGTGAGCTCGTCCAGGCCGTCGTCACCGCGGAAGACCAGCGCCGAGGAACCGCGCTCGGCCAGTACGCCCGCGACGATCGGGGCCATCCGGGCATCGGCCACACCGGTGGCCTGGGCCCGTACCTTCGCCGGGTTGGTGAGCGGGCCGAGGAAGTTGAAGGTGGTCCGGATGCCCAGTTCCTTGCGGGCCGCCGCCACGTGCCGCAGCGCCGGGTGGAACCTCACCGCGAAGCAGAAGGTGATCCCGGCCTCCTCGGCGACCTGCGCGACCCGCGCGGGGGTGAGGTCGAGGTTGACGCCCAGCTTCTCCAGGACGTCCGAGGAGCCGCTGGCGGAGGACGCGGCCCGGTTGCCGTGCTTGACCACCTTGGCGCCCGTACCGGCCACCACGACCGCTGACATCGTCGAGATGTTGACCGTCTTGGCGCCGTCGCCGCCGGTGCCGACGATGTCCACCGTCCGGCCCGGCACCTCGATCAGGTTGGCGTGTTCGTACATGGCCCGCACCAGGCCGTTGATCTCCGCGACCGTCTCGCCCTTGGCCCGCAGCGCGACGGCGAAGCCGGCGATCTGGGCGTCGGTGGCCTCCCCGCGCATGATCCGGTCCATCGCCCAGGCCGTGTCGTCGGCGCTGAGGTCCCGGCCGGTCAGCAGGGCGTCCAGGACACCCGGCCAGCCACGGGCCGCCACGCTGTCGCCGCCTGCCGGGGTCACAACGTTCATGGTCCGCTCCTGCTGCTGGTCGGCCGTCCGATGCCGGGGCCCACGTCGAATGGGAAGGGCTTCAGCCTATCCAGCCCAGGAGACGGCAAAGAGCCCCGTCCAGACACTGGACGGGGCTCTCGCCGTGGCGACACCAGGACTGACCGAAATCAGTCCCTCAAGCTGTCATGCATGCAGCGTGAATCATGAAGCGTGTGAAGCGGTGACGCGGGAGATCAGTGGTGGCCGTGGCCGCTCTGGATCTCCTTGTACTCCTCGGCCGAAGGCTTCGGGATCTGGTTGTTCTCCCCGTAGAAGCCCTTGCTGAGCTTCACGCGGAGCTTCTCCACGGCCTTCACCTTGCGCTCGACACCGTTCTCGTCGACCGTCACGCCGATCTCGGCGGGCTGGTACTGCTCGTACGAGGTGATCGTGTGCAGCTTGCCCTGCGAGAGCGGCTCGTGGACCTCGACGAACTCACCGTGCGGCAGGCGCTTGATGATGCCGGTCTCGCGACCGTGCAGCACCTTGTCCCGGTCCCTGCGCTGGAGGCCGAGGCAGATGCGCTTGGTGATGATGAACGCGACGACCGGACCGACGAAGAACGCGACCCGGGCGAACCAGGTGATCGAGTTGATCGACAGGTGGAAGTACTGCGCGAACATGTCGTTTCCACCGGCGATCAGCAGGATGACGTACCACGTCAGCCAGGCCACACCGAAGGCGGTACGGGTCGGGACGTTGCGCGGGCGGTCCAGGATGTGGTGCTCGCGCTTGTCCCCGGTGACCCAGGACTCGATGAACGGGTAGACCGCGATCGCGACCAGGATCAGCGGGAAGATCACCAGCGGGACGAACACACCCAGGACGAGGGTGTGGCCCCACAGGTTGATCTCCCAGCCCGGCATGGCACGGATCAGGCCTTCGGAGAAGCCCATGTACCAGTCGGGCTGCGCACCGGTGGACACGTGGTCCGGGCGGTACGGGCCGAGCGCCCAGATCGGGTTGATCGAGGCGATCGCCGCGACGGCCGCGATGACACCGAAGACCAGGAAGAAGAAGCCTCCGGCCTTGGCCATGTAGACCGGCAGCAGCGGCATGCCGACGACGTTCTTCTCCGTCTTGCCGGGGCCCGCGAACTGGGTGTGCTTGTGGTAGAAGACCAGGATCAGGTGGGCCACCAGCAGGCCCATCATGATGCCGGGCAGCAGCAGGATGTGGACCGAGTAGAACCGGGACACGAAGTCGCCGCCGGGGAACTCGCCGCCGAAGAGGAAGAACGACAGGTACGTGCCGACGACCGGCACGGACAGGATCGCGCCCTCCATGAAGCGGACACCGGTGCCCGAGAGCAGGTCGTCCGGCAGGGAGTAACCGGTGAAACCGGTGAACATGCCGAGGACCAGCAGCAGGAAGCCGAAGATCCAGTTGACCTCGCGCGGCTTGCGGAACGCGCCGGTGAAGAAGACGCGCATCATGTGCACGAGCATCGCCGCGACGAAGATCAGCGCCGACCAGTGGTGGATCTGCCGGATGAGCAGACCGCCGCGGACGTCGAAGCTGATGTCGAGGGTCGACTTGAACGCCTCGGACATCGTGACGCCCTGCATGGGGACGTACGAGCCGTGGTAGACGACCTCGTTCATGCTCGGGTGGAAGAACAGCGTCAGGTACACACCCGTGAGGATGAGGATGATGAAGCTGTAGAGGCAGATCTCACCCAGCATGAAGGACCAGTGGTCCGGGAAGATCTTGCGCATGTTCGACTTGGCGAGGCTGTAGATGCCCAGCCGGCCGTCGGCCCAGTCGGCTACACGCTCGCCGGCCGGGGCCTTGCGCTCTTTGGTGTCTGAGGCAGTGCTCATCCGCGCTCCCAGAATGCAGGACCGACGGGCTCTTCGAAGTCGCCGAGCGCCTCGAGGAAACCTTCGTCATTCACGCCGATCCGCAGCTGCGGGAGCGCGTGACCAGCCGGGCCGAAGATGACTCGGGCGCCGTCGGAGAGGTCGAAGGTGGACTGGTGGCACGGGCAGAGCACGTGGTGCGACTGCTGCTCGTACAGGCTGATCGGGCAGCCGACGTGGGTGCAGATCTTGGAGTAGGCCACGATGCCCTCGTGGGACCACTCCAGTTCCCGCTTGTCCTTGATGTCTTCCGGCTTGATGCGGACGATCATCAGGGCGGCCTTGGCGATCTGGGTCTGGAAGTCGTGCGCGTCCTCCTCCAGGCCTTCCGGCGAGGCGAAGGTCAGCGAACCGACGACGACGTCCTCGGGACGCAGCGGCTCATTGGTGTTCGTGTTGATGAGCAGCTTGCCCTTGGCCCAGACCGTCTTGCGCAGCTTGTCCTCGGGCAGCGGGCCCAGGTCGCGCAGGATCACGACGGCGGAGAGCGGCAGCAGGGCCAGCGCACCGAACATCGTGTTGCGGATGAGCGGGCGGCGGCCGATGGCCGACTCGCGCGCACCGTCCGCGAAGTCCGACATGACCTGCGCCTTGACCTCGGCCGGGGCCGCGATCTCGTGGCGCTCCGCGGCGACCTCGACGTCGGACATCAGGGTGCGGGCCCAGTGGACCGCGCCCGCGCCGATGCAGAAGAGGGCCGCGCCGAGGGTCATGCCCAGCGCGAAGTTCAGAGCGCTCACCTTCCCGATGGGGAAGATGTAGACGATCTTGTCGACGGGCAGGGCCACGAAGGAGGTGATGAAACCGATCGTGGCCAGCATCGACAGGGTGAACAGCATGGCCACCGTGCGCTCGGACCGCTTCGCGGCCCGCTCGTCGATGTCCTGGATGCGCGGCCTGTGGACCGGGAGACCCGGGTCCGCGAACGGGTCGTCCGCAACCGCTACGCCACCGTGGTGCGCGTCGCCCTGCTCGCTCGGCAGGTGCTTCTCTTCGGGAATGTCTTGGCTACTCATGACTTCTTGGCCTTAGCGGTGTGGGCCGCGACCCAGACGGCGACAGCGATCAGCGCACCCAGTCCGAAGACCCAGCCGAACAGGCCCTCGGAGACGGGGCCGAGGCCACCGAGCTTGAGGCCACCGGGGCTGGTCGACTTCTCGCCGTTCACGTTCTGGAGGTACGCGATGATGTCCTTCTTCTGCTTCTCCGGCATGGTGCTGTCCGGGAAGGAGGGCATGTTCTGCGGGCCGGTGAGCATGGCCTCGTAGATGTGCTTCGGCTCGACGCCCTCGAGGTTCGGGGCGTACTTGCCGTTCGTCAGCGCGCCGCCCTCGCCGGTGAAGTTGTGGCACTGCGCGCAGTTGTTGCGGAACAGCTCACCACCCTTGGCGATGTCGGCGCCCGCCGGGTCGTAGTTCTTCTCGGTCGGCGTGATCGGACCGGCACCGAGGGACGCGATGTACGCGGCCAGCTGGTCGGTCTGCGCCTGGCTGTAGATGACGGGCTTCTTCGGCACCTGGGCGCCGGGCTGCTGGGCGGGCATGCGGCCCGTGCTCACCTGGAAGTCGACGGCCGCGGAGCCGACGCCTACCAGGCTGGGGCCGTCAGAGGAACCCTGACCGCCGGTTCCGTGGCAGCTTGCGCAGCCGACGGCGTAGAGCTTCTTGCCCTCCTCGATGGCGAGGGACTGGGCGGTTTCGTCGGCCTTCGCATTGCCCGCGGGCGCGAAGGCGGCGTACAGCCCCCCAGTGACCGCCAGCGCGAAGAGTAGAACGACGACCGCCGCCAGCGGATGGCGTCGTCGTGCGGAGAGCTTTTTCACGGATTACCCCGGTGTCAGGATCTTCTGCGTCGGTGAGTCTGGATGGAGTGCCGGGCCGGGCCCGGCGACGTGTTCGCTACTTGATCAGGTAGATCGTCGCGAAGAGGCCGATCCAGACAACATCGACGAAGTGCCAGTAGTAGGACACGACGATGGCCGACGTGGCCTGTTCGTGGGTGAACCTCTTGGCCGCGTACGTCCGGCCGAGGACCAGCAGGAAGGCGATGAGACCGCCCGTCACGTGCAGCCCGTGGAAGCCGGTGGTCAGGTAGAACACCGATCCGTACGGTCCGGACGAGAGGGAGATGCCCTCGTGCTTGACCAGCTCGGTGTACTCGAACACCTGGCCGCCAATGAAGATCGCACCCATGACGAACGTGATGATGAACCACGACCTGAGCTTCTTCACGTCACCGCGCTCGGCGGCGAATACGCCGAGCTGGCAGGTGAGCGAGGAAAGCACCAGGATCGTCGTGTTCGTCGCCGAGAAGGGCAGATTCAGGTTTGAAGCCTGTTCTGTCCAGTACTCGGTTCCTGTCACGGATCGCAGGGTGAAGTACATCGCGAAGAGGGCCGCGAAGAACATCAGCTCGGAACTCAACCAGATGATGGTTCCGACGCTGACGAGGTTCGGCCTGTTGACCGTCGGGTGCGCGTGCCCGGTATCTACTGTCGTTGCTGTCGCCACGACCGACATTATGTCGGTCCCTTATCCCGCCCTCACCCCGGGGGGTGCCGTTCGGAGTGTCAGGGGCGTGTGCAAGGCCCGAACGGCCCATCAGATCGCCCGTCGCGCGTCGGACGGACCTCCGCGGGCGAGGCTGTGCGAACCGATGTTGACACCGGGTCGGACGGAGTAGCATCCCGCGCAACATCAACGTGAGTCACGGGACACGTGGAGGAACGAAATGCGGGCGACTGCGCGGGTTCTGGTCTACAGCGACGACTCGGGCACCCGGGAGCAGGTGCGGCTGGCGGCCGGTCGCAGGCCGGCCGCGGACCTGCCGCCGGTGGAGTTCCTGGAGTGCGCGACCCTCCCCGCCGTCCTCAAGGAGCTGGACGCGGGCGGGATCGACGTGTGCGTGCTGGACGGCGAGGCGGTCCCGGCCGGGGGCATGGGCGTGTGCCGGCAGATCAAGGACGAGATCTTCCAGTGCCCGCCCGTACTGCTCCTGATGGGCCGTCCGCAGGACGCCTGGCTGGCCACCTGGAGTCGGGCGGACGCCGCCGTCACCCTTCCGGTGGATCCGGTGGACTTCGCGGAGGCCCTGGCGGGTCTCCTGCGCGTACGGCTCTCCCCGGCGGCGTAACGGCCTGTACGGCCCGCAGAGCCCTTACCGACGCATACCGGGGCACGGGGACCCGTACGGACTGTACGGGTCCCCGTGCCCCGGTAGCGGTCCCTCCCGGCGCTCCTGTCCCGGCAGTTACACCTGGGGGCGCAGGCGCGCCTGGTCGACGGGGCTGCGGCCCTCCTGGGTGCCCTTGAGGAGGACGCTGCCCTCGCGCCACTCCTTCCAGGCCATGTTCCAGTCGCCGTAGCCGTTGCCGAAGGTGTCCATGTCGTCGCCGATGCTGTTGATCACCTTGACGATGTCGCCCTCGGAGATGTTCTCGTAGAACCAGGCGGCGTTGCCCGTGCTCATGCCGGTGCAGCCGTGGCTGACGTTCTCGGAGCCCTGGGAGCCGACGGACCACGGCGCGGCGTGGACGTATTCACCACTCCAGGTGACGCGAGTCGCGTAGTAGACGGGCAGGTTGTAGTACTCGCTGCCGCCGATGCCCACGGTGTCACCGCGCATCTGGACGTAGTACTGCTTGCCGAGCACCACCTTGACGCCGTTGCGGGTGGAGAAGCCCGGCTTTCCGGTGGTCACCGGAATGGTGTTGATCACTTCTCCGTTCCGCTTGAACGTGAGGTAGTGCGAGGAGGCGTCCGTGGTGACCTCGACGCGATCGCCGATCTCCAGCTTCAGCGGCTTGGCCGCGGCCCCGTGCAGATCGTCGGAGATCTTGACGCCCTCCAGGTTGCTCCGTACGGACACGGTGGTGTTGGCCGGCCAGTACTCCTTGGGGCGGTAGTGGATCGTCTTGTCGTCCACCCAGTACCAGGAGCCCACGACGCCGGACGGCGCGTCCACGACCAGACCCCGCTCGATGACAGCGCGGGCGGCCTTGTCCTTCACGGGTTCGTCGAGCGTGGCCGTGAGGGGCTGTCCGACGCCGTACTTGCCCTCGTCCGGGCCGAACTCGATTTTGAGGACCTTCTTGGCCGGGGTGGTGTCGAAGGCGAGCGTGCGCTGCCCGGGGGCACCGCGTTCGTCCTCGGTGCTCACGAGGACCGTGTAGCGGACGCCTGCGGCCATCGGGACGGTGCTGTGCCAGCGGTCGCCGGAGGCCGACAACTCGCCCGCGAGGCGGCGGCCGTGGGTGTCCACGGCGCTCACGTCGGTGATCCGGCCGTCGCCGCTCTTGGCGGTGACCTCCAGGGGGCGGTCCGGGTCGACCGGGCGACTGCCGGAGGACTGGTTGAGGGCGACTTGGTCGCCCGCGTCGTAGGGGCGGGCGGACAGCGGGTTGTCGTCGCCCGACCCGCATGCGGTGGCGCCGGCCCCGAGGGACGCGACCAGCAGGGAGCAGCCGATTACCGTCCAAAGACGCGGTGACTGGTTCATGGGGTCAACGCTATGAAGATATGGCAATTACGGCGCGCCGAATGACTGCAAACGAGGGGCCCGGACTCCTCCATTGGAGGTGTCCGGGCCCCTGGTCTCACACTGCGGCCTCACATCGTGCCGGCGCGGCGGGCGGCGGCACGGGTGCGGCTACTGGTTCTGGTTCTCGCCGCGGTAGTACTCGTACACCCAGCCCCACAGACCGATCAGGATCAGCGGCGCCGAGAAGTACATCAGCCACCAGCCGAAGATGACACCCATGAAGGCGAAGGCGCCACCGATGGCCAGCGAGAGCGGCTGCCAGCTGTGCGGGGAGAAGAACCCCAGCTCGCCCGCCTCGTCGGCGACGTCGGCCTCCAGGTTGTCCTGGGCCATCTCGTCGACACGCTTGGCCGTGAAGGCCAGGTAGTAGCCGATCATGGCGCTCAGGCCGAAGGCCAGCGCGAGCGCGGTGGTGCCGACCGGCTCCTTGGACCACACGCCGTACACGACGGTCATGATCAGGATGAAGGCCGCGAGCCACAGGAACATCCTGCCCTGGATCTTCACTTGCCGGCCTCCTTGCCACCCGCGACGGCCTTGGCGGCCACGGAGTGGTCCTCAAGGTGGTCGAGGGCCGCGATCTCGGGGTGGTGCAGATCGAACGCCGGGGATTCGGAGCGGATCCGCGGCAGGGTGAGGAAGTTGTGCCGCGGCGGCGGGCAGGACGTCGCCCACTCGAGCGAGCGGCCGTAGCCCCACGGGTCGTCGACCTCGACCTTCTTGCCGTACTTCGCCGTCTTCCAGACGTTGTACATGAAGGGGAGCATCGACAGGCCCAGCAGGAACGAGCTGATCGTCGAAATCGTGTTCAGCAGCGTGAAGCCGTCGGCCGCGAGGTAGTCCGCGTAACGACGCGGCATGCCCTCGGCGCCCAGCCAGTGCTGCACCAGGAAGGTGCCGTGGAAGCCCACGAACAGCGTCCAGAAGGTGATCTTGCCGAGGCGCTCGTCCAGCATCTTGCCCGTGAACTTCGGCCACCAGAAGTGGAAGCCGGAGAACATCGCGAAGACCACGGTGCCGAAGATGACGTAGTGGAAGTGCGCGACGACGAAGTACGAGTCGGAGACGTGGAAGTCCATCGGGGGCGAAGCCAGGATGACGCCGGTCAGACCACCGAAGGTGAAGGTGACCAGGAAGCCGACGGCCCAGAGCATCGGGGTCTCGAAGGACAGCGAGCCCTTCCACATGGTGCCGATCCAGTTGAAGAACTTCACACCGGTCGGTACCGCGATCAGGAAGGTCATGAAGGAGAAGAACGGCAGCAGCACACCGCCGGTGACGTACATGTGGTGGGCCCACACGGTCACCGAGAGGCCGGCGATCGAGATCGTCGCGGCGATCAGACCGATGTAACCGAACATCGGCTTGCGCGAGAAGACCGGGATCACTTCGGAAATGATTCCGAAGAATGGCAGCGCGATGATGTACACCTCTGGATGGCCGAAGAACCAGAAGAGGTGTTGCCACAGTAGGGCGCCGCCATTCGCCGCGTCGAAGACGTGCGCACCGAACTTCCGGTCGGCCTCCAGCGCGAAGAGCGCGGCGGCCAGCACCGGGAAGGCGAGCAGGACCAGGACACCGGTCAGCAGCACGTTCCAGGTGAAGATCGGCATGCGGAACATCGTCATGCCGGGGGCGCGCATGCAGATGATCGTGGTGATGAAGTTGACCGAACCGAGGATCGTGCCGAAGCCGGAGAAGGCCAGACCCATGATCCACATATCGGCGCCGATACCCGGCGAGCGGACGGCGTCCGACAGCGGGGAGTAGGCGAACCAGCCGAAGTCGGCGGCACCCGAGGGGGTGACGAAGCCGGCCACCGCGATGGTCGAACCGAAGAGGTACAGCCAGTACGCGAACATGTTCAGCCGCGGGAACGCCACGTCGGGCGCGCCGATCTGCAGCGGCATGATCCAGTTCGCGAAGCCCGCGAACAGCGGGGTGGCGAACATCAGCAGCATGATCGTGCCATGCATGGTGAACGCCTGGTTGAACTGCTCGTTCGACATGATCTGCGTGCCCGGACGGGCCAGCTCGGCGCGCATGAAGAGCGCCATGATCCCGCCGATGATGAAGAACACGAACGACGTCAGCAGGTACATCGTGCCGATGGTCTTGTGGTCGGTGGTGGTGAGCCACTTCACGACCACGTTGCCCGGCTGCTTGCTCCGTACCGGCAACTCGTTCTCGTACGAGTCGGCGGCGGCACCCTGAGGCTGGTTGAGGATGCTCACAGTTTGTTCACCTCAGCATTGCGGGCCGGGTCGGTCTGCTTGATGCCGGCCGGAAGGAAGCCGGTCTGGCCCTTCTCCGCGAGCTCCTTCAGGTGCGCCTGGTACGCCTCCGGGGAGACGACCTTGACGTTGAAGAGCATGCGGGAGTGGTCGACACCGCAGAGCTCGGCGCACTTGCCCATGAAGGTGCCCTCATGGGTCGGGGTGACCTCGAAGACATTGGTGTGGCCCGGGATGACGTCCTGCTTGAACAGGAAGGGCACCACCCAGAAAGAGTGGATGACGTCGTTCGACGACAGGATGAAGCGGACCTTCTCGCCCTTGGGCAGCCACAGCGTGGGGCCCGGGTTGCCGGTCTGCTCGTTCCGGTCGCCGGGAACGCCCTTGGTGTAGACGCCTTCGGCGCCCGCCGGGAAGTCCTTGGTGTAGCGGTCCGGGATGGCGGCGAGTTCCTTGGGAACCTCGCCCGCCTTCGGGGTCGCCGCGTCGCCGTCGACGTTCTCGACGTAGTTGAAGCCCCAGCTCCACTGGTAGCCGATCACGTTGATCGTGTGCGCCGGCTTGGCGGAGAGGGAGAGCAGCTTCGACTCGTCACGCGCGGTGAAGTAGAAGAGCACCGAGACGATGATGAGCGGGACCACGGTGTACAGCGCCTCGATGGGCATGTTGTACCGGGTCTGCGGGGGAACCTCGACCTTGGTCCGGCTGCGCCGGTGGAAGATGACGCTCCACATGATCAGGCCCCACACGAGGATGCCGGTGATCAGAGCGGCCGCCCACGACCCCTGCCACAGGGAGAGGATGCGAGGCGCCTCCTCGGTGACCGGGGTGGGCAATCCGAGGCGGGGGAAGTTTTTCCATGTGTACGAGCAACCAGTGGCGGTCGCCAGAACCGTGCCCGCAGTCAGCGCCTGCAGCAGCTTCCGCCGCATCGGGCGCCGCGGCGAGCGGTCGGAGCCGTAGGGACTCACGTAGCGCCTTCCCGAGAGTCTCGGCCCGCGCGGCCGGCCGCGGCCGTATTCGGGTCGGTCGCCGGCCCTGACGCAGGCAGGGGTTTGGATGTTTATGCGGACCAAACCCTACTGGACGCTATTTGGGGTCGCGCGGGGAGGGTGCCCAACGCGCCGTTACTGACCCCGAAGGGATGGATCCGCCGTACGGGGGACGGCCCAAACGGCCCCGAATGGCCCGGTCCGGACGACATCTGACGGCCCCTGACCTCGGCCGGCCGACGCGCTGGCGCGGCGGCCGGTTAGCGTGACCGGATGCCGTACTTCGACACCGCGTCCGCCGCCCCGCTGCACCCCGTGGCCCGGCAGGCTCTCCAGGCCTCCCTCGACGAGGGCTGGGCCGACCCGGCCCGGCTGTACCGCGAGGGACGGCGGGCCCGGCTGCTGCTGGACGCGGCGCGGGAGGCGGCCGCGGAGTCGGTCGGCTGCCGCCCCGACGAGCTCGTGTTCACTCCTTCGGGGACGCACGCGGTTCACTCGGGCGTGGCCGGGGTGCTCGCGGGACGTCGGCGCACCGGCGGGCATTTGGTCGTATCAGCGGTGGAACACAGTTCTGTACTGCATGCGGCGGAGGTCCACGCGGCGGGCGGCGGGACGGTCGAGGAGGTCCCGGTGGACCGGTTCGGACGGGTCTCCGCCTCCTCCTACCGGGAGCGTGTGGGGCCGTCCACCGCGCTGGCGTGCCTCCAGTCGGCCAACCACGAGGTGGGCACCGTCCAGCCGGTGGCGGAGGTGGCCGAGGTGTGCGCCGCCGCCGGGGTCCCGTTGCTGGTGGACGCGGCGCAGTCGCTGGGCTGGGGGCCGGTCCCCGGAAGCTGGTCCGTCCTGTGCGCGAGCGCCCACAAGTGGGGCGGCCCGGCCGGGGTCGGCCTGCTGGCGGTCCGCAAGGGGGTCCGCTACTCCCCCCAAGGTCCCGCCGACGAAAGGGAGTCGGGGCGCTCCCCCGGCTTCGTCAACCTCCCCGCGGCCGTCGCGGCGGCGGCCTCCCTGCGGGCGGTGCGCGCCGAGGCGCAGGCGGAGGCGGCCCGGCTGCGGACGCTGGTGGACCGGCTGCGGCGGCGGGTGGCCCGCCTGGTTCCGGACGTGGAGGTGGTGGGCCACCCGGACCTGCGGCTCCCGCACCTGGTCACGTTCTCCTGCCTGTACGTGGACGGCGAGACCCTGCTCCACGGGCTGGACCGGGCGGGGTACTCCGTCTCCTCCGGCTCCTCGTGCACCAGCTCGACGCTGACGCCGTCCCATGTGCTGCGGGCGATGGGGGTGCTGTCGGAGGGGAACGTACGGGTGTCCCTGCCGGCCGGCACGACGGCGGCGGAGGTCAACGGCTTCCTGGAGGTCCTGCCCGGGCTGGTGGCGGGTGTCCGGGAGCAACTCGGCGCCGTGGAACCGGCGGTGTCCGTCCCGGACGCGGAGTCACTCGAGGTGGACGCGCTCGGGCTGCGGTGTCCGCAGCCGGTGATCGAGCTGGCGCGGGTGATCGGGCGGGTGCCGGTGGGGGGGACGGTGACGGTCCTTTCGGACGACGAGGTCGCCCGGCTGGACATTCCGGCGTGGTGCGCGATGCGCGGCCAGACCTACGTGGGCGAGTCCCCCCGCCCCACCGGCACGGCCTACACGATCCGCCGCGCCGTCTGACCCGGTGCGGGGCCGGCCCACTCCCCCGGCCGGCACGGCACACCCGGCCCGCCGCGCCGTCTGACCCGGTGCGGGGCCGGGGACGTCACCTCCGGGTGGCCCTGGGGGCCGTGCCCGGCCGGCTGGCCGTTACGCCGGTCTCCGGCCCTCGGCCGCGGGTGGTGGGCCCCGCGGGGGTGTCCCCTACCCGTCCCCCGGGATCCGTCCGGGGGGGGACCCCCAGTTCGCCCGTTCCCTGGACTCGGCCGGTGTCAGCCCGCACGCGAGCGCCGGCGGGGCTGGAAAATCCAGCCCCGCCGGCGTTTGAGGCGCCGGGGACCCCGGGCCGGGAGGGTTACGCGGGGAGGTGGGTGCGGACTTCTGCCGCCGCGTCCTCGCCGTACGCCTTCGTGAAGCGCTCCATGAAGTGCGCCCGGCCCAGGGTGTACTCCTGCGTGCCCAGGGTCTCGATGACCAGCGTCGCCAGCATGCAGCCGACCTGCGCCGCCCGCTCCAGGCCGACGCCCCAGCCCAGCCCGGTCAGGAACCCGGCGCGGAAGGCGTCGCCGACGCCCGTCGGGTCGACCTTCGCCGTCTCCTCCGGGCAGCCGACCACGATCGGGTCGTGGCCGACCCGGTCGATGCGGACGCCGTTCGAGCCGAGGGTGGTGACGCGCGTGCCGACCTTCGCCAGGATCTCCGCGTCCGACCAGCCGGACTTCGCCTCGATGAGGCCCTTCTCGTACTCGTTCGAGAAGAGGTACGTCGCACCCTCCATCAGGGTGCGGATGTTGTCGCCGTCCATCCGGGCGATCTGCTGCGAGAAGTCCGCCGCGAAGGGGATCCCGCGCGTGCGGCACTCCTCCGTGTGGCGCAGCATCGCCTCGGGGTCGTCCGCACCGATCAGGACGAGGTCCAGGCCGCCGACGCGGTCCGCGACCGACTTCAGCTCGATCAGGCGGGCCTCGCTCATCGCGCCCGTGTAGAAGGAGCCGATCTGGTTGTGGTCGGCGTCCGTCGTGCAGACGAAGCGCGCGGTGTGCAGGACCTCGGAGATCCGTACGGACTGGGTGTCGACGCCGTGCCGGTCGAGCCAGGCGCGGTACTCGTCGAAGTCGGAGCCGGCCGCGCCGACGAGGACCGGACGGGCGCCCAGCTGGCCCATGCCGAAGCAGATGTTCGGGCCGACACCGCCACGTCGTACGTCGAGGTTGTCGACGAGGAAGGAGAGGGAGACCGTGTGCAGCTGATCCGCGACCAGCTGGTCGGCGAATCGGCCGGGGAAGGTCATGAGGTGGTCGGTGGCGATGGAGCCGGTGACTGCGATGCGCACGGCGTGGACGCTCCTGCGAGGGACGGCAAGGGGGGACATTCAAAGCTACCCGCTCGGGGGCGTGAGGCCGACCGTCCGAAACTACCCCCAAGTAGGTCTTTCTTCGCCCGCGGTGCCGTGCTTACCGTGCCCCATGACCTACACCGATGGCTTCGGGTACGCCTGGCCCTCCGAGAACGCGGCGAGTGGCGACCAGCGGACGGCCGGCGCGCGCCCCGGCTTCGAGCGGCTCCTGGGCGACTGCGCCCGGATGGCCCCGCACTGGCAGGTTCCCGCGGACCCCCGTCCGGACCGGGTGGCCCCTTCGCAGATCCACGGGATCCGGGTCCCTGCGGCCTCGGCCCGGCTGATCGCCTCCACGGCGGCCTACGGGTACTGAGCCCGGGGGAACCGGATCCGCCGCTGTTCCGTCACACCCGCATCATCACCCCATGCGGGACGGGCAAAGGAGCGATGCGGTGACCAGCGAACAATCCGATGCATCAGGTGCCACACGACGGCGGCCGGCCTGGGCCGTCGGCTCGATCGCGGCCGCCGTCCTGCTGGCCGGCGGCGGCACGGCGTACTGGGCCGCGGTCGCGCACGGCGAGGGGCGTACGGGTGACAGCGCGGCCTCCGCGCCGCGCGTGGCCCCCTCGCCACCCGGGCCGTCCGGGCCCGGCATCGCCCCCGGCGAGCCCGATCCCTCCGGCGGCGGGGTCACGTACACCGCCGATGTCCGGCTGCCCGACGGGCCGGCCACGGCTCCGGCCTTCGCGGTGAGCGGTGAGGTGACCTCTGCCGAGGTGGCGCGGCTGGCGGCGGCCCTGGGGATCTCCGGTGCGCCCCGGCTGGTCGGTGGGACCTGGCAGGCCGGGGAGGGCGCCGACGGCTCCGGGCCCCGGCTCACGGTGAACCTCAAGGCCCCCGGGACCTGGAACTTCTCCCGCTTCCAGCCCGGCGGCGGGGACAACTGCCAGCGCGGCAAGGACACCTGCGGCCCGGCCACCCTCCCCCAGGGCATGGGGAGCGACCAGGGGCAGGGCCAGGACCAGGGCGGCGCCGCCGCGGGCGGGCCCGTACCGGAGGACGCCGCCAAGGCCGCCGCCGCGCCCGTACTGGAGGCCGTCGGCCAGGGCGCGGCCAAGCTCGACGCCCGGCTCGTGCAGGGCTCCGTACGCGTGGTGGCCGCCGATCCGGTGATCGGCGGGCTGCCCACGCAGGGCTGGTCCACCAGGATCGGCGTCGGGGCGGACTCCCGGGTGGTGTCGGGCAGCGGCGAGCTGAAGGCTCCGGCGAAGGCCGCCGAGCAGCCGGTGATCGGCGCCGTGGACGCGCTGGCCCGGCTCAACGAGAAGACCCGGGGGGCGGCTGACGGTACGGGCCCCGGCCCGAGCGGCTGTGCCACGTCCGTCCCGCTGACCCCGGACACCGCGGTCGGCGCCACGGACACCCTGCCGTGCAATCCGGAGCCGCGGCCGATGAAGCCGCCGCGGACGGAGTCGGTGCGGGGCGCCGCGCTCGGGCTGGTCCCGGGCACGGTCGGCGGGGCCCGGGGTCTGGTCCCGGCCTGGCTGTTCGAGGTGGCGGGCCGGGACGGCGGGCCCGGCCACACGGTGGCCCAGCCGGCGGCGCTCGCCGGGGAGACTCCCCCGGTCGTCCCGCCCGCGAAGGGACTCACCGCACCCGGGACCTCGTACACCGCGGCCGACCGGACGCTGACCGTGAACTTCTGGGGCGGGGTGTGCAGCACGTACGCCCTGGAGGCCCGGGAGCAGGCCGATTCGGTGCTGGTGAAGATCACGGACACCCCGAACAAGCCGGGTGGGGCCTGCATCATGATCGCGCAGGACATGACGGTGACGGCGCAGCTGCAGCAGCCGCTCGGCGACCGGAAGGTGATCGACGCGACGACGGGCAAGGCACTGCCCCGCCAGTAGCCGCACCTCGGGCGGCGCGGGGGGCCGCCCGAGGTGCGGGAGTGCGGGAGGGGCCCGTCCACGGATCTCCGTGGACGGGCCCCTCTCGTGCGCCTACGAGCTCAGCGGTGCCTAGCTGAAGGAGTCGCCGCAGGCGCAGGAGCCCGTGGCGTTGGGGTTGTCGATGGTGAAGCCCTGCTTCTCGATGGTGTCCACGAAGTCGATGGAGGCACCGTGCAGGTACGGGGAGCTCATCCGGTCCGTGACGACCTTCACACCGTCGAAGTCCTTGACGACGTCACCGTCGAGGGAGCGCTCGTCGAAGAAGAGCTGGTACCGCAGGCCGGAGCAGCCGCCGGGCTGGACGGCGACGCGCAGCGCCAGGTCCTCGCGGCCTTCCTGCTCCAGCAGGGTCCTGACCTTCTCGGCGGCGGCGTCGGACAGGAGGATGCCGTCGCTCACAGTGGTCTTTTCGTCCTGTACGGACATCTGCATTCACTCCCGAAGTGGGCGGCTCCCCACCCAAGGCGGGGAAACGTCGGACTCTTGCCGTCGGTGGCAACGAGCGGGACCGCGGATTCATTCCGCGACCCGACGCGTGTTTCAGAAATTCCATGCTCGCACACCCCCGCGCGGGGGCGACCCCGTACAGCGGGCGGGCGAATTCGTCACATCGACACTATCGGCATCGTCAAAGTGACGTGAAGCAGTTATGATAGATAGCGTCAAATAGACGAGAAGTCGAAGTGATGGCTTCAGAAGTCCCTTGTCGCAGAACAGAAAGGGTGCGTGTCGTGACCACCGCCCAGCCTTTGGACAACCAGCCTTTGGACGTCCAGCCGACGCCCCTCGCCCTGCTGCTGCTCGGCCGCGAGGCCGACCCCAAGAGCGAGCGCGGGGTGGAGTGCCCCGGCGACCTGCCCTCGCCGTCGGACCCGAACCTGGTGGCGCGCGCCCGCGCCGCGAAGGAGAAGCTCGGGGACAAGGTCTTCATCCTCGGCCACCACTACCAGCGTGACGAGGTCATCGAGTTCGCCGACGTCACCGGCGACTCCTTCAAGCTCGCCAAGGACGCGGCCGCCCGACCGGAGGCCGAGTACATCGTCTTCTGCGGCGTCCACTTCATGGCCGAGTCCGCGGACATCCTCACCTCGGACGACCAGAAGGTCGTCCTGCCGGACCTGGCCGCGGGCTGCTCGATGGCCGACATGGCCACCGCCGAGCAGGTCGCGGAGTGCTGGGACGTACTGACCGAGGCCGGCATCGCCGGCGGCACGGTCCCCGTCTCGTACATGAACTCCTCGGCCGACATCAAGGCCTTCACCGGCAAGCACGGCGGCACGATCTGTACGTCGTCCAACGCCAAGAAGGCCCTGGACTGGGCGTTCGAGCAGGGCGAGAAGGTGCTCTTCCTCCCGGACCAGCACCTGGGCCGCAACACCGCCGTCCGCGACATGGGCATGTCCCTCGACGACTGCGTGCTCTACAACCCGCACAAGCCGAACGGCGGCCTGACCGTCGAGCAGCTGCGCGGCGCCAAGATGATCCTGTGGCGCGGCCACTGCTCCGTGCACGGCCGCTTCTCGGTCGACTCGGTCAACGACGTGCGCGCCCGCATCCCCGGCGTGAACGTGCTGGTCCACCCCGAGTGCAAGCACGAGGTCGTGGCGGCCGCGGACTACGTCGGCTCCACCGAGTACATCATCAAGGCGCTGGAGGCGGCCCCGGCCGGCTCCAAGTGGGCCATCGGCACCGAGCTGAACCTGGTGCGCCGCCTGGCGAACCGTTTCGCCGCCGAGGACAAGGAAGTCGTCTTCCTCGACAAGACGGTCTGCTTCTGCTCCACGATGAACCGCATCGACCTCCCCCACCTGGTGTGGACCCTGGAGTCCCTGGCCGAGGGCAACCTTGTCAACCAGATCCAGGTCGACAAGGAGACCGAGAGCTTCGCGAAGCTCGCCCTGGAGCGGATGCTCGCGCTTCCGTAGCCGGCGCCGCTCCCCCCGGGAACGAGCGAAGGGCCGCCTCTCCTGCGAGGGGCGGCCCTTCGTCATGCCGGACCGTCGCGTCAGACCTTGACCGGGCTCTCGTCCTCCGAGGAGGCGGACGGGGCCGGGACCACGGTCAGCCGGGCCGTCCTCTTCGCGCGCCGGCGCTCCTTGCGGAGCTCCAGCATCGTGTAGAGCGTCGGCACCAGCAGCAGCGTCAGCAGGGTGGAGCTGATCAGGCCGCCGATGACGACCACCGCGAGCGGCTGCGAGATGAACCCGCCCTCGCCCGTGATGCCCAGCGCCATCGGGAGCAGCGCGAAGATCGTCGCCAGTGCCGTCATCAGGATCGGGCGCAGGCGGTGACGACCGCCCTCGACGACCGCCTCGACGACTCCGTAGCCCTGTGCCCGGTACTGGTTGACCAGGTCGATCAGGACGATCGCGTTGGTCACGACGATGCCGATGAGCATCAGCATGCCGATCATCGCCGGGACGCCCAGGGGGGTGCCGGTGACCAGGAGCAGACCGAGCGCGCCGGTGGCCGCGAACGGGATGGAGACCAGCAGGATCAGCGGCTGGACCAGCGAGCGGAACGTCGCGACCAGCAACATGAACACGATCGCGATGGCCGCGAGCATGGCCAGGCCCAGCTGCCCGAAGGCCTCGCTCTGGTCCTGCCCCACGCCACCGATGGTGGCCGTGGCGCCCGCGGGCAGGTCCAGGGCCTTGATCTTCGACTGCAGGGTGGCGCTGACGGCGCCGGTGTTGTCGCCGACCGGCTTCGCGGTGATGGTCGCGGCGCGTGCGCCGTCGATCCGGGTCATCGCGACCGGGCCGGGGACCTCCTTGACCTCGGCGATGTCACCGAGCCGGACCGGGCCGACGGGCAGCGCCTGCAGCTGGGCCAGGGTGGTGGCCGGCTGCGCGGACCTGATGACGATGTCCCGCTCGGTGTTGTCCAGTACGGCCTTGCCCGCCGGGTTGCCCCGCACGGCCTGGCCGACGATCGCGCCGAGCGCGGCCTGGTTCAGGCCGAACTCCGCGGCCCTGGGGGTCGCGGTGACGGAGATCCGGGGCACGGACTGGGACAGGTCGCTCTGCACGTCGGTGACGTCCGAGATCTTGGCGACCTCTGCGCGGACCTGCTCGGCGGCCTGGGCCAGGACGCCCGCGTCGCCGGCCTTGACGACGACGCTGAGGTTCTGGCTGCCGAAGCCGTCGCCCGCCGCGATGGTGGTGTCACCGATGCCGTCGAGGCCCTTGAGGGCGGTCTCGATGTGCTTCTTGGCGGCGTCGGTGACGTCGGCGCTCTTCAGCGTGACGGCGTACGAGGCCTGGTTGGAGCCGGTGCCGCCGCCGAAGGCGGCCATGAAGCCGGAGGAGCCGACGGTGACCTGGTAGGTCTCGACGCCCTCGGTGTCGGCCAGGACCTTCTCGACCTTGCGGCTCGCCTCGTCGGCGGCGGCCAGCGAGGTGCCCGGGGGCAGCACCTGCTTGACGTTCAGGGTCTCCTGCTCGCCCTGGTCGAAGAAGTTCGTCTTGAGCAGCGGGGTCATGCCCAGCGTCGCGACGAACACCACGACGGCGACGGCCAGGGTGGCGAACCGGCGGCGGGTGACCAGGTTCAGGGCCCGTACGTAGAACTGCTGGAGCTTGCTGCGGGACTCCTTCTCCTCGGCCTCGCGGCGAGCCTTCTCGATGCTGGCGGCGTCGCCCTCGCGGACGCCCTTCGGCGCGCGCAGGAACCAGTACGAGAGCACCGGCACGACCGTCAGGGACACGATCAGCGAGGCCAGCAGGGCCGCGGTGACGGTGATCGAGAACGGGCCGAAGAACTGGCCGACCATACCGCCGACGAAGGCGATCGGCAGGAAGACGGCCACGGTGGTGAGCGTGGAGGAGGTGACCGCACCGGCCACCTCCCTGACCGCGGTGATGATCGCGCTCTGGCGCTCCTCGCCGTAGCCGAGGTGACGCTTGATGTTCTCCAGGACCACGATCGAGTCGTCGACGACCCGGCCGATGGCGATGGTGAGCGCGCCGAGCGTCAGCATGTTGAGGGACAGGTCGCGGGTCCACAGCACGATCAGTGCGAGGACGACGGACAGCGGGATGGAGACCGCGGTGACCAGCGTCGAGCGCAGCGAGCCGAGGAAGACCAGGATCACGATGACCGCGAACAGCAGGCCGAGCAGGCCCTCGGTGGTCAGCCCCGAGATGGACTTGGCGACGGCCGGGCCCTGGTCGCTGACCACGGCCAGCTCGGCGCCGGAGCCGAGGGTGGAGCGGAGTTCGGGCAGCTTGTCCTTGACGGCGTCCGAGATCGCGACGGCGCTGCCGTCCTTGTCCATGGTGAGGACGAGGGCGAGGCTGGGCTTGCCGTTGGTGCGGGTGATGGAGTCGGCCTTGGCCGGTTCCTGCTTCACGCTCGCCACGTCACCGAGGCGGACGGCCGGCTTGCCCGGTCCGGCGGTGAGGCGCAGCTCCTCCAGCTGGGCGAGCGAGGTGTAGCCCGACCCGACGCGCACGGTGCGGTTCTTGCCCGCCTCGTCGAAGGAGCCGGCGGGGACGGTGGCGCCGCCCGCCTGCAGGCCCTGGGCCAGCGTGGCGCCGTCGAGGCCGGCCGCGGCGAGCTTGGCGTTGTCCGGGGTGACGGTGACCTGGAGGTCCCGGACTCCGTTGACGCTGACCTGGCCGACGCCCGCGATGTCCTCCAGGACGGGGACCACGGACTTGTTCAGCTGGTCGGCCAGCGCCTGCTGGTCCTTGTCGGAGGTGACGGCGAGGATCACGGTCGGCATGTCGTCCGTGGAGCCGGCGATCACCTGCGGGTCCACCTCGGCGGGCAGCCGGACGCGGGCCCGGTTGACGGCCTGCTGGACGTCGGCGACGAGTTGCTTGGTGCCGTCGTCGCCGTAGTCGAAGGTCGCCATGATGACGGCGTTGCCCTCGCTGGCGGTGGAGGTGATGCCGGTGATGCCGTCGACGCCCTTGAGCAGGGACTCGATCGGCTCGACGACCTGCTTCTCCACCACGTCGGGCGAGGCGCCCTGGTACGGCGCGAGCACCGACACCATCGGCAGGTCTATGGAGGGCAGCAGCTGCTGCTTGAGCTGCGGGATGGCAATGGCGCCGAAGAGGAGCGCGACGAGCGACACGAGGCCGATCAACGCCCTTTGGGCCAGGCTGAAGCGGGACAGCCGGAACATGGGTATGGGGATCTCTCTGCAGGAACGTGAGTGGCGTCTACGAAGTCGTGCCGTCGGGCACACCCGAAGGCACCCCACCCTCTCCCGCGCGCGGGCATCCCGGCGTCGGCCCCAGGTCCCGTCCTTACCGCGGGCATACCGCGTCCGCAGTAGGCGGGCCTACTCCGCCCTGGGTCGGACTAGTCCCGATTCGTACGCGATGACCACCAATTGGGCACGGTCACGGGCGCCCAGTTTGGACATGGCCCGGTTCACGTGGGTCTTGACGGTGAGCGGGCTGACTTCCAGCCGGCCGGCGATCTCATCGTTGGACAGGCCGGCCGCCACGAGTACGAGGACCTCGCGCTCGCGTCCGGTCAGCGCGGCGAGCCGCTGCGCGTGGGCGGCGCCCGAGGCGGGGGTGGCCCCGGCGCCGCCGCCCTGCGCGAGGAAGGTGGCGATGAGCCCCTTGGTCGCGGCCGGGGAGAGCAGCGCGTCCCCGGCGGCCGCGACGCGGATGGCGTTGAGCAGTTCCTCGGGCTCGGCACCCTTGCCGAGGAACCCGGAGGCGCCCGCCCGCAGGGCCGCGGCCACGTACTCGTCGACCTCGAAGGTCGTCAGCATCACCACGCGCACGTCGGCCAGTTCGGGATCGGCGCTGATCAGCCGGGTGGCGGCGAGGCCGTCGGTGCCCGGCATCCGGATGTCCATGAGCACGACGTCGGGCCGCAGACCGCGGGCCAGCTCGAAGGCCTGCGCCCCGTCGGACGCCTCCCCCACCACGCACATGTCGGGCTCGGAGTCGACGAGCACCCTGAACGCGCTGCGCAGCAGTGCCTGGTCGTCGGCGAGGAGGACGCGTACACGTCGTGCGGGAGCGGCTTCGGCAGGCTGGGTCATACGGTCAGAGTAGGCACGGGGCCAGCGCCGGACCGCCACGGCCCGGTCGGAGCCGGTCTAGGCCGCCGGGAGGATCGCGTGGACCCGGTAGCCACCGCCGTAGCGGGGGCCCGCGAAGCAGGAGCCGCCCAGGGCGACGGCCCGCTCGCGCATGCCGAGCAGGCCGTGGCCGCCGCCGGGTTCGCGGGGCTCGGGCGCGGGGTCCGCCGCGGAGCCGCCGTCGTCCAGCACGGTCACCTCGACGGAACCGCCCACCCGGACCACGCTGACCTCGGCGCCGGCCCCCGGGCCCGCGTGCTTGCGCACGTTGGTCAGCGCCTCCTGGATCACCCGGTACGCCGCCAGGTCCACGGCGGCGGCCAGGGGGCCCTGCTCCTGGCCCAGCTGCACCATGACCTTCACCGGGAGGCCGGCGTTGCGGAAGGTGTCGACGAGGTCGTCCAGGAGCGCCAGACCCGGCGCGGGCTCGGTCGGCGCCTCCGGGTCGCCCGACTGGCGCAGCAGCCCGACGGTCGCCCGGAGCTCGTTGAGGGCCGAGCGGCTGGCGTCCCGTACGTGCGCCAGGGCCTCCTTGGCCTGGTCCGGACGCTTGTCCATGACGTGCGCGGCCACTCCCGCCTGCACGTTGACCAGGGCGATGTGGTGGGCCACCACGTCGTGGAGGTCCCGGGCGATGCGCAGGCGCTCCTCGGCGACCCGGCGCCGGGCCTCCTCCTCGCGGGTGCGCTCGGCCCGTTCGGCCCGCTCCCGTATGGCGTCGATGAACGCCCGGCGGCTGCGCACCGCGTCGCCCGCGGCCGCGGCCATGCCGGTCCAGGCGAAGATGCCGATGTTCTCCTGCGCGTACCAGGGCAGCGGGCCGGCCAGCATGGCCACGCCCGTCAGCCCGGCCATGGTGACGAGGCCGACCTTCCAGGTGGTGGGGCGGTCGGTGCGGGAGGCCAGGGTGTACAGGGCGATGACCGTGCACATGGCCACGGGGGCCCGCGGCTCCCCGGTGGTCAGTTCCAGCAGCGAGAGCCCGATCGCCACGGCCAGTACGGCGCGCGGCCGCCGGCGCCGCAGCACCAGGGCGGCGGCGCCGAGCACCATGAGGACCAGCGAGAACGTCTCGGGGGTGCGGGTCCCGAAGGTCGGCCCGTGCGCCCCGTGCGGGTTGGCGAAGGACCCGACGACCATGGAGACGAGCGCCCCGAGCGCGAGTGCGGCGTCGGTGGCCAGCGGATGGTCCCGCATCCACTGCCGTGTGGGGGCGAACGGCCCGAGGTGTGTCGTCACCCCGATACGGTACGGCCCCGCGCCCGTTCTCAGCCCCGGGGCGGCGGTGCGGGAGGCGTTGAGGGCGGGGTCGCGGGTGGCGCCGGGGGCTGGGACGCGGGTGGCGCCACGGGCGGGCGCTGCCCCAGCGGGGTGCGGGAACGCTCCGGACCCCACTTCGCGCGGACGAAGCAGATCGCCATCACCGAGGCGATGGCCGCCAGGTGTTCCTTGCCCGCCAGGTTGTCCTTGAACAGCAGCTCGCCGATCATCACCACGATGACCACGGACCCGGTCACGTACGCCCGGTAGCGCCAGCAGACGTAGATCGCGAGCCCGACCACCGCCGCCGAGGGCCCGGTGTCGTTGACGATCCGGTCCGACACGGGCAGGCCGAAGGGGTGGTCGGCGCCGAGCGAGAGCCCGATCCGCGCGTACGTGGTCCCGGCCAGGGTGGCCACGTAGCCGATGGCCAGCGTGCGCCACCAGCCGATGCAGATCTCCGAGATCCCGAAGACGAGCAGGATCTGGGCGAGCGCACCCCACACCGGCAGGTCCAGCGCCGGTACGAACAGCGACAGGGGGGTCCGCAGGAGGGCCAGCCAGAGCGGGTCGACGGCTTTGACCGACCCGAGGTTCTGGACCGGCTGGAAGCCCCATGACGTCTGTTGCACGATCTGGAAGACCGAGGTCAGGCAGACCGCGCCGATGGTCATGGGGATCGCCCGCCACTTGTCGTGGACGAGCGCGTCCCGGACCGTCCAGTACAGGGGCCCCCACTCGCGGCGGGCGAACCGCCGCAGTGAGGCAGTCGTCAACGCTTGCTCTCCAGATGTCTGCGGTGCATCCACTTCGGCAGCCCGGGTGCTTCCAGGAAGCCCTCGGCCCGGCCCGCCGCGATGCCGATCCGCAGCAGGTCCGAGCTCTTCTCGAAGAGCATGAACCTCGGTTCCCAGATCGGCCGGTATTTGGCGTTGGCCCGGTAGAGGGACTCGATCTGCCACCAGCGCGAGAAGAAGCTCAGCAGCGAGCGCCACATGCGCAGCACGGGACCGGCGCCGAGCTTCGACCCACGCTCGAAGACGGATCGGAACATGGCGAAGTTGAGCGAGACTTGTGTGACCCCGATCTCCTTTGAACGTTCCAGGAGTTCGATGACCATGAACTCCATCAGACCGTTCTCCGAATCCCGGTCACGGCGCATCAGATCCAGCGACAGGCCCTTGGGTCCCCACGGCACGAAGGACAGCACGGCCCGCAGCCGGCCGTCCCCGTCGAAGCACTCCAGCATCACGCACTGGCCGTCGCCGGGATCGCCCAGCCGGCCCAGTGCCATCGAGAAGCCGCGCTCGGTCGCGCCGTCGCGCCAGTCGTCGGCGCGCAGCAGGAGCACGTCCATCTCGTCGGACGGGATGTCGGCGTGGCGGCGGATGCGGACCGTGTACCCGGCCCGCTTGACGCGGTTGTACGCCTGGCGGACGGTCCGCATGGCACGGCCCTCCAGGGTGAACTCGTCGGTTTCGACGATGGCCTCGTCGCCCAGTTCCAGCGCGTCCAGTCCGTGCCGGGCGTAGATCTGCCCGGCTTCCTCGCTCGCGCCCATCACCGCCGGCACCCAGCCGTGCTCGCGGGCCTCGGCCAGCCACGGCTCGATGGCTCCGGGCCAGGCCTCGGGGTCGCCGATCGGGTCGCCGGAGGCCAGCGAGACGCCGCCGACGACGCGGTAGGTGACGGCGGCCTTGCCGGTCGGGGACCAGATGACGGACTTCTCGCGGCGCAGCGCGAAGTAGCCGAGGGAGTCGCGGTCGCCGTGCCGGGCGAGCAGGACGCGCAGCTTCTCCTCGTCCTCCTCGCCGAGCGGGTCCACGGCGCGGCGCGAGCGGAAGGCCGCGAACAGCACGGCGAGCAGCAGCAGCGTCGACATCACGTTGATGGTGACGTCCACCCAGCCCGGGGTGGTGATGGAGTTGTACGCCTTGTCGTCGGGGGCCAGGGTGACCAGCCGCATCACGCCGTACCGCCAGCGGGCCAGGAACGTGGCGTCGGCGGCGTCCGGGTCGGTGTTGGTGGCGCCGACGAGGAGCGCGGCGACCAGGGAGGTCACCAGCAGGCCCACGGAGGCGACCAGGCTGGCCAGCAGTGGGTTGGAGCGGTCGCCCTTGGCGTAGAACTCCCGGCGGCCCAGCAGCAGGGCGCCGACGAAGAGCGCGGTCAGCCCGAAGGCCACCCAGTTCTGGGCGTGCCCGCGGAACTCCGGATAGCAGAACTCGTACGTGCCGCCCGAGCACGGGGTGAAGGAGGCGACGGCGGCCATGGCGAAGGCCACCAGCAACAGGCCGCTGAGGACGAGGTTCAGGATCCAGGCCGCCCGCTTGCGGCGGCCCATGGTGACGGTGAGCAGCAGCGAGAACGCCGCGGAGGCGAAGCCCGCCGTGAGCAGGTACGGGGTGTAGAAATCGGCGGTGCTGTGCCGGCGCAGGTCCTGCCCGAGCGAGAACCACACCGCGCTGAGCAGGTTGACGAAGGTGACGGCGCGCAGGTACCAGACCACGAAGGTGGCGCTTCGCCTCGATCGGAGGCTTCCCCGCCCACCCTCCCGGGTGTTCCCCTGGCCGTTCCCCTGGCCGGGTTCCCGGCCGCCCCCTGGTTTGCCGTTGCCGCTCGGATCCCCACCGGTTCCTCGGTCGGTCTTCCGCTCGGTCTCTGCGCTGGTCAAACGGACCTCTCCCATAAAAGCGATGATATGGGGCATCGCGGTCCGAGCTCGGCTGCCCCGGGGGCCACGGCCTGGTCAGGACCACGGGCCCCGGTGACTCATTCGGCCGGCTCGACGGCCCTCTCCGGGAGCTCCGCCGCGAGTGCGGCGGCCGCCTGGACGAGGGGAAGTGCCAGCAACGCCCCGGTTCCTTCTCCCACAGTGACGCCGTGGTCGAGCACCGGGTTGAGCGCCATCCGGTCCAGGGCCTTGGCCTGGCCGGGCTCCCCACTGGCGTGTCCGGCCAGCCACCAGTCCGGGGCCCGGAAAGCGGCCCGTTGGGCCACCAGTCCGCAGGCCGCCGAGACGACTCCGTCGAGGATGACGGGGGTGCGGCGCACCGCGCACTGGAGCAGGAAGCCGGTGATCGCGGCGACGTCCGCACCACCGACGGCGGCCAGCAGTGCGACCTGATCCCCGAGGACGGGCCGGGCGCGTCGCAGCGCGTCGCGGATCGCCGCGCACTTGCGCATCCAGGTCAGGTCGTCGATCGGTACGCCGCCGCGGCCGGTGACCACGGAGGCGTCGGTGCCGCACAGGGCGGCGACGAGGGTGGCGGCGACGGTGGTCCCGCCGACGCTCAGGTCTCCGAGGACGACCAGGTCGGTCCCGGAGTCGGCCTCCTCGTCCGCGATCCGCATCCCGAGCCGCAGCGCCTGCGCGGCCTCCTCGGCCGTGAGCGCGTCCTCCACGTCGATCCGCCCGCTGCCGCTCCGTACGCGGTGCTTGGTGATCTCCTCCGGCAACAGCCCCGGGTCGCAGGCCAGACCGGCGTCGACGATCCGCACCGAGGCGCCGAGCCGCGCGGCCAGGATCGCCACCGGGCTCTTCCCGTCGAGGACCGAGCGCACCAGCTCGTGGGCGCTGCCGGCGGGCCGGACGGACACGCCCTCGGCGGCGACCCCGTGGTCGGCGGCGAACAGCACGACGCGCGGACACACGATCGGCTGGACCGGCACGCGCCCCTGCGCGGCGGCGAGCCACTCGGCGAGTTCGTCGAGCCGCCCCAGCGCCCCGGCCGGCACGGCCTGCCGTTCACGGCGTTCCTCGGCGTCACGCCGCACGCCCCCGTCGGGGCGCTCGATCAGATCGGAGAAGTCGTCGAGATTCAGCGTGGTCATCTGCCAGAGAGTACAGCGGACCCCCAACGGCCCAGAACGGCCTCGGGGTCAGGCGCCCGACCGCGCACCGCGGAGCTGTGACCGGGCTGCCGCGGGGCTACTCCTTCAGCACCAGCGCCTGCCCCGCGACCACCAGCAGCACGTGCTCGCACTCGTCGGCGACCCCCGCGTTCAGCCTCCCCAGTTCGTCCCGGAAGCGGCGCCCCGACGCGGTCGCGGGGACCACGCCCGAGCCCACCTCGTTGCTGACCAGTACCACCGGGCGGCGGGTCGCGCGGACCGCGGCCACGAGCTCCGCGGTCCGTTCCCTGAGCTCCTTGGCGCCCCGATCCGCCCAGACCGCGTCGTCCCACGCCCCCACCCGGTCCATCGCGTCCGTCAGCCACAGCGCCAGGCAGTCGATCAGCAGCGCCGGTCCCTCCTGTGCCAGCAGCGGCACCAGGTCGCAGGTCTCCACCGTGCGCCAGGACGAGGGCCGGCGCTCCCGGTGGAGGCCGATCCGCGAGGCCCATTCGGGGTCGCCCTCCCGCGTACCGCCCGTGGCGACGTAGACGACCTCCGGGTAGCCGGCCAGCCGGCGCTCCGCCTCGTACGACTTGCCCGACCGGGCCCCGCCCAGCACCAGGGTCCGGCGCGGCACCTCGGGCAGCACCCGGTACTCCCCGGCCACCACCGTCGTCCCGTCCGGCAGCACCCTCGCGCCCGCCGCCGCGCACCGGCGCAGCAGTTCCGCGCCCGGCGGGGTGTCGTGGTCCAGGTGGACGGCGATCACGTCCGTGGCCGGGCCCACCGCTCCGCTCGCCCGCAGCCGCGCCAATGCCTCGGGCCTGCCGAGCACATCCGCGAGCACCACGTCGTACGGGCTCCGGCCGCTGGTCCCGTTCACTCCGGCGGGGGCCCCGCCGGGCGGCAGGTACAGCATCCGGGCGCCGTCCGGCCCGGTCACCTCGTACCCGGTGCCCGGGGCGTCCATCGCCACCGCCCGCACCCGGTGCCCGGAGATCACCGCGAGCTCCCGCCCGTCCGGCACCCGCCCGGCCGCCGGCAGCCCCGGCGGAAGCTCGACCGGCGGGCCGTCGTGCGGGTGCGTCAGCAGGACCTGCCGCACACCGGCCAGGGAGTGCCCCGCGCGGGCCCCCGCGAGCACCGCTCCGGGTGTCAGGTCGAGCAGCAGTGCCCCGTCCACGAGCACGGAGGTGGCCGCGCGCGACCGGGGCCCGACGCAGACCGCGCAGACGGCGCAGGGACAGCCGGGGCGGGGCAGTCCTTCGGGGGTGCCGGTGCCGAGCAGAGTGAGTTCCACAGGATGATCCTCCCGCGTCGCCGGGACTGCTGCGCGCCCGGTTAGTCTGCGGGCACACTCAAGGCGAGAAGCGTGTGAGAAGCGGACGAGCAACGGAGGCGGACATGGCGTGGACGTGGCGGTTCGAGGCGGCCGACGGCAGTGAGACGAGCCCCTCGGTGGTGCCGGAGGAGTTCACCACGCAGGGCGACGCCGAATCGTGGATCGGGGAGTACTGGAAGGACCTGCTGGAGGGCGGCACCGAGCAGGTGAAGCTGTCCGACGACGGCGGGGTCCAGCTGTACACGATGAGCCTGCGCGAGGCCGCCGAGCTCTGACCGGACGCCGCCCCGCGACAGCCGGGTGCGTGGGAGCCCGGACCCCTGCGGGGGTCCGGGCTCTGGCGTGTTCGAGGTTCGGCGCGTACCGGGTTCGGCGCGTACCGGGTTCGGCCGCTCAGCCCCGTACGCCGCACAGGTGCAGCAGCGCTGCGGCCCCGCGGTACGGGTCGGTCCGCCCGGCGCGGTCCTCGGCGGCGAGCAGCCGCTCCAACTCCGCGTCGCCGGGGAGCTCCGCCCCCGCCTCGGTGCCGTCGGTGAAGACGCGTACGCCGTACCAGGTCTGCAGCGGGGCGCCGATCCCGGACAGGGTCGAGGTCAGCGTGGCCAGCCGGTCGGCGCGCACGTCCAGGCCCAGCCGGTTCGTGTAGGCGACGGTGTCGAAGGCGGCCAGTGCGGCCGTCCAGTCGCCTTCCAGGCCGGGCCGCATGGCGAGCGCGTCGCCGTTGCGCACCAGCAGGGACAGCAGTCCGCCGGGGGCCAGCATCCGGGCGAGCCCGGCGAGCATGGCGTCCGGCTCGGGCACGTACATGAGCACGCCGTGGCACAGCACCACGTCGAAGCTGCCCGGCAGGAAGTGCGCGCCGGTCTCCCGGCCGTCGCCCTCCATCAGCCGGACGCGGTCCTGGATCCCGGCGGGCTCGGCGGCCAGTACCTCACGAGCCACGGCCAGCATGGCGGGGTCCTGCTCCAGGCCCGTCACCATGTGGCCGGCGCGGGCCAGGCGCAGCGCCTGCGTCCCCTGGCCCATGCCCACGTCGAGGACGCGCAGCCGCTGCCCGACGGGGAAGCGGCTCGCGACCTGCTCGTCGACCTGGCGGCCGACGAGCTCCTGGCGCACGGCGTTGCGGAGCCCGCCCAGACCTTCGAGCCACAGCCGGGACCCGTCGGTGAATCCGCCCCCGCCGGACGCTCCGGGCGCCCCTCGGCTCAGGGTCGTTCCCCGCGCTTGACCTGCGGCTTGGGCAGACGCAGCCGGCGCATCTGGAGCGTGCGCATGAGGCCGTACGCGACGGCGCCGCGCTTGGGCTCGTCCGGGAAGCGCTTGTTCAGCGCGCTGCGCAGCCGGATGAACATGCCGACGGAGTCGACGAGGATCAGCGCGATCACGCCGAGCCAGAGCAGCAGCGCGATGTTCTGGAGGTTCTGCACCCGCACCATGCTGAGCACCAGGATGATCACGGCCAGCGGCAGGAACATCTCGGCGACGGAGAAGCGGGAGTCCACGAAGTCGCGTACGAAGCGGCGGACGGGACCCTTGTCGCGGTTGGGCAGATAACGCTCGTCACCATTGGCGAGGGCCTCGCGCTGCCTGGCCATCTCGACCCGGCGGCGCTCACGAGCTCGCTTGGCATCCTCCTTGCGATTGCCGGTCGAGGCCACCACGGCCTTGCGCTGCGACTGGGCCACAGCACGCTTCGGCGTCGGGCGGCCCTTCGGGGCCTGCGGGTCACGGGGCTGCGAGAGGTCGGCGCTCACCTTGTCGGTGGCGGCGTCCTTCTCTTCCTTGGAGGATCGGCTACCAAACACAAAACCCAAGGGTACGTGGTTGCGGACACGGGCCCCGTTCCGGTGGGGAACGATCCGGCAACGGCGGGCGTCTTCCCTGAGGAAGCACCTACTCCTTACGCCTGACACGGCGGCGGAGCACTCGTCCTGGAGGAGGAGCGCATCCGTGCTCGAACAGTGCGGTAATAGAGGCAGGGCCCGTACTGTGGGTTCTGTTGGTGACCTGGAGCGAAGTCCGTCTAGAAGGGGGCGCGCGAAGCCCATGAGCGGTGTCATGAAGCGTATGGGGATGATCTTCCGCGCGAAGGCGAACAAGGCCCTGGACCGGGCCGAGGACCCGCGCGAAACCCTCGACTACTCGTACCAGAAGCAGCTGGAGCTGCTTCAGAAGGTGCGCCGGGGCGTCGCCGACGTGGCGACCTCCCGCAAGCGGCTGGAGCTGCAGCTCAACCAGCTCCAGGGCCAGTCCAGCAAGCTGGAGGACCAGGGCCGCAAGGCGCTGGCGCTGGGCCGCGAGGACCTGGCCCGCGAGGCCCTGTCCCGCCGCGCCTCGCTGCAGCAGCAGGTCAGCGACCTGGAGGTGCAGCACCAGACCCTGCAGGGCGAGGAGGAGAAGCTGACCCTCGCCGCGCAGCGCCTGCAGGCCAAGGTGGACGCCTTCCGCACCAAGAAGGAGACCATCAAGGCCACGTACACGGCCGCCCAGGCGCAGACGCGGATCGCCGAGTCCTTCTCCGGCATCTCCGAGGAGATGAGCGACGTCGGACTCGCCATCCAGCGCGCCGAGGACAAGACGGCGCAGCTGCAGGCCCGCGCCGGCGCGATCGACGAGCTGCTGGCCTCCGGCGCGCTCGACGACCAGAGCGGCCTCGGGTCCAAGGACGACATCCAGGCCGAGCTGGACCGCCTCTCGGGCGGGACCGACGTGGAGCTGGAGCTCCAGCGGATGAAGGCCGAGCTGGCGGGCGGTCCCTCCGCCCAGCAGCAGGCCATCGAGGGCGGCGCCCCGGGCGCCGGCCAGCAGTCGCAGACCCAGCACCGGTTCGACAAGCAGTAGGACGGGGCCCGGCATGATTGTCCGCATCATGGGGGAAGGTCAGGTGAAGCTGGCGGACAGCCACTTCACCGAGCTCAACAAGCTGGACGACGTGCTGCTCGCGGAGATGGAGAGCGGTGACGAGGAGGGCTTCCGGCGCACGCTGGGCGAACTGCTCGACGCCGTGCGCCGCCTCGGCGAGCCGCTGCCCGACGACGCGCTGGAGCCGTCCGAGCTGATCCTGCCCGCGCCCGACGCCTCGCTGGACGAGGTCCGGGAGATGCTCAGCGACGACGGCCTGATCCCGGGCTGAGTCGAGGCAACAGGACACGGGCCACCGGCCGCAGGACGTACGAGAAGGGCCCGCCCCACCCGGGGCGGGCCCTTCTGCCGCGTCAGCGCATCTCGGTGTCGGAAGCCCGCTCGGGGTCCGGGGTCCCGCCGATGAAGTTCTCGAACTTGCGGCGCGGCGCCGCCCACCGGCGGTCGTGGTGGAAGGCGCGGAGTCCGGCCTTTGCACGGGCCTTCGGCCGGTTCGCGTAGAACTTCTTGGCGTACGGGGAGCCGGGCCGGGCCAGCCGGATCGCGCCGATCAGCGCGACGAAGGGGATGACCGTGCCGAAGAACGCGGTGCGCGGTTTGCCCTTCCACAGGGCGATCAGGGCCAGGAAGAAGTTGGTCGCCGTGTTCATGACCACGAGACCGCGGCTGTGCCGCTCCTCCGCGCTGAGGTCGTTGACCCCGAACGGCAGGAAACCGCCCAGCACCAGCGCGACGATCGCCGCCGTCAGGACCACGATCTCCACGCTCTTGCGACCCTGCTCGCTCCAGTAGACGTCGTCCAGGTGCAGGATCAGCGCGAACTCGTCCAGCACCAGTCCCGCGCCCAGCCCGAAGATCACGGCCGACAGTCCCGCCCCGAAACTGTGCCGGCTGCTGCCGATCGCACCGAAGCCACCGATGATCACGAGGATCACGCCCGGTACGACGTGGTGGATGTGCAGCCCTCCGGGGGTGACGTTCTTGAAGGGGCCGCGTCCCGCCCGGATCGTCCGGGTGATCACGCGCGTGACCAGGAAGGACAGCACGAAGGAGACCAGGGCGAGGAGCAGCGGGAGCTTCCCCGGCTCCATAATGTTGCGGTACCACCAGTGACCCATGACACCACCTCCCGATTTGGGGCGTAATGGGTAACTTACCGCTCCGGGCGAGCAGGTAGCGTTCGCGCCGATGACAGATTCGTACGACGGCCCGCCCCTGACGCCGCCCCCGGACCGGGCCTCCCTGCTCGACGGGGTCCGCTTCGCCTTCGGCACACTCACCGTGCTGCCCGCGCGCATCACCCGTTGGGACCGCCCCGCCGCCCGCACCGGGATGGCCTGCGCCCCGCTCGCCGGGCTGGTCGTGGGAGTCCTCGCGGCCGTGCCCGGCGTCCTGCTGCTGCTGTGCGGTGGCGGGCCGCTGCTCGCCGCGGCCGTCACCGTGGCGGTGCCGGCGGCGCTGACCCGCGCCCTGCACCTGGACGGCCTCGCCGACACGGTCGACGGACTGGGCAGCGCCAAGCCCGCCGACGCCGCGCTGCGCATCATGAAGCAGTCCGACATCGGCCCCTTCGGGGTGGTGGCGCTGGTGTTCGTGCTGCTGGTCCAGGTCGCGGCGCTGGCGAACGTGTACGCCGACAGCTGGGTCCGGGGCGCCCTCGCCGCCGTCCTGGCCGCCGTCGCCGCCCGGCTCGCGATGACCCTGGCCTCCCGGGACGGGGTCCCGCCGGCCCGCCCCGAGGGGCTGGGCGCGGCCGTCGCCGGAGTCGTCCCGCGCGGTGCGGCCGTCGCGATCGCGGCGCTGACCGTGGTCCTCGCCGGCGCGGCCGCGCTGCCGCTGGGGCTGCCGTCCGCCGCGCAGCACGCGGCGGCGGTGCCGGCCGCCCTGCTGGCCGCGGAACTCCTGCTCCGCCGCTGCGTACACCGCTTCGACGGGGTCACCGGCGACGTGTTCGGAGCCCTGGCCGAGGTCTCGGCGACGACGGTCCTGGTGGCACTGGCCCTGGGCTAGTGGGCCTGGGCTACTGGGCCTGGGCGCAGGTGCGGCGCCAGGCGCCCAGTTCGTACTTCTTCTCCAGGGAGCTGAGCTTCAGTCTGCTGGTGTCCGCGCAGAACCGGCTCGCCGGGAGCTCGTACTCCACGTGGAAGACCGCTTTGCCCGCCTCGATGAACGGGGTCAGCCGCGCGCACTCCCCGTACTGGGCGCACTGCTCGTTGACCGCGAAGTCGAAGTCCCCCACCAGCTGCGGGATCTGGTCGAGGTCGTTCTTCAGACCGACCGACAGGCCCCGGTCGTGGGCGAGCTTCGCGACCAGCCGGTTGTACGTCAGCTGGTCCCCGGCGGTGAGGGGGAAGCCGGACTTGTTGCGGTAGGCGTCCATGTTGTCCGGCTCCACCGCGTCGAAACCCTTGTCCCGGCACATGTCGAACCGCTTGGCGATCAGCGGCTCCAGCTCCGCGAGCCGCCGGATGTCGAGCCACCGCTCGCCCTCCCAGCCGTTGCCCTCCCCCCGCAGCGCCTTCGGGAAGGCCTCCGCGTCGGGCCGGAAGTCCTCCCAGGCACCGGTGGAGAGGTAGCAGATGGTCCGCCGGCCGGCCTTCTTCAGCTCGGCGACCTGCTCCGTGGTGGTGGTGAACCCGTCGACGTCGTAGACCGCCGCCCGCACCGAGGTGTCGAGCTTCCCGGTGAGCTGCCACTGCCAACTGACCCCCGGCCGCGGCTGCCAGCGTTCCCCGGGCGCCGGGGCGGGCGAGAGGTCGTCCGGCTGGCCCCCGTCCTCGTCCGGGGCGGCAGTGCAGGCCGCGAGCAGCAGGAGCGGTACGAGGACCAGCAGGCGGCCGGTGGACCGGCGTCTCATCCGGTGGCCTCCAAGGCGTACGGCAGGGTTCCCCACGGGTGCGCGCCGGTCCCGGGGACCGCGCAGTGCACGCCGGCCCCCCGCTGGGCCGCGAGCCGCTCGGCGAGGGCTGCGGCCGGGGCGCCCGGCGGGACGGCGTACACGAGGTGACAGAACCGGTGGGCGGGGTGGTCCGCGGTCCACGGGGGTGCGGCGGCCGCGTCCCGGTAGGCGTCCCAGGGCCCCTCGAAGGTGACGAGCAGGTCGGCGAGTTCGGCGTAGCCGGGATGCGGGTGCATTCCGTGGTTGAGGACCACGGTACGGGCCCCGGCGGCCCGCGCGGCGACGACGAGCCGTTTGTAGTGCGGCAGGAACTCCGGCCCGGCGGCCGCCTGGTCGAGGAAGGTCCCGTCGGCCTCGTACCAGTCGCGGTGGCGCAGCATGTCCTGGACGACGGCGGCGTGCGGGCGGCGCCCGTAATCGGTGTCGGCGTACCCGAGGACGGGCACCCCGGCCCCGCGCAGCCGCTCGGCGACGGCGGCGAACCGCTCGTCGGGGGCCTTGCCCGGCCCGCTGGCGGGGTTGAGCACCACCGAGTGCAGCCGGCCCGCGGAGCGGATGAGCTGCTCCCAGTCCTCGGGGCGGTCGGCGGGATGCTCGTAGAGGGGCACCAGCAGCATGAGGTCCTTCTTCTCGTACGGGGCCACGTGCGTCGGCGGCGACGCACGTGGGTCGGCGGTGACTGGGCGGGTCGGCGGTGACGGCGCCGGTCAGCGGTGACCGCGCGGCTCAGCGGTGGGCCGTGGCGCGGCCGAGCAGCAGGCAGACCAGGGTGCCCAGCGCGAGCGCCGCCGCTCCGGCGACGGCCAGCTGCACGACGCGCGGCTGCCCGAGTCCCAGGAGCAGGGCCAGGCTCTGCGCGACCGCGGCCGAGGCGCAGACCACCGCGGCGGGCCGGACCGCCCCGAAGGACTGCAGGAGCAGCCCGGTCCACATCACGGTGCCGAGCAGCAGCAGGGTGGCGACGCGGGCCCCGGTCAGGCCGGGCGCGCCGGGCCAGAGCAGGGTCCCGGTGACGCCGAGGGCCAGCAGCACCGCCAGGTAGGCGGTGAGGCACTGGGCCAGGGTGGCGAGCATCCGCAGCCAGAACTGCCGCGGTGAACGGGCCGCCCGCAGACCCGCGAGGCTGCCGCTGCGGAACCGGTGGAGCAGCCATTCGGCGGGCCCCATGCTGAGGGTGAGGGCCACCGCCGAGGGGGCCGCGACCGCCTCGGCGGGACCGCCGGCGAGCACCTCCCCCAGGGCGGCGTACAGCACGAGCAGGCCGGTGCCCAGGCCGAACACCCCGTACGGCACGGAGTCCCCGAGCCGGGGGCCGCGCGGCGCGTACTCCTCCTCGGCGCCGCGCAGCATCTGCCAGCGCACCGGGCCCCGCTCGCCCGGCCGGCGCTCCGTCCAGCCGCGGACGCGGAGCACGAGGGCCCGTACGCCGTCGGCCAGCGGCAGTTCCCGTACGGCCAGGACGCAGGCGGCCAGCAGGGAGAGCACCAGCAGGGACACCCGCAGCGGAACGGGCAGTTCCAGGAAGAGCGAGAGCAGCGCCCCGGCGGCCATCGGCGCGAGCGCGCCCAGCAGCAGCCGCTCCCGCCCGAGCACCAGCAGCACGGTGGCGGCCCCGACGTACAGGGCCTGGCCCGCGGCGAAGGCGTAGGAGAACGGGGGCCCGCCGGGCACCGCCAGCGCGGCGGCGATGCCCAGCAGGGCCCCCGCGGGGGCTCCGGCGAGCAGGGTCCGCCCGGCGGCGGCCCGGTCGCCGAGGCCGAGCCAGGAATACGCCCGGTGGGACAGGGTCTGGTCCCAGACCCAGCCGATGAGTGCCCCGGCGAGCAGCGTCAGCGTCCCGGCGGGCAGCCCCAGCCGGTCCTTGGGCCCTTCCAGCAGGGGCGCGCCCAGCAGGTAGGCGAGGCCGGGCAGGGCGAAGATCACCCCGCGCAGCAGGCAGGCGGTGAGGGAGACCTTCCAGGGGTCGGGGACGCGGGCCGGCTCCGGGAAGGAGCGCGGCACCCGGGCGTAGAGCTCCTCGGCGAGGCCGAAGGAGTCCTCTCGCCCGTAGGCGAGGCGGATGTGCTCGTCGGTCATCCCGTCGGATTCGAGGATGGCGGCGATCTCGTCGGGATGGACGGCCGCGGCGATGAACACGTCGAGACGCTCCGCGAGTTCGTCCATCGGGTCGGCGGCCGGGGAGGCGCCGCGCCGGGGCCGCGGGATGGCGGGCAGGGTGTCGCCGCCGGGGATTTTCAGCCAAAGTGATCCGCTCACCACAGGCTCCCGTCGGCCGCGAGTTCCTTGTACCAGGGATCGGCGAGGCGCTGGGTCCACTCGTCGCCCACGTGAACGGGCAGCACGGGCTGGCCGGCGAGCTCGCGGTAGATGTGGCGGAAGCCGTCCACGGACTGGTGGAGCGTGAACTTCTCCACCACCCGCTTGCGGGACATCCGTCCCAGCTCGGCGCGGCGTCCGTCGTCGCGCAGCAGCGCGAGGGTGGCGCGGGCCATGGTCTCTGGCTCGCGCGGCGGGACGACGAGGCCGGTGTCGCCGACGGCCTCGCGGACCCCGCCCACGTCGGTGGAGACGGTGGTGCGGCCGCAGGACATGGCCTCGATGATGGAGAAGGGGAAGCCCTCGCTGATGGAGGAGAGCATCACGATGGAGCCGGCCGCGTAGGCCCTGGCCACGTCGCTGATGCGGCCTTCGTAGCAGATCCCGTCGGTCACCCCCAGTTCGGCGGCGAGCTTCTCCAGCTTGAGCTTGTACTCCTCGCAGCCGGCGGGGACCGGGCCGAAGAGCCGCAGACGCAGGGCGGGCAGTTCCTCGCGCATGAACGCGTAGGCCCGGATGAGGGTTTCGAGGTCCTTGATGGGGTCGATGCGGCCGCACCAGCTGAGGGTGGGCACCTCCGGCTCGGGACCGGCCTCGGGGAAGGCGTGCGGGTCGACGCCGTTGTAGACGGTGCGGATCCGCTCGGAGTCGGCGCCCCCGCGCTCCTCCCAGCGGCGGTTGTACTGGTTGCACGGGGTGATCAGGTCGGCCTGCCGGTAGCCCTCGGTGTTGAGCTCGCGGTAGAAGCCGAGCATGAGTGCCTTGACGGGCCAGCGCTGTTCGGCGCTGCGGTAGCCCAGGTAGCGCTCGCGCAGGTAGATGCCGTGCTCCGTGAGGAGGAACGGCACTTTGTCGAGGTACTTGGCGGCGAGGGCCGGCAGGGTGGCCAGTCCGCTGCTCACGGCGTGCGCGACGCTGTCCGGCGGGATGCGCACACCGAGCGGGCGCAGCGCGTGTTCCAGCAGGTCGGTGGCGGTGAGCGCGTCGTGGATGGTGGGCTCGGCGGCCGCGGTCACCAGCCCCGGGCGGGTCCAGACGTCCATCAGCAGGCGCAGGACCGACTCCGAGCGCAGGGCCGGGGCGAGCCGGCCGGAGCGGGCCAGCAGGGCCAGTTCGCGCAGGGACTCGGAGAATCCCCCGCGGGCGGGATCGAGCAGGGAGAGCAGGAAGGTCTCGTAGGTCTCGGTGAAGCGGCGCCGGCCCTTGCCCCGCAGGCCCGAACGGAGTTTCCTGGCCGGCGGAGCGCCCCAGAGCGGGACGGCGGTGTGGCGGTAGACGTTGCGCGGCAGTTCCCAGGTGACCGGCTCGCGTCCGGAGCCGGTCAGGGCTATGACGTTGAAGTCGACCTCCGGCATGCCGCGGACCAGTTGGTCGCACCAGGTGCTGACGCCCCCGTGGACGTGCGGGTAGGTGCCTTCGGTGAGCATGGTGACGTGACGCCCATGACTCATGTGGTGTGTCCCCCCAAGGACGGAAAAGGGGCCGGCGCCCATGGTTGACGGAACGCCGGCGCTAGGTGGTACGCGTGGCTGGCCTCTACGTGCCCGGGACGGTCAGGGCATGTGCAGCGTGACGGCGCTCTGGAGCAGCTCCGGGGCGGCCCAGGTGGAGCGGGAGCCGGCGTAGGCGGTGCCGAAGTCCGCGGTGCCGAGGAGGAGCTGCTTCTTGGTGCCGGTGGGTGCGGTGACCGGAGCCACGACTCCGGAGGGCGCCTTGACGGTGACGTCCTTGCCGATGCGGTAGGCGGTGACCTGGTTGGCGGCGACCGCGGCGTCCCAGGCCGCGCGGCGCTGGAGCTCGACGCCGGTGTCTTTCATGCTCTGGTTCACGATCGGTGCGCTGGGCGCGTACAGGACCCGGTAGGTGTCGAGGACCTGGTTGAGCACCGGGTACAGGGTGCGGTCCTCGGCCAGGTTGCTCTGGTGCACGTAGTGCGGGCGCGGGTCGTTGTTCAGGACGTGCCGCAGGGCGGTCCTGGTCTCGGCCGGAACGATGTAGTTCAGGTATCCGGTGCTCGCGTCGAGCGGGGCCGGCAGGCAGGTGGAGGTCGCGGGGTTGTCCTCGCAGACGCCGCTGCCGCCGTCCGCCCGGCTGGTGTAGATCCAGTTGTACTCGTCGGCCATCTCGGAGTTGGTGCCCGTGTTGTAGTACACGTTCATCGGGTACCGGGGGACGGTCAGCGCGGCGCCGACCGCCCGCTGCGCGGGCTCGCGGGAGTTGTCGCTGCCCGCCCATTTCACGCCGTTGTCGGCCAGCGCTCCGGCCAGGTTGGGGTTGTCCTGCGCCTGCTGCGGAAGGGTCTTGAGACCGGAGTGCTCTCCGGTGACCAGCTCGGTGCGGTCGGTGGTGATCCCCTTGGAGGCGGCCCAGTTGTTGTTGTCCCGGATCTGCGCGGAGATCTCGGCGCGGCTCATCCAGTTGATCGCGCCCGCGGTGTTCTTCGTGCAGGTCCACGGAGTGGTGGCGGTGTTCTGGACGCAGCCGAGGAACGGGTGGGTGTAGGTGTGGTTCATCCAGCGGTACTTCGCCCGGTCGGCGACCAGCTGGGCGGTCAGCGCGTCGGTGTTGCCGTTCTCCGCCTTCCACTCCTCCCCCGCGCCCGCGTTGAACAGCAGGTCGAGCTTGAAGTTCTTCGAGGTCTGCCACTGCGCCAGGTACTGGGCGTCGGCGGCCGTCATCCGGATCGTGGACTCCTTGCCCTCGCCGCCGGCGCAGGCGTAGTCCCCGGGGGTGCAGTTGAGGTCCTTGCTCCAGCGGGCGTCCGGGGCGAAGACGTCGTCCACGTGGACCGCGAAGTAGTTGCGCTCCTGCCCGAGGTGGACGCCCTGGGTGACCCACTCGACGATGCCGCGGGCCAGCAGCCGGAACTGCTGCTGGTACTGGTTGTACCCGAAGGTGACGACCAGTTCGCTGCGCCCGTCGTGGGTGTACTCGCCGACGAGCGAGGCCCGTCCGGAGCCGACCGGGGCGTCGAGGTAGCTGGTGTAGCCGGCCCTCGGCTTGGCCATGAACCCGTAGCTCTCGGGGATCAGCGCCGAGTTGTCCTCGAAGGCGACCTGCCCGCCGAGGTAGCCGAAGGGACCTGTCTTCCCGGCCGCGGTGACGGCGGCCTGGGTGCCGTCGAGCGTGCCGCTGTAGCCGCCGTTGTCGGTGTACTCCAGACCCACCTCGGGGTGGGCCCAGGTGTACGCGTCCACCTGGCGGATCCCGTAGGTGGTCTCGTACGCGGTGAGCGCGGCCATCTCGGCCGAGCCCACGCCGAACGGGTTCTCGTTCGGCAGCACCACGCCCTGGAACTTGGCGCGCGGCCGCCCGTCGACCGTGTCGGCGAGGAACGCCGCGTTCACGACCGGGCGGCCGGAGCTGCCCAGGTTCACGCGGGTGTACGGGACTCCGGTGTCGCGGAGTTCCGCGGTGATCGCCTCGACCGAGCTGCCGCCGTCGTCGACGACCAGCACCCTCAGGTCGATGCGCGGAGTGGCGGCCGCCTGTGCGGCCGCTCCGGGTACGGCGACGGAGGCTATGGCAGCCGCGAAGCATACGGCGGCGAGCCTGTTCATCCGGTTCTTCTTGACCATTTCGGCCTTTCCCCCCGCAGGCATCCTCGACTTCGGCCCGTTGACATGAGGCCGGGCCGGGGATGCTCTGTGGAAATCATGCAAAGAGACCCCGCGTCCCCTTGCGAGAGTGGGCCGAGTCTTTCGGACCTCGTCAGGTCTAAGGGGCAAACCTGGAACAGAGGCCACAGATGGGTGAACCTGGGAGCCTCTTGATCGAACAACTTGCCAAACCTTCGAGTGGCGTACGGATGAGTACGTACGCGTAGGCTCATTTCCGGCGGCCATCGGGCCCGAATACGATCGCTACGGACGGCCGTCCACCCACTCGGCCCACACCACCAAAACGGAAGCGAGACTTCACCACCGTGACTGCTCTGACTCTCAGCACTGCCGGACCGGCGACGCTGCGCGCCGACGCCCTCGTCGTCGGCGTAGCGAAGGGCCCCAAGGGTCCCGTCGTTGCCGCGGGCGCCGAGGCCGTGGACAAGGCGTACGACGGAAAGCTCGCCGCCGTGCTCGACGCACTCGGTGCCTCGGGCGCCGAAGGCGAGATCACCAAGCTGCCGGCACCGGACGGCCTCAAGGTCCCGGTCGTGCTGGCGGTCGGGCTGGGCTCCCTCCCCGAGACGGACGAGTCCTACGACGAGGAGGCGCTGCGCCGCGCCGCCGGCGCCGCCGCCCGCGCCCTGCACGGCGCCAAGAAGGCCGCCTTCGCGCTCCCCCTCGACGACGCCTCCGCCGTCACCGCCGTGGCCGAGGGCGCGCTGCTGGGCGCGTACTCCTTCACCGCCTACCAGGGCGGCGAGAAGAAGGCCGCCAAGAACGGCGGGCCCAAGCAGCCGCTCGCCGAGATCGCCCTGCTCGGCGCCAAGCCGCGCGACAAGGAGCACAAGGCCGCCGCCGAGCGCGCCACGGTCCTCGCGACCGAGATCAACATCGCCCGTGACCTGGTCAACACCCCGCCGAACGACCTCACCCCCGAGGCCTTCGCCGCCGTCGCCAACGCGACCGCGAAGGAGAACGGCATCAAGGTCCAGATCCTGGACGAGAAGGCCCTGGTCAAGGGCGGCTACGGCGGCATCATGGGCGTCGGCAAGGGCTCCGAGAACCCGCCGCGCCTGGTGAAGCTCTCCTACACCCACCCCAAGGCGGAGAAGACCCTCGCCTACGTCGGCAAGGGCATCACCTACGACTCCGGCGGCATCTCCCTGAAGCCGGCCGGCCACAACGAGACGATGAAGTGCGACATGGCCGGCGCCGCCGCCGTCTTCGCCTCCGTGGTCGCCGCCGCCAAGCTCGGGCTCCAGGTCAACGTGACCGGCTGGCTCGCGCTCGCCGAGAACATGCCGTCCGGCTCCGCCACCAAGCCCGGTGACGTGCTGCGCATGTACAGCGGCAAGACCGTCGAGGTCCTCAACACGGACGCCGAGGGCCGCCTGGTCCTCGGCGACGCGCTGACCAAAGCCTCCGAGGAGAACCCGGACGCGATCGTCGACGTCGCCACCCTGACCGGCGCCATGGTCATGGCGCTGGGCGACCGGACCTTCGGCATCATGGGCAACGACGAGGCGTTCCGGACCTCCATCCACGAGATCGCCGAGGAGGTCGGCGAGGCCTCGTGGCCGATGCCGCTCCCCGGGGACCTGCGCAAGTCCATGGACTCCCCCACCGCCGACATCGCCAACATGGGTGTCCGGATGGGCGGCGGCCTGGTGGCCGGCCTCTTCCTCCAGGAGTTCGTCGGCGAGGGCATCACCTGGGCCCACCTCGACATCGCGGGCCCCGCCTTCCACGAGGGCGCCCCGTACGGCTACACCCCCAAGGGCGGCACCGGCTCCGCCGTCCGCACCCTGGTCCGACTGGCCGAGCGCACGGCCACGGGCGACCTGGGCTGACACCGGACTGCCGAGCTCCACACGGGCCCCGGCCGTGATCATATTTTCTGATCACGGCCGGGGCCCGTTCGCTGCCAACGAAATCCGTAGGTTTCTACGCTGCGGTAACCCCCTGTTCGGGCAGAACGACCTGCCCCAGGGCAGGCCCGGCGTCCCGCGTTCCGCCGACAAATGCGAAGATGGGTTCTCGGCAGGACAGGGCCCCCACCACAGGGCCGAAGAAAAAGCGGCCGTATACCAGCCGCCGCCCGGTCACAGAGGACCGGTGCTCGGCGCACATGCATGGAGGACGTGACGTGGCGAACGACGCCAGCACCGTTTTCGACCTAGTGATCCTCGGCGGCGGCAGTGGCGGTTACGCCGCGGCACTGCGCGCATCCCAGCTGGGTCTGGACGTTGCCCTGATCGAGAAGAACAAGCTCGGCGGCACCTGCCTGCACAACGGCTGCATCCCCACGAAGGCTCTGCTGCACGCGGGCGAGATCGCGGACCAGGCTCGCGAGGCCGCCCAGTTCGGTGTCAAGGCCACCTTCGAGGGCATCGACATCGCGGGTGTGCACAAGTACAAGGACGACATCATCGCGGGCCTGTACAAGGGTCTGCAGGGTCTTGTCGCCTCCCGCAAGCTGACCTACATCGAGGGTGAGGGCCGCCTCTCCTCGCCGACGTCCGTCGACGTGAACGGCCAGCGCATCCAGGGCCGCCACGTGCTCCTGGCGACCGGCTCCGTGCCGCGCTCGCTGCCGGGCCTGAACATCGACGGCAACCGCATCATCTCCTCGGACCACGCGCTGGTCCTGGACCGCGTGCCCGAGTCCGCCATCGTCCTGGGCGGCGGCGTCATCGGCGTCGAGTTCGCCTCGGCGTGGAAGTCCTTCGGCACCGACGTCACCATCGTCGAGGGCCTCAAGCACCTCGTACCGGTCGAGGACGAGAACAGCTCCAAGCTGCTGGAGCGCGCGTTCCGCAAGCGGGGCATCAAGTTCAACCTCGGCACCTTCTTCGACAAGGCCGAGTACACCGAGAACGGTGTGCGGGTCACCCTCGCCGACGGCAAGACCTTCGAGGCGGAGGTGCTGCTGGTCGCGATCGGCCGCGGCCCCGTCTCCCAGGGCCTGGGCTACGAGGAGCAGGGCGTCACGATGGACCGCGGCTACGTCGTGGTCGACGAGTACATGCGGACCAACGTGCCGACCATCTCGGCCGTCGGCGACCTCGCCCCGACCCTCCAGCTCGCGCACGTCGGCTTCGCCGAGGGCATCCTGGTCGCGGAGCGTCTGGCCGGCCTCAAGGCCGTCCCGATCGACTACGACGGTGTGCCGCGCGTCACGTACTGCCACCCCGAGGTCGCCTCCGTCGGCATCACCGAGGCCAAGGCCAAGGAGATCTACGGCGCGGACAAGGTCGTGGCCCTCAAGTACAACCTGGCGGGCAACGGCAAGAGCAAGATCCTGAAGACCGCGGGCGAGATCAAGCTCGTCCAGGTCAAGGACGGTGCCGTGGTCGGCGTCCACATGGTCGGTGACCGGATGGGCGAGCAGGTCGGCGAGGCCCAGCTGATCTACAACTGGGAAGCCCTGCCGGCCGAGGTCGCGCAGCTCATCCACGCGCACCCGACGCAGAACGAGGCGATGGGCGAGGCCCACCTGGCACTCGCCGGCAAGCCCCTGCACGCACACGACTAATCGTCACTGGGCGCGACGACCACTTCCGCACATTCGTTAGGAGCAACTGAAACCATGTCGGTTTCCGTAACCCTTCCGGCGCTCGGTGAGAGCGTCACTGAGGGCACTGTCACCCGTTGGCTGAAGGCCGAGGGCGAGCGCGTCGAGGCCGACGAGCCGCTGCTCGAGGTCTCGACCGACAAGGTCGACACCGAGATCCCGTCCCCCGTGGCGGGCATCCTGGCCTCCATCAAGGTCGCCGAGGACGAGACCGTCGAGGTCGGCGCGGAGCTGGCCGTCATCGACGACGGTTCGGGCGCGCCGGCCCCGGCCGCCGCTCCGGCCGCCGAGGCCCCCGCGGCCCCGGTCGCCGAGGCTCCGGCCGCTCCGGCCCCCGTCGCCGAGGCCCCCGCGGCCCCGGCCGCTGCCGCCGCTCCGGCCACCGCCGGTACCGATGTCGTACTCCCCGCCCTGGGCGAGTCCGTCACCGAGGGCACCGTCACCCGCTGGCTGAAGCAGGTCGGCGAGTCGGTCGAGGCCGACGAGGCGCTGCTGGAGGTCTCGACCGACAAGGTCGACACCGAGATCCCCGCCCCGGTCTCCGGCACGCTGCTGGAGATCCTGGTCGCCGAGGACGAGAACGCCGAGGTCGGCGCACGTCTGGCCGTCATCGGTGCGGCGGGCACGGCTCCCGCGGCCGCCCCGGCCGCCGCCGCCCCGGCTCCGGTCGCCGCTGCCGCTCCGGTCGCCGCCCCGGCTCCGGTCGTGGCCGCTCCCCCGGTCGCCGCTCCGGCTCCGGTCGCCCCCGCGGCTCCGGTGGCCGCACCGGCCCCCGTGGCCGCTCCGGCTCCGGTCGCCCCTGCGGCTCCGGTCGCTCCGGCCGCCCCCGCCGCCCCGGTTTCCGCCGGTGACGAGGGTGCCTACGTGACCCCGCTGGTGCGCAAGCTCGCCACGGAGTCCGGCGTCAACCTGTCCGTGGTCTCGGGCACCGGTGTCGGTGGCCGCATCCGCAAGCAGGACGTCCTGGCCGCCGCCGAGGCCGCCAGGGCCGCTGCCGCTCCGGCGCCGGCCGCTGCCGCTCCGGCCGCCAAGGCCCCGGCCGCCGCGGTCTCCGAGCTGCGTGGCCAGACCGTCAAGATGACCCGCATGCGCAAGGTCATCGGCGACAACATGATGAAGGCCCTGCACTCGCAGGCGCAGCTCAGCTCCGTGGTCGAGGTGGACATCACCAAGATCATGAAGCTGCGCGAGAAGGCCAAGGCCGGCTTCCTCGCCCGCGAGGGCGTCAAGCTGTCCCCGATGCCGTTCTTCGTCAAGGCCGCGGCCCAGGCACTGAAGGCCCACGCGGTCGTCAACGCCCGGATCAACGAGGACGAGGGCACCATCACCTACTTCGACTCGGAGAGCATCGGCATCGCCGTGGACTCCGAGAAGGGCCTGATGACCCCGGTCATCAAGGGTGCCGGTGACCTCAACCTGGCGGGCATCTCCAAGGCGACCGCCGACCTGGCCTCCAAGGTCCGCGGCAACAAGATCACGCCGGACGAGCTGTCGGGCGCGACCTTCACCATCAGCAACACCGGCTCGCGCGGTGCGCTGTTCGACACGGTCATCGTGCCCCCGAACCAGGTCGCCATCCTGGGCATCGGCGCGACGGTCAAGCGCCCGGTGGTCATCGAGACCGCCGAGGGCACGAACATCGGCATCCGCGACATGACGTACCTGACCCTGTCCTACGACCACCGCCTGGTGGACGGCGCGGACGCGGCCCGGTATCTCTCGGCCGTCAAGGCGATCCTCGAGGCCGGCGAGTTCGAGGTCGAGCTCGGCCTGTAAGGCTCTCCACGACAGCGAGCAGCGACTGTCTCGTACGGCGCCCCCGCCCGGGCCGCAAGTCCCGGGCGGGGGCGCCGTCGTCGTACGCTGGGCGCCCCGGTGGGCGCCCTGTAACCAGCCTCACCCTGCGCCTCCGACCGGGAACGCATCGCGACGAGCAGCGCCGCCGTATTGTCTACGCATCAGGCCCCGCGTGACCCTGCACATCCACCAGGAGATGAAGACCCGATGATCACCCCACCCGTCGTGCACTCGCTGCGCGAGCAGATCCGCGAGCACATCGTGGAGGGGATCGTCAGCGGGCGCTGGAAGCCCGGCGAGCGGATCGTGGAGCGCCGGATCGCGGTGGAGCTCGAGGTCAGCCAGACGCCCGTGCGCGAGGCCCTGCGTGAGCTGGAGACGCTGCGGCTGATCGAGTCCGCACCGAACAAGGGCGTGCGCGTGCGGAACCTGTCGGCGGCGGACCTGGAGGAGATCTATCCGGTCCGGGCCGGTCTGGAGCAGATCGCGGCCGAGCTGGCCGCGCCCCGGCTGGCGGCCGACTGCACGGCCCTGGAGCCGCACGTGGCGGCCCTGTGGGAGGCCGACCGCGGTGCGGACGGCACGGCGCAGGTGCGGCACACCGTGGGCTTCCACCGGGAGCTGGTGCGGGCGGCCGGGAACAGCGTGCTGCTGCACACCTGGGAGTCCCTGGGCATCGAGGTCTTCACGGCCCTGTCCATCCGGTGGCTGGGAACCGTCCAGAAGTCCTACGCCGAGGAGCACGAAGCCCTGGTGGATGCCTTCCGCAATCAGGACCCGGACATCGGTCTGCTCGTGAAGCGGCATGTTCTGGGGTGCGCGCCGAGGGCTTGATTTCGCCCCTGGATCCACCCTCGATCCGCTCTCCACCCGCTCTCGATCGCCCTTCGAGCCCCCTCCAGCGGCCCACCTTGTCCCGATTTGCCCGGCACCGGGTGCCTGGATTCATGGCACCCGGTGCCGACTTTTGTCGTATGGACGTTTCTTAGTCACTTTCATTTGATCGATCATCGATCAGCGCCTTACAGTCATCCGCGGACCCCACCCGGGTCCAACGACCCTGTCCTGCCCGTCAGGGATTTCTTCACCACCTCTCCTTTGTCCGGAAGGCGGCGCACACCGATGTCCGACCCCGTAGGAAAGCTTCCGAGCGAGCTCGACCAGCTCCCGGACCGCGACACCGAGGAGACCGCCGAATGGGCGGCCTCACTCGACGCCGTCGCCAAGGCCGCCGGTACGCGCCGCGCCGAATACCTGCTCCGTCGCACGCTCCAGCACGCCGAGGCCGCCGGCCTCGCGCTGCCGAAGCTCCTTGAGACGGACTACGTCAACACCATCCCCACCGCCGCGGAGCCCGAGTTCCCCGGCGACGAGGCGATGGAAGCCAGGATCACCGCCTGGAACCGCTGGAACGCGGCCGCCATGGTGACCCGCGGCTCCAAGTACGGCGTCGGCGGCCACATCGCCACCTTCGCCTCCGCCGCCTGGCTGTACGAGACCGGCTTCCAGCACTTCTTCCGCGGGAAGGAGGCCGACGGATCGGGCGACCAGCTCTACATCCAGGGCCACGCCTCCCCCGGCATCTACGCCCGCGCCTTCCTCGACGGCCGGATCTCCGAGCAGCAGCTCGACAAGTTCCGCCAGGAGTCCGGCGGCAACGGCCTGCCGTCCTACCCCCACCCGCGGCGCCTGCCGTGGCTGTGGGAGTTCCCGACGGTGTCCATGGGCCTCGGCCCGCTGTCCGCGATCTACCAGGCGCGCTTCAACCGCTACCTGCAGAACCGCAGCATCAAGGACACCGCCAACTCGCACGTCTGGGCCTTCCTGGGCGACGGCGAGATGGACGAGCCCGAGTCGACCGCCGCCCTGGCTCTGGCCTCCCGCGAGCAGCTCGACAACCTGACCTTCGTCATCAACTGCAACCTGCAGCGCCTCGACGGTCCGGTCCGCGCCAACTTCCGCGTGGTGCAGGAGCTGGAGGCCCAGTTCCGCGGCGCCGGCTGGAACGTCATCAAGTCCCTGTGGGGCTCCGCCTGGGACGAGCTGTTCCAGCTCGACACCACGGGCGCCCTGGTGCGCCGTCTGCGCGAGGTACCCGACGCGCAGTTCCAGACGTACGCGACCCGCGACGTGGCCTACATCCGCCAGCACTTCTTCGGCGCCAACGCCGAACTCGTACAGCTGGCCGGTGTGCTCTCCGACGCGAAGATCGCCGAGTGCTTCCACAGCTCCCGCGGCGGCCACGAGCCCCGCAAGGTCTACGCCGCGTACAAGGCCGCCCTGGAGCACAAGGGCGCGCCGACGGTCATCCTCGCGCAGACCGTCAAGGGCTACACGCTGGGTGCCGGGTTCGAGTCGAAGAACGCGAACCACCAGATGAAGAAGCTGACGATCGACGAGTTCAAGGACATGCGCGACCTCCTTGGCCTCCCGATCCCGGACAGCGCCTTCGCCGACGGCCAGGTCCCGTACGGTCACCCGGGCGCGAACAGTCCCGAGGTCCAGTACCTGAACGAGCGCCGCGCGGCGCTCGGCGGCCCGGCCCCGGCCCGCAAGGTCAAGCACGTGGCCCTGCCCGCCCCCGCGGACCGCTCCTTCGCCCCGCTGCTCAAGGGCTCCGGCAAGCAGGAGATGGCCACCACCATGGCCTTCGTCCGGCTCGTCAAGGACCTGATGCGGGACAAGGAGACCGGCAAGCGCTGGGTGCCGATCGTCCCCGACGAGGCCCGTACCTTCGGTATGGAGTCCCTCTTCCCGTCGGCCGGCATCTACTCGCCGCTGGGCCAGACGTACGAGCCGGTCGACCGCGACCAGCTCATGTACTACAAGGAAGCCAAGGACGGCCAGATCCTCAACGAGGGGATCACCGAGGCCGGCGCCATGGCCGACTTCATCGCCGCCTGCACGTCGTACGCGACGCACGGCGAGCCGATGATCCCGTTCTACATCTTCTACTCGATGTTCGGCTGGCAGCGCACCGCCGACCAGATGTGGCAGCTCGCCGACCAGCTCGGCAAGGGCTTCATCGTCGGCGCCACCGCCGGTCGCACCACGCTGACCGGTGAGGGCCTGCAGCACGCGGACGGCCACTCGCACCTGATCGCGTCCACGAACCCGGCGTCGCTCAACTACGACCCGGCGTTCGCCTACGAGATCGCGGTGATCGTCAAGGACGGTCTGCGTCGGATGTACGGCGAGAAGCCGGAAGACGTCTTCTACTACCTGACCGTCTACAACGAGCCGAAGCCGCAGCCCGCCATGCCGGAGGGCGTGGAAGAGGGCATCCTGCGCGGTCTCTACCGCTTCAACACGGCGGCGGACCTGGCGGAGGCGGCCCCGGCCACCGACGCCCCGAAGATCCAGCTGATGGCCTCCGGTACGGCGATCCACTGGGCCCTCGACGCGCAGAAGCTGCTCGCCGCCGACTGGAACGTGGCCGCCGACGTCTGGTCCGCCACCTCCTGGGGCGAGCTGCGCCGCGACGCGCTGGAGTGCGACGAGGCGCTGCTGCGCGGGGAGATGCGCACCCCGTTCGTCACCCGCGCGCTGGAGGGCGTCACCAGCCCGGTGCTCGCCGTCTCCGACTGGATGCGTCAGGTCCCGGACCAGATCAGCCAGTGGGTCGAGCAGGACTACACCTCGCTGGGTACGGACGGCTTCGGCCTCTCCGACACCCGTGAGGGCGCCCGCCGCCACTTCGGTGTCGACGCCCAGTCGATCGTGGTGGCCGCGCTGGCCCAGCTCGCCCGCCGCGGCGAGGTCCCGGCGTCCTCCATCAAGGAGGCCCGGGAGCGCTACGGCCTGTAGGCCCCGGCACCCTGAACGACCGTGAGGCGGTCCGCCCCCGTGGGGGCGGACCGCCTCACGTCGTCGGTGGGGCCGGTCCCGTCCCCTCGGGCTCCTCTCCTGTCCCCTCCGCCCCGGACCCCCGGCCGGCTCCCGCGGTGCGCGTATGCGGCCGTGCGGGGGGCGTGCACCGGCCTTTCGCGCCATGCGCGGTGGCGGCGGGAGGGTCGACCCGTGATGCTGGAGCGGTGATGGACGAGACGGAATTCTGGGAGATGGTCGACCGTACGCGCGAGGCCGCCGACGGCGACCCCGAGGAGCACGCGGAGTTGCTCGTGGAGCGGCTGGCGCAGCTCGATCCGGATTCCGTCCTGGACTTCGCGAGGCACTTCGAGTCGCGGTACAACCGGGCGTACACCTGGGACCTGTGGGGCGCCGCGTGGGTGCTGCTCGACGGGGCCAGCGACGACGCGTTCGACTACTTCCGGTGCTGGCTGATCGGCCAGGGGCGGGAGGTCTTCGAGGGCGGGGTGCACGACCCGGACCAGCTGGCGGAGCTCCTCGACGAGTTCGACGAGGAGATCGACGGGGACGGCGAGGAGCTGGGGTACGCGGCCGACGAGGCGTACGAGCAGCTGACCGGGGCGGTCGCGCCGGATCTGGGGATCCCGCTGCAGGCGGCGGAGCCGGAGGGCGCTGCGCTGGACTTCGAGAACGAAGCCGTGCTCGCGGAGCGCTTCCCCCGGCTGTGGGACCGCTTCAGGGGCTGAATCCCCCTCGACTGCCTAGTAGTGCGTGCCGCCGTCGATGCGGATCTCCGTACCGGTGATGAAGGCGCCGTCCTCGGAGCCGAGCATGGCGACGACGCCGGCGACCGTCTGCGGGCCGGCGAAGCCCTGGCCGAGGGCCGGGGCGAGCTTGGCGAACAGGCTCCAGTCGGTGTCCTCGGGCAGGCCGGGGCCGTTGCCGGTGGTCATGCCGCTCTCGATGGAGCCGGGCGCGACGGAGACGAAGCGCAGGCCCTGCTTGCTGTACTCGGCGGCCAGCGCGTGGGTCATGGACTGGATGCCGCCCTTGCTGGCCGCGTAGGCGGACATGTAGGGGTGCGCGAAGCTCGCCGAGGTGGAGCTGAAGTTGACGACGACCGGCTGGTCGCCCGCCAGCAGCGCCGGGAGCGACTCGCGGATGACCAGGAAGGTACCGGTCAGGTTCACTGCGATGATCTTGTTCCAGAACTCGAGCGTGGTCTGGTGGGTGTGCGCGGAGCGCAGGATGCCCGCGGCGTTGACCAGTACGTCGATTCCGGTGAGCGCGTCGACGGCGGCGGCGACGCCCGCCGTGACGGCCGCCTCGTCGGATATGTCGAGGACGGCGGTGGTGAGGCGCTCCGCGTGCCCGTCGGCGGCCGCCCGGTCGGCGGTGGCCTTGAGGCCGGCCTCGTTGACGTCCACGGTGTGGACCCGGCCGCCCTCGGAGAGGATGCGGTGGACGGTGGCCTGGCCGATGCCGGAGCCGCCGCCGGTGATGAGGACGCGACGTCCTTCGTAACGGTTCATGGGGACGAGCGTACTCCCGCCATGACACGTTTTGCCAGACTGTCAAAACATGCATTCCGCTGATCCGTGCCGAGGTATCCTTCCCTCCGTGAGATCCCCTCGTCCGTACTCTCCCCAGGCCGGCCCCGGAGCCCAGTCGCTGACCGAGCGCCGCAAGGCGGCCACCCAGCTCGACATCGCCCGCGCGGCCTGCGAACTCTTCGCCGAGCACGGCCCCGACGGCACCACCGCCGAGGACATCGCCCACCGAGCGGGCGTGGCCCTGCGCACGTTCTACCGCTACTTCCGCAACAAGCAGGAGGCGGTCGGCCCCCTGCTGGCGGTCGGCGGCGACGCCTGGCGGGCCCTGCTCGCCGAGGAGGATCCCGGGACCCCGCTCACCGAGGCCCTGGAGCGCGCCGTCACCCGCTCGCTCACGGACCCCAAGGCGCTCGACGAGGGGCTGGAGGTCACCCGCGGCCTGCTGCGCGCCGCCGCCTCCGACGAGGCCCTGCGAGCGGTCTGGTACCGGGTCAACCAGGACTCCGAGGAGCGCCTGGTCCCGGTCGTCGCCCGGCTCGCCGGCCCGGAGGCCGAACCCCTCGCCGTCCGCCTCCTCGCGGCGGCGGCCACGGACGCGATCCGCATCTCCCTGGAACTCTGGTCCACCACGGACACCCCGCCCTCGGGCCCCGGCTCCCCGTCCGAACTGGCGGTCCGCTGCCTGCGCGACCTCACGGGCGCCATGCCCCTGCTGCGCCGACCCTGAGCACCCCGGACACCGACCCGCCGCCCCGTCACAGGAACCGCCGCGACTTCTCCCTCAGATGCTCGGCGAAGAAGGCGGGGGCGTCCGGCCGCATCCGGGCCAGGGCGACCATCGCCGTGACGATGACGTCGGCGACCTCCGCCTCCACGTCGTTCCACGTGTGCGAGTTGCCCTTGCGGGGATTGCTGCCCTTGGCCCCGATGACGGCCTGCGCGGCCTCACCGAACTCCTCCCCGATCTTCAGGATCTGCAGCGTCACGCTCTCCTCCCGCGCCACCCCGCGCTCCCGGTCGTGCTCGTCGAACCGGGCCACGAGCGCCCCGATGGTCTTCCACGCGTCGTCCATCCCCCGAAACTAGCCGCACACGCCGAAGCCCCGCCCCCCTCTCGGAAAAGGGGGACGGGGCTTCGTGCGATCAGTGCGTCAGCACGGCACGGCTTAGAGGTCGAAGTAGAGCTCGAACTCGTGCGGGTGCGGGCGCTGCGCGATCGGGGCGATCTCGTGCGTGCGCTTGTAGTCGATCCAGGTCTCGATCAGGTCGGGGGTGAAGACACCGCCGGCCAGGAGGTACTCGTGGTCCTCCTCCAGGGCCTTGAGGACGTCCTCGAGGCTGGTCGGGACCTGCGGGACGCTCGCGTGCTCGTCCGGGGAGAGCTCGTAGAGATCCTTGTCGATCGGCTCCATCGGCTCGATCTTGTTCTTGACACCGTCGAGCCCGGCCAGCAGGAGGGCCGCGAACGCCAGGTACGGGTTCGAGGACGGGTCCGGGGCGCGGAACTCGACGCGCTTGGCCTTCGGGTTCGAGCCCGTGATCGGGATGCGCATGGCGGCGGAGCGGTTGCGCTGCGAGTACACCATGTTGACCGGCGCCTCGAAGCCCGGGACCAGGCGGTGGTAGGAGTTCACCGTCGGGTTGGTGAACGCCAGCAGCGACGGAGCGTGCTTGAGGATGCCGCCGATGTAGTAGCGCGCGGTGTCCGACAGGCCCGCGTAGCCGGCCTCGTCGTAGAACAGCGGGTCACCGTTCGCCCACAGCGACTGGTGCACGTGCATGCCCGAGCCGTTGTCACCGAAGATCGGCTTCGGCATGAACGTCGCGGTCTTGCCGTTCTTCCAGGCGACGTTCTTCACGATGTACTTGAAGAGCATCAGGTCGTCGGCCGCGGCGAGCAGCGTGTTGAACTTGTAGTTGATCTCGGCCTGGCCGCCGGTGCCGACCTCGTGGTGCTGACGCTCGACCTGGAGGCCCTGGGCGTCCAGCTCGAGGGAGATCTCGGCGCGCAGGTCGGCGAAGTGGTCGACCGGGGCTACGGGGAAGTAACCACCCTTGTAGCGGACCTTGTAACCACGGTTGTTCTCCTCGGAGCCCGTGTTCCAGGCGCCGGCCTCGGAGTCGATGTGGTAGAAGCTCTCGTTCGCGGTGGTCGCGAAGCGCACGCTGTCGAACACGTAGAACTCGGCCTCGGGACCGAAGTACGCGGTGTCGGCGATGCCGGTCGAGGCCAGGTACGCCTCGGCCTTCTTCGCGACGTTGCGCGGGTCACGGCTGTAGGCCTCGCCCGTGATCGGGTCGTGGATGAAGAAGTTGATGTTGAGCGTCTTGTCCTTGCGGAACGGGTCCAGACGCGCGGTGGTGATGTCGGCACGCAGCGCCATGTCGGACTCGTGGATCGCCTGGAAGCCGCGGATCGAGGAGCCGTCGAAGGCCAGCTCCTCGTTCGGGTCGAACGCCCGCCCCGGGATGGTGAAGTGCTGCATGACACCAGGCAGGTCACAGAAGCGGACGTCGACGAACTTGACGTCGTTCTCCTCGATGTACTGCTTCACTTCGTCGGCGTTCTTGAACATCCAACTCCTCCTACTCCCGACCCCGGGGCAGGGGCGGGCTTTATAGCTAGTGGTGCGTCAGTGCGGTGCCGCACGCTGACCCGACCATAAGCAGACGGGGTTTCTCAAGCATGACCCATTTGTTTCGCACAAGTTAACCAGGGTCCCGCCGGAACAGCGCGAACCAGCACCGGTACCGTGGTTCGCGTGGACAAGAGGCAAGCAATCGGATCCTGGCTCTCCGGCCCCCGCGAGGCAGCCGAGGAGATGGGTGTCGACTTCGGGCACCCGGGCAGGCAACTGGGCCTGCCGCAGCAGGGGCCCGGCTCGGTGGCCCGTTTCGGCCGCCGCTTCGGCGCCCTGCTCATCGACGGTCTGGGCTGCCAGCTGATCGCGTACGGCCTGATCACGGGCCGCGACTGGAACGCCGCGGCCAACTGGTCACTGCCGCTCCTGGTGGTCCTGGGCATCCTCACCGTCGGCACCGTGGGCTTTACCCCCGGGAAGCGGATCATGGGCCTCCGCATCATCTCGCAGGACGGCGGCCGGCTCGGCTTCGGCCGCGTGGTGCTGCGCACCGTGCTGTTCGCCCTGCTGATCCCGGCCCTGGTCTGGGACCGCGACGGCCGCGGCCTGCACGACCGCCTCAGCCGCGCCGTCCAGGTCCGGGTCTGATCCGGGTCTGACATCCGGCGCCGATGATCCCGGTCCGCGACCGGAGCGCGGCGGCACGACGCACGGGCGCCCCGAGCCGATGGCTCGGGGCGCCCGTGCGTCGTATACGAAAAACTGGTCAGCGCATCTTTCCGCCGCGCGGCATGCGCATCCCCTTGGGCATCGGGCCCTTCGGGATCGGCATGTTGCTCAGCAAGTCACCCATGGCCCGGAGCTTGTCGTTGACCTGGGTGATCTGGGGCCCGGAGAGCACGCGGGGCAGCTTCATCAGGGTCGTACGGACCTTCTTGAGCGGCACCTCGCCCTCGCCCCTGCCCACGATGAAGTCGTGGACCGGGATGTCGGGCATGATCCGGGCCAGCTTCTTCTTCTCGTTCGCGAGCATCGGCTTCACCCGGTTCGGGTTGCCCTCGGCGATCAGGACCACGCCGGCCTTGCCGACGGCCCGGTGGACGATGTCCTGCTGCTTGCTCATCGCGACGGCGGGGGTGGTGCTCCAGCCCCGGCCCACGTTGTCCAGTACGGCCGCGGCCGCGCCCGGCTGTCCCTCCATCTGCCCGAAGGCAGCGCTCTCGGCCCGCCGCCCGAAGATGATCGCCATCGCCAGGAACGCCACCAGGAAGCCCAGGATGCCCAGGTAGACCGGGTGGCCGATCAGGAAGCCGATCGCAAGAAAGACACCAAAGGTGACGATTCCCACGCCCGCGACGATCAGACCGACCTTCGGGTCGGCCTTGCGCGTCATCTTGTACGTCAGGGCGATCTGCTTCAGTCGCCCGGGGTTCGCAGCAGTCTCTGCGTTTGACTTCCTCGCCATGAAGCGAAGTTTACGTGGCCTTCTCGGTCCGGGTCGCCGCGGCCTCGAGTACGTGCTCGGTTTCGACCCGGTCCCTGGCCCTGCGGCGGTCTTCGAGGACCGCCGTCCAGGCGTTCCGGCGGGCGCCGCTCATGAGCAGCGACTCTATGCCCCGGAAGGCGTCGGTGAAGGACGGGATGGCGATGGCGCGTACGGGCGCGGCCTGCATGATGTCGATCCCTTTCACGGAACTCACGTCGAGGGGTGAACCAGGAGTGTGTGCGGTGCGTCCAAGTATCGTCACTGACTGGTGTTACCGGGGCATGACCGACTGGTCAAAGAGTGATGAAACATTGATGCGGCCCACCGGACTCCTGGAAAGAGCCTAGGGGCCGCATCAGTGCGGTGTTACCCGTTGGTAAGACTTTGTGCGCGAGTTCACATACGACCCGCCCCACCCGCCTCGGGCGCCTCAGACGGTCGCGCGCTTCTCCATCGCCTGCTGGTACAGCCGGCCCGCGCGGTACGAGGAACGCACCAGCGGCCCGGACATGACGCCGGAGAAACCGATCTCCTCGGCCTCCTTCGCCAGCTCCACGAACTCGGCCGGCTTCACCCAGCGCTCGACGGGGTGGTGGCGCGGCGAGGGCCGCAGGTACTGGGTGATGGTGATGAGCTCGCAGCCCGCCTCGTGGAGGTCCTTCAGCGCCTGGCTGACCTCCTCGCGCTCCTCGCCCATGCCCAGGATCAGGTTGGACTTGGTGACGAGGCCGTAGGCCCGCGCCTGCGTGATGACGTCGAGGGAGCGCTCGTAGCGGAAGCCGGGGCGGATCCGCTTGAAGATGCGCGGCACCGTCTCGATGTTGTGGGCGAAGACCTCGGGGCGGGAGGCGAAGACCTCCTGCAGGAGCTCCGGGACCGCGTTGAAGTCGGGAGCCAGCAGCTCGACCTTGGTGTGGCCGGTCTCACGGCCCGCCGTCTGCTGGTGGATCTGGCGCACGGTCTCCGCGTACAGCCAGGCACCGCCGTCCGCCAGGTCGTCGCGCGCGACGCCCGTGATGGTGGCGTAGTTCAGGTCCATCGTGACGACGGACTCCCCGACGCGGCGCGGCTCGTCCCGGTCCAGCGCCTCGGGCTTGCCCGTGTCGATCTGGCAGAAGTCACAGCGCCGTGTGCACTGGTCGCCGCCGATGAGGAAGGTGGCCTCGCGGTCCTCCCAGCATTCGTAGATGTTGGGACAGCCGGCTTCCTGGCACACCGTGTGCAGTCCTTCGCCCTTCACCAGGGCCTGCATCTTGGTGTACTCGGGACCCATCTTGGCCCGCGTCTTGATCCACTCGGGCTTGCGCTCGATGGGCGTCTGGCTGTTCCGGACCTCCAGGCGCAACATCTTGCGTCCGTCGGGTGCGACTGCGGACACGACCGGCTCCCTGTGACTTCGATTCTTCGGCGCCCACCAGGGTACGCCCGTAATTTCATACGCTCTTACGTCGACCAACCTGCGGCCGGCCGGGCCCATTCCCGGGCCCATTCCCGGGCCCGTTCCCGGCCCGGCCGGAGGCGTGCCGCTACGGGCCCACCGCGGGCTCGATCTCGCGGGGCCGCGGCTCCGCCTGCTCCAGTACGTCCTTCAGGTGCCGCTCGATCGCCGGCAGCACCTCGGCGATGGTGATCTCGCGCCCGAGCTCGTACGAGAGCGAGGTCACACCCGCGTCCCGGATCCCGCAGGGGACGATCCGGTCGAACCAGGTGTTGTCGGGGTTCACGTTGATCGCGAAGCCGTGCATAGTGACGCCCTTGGCGACCCGGATGCCGATGGCGGCGAGCTTGCGGTCCTCCCGGCGCTGGCCGGCGTTGGACGGGGCGTACTCGGGGCCGTTCAGCCGTGGGTCGAACTCCTCGTCGTGCAGCCGCGGGTCGAAGTCCAGCGAGAGCCCGCCGATCTTCGGACGCTCCTCCACCGGGTCGCCCAGCACCCAGACCCCGCTGCGCCCCTCGACGCGGGTGGTCTCCAGGCCGAACTCGGCGGCCGTGCGAATCAGCGCGTCCTCCAGGCGGCGGACGTGGGCCACCACGTCCACCGGGCGGGGCAGCTTCATGATCGGGTAGCCCACCAGCTGGCCCGGGCCGTGCCAGGTGATCTTGCCGCCGCGGTCCACGTCCACGACGGGCGTCCCGTCGAGCGGCCGCTCGCTGTCGGCGGTCCGCCGGCCCGCCGTGTAGACCGGCAGGTGCTCCAGCAGCAGACAGGTGTCCTCGATCTCGTCCGCGAAGCGGGCCGCGTGCACCCGGCGCTGCTCTTCCCACGCGACCGTGTACTCCACGGCCTGCGGCCCGAAGCCCAGACGGACAAACCCAAGCTCAGCCACCGCGGCGCCTCCTCGTTGAACCTGCCGACGAACTTGCTGTGTGCACGTATCGCACCAAGCAAGGGTACGGCGGCCCGCGCGCGGCCCGTCGGCCGCCCGTCAGCCGCCCGTCAGCTGCCTGTCCGGCGGCCCGGGCAGCTGCTTCGGCCGCCTGCGGCCCTTCGGCGGCCGGTCCGGATCCTCGTCCGCCCGGGGGAGCCGGCGGTGCCCCTCGGAGTGGTCGTTCACCCAGCCGCAGACCCCGCAGGCGTAGCGCCCGTCGAGACCTGCGATGTACGTACCGCAGCGCCGGCACTCCGCTTCGGTCAGCTCGGGCGCGGGGAGCGGGGCCGTGGATTCTGCGCAGCGGTCGTCGCCGTCGAGGCGCTCGAAGCTGCCGGGGCGGTGCTCCCCGGTGGGCCGGCGGGTCATGGGCGGCAGCGTACGCGGGTGGAGGGGGTCAGTCCGTAAAGAGCCCTACCGATTCTGCACACGATCGGATGAATGTGGGGCAGAGAGGGCGGTGCAGACCGGGTTCGCCGCTACATTCACGCCGTTCACAGGGCCGGGACTCCGGTCCGTCACGTCAGGAGACCGTGGAGCCGATGACGGAACGACCTGCCCAGCGTGTCCCCAACCGGCAACTCGCGGCGCTGATCGCCGAAGCCGGGTTCTCCAACGCCGGGCTCGCCCGCCGCGTCGACCAGCTCGGCCTGGAGCACGGTCTCGATCTGCGGTACGACAAGACCTCCGTGACCCGCTGGCTGCGCGGGCAGCAGCCGCGCGGCACGACCCCCGCGCTCATCGCGGAGGTGTTCACCCGGCGCCTCGGGCGACGGCTGTCGGCCCAGGACCTGGGCCTGGACGCGTGCGCGCCGGTGTACGCGGGGCTGGAGTTCGCCGCCACCCCCGAGGAGGCCGTCGACATCGCGAGCGGGCTGTGGCGCAAGGACTCCGGTTCGCACGCCGAGCTGCGCAAGATCGCCTTCACCCCGGCCGGTCTGGTGGTGCCGAGCCGGGACTGGCTGATCGGGCGGGCCGACGAGCGGGTCGGCCGGGGCGCGGACCAGGCCACGCGGGTCCCCGTCCAGGGCCGTCCCGCGCAGGGCCAGTCCGCCCAAGGCCATTCCCTGCAGGGCCATCCCGTGCAGGCCCATCCCGTGCAGGGCCGGGCCGCGGTGCCCCGGCAGCGGCAGATCGACCGCGGGCCGGGGCAGCGGGTGACCGGCGGTGACATCGCCGCGCTCAGATCGGTGAGCGAGCTCTTCCGCACCCTGGACCACGCCTACGGCGGCGGCCATGCCCGCCAGGCCCTGGTGCGGTACCTGGAGCACGAGGCCGAGCCGATGCTGCGCGGCACCTACGGGGAGACCACCGGGCGCCGGCTGTTCTCCGCCGCGGCCGATCTGACCCGGCTCGCGGGCTGGACCTCGTACGACATCGCCGCGCACGGGCTGGCCCAGCGGTACTTCGTGCAGGCGCTGCGCCTGGCCCAGGCGGCCGCGGACCGGCCCTACGGGGCGTACGTGCTGGTCACGATGAGCCGGCAGGCGGTCTACCTCGGCCACGGCCGGGAGGCGGTGCAGCTGGCCCGGGTCGCCCAGCAGGGCGTCGGATCGGGCCCGCCACCGGTGGTGCAGGCGCTGCTGCACTCGGCGGAGGCGCGCGGACACGCCGTGCTCGGCGAGGTCAGGGCCTCGACGGCCTCGCTCGTGCGGGCCGAGCGGGCGCTGGGCGCGGCCCGGCCGGGTGACGACGTGCCGCACTGGGCGCGGAGCTACGACGAGGCGCAGCTGGCGGACGAGTTCGGGCACTGCCACCGGGACCTGCAGCAGTACCGGGCCTGCGCGCAGCACGCGGAGCGCTCGCTCCAGCTGCGGGCGCCCGGGTACGCGCGTTCGCGGCTGTTCTGCCGGGTGGTGCTGGCCACGGCCCGGCTGGGGCTGGGCGAGCTGGACCAGGCGTGTGCGCTGGGTGCGGAGGCGGCGCAGCAGGCGATGGAGATGCGGTCGGTACGGGCGGTGGAGTACGTACGGGACTTCGAGCGGCGGCTGGAGCCGTACCGGGACGCGTCCGCCGTGCGGACGTACCGGGACCGGGTGGCCGCACTGTCCTGACCCTGTGGGCCGGCTCCCGGACTTCCGGGCCCGCGGGCGCCGTGCGGGCGCCGGCGGGGCTGGAACCGCCCCGCCGGCGCAGTGCTCAGGCCGCCACCCGAAGCGCGGCTTCCGGTGCGGCCGGCAGTGGGATGCCGAAGTCGCGCAGGACGGCGCCGGCCGCGCGGCGGGCCGAGCGCAGGGCGCCCTCGACGGTGTTGGTGTCCCGGTGGTCGCCGCACACGTACAGCCCGGCCAGGACCCGGACCGTGCGCCGGGTGTCCTGCGGCGGCGGCATGGCGGGCACGGCCTCGGGGGTGTGGTGGACGGCGAGGAGCTCCCAGTCCCGGGTCGCGGTCTCGTAGAGCCGGGCCAGGCGCGAGGCCACCGTCCGGGTGGGCGGCGGCGGGCCGAGCACGGTGGTGGTGACCAGGCTGCGGCCGGTGGGGGCGCGCGTCGGGTCGACGGCGCTCATCACGGCGGTGTGGGCGACGGGCCAGTCGGGGTCTCCGTCCAGGAGCAGGGAGCCGTCCCGGGCGAGCGGGCCCGCCGAGGCGGTGGTGGCGTGGTGGATGACGGTGACCTGGTGGAACTGGGGCACGCGCAGCCCCGGGAGCAGTTCGGCGGCCGCCCGGGCGCCGGTGGCCAGGACGGCCGAGCGACAGCTGAAGTCGCCGTGCTCCTCGGTGGTGACCAGGTTGGTGGCGACCGAGCGGACCCGGACCCCGGTCCGTACGGTGCCGGCCGGCAGCCCGGCGGCGAGCAGCCCCGGCAGGGTCGCGGCGCCGCCCTCGGGCACGGCGAGGCGGCCGCGCGCGAAGGTCCGCAGGGCCAGGTCGGCGACGCGGCTGGAGGTGGTGAGTCCGGGGTCGCGCAGGAGCGCGGCGAGCAGCGGGCGCAGCACCGTACCGAGGCTCCGGGAGCTCAGGGCGGCGTGCGCGGTGCGTTCGGGGCGGGCCAGGAGACGTTCCTCGGGCAGCGCCGCGAGGCGGCCGAGGGCGGCGCCGAGCCGGGCCTGGTCGATGGATCCGCTGGTCAGCGCCCGGGCCGGGGTCAGTGCACCGGCCCGGAGCGTCCTGCCGTCGGTGTGGATGAGGGCTCCCGGCACGAAGGGCCGCAGGACCAGGTCCTCGAGGCCCGGGGTGCGGGCCGGTTCGGCGTAGGCCGTGTTGAGGAGCTGGCCGATCCGGTCGAGCCGGAAGCCGTCCACGGTCTCGGTGGCCATCCGGCCTCCGGGGTCGTCCGCGCTCTCCAGGACGATGACCGTGACTCCGGCCGCGATCAAGTGGTGCGCGGCCGCGAGTCCCGAGACTCCGGCTCCTACGATGACCACGTCCGCATGGTGTGCGTGTGTGCTGTTGAGCACGTGCCCCTCCCCGAGGTCGGCCCGGCTGTGTGGGGAACCTCCTTCCCCCAACGACCTCGAGCGGAACCCGAGTTGGCCCGGCCATTACGGGGTACACGGTCAACTCCGGTCGCACGGCGGTCGCATTCGGCTCACAAACGGTCGCACGCGTGCGCCGGGGTGCTCCCCCCTCCTCAGGTCCCGAGGGCCGCCCGGATCGACTCGTCGATCCCCGGGTACCGGAAGACGAACCCGGACTCCAGCAGCCGGGCGGGGCGCACACGCTGACTGCCCAGCACGTCCTGGGCGAACTCCCCGAGCACCACGCGCATGACCGGAGCGGGCACGGCGAACACCGCCGGGCGGTGCAGGACCCGCCCCATCGCGGCCGTGACCTCGCGGTTGGTCAGGGGCTCGGGGGCGGTGAGGTTCACCGGCCCTGCCAGCGAAGGCGTGTCGATGAGGTGCCGCAGGGCGGCCAGCTCATCGTGCATCGAGATGTGCGACCAGTACTGGCGGCCGTTGCCGAGCCGGCCGCCGACACCGGCCTTGAAGATGGGGAACAGCTTCCCCCAGGCTCCGCCCTCGGCCGCGACGACCAGCCCGGTACGGGCGAACACGGTCCGGACCCCGGCCTCCTGGGCGGGTGCGGCGGCGGCCTCCCACTGGACGCACACGTCGGGGAGGAAGCCCTCTCCCGCCGGGGCGTCCTCGTCCACCGGCCGGTCGCCCGTGTCCCCGTAGTACCCGATGGCGGTTCCGCAGACGAAGGCCGCGGGCGGCTCGTCCATGGCGGCGACGGCCGAGGCCATGGCGGCCGTGCCCTTGACCCGGCTGTCGCGGATCTCCCGCTTGTACGCGTCCGTCCACCGGTGGTCGCCGACCCCGGCCCCGGCGAGGTGCACGACGGCGTCGCACCCGGCGAGGCCCGCCGGGTCGACGTACCCCCGCTCCGGGTCCCACCGCGCCTCGTCCGGCGCGGCCGGCTCCCGCCGTACGAAGCGGACGACCTCATGTCCGTCGGCCTTCAGGGACCGCCCGAGGGCACTGCCGATGAGCCCGGTGGCACCGGTGACTGCGATACGCATGGCCACATCTTGGCACCCACCCCCGGGCCCGCTCCTGGGGACGCGGGCCCCGGCCGGCGGGAAATCGAGCCCGTCCGGCGTTTGAGGACCGGGGTCTGGGGCGGAGCCCCAGGGAGGGGTCCGGGCACAGCCCGGGGAACGGGCGAAGGGCGGGTAGGGGACCTCCGCCCCGCAGGGCCGAACCACCGCGAGGGCCGCGGTCAGGAGGACCCGGCGCCGCCCAGCCAGGTGCCGACCGCGTAGGTCACGGCCATCGCCAGGGCCCCACCGGCGACGTTCCGCAGCACCGCCCGCCCCGTCGAGGCCCCTCCGAGCCGCGCACTGAGCACCCCGCACAGCGTCAGCGCCACCAGCACCGCGACCACCGTCACCGGCACCCGCCACGACGCCCCCGGCAGGACGATCGCCAGCAGTGGCAGCAGGGCCCCCACCGTGAAGGCGACCAGGCTCGCCACCGCCGCGTGCCAGGGGTTCGCCAGCTCGTCGGGGTTGATCCCCAGCTCCACCCGCGCGTGCGCCCGTAGCGCGTCCCGCTCCGTCAGCTGCTCCGCCGCCTCCCGCGCCACCGCCTCGCTCAGTCCCCGCTGGACCAGCAGCCCGGTCAGCTCGTCGAGCTCCGCCTCCGGCGACTGCGCCAGCTCCCGCCGCTCCAGGTCCAGCGCCGCCTTCTCCGAGTCCCGCTGGGAGCTGACCGACACGTACTCCCCCGCCGCCATCGACAGCGCGCCCGCCAGCAGTCCGGCGACGCCCGCCGCCAGGATCGCGGTCCGCGAGGTCGTGGCCCCGGCGACGCCGACGACCAGGCCCGCGGTCGAGATGATGCCGTCGTTCGCGCCGAGGACCCCCGCGCGCAGCCAGTTCAGCCGGGTACTGATCTCCGCGCTCTGCGCGTGCGGAGGATGCGCGCCGCTTTCCGTTTCCGTCACGCCACCACTGTCGCGGCCACCGCCGGAAGGAGCCACCCGGCGTGCGCGCCTACGGCGCCGGGACCAGGGTGGAAGGGTGAGACGCCGACGCGAGGAGCCGGGCTGGCTGCGCGGGACGCCGCCGCCGCGCTGGGCACGCCTCGCGCCCGCGGTGGCCCTGGTGGTGCTGGTGTGCGTGCAGCGCATCACCCCGGGCGATGTCGAGCTGGGCTACTTCCTGGCCGGGCTCCCCCCGGTGGCGGCCTTCGCGTACGGGGCCGCCGGGACGGCCGTCTTCGCGGGCCTGGTGCTCGTGCTCGTCGGTCTCCCCTCGCTCGGCATCGCGCACGCCCGGGGCTCCGATCTCGCGACCGTCGCGGTGATCGGCCTGCTCAGCGTGGTGGTCGCCTGGGTCCGAAAACGGCGCGACGCCCAGCTGGTGAGCGTGCGCACGGTCGCGGAGGCGGCCCAGCTCGCGGTCCTGCCGCCGGTCCCCGAGCGGGTCGGCGCGGTCGCCTGCGCGGGCCTCTACCGCGCTGCCCAGCAGGGCACCCTGGTCGGCGGCGATCTCTACGACGTGCGGGTGGGGCCCTTCGGCGTGCGCGCGCTGGTCGGTGACGTCCAGGGGCACGGCCTGGCCGCCGTGGGCACGGTCGCCTCCCTGCTCGGCGCCTTCCGGGAGGGGGTCCTGGACGACGCGGAGCTCACGTTGGTGGCGGCCCGGCTGGACCGGCGGCTGCTGGCGGATTCGGCGGCCGAGTCGGTGGCGCACGCGGAGCTCTTCGCGACGGCGGTGCTGCTGGAGTTCCCGCCCGAGCTCGGTCTGGTACGGATCGTGTCGTGCGGGCATCCGCCGCCCCTGCTGCTACGGGGCTTCGCGGTCTCGGAACTCGATGTGGAACCGGGTCCCCCGCTCGGCCTGGGCCTGGCCGGCCCCACCCCCGCCGCACCGACCGAGCTCCGGGTCGGCCCCGGGGACCGGCTGGTGATGTACACGGACGGGGTGACGGAGGCCCGCGACGCGGCGGGCAACTTCTACCCGCTGACCGCGCGCGTGCCCGTACTGGCGACGGACCCGGCGGGGCTGGCCCGGGCCGTCTGGCGGGACCTGCAGTCCTTCACCGGGGGCGGGCCGCGCGACGACGTGGCGCTGCTGGTGCTGTCGCTGGAGGAGGGCCCGGGCGGTGACGGCAACGGTGGCGGCGGCCGCGCGCGATGACGGCGCCGTACTGAATGCATGACCAAACGATGACCACCGCCCATTTGGACCATTGGTCATGTTTCGCTCGATTTCCCCAGCCCCCGAGCATGGAAACCGAGGCCCACCGGATGCACGCACCGCACAAGCACAACAGGCGGATCACCGCGGTCCTGGCGACGGCCGGAGCCGTCGCCCTGCTCACCGGCACGATCGCGGTCGGCGCCGCCGCAGCGGGGGCGACGGCCCCCGGTTCCGCGAAGAAGCCCGTCGAGGCCCCCGAGAGGCTGCCGCCGCCGCTCAGGGAACAGGGCTACGGCGTCAGCTTCCCGAAGGTCCCCGATGCGAACTGAGGTGGCCAGGTGGGCCAGGTGAGCCAGGTGGATCGTGATGGATCGAGAGGGAACGAGATCGACTACCCGGCGTCGCGGATGAAGGAACGGACCATCTTGCAGGTGACGTTCGACGGTCGGCGGATGCCCGTCCGGACGGCCATCGTGCGGATCTTGCGGTTGGTGGCGCGCTGAACGTCGTACGTCCCCGAGTCGAGCAGGGATATCGCCAGCCGCATCGCCTTCAGGCGCCGGTTGTGGCTCTCGTACCACTCGCGGGGCAGCCCCGCCGGCAGCGGCTTCTTCTTGACGGGCTCGATGGTGTGCAGGGTCATGGCAGTGGCCATCTACAGCCTCCCAAACGGTAGTTGGCTTCCTGTCGTTCTCCTTCGATTTTACCGGCGACCACTGACAAAGGACCTGGCCAGGCGGCGCCTCGCTAAGCTTTCGGGCATGGAGATCTGGATCAACCCCGCCTGCTCGAAGTGCCGCAGCGCGCTGACCCTGCTGGACGCCGAGGGCGCCGAGTACACCGTCCGCCGCTACCTGGAGGACGTCCCCTCGGAGGCCGAGATCCGCGAGGTCCTGGGCCGCCTGGGCCTGGAGCCGTGGGACATCACCCGCACCTCGGACCCACTCGCCAAGGAGACCGGCGTACGGGAACTGCCGCGCGAGGAGACCGAGGAGGCGCGCGGTCGCTGGATCAGCCACCTGGCGGCGCACCCGAAGCTGATCCAGCGCCCGATCATCACCGCGGAGGACGGCACGGCGATGGTGGCCCGCTCGGAGGAGGCCGTCCGCGAAGCCCTCTCCCGCAAGGGGTAGCGGAGGCCGGGCGGGGGCCGTGGGGGGTGCGGGGGTGCGGGGGGCCTGGGCTGCGGGTTGGTCGGTGGCGTTGACGGGGTTCGGGGGGAGCCCGGCAGTCCAGCGTCCTTTCGGCGCGGGCCGGCCCGTCAAGGGCGCTCCCTGCGGTCGCGTCGCTACGCGATGGCCTTCGGCCACCCTTGACCGACCGACCCACCCCGAAACGCCACAAGACTTCCGGGTTCCCCCCGAGGAACGGCCGGGAGGGACGATGAGGAGGAGCGGGCAGACTGGCGAAGCCCAGGCCCTTTCCCGCCGGTCATCCGAACCCGTCACCCATCAGCACCGCCCAGCCGGACGGAATAGACGCCCGGGGAGCTCGGAGCACCCAGGACCGGGCGGTCAGCCACCCTTCCCGCACCTTCGCACGGCCAGCATGAGCGTAAGGACGACCCAGGGCCCCGGGCGGTCGGTGGGCGCAGCGGATCGCTACGCACTCTCGCTCGGCTTAGCGGCAACCGGCCGTCCGTGGCCGAGCAATCGAAACGATCAGATCTCGGATGCTAAAGACGAAAGATCAGGTCCGCTAGGACCACTAGGACCGCTAGGACCGCTAGGACCACTACAGACTCTCAGGTCCTCAGGGCCCTGAGAGTCTGTAGTGGTCCTAGCGGACCTGAGGGCCCGTGACGGTCCTGGCGGACTGAGGGCCCTGGGGGTCTTGGGGGTCTTAAGGGTCTTGAGGGAGGGTCTTGAGGGTCTGCGGATCGTCGCCGGACGGCCTCAGACCACTACCGGCCCATGGGCGGGCCTATATCCAGATCCAGCCACAGACGGTCGTCAGTCGCTAAGCCGAGTGGGATGGGTGTGGTGGGTGGGCGGCTTATGCCCAATCACAGACGGCCGATGGCCGCTAAGCCGAGCGAGAGTGTGTAGCGATCTGACGCGCCCACCGACCGCCCGGGGGTGGTGGTCGTCCTTACGCTCATGCTGGCCGTGCCAAGGTGCGGGAAGGGTGGCCGACCGCCCGCTCCTGGATGCTCTGACTGTCCCGGGCGTCTATTCCGTCCGGCTGGGCGGTGCCGATGGGTGACGGGTCCGGATGACCGGCCCGAGAGGGCGCGTACGTCTCTGACCTGCCCGCTCCTCCCCATCCGTCCCTCCAGGCCATCCCCCGGGGGGATCCCGGAAGTCCTGTGTTTTTCCGTGGTGGGACGGTCCGTCAAGGGTGGCCGAAGGCCATCGCGCAGCGACGCGACCGCAGGGAGCGCCCTTGACGGACCGGCCCACCACGGAAGGACGCTCGACTACCGGGACGCCCCCCGGCCCCCTCAACACCCCCGACCAACCCGCAGCTCCCCCACCACCCCCCGCCCCACTCACGCATCCCCCACACCCCACCCCCTACGCTGACCAGGGACACCCCAAACAGGCACAAAGCCCCCCAAGGACCCACCTACGTGACCCAACAGCCCCTGCAGCCGCCCCAGTCCCCATCCCAACCCCCACCCCAGTCCCAGTCCCCACCTCAGCCCCCGCCCCCGCTCCCCCCGCCGCGGCGGGGGGCGGACTGGATGTTCGGCGGGGTCTACGGGACGGTCCTCGCGTCCGGACTGCTCGCCGCGCTCGATCAGAAGGGCGGGGAATACACGCCCTTCTACGACGCCAGCTGGGTCCTGGTCACCGCCGCCACCGCCGGGCTCGCGCACGGGTACTCGCACCACATGAGCACCCACCAGCCCGGCTCCGCGGGACACCGCTGGCGGATCCTGGGGCGGGCGCTGTGGAACGAGTGGCCCATGATCGCGGCCACTCTTCCCACCGTCCTGCTGCTGCTCGTCGCCGGGCTCGCCGACTGGGACTCGCACGGGGTCACCGCCATCGGGCTGGGCCTGAACACCGCGATGCTGTTCGCCTGGGGGGCCTTCGTGGCCATGCGGGTCGGCTACGGCCTCGGCTCGGCGCTCCTGATCGGCGTCGCCGACGCCACGATCGGGCTGGCCATCATCGTGGCCAACGCCCTCATCAAGTGACGGGGACCGCCGGCGAAGGGCCCGGGCGGCCGACCGCCGGCGGCCGACCATCAGCGCCAACCCCGGGGCTCACTCCGGGGCTCACTCCGGGAGCTGTCCCTCCGCCTCGGCGAGGATCTCCGTCAGCCTCGCGCCGAACTCGGCCCCCCGCTCGTCCGGCACCCCGGTGCGGGCCGAGTCGAGCAGCGCGTCGAGGGCGCGGCCGTAGGCGCCCGGTACGTCGCTCCAGTCCGGCAGGCCGAAGACGCCCTCGGTGCCGCGCAGCTCCAGCCCCACCCCGGCGGCCGCACGCGGGGAGCTGAGGCTGAGGACGGCGGTGCTGGCCGCGCCGGAGGTGTGGCGCAGGGCCAGTTGGACCACGTCGGCGGGGCCGCGGGTGGCGCTGACCGAGGTGACGTCGCCGAGAACCGGGATGAGTACGGACAGGGCGTGCGGGCCCACGTCCCACAGCCCGCCCTTGGCCTTGCGCCAGGGCGAGTCCGCGTAGGCGCTGGGCTCCCCGTCGGGCGGGAAGACCGCGCCGAGCCAGTGCGCGGCGGCGGTGAACCAGCCGGAGCGCCCGGCCTGCTGCGCCACCCAGCCGGACGTGGGCTCGGCGAAGCGGAGGGTGAGGAAGACGACGGAGGCGACCCGGTGTTCGACCACGGCGTCGGCGACGGCGCGGGCGTCGGCCGCGGTCGTGGCGACGGGTTTGTCGAGCAGCAGATGGCATCCGGCGGCGGCCGCCCGCACGGCGAGTGGGGCCTGTACGTCGGGCGGCAGGGCGAAGGCCACGGCGTCACAGTCGGCGAACAGCGCGTCGGGGTCTTCGTACACCTTCACGCCGAACTCGCGCGCCAGCCCGGCCGCGGCTTCGGGTCGCCGGCCCCAGACTCCGGCGAACTCGGAGCCGGTGTGCGCCGCTAGGGCGGGGGCGTGGGTGCGGTGGGCCCAGGGACCCGTGCCCAGCAGCCCGACCCTGGGGAGTGGCCCGGAAGCGGCCTCTTCGGCGGCATCTCCGGCGGACGTCAAATCGTACGAAATGCTCACCCGCTCAGTCTGCCCCACTCGTACGGGTGCGCTGACGCCGACCCGCACAGCCACGCCCACCTGCGGCGTAAACCTCGGTAACACGGGGTTCACACACGGGCAACGGAAGAGAAATCGCGAGCGGGCACTCTGCGCTCTACACCGCAGAACGAATTCGCAGCATGCGAACCGCAGGACGCAACGCAGCATCCGCAGAGTCTGCGCCGGAGCGACGCATCGAAGGATGGGGCCCGTGAGCTACAAGGCTGAGTACATCTGGATCGACGGAACCGAGCCGACGGCGAAGCTGCGTTCCAAGACCAGGATCCTGGCGGACGGCGACGCGCTGCCGATCTGGGGCTTCGACGGGTCGAGCACCAACCAGGCGGAGGGCCACGCCTCGGACCGCGTCCTGCAGCCGGTGTTCTCCTGCCCGGACCCGATCCGCGGCGGCGACAACGTCCTCGTCATGTGCGAGGTCCTGAACATCGACATGACCCCGCACGAGTCGAACACCCGCGCGCTGCTGCGTCCGGTCGCCGAGAAGTTCGGGGCGCAGGCCCCCATCTTCGGCATCGAGCAGGAGTACACCTTCTTCGACGGCACCCGCCCGCTCGGCTTCCCGGTCAACGGCTTCCCGGCCGCGCAGGGCGGCTACTACTGTGGCGTCGGCTCGGACGAGATCTTCGGCCGCGAGATCGTCGAGAAGCACCTGGACCACTGCCTCACGGCGGGCCTGGCGATCTCCGGCATCAACGCCGAGGTCATGCCCGGCCAGTGGGAGTTCCAGGTCGGCCCGGTGGGCCCGCTGGAGGTCTCCGACCAGCTGTGGATCGCCCGCTGGCTGCTCTACCGCACCGCCGAGGACTTCAACGTCTCCGCGACGCTGAACCCGAAGCCGGTCAAGGGCGACTGGAACGGCGCGGGCGCGCACACCAACTTCTCCACGAAGGCGATGCGCGAGGACTACCGCGCGATCATCTCCGCGTGCGAGTCCCTGGGCGAGGGCAGCAAGCCGATGGACCACGTGAAGAACTACGGCGCCGGCATCGACGAGCGCCTGACGGGCCTGCACGAGACCGCCCCGTGGAACGAGTTCAGCTACGGCGTCTCGGACCGTGGCGCCTCCGTCCGCATCCCGTGGCAGGTGGAGAAGGACGGCAAGGGCTACATCGAGGACCGCCGCCCGAACGCGAACGTGGACCCGTACGTGGTGACCCGCCTCATCACGGACACCTGCTGCACCGCGCTGGAGAAGGACGGCCTGGTCTAGGACCCCGTCTCCCGCCCCCAACGCCCGACGCCCGCCCGGCCCCGTGGCCGGGTGGGCGTCGGCGTTCCATGGGACAGATCCGCCTGGAATGCGATATAGGCGACGGGAAGGGACCGAAGGAAGCGACTGGCGAGGTGACGGTTTGTCGGGATTGCAACATTCCATTCACACCATGATCTCGGAATATGAGATTCTGATCCATAGAGTGAGACAGGGTCTGCCCGGACGTCAGGACATCTGCTTGAATGGGGCCATGGCCAGCCACTCGCACACCTCGACCGGTCGCAGCGACCTCGAGCCGTTCTGGCCTTCCCGTCAGGACCACGATTTCGACCGGGTGTGTTGCCGCGCGAAGAACGCGCCGGCCCTCTAAAGCCTCCGGGATCCACCAACCGAACCCCGAGGCCTTCGGTCTGCGCGGTACGACACAAGACGACGCCTCCGCGTACGTCTCCTGCCGACCACTCCGCGTGAAAGAGCTGACCACTCATGGCGAACACCCGTTCCTTCGCTTCTGCCACCTCCGCTGCGACCTCTCCTCTGACCTACCCGGCCTTCCCGCCCAGTCCGCGCCACCGCCTGCGAGCCGTGGACCGTGACGAGGTGGCACGTGTCGTGGACTTCCTCCCGCCCGGCGCCACCTGGCTCCCCGCTCCGGCGCACACCCTGCCCGCCCTGCCCGGCCAGCCGCCGATGGTCGGCTACCTGGTGCTCGTCCCGGCCGACCAGCAGCCGCCGGTCGCCTTCTCCCCGCAGTCCGTCCCCGCCCCCGCGGCCCCCGCCGCCGCGGCGGTCACCGGGGACGCCCTGGTCCGCATCGACCCGGCGCAGCGCACCGCCGAGGTGGACGGAGAGGTGCTGGACCTGACGTACCTGGAGTTCGAGCTGCTGGCTCACCTGGTCGCGCACCCGCACCGGGTGCACAGCCGGGACCAGCTGGTGACCACGGTCTGGGGCTACGGCCACGTGGGTGACGGCCGCACCGTCGACGTCCACGTCGCCCGGCTGCGCCGCAAGCTGGGCGCCGCCCATCGCGGCGCCATCCAGACCGTGCGCCGGGTCGGGTACAAGTACGCCCCCTGAGCCCCCTGAGCATGTCCGCCGGGCCCGTACTCGCGAGGGGGAGTACGGGCCCGCCGTCTGCCCGGACCTGTGGACTCCGGTTCAACCCGGCCGCACCCCAGTGCCGTTCGGGCCGGGCCCGAGGCCCGTCAACCTGGGTGGCCGTCGGTCGGGGGCCCCGGGACCGTTCCCGGGGCCCCCGGCCGACGGCACGCGACCTAGGCCTGGGCCCCGGTGTCGGCCCCGGCCCGGCGCCGCGACGCGGCGTAGCCCAGTGCGACGTCGGCCGCCAGGAACGCCACGAGGCTGATCCCGAGCAGTGGTACGAACCAGCCCACGAGGGCCGTCGCCGCGGCCAGCGGCAGCAGCACCGTCACCGGCAGCTTCCGCCACGCGCCGCGCGGCTGGGGGCGGCCGACCGAGAGCGTGCGCTCCTTGGTCGGGCGGCGCAGCCACCACATGCGGTAGCCCCAGACCACCATGAACATCAGCGCGACCGCCAGCGCGGCGAGCGCCAGCTGGTTGGCGAGCCCGAAGGTGAGGCCCATGTGCAGGTCGATGCCGAAGCGGGTCAGCTTGGCGAGCAGCGGGTAGTCCGCGAAGCGCAGTTCGTCCATGACCCGGCCGTCGGCGGGGTCGACGGAGACCGCGTCCAGGTGCACCGGAACCTGCTTGTCCTGCTCCTTGACCACGTACCCCTTGCCCTTGGCGGGCAGGGTGATCCGCAGGTACTCGGTGACCCCGGCGGCCCGGGCCGCCGCCACCGCGCCGTCGATGCCGATGACGTCGGTGGGAGTGGGCGGCGCCGCCTGTGTGCCGTCGCCCCCGCCGTGCCCGGCGTGTTCGCCGCCCGCGTCGGCGGCCGGAACGTCGCCGACGGTGGCGGAGACCGCCGGGGTGGCCCCGCCGAGGCTGTCCTGGAGCTGCCCGATGTTCTCGCCGGCGTACTTCGACCAGGTCAGGCCGGTGGCGGAGAGGCCGACGAGGCCGATGGCGATCCAGACGCCGACCGAGCCGTGCCAGGACAGCGTCTTGCGCCGGCCGGTCGCCTTGCGGTCCGGCACGACGAGCCGCGCCTTACGGGTCCGCCTGCGGCCGATCCACAGCGCGAGCCCGCCGAGCGCGACCACCCACAGCCAGCTCGCGGCGAGCTCGCTGTAGTTCCGTCCGAACTCCCCCAGCTGGAGGCTGGAGTGGAACTCGCTCAGCCACGCCCGCAGCGGCAGCGCGTCACCGGCGGTGGTGAGTTTCCCGCGGACCTCGGCCGTATACGGATCGACGAACACGGTGAGGGTTTCGCCCTCGGCGAGTCCCGGGCTCTCCATGATCACCCGGGTGGTGGCGTCCGCCTCGGGCGCGGGCCACACGGCGGTCACCGTGCCCTGGGGCGCGGAGTTCCTCGCCGCGTCGACCTGGGCACCGAGCGGCTGCGCGCTCGCGCCGACGTGGGGAGTCGTCAGCTGGTCGGAGTAGAGGATCTTCTCGGCCTGCCAGGAACCGGCGTAGAGCAGCCCGGTGGTGGCGGCGACGAACAGGAGCGGGGCGATCAGCACCCCGGCGTAGAAGTGCAGGCGCAGGAGCAGCGGGCGCAGCGCGGCCCAGGTGCCGGGGGCACGGGTTTCCGCGGCACGGGTTTCGGGGGCGCTGGTCTCGGGCGTGCGGATTTCGGAGGCGTCGGCTATGCCGGTACCGGGTTCGTCGGTACCGGTGTTGTCGGTGTCGGTGGCGGCGTTGTCGCTTCCGGCTTTGTCGCTGCCGGTTGCGGAGGGTGCGCCGGAGTCCGCTGCGCGGACTTCCCCGACCTCGTCGAGAGACATGAGTGTCCTAGGTGTTGGCGAAGACATGGGTGAGCGACCCCAGGTCTCGCCCCCTCGCCGAGGAGGTGCGCCGTTCGGTCAGGCGCGGGCAGGACGGCCTGGGGCCGTGATACGGATCCGTCCGCGCGCGGGCGGCCCGCGCCGCTCGGCGGTGTGCGCGTGCACGGCGCCGCGCAGGGCGCGCGGCCGTTCGTACGCGGCGGGCCGGAACGCGGACACCTGCGGTACGGGGACCCCGCGCGACCGGAGCAGGTCGAGGACCCTGGCGAGCGGCCGGGCGGCGAGCAGCGTCCCGGCCGCGAGGACGGCGGCGAGCCGGAAGACGGCGGCCTCGCCCCGGGCCAGCCAGAGCGCGCAGAACAGTCCGGCCAGGACGTGGGCGGCGATCATGCCGAGCCCGTCGTGGGCGTGGCCGGCCGCCATGTCACCCATGCCCGCCATGCTGCTCATGGCGTCCATGGCGTCCATGGCGTGCGCGCCGCCCATGCCGTCCGCGGCCGCCTTCATGCCCGTGCCCGTGCCGACGTCCGTGACGCCGTCCATGTCCATGTCCGTGCCCGCCACGTGGTGGCTGCGCACCGAGGCCGAGAAGACCAGGTGCAGGACCGCCTGTACGCCGAGCAGCGCGGCGGAGATGGGGACCGGTCCGCGCCGGCGCCCGGTGGAGAGCCAGGCAAGTGCTCCGGTGAGCCCGAATGCACACAGAAGGCCCAGTGCCGGAATATCCGTACCGGACATGTACGAATGCCCCGCAGCACCCAACGCGACGGCCACCGCCGCGAATACCGCGGCCCGCATGGCGCGCATCGGCGCGGGATTCTGTGACATGACCTGGGCATGCTGCCACGAGGCCCCGCCGCACTCAACCGCAACTCTGTGTCCGATCATGGTCGGATGAACCCAGTGCCATTGACGGTGCCGTTGAGCGCGGTGTATGTGGGCGGGGTCCAGCTCGGGGCGTACGCCCTGGAGCGGCTGGATCCGGCGGCGCGGGAGCGGCTGCTGCGGCGCTGCTCCACCAATGCCGACAACCTCGACGCCGGCCGCTGGGAGACCCTGCCGCTCAGCGCCTTCCTCGTCGAGGAGCCGATGCCACTGCCGTACGCACTGCTGCTGACCGCCGTGCTCGGGTACGCCGAGTACGCGTACGGGGCCTGGTGGACTGCCGCCGCCTTCCTGTTCGGGCACGGTGCGGCGACCCTGCTCGTGTACGGGGTGCTGCGCCGGAGCGCCGGCCCGCGCACCCGGCGGGCGGTGGACGTGGGCACCAGCTACGGGTTCAACACCGTGCTCGGTGCACTGACCTCAGCACTCCCGCGCGGCCCGGTGCGCACCGCCGCCCGGGTGGGGCTGCTGGCGCTCGCCGTCCGGCCGCTGCTGCGCCGGGAGCGGACCTTCACCGACACCGGGCATCTGGTGGCACTGGGACTCGGCCTCGGGCTCTCGCTGGCCGCCGATTGTCCTTCCGGACCGAAATCTTCGAAAATCATATGGATGACACGCGTCACCCAGCGCATGTCGTTCCGTAGCCATTCCGTTCTCTGATCATTCGAATTCCGAATGCCGTCGTCCGCCAACGCTGGAGCCGCCACGATGACCGTCACCCAAGCCACCACCGTCGCCAACCTCCGCGACCTCGGCGGCACCCCGCTCGCCGGCGGCCGCACCGTCCGCGCCGGTCTGGTGCTGCGCTCCGGCCAGCTCGACCGGCTCGACCTGGAGACCGACCGGGCGGTGGCCGCACTGGGTCTGCGGACGGTCGTCGACTTCCGCACCGACACCGAGCGCGGCGAACACCCCGACCGGATTCCGGCAGGCGCCCGGCTGCTCATAGCCGACGCCCTGGCCGACAAGGTCAACGCCGACAGCTCGGCCGGCGACGTCCCCGGGAAGATACCGGCCGCCCAGCTCAAGGACATGCTGTCCGACCCGGTGGTGGCCGAGCAGCACCTGGGCGGCGGCAAGGTGCAGGCCCTGTTCTCCAGCGTCTACCGCTCGCTGGTGAGCTCCGCGTCCGCGCAGACCGCGTACCGGCTGCTGCTCACCGAGCTCGCCGATCCGCAGACCGGTCCGCTGCTGTTCCACTGCACGGCGGGCAAGGACCGTACGGGCTGGGGCGCGACCGTGATCCTGTCGCTGCTCGGCGCGGACGACGAGACGCTGATGAGCGAGTACCTGTCGGTCAACCCGGCGGTGCGGATCGCCTTCGCCCCGATGATCGAGGGCTTCACCGCGGCCGGCGGGGACCCGGACATCGCGCTGGCGCTGATCGGCGTCTTCCCCTCCTACCTGGAGGCCGCGTTCGACGAGGTGAACACGCGCTACGGCTCGATGGAGAAGTACGTGCGCGAGGGCCTCGGGATCCCCGACGAGACGGTGGCGGCCCTGCGCGCCCGGCTCGTCGCATGAACCTTTCGGCCCCCTGAGGCGGGGCCGGTCCGAAGGGGCACGCCGGGACGGGTGACCATCCGACCATTCGCTCGTTCTGCTGAACGTGACTGCGCCGGATACCGCCACCCGCCCCCTCCCGCCCGACGTCGAGCAGGCCGAGGCCGCCATCGTCGAGCACTACCCGCGGCTGGTGCGGCTGGCCTACTTGGTGCTGCCGCCCGCCCTCGGCCGCAACCGGCGGGTCCTCACCGCCCACTCACTGGCCCAGCGCGCCCTGCCGCGCGGCCGGCGGGACGGGGCGGTGGCCGCGCAGGCGGCGGTGAAGGGCGGGGTCCCGGGCCAGCGGGGCGGGGCGGGTCCCGAGTCCGGTTACGCCTACGTACGCCTGCGGGTGCTGCGCTCGGCCCTGGAGGCCGGGATCCCACTGACGTTCCGGGCCCTGCCCCGGCGGGCGCAACTGCCGCCGCTGCTCCCCCAGGTGTGGGGGCTGCGGCTGTTCCCGCGGTCGGGCGGCGCCGAGGAACTGGCGCTGGACCAGTGGCTGGCCACCCTCGACGGGCCGGGCCGGGCCGCATGCGTACTGCGGGCCCTGGAGCGGCTGCCCGAGGCGGAGGTGCTGCGGGTGCTGGCCGAGGCGGGGGTGGCGAACCCGGCCGCCGCCGTCGCGGAGTCCGGGGACCCGTCGACCGGCGGGCTGTTCCACTCCCCCGAGTTCGACCCGTGCGTGCTCCAGGCCCGGCCCACCGATTTGTTGCGCCGGCGCCGGCTGGTGCGGGCCGCGATCGCCGCCGGGGCCGCCCTCGTCGTGTGCGGGGCGCTGCTCGCGCTGCCCGGCGGCGGCTGGGGGGCCGACGGGGCGGCCGCCCCGCTGTACGCGAAGAACGCGGCGGCGGAGCGCGCGCTGGACCCCGGGCAGCTGGTCCGGGTCGCACCGACGGTCTGGCGCACGTCCTCGCGTACGGACTATTCCGGCTGGCCCGCCCGCGGCGACCGCATCGGCGACACCGCCCTGCTGCGCCGGGCCCTGGCCGTCTGGGCCCGGCCGGGGCGCTCGGTCGTGGTCTCGGCCACTCCGGGCACCCCCTCCGGGCCGCCGATGGGACCGCCGCAGCTGCTGTTCGCCGGCACCGTCGACCAGGCCGTCGTGGTGCTGCTCTACGACGGCCTGCGCGTGGCGCGGTACGCCGAACCGCGCTCCGGCACAGAGATCGCCGCCCTCGACTTCGCCCGGACCGACGGCGCCTCGGCGGACACGGCGACGGCCCTGGTGCTCAGCCGGGTCGACGGCAACGTCCGCTACCTGGCGGCGCCCTGGGTGACGGGCGCGGCGCTGCGGGACCTGCTGAAGCCGGGCGCGGCCCCGGCGCAGCTGAAGCTGACCCCGGAGGGGATCACCCCTCCGGTGGCGAGCCCCGCCCCGGACGGCACGTGCACCAGCTGGAACGCCCTGGCCGTGACCGGCGACGGCGCGACGCGGCTGATCACCGACCTGGGCGAGCTGACGCCGGCCCGGCTGACCTCGGGCGCACCGGGCGCCGAGCGGAACGTGACGGAGGGCGCGGAGCTGGGCGACTGGTCGCGGATCGCGTGTCTGCTGCCTTCGGTGCGTTCGCACGGGGTGCGCACGGTCAACGCGTGGACGTACGCGAAGCAGCCGCTGCCGGAGGGCGACGGCAGTGCCACCTGGCTGTGCACGCGGGCGGAGACCTGGCAGGGCACGGCGGACCGGGTGCAGGCGCAGTTCCTGGCCCCGGGGGCCCCGCTGGCGGCGCAGGCGGCGAAGGCGGAGGGTTCGCCGGCGTGCGGGCCGCGGGAGCCGCGGGTGCTGGCCGGGGTGCTGTGGAAGTCGAAGGCCGGGCAGTGGTACGTACTGGCGGCGGGCAGCGCGCAGTTCGCTTCGCTGACGGTGGGCGGCGGCCAGGTGAGCGGGGTCGCGGTCGGCAATCGGCTGGCGGTGAAGGCTCCGGCGGGTGCGCAGGTGGAGCTGACGGGCAAGCTCACGGACGGTTCGCAGGCGGGCGTGCTGCGGTAGGACGGCTTCCGGGGGGCGCCACCGGGTTGCTTCCAGCAGGGTCTCGGCGCCCTTGGCCTGTGGGCCGTCCAGCCCCGCGGTGCGCGCCCGGGCCGCGAAGTCGGGCCGGGCGCGCACCCGCGGGCGTACGGAACCGCGCACCCGCGGGCGTACGGAACCGCGCACTCGCGTCGACAAGTCCGCGCAGAGGGGTTCTCCCCGCCTCTACCCATCAGTACATTGACGCCATGTCTAATACGCCGCCCGCGTCGCCCGCCCCCGTGGCGTCGGAACACATAGATCTCAAGGCCCGCAACGTGTCGTTCTCCTGGGAGGACACCCCGCTGCACTGGCTGCCCGGCGACCCCTTCGCCAACCACACCATCAACGTGCTGCACCTGCTGCTCCCGGCCGGGGAGCGCTGGTTCGTGCACGTCTACAAGCAGGTGCTCCCTTACATCACGGACGAGCGGCTGCGCGAGGACGTCGTCGGGTTCATCGGCCAGGAAGCCATGCACGCGAGCGCGCACGACGACGTGCTCCCCCACCTCAAACGGCAGGGCCTGGACCCGACCCCCTACACGGCGCAGGTGGACTGGCTCTTCGAGAAGCTGCTCGGCGACCGGACGCTGCCGCCGGGCGGGGCCCGCAAGTGGTGGCTGATGGAGCGCGTGGCGATGATCGCGGCGATCGAGCACTACACGGCGTTCCTGGGCAACTGGGTCCTGAACGCGGGGGAGCTGGACCGCCGGGGAGCGGACCCCGTGATGCTGGACCTGCTGCGCTGGCACGGCGCGGAGGAGGTCGAGCACCGGTCGGTGGCCTTCGACCTGTTCATGCACCTGGACGGCAACTACCGCCGCCGCGCACGGACCTGGGCCACCGCCTTCACCGCCCTGGTCTTCCTGTGGCAGCGCGGCTCGCGCTACTTCATGGAGCACGACCCCGGACTGCCGGCCGGCTCCAAGGCCTCGGTGGGCCAGTTCTACCGCTCGGGCCGCAAGGGAACCCTGCCGTCCACGGGCGCGATGCTGAAGTCGATCCCGACGTACCTCTCGCGCACCTACCACCCCTCGCAGGAGGGCTCGACGGCGCAGGCCGTCGCCTACCTGGCCACCTCCCCCGGCGCCAACGGAGGTGTCCGGGCATGAGGCGGACCGCGGCACTGACGGTGGGGGCGCTCGCGGGCGCGGCCTGGACGGCGAAGCGGGCGATCGGCCGGCGCATCGACTCCGGGTCCCCGCTGTGGCCCCTGCCCACGCTGGAGACACCCGTCTCGGGGTACTCGCCGCGCCGCTGGATCCCGGCCCTGATCGTGTCCCGTACGGAACCCGCGGACGGGGTCCTGTCCCTGACGCTGGAATCGGCGGAACTCCCGGCCTGGACCCCGGGCGCGCACGTGGACGTGACCCTCCCGTCGGGCCTGGTGCGCCAGTACTCCCTGTGCGGCGACCCCGCCGACCGGGGCCGCTGGACCATCGCGATCCGGCTGGTCCAGGACGGCCGGGGTGGCTCGCGCGAGGCCCACGCCCAGCTGGTGGCGGGCGCGGAGCTCCCGGTGCGCCCGCCCCGCAACCACTTCCCCCTCCTCCCGGCCCCGTCCTACGCCTTCGTCGCGGGCGGCATCGGCATCACCCCGGTCCTGCCGATGCTCCGCGCCGCGACGGCGGCGGGCACGCCCTGGACCCTGCTCTACGGGGGCCGCTCGCGCGGCTCGATGCCCTTCGCCTCCGAGCTGGCGGCCTCCTACGGCGACCGGGTCACGATCGTCCCCGAGGACGAGGCGGGGCTGCCCGACCTGTCCCCGCTCGCCGCCCCCGGTCCGGGCACCCTGGTCTACTGCTGCGGCCCGGCCCCCCTGATGGCGGCCGTCAAGGCGGCCGTCCCGGCGGGCACCCCGGTCCACCTGGAACGCTTCGCCCCGGCGGCCTCGGGCGGCGACGCGAAGCCCTTCACCGTGGAACTGCGCCGCTCGGGGCGGGTCATCGAGGTGGCGGCGGCGGAATCCACCCTGACCGCCGTGCGCCGCGAGCTCCCCAACACCCCGTACTCCTGCGAACAGGGCTTCTGCGGCACCTGCCAACACCGCGTCCTGTCGGGGGACATCGACCACCGCGACACCCTCCTCACGGACGGCGAACGTGAGGACTCGATGCTCCTGTGCGTCTCCCGCGCGGCAGCGGACCACCTGGTCCTGGATCTCTGAGGGGCCGTCCGGACGGCTCCGCGCGGACGCGCAGTAGGGTGTTCCGCATGACAACCGGGGTGCGGCGCAGGATGGGTGTCGAGGAGCGGCGGCAGCAGCTGATCGGGGTGGCGCTGGAGCTGTTCAGCCACCGGTCGCCCGACGATGTGTCCATCGACGAGATCGCGGCGGCCGCGGGGATATCGCGGCCGCTGGTCTACCACTACTTCCCCGGCAAGCTGAGCCTGTACGAGGCCGCACTGCGGCGGGCGGCCGACGAGCTCGCGCTGCGGTTCGTGGAGCCGCAGGAGGGCCCGCTCGGGGCGCGGTTGCTGCGGGTCATGGGGCGGTTCTTCGCCTTCGTCGACGACCACGGGCCCGGTTTCTCGGCGCTCATGCGGGGCGGGCCGGCCGTCGGCAGCAGCCGGGCCAGCGCGATGGTCGACGAGGTGCGCCAGGCGGCGTACGAGCAGATCCTCTCGCACCTGGGCGTCGACCGGCAGGCTCCCCCCGCCCGGCTGGAGCTCGTGGTGCGCTCCTGGGTGTCCCTGGCCGAGTCGACCGCGCTGATCTGGCTGGACGGGCGGCGGATCCCGCGCTCCGAGCTGGAGTTGCAGCTGGTGCACGATTTCGCCGCGCTGGCGGCGGTGAGCGCCGCGTACGACGCGGAGATGGCCGGCATCCTCGTACGGATCCTCGTGGACGAGCCGGCCGACGGGCCGTTCGGGGAGCTGGTGGGACGGCTGGCGGCCCTGGTGCCCACCACGGTGCCCGGTCCGCGTCGATAGCCGGTCCTTGATCGAACTGCGCGCAATAATGCCCGCGTGATCATTGACGACGGGATCGTGTTCCGCCAGGCGCAGGAGAAGGACGCCGGCACGCTGGTGGCCCTGTACGACCAGGCCGCCCGCTGGATGGGCGCGCACGGGATCGAGCAGTGGAAACCCGGTGAGAAGGACTCCGCGCACTTCCTGGCGATCATGCGCGCGGGCGAGGTGTGGATCGCCTCCGACGGCGACGGGTACGCCGTCGGGGCCTACGAACTGTGGTGGTCCGACGAGGAGGCCTGGGGCATCCAGCCGCCCGTCGCCGGCTACGTGCACCGCCTCATGGTCGAACGCGAGGCCGCGCCCGCCGGGGCCGGCCGGCGGCTGCTCGAACACTCCGAGCGGCGGATCGCCAGGACCGGCCGCGAACGGGCGCGGCTGGACTGCGTCTCCACCAACCCCCGGCTGCTCGCGTACTACCAGGACGCGGGCTACCGGGTGGTCGGGGAGTTCCCCCACAAGGAGGGCGGGGACGGGCGGGTCTACGGGGTGATCCTGCTGGAGAAACGGCTCGACCGGCTCACCCTGGTCACCCCCGCCTGAAGACGGCCACCGTGCGGGCCGGCACCGTGAACTCCCCCTTCGCCGTGTCGTACGCCGCCCGGCGGACCACCGGGTCAGCGCCCGAGGCCTGGACCGGGTGCAGGGCGTAGCCCGTGCCCGCGAGGGCCGGGAGGCGCTGGGCCTGCGCGGCGGGGGTGGCGTTGAAGACCACCACCAGGTCGCCCAGGGTCATCGTGATCACGCCCGGGGTCTCGTCCCGGCCCGACAGGGGGAAGGCCAGCCGCGACTGGACCGCTCCGGCGCTGGTGAGGGCGAAGGCCGGTTCCGTCGTACGGATCCTCAGCAGGTCGCGGTAGGAGGCCGACGCGCCCTCGATCTCGGCGCAGCCGGGGGCGGGCCCCGCCAGCAGCGGCTTCGCGTACGGCCACTTCGCGCGGTTGTCGGCCGCCGGCGGCAGGCCGCGGCCGAAGCCGTTGCCGTCCCGGCAGTCCCAGTGGACGGCGTTGAACCAGTCGCCGCTGTCGAACGAGTTGCGGTCCAGGGACTTGGACCGGAGCAGGTCCGTACCCGCCTGCGAGAGCGCCGGGCCCTGGGAGAGCGCGGCGACCGACATCGCCAGGACCTGTGCGCGGGCTTGGCCGGCCGGCGAAGTGCCCTCCGGGAGCTTGTACTTCAGGGCGTCGAAGAGCGACTCGTTGTCGTGGGCGTCGACGTAGGCGAGCGCGTCGCCGGGAGCCGCCGCGTAGCCGGCCGGGGCGCCGTTGTAGTCCACCTCGGAGCCCTTGACCGTGCGACCGGTGGAGTCCGTGAAGGCGTACGCGGCGAGGTTGCCGGTCAGCCCGACCTTGATCAGGTCCTGGTCGTGGAGCAGCCGGGTGCGCTGCTGCTCCGGGGTGCCGTTCGCCGGGGAGGCGTTCGGCGCGGTGAACAGGCCCGACGCGAAGCCCTGTACGCGCGGGTCCTCGTCGAAGGGGCCGCCGCCGCGCACCGCGTCACGGGCCCGGTCGGAGAAGGTGGCGATGCCGGTGCCGGCCATGTTCCGCTGGGTGGCCTGGACGAAGCGGGCGTCGTCGGCGACCTCGCCGAAGTTCCAGCCCTCCCCGTAGAGGACGATCCGCTTGCCGTCCACCCCGTCCTTCGCGACCGTGAGCGCGTCGAGGGCGGCGCGGACCGCCAGGATGTTGGCTTTCGGGTGGTGGCCCATGAGGTCGAAGCGGAAGCCGTCGACCTTGTACTGCCTGGCCCAGGTGACCACCGAGTCCACGACGAGGCGGCCCATCATGGCGTTCTCGGGGGCGGTGTTCGCGCAGCAGGTGGACGTGGCGACCGAGCCGTCGGCGAGCAGCCGCTGGTAGTAGCCGGGCACGATGCGGTCCAGGACCGACTTGTCCGCCTGGCCCGACGCCACCGTGTGGTTGTAGACCACGTCCATGACCGTGCGCAGGCCCGCGCCGTTCAGGGACTGCACCATCCGACGGAACTCCACCGTGCGCGCGGTGCCGTTCGGGTCGCTCGCGTACGAGCCCTCGGGGACCGTGTAGTGCAGCGGGTCGTAGCCCCAGTTGTACGAGTCCTTGGCGGCCGCGGCGGCCACGCAGGCCTGCTGCTCCTCGGAGTCGGGGGCGTAGACCTTCAGGTCACAGGCGGGCTCGGTGCGGTCCGCGGCCTTTTCCGGGACGGTCCCGATGTCGAAGGCGGGCAGGAGATGGACGTACGAGGTTCCGGCGGCGGCCAGCTCGCGCAGGTGGCTCATCCCCGCCGAGCCGGTGTCCGTGAAGGCCAGGTACTGGCCGGGGTGGGTGGTGGTGCGGTCGGCGACCGAGAAGTCGCGGACGTGCAGTTCCTGGATCTGCGCGGAGGTGAAGGGGACGGGTGCGGGCTTCCTCAGGTCGCGCCAGCCGGGCGGGGCCAGTTTCGGATCGGCCAGGTCCACGGCCAGGCTGTACGTGGAGTCCGTGGTCAGGGCGGTGGAGTACGGGTCGGTGACCAGGTTCCGTACGACCTGCGAGGTGGTCGGGGCCCAGACGGTGACGGCGTAGCGGTAGGGCTTGCCCGTCCAGCCGCGCTCGCCTCGCACGGACCAGACGCCGGTGCGGTCGTCGCGGCGCATGGGCACGGTGCGGCCGTCGAGTTCGAGGGCGACCTGCTGGGCGGTGGGGGCCCAGACGGAGAGGGTGGGCCGGCCGTCCTTGAAGACGGGGCCGAGCTGGGCACTGGTCGTGTACAGGTCGTCGAGGACGCCCGCGAGCTGGACGCCGGTGGCGGCGAGGACGGCGCCGTTGGCGGCGCGGGCGCTCGCGACGAGCTGGCCTCGCAGGGCCTCGCGGACGCGGTCCCGGTCGCGCGGATCGACCGTGTAGGCGGCGTACGCGGCCAGGTGCGGGAACTTCTCCTTCTGGGCGGCGGTCAGCTCGGACCTGCCCAGGCGCAGCCACTGCGCCCGGCCGGTCAGGGTGCCGTTCTCGGCCTTGACGGCGCCTTCGCGGGAGGCGAGGAGCTGGAGGGAGGCGGCGGCCGGCGGTGCGTTCCAGGCGATGGTGTCGCGGTCGATCCAGACGGCCTGGGCCTTGGTGAGGTCCAGGGCGGCGGCGCTGCCCGCGGGTTGCGGGAGGAGGTACTTCTCCTTGCCGCCCAGCATCCACACCTCGTGTCCGGAGCCGGTGGGACTCAGGTCCAGGGACTGGTCGGAGGGGAGGTCCTTGGTGTCGCCGTTGTGGAGGATGTAGCTGAGGCTGGTGGCCCCGGCGGCAAGGGGAACCTCGTACACCGCGCCGTATGAGTCGGTGCGGGTGGGCAGCAGCGGCTTGGACCAGTCGGTCGGCGTCGCCGCTCCGGTCCAGACGTGCAGGCCCCAGCCTTCGTAGGCGCCGTCGGGGCGCTGGTAGTGCAGGACCGCCTTCGTCGCGTCGACGGGAGGAGCGGCGGGGCGCTCGGGGCGGGGGGCTTCCTTGCCCTGGTCGAGCCAGATCTCGCCGGTCCGGGTGACGTCGATGGTGCGGTCGGCGGGGACGTCCTTGTTGCCGTCCTTGTCGATGACGAGGTAACCGACGCTGCTCGCGCCGGGCTTGAGCCGGACGTAGGCGAAGGCGCCGTACGCGTCGCGGCCGGTGAAGTCGTGGCCTGCGGGCCAGGTGGTGGCCTCTCCCTCGGCGAGGTCGCCCCAGGCGTAGAGGCGCCAGTTCGTGTAGTCCCCGTCGGGGCGGTTGTAGTGGACGATCGCGTAGTCGCGCTGGGTGGCGGTGGGGACTTCGGCGGGCGGGGCCTGTCCGGCGGTGGATCCGGCGAGGGCACTCGCGGTGCGGCCGGCGGAGTCGATGACGACCGCCTTGTAGCGCAGGGCCGTACCGGGGGTGGTGGCCGCGTCGACGGTCTGGGTGACCTGGTACGGGGCGTGGTCGGCGGAGCCGAGGACCTGCCAGTTGCCGTTGCCGCTCTGGGCGGCGAAGACGACCCGGTTCAGGCCGCCGCCGGCTACGTCGGCGGTGAGCTCGACGGTGCCGGTGGCGCCGGGGGCCGGGGCCTTGAGGGTGACGGCGGGCTTGGCGGCGGGGGCGGGGAGCGGGGTGGTGCCCTGCAGGACGGTGGCGGCGAGGGCCGGGACGGTGACGGTCAGCTTCCCGGTGGCGGAGGCGCGCAGGGTGGTGGTGGTGGTGCCGCCGTACAGGGTGCGGTACTGGGCGCCGGCCGGGGCGTCGAGCTCGATGGTGCGGGCCTCGGTGGCGTTGTTGGCCGCGACCAGGTACTCGGTGCGCGTGCGGGTGTCGGTGCGGGCGAATGCGTAGGCCGAGCCGTCGGAGAAACGTTCGCTCTGGACGCCGTCCCGGAGGGCGGGGTGGTCCTTGGTCAGCTTCGAGAGAGCACTGATCTGCTTGTAGAGCGGGTGCTCCGGATCGTAAGCATCGCTCGCATGAGTGCGCACCGTTCCGAGCTGGTCGTCGTCCAGGTAGTCGGCCACTTGCGAGGCGAAGAGCGGCTGACGCGCGTCCTTGTCCCCGCCCGCGCCGGTGAAGCCCTGCTCGTCTCCCGAGTAGATCACCGGATTGCCCCGGGAGAAGAACATCAGCTCGTTGGCCAGCCGGTACCGGTCCAGCAGCTCCCGCTCCGCCGCCCCCGGTCGGTCCTGCTTCAGGAAGGTCCCGAAGCGGCCCATGTCGTGGTTGCCGAGGAAGGTGACCTGCTCGTAGGCGTTCGCCTTGTCGGTCGTGTACCGGTAGTCGTCCCCGAAGACGGAGGCCAGCCCCCCGGCCCCGGCTCCCTGGGAGGCGTAGGAGCGGATCGCCTCCTGCAGCGGGAAGTCGAGCGTGGCGTCGAGGCGGCCGCGCGTCACGTACGGGGAGGTGATCGCGGTGTCCGCGGAGTAGACCTCGCCGAACATGAAGAAGTCCTTGCGGCCGTGCTGGGCCGCGTACTTGTCGAGGGTGGTGGCCCACTGCGTCCAGAAGCCGGTGTCGACGTGCTTGACGGTGTCGATGCGGAAACCGTCTATGTCGAAGTCCTTGACCCACTTCTCGTAGATCTTCTCCATCCCCTCCACGACCTCGGGACGCTCGGTCCACAGGTCGTCGAGGCCGAAGAAGTCGCCCTGGTCGGAGGATTCGCCGGCGAAGGTGGAGTCGCCGCGGTCGTGGTACATCGTCGGATCGTTGAGCCAGGCCGGGGACTTCAGGTTCTTCTTGGCCGCCGGGACGAAGGGGGTGCGGGGGAAGGAGTCGGCGTCGGTCCTCGGGAACTTCTGCCCGCCCGCGGCATAGTCGCTGTCGTCGAACGGCACCCCGTCCTTGGTCAGGTAGGGGAAGGCGCCCTTGGACAGGTAGCCGTAAGACGCCTCCCGGTAGTCGACGACGTCGGCGGTGTGGTTGGTGATGACGTCGAAGAAGACCTTCATCCCCTTGCCGTGCGCCTTGTCGATCAGCCGCTCCAGATCGGCGTTGGTCCCGAAGTGCGGGTCCACCTGGGTGAAGTCGGTGATCCAGTACCCGTGGTAGCCGGCCGACACGTCCTTGCCCGTGCCCTGCACCGGCTGGTTCTTGAAGATCGGCGCCATCCAGATGGCCGTGGTGCCGAGCCCCTTGATGTAGTCCAGCCTGTCGGTGAGCCCCTTGAGGTCACCGCCCTGGTAGAAGCCCTTGTCCGTCGGATCCAGGCCGGTCTCCAGCCGGGAACCGGTCAGGCCGCCCCGGTCGTTGCGCGGATCGCCGTTCGCGAACCGGTCCGGGAGGACGAAGTAGAACTGCTCCCGGGTCAGGTCGTGCCTCGCGGGCTCGGCGGCCAGTTCGGCGTCCGAGGGCGGAGCCGGTGGCGCCTTGGCGGAGACCGCCGCGGCGGCGGGGAGGGCGGGCAGGAGCGTCACGGCCAGGGTGGCTGCGAGCACTCCCGCGGCGCCGGCGAGGGCGGGGCGTATCAAGGCGGATCTCCTCGGGTGCGGGACGGGATGGCGCGGAACGGGAGGGTCAGTTGCGCCAGGTGTCGTTCAGCGAGACCTTGCCGCTCGCGGGGACGGTGGCGGACCGGTTGGCTCCGCTCTCCCAGGTGACGTTCCCGGCGGCGTCCTTGCGGACGTACTTGTACGCGAAGACCGCGCCGGGCGGGAGCGTGACGTCGAGCTTCCAGACGGGGTAGGCGGCCGGGTCGAGCTTGAGGGCGCTGCCGGTGTTCCAGCTGCCGAGCTCGGCGCGGTCACCGGTGACGTAGATGTTCTGGCCGGGCACGGTGGTGGCGCTGACGGCGAAGGAGGCACCGGCGGTGGCGGTGGGCGTCGGGGTGGGGCTAGGGGTGGGGCTGGGGCTGGAGGTGCCAGCGCAGCCGCGGGCGCCGACGTGCAGGGCGACGGCCGTCCCGGCGCCGAGGGTGGCGGTGAACCGCCCGCCGGAGTCCACGGTGACCGTGCGCCCGCTCTGCACGTCGCAGTAGTCGCCGGCCGCGAGAGAGGTCTGGAACGTCCGGGTCAGCGCCGAGCCCTCGTGGTTGATCGCCACGTAGGCCTTGGTCCCCCGGCCGAAGGCGACTTGATCCCCGCCGTTGTCCCACCAGTCGGTGACGGCCTGGCCGCGCGCGGAGTTGCGGAAGCCGACCATGGAGGAGATCTCCCGCCAGGCGTGCTGGCACTTCCACCCGTCGGCGTAACAGGCGGTCACCGTGCCCCCGTTGGGCGGCCCCGCGTCGCGGTCGGTCCACTCGTACCCGGAGTGCACGTCCGGGGAACCGTAGGGCCAGGCGAGCATGAAGACGCTCGCGAGCGTGTAGGCGGAACCGTCCTTGTAGCTGAGGGTGTCGCCGCCGCGCTCGGTGTCGTGGTTATCGACGAAGACGGCGGACTGGGCGGAGGGCATGTACCCCCAGGCCTCCCCGAAGTTCTTCAGGTAGGCGAGGTTCTCGCTCTGGAAGACCCGCTTGAGGTCGCGCGCGTAGCGGAACTCCTGCACGTCGCCGCTGCCGAGGTACTCGCTGGGCGAGACGGCCTCGCCGGCGCCGTAGATCGCCTCCTGCTTCCAGTAGGCGTTCGGGTTGCTCAGCCGTCCCTTGATGTTGGCGAGGTCGGCGGCGGGCATGTGCTTGGCGGCGTCGATCCGGAAACCGTCGACGCCGAGGGAGAGCAGGTCGTTGAGGTATCCGGCGATCCGTCCGCGCACGTAGTCCTCGCCGGTGTCCAGGTCGGCGAGCTGCACCAGCTCGCAGTTCTGGACGTTGGCGCGGTCGGTGTAGCTGGACACCGAAGCCCGGCAATCGTCCATGTCGGAGCCGGAGTACAGACCCGGGTAGCTGTACTTCGTGTACGAAGTACCGCCGGTTCCGGTCCCGTCGGAGGCCGCCATGTGGTTGATGACGGAGTCGGCGACGACCTTCACGCCGGCGGCGTGACAGGCGTCGACCATCGCCTTGAAGGCGGTACGGTCACCCAGCCGCCCGGCGATCTTGTAGCTGACGGGCTGGTACGAAGTCCACCACTGGGCCCCCTGGATGTGCTCCTGCGGCGGCGAGACCTGCACGTACCCGTACCCGGCGGGCCCGAGCGAATCGGCACAGGCCTTGGCCACGGAGTCGAACCGCCACTCGAACATGACGGCGGTGACGTCCTTCTCCCCGGGCGCGGCGGCGACCGCCTCCGGGGCGGGCCCGCCGACGACGGCGAGGGCGGTCACGGCGGTGACGGCGGACACGGAAAGCAGCGCGGCGGCGGCTCTGACGGCGCGAGCAGGGGTGGGCATACGGCGTTCCTCCTGGCGGAGAGGCACGGACCGGGTGGGGACCGGACACGGCCGAGTTGGGGATTGCAGCGACCGTAGGTGCCAGGAGGAAGGCCTGCAAGACTTTGCGCAAGAGATTGCAGAATTGTTTCCGGGAGGGGTCGGGCGGGGCCTGCGGGCCGCCCGGCGGCTGCGACGAGGTCGGCGGACAGCCTTCCCGGGGCCTTGCCAGACATCCCACCCGGTCGGGCCCTGTCCGCTGTCCGCTGCGGACAGGCGAGCCGCGCCATATCGGCACGAACGGTCGCCAGTCGCCGAGCCGAGCGAGAGTGCGTAGCGATCCGCCGCGCCCACCGACCGCCCGGGGGTGGTGGTCGTCCTCACGCCCATACTGGCCGCGCGAAGGCGCGCGAAGGCGCGCGAAGGGTGTCCGACCGCCCGGGGGTGATGGACGTCCTCACGCCCATACTGGCCGCGCGAAGGCGCGGGAAGGGTGTCCGACCCCCCGGGGGGCGGTGGACGTCCTCACACCCATACTGGCCGCGCGAAGGCGCGGGAAGGGTGTCCGACCGCCCGGGGGTGATGTCCGGGGCGTCTATTCCGTCCGGCTGGGCGGTGCCGATGGGTGACGGGTCCGGATGACCGGCGGGAAAGGGCCCGGGCCCCACCAGTCTGCCCGCTCCTCCCGATCCATCCCTCCCGGCCGTTCCTCGGGGGGAACCCGGAAGTCTTGTGGCGTTTCGGGGTGGGCCGGTCGGTCAAGGGTGGCCGAAGGCCATCGCGTAGCGACGCGACCGCAGGGAGCGCCCTTGAGGGACCGGCCCGCGCCGAAAGGACACTGGACTGCCGGGCTCCCCCCGAACCCCCTCAACGCCACCGACCAACCCGCAGCCCAGGCCCCCACCCCCCACCCCCCACCCCCCACAGCCCAGCGTCCGCGGCCCCCTAAGCCCCCACCCCCGCCCCCGGCCCCTGTCCCGTAGACCCCCGTACCACCAGCTCGGGCTGGAAGACGTACTCCGTGCGCTGGACCGGGGTGCCGGCCACCGCTTCCAGGAGGGCTCCGACCGCTGCCGTGGCCATCGCGCGGACCGGCTGGCGGACCGTGGTCAGCGGCGGGTCCGTGAAGGCGATCAGCGGGGAGTCGTCGAAGCCGACCACCGAGACGTCCTCGGGGACCCGCAGCCCCCGCTCGCGGGCCGCGCGGATGACGCCCAGGGCCATGGGGTCGCTGCCGCACACGATGCCCGTGCAGCCCCGGTCGAGCAGGGCTCCGCCCGCCGCGTGGCCGCCCTCCACCGTGAACAGGGTGCGCTGGATCAGGCCTTCGGCCGCCGCCGAGGGGACGGCGGCGGTGAAGCCCGCCTCCTTGCGGGCCGACGGGACGTAGCGCGTCGGGCCGATGGCCAGGCCGATCCTGCGATGGCCCAGGTCCTCCAGGTGACGGACGGCCATCTCCGCCGCCGCGCGGTCGTCGGGTGAGATGAAGGGGGCGTGGACCTGTTCGTTGAAGCCGTTGATCAGGACGAAGGGGACCCCGCGGGCCGCGAGGCGCTGGTAGCGCGACGGGTCCGCGGAGGAGTCGGCGTGCAGGCCCGACAGGAACACGATGCCGGTGACCCCGCGCTCCTCCAGCTGCTCCACCAGCTCGTCCTCGGTGGCCCCGCCCGGGGTCTGCGTGCACAGCACCGGGGTGTAGCCGTGGCCGGCCAGGGTCTGCTCTATCACCTGGGCGAACGCCGGGAAGATCGGGTTGGTGAGCTCCGGGGTCAGCAGGCCGACCAGCCCGTTGCTGCGCCGCCGCAGCCGGACCGGGCGTTCGTAGCCCAGCAGGTCCATGGCGGCCAGCACCTTGTGCCGGGTGCCGGCCGCCACGCCCGACTTGCCGTTGAGGACGCGGCTGACGGTCGCCTCGCTGACCGCGGCCTGCGCGGCGATGTCCGTCAGCCGCAGCGGGGAGGTCACCCCCGCCACCACACCGCCGTGTCGGCCGGCAGTTCCGCCGGGTCGGTGAGGTTCCCGCTGGCGAGCAGGAGCGTGCCCGGCGCGGGCATGCGTACCGGCTCGTCCGTGGTGTTGACCGTGCACGTGAAGTCCCCGCGGCGGAAGGCCAGGACTCCGGCCGGGGCCTCCAGCCACTCCACCGCGTCGCCCGCGCCCAGCGACGGGTGCGAGCGGCGCAGTCGCAGTGCGGCGCGGTAGAGCTCGAGGGTCGAGGCGGGGTCGCCGGTCTGGGCGGCCACGCTCAGCCCGGCCCACTCGGCCGGCTGCGGCAGCCAGCTGCCGCCGTCGCCGGTGCCGGCGCCGAAGCCGTACGGGGCCTCGGTGCCCGACCACGGGATCGGGACGCGGCAGCCGTCGCGCAGCCCGTCCTGTCCGTCGCCGCGGGCGAAGGCCGGGTCCTGGCGGACGCCGTCGGGGAGGTCGGTGACCTCGGGCAGGCCGAGCTCCTCGCCCTGGTAGACGTACGCCGACCCGGGCAGCGCGAGCATCAGCAGTGCGGCCGCCCGTGCCCGGGCCAGACCCTGCGCCCCTCCGCCGTACCGCGTCACGTGGCGCACCACGTCGTGGTTGGACAGCACCCAGGTGGTCGGGGCGCCGACCGGGCGCATCGCGTCCAGGGACTCGTCGATGGTGGCGCGCAGTGCCGGCGCGTCCCACCCGGTGTTCAGGTAGTGGAAGTTGAAGGCCTGGTGCAGTTCGTCGGGGCGCAGGTACAGGGCCGTCCGGTCGGCGCTGGGCGTCCAGGCCTCGGCGACGCCGATGCGGTCGCCGGCGTACTCGTCGAGGACGCGGCGCCAGGAGCGGTAGATCTCGTGGACGCCGTCCTGGTCGAAGAAGGGCAGCACCTGGTTGCCGAGCAGTTTGAGCTGTTCGCCGCGGCCGAGGTCGGGCAGGCCGGGGGCCTTGACCAGGCCGTGGGCGACGTCGATGCGGAAGCCGTCGGCGCCGAGGTCGAGCCAGAAGCGCAGGATGGAGCGGAACTCGTCCTGGACGGCGGGGTGTTCCCAGTTGAAGTCGGGCTGCTCGGGGGCGAAGAGGTGCAGGTACCAGGTGCCGTCGGCGACCCGGGTCCAGGCGGGCCCACCGAAGATGGACTCCCAGTCGTTGGGGGGCTCCGCGCCGTCGGCGCCGCGTCCCGCGCGGAAGTGGAAGCGTTCGCGCAGCGGCGTACCGGGGCCTTCGCGCAGTGCCTGCTTGAACCATTCGTGCTGGTCGGAGCAGTGGTTGGGAACGAGGTCCACGATGATGCGCAGGCCCAGCCCGTGCGCTTCGCGGATCACGGCGTCGGCGTCGTGGAGGGTGCCGAACATCGGGTCGATGGCGCGGTAGTCGGCGACGTCGTAGCCCGCGTCGGCCTGCGGGGAGGCGTAGAAGGGGCTGAGCCATACGGCGTCGACCCCGAGTTCCTTGAGGTAGGGCAGCCGGCTGCGGATGCCTTCGAGGTCCCCCATGCCGTCCCCGTTGGAGTCGGCGAAGCTGCGCGGATAGACCTGGTAGATCACCGCTTCTCTCCACCAGCCGGGCGTGGTGCCGGTGGAGGTGGGGAGGCCGTCCCACGAGGTTTCGGCGGCGAGGTGCTGGGTCATGTCGTCCTTGGGGAGATCGGGCCGGGGGTGGGAGGGGGCAGGCGGCGGGTGGTCAGCCCGTGCTCGCGAGGGCGTCAGCCCTTGGTCGCGCCTGCCGTCATCCCGGCGACGAGGTGACGCTGGGCGAAGAGGAAGAAGAACGCCGCGGGGATGGCGATGAGGACGGAGGCCGCGCTCATGGCACCCCAGTTGGAGGTGTACTGGGTGACGAAGGTCTGCAGGCCCCCGGCGAGCGTGAGGTGCTCGTCGCCGACCATGAAGGCGGAGGCGTACGCGACCTCGCCCCAGGCGGTGATGAAGGCGTAGAAGCCGGTGACGGCGAGGCCGGGCTTGGCGAGCGGGAGGATGAGGCGCCAGAAGGTGCCGAAGGGGTTGAGTCCGTCGACGCGGCCGGATTCGTCGATCTCGACCGGGATGGTGTCGAAGAAGCCCTTCATCATCCAGGCGCAGAACGGCACGGCGATGGTGAGGTAGGTGATCACCAGGCCGAGCGGCTGGTTGAGCAGTCCCAGCTGTCCCATGAGGTTGTAGAGCGGGACGATGAGGATGGCCATCGGGAACATCTGCGTGATGAGCAGGGTCCACATCAGCGGCTTCATTCCGGGGAACTTGAAGCGGCTGACGGCGTATCCGGTGGTGGCGGCGATGAAGACCCCGAGGACGGTGGTGATGCCGGCGACCAGGACGGAGTTGCCGAACCAGGTGAGGAAGGAGGTCGACTCCACCAGGTAGCGGTAGTTGTCGAGGGTCGGTTCCTTCACGAAGTCCGTGGAGATGGCGTGCTTCGCGGGCTTGAGGGAGGTCAGCAGGACCCACAGCACCGGGAAGACGGCGATGACGGCCGCGACGATCAGGGTGCCGTGCAGGCCGGTGGAGGCGAGCGGGGAGCGCTTGCCCCGGGGCCGGGTGGGGGTTTCCTTCGGGGAGGTCTTCGCCGGGGCGGTCTCCGTCGGGGAGGTCGTCGTCACGGTCACCACACCTCTCCCTGCTTGCGCAGCGAGCGCCAGTACACCAGCGCGAAGATCATGAGCAGCAGGAGGATCAGTACGCCCCACGTCGCCGAGCCGGCGAAGTCGCGCGGGCTGGACACGAACGCCTCGCGGAAGGCCTGGGTCACGAGGATCTCCGTGGTGTCGCCCGGTCCGCCGCGGGTGAGCAGGAAGATCACCGGGAACATGTTGAAGGTCCAGATGGTGGAGAGCAGGATCACGGTCATGCTGACCGTGCGCAGCCCCGGCAGGGTGATGTGGCGGAACCGCTGCCAGGGTCCGGCCCCGTCCATCTCGGCGGCCTCGTAGAGCTCGCCGGGGATCGACTGCATTCCGCCGAGCAGGGCGACCATCATGAAGGGGACGCCGAGCCAGACGTTGACGGCGATGACCGCGACCTTGGCCCAGGTGGGGTCGTCCAGCCACGGGACGGCGGAGATGCCGCCGCCTTCGAGGATCTTGTTGAGGATGCCGTTGTCGCGGTTGAAGAGGAACCGCCAGGCGAAGACGGAGACGAACCCGGGGACGGCCCAGGGCAGGATGAGCGCCATCCGGTAGGCGGCGCGGCCCTTGAACTCGCGGTTGAGCACGGTGGCGAGGGCGAGGCCGAGCGTGAAGGTGATCGATACGCAGGCGACGGTCCAGAGCACCGTCCACACCAGCCGCTGCAGGAACACCGGGTCGGCGAGGACGGCGGCGTAGTTGTCGAGTCCGACGAACTTGTACGTCGCCTCGATGTGGTTGGCGCCGATCGTACGGCCGACGTTGCGTTCGGTGGCGTCGGTCAGCGACAGGTAGACGCCGCGGACGAGCGGCCAGCCGATGATCACGCCGAGCACGAGCACCACGGGGGTGACCATGGCCCAGGCGTACCAGTGGGTGGCCAGCGCCCGCCTCAGCCCGGGACGGTTCCTGCTGTCAGTCCTGCGGCTCCGGCCGCGGGCGGCGGGGTCGGTGTCAGGACCGACCTCGCCGCCCGCGGCCTTCGCCACCGACTGGCTGGTGTGAGCAGCCATCTTTTCGCTACTTCCAACCCTTGAGGATCTTGCGGAATTCGACGCCGGACGCCTTGGCCGCGTCCTCCGGGGACGACGTCCCGGTGATCGCCTTGGTGTACTCGACCTTGAGCGGCTCGAAGAGGGATCCGTTCTCCGGGATCCAGGCGCGCTCGACGGCCTTGTCCACGGCCGGCTTGAAGAACTGGACCATCTCGTTGGACTTCACGTCGGGCTGCTCGTAGGCGGCGGTCCGGGTCGGGAGCAGGCTCAGCTCCTTGGTGGACTGCACCTGGACCTCCTGCGAGGTCATGTAGTCGACGAAGGCCTGCGCGGCGGGGATGTTCTTGGAGCCCGCGTACACGGCGAGGTCGTGGCCGCCCTGCGGGGCGCCCGCCTTGACGGAGCCGGCCGGTACCGCGGCGATGCCGAGGTTGGCCTTGTCCTTGAACTGGTCGCCGGCGTAGCTGTCGGCCACGGCCCACGGGCCGTTGATCATCATCGCGACCTCGCCCGACTTGAAGGCGGTCTGCATGTTGGTCCAGCCGTCGGTGGCGTTGGTGATCGCCGCGCCCGAGGTGACCAGGTCGCGGGCGGTCTTGAAGGCCTTGACGCCCGCCGCGTTGTCCACGGTGACCGTCTTGGTCTTCGCGTCGACGAGGTCGCCGCCCTCTCCGTAGATGAGCGGGAGGAACCAGTAGGAGTCGTCGCCGCGCAGGTAGAGGCCGGCCTTGCCGCTCTTGGCCTTGATCGCGGCGGCGGCGGTCTTCAGCTCCTCCAGCGTCTTGGGGGGCTGGACACCGGCGTCGGCGAGCATCTTCTTGTTGTAGAAGAGGCCGAGGGAGTCGATGACCTGCGGGACGGCGTAGGTCTTGCCCTCGTACTTGCCGCTGGCCGCGGCCTGGGGCAGGAACTCGGCGTCGACCTTCTTGGCCGTGTCGGCCGGAACCTCGGCGAGGTAGCCGAGGGAGGCGAAGTCGGCGACCCAGCCCACGTCGGAGCGGATGACGTCGGGGGCCTCGGAGCCGCTGCTGAAGGCGTTCTTGACCTTGTTCTGGGCGTCGCCGTAGGGGACGTTGACGTACTTGACGGTCACCTTGGGGTGCTTGGCGGTGAACGCCTCGGCGAGCTTCTGGAAGGACGCCTTCTCGGCGTCGTTCGAGGTGTCCCACCACGTGACCGTGCCGGAGAGCTCCCCGTCGGCCTTGGCACCGTCGCTGCCGTCCTTGGTGTCACCGCCGCAAGCCGTCGCCGCGAGCGCCAGAGCCGCGACCAGCGCGGTGGCCGCTATGCCACGCCGCATATGAACTCCTTCGATGATCCCGGCCGCGCCTCGCGGTCCCGAGTTGCCGAGAACGTAACAAGCCTGAAAGCCGACCGAAAGAGCTTGCGGCAATTTTCTGCAAGAGACGGTGATCGTTACATCCGTGTGTCCGTACGGTTGCCGCAGCTTGCTGTTAGTTCGAACCGCCTTCGACTGTCCGGGCCCGCAACCAGGGGGTGCGTACTCGCGTTGACCCGATATGACCCACGAGTTGACCGCCTCCCGGCTTGCAAGCGCTTCCAGCAACGCCATGTCCAGCGGCGGCTGGTGGCGCGATGCCGTCATCTACCAGGTGTACGTGCGCTCCTTCGCGGACAGCGACGGCGACGGCGTCGGGGACCTGCGCGGGGTCCGCGAACGCCTCCCCCACCTGGCCCGGCTCGGGGTCGACGCGGTGTGGCTGACCCCCTTCTACGTGTCCCCGCAGGCCGACGGCGGCTACGACGTCGCCGACTACCGGGCCGTCGACCCGCTCTTCGGGGACCTCTCCGACGCCGACGACCTCATCCGCGCCGCCCACGAGCTGGGCCTGCGGGTGATCGTGGACGTGGTGCCGAACCACACCTCCGAGCGGCACGCCTGGTTCCAGGAGGCGCTGGCCGGTGCGCCGGGCGCCCGGGAGCGCTACCACTTCCTCCCGGGGCGGGGGGCGGCCGGGGAGCTCCCGCCCAACGACTGGGAGTCGGTCTTCGGCGGGCCCGCCTGGAGCCGGACCCCCGACGGCACCTGGTACCTGCACCTCTTCGCCCCCGAGCAGCCCGATCTGGACTGGGGGAATCCCGAGGTCGCCGAGGAGTTCGCCTCCGTCCTGCGCTTCTGGCTCGACCTCGGGGTCGACGGCTTCCGTGTGGACGTGGCCCACGGCATGGTCAAGGCCCCGGGGCTGCCGGACATCGGCCGCGGTGCGCAGGCCACGCTGATCGGCACCGAGCCGCTCCCCTTCTTCGACCAGGACGGCGTCCACGCGATCCACCGCTCGTGGCGGCGGCTGCTCGACTCCTACGAGGGCGGGCGCATCGGGGTCGCCGAGGCCTGGGCACCCACCTCCGAGCGGCTCGCACTGTACGTCCGCCCCGACGAGCTGCACCAGGCCTTCAACTTCCGCTTCCTGAACTGCCCGTGGGACGCCGAAGCGATGCGGATCGTCGTCGACGAGTCGCTGGCCGCCACCGCCTCGGTCGGCGCCCCGACCACGTGGGTGCTGTCCAACCACGACGTCGTGCGCCACCGCACCCGCTACGGCAGCCTGGCCCGGGCGCGGGCGGCCGCGCTGCTGATGCTCGCGCTGCCCGGGTCGGCGTACGTCTACCAGGGCGAGGAGCTCGGCCTGCCCGAGGTCACCGACCTCCCCGACGGCGTCCGCCAGGACCCGGCGTTCCACCGGACCGCCGGGCAGGAGGGGCTGCGCGACGGGTGCCGGGTGCCGATCCCCTGGTCCGGTGCGGAGCCTCCGTACGACTTCGGCCCGGCCGGCAGCTGGCTCCCCCAGCCCGCCGGCTGGGCCGGGCTCAGCGTCGCCGCGCAGACCGGCGACCCGCATTCCACGCTGGAGCTCTACCGTGCCGCCCTGGAGCTGCGCCGCGCCATGCCGGGGCTGGGGGCGCCGGAAGCGGGCCTGTCCGGGGCCGGGGCGGGGGCCGGGGCCGCCTCCGCCGACGCCGGAGGTACCGGTATGCGGTGGCTGCCCGCGCCCGAGGGGGTGCTCCTCTTCACCCGGCCCGGGTTCGCCTGCACCCTCAACACCCGACCCTCCGTGCTCGAACTTCCCTCGCCCGGACGCCCCGTACTCTCCAGTGCCCCGGTCGAGACGGACGGGCGGACCGTCCGCCTTCCCGCGGATTCGTGCACCTGGTGGGCTTTGTAGCGTGCGACCGGTACAGTCCAATCCCGTGACCGCACGGCTAGCCGACATCGCAGCCCAGGCGGGGGTCAGCGAAGCCACAGTCAGCCGCGTGCTCAACGGCAAGCCCGGTGTGGCCGCAGGCACCCGCGAATCCGTGCTGGCCGCCCTCGACGTACTCGGCTACGAACGCCCCGTACGGCTGCGCCAGCGCAGCGCTGGTCTCGTCGGCCTGATAACTCCCGAGCTGGACAACCCCATCTTCCCGGCGCTCGCCCAGGTCATCGGCCAGGCGTTGACCCGGCAGGGGTACACGCCGGTGCTGGCCACGCAGACGCCCGGCGGGTCCACCGAGGACGAGCTGACGGAGATGCTGGTCGACCGCGGGGTCTCCGGGATCATCTTCGTCTCCGGACTGCACGCCGACACCACGGCCGACATGGGCCGCTACGACCAACTCCGCGGCCAGGGCGTCCCCTACGTCCTCATCAACGGCTTCTCCGACAAGGTGCGGGCCCCCTTCGTCTCCCCCGACGACCGGGCCGCGATGCAGCTCGCCGTGACCCATCTGACCGCGCTCGGGCACACCCGGATCGGGCTGGCCGTCGGACCCAAGCGGTTCGTGCCGGTCCTCCGCAAGATCGAGGGCTTCCGGCTGGGGATGAAGGAGCGGCTCGGGCTCGGCGGGGACGAGATCGAGGAGCTCATCCAGCACTCCCTCTACACGCTGGAGGGTGGCCAGGCCGCCGCGGCCGCGCTCATCTCCCGGGGATGCACGGCGGTGGTGTGCGCGAGCGACATGATGGCGCTCGGCGCGATCCGGGCCGCGCGGCAGCAGGGGCTACGGGTCCCGCAGGACGTGTCGGTCGTGGGCTTCGACGACTCCCCGCTCATAGCGTTCACCGATCCGCCGCTGACCACCATCCGGCAGCCCGTGCAGGCCATGGGGCAGGCCGCGGTGCGCACGCTGCTGGAGGAGATCGGCGGTACGCCGGCGCCGCACAGTGAGTTCGTGTTCCTGCCCGAGCTGGTGGTCCGCGGTTCGACCGCTTCGGGGCCGCAACAGGGCCGGGGCCCCGCGCGCCCCTGAGGACCGGCCCCACCGTTTCCCCTAGGGAGACAAGGCCTCGGGTCGTCCTGGAGGCGGAGAGGCTGCGCTCAAGACCGTCCCAAGGGATGATCGAGGGCGAGAACGCATCTGGCAGACTCTTTCCCTATGGGTGAAGCGAGCGTGAAGACACTGGATACCCGGACGGACGTCTCGTCTCCCCCCGTGACCGAGGGCCAGGACCGCCCGGCGCCGACGGCGTCCGGGCACTCCCTGCTCGCCCGGCTGCGGATGGCCCGGCGACCCCGGCTCTGGTTCGAGATCCTGCTCATCGCGGTCAGCTACTGGACGTACTCGCTGATCCGCAACGCCGTGCCCGAGCAGAAGGCGGCCGCCCTCGCGAACGCCGACTGGATCTGGAAGACGGAGCACAGCCTCGGCATCGCCGTGGAGCAGAGCGTCAACCATGCCGTGAACTCGGTGACGTGGCTGGTGGTGGGCATGAACTACTACTACGCCACGCTCCACTTCATCATGACGATCGGCGTCCTGGTCTGGATCTACCGCTTTCATCCGGGGCGTTACGCGGCGACGCGGCTGGTCCTCTTCGCCACCACGGGCGTCGCCCTGCTCGGCTACTACTTCTACCCGCTCGCGCCGCCCCGACTGATGAACGGGCAGAACTTCGTCGACACCGTGCTGGTCCACCACACCTGGGGCTCGATGGCCTCGGGCAACCTCAAGCACATGTCGAACCAGTACGCGGCCATGCCCTCCATGCACATAGGGTGGTCGCTCTGGTGCGGACTGACGATCTTCGCGGTCGCCTCCGCCCCCTGGGCCCGGATCCTGGGCCTGCTCTACCCCGCGGCGACACTGATCGTGATCGTGTCCACCGCCAACCACTTCTGGCTCGACGCCGTCGGCGGCATGCTCTGCCTGGCCTTCGGCTACACCGTCTCCCGTGCCTGGTACGGGTCCCTGCCGCACCGGCTGCCGCGCCGGCCGCAGGAGACCGGCCGCCACCCGGTGGCGACGGCCGTGCTGAACCGCTTCCAGCGCTGAGCCCGGGCCCGGGCTCCCGGGCCGCGGGCCTCACCCGGCCCGGCGCTGCGCCGCCTCCCCCTGCTTCGCCCGGTCGTAGGCCGCGCGCGCCTGCTGCACCGCCTCCATGCGAAGGCCGGTCCAGCGGGCGAGGGCGCGGACCTGTTCGGCGGCCTCGCGGCCCAGCGGGGTGAGCGAGTAGTCGACGCGGGGCGGGATCACTGGCTTGGCGTCGCGGTGCACGAAACCGTCCCGCTCCAGCGTCTGGAGGGTCTGGGCCAGCATCTTCTCGCTGACGTTGGCGACCTTGCCGACCTCCCGGCGCAGCTCACTGAACCGGTACGAGCTGTCGAGCAGGGCGTCCAGCGCGAGGACCCCCCAGCGGCTGGTGACGTGCTCCAGGACGAGCCGGTGCGGGCACATGGCCTCCGCCTGGGCCCACTTGTCACTTACTTCCATGCCAGTACCTTACTTCAAAGTGGGTACTGCCGTTTGGTTAGTGCCCCCCGTACGGTGAGTGCACAAGCCCGAAAGCGGGAAGCGGTAAGCGGTAAGCAAGACCAGGGAGTCGTTCACCATGAGCATCGTCGTCACCGGAGCCACCGGAGCCCTCGGCCGTCTCGTCATCGACGAGCTGCTCGCCGGCGGAGTCCCCGCCGGGGAGATCGCCGCCGTCGTACGCGACGAGGAGAAGGCGGCCCCTCTGGCCGCCCGGGGCGTGGAGCTGCGCATCGCCGACTACAACGCCCCCGAGACGCTCACCGGGGCGTTCCGGTCCGGCGACCGGGTACTGATGATCTCGGGCAGCGAGGTCGGCCACCGGGTGTCCCAGCACGCCGCCGTGATCGACGCGGCCAAGGAGGCCGGGGTGGCGCAGTTCGCCTACACCGGCATCCTGGGCGGGCCGGAAGCGGACTTCGCGCTGGCAGCCGAGCACCGGGCCACCGAGGAACTCGTCCTCGCCTCGGGTCTGCCCCACACCTTCCTGCGCAACGGCTGGTACACCGAGAACCACACCGGCAACCTGGCGCCGGTACTCGCGCACGGGGTGGTCCTCTCCAACGCGGGCGAGGGCCGGGTGGCCTCGGCGGCGCGGGCCGACTACGCGGCGGCGGCCGCCGCCGTGGTGACCGGGGACGGCCACCTCGGCAAGGCGTACGAGCTGAGCGGCGACGTGGCCTGGTCCTTCGCGGAGTACGCGGCGGCGGTGGCGGCGGCCTCCGGGCGGGAGATCGCCTACAACCCCGTGACCCCCGAGGCCCACCTCGCCGTCCTGACCGGCGCGGGAGTCCCGGCCCCGTTCGCCGAGATCCTGGTCGACGTGGACCTGGCCGTCGCGCGCGGCCGCCTGGCCGGCACCTCCGGTGACCTGGCCCGGCTGATCGGCCGCCCCACGACGCCGATGGAGCGGACGGTCGCGGAGGCCGTGGCCGCCGTACCGGTCCCCTAGGGCATGTCGTCAGGGCTCCAGTTGACTGAACCCGACCTCGAAGCGTTCGACCGAGAGGATCTGCTGGCCTTCCCGCTGCGCCGTTTCCGCGCGGATCCGCGCGCCGTGGTCCTCGCTCTCGCGCATGGTCCGCTCGTCCTCCCACAGGGTCAGCGACACGGCCCGGCCCGAGGCGCGGTCGACCAGGTAGTACACACCCCGGAAGCCGGGAACGTCCCGGACCCGCTGGACGATCGCCTCCGAGTTCGCGGCCACGTCTCCGGCCGCGGGAACCGGTGATCCCCGGTAGGTGCTCAGTCTCGCGAACATCCGCAGTCCTTTCCCTCGGGTTCCCCGGGCCTTCCCCGGGCCCTTCGGCCACTCCGGGCCCCAGGACCAGCGTCCTCCGGCAGATCACGCGCCGCATGCCGAGCGGCGCGACAATGGTGGGGAGGGGGGAAGGAACGCGTCTGCCGTTGCGGAGAGACGGAGAGGCGGGAGGCGGGAGAGGCGGGATCTCGTGGTGGCGTACATAGCGGTGACCGCCCTGAGCCACGTCGGGCTGGTCCGCGAGCACAACGAGGACAGCCTCGTCATCGGACCGTGGACGCTGTGCGGGACCACCACCCGGAGCCCCCAGACCCTCCTGTTCCCCCTCGGCAGACCGCTCGTCGTCGCGGTGGCCGACGGGCTCGGCGGCCAGCCGGCCGGCGAGGTCGCCAGCGAGCTCGTCGTCCGCCAGCTCGCCCTGCTCGGTCCTTCGCTGGACGGCGCCCTGGCCGTCGAGGACGCGCTGAACCTCTGCAACCGCGCGGTGCACTCGGCCGCCGACGGCCGTCCGGACCTGACCGCCATGGGGACCACGGTCGCCGGCGCCCTCGTACTGGAGGATTCGCTGCTGTCGTTCAACGTCGGCGACAGCAAGGTCTTCCACGTGACGGCCGGCGGACTGCACCAGGTCAGTGTGGACGACAGTCCACCGCCGGAGCCGGGGCAGCGCACCACGTCGGTGGTCACGCAGGTGCTCGGCGGCAGCCGCGCCGAGCACGTCCTCACCCCCCACGTGGTGAACCTCCCGCTGTCCACGGGCGATCGCTACCTGCTGTGCAGCGACGGGCTGACCGACCCGGTGCCCGAGGACGCCATCGACGAGGTGCTGCGGAGCCACGACGACAGCAAGGCGGCCTACGAGCTGTGGAAGGCCGCCATCGAGGCCGGGGGCCCCGACAACATCACCCTCGCCCTGGTGCGCATCGGGGCTTGAGCGACCGCCCGTCCGTGTTCGCCCGCGGCGGTCCCGGCCGTCGTCGCGGGGCCTACGCCCCGTAGAACAGCTCGTCGACCACTCCCCGCGCGCGGCGGGTGATGCGGCGGTAGTCGTCCAGCATTTCGCCGACGCGGCCCTCCTGGTAGCCGAGGTAGCGGCCGATCGCCGTCAGTTCGCGGGCGTCGGAGGGGAAGGTGTCGCCGGCCCGGCCGCGGACCAGCATCACGGCGTTGCGGACCCGGGTGGCCAGTACCCAGGCCTCGTCCAGGATCTGCGCCTCCTCGGTCGGGATCAGCCCGGCCGCGTGGGCGGCGGCCAGGGCCTGGCGGGTCCGGGTCGTGCGCAGGCCCGGCTCGGCCCAGGCGTGCCGCATCTGGATCAGCTGGACGGTCCACTCGACGTCGCTGAGGCCGCCGCGGCCGAGTTTGGTGTGCAGGGTCGGGTCGGCCCCCCGGGGCAGGCGTTCGGATTCCATTCGGGCCTTCAGGCGCCGGATCTCCCGGACGGCGTCCTCACCGAGGCCTTCCGTCGGGTAGCGCAGCGGGTCGATCAGGTCGATGAAGCGGCGGCCCAGTTCGGTGTCCCCGGCCACCGGTTCGGCGCGCAGCAGGGCCTGGGACTCCCAGGTCAGGGACCAGCGGCGGTAGTAGGCGGCGTACGAGGACAGCGTACGGACCAGCGGGCCGGAGCGGCCTTCGGGGCGCAGGTCGGCGTCGATGAGCAGGGGCGGGTCGGCGGTGGGGAGTTGGAGGAGGCGGCGCATTTCGGCGATGACGGCCTGGGCGGCCTTCGCCGCTTCCTGTTCGTCGACTCCCGCGCGGGGTTCGTGGACGAACAGGACGTCGGCGTCGGAGCCGTAGCCGAGTTCGTGGCCGCCGAACCGGCCGACGCCGATGATCGCGAAGCGGGTGGGCAGGGTGTCGCCCCAGTGGTCCTGGACGGCGGCGCGCAGGGCTCCGGCGATGGTGGCGGCGGTGAGGTCGGAGACGGCGTCGCCGACCCGGTCGACCAGGGTTCCGTGGTCCTCCTCGGCCGGGCTGTCCTCCGTACCGTAGGAGCCGATGATGTCGGCGGCGGTGGTGCGGAACAGCTCGCGCCGGCGTACCCCGCGGGCGGCGGCGACGCCCGCTTCGGCGCTGTCGGCGCGGCCGACGGCGGCGAGCACCTCCTGCACCAGGGCCTCGTGGGTACGGGGCTGGAGCCCTTCGGGGTCACCGAGCAGTGCGACGGCTTCGGGTGCGCGCATCAGCAGGTCGGGAGCGAGGCGCCCGGCGGACAGGACGCGGGCGAGGTTCTCGGCGGCGGCGCCCTCGTCGCGCAGCAGGCGCAGGTACCAGGGGGTCTTGCCGAGGGCGTCGGAGACCTTGCGGAAGCCGAGGAGTCCGGCGTCGGGGTCGGCTGAGTCGGCGAACCAGCCGAGGAGGACCGGCAGCAGGGTGCGTTGGATGGCGGCCTTGCGGGTGACTCCGGAGGCGAGGGCCTCCAGGTGGCGCAGAGCGGCGGCCGGGTCGGCGTACCCGAGGGCTTCGAGGCGCTGGCCCGCGGCGCGCGGGGAGAGCCGGGTCTCGCCGGGGGCGAGCTGGGCGACGGCGTCGAGGAGCGGGCGGTAGAACAGCTTCTCGTGCAGGCGGCGGACGACGGAGGCGTGCCGGCGCCAGGCCTTGTTGAGCTCGGCGACGGGTTCGGTGCGCAGGCCCATGGAGCGGCCCAGGCGGCGCAGGTCGGCCTCGTCCTCGGGGACGAGGTGGGTGCGGCGCAGCCGGTAGAGCTGGATGCGGTGTTCCATGGCCCGCAGGAAGCGGTACGCGTCGTGCAGCTGGGCGGCGTCGGCGCGGCCGACGTACCCGCCGGCGGCGAGGGCGTGCAGGGCGTCGAGGGTGGTGCCGGAGTGCAGGGTGGCGTCGGAGCGGCCGTGGACGAGCTGGAGGAGCTGGACGGCGAACTCGACGTCGCGCAGGCCGCCGGGGCCGAGTTTGAGCTCGCGGTCGACCTGGGCGGCGGGGATGTTGTCGACGACCCGGCGGCGCATCTTCTGGACGTCGGCGACGAAGTTCTCGCGCTCGGCGGCCTGCCAGACGAGGGGAGTTATGGCGTCGATGTACTCGGCGCCGAGCGCCTCGTCGCCGGCGACGGCGCGGGCCTTGAGGAGGGCCTGGAACTCCCAGGTCTTGGCCCAGCGCTGGTAGTAGGCGAGGTGGGAGGCGAGGGTGCGGACGAGCGGACCGTTTCTGCCCTCGGGGCGGAGGTTGGCGTCGACGGGCCAGATGGTGCCTTCGACGGTGGTCTCGGAGCAGATCCGCATGAGGTGGGAGGCGAGGCGGGCGGCGGCCTGGACGGCCTTGCCCTCGTCCGCGCCGGGGGCCGCGTCCCCGACGAAGATGACGTCGACGTCGGAGACGTAGTTCAGCTCGTTGCCGCCGCACTTGCCCATGGCGATGACGGCGAGCCGGCAGACGGCCGCGTCCGCGGGGGCGGCGGCGATCGCGATGCGCAGGGCCGCTCGGAGGGTGGCGGTGGCGAGGTCGGCGAGTTCGGCGGCGGTCTGGGCCACGTCGATGGTGCCGCAGACGTCGCGGGCGGCGATGGAGAGCAGGCAGCGGCGGTAGGCGATGCGCAGGGTGACGGGGTCGTGTGCGGCGGCCAGGCCGTTCTCGAACTCGGGGAGCCCGGGGTGCAGATCGACGGCTTCGTAGGTGACCAGGGCCTGCCAGTCGCGGGGGTGGCGGGCGAGGTGGTCGGCGAGGGCCTCGGAGGCGCCGAGCACGCCGAGGAGGCGGTCGCGCAGCGGTTTGGCACTGACGAGGGTGTCGAGGAGTACGGGCAGTTCTTCGGGGGTCTGCGCCTCGGCGATCCGGACCAGTCCGAGGAGGGCGAGGTCGGGGTCGGCGGTGGCTCCGAGGGCGTCGAGCAGCACCGGATCGGCGCGTACGGCGGCCAGCGCGTCGGTGTCGAGCAGCCTGGCGGCGGCGGAGGGATCGGTGAATCCGCTGCGCAGCAGTCGGCTGAAGGTACTGCTCCTGCGTCCCGGGACTGTCATCCCGTCGCCTCCCGCGTACGTCGGCTGTCGGTGCCTCTGCCCTGGCCGGGCGGTTCGCGGGAGCCGTGGTCCCCGGGAGCGGTGCCCCCGGGAGCGTCGGTCCCCGGGACCCGTGGTCGTCCGGTCCCGGTGCGGTCCGTGATCGCCCGGGGAGAGCCTAGCCGGAGCGGCCGTTCGACTCACCGGCACATCCCATGGGGGCGGATTGTCAGATTACTCACAGAATGTCACGATATGGCGTGATGGGGTTCGCTCCCCGCCGACCGGCCAGGAGGAGTCCCGATGACGGTGGGGGTCTCCGCCGCGCCCGCGGACCCGCCGGACGCGGGCCGGGTGCTCCAGATCGTGGCGCACCCCGACGACGACCTCTGCTTCATGGACCCGGACCTGCGGTACTCCATGGCCGCGGGGCGTCCCGTCACCTCGGTGCACCTCACCTCCGGCGAGGCCGAGGGCATCAACGCCGGCGCCGCCGGGGAGGCCACCACCCCGCCGGACAAGGCGGCGTACGCCGAGGCCCGCCAGAACGGCATCCGCTCGGCCTGCGCGGGCAGTCCGGTCGAGCGGCGGTTCACCTACTCGAAGGCGGCATGTGGGCGTTCACGGTGCCCGGCGGGCGGCTCGCCGTCTGGCGCCGGGCCGGGCCGCTCGGTGCGGGGAGCGGCCCCCGGCTGCTCCCCGGCGCCCCCGGCGCCCTCATGGACCAGGGGATTTCCGCCGTCACCCTGGGGGACGGCCGGATCGCCGCCTTCGGCACGCGCACCTCCTTCGGTGCCCGGCCCGGGGACTACCGGCGCGAGGTGGTCCAGGCCGTGCAGAAGGGCCCCGGCTCGGAGCCGACGGAGCCGGGCGGCGCATCGTCCTCGCCGCCACGGCCGAGTCGGTCCCGGGCTGGGCGCAGCCGGCGGCGGGCTGTCGGGGTTCGGCTCGGTGACGGCGAGCGGCCATCTGATGGCCGGGCGGACCTCGGGCGGGCAGCTCTGGGGGCGTACCTCGGACGGGGCCGGGCGTGGGGGCGTGCGCCGCTGATGTTCCTCGGGGCGCCCTCGTCGACGACGACCGGCGCGGGCACGGTGAGCCTGGCGATGCTGGGGCTGGACGCGCGACTGTACGTGACCTCGTCGGCGGACGCCCCGGACGCGCACCTGGCTCCGTGGCTGCCGGTGGGGCCGCGGAGCACCGTTCCGTAGCCTGCGGGAGACCACCTCGGATCGGCACGGTCCGGTCGACTCGGCAGGAATCGGCCAACGCCCCCCACGGGGGCGTTTTTTGATGCCCTCCGCCGGACTCTTGACGTCCACTTAGCGGTCACATATGCGCATTTAAACCGCACAAGACCCCACCCCAAGCGGTCGTTCCCGGAAATCAGAAGTCATCGGCGAGCCCGGTGAACCAACTTGCCCGTATTGACCTCTCACTGATCGACCGACAGCTCCACGCGGTTCTTCCTGCCGGAACGACCCCAAGGCGTAACCGATGCCCGTTTCCCGCCGACGCTTCCTCCTCGCGACCGTGCTCCCGATGCTCACCGTCGGGGTCACCGGCGCCCTCGCGGTCGCCTCCGGCCAGCAGACCGCGGCCGAGGCCGACTCGGGCACCGGGTCATCGACCGTGCTCCCGGCGAGCACCACCGGGGGATCGGTCGTCCAGATCGTCGCCCACCCGGACGACGACCTGTTCTTCATGAACCCGGACCTCAGCCGCTCCCTGCTGACCGGCACCCCGCTCACCACCCTCTACCTCACCTCCGGCGAGGCCGACGGCCGCAACGAGGCCAACGGCGGCGCGGCCAAGGACCCGCAGCAGCCCGCCGACCGGGGCAAGTACGCCGAGGCCCGGCAGAACGGCATACGCTCCGCCTACGCGCAGATGGCCACCGGCAACCGCGCCAGCGCGTGGCGGCGTACGGTCATACCCACCGCTGGCGGCGGCCAGGCCGAGCTCGACGTCCTCGTGGCGAAGCCCCACATCAACCTGGTCTGGCTGCAGATGCGCGAGGCCCGCGCCCCCGTCGCCGACACCCCCGACAGCCTGCACGGGCTGTGGAACCGCCGGATACCGGTGCTGATGCCCCAGCTCGCCACAGGGACGCCCGTCAGGCAGCAGTTCACCTACACCAAGGACCAGGTGATAGCGGCGGTGTCCGGGATCCTGGAGCGGTACAAGCCGACGACGATACGGATGCAGGACCCGACGCCGGGACGGTACGCCGACACCGGCAAGTACACCGACCACCAGGACCACATGTACGGGGCGCGGTTCGCGCAGGCCGCGGCCGCTTCGTACGCCGCGCGGGTCCCGGTCGGACAGCGGCCCCGCTTCGCCGTCCAGAACTACCTCGGCTACCACAACGGCACCCTGCCGCACGCGCTGGACCCGCAGACGGCCGAGACGAAGATCGGCTTCCTCAAGACGTACGCGTGGCAGGACAAGCAGAACTACTGCGGCTCGCCCTCCGGTTGCGGCGACCGCAAGGTGGCGGGCAGCCCGACCGGCCACAACTGGGCCCAGTCGCTGCGCTACGCGCGCGCCGACAACTCCTCCTGGCTGGTGCAGGGCACGACCGGCCGGCTGTACGCCTTCGCCGCCCTCGACGGCCAGATGGCCGTCTGGAACCGGGGGGCGGGCACCGGCACCGGCGCCGCCTGGCAGGGCCCGGTCCTGCTTCCGGGCACCGGCATCGACCCGGGCGCGAGCACCGTCCGCTTCCCCGACGGTCGGGTCGCCGTCCTCGCCACCCGCACCGTCCTGGGCACACACCCGCAGGACTACCGGCGCGAGATCGTCTACGCCACCCAGTCCGAGCCCGGCGGTCCGTTCGGGGCGTGGGTCGCGCTCGGCACCCCCGAGACCACCGATGAGGCCGGCACCTCCGCGATCAGCTCCCCCTCGGCGGCCGCCGACAACAACGGCCTGCTGACCGTGTACGTCCGCGATTCCCGCCGCACCCTGCGCGCCCGTGTGCAGCAGCCCTCCGGCGACTTCGCCGGCTGGCAGCAGCTGGGCGGCACGGACCTGCAGAGCGACCCGGTGACCGCCACCGACGCCGCCGGGCGGCGCCACGTCTACGCCGCCACCACCCAGTCGGTGATCGCCTGGATCCAGCCCGCTCCGGGCGCCCCGCTGGCCGGGCCGTTCCCGACCGGGCTCCCGGCCACCACCGTCCCCCTCACCGCGGCCACGGAGGCGGCGGGCGTCCGCCTCTACTTCCGGCGCCCCGACTCGGGAGTCGTGCGTACCGCCGTGGTCACGGCGGGGGCCGGCGCCGCGAAGCCGGCGGTCTCCAGCGTCACGGAGGCCGGCGGCCGGGCGGGCTACGGCGCGGTCGGGGTCGCGGGCCGCCTCATCTCGGGCCGCGCCGACTCGGGCACCGTCAGCACCACGGGCCTCGGCGGCCCGCCGGCGTGGACGGAGTCCGGCATGCTCTACGCGGGCGCCCCGGCCGGCACCCAGGAACCGGGCGGCACGACGACGACGGCGGTCCTGGGCCTGGACGCCGAACTCCACGTCACCACGACCCGCCCCACCCCCACCCGCCCCACCTGGCACCGAGCGGTCCCGCAGGCATAAGCGCCCCGCCCGTACGCGAGCGAGGCCCCGCCCCCGGTCACCCGGGGACGGGGCCTCACGCGTACGACGGACCGGCGGGACCGCCGGGACCGGCCTACAGCACCGGCATCATCTTGCGGAGCTCGAAGGCCGTGACCTCGGAGCGGTACTCCTCCCACTCCTGCTTCTTGTTGCGCAGGAAGAAGTCGAAGACGTGCTCGCCGAGGGTTTCGGCGACCAGTTCGCTGCGTTCCATCAGGGAGATGGCCTCGCCGAGGTTCTGCGGGAGGGGTTCGATGCCCATCGCGCGGCGTTCCGCGTCGGAGAGGGCCCAGACGTCGTCGTCGGCGCCCGCCGGGAGTTCGTAGCCCTCCTCGATGCCCTTCAGGCCCGCCGCCAGGAGGACGGCGTACGTCAGGTAGGGGTTGGCGCCCGAGTCGATCGAGCGGACCTCCACGCGGGAGGAGCCGGTCTTGCCCGGCTTGTACATCGGGACGCGGATCAGGGCCGAGCGGTTGTTGTGGCCCCAGCAGATGTACGAGGGGGCCTCGCCGCCCGAGCCGGCGGTGCGCGAGGAGCCGCCCCAGATGCGCTTGTAGGAGTTGACCCACTGGTTGGTCACCGCCGCCGTTTCGGCCGCGTGGCGGAGCAGGCCGGCGATGAAGGAGCGGCCGACCTTGGAGAGCTGGTACTCGGCGCCCGACTCGTAGAAGGCGTTGCGGTCGCCCTCGAAGAGGGAGAGGTGGGTGTGCATGCCCGAGCCGGGGTACTCCGAGAAGGGCTTCGGCATGAAGGTGGCCTGGACGCCCTGTTCGAGGGCGACCTGCTTCATCACCAGGCGGAAGGTCATGATGTTGTCGGCCGTCGAGAGGGCGTCGGCGTAGCGCAGGTCGATCTCCTGCTGGCCCGGGGCGCCCTCGTGGTGGCTGAACTCGACCGAGATGCCCATGGATTCGAGCATCGTGATCGCCTGGCGCCGGAAGTCCATGCCGACGTTCTGCGGAGTGTGGTCGAAGTAGCCCGAGTTGTCGGCCGGGGTGGGCCGCGTGCCGTCCAGCGGCTTGTCCTTCAACAGGAAGAACTCGATCTCGGGGTGGGTGTAGAAGGTGAAGCCGAGGTCCGAGGTCTTGTTCAGGATGCGCTTGAGGACGTAGCGGGGGTCCGCGTACGACGGGGAGCCGTCCGGCATCAGGATGTCGCAGAACATCCGGGCGGTTCCGGGGGCCTCCGCGCGCCACGGCAGTATCTGGAACGTGCTCGGGTCCGGCTTGGCGATCATGTCGGACTCGTAGACCCGCGCGAACCCCTCGATCGCCGAGCCGTCGAATCCGATGCCCTCGTCAAAGGCCTGTTCCAGCTCCGCCGGCGCGACCGCGACGGACTTGAGGAAGCCCAGTACGTCGGTGAACCACAGGCGCACGAAGCGGATGTCCCGCTCCTCGAGCGTCCGGAGGACGAATTCCTGCTGCTTGTCCATACCTTCATCCTCGCAGTTCAGGCGGCCTGTGCACCACTGCCCCGAAGATCGGGGGCACAGCCGGGCCGGCCCAGTATCACCAGCGGTGGTTTCCGCCAGATTACGCACCCCGGAAAGCCGACGGCACCCCCGCACTGACCTTGGGTCCGTCATGAGCATTACCATCGGCGCCCATGGGGGGCCATAAGACCACTGGGCTCGGACGTCGGCGACGTCCGCTGCGCCGGCGCGCCCTCCTCCTGATGACCTTCGCGATGGCCTTCGGAGTGCTGGCCGGCTCGGCCTTCCTGTGCGCGCGGCCCGGTACGCAGGCCCTGGCCGGCGCGGGGCACGCCTCCGTCCACGCCTCGCCCGGTCCGGAGCACGTCTTCTGCGTGTCGCCGTACGACCTGCCCGGCTGCTCCTCGCGCTCGCACGTGACACCCGCCGTGCTGCCCGCCCCGCCGCCCGCCGCCCTGGTGGCGGGCGGGGCGCCCGTGCCCGCCGTGCGTCCCGCGCCGGCGGGGCGGACCCGGCCGCCCCCGGCGCTGGCGCGCGGCCCCGACCTGTACGCCCTCCAAGTGCTGCGGACCTGACCGGTCCCGGTCCGGCTCGGGCAGCCGGCCCAGGCAGCGTGTTTCTCTCTCCACCCCCTCAGCAGAAGGATCCAGGGCAATGGCCAGCAGGAAGTCCGACAACAACTCCCGCCAGTCGCGCATAGCCGAGATGCGCCGCGCCGATCAGGCGCGCGACCGGCGCAACAAGGCCGTCGCGATCACCGCCTCGGCCGCCGTCGTCACCGCGCTCATAGGCTTCGGCGCGTGGGTGATGGTCGACCAGCAGAACAAGACGGACGCCAAGGTGGCGGCCGCGAAGGCGCCGGTCGACGGCGAGCAGAGCTGGGACGCGGCGAAGCTGGGCCGCAAGCACGTCGAGACCCCGGTGAAGTACGAGATGAACCCGCCCGTCGGCGGGGACCACAACCCCCGCTGGATGAACTGCAACGGCGACGTCTACAAGAACGAGCTTCCCGAGGTCAACGCCGTCCACTCGCTGGAGCACGGCGCCGTGTGGGTGACCTACAACGAGAAGGCCGACAAGGCGGACGTCGACCAGCTCGCCGGGACGGTGGCCAAGACCCCGTACACGCTGATGAGCCCCGACAAGGCGCAGACCGGCACGATCATGCTCAGCGCGTGGGGCAAGCAGCTGACCGTGGACAAGGCGGACGACCCGCGCGTGGCGCAGTTCTTCACCAAGTACGTGCAGGGCACGCAGACCCCCGAGCCCGGCGCGGCCTGCACGAACGGGCTGGCCGACAAGTGACCCGGACGGCTGGCAGCCGCGGCACGGCCCGTACGTACTGGGCCGCGGGTTCGGCCGTCGCCCTGGCGCTGCTGTTCGCGGTGGGGGCCACGGTCGCCACCGCGGGCGGAGCCGACTCCGCCGCGTCCTCCCGGGCGCCGGGGCTGTACTCGGCCGACGCGGGCTTCGCCCGTGACATGGCCGTGCACCACCAGCAGGCGGTGGAGATGTCCTTCATCGTGCGTGACCGCACGAAGGACGAGGCGGTACGCGGCCTCGCCTACGACATCGCCAACACCCAGGCCAACCAGCGCGGCATGCTGCTGGGCTGGCTGGACCTGTGGGGGCTGCCGAAGGTGGTGGCCGACGAGCCGCCGATGTCCTGGATGGGCACCGGCGGCGGGCACGGCACGGCGGGCATGGAGGACATGGCGGGTCACGACATGGGCGGGGCCGTGACCAAGCCCGGCGCGCTGATGCCCGGCATGGCCACCAAGGAGGAGCTGGCCCAGCTGGGCTCCGCCGGGGGCCGGGACGCAGAGGTGCTCTACCTGCGGCTGATGACCGAGCACCACAGGGGCGGCGTCGCCATGGCCCAGGGCTGTGCCACCCGGTGCGGGACCCCGGCGGAACGGGCGCTGGCGCAGGGCATGGTGGCGGCGCAGCAGTCGGAGCTCACCCTGATGGCCGACATGCTGAAGCAGCGCGGGGCGGAGCCGGCGCCCTCCGGGTGACGGGCCGGGGGCTCGCCCCCACCGTCACCCGTACGGGCGCGTCCCACCCGTCTGGAGTCGCGTGGTCCGAACGGGCGAACGACGATGGGGACGCCGAGGCGGGCGCACCCGTGCCCGGCCGCTACGGCGCGCTCAGGAGGTTTACGCGATGACCACCGCCGGAGAGATCATGCACCCCGGGGCCCAGTGGATCCCGGCCACCGAGACCCTGGACCGGGCCGCTCAGCTGATGAGCCGCCTCAACGTGGGCGCACTGCCCATCAGCGACGGCGACGATCGCCTCTGCGGCATCCTGACCGACCGCGACATCGTGATCGGCTGTGTGGCCAAGGGGCACGACCCGTCGAAGATCACGGCCGGTGACATGGCCAAGGGCACCCCGCGCTGGATCGACGCGGGCGCGGGCGTCCAGGAGGTCCTGGAGGAGATGCAGAGCCACCAGATCCGCCGGCTCCCCGTCATCGAGAACAAGCGCCTGGTCGGCATGATCAGCGAGGCGGACCTGGCCCGGCACCTCTCCGAGGAGCAGATGGCCGGCTGGGCGGAGAAGGTCTACGCCCGGGGCTAGGCCTCCGGCTCCGCCGCGTGCAGGACCGCCCGCGCCACCTGGTGCGGGCGGTCCAGCATGACCAGGTGCCCGGCCGGTTCCGCGACCAGGAAGCGGGCGCCGAGCGCGTCCGCCAGCTCCGCCTGGCGGGCCAGCCAGCGCAGCCCGGAGCGGCGCGCGCCGGGGTCGTAGCCGGCCAGGACGGTGGCGGGCGCGGTCAGCGGGCGCCGGGCGCGCAGTGCCAGGACCTCGGCGGCCATGTCGGGGTAGCGGGAGTTCTCCAGCAGGGCTCCGCGCCAGACCCGGCCGGTCCGGTAGCAGCGGCGTACGAGGTCCCGCGCGGCCGGGTCCGGGCCGCCCGCGCGGGAGGCCCGTACGGCGGCCAGCCGGGCCAGGGGGCCCAGCGCGGCGGGCAGCCCGGCGGTGGTCACGGCCGCGCCGAGCGCCCGGGCGGCGACGGTGCGGGCAGCGGCGGGCAGGACCGTACGGGGCCGCTCCTCGACGCTGCTGTCGACCAGCACCACGGCGGCGGTGCGCTCCGGGTGCAATCGGGCGAAGGCCTCGGCGTGGAACCCGGCGATGGAGTGCCCGGCCACGGTGACCCGCTGGGCGCCCAGACCCAGCGCGTCCAGCAGCCCGGCGATCCGGTGGGCTTCCCCGGCTGCGCTCGGCGGCGCCGCCGCCGGGGCGCTCAGCCCGTGCCCGGGACGGTCGAAGCGGACGACGGTACGGCCGGCGGCGACGAGCAGCGCCGCGACGGGGTCCCAGTCGAACCAGGCCATGGCGAGCCCGGCACTGAGGACCACCGCGGGACCGGAGCCCTCCACGACCACGTGCAGCGGCACCCCGTCGACGGCGCGGAGGCGTACGAACCGGCCGGGCGCGGCCGGGGGCGGCCCCGTCACGTACGGCGTTCGCGGTGGACGGAGTACGCGAGCAGTCCCAGCCAGAGGGCCACGAAGAGCACCTGGAGCCGCTGCCCGGCGCCGAGCGCCCAGGTGCCGTGCCCGGCGGTGAACAGGGCGATGGAGACCAGGGTCCAGGCGGTGGCGAGCAGTTCGAGCACGACGAGCACGGGGCCGGAGCGGGCGAGCGGGGCGAGGCGGCCGTAGCGCCGGGCGGCGACCGTGAGGGCCACTATGCCGACGAGCGCGCCCGTCATGGCGAGACTGCTGCTGATGGCGTGCGCCTGATGGGTGGCGGGGACCAGCCCGGCGGTCTCCCGGGCCGCGCATTCGGGGTCCGCGGTCGGCGCGCAGCTGAGCGGCAGCCAGGCGTCGGTGGCGGTGGACGCGCCGAAGAGGGTCACCCCGGCCCAGCCCGCGACGGACCAGGGGCGGCGGGATTCGGCGCGCCCCACGAGGCGGACCAGGGCCAGGAGTCCGCCGAGGAGGACGAGCAGGCCGGCGGTGAAGTCGGTGGCCCGGAACAGGCCGCCGAGCGGCTGGTCCTGGGCGGCCAGCTCGCTGACGTACGTCTCGATGGGGTTGAGGCCCGTGGACAGGACCACTTCGAGCACCCACGCGGTGTAGGCGGCGGCGCCGAGCCCGATGAGGACGGCGACGGGGCGGGCACCGCCGTCCGGCGCCCCGGCGGCGCGGCCCGGGGCCGTGGAGGGGATGGTCACGGACTTCCAGGACTTCACGGGCTTCAGATGCTTCAAGAGCGGGCCTTTTGTGGACATAGTGTGACTAATCCTAAACACGGTGGGCCCGGTCCTCCGATCGGATACCCACCCGGGGTAGGGTTCCGCGCATGACCCGCCCCGCCCCGCGTACCGAGCGACGAGCTGTCCGGTGGCACCGGCTGTCGCTGCTCGCCGCGCTGCTGCTGGGCATCGTGACCATGCACACGCTGGGCCATCCGACCCGGGCACATGCCATGGATGACGTGCCGTCGGTCCGATTCGTTCCCCCGGCCGGTCATGCGCCGTCCGGGTCGGCGCCGCACGGCGGGGCCGCGTCCGGATCGGACTCCGTCCCGGGTCCGGGTCCGGGCCCGGGCCTGGGCCCGGACCTCGGTCCGCGCTCCGTCCCGGACGCGCGGGTCCTCGCCGTCGACGCCCCGCGCCCGCACACCGGCATGGACCCCATGTCCGTGTGTCTCGCCGTACTCGGCGCACTCACCCTGCTGTTCCTCGGAGCCGGACTGGCCGGCCCGCGCCGTTCCGCGCCGCTCGGGGGTGCGGCACGCGCGTCGGGCCGGTCCGGCGGTCCGGACCCGCCGCTGCCCCGCGAACTCCTCAGCCTGCTGACGGTGCTGCGCGTATAGGCCGGCCCCGTCGCCACCCCCGCACGTCCGCGGGGCGGCGGCAGACGGTGCCCACCAGCCGTTCCACGCCCTCACGAGGTGTTCCGCCATGCGCTCCCGCCCAGGCCCTTCCGCTTCCCCTTCGCCATCCCTCTCCCTCTCCCTCTCTCGCACCCGCCGCGACGTGCTCGGCGCCGGCGCCGCCCTCGCCGGATCCGGGCTGCTCGCCGCGTGTTCCGGCTCCGGCTCCGGCGCGGCCGGCATGGACCACGGCTCCCACCCGATGGGCGGGGCCTCCCCGGCCGGCTCCCCCGCCGCCGTACCCGGGGGCTACGTCGACCCCGCCGGCGCCGAGGTGCGGGCCGCCGAAGCCGCCCGCAAGGCCACCGGCCCGCTCACCGAGGTCCGCCTGACGGCCACCGCCACCCCGCTCGACCTCGGCGGCGGGCGTTCCGTCCGCTCGTGGGCGTACGGGGACCAACTGCCCGGCCGGGAGGTACGGGTCACCGCGGGCGGCACCCTCGCCCTGACCCTGGCCAACAACCTGCCCGAGGCCACCTCCCTGCACTGGCACGGCCTGGCCCTGCGCAACGACATGGACGGGGTACCGGGGCTGACCCAGCGGGACATCGCCCCGGGCGGCTCGTTCACGTACCGGTTCGCCGTCACGCACCCGGGGACGTACTGGTTCCACCCGCACTCCGGGGTCCAGCAGGACCGCGGGCTGTACGCGCCACTGATCGTCGAGGACCCCAGGGAGCCCCTCTCCTACGACAAGGAGTGGGTGGTGGTCCTGGACGACTGGCTCGACGGGGTGGACGGTTCCACCCCCGATGCCGTGCTCACCGAACTCCGCAAGGGCATGGGCCCGGGCGGCGGCGGCCACGCGGGGCACGGCTCCCCGGGCACCCCCGCCGCGGGCGCGGCCAGCGGCCCGTCCCGTGTCCTGATGGGCGGCGACAGCGATGTCCTCGGCAAGGACGCGGGCGACGTCGCGTACCCGCACTACCTGGTCAACGGACGTACCCCCGGGGACCCTTCGGTCTTCACCGCCCGCCCCGGTGACCGGATCCGGCTCCGGATCGTCAACGCGGGCGGGGACACCGCCTTCCGGATCGCCCTCGGCGGGCACGAGCTGACGGTCACCCACACCGACGGCTTCCCGGTCGAGCACACCCGGGCGCGCTCGCTGCTGCTGGGCATGGGCGAGCGCTACGACGTCCTGGTGACGGCGGACGACGGGGTGTTCCCGCTGACCGCGCTCGCCGAGGGCAAGGGGGACTCCGCGTCGGCCCTCGCGCTGCTGCGCACCGGTTCCGGCGCCGCGCCGACCGCGGCGACCCGGCCCGCCGAGCTGTCGGGGCGGCCGCTGACGGCGGACGCGCTGACGGCGGCCGGGCCGGTGGCGCTGCCCGCACGCGAGCCGGACCGTACGGTGCGGATCAGGCTGACGGGCGGGATGGCGAAGTACGACTGGGCCTTCGACGGCAAGCCGTACGCACCGGACCAGCGGCACCCGGTGCGGGCGGGGGAACGGGTCCGGCTGGAGTTCGCCAACTCCACGACGATGTGGCACCCGCTCCACCTGCACGGGCACACCTTCGCGCTGGGCGGCGGGGCGGGCGGGGCCCGTAAAGACACGGCGGTGGTCCTGCCGGGCTCTACGCTGACGGCGGACTTCGACGCCGACAACCCGGGCCTGTGGATGGTGCACTGCCACAACGTCTACCACTCGGAGGCCGGGATGATGACCGTGCTGGGCTACCAGCGGTAGGTCGTCCGGCCGGTTCCGCGACGAACCGGTCCGGTGGCGCGCGGGGTTCCGCGCACCACCGGACCGGGGCGAAATGCCCGGCGAGGAGGCTGGAGTCCATGACAGGCTGGTGATCGTCACGCCCCATTGCGACCTGAAGGACTTCCCGCTGGTATGAGCACCCCGCCGAACCCGCCCAGCACCCCGTCCGGCCCGCCGACGGAGCCCGCGGACACCCCCGCGCCGGAGGCGGCCCCCATACCGGCGCCCGCACGACCCCTGTCCCTCGAGAAGCCCCCGGCGCAGGCCCCGTCCGCGACTCCGGCTCCGGCTCCGGCTCCGGCTCCGGACGGGATACCGGCCCCGGCACCGACCCTCGCCGCGACCCCGGTACCGAATCCTTCCGATGCCCCCGCCCCGGCCCAGCCCTCCGCGCCGGCTCCGCAAGCGGCGCCCGTACCGGCCGCGGCCCCGGGCCCCTTCGCCCCGGTCACCCCCGCCGCCGCCCCGCCGGCGCCCCCGTACGGAGCCCCCTACGGAGCCCCCTACGGCGCTTCGGGAGCCCCCGGCGCCCCCGCCCCCGGCAACCCCTGGGCCACGCCCGCCGCCGGTTACCCCGCCCCCCACGCGGCCGGCTTCCCGCCGCCCCCGCCCGCCACCAACGGCCTGGCTGTCGCAGCCCTGTTGCTCGGCCTGTTCGGCATCTTCGTCGGCCTCGTCCCGTTCTTCTTCTGGGCCGGCGCCCTCCTCGCCCTGACCGGCCTCGGTCTCGGCATCGCGGCCGTCGTCCGCTCCCGCCGCGGCGCCCCGCGGGCCACGCTGGCCGCGTTCGGCACCGCCATCAGCCTCCTCGCCATCGGTGCCTCGGTCGGCGGCTGGTTCATCACCACATCCTTCATCGACAAGATCGACAAGAAGGTCGCCGAAGAGCGCCGCAACAGCGGGTACGACAGCGACTACGACGACTACGACGACGGCCTGACCCTCCCCAGCTCCCCGGCCAGGCCGACCCCGAGGCCCTCCCCGTCCGATGTCCCGGGCAAGACGTCCGCGCTGGCCTGGGGCAAGCCCTTCGGCTACCCGGACGGCGTCGAACTCACGGTGGCGGGCGCGGCCCCGTACTCCCCGTCCTCGACCGCGTACCCGCCCGAGGCCCGCAACGGCAACGCGGTCAAGGTGACGGCGAAGATCACCAACCGGTCGGCGGTCGCGCTCGACGTCAGCCTGGCCCTGCCGCACGCCCGTGACGACAAGGGCTCCGAGGCCGCGATGGTCTTCGACGGTTCCGTGCCGAAGATGTTCAAGGGATCGATCCTGCCGGGCGAATCGATGACCGCCACCTTCGCGTTCAGCGTTCCCGAGGGCAGCAAGAGCCTGCACTTCGAGCTCTCCCCCGGCACCGAGTACGACGACGCGATCTGGAGCGGCCCGATCGGCTGAACCGGCGACTCCCAGGACATCGCGTCAGAAAGACGATTAGACTGGGTCCCGTGCCTCAACTACGCCTCGCTCTGAATCAGATCGATTCGCACGTCGGCAACATCGCCGCCAACGCCGACTCGGTCGTCCACTGGACCCGGCACTCCGCCGAACAGGGCGCCCACCTGGTGGCGTTCCCGGAGATGGTGCTGACCGGGTACCCCGTCGAGGACCTGGCCCTGCGCGGTTCCTTCGTCGACGCCTCCCGTACGGCGCTGCGCGAACTCGCGCGGCGCCTGGCGGCCGAGGGCTTCGGGGACCTCCCGGTCGTCGTCGGCTACCTCGACCGTACGGAGCGGGCCGTGCCTCGGCTCGGCCGCCCGGCGGGATCCCCGGAGAACGCGGCGGCCGTGCTGTTCGGCGGAGAGGTCGTCCTGCGCTTCGCCAAGCACCACCTCCCCAACTACGGCGTGTTCGACGAGTTCCGGTACTTCGTGCCCGGCGACACCCAGCCGGTGATCCGGGTGCGGGGCGTGGACGTGGCCCTGGCCATCTGCGAGGACCTCTGGCAGGAGGGCGGGCGCGTGCCCGCCACCCGCTCCGCCGGGGCCGGGCTGCTGATCTCCATCAACGCGTCCCCGTACGAGCGCAACAAGGACGACCTGCGCCTCGAACTGGTCCGCAAGCGCGCCCAGGAGGCCGGCTGCACCCTCGCCTACCTGGCGATGATCGGCGGCCAGGACGAGCTCGTCTTCGACGGCGACTCGATCGTGGTCGACGCGGACGGTGAGGTCGTCGCGCGCGCCCCGCAGTTCTCCGAGGGCTGCGTGCTGGTCGACCTCGAGCTGCCGGCCGCCTCGGACACGCCGGTCGAGGGCACCGTCGACGACGGCCTGCGCATCGACCGCGTGATCCTCTCCGAGGAGCCGGTCGCCCCGTACGAGCCGGTGGTGACCGGCGGCTACGCCGACCGACTGGACGACGACGAGGAGATCTACGACGCGCTGGTCGTGGGTCTGCGCGCGTACGTGAGGAAGAACGGGTTCCGCTCGGTCCTCATCGGCCTCTCCGGCGGCATCGACTCCGCGCTCGTCGCCGCCATCGCCTGCGACGCGATCGGCGCGCAGAACGTGTACGGCGTCTCGATGCCCTCCAAGTACTCCTCGGACCACTCCCGGGGCGACGCGGCCGACCTGGCCGGGCGGACCGGCCTGAACTTCCGGACCGTACCGATCGAGCCGATGTTCGACGCGTACATGGGCTCGCTGGGCCTGACCGGGCTCGCCGAGGAGAACCTCCAGTCCCGGCTGCGCGGCACCATGCTGATGGCGCTCTCCAACCAGGAGGGCCACATCGTGCTGGCCCCGGGCAACAAGTCGGAGCTGGCCGTCGGCTACTCGACCCTGTACGGCGACTCGGTCGGCGCGTACGGCCCGATCAAGGACGTCTACAAGACGGACGTCTTCCGCCTCGCCGAGTACCGCAACCGTGCGGCGGCCGAGCGCGGCGAGACCCCGCCGATCCCGGAGAACTCCATCGTGAAGCCGCCGAGCGCCGAGCTGCGCCCGGGGCAGGTGGACACGGACTCGCTGCCGGACTACCCGGTCCTCGACGGGATCCTGGACCTGTACGTGGACCGGGACCAGGGGCTGGAGGCGATCGTCTCGGCCGGCTACGACCCCGAGCTCGTCGCGAAGACCCTGCGGATGGTGGACACCGCCGAGTACAAGCGGCGGCAGTACCCGCCGGGCACGAAGATCTCCGCGAAGGGCTTCGGCAAGGACCGCCGGCTGCCCATCACGAACGGCTGGCGCGAGCAGGCGTAGCCCCGCCCGTCGCCCGCGCTCGTGCCGGTGCCCCGGCCGCTTCCAGGAGCGGCCGGGGCACCGGCACGAGCACTGCGGGGGAGCTACGGCTTCACGGTGACCCGGGCCGCGATCGGGAGGTGGTCGCTGCTCGTGCGGGGCAGGGTCCAGGAGGCCTCGGGGGTGACTCCGCGGACCAGGATCTGGTCGATGCGGGCCATCGGGAACTGCGCGGGCCAGCTGAAGCCGAAGCCGTGGCCGGACGCGCCCTGGGTGGAGCGCAGCTGTGAGGTGACCTCGGACAGGGCCCGGTCGTTGACGGTGCCGTTGAGGTCGCCGAGCAGGATGACCTTCCCGAGCGGTTCCCCGGCGAGCGCGGCGCCGAGGGCGTCGGCACTGTTGTCGCGCTGGTTGGCGGTGAAGCCGGCGTTGAGTTTGACCCGGACCGAGGGGAGGTGGGCCACGAAGGCGGCGACCTCGCCGTAGGGGGTCTGGACGGTGGCGCGCATGGCCCGGGTCCAGCCCATCTTGATGTCGACGGGCTGGCTGGAGATCAGCGGGTACTTGCTCCAGAGGCCGACGGTGCCTTCGACGGAGTGGTACTTGTACGTACCCGCGAGGGCCTTCTCGTAGACCGGCACGGCGCTGCCCTTGAGCTCGGTCAGGGCCAGGACGTCGGCCCCGGACTTGGCGACCGAGGCCGCGGTCCCCTTCGGGTCGGCGTTGTCGGCGTCGACGTTGTGGGTGGCGACCGTGAGGTTGCCGCCGGTGTGGGCCTTGTCGGAGACCAGGCCGCCGAAGAGGTTCAGCCAGACCGCGGCCGTCAGCAGTATCGCGATCAGCGCGGTCGCGGACCTGCGGAAGAGGGCGCCGGCGAAGAGGACCGGGACGGCCACGCCCAGCCAGGGCAGGAAGGTCTCGGTGAGGCTGCCGAGGTTGCCGATGTCGTTGGGCAGCTCGGCGTGGAGGATCATGACGAGCGAGATCAGCAGGGCGAACGCGGCGAGCACGACCCCGCGGCGCCAGATGCCCCGGTCGCGCCGCAGATCGGCCAGCCGGCGCCTGAGACCCGGGCGGGAAGGCTCGGGCTCCAAGCCGCCGCTCCCCGTCTCCGTCACATACGCCTGTGCCATGCCACTGCCCTCGCTGCCGTGCTCGCGCTCCGTCCCCGCCTCTTGACCCTAGGCGATGCACGGAGCGTTCCATGCCGATTGTCTCGGCCGTACGTCCGGGAGGACGAACGTCCTGGCGGTCCGGGTTCCGGTTGTCACGAAACGCGCACATTGGCCCGCTCGGACCGAACGGGACCCCGTGCCACTTCCCGCCCGGGCCGCAGTGGTGCCACCATGGTGGATGAGTCCGGGGACGCCGTGAGGGCGCCTCGAGATGAACATCAAGGAGCAGTTGCAATGACGCATGCCGTTTCGCCTGCCCGCGAAGCCGCCTCCCCCACCCTGTACGGAGGCTCGGGCACCCGGCGCATCACCGTCCGCGACCTCACCCTCGCCAAGGAACGCGGCGAGAAGTGGCCCATGCTCACCGCCTACGACGCGATGACCGCGTCCGTCTTCGACGAGGCCGGCATCCCGGTCATGCTCGTCGGCGACTCGATGGGCAACTGTCACCTCGGCTACGAGACCACCGTCCCGGTGACGATGGACGAGATGACCATGCTGTCGGCGGCCGTCGTACGCGGCACCAGCCGGGCCCTGATCGTCGGCGACCTGCCGTTCGGCTCGTACCAGGAAGGCGCCGTGCAGGCGCTGCGCAGCGCCACCCGGCTCGTCAAGGACGCCGGGGTCGGAGCGGTGAAGCTGGAGGGCGGCGAGCGCTCGCTGGCCCAGACCGAGCTGATCGTGCAGTCCGGCGTCCCGGTCATGTCCCACCTGGGCCTGACCCCGCAGTCCGTGAACGCCATGGGCTACCGGGTGCAGGGCCGCGGCGACGAGGCCGCGCACCAGCTGCTGCGCGACGCGAAGGCGGCGCAGGACGCGGGCGCCTTCGCGGTGGTCCTGGAGCTGGTCCCGGCCGAGCTCGCCGCCGAGGTCACCCGGTCCCTGCACATTCCGACGGTCGGCATCGGCGCGGGCTCGGAGTGCGACGCGCAGGTGCTGGTGTGGACGGACATGATGGGGCTGACCAGCGGGAAGCTGCCGCGCTTCGTCAAGCAGTACGCGAACATCCGCCGGACCATGGGCGACGCGGCGAAGGCCTTCGCCGAGGACGTGGTCGGCGGAACGTTCCCGCAGGAGGAGCACGCCTTCCACTAGTACGACCGGCTGATGCCCGACCGGCACCGCACCCGTCGGTGCGGTGCCGGTCGCCGTCGGTCGTCCCTTGTCGGTCGCTTGCAGGTCGCTTGTCGGTCGGCTGTCGGTGCTTTGTCAGTGGCGGCTGGTCCCATGGTGGACATGACGCGAAACGACAAGAATCCCCTGAACGGCGCGAACGCCGTAGAGGTCCGGGGGCTGGTCAAGCACTACGGCGAGACCAAGGCCCTCGACGGTGTGGACCTCGATGTCCGCGAGGGCACCGTCCTCGGGGTGCTCGGCCCCAACGGCGCCGGCAAGACCACCCTGGTGCGCTGCCTGTCCACCCTGATCACCCCCGACGCCGGCACGGCCCGGGTCGCCGGCTTCGACGTGGTCCGCCAGCCCCGCCAGCTGCGCCGGACCATAGGCCTGACCGGCCAGTACGCCTCGGTCGACGAGAAGCTCTCCGGCTGGGAGAACCTCTACATGATCGGCCGGCTGCTGGACCTGTCCCGCAAGGACGCCCGCGGCCGTGCCGACGAGCTGCTGGAGCGGTTCTCCCTCACCGAGGCCGCCAAGAAGGCAGTGATGAACTACTCCGGCGGCATGCGCCGCCGGCTCGACCTGGCCGCCTCGATGATCGGCAGCCCGGCCGTGCTGTACCTGGACGAGCCGACCACCGGCCTGGACCCGCGCACCCGCAACGAGGTGTGGGACGAGGTCCAGCGGATGGTCGCCGAGGGCGCCACCGTCCTGCTCACCACCCAGTACATGGAGGAGGCCGAGCAGCTCGCGAGCGAGCTGACGGTCATCGACCGCGGCAAGGTCATCGCCAACGGCAAGGTCGACGAACTGAAGGCGCGCGTCGGCGGCCGGACCCTGCGGATCCGCCCCTCCGACCCGGCGGACCTGCCGGGCATGGCCCGCTCCCTCGCCGAGACCGGCCTGGACGGCGTGGCCGGCTCCCAGGCGGTCCCCGACGAAGGGATCCTGCTGGTCCCGATCCTGGCGGACGAGCAGCTGACCGCCGTGGTGGGCCTGCTGGCCGCCCGCGGGTACGCGATCGCCGACATCGGCACCTACCTGCCCAGCCTGGACGAGGTCTTCCTGTCCATCACCGGCCAGAAGCCCACCGTCCAGGACTCCGCCCCCACCGAGCAGACCGAGGAGGTCGCGGCATGAGCACCGTAACCACGACGAAGCCCAGCCCCGCCACGGCCGCCACGGCCGGCGGGCCCGACCTCTCCGACGACGGCCGGATCGGCCTGCGGGGCAACCTCCGTCACATCGGCGCCCTGGCGCGGCGCAACGTCCTGCAGATCAAGCAGGACCCGGAGTCGATGTTCGACGTCCTGTTCATGCCGATCATCTTCACGCTGCTGTTCGTCTTCGTCTTCGGCGGAGCCATCGCGGGCAAGGGCAACCAGAGCGAGTACGTCAACTACGTGGTCCCGGGCCTGATGGCGATGATGGGCATGAACATCGCGATGGGTGTCGGCACCGGAGTCAACGACGACTTCAAGAAGGGCGTGATGGACCGCTTCCGGTCCATGCCCATCGCCCGCTCCTCCGTGCTCATCGCCAAGATCGTGGTCGAGCTCGGCCGGATGATGGTCGCGATCGCGATCCTGCTCGGCATGGGCTTCCTGCTCGGCCTGACCATCAAGTCCTCGGTGCTGGACCTGTTCCTGTCCATCGGACTGGCGGCGATCTTCGGATCCTCACTGATGTGGATCTTCATCCTGCTGGGTCTGACCATGAAGACCGCGCAGGCCGTCCAGGGCATGGCGATGCTGGTCCTGATGCCGCTGCAGTTCGGCAGCTCGATCTTCGCCCCGCCGACCACGATGCCGGGCTGGCTGCAGAGCTTCACCGACTTCAACCCGCTGTCCAACCTGGCCGACGCGGCCCGCGGGCTGATCAACGGGACGCCGCTCGGCAACTCCGTGTGGGTCACCCTGGCCTGGTCGGTGGCGCTCACGGCGATCACGATGCCGCTCGCGGTCCGGAAGTTCCGCCAGAAGACCTGATCCCGGACCGGTCCGTTCGGATCGCGTCCCGGACGGAACCCGGACGGGGGAATCGGGATCAGACGAGGGCGGTGGCCTCCTCCAGGGAGAGGCCACCGCCTTCGGCGTACGCGGCCTCGTACGCGGCCTCGCCCAGGGCGGCCCGGGTCAGGCGCTCGGCCAGAGCGGCGTCCGCGCGCTCCGTGGTCACCGGGAAGTGCCCGGCCGGCAGGAGGGCCCGGTAGGCGCCGAGGAGGCGCGCGGCCCGCCGTTCCCGGTCCGGGCCGCCGAGCTGGACCAGGGAGAGGGCTCCCGTCATCAGGTACACGGCCGGGAGCTGGGGGGCCATCATCATCGAGAGCGGGTCCCGTACCGCCTCGATGGCTCGGCGGATCTGGGCGAGGGCCTCCTCGTACTTGCCCTCCTGGTTGTCGAGCCAGGCCATCGTGCCGAGCAGGAACCCGTCGAACACGGCGTACGCGCCGAAGGAGAACTCGTCCCGCAGGGACTGGAGCTGGGTGCGGGCCTCGGGGATGCGGCCGGTGCGGCCGTAGACGCCGGCGAGGAACATCCGGGCGGCGGGCAGGGCCTCGTTGCCGACCTGCTGGATGGCGGCGCCGAGGAGGCCCACGAGGAGCTCCTCGGCGTCCTCCAGGTGGCCGCCCTCGGCGAGGGTCCCGGCCATCCGCACCTGCAATACCGTGACCTGCGCCTTGGCCCCGAGCCGCCGGGCGTGCTCGATCGCGGCGCGGTAGTCCTCCGTGGCCCGGGCGTACTCGCCGAGCTTCTCCAGGGACTCGGCGCGGGCGGACAGCGCCTCGGCGCAGCCCCAGTCGTCGCCGAGGGACGCGTAGATGGCGAGGCTCTCCTCGGCGTCGCGGGAGGCGTTGCCGGCCCAGTCCGCGCGGTTGGCGAGGATGTTGGCCCGCAGCTGGAGGGCGGAGGCCAGCTCCCAGCGGTAGCCGAGCGCACGGGCGGTCTCGACGGTCGCCTCGCTGACGCGCCGGAGCAGTGCGGGGTCCCCCGCGATCATGACGGCGTAGATCCACAGGGCGGAAGGGGTCCGGCAGGTCTGCGGGAGTCCCGGGCGGTAGGCGGCGACCATGCCGTCGACCTGGGCGCGGACCTCGGGGGTGGACCAGTTGTCGCTGGTCTGGTCGCGGGAGGCGAGACAGAGCATCTGGATGCCGCGCCAGGCCTCGGTGAGCAGTTCGCCCTCGTACGGCGGCGGCGTGTCGACGAGCCGCTCGTAGACGGGCGGGGCGGGGACCACCGGCGGGGCGAACGGGTCGGGGCCGAGGGCAGCGGCGGCGCCGGCCCAGTGGCGGGTCTCGGCGCGCAGGTCGTGCATGTGCCAGTACCAGACGAGGGAGTTGACCAGGCACAGGACCTCGCCGATGTCCTTGGCGGCGACGGCCCGGCGCAGGGCGGTACGGAGGTTCTCGTACTCGGTGGCGAGCAGGTCGGCGGCCGCGCGCTGGCCGTGGCCGCGCAGCAGCGGCTCGGTGGTGCGGGCGAGTTCCCGGTAGTGGGTGAGGTGGCGGCGCTCGGTGTCCGCCCGGTCCGGGCCGGCCTCCGCGAGGCGGTCGGTGGCGTATTCGGCGACGGTCTCCAGGAGGCGGTAGCGCATGCCTGTGGGGCCGTCGGGGGCGGCGACGACGAGCGACTTGTCGACGAGGGACCCGAGCAGGCCGGCGACTTCGAGGGCGTCGACCCCGGCTGGCGCGTCGGCCCGCGCGTCGGCGCAGACGGCCTCGGCGGCTTCGAGGCCGCAGCCGCCGGCGAAGACGGACAGGCGGCGCAGGACGGCCCGCTCCGGCTCGTCGAGGAGGTCCCAGGACCAGTCGACCACGGCGCGCAGGGTCTGCTGGCGGGGGAGGTGGGTGCGGGCACCCCCGGTCAGGAGCCGGAAGCGGTCGTCGAGCCGGTCGGCGATCTGGCGCGGCGTGAGCAGCCGCAGCCGGGCGGCGGCCAGCTCGATGGCCAGCGGCATCCCGTCGAGCCGGCGGCAGATCTCGGCGGCGGCGGCCGGATCCTCGTCCACGCTGAACCCCGCCCGGGCGGCGGCCCCCCGGTCGTCGAGCAGCCGGATCGCGACGGGGTCGGGCAGCGGATCCACCGGGCGCAGGGTCTCGCCGGGCACGCCGAGGGGCTCGCGGCTGGTGGCCAGGATCTGCAGGCCGGGGCAGCGCGCGAGCACTTCTTCGGCGAGTCTGGCGGCGGCGTCGACCACGTGTTCGCAGTTGTCGAGGATCAGCAGCATCCGGCGGCGGGCGCAGTGTTCCACGAGCCGGTCGAGGGCGCGGTCGCCGCCCCGCTCGGTCAGCGCCCGCATCTCCTCGGCGGAGGCACCGCGCAGTTTGGTCTCCCGCGCGCCGAGCGCCGAGAGCACCGCTTCGGCGACGTCCTGCGGATCGTCGACGGGAGCCAGCTCCACGAACCACACGCCGTCGGCCCAGCCCCCGGGTCCGGTGGCGGGATGGCCGGCCGGGGGGAGGTCGGTGGAGGGGTGGCCGGTCGACGCATGGGCCTCGGCGGCCTCCTGCGACAGCCGGGTCTTCCCGGCACCGCCGGGCCCCAGCAAGGTGACGAGGCGCGACCGGGCGAGGTCGGTCCCGATGACCCGGATGTCCTCCTCCCGGCCGACGAAGGTCGTCAGCCGCACCCGCAGGTTGCCCTGGCCGGCCGCCAAGGGAACGGCCCCCGGCACGTCCCCCGCCGGCAGGGCCGGCGCGGCAGCGAGGCCCTGCCGGCCGGGGGTGGCGTCCGGACCGACGTCGGCGCCGGTGTTGGTGCCGGTGTCGGTGCCGGTGTCGGTGCCCGGCCGGCCGCCCGGGGAGTGCACGGCCGCGGACGGCGGCGTCACGGTGCCCCACGCCGGCGGAGTCCCAGCACCCGGCCGGGGCGGGGTCACGCCGCGCGGCAGCGGTGGGGTCACCGTGCCGGGAGGCAGGGTGTCCGCGTCGCCCTGCACGGGAGGGGTCACGGTGCCCCACACCGGCGGGGTCGCAGCGCCCGGAAGGGGCGGGGCCACCGGGCCCGATGGCGGCGGAGTCGCAGCGGCCGGTTCCGGGGCGGGACCCTGCGGGGTTCGCGGGTGCGGCTCGGGGTGCCGGGACGGGTTCAGGAGGGCGGCGTGGAGGGTGCGCAGGGCGGGGCCCGGGGTGGTGCCCAGGCGGTCGGCCAGGTCCCGCCGGACCTCGTCGTAGGCGGCCAGTGCCTCCGCGGGACGGCCCGCGTCGCGCAGGGCCCGGATCCGCAGGGCCTGCAGGGGTTCGTCCAGCGGAAGCCCCGCGCACAGCGCGGTCAGCTCCGGCAGCACCCGCTCCGCCTCGCCCAGCGCCAGCGCCACGTCCAGGCGACCCCGGCGCGCGTCCCGCCGTAGCGCCTCCCAGCGGGCGGCCTCCGGCTCCGAGCCGGGCAGGGAGCACAGCGGCTCCCCGCGCCACAGCGCCAGGGCCTCGTCGTACAGGGAGGCCGCCTCCGCCGGGTCGGCCTGGGCCGCCGCCCGCGCCAGCCGCTCGAAGCGGTACAGGTCGATGTCGTCCCGGGCGGCGAGGAGCACGTAGCCGCCCTCCCCCGAACCGACCACCTCGCGCCCCAGCGCCCGGCGCAGCCGGCCCACCAGCGCCTGGAGCGCCGCGAGGCCGTCGGCCGGCGGGTCCCCGTCCCACACCTCGCCGATCAGCGCCGCCGCGGGCACCGCCCGGCCGGGCCGCAGCGCGAGCGCGGTCAGGAGCGCGCGCAGCCGCGCCCCGCCGATGGGGACGGTGGTCCCGTCGGCGCGGACGGCCTGGGTGGTGCCGAGAATCACGTAACGCACCGGCCCATTGTCTACGGCCCGGGGGCTCCTTCGGCCCAGCCCGCGGGATAGGTTCGCCGCATGGGTCCCGTGGGCAGTCAGAACCGTAGTCAGCACCGCGACGAGCGGCGGATCAGTCCCGTCTTCCTCGGCATCTTCGCCGTCATGGCGGTGACGGGGTGGGCCGTGTGGACGGGGTACGCGACCAGCCCCGGGCTGGCCGTCTTCCTCTTCGTCACGTCGGCGTGGATCGTCTCCCTGTGCCTGCACGAGTACGCGCACGCCCGCACCGCCCTGCACAGCGGTGACCTCAGCGTCGGCGCCAAGGGGTATCTGACGCTCAATCCCCTCAAGTACACGCACGCACTGCTCAGCATCGTCCTGCCGGTGCTCTTCGTGATCATGGGCGGCCTGGGTCTCCCCGGTGGCGCGGTGTACATCGAGCGCGACCGGATCGAGGGCCGCTGGCGGCACAGCCTCATCTCGGCGGCCGGCCCGCTGACGAACGTGGCCTTCGCTGCGGTGTGCACCGCGCCGTTCTGGCTGAACGCCCTGGACGGGGTCCCGTTCGTGTTCCGCTTCGCGCTCGCCTTCCTGGCCCTGCTCCAGGTCTCGGCGGCGATCCTGAACTTCCTGCCGGTCCCGGGCCTCGACGGCTACGGGGTCATCGAGCCCTGGCTCTCCCACCGGGTGCGCCGCGAGGTGGCGCCGCTGGCGCCGTTCGGCCTGCTGGCCGTCTTCGCACTGCTGTGGATCCCGGAGATCAACGGGTACTTCTTCGACCTGGTGTACGCAGTGCTGTCGGCACTGGGCGTGAGTGACCTGGAGGCCGGCTGCGGCCACAACCTCTACCAGTTCTGGCAGGACACCAACGGCTTCTGCCAGATCGGCTAGTCGGCCCCTAGGCCTGGCCCGCGCTGCGGGTGGCCTTCTCGATCTTCGCCTTGCGCACGTAGAACCACGCCATGTTCGACGTGATGCCCGCCATCAGCACCCATACGATCCCGAGCAGGTTGCCGTGGACGAAGGAGACGACGGCCGCGGCCACGGCGAGGGCGCAGAGGACTACGGCGAACACGGCAAGGCGGGGCATGATGCGGGCTCCTCGGGACACTGAAGCGGTTCGAGCCCCTCCAGTGTCCCCCATGCCCCCGAGTGCTCCCGGCCGGTCACTTTCGGCCATTCCATGATCTTTCCCTTCCCGCGCCGCTACGGTTCCGCCGGAGGCGTGCCGCGTGCGCGGCGTGCGGGGACCGGGGGGAAAAGACATGCAGGAGATCACTAAGGGCGCGAACGTCAGCCTGACCGCCCTCAGTGAGGACGCCGGTGCGGTCGTCGTGAGTCTGAGCTGGAGCAGCGCGTCGGGGGCCGGGGACGCGGACGTCTCCGTGCTGCTGCTGGACGAGAACGGCAAGATCCGCGACGAGAACGACTTCTACTTCTACAACAACCCGGCGGCGGCCGACGGAAGCGTGCAGCTGCTGGGCAAGACGCCGACCGACAACGGCGACGAGGACCGCATCAGCGTGGACCTGACCGCCGTGCCGGAGGGGGTCGCGAAGATCGTGGTGGCGGCCAGCCGGTACGGCGGCACGCGCTTCGGGGACCTCGACGACCTGCGGATGACGGTCGCGGACCGCTCCGGCGAACCGCTGGTCGGTTACTCGATCGACGACGCCGGCGTGGAGACGGCGTTCATCTTCGGGGAGCTCTACCGGCGGGGCGAGGAGTGGAAGTTCCGCGCGGTCGGCCAGGGGTACGAAACCGGCCTCGCGGGACTGGCGACGGACTTCGGCATCCCGGTGCTCGAGGAGTCCGAGGAAGCGGACGGCCAGGAGGCCGGGGAAGGGACCCCGCCCGCGGGCACGGCCGCCGTCGCGGACCCGGCCCCCGCGGCCGGGCCGGCCGCCTCGTCCGAGGCCGTTCCGGAGGCCGTTCCCGAGGCCGATCCCGAGGCCGATCCCGAAGCCGTTCCCGAAGCCGTTCCCGAGGCCACCCCGGCGCCCGCGTCCGGGACCGCCGATCCCGCCCCCACGACCGGCGCCGTCGCCCCCGTCCCGGCCCAGACCCGGGGCCCCCGTACGACCAGGAAGAAGGTCACCCTGCCCAAGGTGGCCCGGAAGTCCCTCGCCGAGAACGAGACCTGGAGCCAGGCCCGACTGTTCCCCGTGCCCTCGCTCAAGAGCGACAAGGAGCGGGAGGTCCGCGCCACCTCGGTGCTGCTGTCGGTCATGGCGCAGGTGCCGGAGTTCGGCCGCCGCCTCACGGCCGGGTTCGGCGCGCCGGCGGGCCGGATGCAGACCTTCACGGAGGTCTCGCTCCCCCACGGGGACACACCGCGCCGGCCGGACGGGGTGATCCGGGTGGAGCGCGCGGGCAAGCTGTGGACGGCGCTCGTGGAGACCAAGACGAACGGCAACCCGCTCAAGGCCGAGCAGGTCCAGGCGTACATGGACATCGCCGCGCGCCGGGGCTACGAGGCCGTGATCACCCTCTCCAACGACGTGGCCCTGGAGGGCCGCGCCATGGTGGAGGTCAAGGTGGACGGCCGGCGCAAGCACAAGGTGAGCCTCTGGCACCTGTCCTGGGCCGAGGTCGCCCACCAGGCGCAGATGCTGATCCGGCACGAGGGCGTGGGCAACGCCGCGCACGCCTGGCTGCTGCAGGAGCTCCTGGAGTACCTCCAGCACGAGCAGTCGGGCTGCCACGGGTTCCAGAACATGGGCTCCGCCTGGGTGCCCGTGCGCAACGGCATCGAGGACGAGACCCTCGGTCACGGGGACGCCCGGGCGGTGGAGGTCGTGGAGAGCTGGGAGCGGCTGATCCGCCAGGTCTGCCTGCGGCTCGGCGGGGAGCTCGGGCAGAAGGCCCTGCCGGTGCAGCGGTCCCGGCGGGGCAGTGATCCGCAGGCCCGGCGGGTCGCGGCGGCGGAGCGGCTGTCCGGCGACGGGAAGCTCTCCGCGGAACTGCGCGTGGACGGGACCAGCAGCGTCATCGCGGTCAGCGCCGATCTGCGGACGTCCAAGGTCCGTACGTCCGTGGAGGTGCCGGCGCCGGAGGGTGCGTACCCGCTGGTCATGGTGAAGCGGCTGCTGAAGCTGCTGGCCGAGGCCCCGGCGGACCTGCACGTGGAGAGCCTCGTCGAGGCGGGGAACGGGCCGCGCGGGACGCTGGAGCGGCTGCGGCCCGAGCCGGGGGACCTGCTGCCCGTGGACGGCTCCGCGGTCGTCGGTTTCCGGCTGTCGCTGCTCAAGGGCATGGGCAGCACCCGTGGGAACGCGGAGTCCGGGTTCATCCGGAGCGTCGACGATGCCGTGGAGCGCTTCTACCACGGTGTGGTGGCTCATCTGGGCCCGGTGGAGGGGCGCGGCGGCCGACGCGGCTGACCGGGCGCGGGGCCCGTCCGGCCGGCCGCGGTGAGGGGCGGCCGGACGGGTGCGCGGGGCGGGGCGGCCGCGGCGGCTCAGACGTCCGTGACGCGCAGGCCCGCGTGGGCCTTGTAGCGGCGGTTGGTGGAGATGAGGTTGGCCACCAGGGACTCGACCTGGTGGGCGTTGCGCAGGCGGCCGGCGAAGACTCCGCGCATGCCAGGGACACGGGCGGCGAGGGCCTGGACGATGTCCGTGTCGGCGCGGACCTCGCCGAGGACCATCACGTCGGTGTCGATCTCCTCGATCGACTCGTCCTGGAGGAGGACCGCCGAGAGGTGGTGGAAGGCCGCCGTGACGCGGGAGTCCGGGAGCAGGGCGGCGGCCTGCTGGGCCGCACTGCCCTCTTCGACCTGGAGGGCGTACGCACCCTGCTTGTCGAAACCGAGCGGGTTGACGCAGTCGACCACGAGCTTGCCCGCGAGCTCCTCGCGCAGCGATTCCAGGGTCTTGGCGTGGCCCTCCCACGGCACCGCGATGATCACGATGTCGCTGCGGCGCGCGCACTCGGCGTTGTCCGCGCCCTCCACCCCGAGGCCGAGCTCGTCGGCGGCGGTCCGCGCCCGGTCGGCGGCGCGGGAGCCGATGATCACCTTCTGGCCGGCCCGGGCGAGCCGGTAGGCGAGGCCCCGGCCCTGGTCACCGGTGCCGCCGAGGACGCCTACGACGAGCCCGGAGACGTCGGGGAGGTCCCACGGGTCCTTCGCGGGAGCCTTGGCGGGAGCGGCGGCGGGGGCCGTGACGGGGGGCTGCGTGCTGTCTGTGGAGGTCATGGGGGCGAGGGTATCCGCGAGATCGCCGGAGTCGAACGCTGGGAGTGCGTGCGATGCGCGGTGCGCGCGGACCGTGCGGGTGAGATGAGGGGTACGGCTCCCGTATGTCCCTTCCATGCGGCAGGATGCCGTTATGGACGCCGTGAGGGTCGCGCTGCTGCGCGAAGTGCTCGCCGGTACGGAGTGGCCGGGCGCCGCACGCCGGTTCGCCGGGGCGCTGCGGCGGTCGGTCGTGCCGGCCGGCGGGAACCTGCTGCTGGTCGGGACCGAGCAGTACGAGCCCTGGCACATGGCCGCGCACCTGGTCGACGAGGCCGCCTGGTCGGGGCTGCCCGAGCTGGCGCCCACCCTCGTACGCCACCACGTGCTGCCCGGCGACGCCCCGCACCTCTCGGTCGGCCTGAGCCGGCTGGAGGCGGCCCGGCGCGGTCACACCCTACTGGTGGTGGCCCCGGAGCAGCCCGGCGAGGGGCTGCTGGAGCGGGTCCACGACGCCCGGCGCGCGGGGGCGACCGTACTGTCCCTGGGCGGCGGGGACGCGGATCTGGGGACGCTCGCGCACGAGGTGCTGTCCGTACCGGACGGGGCCGCCGAGCTGGACCTGGACACCGTGCAGCACCTGGTGAGCGCGGCGGCCGGGGAGAACAGCCTGCCGACGCAGCGCGGGCCGCGGCGTCTGCGGGACCGGCTGGCGCGGCTGGCCGACCAGTTGGCCGCGCCGCCGCCCAGCCGCTGGTAGTGCCGGCATGCCGCTGTGCCGGTGGGCACCTTCCCTTACGGGGTGCCCTCCTCGCCCTCGCGGGTCTTGTCATTCCAATTCGGGTCGTTCTGCCATTCGAGGTTGCGCTCCTGCGCCGTCTCCATGGCGTGGCTCGCCTCCTCGGGCGTTTGGTAAGGACCGAAGCGGTCCTTCGCCGGGCACTCGGGACCCTCCTCGACCTTGTTGTGGACCAGGCAGTAGTACCACTCGCCGGGTTTACCCACCTGGCGCTTCTTGAACAGGGCCATCGTCAGGCTCCTCTCTCTGTCGCCATGCTGCCCCATACCCGCTCGATACACTCGCTTGTATGTCTGGCCAGTCGCTGCTCGTACCAGGCGAGCTCACCCCCGTCCGTTCCGTTCCCGGAAACATCCGCCGGCCCGAGTACGTCGGCAAGCCCGCGCCCACTCCGTACACCGGACCGGAGGTGCAGACGGCCGAGACCATCGAGGCCATGCGCATCGCCGGCCGGATCGCCGCCCAGGCGATGGAAGAGGCCGCCAAGCTGATCGCGCCGGGGGTGACCACCGACGAGCTGGACCGGGTCGCCCACGAGTACATGTGCGACCACGGCGCCTACCCCTCGACGCTGGGCTACCGCGGCTTCCCGAAGTCCTTGTGCTCCTCGCTCAACGAGGTCATCTGCCACGGGATCCCCGACTCGACCGTCCTTCGGGACGGCGACATCGTCAACCTCGACGTGACCGCTTACATCGGCGGGGTGCACGGGGACAACAACGCCACCTACCTGTGCGGAGACGTGGACGAGGAGTCGCGGCTGCTCGTGGAGCGCACCCGCGAGTCCCTGAACCGTGCCATCAAGGCCGTCAGGCCGGGCCGTCAGATCAACATCATCGGCCGGGTCATCGAGTCGTACGCGAAGCGCTTCGGCTACGGCGTGGTCCGGGACTTCACCGGTCACGGGATCAACTCGTCCTTCCACTCCGGCCTGATCGTTCCGCACTACGACAGCCCGCACGCCACCACCGTCATCGAGCCCGGGATGACCTTCACCATCGAGCCGATGCTGACCCTGGGCACCCACGAGTACGACATGTGGGAGGACGGCTGGACGGTCGTCACCAAGGACCGCAAGCGCACGGCGCAGTTCGAGCACACGCTGGTGGTCACGGACACCGGGGCGGAGATCCTGACGCTCCCCTGAACCCAGGAAAATCAGCCCCGGAGGTTTTACCGACAAGGCGTCGGGAACATATTGACTTAGGTAAGCCTAAGTAGGAGGATCGGGTGTGGCGGCACGGCCGCCACGCCCCGCTCCCCCTTTTCTTCCGATTCCTCGGAGGTCCGTCTTGGACGCCTTCTCCACCGTCATCCGTGTCGCTTCGCACGAGCAGCACACCGAGGCAGAGACCTCGAGCTTCATGAGTGACCTGCTCGGCGGCCGCCTCGGAGTGGACGCGTACACGCGCTACACCGAGCAGTTGTGGTTCGTGTACCGCGCTCTGGAGGACGCCGCGGAGGCACTCAAGGACGACGCGGTGGCCGGTCCGTTCATACAGCCCGAGCTGATGCGCGTGAGCGAGATCGAGCGGGACCTCGCCCACCTGCGCGGGCCCGAGTGGCGCGAGACGCTGGTCGCACTGCCCTCAACCGAGGCCTACGCGGCCCGCGTCGCCGAGTGCGCCGCCTCCTGGCCCGGCGGTTACGTCGCCCACCACTACACCCGCTACCTGGGCGACCTCTCCGGCGGCCAGATCATCCGCGACAAGGCGGAGCGGACCTGGGGCTTCGAGCGCAAGGGCGACGGCGTCCGTTTCTACGTCTTCTCGGACATCTCCAACCCGGCGGCCTTCAAGCGGACTTACCGCGAGCTGCTGGACGCGATCGCCGCGGACGACCTGGAGAAGCAGCGCATCATCGACGAGTGCAAGCGGGCCTTCGACTTCAACGGCGCGGTCTTCCGCGAGCTGGGCGAGCAGTTCCCGCTCAGCGCGTAGCGCCTGCGCGGCGGGCTGAACGGGAAGGGGGGTGGGCCCGATGGGGCCCACCCCCCTTCCGCGTGTTCCCCGGGTCCGTTGGCCCACCACAGCCTGCCTGCCGCGGCACGGCCGGCCCGCGGCCACAGGTGCTGAGCGTGCGGAGCGCGTCAGTTGGTTCCCGGGGCGAAGCGGACGCGCCCGCCGATCTCCACCGTGCCGTCCGGGCCGGGGGCGGTGAGGATCTGGGAGCCCGCGCCCTGGGTGATGTTCAGGGCGCGGTTCAGCTCGGCCGTCAGCAGGATCGCCGCCGAACCGGTGGCCTCGTCCTCGGTGACGACCCCGTCGGGGCGGCGCGGGAAACCGCGGGCCCGGATCCGGCCCGCCGCCTCGTCCTCCCACGCCCAGGCGTACAGCCAGCCCTCGCCCGGCGGCGGGGCAGACAGCGCCTCCACCTCCGCGGCGCTGGCGTACTGCTCGGTGCGCTTGCCCGCGACCCACTCGGGGCGGGCGGTGATCCAGGTGAACTCCCCGTCGTCGCGCGCCCATACGGTGCCCGCCGGGGGCTGGAGCTCCTCGATGTCGAGCAGCCACGCGACTCCGACCAGCGGGTGCCCGGCGAAGGACATCCGGGTGCCGGGGGTACGGATGTCGACGACCCCGCGCTCGGGGTCGTCGACGAACACCGTCTCGCTGTAGCCGAGTTCGGCGGCCAGCGCCTGCCGGGACGCGTCGTCGGGGCAGGTCCGGCCGTCGCGTACGACGCCGAGCAGGTTGCCGTGGCCGCCGTCACCCGCACAGAAGACCTTCAGGACGTCGAGATCGTTCACGCGGGCATTGAAGCACGGCTCAGTTCTGGGTCGTACGCCGCCTGCGCGCCACGTACACCGCGCCCGCGCCCGCGGCCACGATGGCCGCGGAGGAGCCGAGCAGGGCGCCGGCCGGGATCTCGGAACCCGTGGTGGCGAGGTTGCCGCCGACGCTGCCGCCGACGCCTCCGGTCGTGGCGGGGCCGGTGGGAGCCACCGTGGTGGGGGTGGCGGTGGGCAGGACGGCGTCCTTGTCCACGGAGACGGTCAGGTTGACGTCGTCCACCCGGTCACCGGGCTTGTACATGGAGCCGGTGGTGTCGTTCGCGAAGGCCGCGGCGCCTTCCGCGGTGAGCGCCGTCCGTACGGCGTTCAGGGAGAGCAGGCCGTCCTTGGTCTTGTACTCGGCCTTGGACAGGTCGAGCGTGGCGAAGGGGACGTTCGCCTTGACCGCGGTGGCCGTCTTCACGTCCAGGACCAGGGTTCCCTTGGCGCCCTCCGTGTTGATGCGGACGTTGCCGAAGGTCATGTCGATGCCGTGGGCCGCGTACTGGAAGCGCAGGTTGCCCGCGAGGGAGGCGTTCAGCTTCCGGGTCTTGGTGTCGAGGGTGCCCTTGCCGCCGCCGAAGGTGAAGCTGTCGCCGCTCGCGACCGCGCCGTCCGTCGGGGTGACGGTGCCGCCCGCGCCCTGGACGTACTTGCGGAAGGACTCCTTGATGCCCCAGGCCAGCTTGCCGCTGAGGATCTGCTGCGGGCCGTCGGTGACCGGGGAGCTGGCGGAGGGGGAAGCCGACTTGGACGGGGAGGCCGGCACCGAGGTGGACGGGGAGGGGCTCTTGGAGGGAGAGGTGGAGGCGGAGGGGGACGGGCTCTTGGAGGGCGGCGGCGGGAACTCCAGTACGGCCGTCAGCGGGTCGCCCGCCTTGTCCTTGTAGCCGTCCGAGCCCAGGAGCGTGGCGGCCTCGGCGGTCAGGGTGGTGGCCAGGCCGGTCATCGACTGCCCACCGAAGGCGACCTTCGCGAAGGGGACGTCCGCCGTGAGCTTGCCGTCCCGGGTGACGTCGACGATCAGGAGCTTCTTGCCGGTGTCGATGCGCAGGTTCGCGAGCTTCACCTCGAAGCGGTGCAGGTCCGACTTGAAGGTGACGCTGCCCTTGAAGGCCGCGGTCACGATGTGGCTGGCCGGGTCGTACTGGCCGGTGGCCGAACCGAACGTGAATCCCTTGTCGGTCCTCTTGGCACCGTCCGCGACGGTGATCTCGCCCTTGGCCATGCCCGTGACGTACGTGCGGTAGCTCTCCAGGAGACCCCAGTCGAGGGTGCCGCCGACGACCGGGATCGACGCGGACGCCGCCGCCGGCGCGGACGCGCCGGGCGCGCTGCCCGCGGCGGTGGCGGGCAGGACGAAGACGGTGGCGCCTATCGCGGCGGCGGTGACGACGGCTGCCGCGATGGCGACGGGGCGGCGGGTGGATGACATGGCAGAGGTCTCCTGAAACGGGGGTGAAGGAGGGGAAGAGGAAAGCAGAGGAGGAAGGGGAAGAGGAGAAGAAGACGCGGGGCGCCGGGTCCGGGCGGCGCGGGCCCGGACCCGGATCGCGGGTCAGTCGCGCGGGGCGGCGTCCCCGGTGGTGTCGGCCGGCCCGGAGGCCGCTGCCGTCCCCGCGGGTTCACCGGCCGCGGCCGCGGTCGCGTCGGTGCGGCGCTTGCGGACCAGCAGGAAGGCGGCTCCGCCGGCCAGGACCAGTACGGCCACCGCGAGGGCGGCGTACAGGCCGGTGTTCGAGGTCCCGGCCGCCTTCGCGGCGGTGGCCGGCGCCGGGGCCGGCGGGGCGGCGGGCGTGGCCGTGGAGCCGAGGTTCGGCAGGGCCGGGAGCTTGGCGGCGCCGTCGAGGGCCACGGCGAGCGAGACGGGGTCCATCTCGGTGCCGGCCTTGTACATGGAGTTGAAGGCCAGCGCCCCGCCCTCGGTGAGGGTGGCCGGGGCTTCGGTGAGGGTGGCGAGGCCGCCCTCGGTCTTGAGGCCCTTGGCGTCGAACTCGACGAGCGCGACGGCGGGCTTGGTGTCCGTGCCAGTGGTGACGTCGGCGGAGAGCACGCCCTTGCCGTTCTCCACCTTGACCGTGACCTTGGCGAGCTTCAGGTCGAGGTGGGCGCCGGTGAAGCGCACGGAGCCGGCGAAGGTGGCGTCAAGAGTGCCCTTCGCGCCGTCGTACGCGCCCTTGCCCTGCGGGAAGCGGAACAGCGCGCCGCCGTCCTGGGCGCCTTCGGCGAGCTCCCACTTGCCCTGGCCGACGGAGCCGGAGACGTACTCGCGGAAGGTGCGCCGCACGCCCCAGTCCACGGCGGCGTCGGTGAACGCACCGCCGGCCTGCGGGGTCTGGGAGGCCTCCGGCGTCTGTGCCGGGGTGCTCGGCGTCTGCGCGGGCTGCTCGGCCGCGGGGGCGGCCTTGACGTCGACGGAGAGCGAGACCGGGTCGAGCTGCGCGCCGGCCGGGTAGTAGCCGGCGAAGGCCTTGGCACCCTGGTCGGTGAGGGTGGCCGGGATGTTGGTGAGGGCGATCGGGCTGCCGCCGCCCTTCATGTTCACCCCGCCCAGGCTGAGTTCGGCGAAGGGGACCTGGGAGGCGGTGGTGACCGCTCCACCCTCCTTGGCCTTGCTGGAGACGTCCACGTAGAGGGTGCCGCTGCCGCCGCCGATCTTGACGCTGGGGCGGCTGATGCTGAGGTCCAGCTCGTACGTGCCGTCCGGCTTCTGGTGGCCCTGGAAGGTGACGCCGCCGCTGAAGGCGGCCTGCAGGGAACCGCTGTCGGGGTCGTAGGAACCGGTCGCGGAGTGGAAGCGGAACAGGCTGCCGCCCGCCGTGGCGGCTCCGTTCCTCAGCTTGGTCCCTCCTTTGGCCACCGGCCCGGTGACGTAACTCTGAAAGGAGGATTTAATGCCCCAGTCAAGTCGGCCGCCCTCCACGGTGCGGGCCGCGGCCTGAGCGGCGGTAGCCGGGAGCAGAGCTCCCAGCAGGGCCGCGAGGGTCGCCAGCAGGGCGACGGCGGACGCACGGGCGGGTCTTGCGGACATGAATGTCCCCTCCAGGGTCTAGCGAGCGAGGTTAGGCTAACCTAAGCTACGTTCGGCCAGGTTGAAACCCCCCGGTCCCCGGAACCTCGAACCGGGCCGCAACTCTCCAGTCGGACGATCAGGACGGTGCCTTCGTGCCTACGCCCGCCGCGTCAACCCGCATGTCCCGCTTCGCCGTCGCCGTGACCTCCGTGGTCCTGGCACTCGGCGTGAGCGCCTGCGGAGGTACGGCAGCCCCCGCCCACTCCACCGGAGCGGGCGCCCCGGCCGTACCGGACCGGGTGGAGCCGCTCGCCCCGGCGCCGGTGCCCGCGCTGCCCGCGACCGTGGCCTCGGCGGACGGCACCCGGGTCACCGTCGCCTCCGCGGACCGGGTGATCCCGCTGACGGGCAGCCTCAACGAGATCGTCCACACCCTCGGTCTCGGCCCCAGGGTCGTCGCCCGGGACATCACCGCCACCTTCGAACAGGCTGCGGACCTCCCGGTGGTGACGCGGGGCCACGACGTCTCCGCGGAGAGCGTGCTGTCGCTGCACCCCACCCTGGTGCTGGCCGAGACCACCTCCGGCCCCGCCGAGGCGATCCAGCAGATCCGTGACGCGGGCGTCCCGCTGCTGGTGGTGGCTCCGGCCAAATCCCTGGACGACGTGGCGAAGCGCACCGGCACGGTCGCCGCCGCCCTGGGCGTCGAGGAGGCCGGCGCGCAGCTGAACGAGCGCACCGCCAAGCGCATCGCCGCCGCCCGCCAGGGCCTGCCGGCCTCGGGCAAGAAGCCCCGCGTGGCCTTCCTCTACCTGCGCGGCACCGCCTCCGTGTACCTGATGGGCGGCTCCGACTCCGGAGCCGGCTCGCTGCTCGAGGCGGCCGGCGCAGTGGACACCGGCCCGGAGTCCGGGCTCGGCAAGGACTTCACCCCGATCACCAGTGAGGCCCTGGCCGCCGCCGCGCCCGATGCCATCCTCGTCATGTCCAAGGGGCTGGAGTCCGTGGGCGGCGTCGACGGCCTGGTGAAGATCCCGGGCGTGGCCCAGACCCCGGCCGGCATGGACCGGCGGGTGATCAGCGTCGACGACGGGGTCCTGCTCAACTACGGCCCGCGCACCGACCAGGTGCTGGCCTCCCTGATCACCCAGCTCTACGGCAAGGCCTCCTGACGTGTCCCTCTCCTACGACGAAGCCCCCGAGGCGCCCCCCGGAGCGGACCCCGAGCCCGCACCCGCACCCGTGGAACCGCCCGCCGCCGCGCCGCGCGGGCGGCGTTGGGGCTCCACCTGGCTCACCGGCGCGCTCCTCGCCGTCCTGGTCCTGCTCGCCCTGGTCTCCGCCGGGGTGGGGGCCTACGAGATCCCGCTCGGGGACGTGCTCGGGTCGGTGCATCACCGTCTCGGACTCGGGGGCGCCGCCCTCGACCGGGTCGGGGAGAGCGTGCTGTGGAACGTACGCCTGCCCCGCGTGGTGCTCGCGCTGCTCGTCGGGGCCAGTCTCGGATGCGCCGGGGCGCTGATGCAGGGGGTGTTCGGCAATCCGCTCGCCGAGCCCGGGGTCATCGGGATCTCGGCGGGCGCCGCCGTCGGAGCGGTCGCCGCGATCGGGCTGGGGCTGTCCTTCTTCGGCAACTGGACCATCACCGCCTGCGCGTTCGTCGCGGGGCTGATCACCGTCGGCGCCGTGTACCTGCTCTCGCGCAATGGCGGGAAGACCGAGGTCGTCACCCTCATCCTGACCGGCATCGCCGTCAACGCCTTCGCGGGCGCCCTGATCGGCCTGTTCGTGTTCTTCGCGGACAGCGGCCAGGTCAACCAGATCACCTTCTGGCAGCTCGGCTCCCTGGCCCAGGCCACCTGGCCCAAGGTCCTCGCCGTCCTGCCCTGCGCCCTCGCCGGGCTGGCGCTCGCCCCCTTCTACGCCCGCAAGCTCGACCTGCTGTCCCTCGGCGAGCGCCCCGCGCGCCATCTCGGCGTCGACGTGGAGCGGCTGCGGCTCGCGCTGATCCTGGTCGTCGCGCTGCTGACCGCGGCCGCGGTCGCCGTGGCCGGGATCATCACTTTCGTCGGGCTGCTCGTGCCGCACCTGCTGCGCATGGCCAACGGCCCCGGCCACCGCTTCCTGGTGCCCGGCAGCGCGCTCGCCGGAGCCGTGGTGCTGGTCGCCGGCGACCTGGCCGCGCGGACCGTCGCCCAGCCCGCCGAGCTGCCGCTCGGCGTGCTGACCGCCCTGCTCGGCAGCCCGTTCTTCTTCTGGCTGCTGCGCCGCACCCGCCGCAAGCAAGGAGGCTGGGCGTGAGCGTCCCGTTCCGATTCGGCTTCTCCGCGCTCCGCGGGAGCAAGCGGACCGTCCCGGCCCGCCCGGCTCCCGGCGCACCGCTCGCCGAGGCCGTGGACCTCCACGTACGGCTCGGGCAGCGCGAGGTGCTCGCCGGGATCGGGCTGACCGTCCGGGCCGGGGAGGTACTGGCCCTGGTCGGGCCGAACGGCGCGGGCAAGTCCACCCTGCTGGCGGCGCTGTCCGCGGACCTGCCGGCCGCCTCCGGTGAGGTCCTGGTCGACGGCCGCCCGGTGGGCGGGTGGTCGGCCCCCGATCTGGCCCTGCGCCGGGCGGTGCTCCCCCAATCGGCCGTGCTGTCCTTCCCTTTTCCGGTGGAGGACGTCGTACGGATGGGCCGCGCCCCCTGGGCGGGCACCGCGCTCGCCGACTCCGACGACGAGGCGGTGGCCACCGCCATGGCCGCCACCGAGGTGACGGGCTTCGCGGCCCGGCCCTTCTCGGCGCTCTCCGGCGGCGAGCGGGCCCGGGTCGCGCTGGCCCGCGTACTGGCCCAGCGGGCCCCGCTGCTGCTGCTCGACGAGCCGACGGCGGCGCTGGACCTGCGCCACCAGGAGCTGGTGCTGCGGATCTGCCGGGAGCGGGCGGCGGCCGGGGACGGGGTCGTGGTGGTCCTGCACGACCTGGGACTGGCGGCGGCGTACGCGGACCGGGTCGCGGTCCTGCACGAGGGCCGGATCGCGGTGGACGGGCCGCCCTCGGAGGTGTTCGAGGGCGGGCTGCTGAGCCGGGTCTACCGCCAGCCGGTGGAGGTCCTCCCCCACCCGCGCACCGGGGCTCCGCTGGTGGTTCCCGTACGGGAGGACCCTCCTGCCGGGGACGGCTCCGGAGGGAACCGTTCCGCCGTGCGGAACGACTCCATGGGCTTGACCCCCGCTTGACCTGGCCATGGGGTTTTCATGGGTCACCCGTGATGCCCCCGTGTCCGGTGGGGAAAGGTGTGGGCTGAATCACTGGACGTGCGGGTATAGGTCAGGTAAGCCTCGGTTAAGTTAGGTCCGCCTCACCGGCCGCCCCCACCCGATCGGGGCGGCCGTCTGCCGAACGTCAGACTGCCAGGAGCCCCCTATGCGACCCGCCCGCCTCACCGTCCTCACCGCGGCCGCCGTCGTGGCCGCCCTCTCCGCGGTCACCGGCTGCTCCGAGAAGAGCGACGCGTCCGGCGACGGCACGATCAAGGTCGCGGCCTCCGACTCGGCCTGCGAGGTCTCCACGAAGGAGTTCCCCGCCGGCAAGGTCGCGTTCGAGGTCGAGAACAAGGGCTCCAAGGTCACCGAGCTCTACGTCCTGTTCCCCGACGACCGCATCGTCGCCGAGCGCGAGAACATCGGTCCGGGCACCAAGGCCACCATCACCGCCGAGCTCAAGGCGGGCGACTACGAGATCGCCTGCAAGCCCGGCATGAAGGGCGACGGCATCCGCCAGGCCGTCAAGGCCACCGGCTCGGGCACCGTCGAGAAGCGCAGCCCCGAGGCCGACGCGGCCGTCGCCGCGTACCGCAAGTACGTGCAGGAGCAGGCCGACGAGACCATCCCCAAGGCGCAGGCCTTCGCGGACGCGGTCAAGGCCGGCGACATCGAGGCCGCGAAGAAGGCGTACTCGCTGTCCCGCATCGGCTGGGAGCGCACCGAGCCGGTCGCCGAGTCCTTCGGCGACATCGACCCGAAGGTCGACGTCCGCGAGGACGGCCTGGAGCCGAACCAGGAGTGGACCGGCTGGCACAAGCTGGAGAAGTCCCTGTTCGCCGACAACAAGATCGACGACGCGGACAAGAAGCTCGCCGAGACCCTGATGACCGACCTGGCCGAATGGCAGAAGAAGGTCGGCCAGGCGGAGATCACCCCCACCTCGATGGCGAACGGCGCCAAGGAGCTCCTCGACGAGGTCGCCACCGGCAAGGTCACCGGCGAGGAGGACCGCTACAGCCACACCGACCTGGTCGACTTCAAGGCCAACGTCGAGGGCGCCGAGAAGGCGTACGAGCTGCTCAAGCCCATCGCCGCGAAGAACGACCCCACGCTCTCCACCGAGCTGGACAAGCAGTTCGCGGCGCTGAACAACCTGCTGGAGAAGTACCGCCCGAACAAGGCCGCGTACGAGTACACCGCTTACGACAAGGTCGGCGAGGCCGAGCGCAAGGAGCTCTCGGACGGCGTCAACGCGCTGGCCGAGCCGCTCTCGAAGCTGGCCGCCGCGGTCGCGAAGTAACTCCGGTAACAGCAGAGCAGGCGGGAGAGGCCCCATGAGCGAGTCAGTGTCCGAGCCGGGACCCGAGCGGTCTTCCGCGGGAGACGGCGCGCCCGCGGGCGCGCCGGAAAGTGCTCCGGAGCAGGCCGGGGGAGCGCCCTCCCGCCGCTCCGTCCTCGGCTGGGGCGGCGCGGGCCTCGCGCTCGGCGCCGCCGCGGCCGGCGGCACGGCGCTCGCGCTGCGCCCGGGCCCGGACATGGTCTCGGCGGCCTCGGCCGGCTCGGCCGTGCCGTTCCACGGTGAGCACCAGGCCGGCATCGCCAGCGCCGTCCAGGACCGCCTGCACTTCGCCGCCTTCGACGTGAAGACGAAGGACCGCGCCGAGCTGGTCCAGCTCCTCAAGGACTGGACCGAGGCGGCCCGGCTGATGACGGCCGGCCACCCGGTCGGCGAGGGCGGCTACGGCGGCCTCCCGCAGGCCCCGCCGGACGACACGGGCGAGGCCCTGGGTCTGAAGGCCTCCCGCCTCACCCTGACCATCGGTTTCGGACCCGGCCTGTTCGCCAAGGGCCGCTTCGGCCTGGAGGGCAGGCGTCCCGACGCCCTGGTGGAGCTGGAGTCCTTCCCCGGCGACAACCTCGACCCGGCCCGCTCGGGCGGCGACCTCTGCGTCCAGGCCTGCGCCGACGACCCGCAGGTCGCGGTGCACGCCATCCGCCAGCTCGCCCGCATCGGCTTCGGCAAGATCGCGGTGCGCTGGTCGCAGCTCGGCTTCGGCAAGACCTCCTCGACCACCCCGGACGCGCAGACCCCGCGCAACATGATGGGCTTCAAGGACGGCACCCGGAACGTCTCGGGCACCGACGCCGCGGCGCTGGAAAAGCACGTGTGGGTCGGCGCGGGCGACGGCAGCGACTGGCTGGCCGGCGGCTCGTACCTGGTCGCCCGGCGCATCCGGATGCACATCGAGACCTGGGACCGCACCTCCCTCGGTGAGCAGGAGGACATCATCGGCCGCGACAAGGGCGAAGGTGCCCCCGTGGGCAAGTCCAAGGAGCGCGACGAGCCTTTCCTGAAGGCGATGAAGCCGGACGCGCACGTCCGCCTCGCCCACCCGGACAGCAACAGCGGTGCGACGATCCTGCGCCGCGGGTACTCCTTCACCGACGGCACCGACGGGCTGGGCCGCCTCGACGCCGGCCTGTTCTTCCTGGCCTACCAGCGTGACGTCCGCAAGGGGTTCATCACCCTCCAGCGGAACCTGTCGAAGAACGACTCGCTCAACGAATACATCCAGCACGTGGGTTCGGCCGTCTTCGCCGTCCCGCCGGGCGTCCGTGACAAGGACGACTGGTGGGGCCGGACGCTGTTCGCGTAAGGGACGGGGAGAACCGAAGTGTTCAGCAACTATCTGATCGGGCTGCGCGAGGGCCTGGAGGCCAGCCTCGTCGTCTGCATCCTCATCGCCTACCTGGTCAAGACCGGCAACGAGAGCAAGCTGGTTCCGCTGTGGCTGGGCGTCGGCCTGGCCGCCGCCCTGTCGCTGGCCTTCGGCGCGGGTCTGGAATTCGGCACGCAGGAACTGGACTTCAAGGCGCAGGAGGCCATCGGCGGCAGCCTGTCGATCGTCTCGGTCGGGCTGGTCACCTGGATGGTCTTCTGGATGAAGCGCACCGCGCGGAACCTGAAGTCCGAGCTCCAGGGCAAGCTCGACGCCGCGCTCGCGATGGGCACCGGCGCGCTGGTGACCACCGCGTTCCTGGCCGTCGGCCGGGAGGGCCTGGAGACCTCGCTGTTCGTGTGGCGCTCGGTGCACGCGGCCGGGAACGGCGCGGGCCCGCTGATCGGCGTACTGCTCGGCATCGGATCGTCGATCCTGCTGGGCTGGCTGTTCTACCGGGGCGCGCTGAAGATCAACCTGTCGAAGTTCTTCACCTGGACCGGCGGCATGCTGGTCGTGGTCGCGGCGGGCGTGCTCGCCTACGGGGTGCACGACCTGCAGGAGGCCGACTTCCTGCCGGGGCTGGGCGACAAGGCCTTCGACATCAGTGCGGCGATCCCGCCGGACAGCTGGTACGGGACCCTGCTGAAGGGCACCTTCAACTTCCAGCCGGACCCGACCGTGCTCCAGCTCGTGGTGTGGGCGCTGTACCTGGTCCCGGTACTCACGCTGTTCCTGGCCCCGTCGCTGTTCAAGAGCTCCAAGCCGGAACCGGAGCGGGAGCCCAGCCGCTCCTCCTGACCCACCGGAGCCGGTCGCCGCTCACCAGAGCCGGTCGACCGTCCCCGGGTGGAGCGGGACACGAATCCCGGTGAAGGCCGCGCGGACCTCGTCCGCGCGGCCTTCGGCGTGTGCGGGCGCCTCCACGTGTGCGGCGGCTTCGAAGAACGCTCCGAGCACGGTCTTGTCCAGTCCCGGGGCGTCCGTCGCGAGGGGGTCCGCGGGGGTCCCGCCGACCAGGACCGTGCCGGGGAGGACCTCGAAGCCGGCGGCCTCGTAGAACGGGACCAGCCCCTGGTCGCAGCTGAACAGCGCCAGGTCCACCGCCGGATCGGCGGCGAGCGAGGCGCGGGCCGCCGCCACCAGCCGGGCCCCGTACCCGCGCCCCCGTACGTCGGGGCGCGTGACCACGCCGCTCAGCCCGGCCGCGCGGTACGTGCGCCCGTCCGGGAGCCCGACCGCCTTGTACAGCAGCGCCAGCGAGGCGGCGACCCGCCCCTCCCCGTCCAGCAGCAGCACCGCACGCGGGGCGAGCGCCGGATCGTGTCCGGCGGCCGACCCCGGCCAGGCCTGCTGCTCCAGGGCCGCCACCTGCCCGGCGAGCCCGGCGGGCAGGGTGTCGTGGAACTCTACGGACATCCCCGCGGGCACTACGCGATCCTCGTGCCCGCGCCGCCCACCCGCACCCGGGGATCGCCGGAGCGCAGTTCGACGGTCAGCAGGCCCGGGCGGCCCATGTCGGCGCCCTGGTGGAGGGTGAGGACGGCGTCGGCCGGCACCAGGCCGAGCTCCCGCGCGTACGCCCCGAAGGCGGCCGCGGCGGCGCCGGTCGCCGGATCCTCCACCACACCGCCGACCGGGAAGGGGTTGCGCACGTGGAACTCGGCCGGGCCCGCCCGGTGCACGAGCTGCACGGTGATGAGGTCGAGGCGCCGCATCAGCGCCTCCAGCCGGGCGAAGTCGTAGCTGAGGTCCGCGAGGCGGGCCCGGGTGGCGGCGCCGAGCACCAGGTGGCGGGCCCCGGCGTAGGCGATCCGCGGCGGGAAGGCCGGGTCCAGGTCGGCGGCCGGCCAGTCCAGCGCGGCCAGTGCCTCAGCGAGGTCGGCCGGGTCCAGGGCCTCGGTGTGCGGCTCGACGCTGGTCAGGGTGGCGCGCAGTCCTTCGCCCTCCCGGGTCACCGACACCGGCACGGTGCCCGCCCGGGTCGCGAGGACCAGCTCGCCGGGGCCGATCCGCTCGCCCAGCGCGACGGCGGTGGCCACCGTGGCGTGCCCGCAGAACGGCACCTCCGCCTTGGGGCTGAAGTAGCGCACGGTGAAGGCCCGGCCCTCCGCCCCGTCCAACCCCTCGGGCGGCGCGGTGAGGAAGGCCGTCTCGCTGTAGCCCAGCCCGGCCGCGATCTCCAGCATGGCTGCCTCGTCCAGGCCGGCCGCGTCGAGCACGACCCCGGCGGGGTTGCCGCCGGCCGGGTCGTCGGAAAAGGCCGTGTAGCGCAGTACCTCAGTCGTCATGATCGGCTCAACCCCGGGCCCCCCGCGGGCATTCCCCGGGAACGGCCCGCCGTCAGCCGCGCCCGATGTAGGGCATGGCGGTCGCCATCACCGTCGCGAACTGCACGTTCGCCCCCAGCGGCAGCTCGGCCATGTGCAGCACGGTGCGCGCCACGTCGGCGGCGTCCATCACGGGCTCCACCGCGTACTGCCCGTTGGCCTGCATGATCCCGCTCTGCATCCGCTGGGTCATCTCGGTGGCCGCGTTGCCGATGTCGATCTGCCCGCAGGCGATCCGGTACGGGCGCCCGTCCAGCGACAGCGACTTCGTCAGGCCGGTCATGGCGTGCTTGGTCGCGGTGTAGGCGATCGAGTTCGGCCGGGGCACGTGTGCGGAGATGGAGCCGTTGTTGATGATGCGGCCGCCCTGCGGGTCCTGGGCCTTCATCACCCGGAAGGCCGCCTGCGCGCACAGGAAGGCCCCGGTGAGGTTGACGTCGACCACCGAGCGCCAGTCCTCGTAGGAGATGTCCTCCAGCGCGACCCCGGCCGGGCCGAACGTGCCCGCGTTGTTGAAGAGCAGGTCGAGCCGCCCGTAGCGCCCGCGTACGGCCGCGAACAGCGCGGCCACGTCGTGCGGATCGCTCACGTCGGCCCGTACGCACAGCACGTCGGCGTCCGCGTCCGCGGCCCTGGCGGCCGCGGCGGTCTCCTCCAGCGGCTCGGTCCGGCGGCCGGTCACGGCCACCGACCAGCCGGCGGCGGCGAGGGCGAGGGCCACGGAGCGGCCGATCCCCGAGCCGGCCCCGGTCACTACGGCGGTCTTCTTCACGCGTGCGTTCATGGGGCCGCAGGTTACGTCACATGCGGGCGTGGGCCCGGGACGTTCCGATTGCTGAGAGCATGGGGCGGCAGGGGTGCTGAGAAATGATGAGAAGACTGGAGTTCCGCATGCCGGAGAGAGGCCCCGCGACAGCGCCCTCGAAGGACTCGTCGCCCGCAACCCCCTCCCCCACCAGTACCGCATCCCTGACGGCCGCCCGCCGGACCGGACTGCTCGTCACCTTCGTACTCGGCGGGCTGACGGCGCTGCCCCCGCTGTCCATGGACATGTACCTGCCGGCGCTGCCAGCGGTGACCACCGCCCTGAACAGCCCGGCCTCGACCGTCCAGCTCACCCTCACCGCCTGCCTCGCCGGCATGGCGCTGGGCCAGCTGGTCATCGGCCCGATGAGTGACAAGTGGGGCCGCCGCCGTCCCCTGCTCATCGGCATGGTCGTCTACGTCCTCGCCACCGCCCTGTGCGCCTTCGCCCCGACGGCCGAGCTGCTGATCGGTTTCCGTCTGCTCCAGGGACTGGCCGGGGCGGCCGCGATCGTGATCGCGCGGGCCGTGGTGCGCGACCTGTACGACGGGGTCGAGATGGCCCGGTTCTTCTCCACCCTGATGCTCATATCCGGCGTGGCGCCGATCATCGCCCCGCTCATCGGCGGCCAGGTGCTGCGCTTCGCCGACTGGCGCGGGGTGTTCGCCGTCCTGACCGTCGTCGGGACCGTGCTGACCCTCACGGTCTGGCGGGGGCTCGAGGAGACGCTGCCGCCCGAACGGCGCCAGACCGGCGGCGTCGGCGCCGCGCTGCTGACGATGCGCGGGCTCTTCGCCGACCGCGTCTTCGCCGGCTACACGCTGGCCGGCGGGTTCTCCTTCGCGGTGCTCTTCTCCTACATCTCCGCCTCGCCCTTCGTGGTGCAGGAGATCTACGGGGCCTCGCCGCAGACCTTCAGCCTGCTGTTCGGCATCAACTCCGTGGGCCTGATCGCGGTGGGCCAGGTCAACGGCAAACTGCTGGTCGGCCGGGTCAGCCTGGACAAGGTCCTGGGGTACGGGCTCGCGGTCATCACCTCCGCCTCGGTGGCCCTGCTGCTGATGTCCGCCGGGGTCTTCGGCGAGGTCGGGCTCTTCCCCGTCTGCGCCGGACTGTTCGTCCTGATGTCCGCGATGGGCCTGGTGCTGCCGAACACCAACGCGCAGGCGCTGATGCGCGCCCCGCACGCGGCCGGTTCCGCCTCCGCCCTGCTCGGCACCTCCTCCTTCCTGGTCGGAGCGGTGGCCTCGCCGCTGGTCGGGATCGCCGGTGAGGACACGGCGGTGCCGATGGCCGTGGTGCAGCTGACCTGCTCCCTGCTGGCGGTGCTCTGCTTCGCCGTGCTGTGCCGGCCCTGGCGTTCCGGCTCCGCCGCCGCTTGAGGCGCGGGGGCCGGGCGTAGCCCCGGCCCCCGGGCCGCGGCACTGGGCCGTGGCCCGGCCAGGGCAACGCCGCCCTCGGCCCGCCGTAAACTTCGCGGGTGAACCACTCCGCCCCCACCTCCGCCGACACCCTCCGCAGCGCGCTCGGAGGGCTCCTCGACGGTCTCCCGCCGAAGCAGGCCACGGCCGCCGTCGACCGGCTCATCGCCAACTACCGCGGCCGGACCCCGACCGACGCGCCCATCCTGCGGGACCGCTCGGACGTGGCGGCGTACGCGGCGTACCGGATGCCCGCCACCTTCGAGGCCGTACGGTCCGCGCTGGACGCCCTCGCCGAAGCCGCTCCGGACTGGTCCCCGGCCTCGCACGTGGACGTGGGCGGCGGTACCGGCGCCGCGGCCTGGGCGGTGGACGCCACCTGGGACGGGCCGCGGGAGACCGCGGTGCTGGACTGGGCCGACCCGGCGCTGGTCCTCGGCAAGGAGCTGGCCGCGGCCTCCTCCTCCCCCGCGCTGCGGGCCGCCGAGTGGCGGCGGACGGTCATCGGGGCCGGACTGACACTGCCCGCGGCGGACCTGGTGACGTTGTCGTACGTCCTGGGCGAGCTCACCCCGGAGGCCCGCCGCGAGGTCGTCGCCGAGGCGGCGCGGGCCGGACAGGCCGTGGTGCTCGTCGAGCCGGGCACGCCGGAGGGCTACCTGCGCGTCCGCGAGGCCCGCGACCAGCTGCTCGAGGCCGGGCTGCGGGTCGCGGCGCCGTGCCCGCACGACGGGACCTGCCCGATCGAGGTCGGACAGGACTGGTGCCACTTCTCGGCCCGGGTCAGCCGGTCCTCCCTGCACCGGAAGGTCAAGGGAGGCTCCCTCCCGTACGAGGACGAGAAGTTCAGCTACGTGGCCGCGACCCGTTTCCCGGTGGAACCGGCCGCCTCCCGGATCACGCGCAGACCGCAGATCCGGAAGGGGCTGGTCCTGCTGGAGCTGTGCGGTCCGCAGGGTGAAGGCCTGACCCGGGTCAACGTGACCAAGCGCCACGGTGACCTGTACAAGGCGGCGCGGGACGCCGACTGGGGCCAGGAATGGCCGCCTCCTTCCCAGGAGTCCTAGGCCCTCAGGGCCTCAGCTCCTGCGTGCAGCACTTCACGCTGCCGCCTCCCTTGAGCAGCTCCCCCAGGTCCATCGGGACCGGCTCGAACCCCCGCGCCCGCAGGGGTGCGAGCAGTCCGGTGGCCTCCTGCGGGAGCAGGACGTGCCGGCCGTCCGAGACGGCGTTCAGTCCGAGGGCGGCCGCGTCCTCGGCCTCCGCGATCAGGGCGTCCGGGAAGAGCCGGCGCAGTACCGCCCGGCTGCCTTCGGAGAAGGCGCCCGGGTAGTACATGATCTCGTCGCCGTCCAGCACGGACAGCGCCGTGTCCAGGTGGTAGTAGCGCGGGTCGACCAGGTCGAGACCGATGACCGGGCGGCCGAAGAACTCCTGGGCCTCGTCGTGCGAGAGCGGACTGGAGCGGAAGCCCCGACCCGCCAGGATGTAGGTGGCGGTGACGGCGAAGTCGCCCTCGCCCTCGTTGACGTGGGACGGCTCGTGCACGTCCTGGAAACCGTTGTCCCGGAACCAGTCGAGGTGGATCTCCGCCTCGGCGGCACGTTCCGGATAGGCGAACCGCGCGCCCAGCACGCGGCCGTCGACGACGAGCGCGCCGTTCGCCGCGAAGACCATGTCGGGCAGCGCGGGGTCGGGGACGAGGGTCTCGACGGTGTGGCCGAGGGCCCGGTAGCGGTCGCGGAGGTCCTCCCACTGGGCGTGGGCGAGGGGCAGGTCCACCGGTTTCGTGGGATCCATCCACGGGTTGATGGAGTACGTGACCCTGAAGTGCGCGGGTGGGCACATCAGGTAGCGCCGGGGTGTGGCGTCTCTGCGCAATGAAGGCTCCTCACGGTGATGAGAAGAGAATCGTCTCTCCTCAGCGCGGACCTCGCACTGAACTGATTGGGTGGTTTCCTGAACGGCCGAAAGACACACGGTACGGGGTTGGTAGGTTGCCGAAATGAGCCCCAGCCCCCGCCCCGGCCCCGCCCCGGCCTCCGCCCCCCGGTCCCCCGACGCCACGCGCCGCAGCGAGGGGTCCCGGCGGGCCATCCTGGACGCGGCGCTCGCCCTGGTCGGCGAGGCCGGCTACAACAAGCTGACGATCGAGGCGATCGCCGCCCGCGCCGGGGTCGGCAAGCAGACCATCTACCGCTGGTGGCCCTCGAAGGCCGCGGTGCTGCTGGACGCCTCCCTCGCGCTCGCCGGGGACGCGGAGACCGGCTCCGGGTGGTCCGGCTTCCCCGACACCGGGGACCTGGCCGCCGATCTGAAGTACGTACTGCGGGCGACGGTGGACGAGTTCGCCGACGAGAAGTACGAGGCCCCCGCGCGCGCCCTGACCGCGGCCGGTGCCACCGACCCCGAGCTCGGGGCCCGCTTCACCGAGCAGCTGCTGGAGCCCCAGCTCGCACGGTACGAGGAGCGGTTGCGCTCGGCCCGCGAGGCCGGGCAGCTCCCGCCGGACACCGACCTGCGGCTGATGGTGGAGATGCTGCTCGGGCCGCTGACGTACCGGTGGCTGCTGCGCACGGCGCCGCTCACGCACGCGTATGCGGACGCGCTGGTGGACGCGGTTCTGGGCGGGGCGGGAGCGGGAGCGCGGCCGGTGTCCTGATCGGCGTCCCGATCGGGGCCCTGACCTGGAGCGGGACGGGCGGCGGGACGGCGGCGGACCCGTTCGGGACCGCCGGGGCGCCGGGGTGGGAAAGGTCATGACCCACCGACGACCGAGAACATATGGCCGAATTCTGTGGATATGTGGGAGCCCGGAACGGGGGGTGCGGTCACCCGGCACCCAGGATGGTGGGACCATGTGAGGGTCTGCAGGGGTAACGGTGTAGGTGAGGGGATAGATGGGGTCTGAGTCGGGCCGCGTCAAACGCGGCGAGCAGAGCAGGATTTCCCAGTGGCTGCGCCGCAAGCCGAAGCCCGACGCCGAGGACCCCGGACGAGAACGCGAGGCCCTGCTGTTGGCCGCCGCGGCGGCGGGTCTGCCCCTGTCGCCCGCCGCACACCCCGCCGGCTACCGCTGTTCGTGCGACCGGATCGGCTGTCCGACGCCCGCACGGCATCCCATCTCCTTCGCCTGGCAGACGCAGTCCACGACGGACCGCGCGCAGATCGAGCGCTGGGCGCACAATCAGCCCGCGGCCAACTTCATCACCGCGACGGGCATGGTCCACGACGTACTGGACGTCCCGCTGGAGGCAGGCCGTAGTGCGCTGGAGCGCCTGCTGGCCGCCGGCATCGAGGTGGGCCCGGTCGCCGAGTCGGGCGGTACGGGCGACCAGGCCCGGATGCTCTTCTTCACGGCCACCCGCGGAACGCCCGAGGACGAGGACGAGTGGTGGCCCTGCGAACTGGACTGCCACCCCGAGACGATGGACGAGCACCCCGGACTGCGGTGGCACTGCCGCGGCAGCTACGTGCTGGTTCCGCCGGCCGCCCTCCCCGGTGACCTGGCGGTGGCCTGGCTGCGTGGCATTGAGCACCCGCTCGTCGACCCGCTGACCCTGCTGGAGACGCTGACCGACGCGTGCGCCACGTACGCGGGCACCAGCGACCACGCCCCTGCGGCGGTGGCCTGGCCCCTGGGCCGCTAGGGCCTGTCGCCGTGCGGCAGACGGGAGCTTGACGACAACCCCTGGAGCCGCGCGGAGTTCCGCGCCGGGTCGCCCGGCGCGGAACCGGGGCCGGATACCCCCGCGCCGCCGGGCGCCGCGGCCCCGCGGGCCCGGAGCAGGCAGAGCAGGGCCCCCGCCGCGCCGGCCGCCAGGATCGGCGCGGCCGCGGCGAGCGTCCGCCCGTCCGGGGAGGTCAGCGCCTGGCCGCGCAGGGCCTGCCAGGTCAGCAGGGCCAGTAGCGCCGCGTACACCGCGCCCGCCACCAGCACCAGGCGCAGCCGCACCCGCTCCTCGCGCAGTCCGGCGAACCGGGTGCCCAGGGCGGCCAGGACCAGGACGAAGAGCGGCAGCAGCTGGAGCGCGTGCATCCCGGCGAAGTGCGGGACGCGCAGGTCGCCTCCGGTGGTGGACCAGCCGGTGAGCGGCATGCCCGGGCCGCCGTCGGGCACTCCCACGCTGTGCCCGCCCACGATCGGGGCCCCGTCCTCATCGGCCGCGAGCTGCGCGTCCGTGGGCCGGGTCATCAGGAAGCCGATCCCGGCGCCGGCCAGCGCCAGGACCGTGGAGATCCGTATCGCCCAGGTGGTCGCCCGGTCGGCGATCGGGGCCCGGAACAGCAGCACGGCGATCACCAGCGTGGCCACCCAGAGGACCACCACGGTCCCGGCCATGACCTGGTACACCCCCGCGTCGAAGGGGGTGGCCACGTTGAAGTGGCTCCGCCTGCCCCGGAACGCCTGTCCGGTGATGAGCACCATCTCCACGCCGCTGGCCGCCACCACCACCGTGCCCGCCCACCGGGCCGGCCGCGCCAGCCGGGGCCGGGCCCGTTCCAGCAGGGAGAGCATCCAGGCCAGGCTCAGCGCGTAGGCGGTGAACGAGGCGGCGAACTTGAAGGGTTTGGCCCAGATCGGGGCGCCCAGCAGGGTCCGGTCGTCGACGAGGAGTCCGACGGCGCAGCCGGCCGCCCACAGGACCATCACGCCGGCGAACACCACCAGCGGACGGTGCCAGGCGCGCGGGAACACGAAGTGCATCTCTCTACCCCCCGGATAGGAACGGATAGCGGCACTTACCGCTATCCGGTAGTGCCACTATCTATGATGGGGAGGGCACACGCAAGGAACCAGGAACGGACGGACGCGGGCATGCGCATCGGAGAGCTGAGCTCACGGACCGGGGTTCCGGTACCGACGATCAAGTACTACGTCCGGGAGGGGCTGCTCCCGGCCGGTGCGCTCAGCAGCCCCAACCAGGCGCGCTACGAAGAGGCCCACGAGCGCAGGCTGCGGCTGATCCGCGGGCTCCTGGAGGTGGGCAGGCTCCCCCTGGCCGCCATCGGGCAGATCCTGAGCGCCATCGACGACCAGGACCGCTCGGTCCACAAACTGCTCGGCTCCGTGGCGAGCCTCCTGGTGCCCGGGCACGGCGGGGAGCCGGACGCGGAGACGGACCTGGCGCGGGCGAAGGTGGCCGACATCATCGAGCGGCGCGGCTGGCGGGCCGACGCGGGTTCCCCGGCCGGGGAGGCGCTGGCCGCCGCGCTGGCGGCGCTGGAACGGGCGGGTCACGGCGGGTTCGCGGAAGTGCTCGACACGTACGCGGAGGCGGCCGAGCTGGTCGCCCGCGCGGACCTCGCGTACGTGGGCCGCGAGGTGGCCCGGGAGGACCTGGTCGAATCGGTGGCGGTCGGCACGGTCCTGGGCGACACGATGTTCGCGGCGCTGCGCAGACTGGCCCAGACGGACACGTCCTCCCGCGCCTACGGGACCCCGCCGGCGGAGTGACGGGCGGTCGGACCGTGGCCCCCGGGGCCTGCGGTGGCCCCGGGCCGGCCGCGGCCCCGGTTCGTCAGTCACCCCCGGGCCGGCCTGCAGCCCGGGGGTGACTGACGAGCCGGCGGATCAGTGGATCTGGGTCACGACCACGTCGAGGGACCAGGCCTTGCCCGCCTTCGCGGGGGCCTCCGCCTCCACCGTGAAGCGCAGGTCCCGCAGGGCCGTCACGAGTTCCGCCGGGGAAGCGGGAGCCGCCCCCGCCGACAGGAGGTCGCGCACCAGGCGGCCCTTGGTGGCCTTGTTGAAGTGGCTCACCACCGAGCGCTTCTCCACGCCGTCGACCAGCTGCGAGTGCAGCACCCGGACCGTGGCCGTCCGCCCCGCGACCTCGCCCTTCGGCTTCCAGGCGGCGGCGTAGGCGGAGGAACGCAGGTCCAGGACCAGGCCCTCCCCGGCCGCCTCCGGCATCACCGAGGCCATCGGTTCGCGCCAGAACGCGCCCAGCGCGCCCAGCCCCGGCAGCTTCACACCCATCGAGCAGCGGTAGGAGGGGATGCGGTCCGTGACGCCGACCGCTCCCCACAGGCCCGAGAAGACCAGCAGGGATTCGGAGGCGAGGGACGCCGCCGCCGGCGGCAGGGTCGACAGGCCCAGCGCGTCGTAGAGGACGCCCGTGTAGATCTCCCCCGCCGGGCGGGCCACCGCGTTCAGCAGCTCCGCGTTCTTGGCGACCTCGCCCCGCAGGCCCTCGCTCAGGCCCAGGACCTCACGCGCCTCGAGCTCGTCGCCCATGCACAGCTCGACCAGCTCCTCCAGCACCGCCGCCCGCGCCGCGGCCAGCCCCGGCAGCGACAGCGTCTCCGGCTTCAGCGGTGCGCCGGAGCCGCCGGCGGCCTTTCCTTCGGACGGCGGCAGCAGCACGAGCACGGTGGTTCTCCTTCGGACGGGCACGGCACAGCGGCGGGGGTGCGGCCCCCGACCAGGGTAGACGGCTCGCCGTGCCGCCCGGGCCCACCGGCCATAGGCTCGGCTCATGCCACGCCGTCATATGATCATGGCCGGCGCAGACGGGGCCGCCCTGCGGGCCGCGCTGCGTGAACTGCGGACGAAGCTGGGGGTGCCGGAGGAGTTCCCGGCGCCCGTACTCGCCGAGGCGGAGCGGGCGGTACGCAACCCGGTCCTGCCGGACTTCGACGCCACCGATCTCCCCCTCTTCACCATCGATCCCCCGACCGCGCGCGATCTGGACCAGGCCATGCACCTGGCGAAGCGTTCCTCCGGTGGCTACCGCGTGCACTACGCCATCGCCGACGTCGCGGCCTACGTCACCCCCGGTGGCGCCCTCGACGCCGAGGCCCACCGCCGGGTCACCACCCTGTACTTCCCCGACGAGAAGGTCCCGCTGCACCCGTCCGTACTCTCGGAGGGCGCTGCCAGCCTGCTCCCCGACCAGACCTGCCCGGCCCTGCTGTGGCGGCTCGACCTGGACGCCGAGGGGCGGGTGGAGCACACCGGAGTCCGCCGGGCGCTCGTCCGCAGCCGGGCCAAGCTCGACTACGACGGCGTCCAGAAGGCCATCGACGCGGGCACCGCCGAGGAGCCGCTGGCCCTGCTGAAGGAGATCGGGCGGCTCCGCGAGACGCTGGAGGCGGAATGCGGGGGCATCTCACTGAACGTTCCCGAGCAGGAGATCGTCGAGCACGAGGGCTCGTACAGCCTGGCCTACCGGGCTCCGCTCCCGGCCGACGGCTGGAACGCGCAGATCTCCCTGATGACCGGCATGGCCGCCGCCGAGCTGATGCTCGCCGCCGGGACCGGCATCCTGAGGACCCTGCCCTCCGCCCCCGACGGAGCGGTCGGACGGCTGCGCCGGGCCGCGAAGGCGCTGCGGATCGAGTGGCCCCACCACGTTCCGTACGCGGAGCTCGTGCGAGGGCTCGATCCGCACGTGCCCGCCCACGCCGCCTTCCTCCAGGAGTGCACGGCCCTGCTGCGCGGCGCCGGCTACACCGTCTTCACCGGCGGCGAGACCCCGGACCCCGCCCTGCACGCGGCGGTCGCGGCCCCGTACGCCCACTGCACCGCGCCGCTGCGCCGGCTCGTCGACCGGTACTCGGGTGAGCTGTGCGTGGCGGCGGCCGCGGGAACCGCACCCCCGGGGTGGGCGACGGCCGCGCTCGAGACCCTGCCGAAGGAGATGGCGGACGGCACCCGGCTGGCGAACTCGGCGGAGCGGGAGTCCGTGGACCTGGTGGAGGCGGCGCTGCTCAAGGACCACGTCGGGGAGACCTTCGAGGCGACGGTCATCGACGTCAAGGAGCGGGAGCCGCGGGCCGGCACGGTCCACCTGGAGGACCCGGCGGTGGTCGGCCGGGTCGAGGCCGTGTCCGGGGAGCTGCCGCTGGGCGAGCGGATCAGGGTCCGCCTGACGCAGGCGGATCCCGGGACGTCGAAGGTGCTGTTCGTACCCGCGTGAGCCGTGTTGTGGAGCTGGAATCCGCGCCGCGCCTCAGTCGGTGGCGCCCGGCAAAGGTCGCCCAGGACCTCTGACCGACCCGCTGACGGAAAACGCCACCGGCCCGGCCGATCGAATCGGCCGGGCTCTCGTGACGCACCGCGGCGTACGGGAACCGGTCGGAGGCCGCGGTCACGGCCGCGTGCCCGCCGCGGGGTTGGGGGTGCGTGGATCAGGAGTAGACGTTCCAGTTCAGGGTGCCGCTCCAGGTGAGCCTGGTCTCGCTGAGGTCGGCCGCGGCCGCCAGGCAGAAGACGGTGCCCGCCTTGAAGTTGGAGCCGATCAGGTGGCGGCGGCCGTCGTTCACCTCCACGTCCGCGCCGTGCACGGAACGGTCGTCGCACTTGTACCACTTGACCTTCGTGCCCAGGCCGAGGCTGTTGATCTGGAGGTACACGTTGGAGCCGTTGGCCGTGATCGTGCGCCCGGTGCCGTAGTACGTGTAGCTCCCGCCGACCTGGCCGGACACGTTCGTGGAGGACGCGTACGCCGGTCCGGTGGCGAGGGCGAGCGCGCCGGCCAGGGCGGCGCCGGTGACGAGGACCTTGCTCTTGGTGCCGTGGAGGATGCGCATGGCTGCGGGGGCTTCCTGTGTGTGTGGCGTGGGACCTTCGGTTGTCCGGGGCGGGTGGCGTCCGCCGCGGCGGACGCCGCGGCGGGACCGACCTTCGTCAGTAGTCCTCGGTGCACTCCATCTGGTTGCCGCCGTCCCAGACCCCGCACGCCCAGGCCTTCACGTCCTTGTCGTTGATCATCACGCTGTAGTAGGTACCGCCGCCGGACGGGCCGTTGGTCGTGTACTTCTTGCCCTGATTGTTCTTGATCTCGATGTGCGAACCCTTCGGCGCGTTGGGGAACCGGCCCCAAGCAGCCCGGCAGGAGGGGCTGTAGCGCAGCTCCACACCCCTGAACGGGCCCGTCCGCACGGTACGGGCGTCGTTCTGGCACGTGGTGTTGGCCGGGTTGACTCCGTTGCAGGTGGCGCCGAGACAGCTGGTGGCGGCGGAGGCGGCCGGGGCGCTCATCAGGCCCCCGGCGACCAGGGCGGCCGTGGTCAACACGATGGACAGCTTCTGCTTGGTGGCGGACTTCACGAGATCTCCTCGGACATGGGGCGTGGCAGGGGGTGGTGTGCGGTGGGGTGGGGTGGGGTGTCGGCGCGGGGTGCCGCAGCGGATCAGGCGCTGGCCGCGTTGGTGCAGGCCGTGGCGCCGCCGCAGAAGGTGATGTCGAAGTGGTTGCTCTCGCGGGCGTAGACGTTGCCCGCCGAGGAGCGCCAGCGCTCCGCGCCGTCGCTGCGGGTGGAGATCTTCGTGAAGCTGTTGTGGATGTAGTTCGTGATGCAGGTGTTGGGGTTGATGTCCACCTTGTAGCCGTTGTAGTGGCTGTAGGTGCCCGAGGCGTGGCCCACTTCGGTGCCGCCGGTGACGTTGATGGCACAACCGCTGGCACTCCTGAGGGTCTTGAGCCCGTCCACCGTGGCCTGGTTGATCTGGTCGTACGAGGTGCAGGTGCCGTTCGAGCGGGTGGTGCAGCCCCCGCTGGAGGAGTGCGTGACCCCGGCCCCGCTGAGGGCGGAGGCCGCCGCGGACTGGGACAGCTTGGAGACGGCGAAGGCGTTGCCGGGCAGGGCCAGGACGGCCGCGGCGGCGATGGATCCGGCGGTGAGGGTGGCACGGCGCAGGTTGATACGCATGGTCATTTCCTTTGTCAGCGGGATGAATCGGTCGGGTGTGGGCACGCGGGTACCCACATGGATTTCGCCGAGAGGGGGCTCGGTGGGGGTGCCGGGAGGCCGAAGGGGGCTGCCCGGGGCGCGGCGCGCGGCCTAGTACCAGTGCGGCGAGCGGGCCTTCCAGGTGTCGTAGGCCTTGCACGGGGTGCCGTACCGCTCGTCGATGTATTTCAGGCCCCATGTGATCTGGGTGACCGGGTTGTTGGCCCAGTCCCCGCCGCTGGCGGCCATCTTGTTGCCGGGCAGCGACTGCGGGATTCCGTACGCCCCGCTGCTGGGGTTGGTGGCGTAGACCTTCCAGTTGCTCTCGCCGATCCACAGGCTCTTCAGGCAGCCGAACTGCGCGGAGACCGTCCAGTCGTGCGCCCCGAACTGGCGCTGCGCGACCTGGTAGAGGGTGCGCGGGACTCCCATGTCCGACATCGTGGCCGGGCCGGCGATCCCGTCGGCGCTCTCGCCGTGCGCGCCCTGCCAGCGTTTGACCGCCGCCTTGGTGCCGTCGCCGTAGAGTCCGTCCGCCGCTACCCCCGCCTTGCGCTGGACCGCCTCGACCTGCCGGTGCAGGGCGAGTTCGCTGCGGTCCCCGTAGTCGCCGTCCTCGGCGAGGCCGTTGTCCTGCTGGAACTCCTTGAGGGCGGCCCGGGTGCCGGGGCCGTCGACCCCGTCCACGCCACCGGCCGCGAGGTAGCCGAGGCCGGCCAGGTTGGCCTGCTCCCGGCGCACTGTGTCGACGGCGTGCGCCTGGGCGGCGCCGAGCACGGGGACGAGCAGGGCCGCGGTGAGCAGCGCGGCTGCCGTGGCGGAGGTCCGGCGCCGGGACGCGGCGGGGGTGCTGGCTCTCACTGGGGTGTCTCCGAATCGGGCGTGCCGGGGATGTCCGGGATGTCGAGGGGGAGTTCCCGCGCCGTCCAGCCGGTCAGCAGCGGGGAGGTACCGAGGGCCCGCCGTACGCAGTGCAGCGCCGCGGAGCGGGCCTGCTGCGCGGAATCGGCGAGGCAGTAGAGGACCATGTCGGCCCGGCCGTGCGAGGTCAGTACGGTCACGTGCTCGGGCCCGTCGGCCGGGTTGGCGCAGGCCCACAGCACGTCGGTGAGCAGGGCCGGGTCGAGGCGTTGGTGCGGTGCCCCGGGGCTCGCTGTCAGTTCGACCGCCGCCATCGTGAGGTGCATGGGGCGTCAGTCCCAGATGAGGCCGAAGAAGGCGAAGAACATCGCGGGCCACTTCCTTTCGTATCCGGTGCCGTCGGGGCGTCTTTCCTTGCTGTCGGCCCGTGTTCTCCGGCCGCGGCAGAAGCATCGCCGCCGCCCGGTACCCCCCGGAAGGCGTTCGGGGTGAGAGCAAGTGGTCCTGAACGCTTGGTGTCACGGAACCCGCCTGCCGGAACGCTCTGGTCATGACGCCCCGGGGGCTGCCATCATCGGCCGACCGCGCGGTACGACCGGCCGCACAACAGCGGAGGGAGGGCCCGGACATGGGTTCCGTCGATGGAGTGGCCGCAGTCGCCGTGGTCGATGCGGTGGACCGGCGGGGAGCGCCGCCCGCTCCCGCCCCGGACAACCGCTCGGCCCGGCGCCGCCGGCCGGCTGTCCCCCTGCGGCAGCTCGTCATCAACTACACGGGGTTCCAGACCGAGTTCACCGCCCCGCGGCGCCGGCTGGAGCTCCCCACGGGCTGCGTGACGCTGGTCTTCAACTTCTCCGACGGCCTGTGGGTGACGCGTACGGAGGACCTCGGCACGACCCGGCTGCGGCCAGCGGCCCGGGCCATGATCAGTGGCCCGCGCACGGTCCCGGCGATCGGGGTGCACGCGGGTGTGGTGTACGGGTTGGAGGTGAACATGACCCCGCAGGGCTGCTACCGGCTGTTCGGCGTGCCGATGTGGCACTTCGAGGACGCGCACGTGGACCTGGAGGAGGTCCTCGGAACGCGGGGCCGGTACCTGACGGAACGGCTCCAGGCGCTCGGCTCATGGACGGAACGTTTCACCTTGCTCGACGAGGTGCTCTGCGCCCGCCTCGCCCACGCACCCGCCCCCACCCCCGAGGTCGGCGGAGCGCTCTCCCGGCTCTGGCAGGACAGCCGCTCCCTGACCCGGGTGAGCGCCTCGACGGGGTGGAGCGCCCGCACCGTGCGCGCCCGGTTCCGCGAGCAGGTCGGCCTGTCCCCCAAGGCCGTGGCCCGGGTGTTCCGACTGCAGCACGCGCTGCGGATGCTGGCGGCGGGAACGGCGGCCGCGCACGTGGCGGCGGTGTGCGGCTACCACGACCAGGCGCACCTGAGCCGCGAGGTGAAGGCGATGACGGGGCTGTCGCCGTCGCAGTTCGTCCGCCTGCGCGGCGGCCTGGCACCGGGGTCGTCCCTGGACCGGATGCCGGGCCGGATCAGCAGCGTGATGCTGTCGGGCTGAGCCGCCCCGTCCGGGTGCTCGGCGTCCGATCGGCCCGGCTCCCCCGGCCCGCGCGCCGTTTTTGACAAGACAGGCGGGCGGCGGCTTGCCACGCTCGGCGCACGACTCCTCGTCCCCCACGGAGGATCACCTTGTTCGCGACGCTCGGGCTCGATCCGGCCACCGATGCCGTCTACCGACTGATGGCCACCCGCCCCGAGGGCTGGGGCGTCGAGCAGATCGCCGCGCATCTCGGGAGTCCTGAGACGGACGTGCGCGATGCCCTGGACCGGCTCGCCGAGGCCTCGCTGCTGCGCCGGTCCCGGGCGGTACCCGGCACCTGGCGGGCGGTCAGCCCGGAGCTCGGGATGCGGCTGATGCTCCGCCGCCACCAGGAGGAACTGGACCGGCGGCAGCGGGAGATCGCCGAGAGCCACGAGACGGTCTCCCGGATGATCTCCGGCCTGCGCCGGGGCCCCGGGCCGGCGGCGGCCGGCGAGGGCGCGGACGGCGGGGCGGAGCGGCTCATCGGCATCGACGCCGTGCAGGCCCGCCTCGAACTCATCGCGGACCGGGCCGAGTCGGAGATATGCACCTTCATGCCGGGCGGCGGCCAGTCCGCGGCCGCCATCGAGGCGGCCCGCGAGAACGACGCCCAGCTGCTGTCGCGCGGGGTCGGCGTCCGCACGGTCTGCCTCGACAGCGTCCGTGGCAATCCGCCGACCCTCGACTACGCCCGCTGGCTCACCGACAACGGCGGCGGTGTACGGACCGTGCCCACCCTCCCGCTGCGCATGATCCTGGTCGACCGGGCCCACGCCCTGGTGCCGCTGAACCCGGCCGACACCCGCGCGGGCGCCGTCGTGCTGCGGCTGCCCGGCGCGGTCGCGGCGCTGACGGCCCTCTTCGAGCAGGTCTGGGAGGCCTCCCTGCCGCTGGGCTGCGACCGGCCGCGCGACGAGTGCACCGGCCTGACCCCGCCCGAGCGCGAGCTGCTGCGGCTGCTGAGCCAGGGCATGACCGACGAGGCGGCCGGCCACCAGCTGGGGGTCTCGCTGAGCACGGTCCGCCGTTCCATGGCGGCCCTGATGGAACGGCTCGGCGCGCGCAGCCGCTTCGAGGCCGGCCTGCGCGCCTCGCAGCGCGGGTGGCTCTGACGGCGGCAGGGGCAGGGCAGGGGGCAAGGGACTGCACTGCGGCAGCCCGTCACGGGGGTGCGGGCTGCCGCAGTGCGCTGACCAGCGTGTCGACCAGGGCGCGGGGCTCGTCCGCGTGGAAGCGCAGGACGCGGGCCTCGGCGCGGGCGCCCAGCGGGCGGCGGAAGGCGAGCGGCCGGGCCAGTTCCACGGTGACGGTGGTCTGGCTGCCGACGACCAGGTCCAGCACCCCGTCCTCGGAGAGGGTGACGAGCCGGCCCTCGGGGTAGCGTCGGTCCACCCGGACCGAGGCCACCGCGTCCGGCGGGACGGTCAGGTCGAAGAGGGCTCCGTAGCGGATGCGCAGGGTCCCGTCGGGGCGCACGACGTGCGGGCGGGTGACGCAGGCGGCGTGCATCGCGAGCACCAGCACCACCCCGTACACGTCGAGGACGAGCACCACCCGGTGGACGGTCGGCCAGGGGATCAGGACGGCCAGCCCGACCGTCTCGATCAGGGAGACGAACAGCAGGCCGTACATCATGGCCGTCTGCGGCCCGGTGTACGCGGCCGCGTGGTCCTCTGGACGCACCCCGTGCGGCCGCCGCCGCAGCGCCCACCGGCCCAGCGCGGCGCACGCGCGCAGCTCGTGCAGCAGGAGCCGGCGTACGGGCAGGGGCACCACGGCCCGCAGTGCCTCGCGGCGGGCCGTGCGGGGGGCGGCGCCGCCGGCGCGCGAGGCGGCGTACAGGGAGTACAGCACCCGGGCCTCCAGGAGGAGGACCGCGCACACCAGTGCCTCGGCGGCGGCGAGGACCCAGCCGGGCGGCCGGACGCCGGCCACCAGGCACACCATCAGCGCCAGCTCCCCGGGGATCACCGCGGCCACCGCGATCCGTGCCGCGCGTACCGCGCTCATGCCCGGCCCCTCTTCCTGTCGGTCACGTCGGTCCCGGCGGTTACGTCCGTCCCGGCGGCGTCCATGAACGCCTCCATCACCCGGCGGACGACTTCCGCCTGCGCCGGGGCGTACTCGGCGAGCAGGGCCTCCACGAAGCCCGGCACGTCCGTCCGTCCGTCGCCCCCCGGGATCGCCGCGAACGCCTCGGCGGGCACCGCGGCCACCAGCTCCGCGGCGAGCGGCCCGATCCGCGGATCGTCGGCGGCCGCGTCGGCGAGCTCGTCGAGCCGCTCGTACAGCCCGAGCACGGCCGGATCGGCGGCGACCGTGCCGAGGGCGGCGTAGAGCTCCTCCCCCACGGCTCCCGACGCGTCCAGCAGGCTCAGGTGCTCGCGGTCGAGCGCGGCGGACGGCGAGTCCGTCGCGGGCGCCTTGGCCAGCAGCGCGGCGAGCGCGGGCGAGACCGGTTCGACCTCCCCCGGCGGGGCGGCGAGCAGGACGGCCAGCCGCCGCCTGCGCTCGGCCAGTTCGGCCTCCTGCCGGGCGAGGTCGGCGTCGAGCTCCTCCAGTACGTCGGCCAGCTCGCGCCCCGCGTCGTCCGCGAGCACGTCGCGCACCTCGTCGAGGCTCAGCCCGAGCTCGGTCAGCCGGCGTACGCGGGCCAGCCGGACGGCGTCGCGCACGCTGTAGGCGCGGTAGCCGTTGGGTCGCCGCTCCGGCTCCGGGAGCAGGCCGATGTGGTGGTAGTGCCGGATCGCCCGGGTGGTGACCCCGACGAGCGCGGCGATCTCTCCGATGCGCATACGGGCAAGTAGAAACCCTGCCGCTGCGTCAAGGTCAAGTCGCGATGACGCAGCCGGTAACATGGTCGGCACGACAGACGAGTCGGCTGGACGGCCGCGTCGGGATCCCCGGATCCCGCCGAGGAACGTCCGGGCTCCACAGGGCAGGGTGGTGGCTAACGGCCACCCGGGGTGACCCGCGGGACAGTGCCACAGAAAACAGACCGCCTGGGGCTTAGGCCCCCGGTAAGGGTGAAACGGTGGTGTAAGAGACCACCAGCGCCTGAGGTGACTCAGGCGGCTAGGTAAACCCCACCTGGAGCAAGGTCAAGAAGGGCCGTTTCCGGGCGGCCCTGCGCGGACGTTCGAGGGCTGCCCGCCCGAGTTCGCGGGTAGACCGCACGAGGCCGGCGGCAACGCCGGTCCTAGATGGATGGCCGTCTCCCCGGTGACCGCGAGGTCTCCGGGCGACAGAACCCGGCGTACAGGCCGGCTCGTCTGCCGTCTTCGACGCGTACGACGCGAGGCCCCCGCCCATACCGGGCGGGGGCCTCGTCGTGTGTCCGGGCCGCGCGGATCAGCGCAGGTGGGACGTGTCGTTCAGGAGGCGGACGGAGGCGTTGCCGTCCGCGTAGTAGGCCACCGCGGACAGGGAGGCCGCTGACAGTTCCATGCGGAACAGCGCCTCCGGCGGGGCGCCCAGGGCCAGCCGGACCAGGATCTTGACCGGCGTCACGTGCGAGACGAGCAGGACCGTGCGACCCGCGTGCTCGGCCAGCAGCCGGTCCCGGGTCGCCGAGATGCGCCGGGTGGCGGTCGCGAAGCTTTCGCCGCCGCCCGTGGGGGCGGCCCTCGGGGAGTCCAGCCATGCCTGGAGGTCCGCCGGGAAGCGCTCGCGGGCCTCCGCGAAGGTCAGCCCCTCCCACGCGCCGAAGTCGACCTCGCGCAGCCCCTCTTCGACGGTGACCGTGAGCCCGAGCCGGTCGGCGACGGCCTGCGCGGTCTCCCGGCAGCGCCGCAGCGGGGAGCTGATCACCGCCTCGACGGTGCCGCGAGCGGCCAGCGACTCGGCGACCGCGGCGGCCTGGCGGCGGCCGGCTTCGGAGAGCTCCGGGTCGCTGCCGCCGCTGCCGGAGAAGCGCTTCTGCGGGGTGAGCGCGGTCTCCCCGTGGCGCAGCAGCACGAAGGTCGCCGGGGCACCCATGTCGGGGCCCCAGCCCTGTCCCGCCGCCGGGGCGGGGACGGGAGCCGGGGCGGTGGCCAGGGCATCGAGGTCCGCGGGATCCGCGAGGTCCCCGAACAGCGTGTCGGTCCCGGCGGCCGCGGGGACGGCCGCGCGGACCCCCGGACCAGCGCCGGAGGCACCGGCGAGAGCGGCGCGGACGGCCGCGGCGCCGGCGGCGGCGTCACCCGGGGGGCCCGCCGGAGGAGGGGCCGCCAGGGCGCGCGCCGCCGAGAAGTCCAGCGCCGCCGAGGAGTTCGCGGGCTCCCACTGCTTGCCGCGCTTGCCCGCGTCCATCGCCTCGTTGGCGAGCCGGTCCGCGTGCTTGTTCTTCTCGCGCGGGATCCACTCGTACATCACCTGCGCGCGCGGCAGGATCTTCGCCGCCTCGGCCGCGAGCGGCTTCATGTCGGGGTGCTTGATCTTCCAGCGACCCGACATCTGCTCGACGACGAGCTTGGAGTCCATCCGTACGAGGACCACCGCGTCCGGGTCCAGCTCGCGGGCGGCCCTCAGCCCGGCGATCAGGCCCTTGTACTCGGCCACGTTGTTCGTCGCGACGCCGATGTACTCCGCACGCTCGGCCAGCGTCTCGCCCGTCGCCGGGTCGAGGACGACGGAGCCGTAGCCGGCGGGACCCGGGTTGCCCCGGGAGCCGCCGTCGGCTTCCACAACGAACTTCGGCATCAGATGCCCGAGTCGGCCATGCGGACCAGGATGCGGCCGCAGCTCTCGTGGCGGACGACCTCGTCGCGGGCGGCGGCCTTGATCTCGTTGACCTCGGCGAGGTCGAGCTCCAGGCGGCAGCCCTCGCAGCGGCGCTGCGCCAGGCGGGCGGCGCCGACGCCGCCCTGCTTGGCGCGGATCTTCTCGTACAGGGCGATCAGCGCGGCCGGCATCGCGGAGACGATGACCTCGCGGTCCTTGGCGATGCCCGCGGCATCGGCGTCGAGCTCGCCGGTGGCGGCGTCACGGCGCGCGGTGGCGTCGGCCAGCTTGGCCTCCAGCGAGGCGACCCGGTCGGTCAGCTCGGTGACGCGCTCCGTCGCGGTCTCCATGCGCTCCATGACCTCGAGGACCACGTCCTCCAGGTCGCCCTGGCGCTTGGCGAGGGAGACGACCTCGCTCTGCAGGTTGGCCAGGTCGCGGGCCGAGATGCCGGCTCCGGAGTCCAGGCGGGCCTGGTCGCGGGCGGCACGCTGGCGCACCTGGTCCACGTCCTGCTCGGCCTTGGTCTGCTCGCGGGCGGCGTCGCTCGCCTGCGTCTGGGCCGCGACGAGGAAGTCCCGCTGCTGGGTGAGGTCCGAGGCCAGCGACTCGACCTCGGCGTGCTCGGGCAGCGTGTTGCGCTTGTGGGTCAGCTGAGACAGCCGGACGTCCAGGGCCTGGACGTCGAGAAGTCGGATCTGGTCGGCGGGCTCGGCGTTCAGTTGGGGGCTCCAGGGTTAGAAGGGGGTGTCACGGACGGCGCGTGCGCCGTCCACGGGTCGGTGACCGTGCGCGAGACGTGGGTACGCAGACCCCAGCCGTTGCGCTCGGAGATGGCGTCGAGCTGGGCCGCGGCCTGCTCGCACCAGGGCCATTCCGTGGCCCAGTGGGCGGCGTCGACGAGGGCGAGCGGGTTCTGCTCGCGTGCCTCGGACACCGGGTGGTGGCGCAGGTCGGCGGTGACGTAGGCGTCGACGCCCGCGGCGCGCACCTGCGCGAAGAGGCTGTCCCCGGAGCCGCCGCTGACGGCGACGGTGCGGATCAGCGCGTCGGGGTCGCCGGCCACGCGGATGCCCTGGGCGGTCGGCTGGAGCCAGGCGGCGGCGCGCGCGGTGAACTCGCGCAGCGTCTCGGGGCGGTCCAGCTCGCAGATCCGGCCGAGGCCGCGGCGGCCGGCGGGGTCGCTCGGGTCGGGGACCAGCGGGCCGGTGACGCGCAGGTCGAGGGCGCCGGCGAGGGCGTCCGAGACGCCCGGGTCGGCGGTGTCGGCGTTGGTGTGGGCGACGTGCAGCGCGATGTCGTTCTTGATCAGCGTGTGCACGACGCGGCCCTTGAAGGTGCCTGCCGCGACGGTGGTGGTGCCCCGCAGGTAGAGGGGGTGGTGGGTGACCAGGAGGTCGGCGCCCATCTTCACCGCTTCGTCGACGATCTCCTGGACCGGGTCGACGGCGAACAGGACCCGGGAGACCTCGGCTTCGGGGTCGCCGCAGACAGTGCCGACGGAGTCCCACTCCTCGGCCCGCGAGGGGGGCCACAGAGCGTCCAGCGCGGCGATGACTTCAGAGAGACGGGGCACAGGCCAAGGCTACCGTCCGTGGCGACCGGCCCGGCGCTTCCCGTCCCATCCCCGGGCCGATGCGGATACTGCCTGCGGCGGCAGGGGAAACGGGGGGATCCATGCGTGCCGGAGAAGTGCTCGACGCCCTGTTTGAGCTGGTCCGACGCCTGGACGTGGGCGCCATGGGCGAGGTCCGGGAGGGCATCGACCGGCGCATCCGCCGCACGGTCGCGATCAAGCCGATCCGCGAGGAGGCCGATCCGGCGCCGGTCCCGGAGCCGGTGTCCCGGCTCGACCGACGAGCCGGTCACCCTGAGGGGGCGGTGCGCGCGGGTGGCGGGGTGGAGGCGCCGCACGGGGAGCCGTGGCGCGGCCGCGGTGGGGAGGAGCTGCCGGAATGAGGTGACGCGGGCGCTGGGCGGCCGGCTGCCGCCGTCCTCTTCGCCGCCTCCGCTTCGCCGCCTCCGCGGAGTCCTTCCCGCCCTGGGCGGCGGCCTTCTTCTCGCTGCCGCCTCCGGCCGTGGCGTGCTTGCCCGCCTTGTCGTCCTGGACGCCGCAGGCGGCCCAACCAGCGCCCTCACCCCAAACGCCCCGATATCGCACAGCACAATCGCCACCTTCCGCACAGTGGAATCACCGGCCCGCCACCCATATGTGTGAAGCGAGGGTTGTCGCGTTGTCCGGCGGGAAGCGCGATCACTACGTTCCTCCGCGGAGGTGCCCGCAGATGACTGTCTGTGCCATCGAGAAGACCACCGCGGCCCCGTTCACCATCGCCGCGGACGGTTCCTACGCCGCCCGGCTGGCCGGGGACGGCGAGGCCCGGTATCCGGAGCGCTGGACGCTGACCGGGCCCGAGCCGTACGCGGTGCCGCTGCCGCTCGCGCAGCCCGAGGAGGCCGACAGCGAGGTGCTGCCGCTGGCCGACGGGCGGGTGCTGATCCACCGCCGGGTCGCGGAGCGCCACGGCTTCGCGCTGCTGTACCCGACGGGCGGGGGCGAAGCGGGTGCGGGTCCGCGGACCGGGGAGCTGGAGCTCGGTGCGATCTCCCCGCTGGACGACCCGGGAGCGGGTGACGGGACGGATGGCGGGACGGGGGACGGCGTACGGGTCACGCTGCTGCCGCCTTCCCCGGACGGGCGCGGGGCCTTCGCCCTGGCCGTGGGCGCCGCCGCGACCACGGTGTGGCAGGTGGCCGGGACCCCGTTCGGGCCGGAGCGGGTCGCCCGGATCCCGGGCCGCTGTTCGGGCGGGGTCTGGCTGGACCGGACGGGCCGGCTGCTGGCGCTGGACCGCGAACTGGACGGCCCGCGGGGGCCGGTGACCAAGGCCGTGGCGGTGGATCTGGAGCGGGCCGGGGAGGTCTCGCCGCTGCTCCAGATCTCCGAGGACAGCGACGACCGGCTGCTGCTGGCCGACCCCGACAGCGGGCTGCTGCTGATCCGCTCGGACGCCCCGGGCGAACCCCGGCTCGGCTGGGGGGTCCTGGGCAGTGCCCGCCCGGTGCGCTTCCCGGAGTGCCTGCGGGCCGTCGGGGCCACGGCGACGCCGTTCGCGGTGCAGCCGGGGCAGGTGCTGATGCCGGAGCACTGCGGGGTGGCGCTGCGGGTGGAGGAGGCCGGTGACGGCTACGGCGGCGACGTGAGCGGGCTCGCCCTGTGGCGCCCCGCCGACCGGCACGTCTTCCGGCTCGGCGCCCCGGCCGGCTGGCTCGGCGGGACGGGCCGGTGGAGCCGGGAGGGCCGCCTGCACCTCCCGTACGCGACTCCCGAGGTGCCGTGCGGGGTCCTCGGCATGAACATCCCGGTCTCCCCGCCCCCACCGGTCCGCCTGGACCCGATCCCCCTGCCCCCGGCCCCGGCCCCCAAGGCCCCGGCCCGCCCGGTACCCCTCCAGCAGGCCCCGTTGGGCTGATCCCCCGCCGGGCCGGCCGGGAACGCCCGTGGGGTGGTGGGTCCGCGGACCCACCACCCCACGGGCGTCGTGCGTACCGGTCAGCCGTCGTGCTTGAGGCCGAGGACTTCCGCCGCCGCGAAGGTCTCGTTCGCCGGGCGGGAGTCGTAGTGCGGGGTGAGGACCTCGTCGAGCTCCTCGTAGGAGAAGGACTCCTTGGTGGTGTCGAACTTCGCCGCCACCTTCGGGCGTTCCATCACGACCACGATCCCGCCGTGGACCACGAACAGCTGGCCGTTGGCCTTCGCCGAGGCCGGGGAGGCCAGGTAGCCGACCAGCGGGGAGACGTGTTCGGGGGCGAGGGCGTCGAGCTTGCCCTCCTCCGGGACCTGGAAGCCGGCGAAGACGTCCTCGGTCATCCGGGTGCGGGCGCGCGGGCAGATGGCGTTGGCCGTGACCCCGTACTTGGCGAGCGCCAGGGCGGTCGAGGTGGTCAGGCCCACGATGCCACCCTTGGCCGCCGCGTAGTTGGGCTGGCCGGCCGAGCCGCCGAGGAAGGCCTCGGAGGAGGTGTTGATGATCCGGCCGTAGACCGGGCCGCCCGCCGCCTTGGACCGCTCCCGCCAGTGCACGGAGGCGAAGTGGGTGGTGTTGAAGTGGCCCTTGAGGTGGACCCGGATGACCGAGTCCCACTCCGCCTCCGACATCGAGAAGACCATCCGGTCACGCAGGATGCCCGCGTTGTTGACCAGGATGTCGAGCTTGCCGAAGCTGTTCACGGCCAGCTCGACCAGCTCGCGCGCCTGCTCGAAGTCGGCCACGTCACCGAGGTGCGCCACCGCCTGCCCGCCCGCCGCCCGGATCTCTTCGGCGACCTCTTCCGCCGGGGCGGCCGAGGCCTCCCCCGAGCCGTCGCGGCCGCTCTGGCCGAAGTCGTTGACGACCACGCTCGCCCCGAGGCGGGCGAGCTCGACCGCCTCGGACCGGCCGAGGCCGCGTCCGGCTCCGGTGACTATGGCGACGAGTCCCTCAAGTGGCAGTGACATCCGTACGGTTCCTCTCGAAACGGGTCAGAGTTCGATGCAGGTGCGCAGGGCGACACCCGTACGCATCTGGTCGAGCGCGTCGTTGATCTCGGCGAGCTGCACGCGGTGCGTGATCAGCCCCGCCAGGTCCACCCGGCCGGCCCGCCACAGCGCGATGGTGCGCTCGTAGGAGCGGAGCACGTCGCCGCCGCCGTACATCGAGGGCAGGATCTTCTTCTCGTCGAAGAAGAGGGAGAACATGTTGATCGAGTAGTTGTCGTCGAGCGCGCCGGCGCCGACCACGACGACGGAGCCGCCGCGGCGGGTCATCTCGTACGCGGTCTGCGTGGTCTGGGACTTGCCGACGACCTCGAAGACGTAGTCGAAGCCCTCGCCCGCGGTGATCCGGTTCTTGGCGTCGGCGAAGGCCTCCGGGGAGACCACCTCGGTGGCGCCGAAGCGCAGCGCGGCCTCGCGGCGCGAGGCGACCGGGTCGACAGCGATGATCTGGGCCGCGCCCTGGACCTTGGCGCCCTGGATGACGGAGATGCCGACGCCGCCGCAGCCGATGACGGCGACCGAGGAACCGGCCTCCACCTTGGCGGTGTTGATGGCCGCGCCGAGGCCGGTGGTGACTCCGCAGCCGATCAGGGCGGCGATGTCGAAGGGCACGTCCTCGGGGATGGGTACGGCGCAGCCCGCCGGGACCACCATCTCCTCGGCGAAGGTGCCGGTGCCCGCGAAGCCGAAGATGCTGCTGTCGCCCCGCTTGAAGTTGGGGGTGGCCACGTTGCCGAAGGCCTCCAGGCACAGGTGTCCCTGGCCGCGCTTGCAGGAGGGACAGTGACCGCACGGCGGGAGCCAGCAGACCAGTACCCGGTCGCCGATCTTGTGGCTGGTGACCCCGTCGCCCACGTCCGTGATCACGCCGGAGCCCTCGTGGCCCGGGATGAAGGGGGCGGGCTGCGGGAGGACCCCGCTCATGGCGGAGAGGTCGGAGTGGCACAGGCCGGTGGCCTTGATACGGATCTTGACCTTGCCGGGGCCGAAGCCCACGGCCTCCATGTCGTCGACGACTTCGAGCTTGTCCTGGCCTATCTCGCTCTGGAGTGCTGCGCGCACGGTGCGGCTCCTTCTGTGGGTCTGTGGTGTTGTGCGTGTCTGCTAGCCGTGTTCGACGACGGTGTCCGCGAGGACCGGGGCGTCCTCCCGGTCGGCGGCGGTCACCGAGACGAGGACGCGGCCGGGCTCCTGCCACATCCGGATCCGCAGGGTCTCGCCGGGGAAGACGATCCCGGCGAAGCGCGTGCGGTAGGCGCGGACGCGGGAGACGTCCCCGTCGAGGACGGTGTCCACCACGGCCTTCAGGGTCATCCCGTACGAGCACAGGCCGTGCAGGATGGGCTGGTCGAAGCCGGCCAGCTTGGCGAACTCGGGGTCCGCGTGCAGCGGGTTCCAGTCCCCGGAGAGGCGGTACAGCAGCGCCTGCTCCTCGCGGATCCTCCGCTCCTCCACCCGGTCGGGCGCCCGCTCGGGCTGCTCCGTCCTGACGGAGGGGCCGCGGTCGCCGCCGAAGCCGCCTTCACCGCGTACGAAGATCTGCGCGTCCGAGGTCCACAGCGGCCCGTCGGCGTCCGCGACCTCGGTGCGCAGGACGATCACGGCCGCCTTGCCCTTGTCGTAGATCGCGGCGACCTTGGCGGTGGAGGCGGCCTCGCCCTTGACGGGGATGGGCCGGTGCAGCTCGATGGACTGGCCGCCGTGCAGGACGGCGGCGAGGTTGACCTCGATGCCGGGGGCGGCGAGGCCGCCCATCATGGCCATTCCGGCGCCGGCGACGGTCGCGAAGCTGGGCAGCACGTGGAGCTTGGACTCCAGGGTGTAGCGCAGCTCGTCGGGGTCGGTGGCGGCCCCGGGGTTGTTCGGGGAGGTCCCCGCGCCGAGTCCGAGGTGGTAGAGCTGGATGTCCTTGTGGTCCCAGACGATGTTCCCCTGGCGGGGTTCTGCGGCGAGGGCCTTGGCGGCATCGATCGGCATGGGCGTGCTGCTCCCTGTCTTGGAGACACCGTCTTCGGAAACTTGGTCCTGCGGGAGGACCGGGTCCGCTGGAAGACCTCGGCGCGGCCGTCCGCACCGTCGGCCGCACCGAGGTCGTATACGGGACCGACTCTCTAGAACGCGTTCTAGGTTGCCGGTGAAGGAATGTATAACGCACGCCCCAGCAGTTGGGAAGACTCCTGACTCTCTGTCAGCTCCACTTCGTGCGGGGCGCGTTGCGCGAGGATCAGAACCTCCGCCCCTACCCTGACCGAGTGGATGAAATGCCGGTTTTCCAGCGCCCTGCCCGGTCCCTGCGGGTCCTCCTGGACCCACCGAACCCGGCTCTGTCGGTCCTCCTCGGACTCCAGCCGGACATCGAGGTGGTGGCTTCGCCGATGTCCCGTCCGGCGGTGGCCCTGACCGAGTCGGTGGACCGGGTCCCCGAGCTCCTGGCGGAGGATCCGGAATGCCGGGTCCTGGTCATGACGGGCTCCGCCCACCCGGGCCTGTCCGCGGCCGCCCTGGCCGCGGGCGCGGCGGGGCTGGTGCTGCGGGACGGCCCGGTCGAGGACCTCGCGGACTGCGTGCGCCGCGCCTCCCGGGGGGAGTCGGTGGTCGATCCCGCGCTGGAGGCCCCGTAGGCCTGTCGTCGAACTCCCGCCTGCCGCACGACAACTGGCCCCAGGGCCGCTGCGGACGCACGTGCGCCCGCCCTGCCCGGTCCGGGGGGATCGGGTGGGCGGGCGCACGACCGGCCACGGACGGCGGGGGCGTCCTGCGTGGCCGGGGCCTCAGGGGCCCGGACCGGGGCGGCTGGGCCCGGTCCGGGCTCCGGTCCCTAGGCGGACGCGGGCTGCGTCCAGTCGTCGACCGTCCGCGACGGGTCCAGCGCGACCGGAAGCCGCTCCAGCCCGCGGAACGCGGGGAACGGCCCCTTGAGCCACTCCTCCCCGCCCGCCGCCGGCGTCGCCAGGACCACGTCGGGGAACCGGTCGAGCAGGGCCGTCAGGGCGGTCTCCAGCTCCATGCGGGCGAGCGGGGCACCGAGGCAGTAGTGGGGCCCGTGACCGAAGCCGAGGTGGGTGCTCTGCAGGCCCTTGCGCGTCACGTCCAGGGTGTTCGGCGAGGGGAACTTCTCCGGGTCGCGGTTCGCGGAGGAGATGGCGATCTGCACGAGGGCGCCCTTGGGGACGGCCACTCCTCCGATCTCCAGGTCCTCCAGCGCGTACCGGAACGTGGAGGTCTCCACCGAGCCCTCGAAGCGGACGAGCTCCTCGATCGCCTGGGGCAACAGCGACCGGTCCTCCTGGACCGCCGCCAGCTGGTCGGGGTGGGAGAGCAGCGTGAAGACCGCGTTGCCGATCTGGTAGGTCGTGGTCTTGTGGCCGGCGAAGAGCAGGACCCACATCATCGAGACGAGTTCGTCGTCGGTCAGGGCCCCCTCCTCGTGCTCCGTGGCGATCAGCACGCTGAGGAAGTCGTCCGAGGGGGTCTCCCGCGTGCGGGTGACGAGGCCGGCGAAGTAGTTGCGCAGCCAGTTCTCCGCCTCGGCCAGGTCGGCGGACATGTCCTTGCTGAACCGGGAGCGGGTCACCTGGCCGAACCACTTCAGGACGTCCGTGCGCTCGTCGCCGACGATGCCGAGAAGTTCACAGATGACCATGACCGGAAGCGGAAGGGCGAAGGAGGCCATCAGGTCGACGGGCGAGTCCGTCGGGCAGCGGTCCAGCAGCTCACCGGCGAGTTCCTCGATGCGCGGGCGCAGCCCCTTGATGTGGCGCGGCGTGAAGGCCTTGTTGGCGATGTGGCGCAGCCGGGTGTGGCGCGGGGGGTCGGCGAAGAGGAGGTTGTCGTCGAGTGCGTCGCACGTGTTCCCGAAGACGGCGTGGTAAATGTCGAGGCCCTCGTGCATGTCCTTTCCGATGCGCGGATCGGAAAGGGCGAGGCGGGCGTCGTCGTACCGGGTGACCAGGTACGTCTCCACCCCGTGGCGTGTGGTCAGCCGCGCGACGGGGGCCTGCTCGCGCAGCGCCTGGTAGACCGGATAGGGGCACGTGCGGTACTCCGGCGTGCCCATGGAAGCCGCCATGACGGCCTCGTCGACGGGGAGGCCGTCACTCACTGCCACTGCGGGTTCGGTCGTCACGCGCTCAGACCTCTCATGGGGCTCGGAATTCCAGCCACACCCTCCTCCCGCGGGGCCACGGCCGGGAAACACCGATTACCCCGTTCGGTCGCGAAAGTACGGCCTCCTGAGCGGATCCGGCGGGTCCCCGACCAGTCCGCCGGGCGTCCCCGCGGCGTCTCCCTAAGGTGCCCCCATGCCGGAAATCGCAGTGCTGGACCTGGACGACGACGGAAGCCGCACGCGGATCGACGTGCACCACCACTTCTGCCCCCCGCAGTGGCTGGAATGGGCCGGGCGCCAGGGGCTGGTGAACCCGAAGGCCTTGCCGCCGTGGGCGCGCTGGGACCCTTCGGCCGCCCTGGACCTGATGGACCGCGCGGGCATCGCCACCGCCGTGCTCAAACCCATGCTCCCGGCACGCTACGAGACGTCCGCGCAGCTGCGCGAGGCCATCACGGTGGTCCTGCGGGCGGCGACCGAGGTGGTGGAGTCACACCCGGGCCGCTTCGCGTTCCACGCTCCGCTGTTCCTGGACGACCCGGAGGTCTCCGGCTGGGCGCTGCGGCACGGTCTCGACGACCTGGGCGCGGTGGGGGTGAACGTGACGGCCAACTACGGCGGCGTCTACCTGGGCGACGCGGCCTACGATCCCCTGTTCGCCGAACTGGACGAGCGGGCGGCCGTGGTCGACACCCATCCGCACAACCTCCCGGGGGGACCGCCGGGGGCGGTACACGTCACCGGGATCCCCAACTTCCTGTGCGACTTCCTGCTGGACACGACGCGGGCCGCCGTGAACATGATCCACAAGCGGACGCTCGACCGGTTCCCGAACCTGTCGGTGATCCTCCCGCACGCGGGCGGCTTCCTGCCGCACATCGCGACCCGGGTGCAGGCCTTCGCGGGGGCCTTCGCTCCTCCGGTCGAAGCGGCGATGGTCCGGGACCACATGCGCCGCTTCTACTACGACACGGCGGGACCGATGTCGCCGGCCGCCACCCTGCTGGCCGCGGCGGCCCCCGACCGGATCCTCTTCGGCAGCGACTGGCCGGCCTGCCCCGCGGAGATGGTGACGGACATCGCCCTCCCGGCCCTGTCGGCCGACCCGTCCCTCACCCCGTCCCACCACCGGGCGATCAACAGGGACAACGCGCTACGCCTGATGCCGACCCTGACGGGCCTCCCGGCTCCGGCTCCGGCCCCGGCGGCCATCTGAGGCCGCCTCAGTAACTCGAGCCCCTGCGGCGGGAGATCCAACCCCTCCGGCCTTTGAGGGGCGGCGGTCCGGCGACTGGCCCCGGCAGCGGCGCCGCACCCGGCGACCGGCCCCGGCCGCGCCCGGCCGCAGCCGGTGCGCGGGGCCCTGTCCCCTACCCGCCCTTCGCCCTTTCCCTGGGCTCCGCCCAGACCCGCGCCCCAAGCGCCGGCACGGCTGGGGGCCCGGGCTGCGCCCGAGGCCCCTGGGGCTCCGCCCCAGACCCCGCTCCTCGAACGCCGGAGGGGCTGGATTCCCCGCCGGAGGGCCCGGACTTGCCGCCGGGAGTGGCTGGGATCCCCCAGCGGTCGCGTGCCGCCCAGCGCCGGCCGAATCGAGCCGCGCCGGCGTTGGAGGCGCGCCGGGGGCGCCCCCCAGGAGCGGCGCCATCCCCGGCGAAGCTACTTGCGCAGCAGGGTCACCACCGCCGCTCCGCCCAGGCCGATGTTGTGGGCCAGGCCCACGCGGGCTGCGGCGACCTGCCGGGGACCGGCCTGGCCGCGGAGTTGCCAGACGAGTTCCGCCGCCTGCGCCAGCCCCGTCGCGCCGAGCGGGTGGCCCTTGGAGATCAGCCCCCCGGACGGGTTGACCACCCACCGGCCCCCGTACGTGGTCGCACCCGACTCCACCAGCTCCCCCGCCGCGCCGTCCGCGCACATGCCCAGCGCCTCGTACGTCAGCAGCTCGTTGATGGAGAAGCAGTCGTGCAGCTCGATCACGTCGACGTCCTCGATCCCGAGTCCGGAGGACTCGAAGACCTGCCGCCCCGCCGCCGCCGTCATCGGCTTGCCGACCACGTCGATGCACGAGCCCGAGGAGAAGGACGCCTCGGTGTCCGTGGTCATCGACTGGGCGACGATCTCCACCGCCCGGTCCCCCAGCCCGTGCTGCTCCACGAAGCGTTCCGAGACGACCACCGCCGCCGCCGCCCCGTCCGAGGTCGGCGAGCACTGAAGCTTCGTCAGCGGTTCGTGGATCGTCTTCGCCGCGAGGATCTCCTCGACCGTGTACACGTCCTGGAACTGCGCGTTCGGGTTGTTCGCCGAGTGCCGGTGGTTCTTCGCGCCGACCGCCGCGAGCTGCGCGGCCGTGGTCCCGTACCGCTCCATGTGCTCGCGCGCCGCGTTCCCGAAGATCTGCGCGGTCGGCGGGGACATCTCGAAGCCGTGCCCGGCCGCCATGATCCCGTAGTGCCGTGCGACCGGCGAGGTCTTGAAGTCGCCGCCGTCCGCGCCGCCGCCCAGCGCGCCCTTCTTCATCTTCTCGAAGCCGAGCGCGAGGACGCAGTCGTTGATGCCGCCCTCCACGAACTGCCGCGCCATCATCAGCGCCGTCGAGCCCGTCGCGCAGTTGTTGTTGACGTTGTAGACGGGGACCCCGCTCAGGCCCAGTTCGTACGCCGCGCGCTGGCCGGCGGTGGAGGCCTGGAAGCAGTAGCCCACCGGCACCTGCTCGACCAGGCCGTACGCCACGCCCGCGTCCGCGAGCGCCGCCGCGCCGGCCTCCTTCGCCATGTCCCAGTACTGCCAGTCCCGCGACTCCGGCTTCTCGAACTTCGTCATGCCGACGCCCACGATGTACGACTTGATGCGACTCACTGGCGTAACGCTCCTTCAGTCCCTGGGAAGGCCGAGAATCCGCTCGGCGACGACGTTGAGCTGGACCTGCGTGGTACCTCCGGCGATGGTCAGGCAGCGGGACATGAGCATCCCGTGCACCGCCCGCTTCCCCGCCCCCTCGCTCACCGCGCCCGCCGGGCCCAGCAGTTCGAGCGCGAGCTCGGCGGTCCGCTGCTGGTGCGGGGTCTGTACGAGCTTGCGTACGGACGCGCCCGCGCCCGGCTCCAGTCCGGAGACCTGCTGGAGCGTGGTGCGCAGTCCGATGCAGGCCAGGGCGTGTGCCTCGGCGGCCAGCGCCCCGATCCGCACCCGGTACCCGCCCTCGAGTTCGGCGGAGCGCGCGAGCAGCGCCTCCAGGCCGGTGTCGAAGGTCATCTGGTCGGCCATGTGGACGCGTTCGTTGCCCAGGGTGTTGCGGGCGACCTTCCAGCCCCCGTCGGCGGCGCCGACCAGGGAGTCCTGCGGCAGCTGGACGTCGTCGAAGTAGACCTCGTTGAAGAGGGCCTCGCCGGTGATCTCCTTGAGCGGCCGGATGTCGATCCCGGGGGCCTTCATGTCCACGATGAAGTAGCCGAGGCCCTTGTGCTTGGGCGCGTCCGGGTCGGTGCGGGCCAGCAGGATCCCGTAGTCGGCGCTCTGCGCGGAACTCGTCCACACCTTCTGCCCGTTGACGATCCAGCCCTCGCCCGTGGCCGCCCGCTCCGCCTTGGTCCGCAGCGAGGCCAGGTCGGATCCCGCGCCCGGCTCGGAGAAGAGCTGGCACCAGGTGACGTCCCCGCGCAGCGTCGGGAGCAGGTAGCGCTCCTGCTGCTCGGGGGTTCCGTAGGCCAGCAGCGAGGGCACGACCCAGGTGGCGATCCCGAGGTCGGCGACCTTGACCCCGGCGGCCCCCAGCTCCTGCTGTACGACGAGCTGTTCGACGGGTCCCGCGCCGAGTCCGTACGGCGGCGGCAGGTACGGGGCCGCGTAGCCGGTCGGCGCCAGTACCCGTCTCGCGGTGGTGGGGTCGAGTCCGGCCGCGTCGGCGATGGCGGCACGGGCCTTCGCGCGGTGGGTCTCGGCCCGGGCGGGCAGCTCCAGGCGCAGCTCGCGCCGGGCTCCGGCGGCGGCGAGCCGCACGGCCCGTACCCGGTGGCCGTCGCCCGGTCCGAGGAGCTGGCGTGCGACGAGTGCCCGCCGCAGGTAGATGTGGGCGTCGTGTTCCCAGGTGAAGCCGATGCCGCCGAGCACCTGGATGCAGTCCTTGGCGCAGGAGTACGCGGCGTCGAGCGCGGTCCCGGCGGCCAGCGCGGCCACCAGCGAGCGGACCTCGGCCGGCTCCTCGGTGGCCTGGGCGGCGTCCCAGGCGAGGGCCCGGGCCTGCTCCACGCGCACCAGCATGTCGGCGCACAGGTGCTTGATCCCCTGGAACTGGCCGATGGGCCGCCCGAACTGCTCGCGGACCTTGGCGTACTCGGCGGCGGTCTGCAGCGCCCAGGCGGCGGTGCCGCAGGCGTCGGCGGCGAACAGTACGCAGGCGAGGTCCCGGACGAGCGCGGCGTCGAGTTCCAGCAGCCCGCCCGGCCCGGCGGTCACCCCGCGGGCGCGCACCTCGGCGGTGGGACGGGTCGGGTCGGCGCTGTCCTGGGTGCGGATGTCGAGCGCGTCGGCGTCGACGGCGAACCAGCGGGTCCCGTGCGCGGTCTCGGCGGCGAGCAGCACGAGGTCTGCCTCGCCCGCGCCCAGCACCGGCGGCGCGGTCCCGTCGAGGAGGTACCCGCCCTCCACGGCCACGGCGGTCAGGTCCCCGGGCCCGAGCGCGACGGCGCCGACCCGTCCGCCGAGCGGCTCGGCCCCGGCCCGGTCGAGGAGTACGGAGGCCAGCACGCTCGGCAGGTACGCCCCGGGCAGTGCCGCCCGGGCGGCCTCCTCCACCGCGACGGCGAGGTCGAGCAGGGTCCCGCCCTCCAGGTGCGGCTCCAGCAGCCCGGAGGCGAGGAGCCCGTCCCAGTAGGCGGGCCGCGAGCCCGTCTGCGGCGGGGTGTCGAGGAGCTTGCGCACCTCCTCGGGCGGCACGGCCCGCGCGACCCAGCCGCGTACGGCCCCGGCCAACTCCCGCTGTTCCTGTGTGATTCCGATGCCCATGCGCGGCAGAGTAGAACACGTTGCATTCTGACGGAAGGTCTGAACTGGAACGTGTTCTCACTTCGCGGCTCGTGCTGCGAGGGCGGGCTGGGATCATGGCGGAGCGGTACCGCGGGCAGCCCGCGGCTTCCGTGATCATGCGTTCTTGAGGATTGGGGTACGAGTGGGCGGCCATACCGAAGTCGTGCGGGGCTCCGGTGGCGAGCCGCTCGCCCACTACGAGGAGGAGAGCCGGCACGGCATCCGCTGGGCGGACGATCTGCGCCTGGCTGACGGAGCTTCGCCCGGCGCCGCCGCGGAGCGGGTCGTCGTGGACCTGGCGGGCTGGGGAGTGACGGCACGGGCGCCGCTGGGCGCGGCCCTGGTCGAGCGGGGCGCGCGGGCCGAGCGCCGATTCGACACCTACACCCACGCGCTGCGGGCCTCCCCGCGGCCGCCCGAACCGGTTCGACTGCCGGAGAACCTGGCCCCGCTCCCGGCCGCGACCGTGGACCCGTCGACCCTGCGGGCCGCATACGGGGCGGCCTACCCGGCCGACCACCCCGACCACGGCATGAGCACGCCCGAGGACCTGGATGCGCTGATGGACGGCACCTTGATGGGACCGCTGCTGCCCACCAGTACGGTCCTGGTCGACACCGGACGCGGGACCGGCGTCGCCGCCGTACTGGCCCACGACTGCCCGGGCACCCCTCCCATGGAAGGACCCTGGATCTCCGAGGTCTTCCGCGACCCCGCACCCGCCTACCGCGGCGCCGGCTCCCTGCTGCTGCGCCACGTCCTGTGGCTGTCGGCCGAGGCCGGGACGCCCGCCCTCGGCCTGTCGGTCACCGCGGGAAACCACGCTGCCCGGTTGTACGAGGGCGCCGGATTCGTCCGCACCGCACAGTGGGCCGATCTACGCATCCACTGAGAGGGGGTGAGTTCGCCGACGGACGTGCGGGACGGTTCGACGGCGGTGGTAGGCCACCGTGACGACCGCGAGCAACGGGCCCCAGGCCACCAGGGGCAGGTAGCAGGCCGTCATCACCCAGTACGCCGGGCCCGTCGGGGAGCCGGGGGCGCCCATGTTCCCCGGGGCGTTCCAGCCGATGGCGCCCATGACTCCCAGCAGGGTGAGCGCGGCGGCCCCCAGGCCGGCGGGGATCACGGCCGCGAGCGGTGGGACGCGCCTGCCGCCGATCAGCGGCAGCCAGCGCGGGGCGACCTCACCCCAAGGCCGGACCAGGCCCAGGGCGAGGAGGCCCAGCATTTCGGCGAACACGCTCAGGCCGATCATGTAGAGCGAGAACCCGCTGCCGAACCTGACGTCCGCCAGCGGGTCGTCCCCGGAGAAGCCGAGCGGCACCCCGCAGGCTCCGGCGATCCGCCACAGCCCCGTGGGCAGCGGGGCGAGCGCCGCGAGGCGGGCGAGCCGCACCACCCGGCGGCTCGGTCCGCGCTCCGTGGCCGCTCTCATTCCGCGTTCCCCGACGGGTTCGCCGGGAGCACGTGCACGACCTTGAAGTCGCCGCTCTCGACGGTCTCGTACGGGGCGGCGCTCAGGCACTTCGGCACTTCCAGCCCCTCGAAGCCGGCCACGGCCCAGCTGTAGCCGACCCGGTCCTCGCGCCCGTCGCCCTTCCCGTCGTAGACGGTGAAGCCGACGCGCTTGCCGATGATGCCGGAGGGCAGGTCGGAGGCCGTGACGATGCCGGTGGCGGTCGCGACCGGACCACCGGTCAGCAGGCAGTCGATCCGGCCTTCGGCGTACGCGCCCTGCTTTCCGTCGGCGGTGTAGTGGCTGAACCGGAAGGTGCCGCGGGAGGTACCCGCCGGGGCGTCCGGCTCGTCGGGTTCGGCCGGGGCGAAGCCGTGTGCGTCGAAGGAGAAGCGGACCTGCTGGCCGTCCGCCCGGTACATCTTGGCGGAGCCGGTGAGGCTCGATTCCTTCGGAGCCTTCCGTGCCGCGTCCGATCCGGACGCGGAGGCGGATACGGCGAGGCCGCCGATGACCGCCAGTGCGGTGAGGCCGACGACGGAGGTACGGAGGGTGGTGGCGCTCAACATCGTGAACTCCTCGGTTCCGGCGGCTGGTTCGCCGCTGTTCGGTGTGGCACCAGCCTCCGCCGGCCGGGTGGTCCGCGGCCATCGGCCGATCGGGAGATCCCTCCGGGGCCCGGCCACCCCTCTATGCCGTTCGGCAGAGGCCGCCGGCCCGGGCAGCCCCTAAGGTCGTGGGGTGAGGATCATGGGCATGGCACACCGGGACCGCGCCGTCATCTGCGCCGTGACCGCCGCCTGTTGCGCCGCCGCCCTGTTCCTGGGCGTACGGCCGCTGCCGGCGCTCGCGGCCGTCGGAGTCGTTCTCGGCGCCCTCTGCTGCTGGCCGCGCTCGCGCGGGTGGACCGGGGCCGCCACGGGCGGCGCCGGTGTCCTGCTCCTGGTGGCCTCCTTCGCCTGGCCCGGACGCGGAACGGCCGAGGGATCGGTGTGGCACCTGGTGGCCGTGGGAGCGGTGCTGCTGCTCCTGACGGCGGCGGTGCGCTGGTCGCCGCGACGGCAGCTGCTGGCGGGCGGCGGGCTCGGCGCCGTGGCGGTCGCCGTGTGGACCGTCCCGCTCGTACCGGACGCCTCCTTCTTCGAGTCCCTCGGTCTGATGGCCTTCTGGTCGGCGCCGGTCCTCGTCTCGGCCGTCGTCGGCGGCTATCCGCGCCTGATGGAGGACCGCCGCCGGCAGGCGGTCCTTGCCGCGCGCCGTGCCCAGCAGCTCGAACTCGCCCACGATCTGCACGATTTCGTCGCCCACGACGTGAGCGGCATCGTCGTGCAGGCGCAGGCAGCCCGGTTCGTGGCCCAGCAGGATCCGGCGGCGGCGGCCCGGGCACTGGAACGGATCGAGCGGGCCGGACTCGCGGCACTGGCCTCGATCGACCGGACGGTACGGATGCTGCACGCCGCCGACAAGAACCCCGGCGGCAGCGGCGGCCCGAGCCCGGACGAGGACGAGGACGAGGCCGCGGGAGGCGCCCGTACCGTCCTGCCCGGCACCGGCCAACTCGGTGAGGTCGTGGAGCGGTTCAGTGGGACGGGACCGGTCCGGGCCACCCTCGACCTGGCCCCGGGCGTCACCGACGCGCTCTCCCGCGAGGGGGCCGCCGCGGTCCACCGGGTCGTGGTGGAGGCGCTCACCAACGTACGCAGGCACGCGCCGGGGGCGGCCGGGGTACGAGTCGCGCTCAGCACCGACCGTACGACCGTCGAGGTCAGCGTGACCGACGACGGCGGCCGCGGCCGCTCTTCGCACCTGCCCGGGCTCCCCCGCCTCGACCGCGGACTCCGGGGCGCCAGGGGCGGCGGCGGACTGCTCGCGCTGGCCGAACGCGTCCGCGCCTGCGGCGGGACCTTCACCTCGGGCCCGTACTCGGACGGCTGGCGCGTGACCGCGATTCTTCCGGCCACGCCCCCTCCCGCCGTCGGACCGCACACCCCCGGACCGCGCACCGCCGGACCGCGCGCTCCCGGACCGCGCGCTCCCGGACCGCGCGCTCCCGGACCGCCCGCTCCCGGACCGCCCGCCACGGCATCATGAACCCGTGACCACCCGCATCCTGATAGCCGACGACCAGGAAGACGTGCGCAACGGCTTCCGCCTCATCCTCGACTCGCAGCCCGACATGACCGTCGTCGGGGAGGCGGCCGACGGCGTGGCAGCGGTCGAACTCGCCCGTGCGCTGCGGCCCGACGTCGTACTCGCCGACATCCGCATGCCGCGCCTGGACGGCCTGGAGGTGACCCGGCTCCTGGCGGGCCCGACCGCCGAACACCCCGTCCGCGTGGTCGTGGTGACGACCTTCGACCTCGATGACTACGTGCACACCGCACTGCGCGACGGCGCCTGCGGATTCCTGCTGAAGCGGTCGGGTCCCAACCTGCTGATCGAGGGCGTACGGGCGGCGATGGCCGGAGACACCCTGATCAGCCCGCAGCTCACGGTCCGGCTGCTGCGCAGCCTGTCCGCCGCGGAGCCCGTCGCGCAGGCCCTTCCGCAGTCGGCCGCGGAACCCGTTCCCGGGCCGCGGACGGCGGCCAAGGACCCGCTGACCGCGCGCGAACGCGAGATCGCGCTGCTCGTCGCACGCGGACTGACCAACGCCGAGGTCGGCGCCGAGCTGTTCATCTCGCCGGGCACCGCCAAGACCCATGTCGCCAACATCCAGGCGAAGCTGGCGGTCCGCAACCGGGTGGGCATCGCCGCGTGGGCCTGGGAGACCGGGCTGGTGAGCGGCGCCTAACACCGGCCGGCCGGCCGCCGGGCCGGCGGCCGCAGCTCAGTTCTGGCGGTGCGGCCCGAGGTCGCGCAGGACGGCCGCCAGTTCCTCCGCGGTCGGACCCGGGCCCGGCAGGTCCGCCGTGGGGAGCGCGGCGGCCCGCAGGCCGTCGAGGAAGAGTGCCAGCTGCCGGCGCCAGGCGTGCGGGGGTGCGGCGGCCGCGAGCGAGGGGACGGTGCGCCCGAGCGTGGCCAGGCAGAGGAGCACGTCCTCGACGGTGACGTCGGGGCGCATCGCACCGCCCTGCTGGGCCCGGCCCACCAGCAGGGTGATGGTTTCGTGGTTGTGCGCGTGGATGGCGTCGAGGGAGGTGACGCCCTCGACGGCCGTGGTCATGAGGTCGTTCGCCCCCCGATCGGCGGCCAGCACCGTGAAGACCGACTCGAGGTAGCCGGCCAGTGCGGCCCACGGGTCCGCGGCGCCCCGGGCCTCCTGTCCGGCGGCGATGGTGCCGTGGAGCGCGTTCTCGAAGACCGCGTCGATGAGGGCGGCACGGGTGGGGAAGTGCCGGTACAGGGTGGCGTTTCCGACACCGGCCCCGCGGGCGATCTCGTCGAGGGGAACGTCCAGGCCCTGCGCGGCGAACGCCTTGCGTGCCGTGGCCAGGAGCAGCTCGCGGTTGCGCCGTGCGTCGCGCCGTACCGGCTCGGGCCGTTCGGTGCCCGGGGTCATGTCCACTCCTCGCGTCGCCGGCGGGTACCGGGGATGTACCGGGGACAATCCCCCGGTACGGATGCTACCGGGGCGGCGGGGAGCGGGGAGCGGGGGCGTCACGCGGTGAGCCGCCGCGACCACCGTACGGGCAGGGCGGCCACACCCCTGAGCATGCTGTGGGGGCGGCGCACCAGGGAGCCGGGGTCCACGTCCAGGGCGAGGTCCGGCAGTCGCCGCAGCAGCGTCGCCAGCGCGATCCGCCCTTCGACGCGGGCGAGCGGAGCGCCCAGGCAGCGGTGGATGCCGTGGCCGAACGCGAGGTGCCCGCGGACGGGGCGCCAGATGTCGAAGCGGTCGGGGTCGGGGAAGTGCCGGGGGTCCCGGGAGGCCGCGGCCAAGGAGAGCATCACCGTGTCGCCCGCCGGGATGCGGATCCCGTCGATCTCGACGGGTTCGGCGGCGTGACGGAACGCCGCGACGGTGACGGGCCCGTCGTGGCGGAGCATCTCCTCGACGGCGCCGTCGATCAGGCTCGGGTCCGCGCGCAGTGCGGCGAGTTGGTCCGGGTGGTTCAGCAGGTTGAGGAGGCCCCCTGAGATCAGGTTGACCGTGGTCTCGTGCCCCGCGACGAGCAGGAGGAAGGCCATGCCGAGCAGCTCCTCCGGCGACAGTGCGTCCTCCTCGGAGGATGCCCGGACCAGTGCGCTCATCAGGTCCTGCGGACCTTCTCCCGGGTCACCGGCCTTGGCGGCGATGAGCGAGGCGAAGTACGCGGCCATCTCGCCGCCGGCGGACGCGGCCGCGGCGGGCGAGGACGGAGCCACGAGTTCGGCGGACCAGGCGTGGAAGAGGTGCTGGTCCGCGAACGGCACTCCGAGCAGCTCGCAGATCACGGTCAGCGGCAGCGGCAGCGCGTAGCCGGCGACCAGGTCGGCGGTCCCGGCCCGCGGGAGGGCGTCGAGGAGCTCGTCGGCGATCCGCTGGACGCGGGGCCGCAGGGCGTCGACCCGTCCGGCGGTGAACTCGCGGGCCACCAGGGCGCGCAGCCGGGTGTGCTGAGGGGCGTCGACCTGCAGCATGTTCAGCCCGATGGCGTTCCCGCCGTCGCTGTCCCATGTCGAGGAGTGCCGTATGTCGTTGCGCAGCCGGGAATCGGTCAGCCCGGCGCGCACCTCGTCCCGGCCGAGCACGAGCCAGACGTCGCCGCTGCCGGGCACGTGGACGCGGTGCACGCCGCCCTTCTCGCGGAGCGCGGCCAAGGCGGGGTAGGGGTCTGCGGTGACGTCGACTCCCGCGGGAGCGAGCTCCTGAAGTGTGGGTGCGGGCATGGTGGTTCCCCCTTCGAAAAACGGGGCCTACTCCCCGCTTCATGAAGAGGACGCTACCACGAATCGGGGAGTACTCCCCGTTTAATGGGCGGGGCTGTCGCCGTGACATGGCTCCGCCGGCTTCGGCGAGTCGGACTCAGCGAGTCGGACTCAGCTAGTTGGCCGCACCCGGAATCAGGAGCGTTCGTAGTACCAGCCGTCGCCGCTCGCCGGTCCGATGTTGTGCTGGAGTCCGATCGGGTCGCTCCTGGTGAAGAACGAGGGGTCCAGCACCCCGCAGAACTGGCTCTGGGACTTGCTCTTGTCCACGGCCGCCGCCCCGACGTTGATCCGGCTGCCCCCGTTGGTCACCGACACCACCTTGGCCACGTTCTCGCAGTGGCCCATCTGGGACTCGGTGACCAGGCGGACCGCCCCGGACCGGGAGACGGTCACCGTCTCCGGCTGGCCGATGTTGAAGTCGGCCTTGATGGTCCAGGACCCGACGAAGTACGCAGGCACCGCGTCACCCCCCGAGGAACCGCCGTTCGGCGAGCCGGAGCCGCCGGGATTCGTGCCCGAACCGCCGCTGGGGCTGCCGCCTCCGGCGCCCCCGGCGGCGGGACCCGAACCGGTGCCCTTGGTCGGGCCGGTTCCCGTACCGCCCGCCCCGCCCGGGGTGCCGCCTCCGGGCGTCCCGGCACCCGCCGCGGCGCCCTGCGCGGCCGCTCCGCCCGGGCCCGAAGCGCCGCCCACCTGACCGCCGACCTGGCCCCCGACCTGCCCCCCGACCTGGCCGTCCTGGGCCGGGGCGGTGGGGTTCTGGGCGCTGGGCGCACCCGGGGTCGGCGAACCGCCCGCCCCGGACGGGGAACCGCCGCTGCCGGGTGTCACGGGAGCGCTCGCGGCCGGGGGCGAGGACCGCGATCCGCCGCCGTCACCGCCGCCGAACGGCTGGATCAGGGCCACCGTGCCGCCACCGACCGAGAACACGAGGACGGCCGGCACGGCGACGGTCCACCGCCGCCGGCGCCCGGACCGCTCGCCCCCGGCGGTGGCGCCCCCGGTCACCGACCCGACCACCGGACCGGCGGCGGGCCCGCCCGCGGGACCGGCCGCCGGATCGACCACCGCCCCCACCACCGCCCCGCCAGCCGCCTCAGCCCCGCCAGCCCCGCCAGCCCCGCCCTTCGGCCGCAGGTCGACCGTCGCCCGGTCGGCGCGCCCGGAGCCGCGCTCCCCCGCACCCTCCCGCTCGGGCTCCGCCTCCGCGTCGAGCAGCCGCGCCGCCTGCTGAGCGAGGCGCGCCACCACCTTGGGCGGCAGCCAGGCCCCGCCGAGCTTCGCCGGGCGGACCCGCTCGGGATCCTCCAGCAGCTCGTCCACTCCGGGCCGTTCGTCGACGCCCTTGGTCAGGCAGCGGCCGATGAAGGCGCGCAGGGCCCCGTCCCCGACCTTCTCCAGGGCCGGCTCGCCCTCCACGATCTGGAACATCACCGCGTGCTGGTTGCTGGCTCCGTGCCCGAACGGCAGCTCGCCCGTGGCCGCGTACATCAGCACGCAGCCGAGGGTGAACACGTCGCTCTTCGCCCCGGCGCGCTGCCCGCGCACCTGCTCGGGCGACATGAACCCGGGCGAGCCGACGACCATACCGGTGCTGGTGAGCAGCGATTCGACGGACGTCTCCAGTGCGCGCGAGATCCCGAAGTCGATGACGCGGGTGCCCTCGACGGTCAGCATCACGTTCGACGGCTTGAGGTCGCGGTGCACGATCCCGGCCGAGTGGATGTCCTTCAGCGCGCGCAGCAGTCCGTCCGCGAGGGCGTGTACGGAGTCCACGGGCAGGGGGCCGTGCCGCCGCACGATCTGCTCCAGCGAGAGACCGGGGACGTACCCCGTGGCCACCCAGGGCCGGTCGGCTTCGGGGTCCGCGTCGAGGACGGGTGCGGTGTACCGCTCGCCCACGCGCCGGGCGGCGTCGATCTCGCGGCGGAAGCGGGCCCGGAACTGCTCGTTCGAGACGTGCTCCTCGTGCACCACCTTCACGGCGACCGTACGCCCGCCCTCGGACCGGGCCAGGAACACCCGCCCCATCCCCCCGGCGCCGAGCCGCCCGAGCAGCAGGTACGGCCCGATCCGGCTCGGGTCCCCGGCCGCGAGCGGCTTTATGCCGCCGTCCACGTTGTCGTCGTCACTCAGTGCGCTGGTCATGCTGCCCGTCCCCCGATGATCCCCCTGCGGCCGGCCGAACCGGCCGGTCCAGTCGAACGCGCCTCAGCCTAAAGGCAGTTCGTTGCAGGATGAAGGCAAGGGTGGCCGCCGTGGAGGGTTCCGGACGGCGCGGCCCGCGCCACGCGCACGGGTCAGCGATCGCGGAAGCCGCGCCGGTCGGTCCGGGTGGGCCGCTCCCCGCCACTCCCCGCCGCGCACGTCCCGGAAGTCCTCGGACCGCTGGAGGGTGACGATTCCGTGCTGCCCTGTACCACCGGCCTTCTCCCCAAGGGACGGCCGGCGGGGTCGGCCACGGTGCGCGGGCCCGGGCGCGGAGGGGACGCCAATGGGCGCTATGTCCGCCCCGTGGATGCTGCTTGAGTGCGCGTAGTTCGTTCGCACCGTTCCCCAGCAGCCCCCATGCCCTACCGTCCCCGCTTCCGCACCGCCGCGATCGGCGCGTGCGCTTCCCGTACAGGCTCAGGGCCAGCGGACGACGGCCGCTGCCAGTGCGCGGCAATCGCGCGCGGAAGCGCAGGTCGCCAGCTTCCTCCAGGACTACCTGGACGCCGTGAACGGCATCCAGCGCGATGGCAGGTCCCCGCTCCAGGTCCGCGAGGAGTACCTCACCACCGAACTCGACGACACACTCACCGCCTGGGGCTCCGAGTATCAGGTGGAACCGATTCTGCGCGCGCAGAATCTCCCGAAGACCTGGTCATCGACGGCCTGACCGACCCCACCCCCGCGGCCTGACGGTCCGACTCCGCACGTCCCCGCCACTCCGGGCCGCGGAGGGTGCCCGGAGCGGCGGCACGCCTGCCGTCAGAGGCTGCGGACGAACTCCGCGAAGGCGGCGGGGGCGACGGTGAAGGCGGGGCCGCCGGGGTTCTTGGAGTCCCGGACGGCGATGCGGCAGGGCTGGGGGGCGACCTCCACGCACTCGCCGCCGGTGTCCGCACTGTACGAGGACTTGTGCCAGGCGGTGGCGCCGAGCGGGGCGCATTCGACGCAATCACCGCCGGTGTCACCGCTGTACGAGGACTTACGCCACCGCGCGCCCGTCAGGTTCTGGATGGTGTCCATAGCGTTCCTCCATTACGCGGGCGATCAGTCCCGCCGACTTCTCCACGGAGAGCGCGGCGGCCTGCAGGTGATCGTAACGGAGCGAACCCTCCCTGAGGGCTGCCGGATTGGCCGTCATATGACCCTGGACGAAGTCCTCGGTGTAGACGATGTCCGGGTCGTCCTCGAAGCGCAGGAGGGTGAAGGTGCCCGGCAGCCCGGCGTGCGCGCCCGCCTCGAAGGGCAGGATCTGCACCCGCACCCACTCCCGGTCCCGAAGCCCCAGCAGGTGGGCGAGCTGGTCCCGCATCACCTCCCGGCCACCGACCTCCTGATGCAGGGTCGCCTCGCTCAGCACCACCCACATCAGCGGCGGCTGCTCGCGCTCCAGGATCCGCTGGCGCTCCATTCGGGCGGCCACCTGCGCGTCGAGGCCCTTCTCGTGCCGCACCCCGAGCACGGCCCGCGCGTACGCCTCCGTCTGGAGCAGTCCGTAGATCAGCTGGGCCTGGAAGGTGGAGATGTACGCCGCCTTCGCCTCCATCTCCGCGTACGCCTGGAACCACGTGGGCAACTGGCTCCGCAGCACCAGCCCCACCAGCCGGGAGAACACCCCGCCCGTCCCCAACGCCGCGTCGATCCGCTCCGAGAATTCTCGGGTCGGCACCTTCCTGGCCGTCTCGATCTGCCCGATCAGCGAGGCCGCGCAGAAGACGATGGCCCCCAACTGCCCCTGTTTCAGCCCGGCGGCCTCCCGCAAGCGGCGCAGTTCCGAGCCGTAGTAGTCCAGCGGCGACGCGCTGGGATCGAGGTCGCGGATGTTGACCATGGGACGGTCACCCCCAAGTGCACACCGTGCGGCGTTCGTTTCAGTCCATAGCCGAGCGTAACCATCCCGCTCCAGCCTGGTGCCATGAATCTCGCAACTTGGCACTCCGGGGACGAAGTTGACGCCAGCTATCGCATGGGTTTCACCGTCGGTGACCACTCCGCCCGCCACATGCGCCGCATCCTGCGGCTGTTCCTGACCCGCTGGGAGCTCGAAGGACTCGCCGACGCCGCCGAGCTCGCCCTGACCGAGCTGGTCGCCAACGTCGTACGCCACGTCCCGGGCCGGGCCTGCGTCGTACTCATCCTCCGCCGCCCGGACGGGCTGCGCGTGGAGGTGTCGGACGGTTGCCCGGCACCGCCGCTCGCACCGAGGACCCCCGGAGAGCTGGACGAGGGCGGTCGCGGGCTCCTCCTGGTCGAAGCGGTGGCCGACCGGTGGGGTGCGGACCCGAACTCCACCGGGAAGACGGTGTGGTTCGAGTGCGACGCCCGCCCTCCCCTCCCCCGTGGCTAGCGGGTGCGCGCGTGCTCGACCGCCGCCGCCGCGAGGCCCGCGATCAGGGGGTGGGCGCGGGTACCGTCGCCGTCCAGTTCGGGCTGGAAGAGGGTGGCCAGGAAGAAGGGGTGGGCGGCCAGTTCGGCGATGCGGATGTCGCCGGACTCGTCGGCTCCGGTGAAGGTCATGCCGTGGGCCCGCAGGAGGTCCAGGTGGTGCGGGTTCGGGCCGTAGTTGCAGTGGTAGCGCGCCTGGGTCCGGTCGGAGCCGATCAGGCGGGCGGCGCGGGAGCCGGGGGTGACCCGTACGGTGCCCTCGTGGCCGACGAGCGAACAGGCCAGCGGGACGACCACCGCGTCGGCGTCGGCGGTCGAGGGGGCGTTCTCGGCATGGCCGGCCCGGTCCAGACCGCAGACGGTACGGGCGAACTCCAGCAGGGCGTGCTGGAAGCCGCCGCACGTACCCAGGAAGGGGATGCCGTTCTCCCGGGCGTCCTGGATCGCCGTGAGGACCCCGCCCTCGCTGCGGTAGGGGCTGCCGGGCAGGACCCAGACGGCGTCGAAGCCGTCCATGCCCTCGCCCGCCTCCTCGGTGGGGATCCAGTAGGCGTCCAGGTCCAGGCCCTCGCGCAGGCGCAGCGCCTCCAGCAGGCCGGGGATCCGGGCATGCGAGCGGACGGCCTCGGAGCGGTCGCCGACCAGGGCGATGCGGGCGGTGGGGTTCACGGTGTCGTGCGTGGTGCTGTTCCTCATGGATGCCATCCTGCGGACCGATCGGGCATCAGGTCCAACGATGATTCCTGGTCGGCGCATTAGCGATACTGATGCACATGGATCCGCATCTCCTCCGCACCTTCGTCGCGGTCCTCGACCACCGCTCCTTCTCCGGCGCCGCCGCGGCCCTCGGCTACACCCAGTCCGCCGTCTCGCAGCACATCGCCGCCCTCGAAGCCGACCTGGGCACCAAGCTGGTCGAGCGCCGGCCCGTCGCCGCGACGCCGGCCGGCGCCCGGCTGATGGAGCACACCCCCGCGCTGCTCCTCCGCCTGGACGCCGCCCGCGCCGACGTCACCCGCCTGGACCGCGCGCCCACGGACCGGCTGACCCTGGCCTGCTCCCCCGCAGCGCTCGGCGCCGACGTCGCTCGGGCCCTGGCCCGGCTGCGTACGGCCGCGCGCGTGGACGTCGAAGTACGCGTACTGGGACGGGAAGCGGTGATCGAGGAGGTGCTCACCGCGCGCGCCGACCTCGGTCTCGTCGACGGCGCGGCCGCGCCCAGCGACCCGCTGCCCCTGCCGGACCTCGGCCCCACCGTGACCCTCGTGGCCGCCGAGGAGCCCCTCGCGGTGCTCTTCCCCGACGACCACCCGCTGGCCGGGCGCCCGGCGGTACGGCTGACCGACCTGGCACAGGCCCAATGGATCGACGCCCCGGACACGGGCATCCCCCTCGACCGGCTGCGCGCCGTCTGCGGCTCCGGCGGATTCCTCCCCCGGATCCGCCATCTCGGCACCGACGTCCACGGCCTGGCCGCCCTCGCCGCGGCCGGCCACGGCCTCGCCGCGCTCCCCCGTTCGCTGGCCGCGGCCCTCCCCGGCGTCACGGCGGTCCCGATCCGGGCCCCCCGCCTGATCCACCGCACCGAACTGCTGCACCCGGCCGACCCGACCGCCCCGGCCCGTCGCCTGACCGAGCTGCTGACGGACCGCACCGGGAGCGGTACGGCCCCGCACTGAGCCGGTGCGGCCGGCCGGTACCGGGTACTCGATCCGCGACCGCAACGGCGGCCTGCGCCTCTCCGTCGGCGCTCCCTCAGCCGAGTACCTGTGCGGTGAGGGGGACGGCCGTGCGCGACAGCGCCACGCCCCAGGCCCGGCAGTTGGTCAACCGCACCAGCGGAAAGGTCGTGCTGGTGAAGGCGGGCGGCGGGGACGGTGAGCAGGCCGCGCAAGGTGAGTGCGGCGGCGGTGCCCGGACCATCCGGCGCCCCTGAAGCTCCGGCGGGCGGGCCACCCCGCCCCGGGGCGGCCCTCACCACTCGCGGGGGGCGATGAGCTCCTCCACGTCCGCGTCCGTGAACCCGTACGCCGAGGCCACGAACCAGAAGTCCTCCGCTATCTCCTCGCGCGCGACGGTCTCGATCTCGCTGCCCGCCGCCTCGAACTCCGCCTCCAGCACGTTGAACTCCTCCGTCGCCGCCCCTGTCAGCACGTACAGTGCGGCCAGTCCGGAAGGCCGCTCCGCCTCGATCCGCTCGCAGAGCCGCAGCAGGATGTCCCGGCCCTTGTCGAGGACGGGGTCGGGGTAGTGGTCGTCGGCATAGAGCTGCCGGAGGAACGCGCGCCCTGCCACTTGCTGGTTCGTGATCGCCACGGTGATCCCTCATCCCCCTCGAAGATCCGGTCCTCCGATCCTGCACCAGCCCACTGACAACGGACCCGGGCATGGCGTCCTACCAGCGGGTAAGGCACCATGGGCCGCCGACGCACCCCGCCCCACCCCCACCCCCGCAGGAGGAACACCATGGCCAGCCCCAAGCCGGAGACCCTCGCCGCCTTCGAGGCCGCCAAGGGGTTCATGCCCGTCGGGGAAGGGCTCGCCCTGTACGAGGCCGCCAGCTCCGCCGCGCGGCTCGGGCTGCCGCTCCTGGAGGTCGGGACCTACTGCGGGCGCTCCACGATCCTGCTCGCCGACGCCGCCCGCGAGGCGGGGGTCAGCGTGCTGACCGTCGACCACCACCGGGGCAGCGAGGAGCAGCAGCCGGGCTGGGAGTACCACGACCCGAGCGTGGTCGACCCGGAGGTCGGGCTGATGGACACCCTGCCCACCTTCCGCCGGACCCTGCACAAGGCGGGTCTGGAGGACCACGTCATCGCGATCGTCGGCCGCTCCCCGCGGGTCGCGGCGGCGTGGGGCGGCAAGCTCGGCCTGGTCTTCATCGACGGCGGGCACACCGACGAGCACGCCACGGGCGACTACGAGGGCTGGGCCCCGCACGTCGCCGAGGGCGGCACGCTGGTGATCCACGACGTGTTCCCCGACCCGGCCGATGGGGGGCAGGCGCCGTACCGGATCTACCTGCGCGCGATCGCCTCCGGCGCGTTCGAGGAAGTCTCGGTGACGGACTCCCTCCGCGTCCTCCGCCGAATCACCCCGAACACCTAACCCCGGTCCAGCCCGACCCCGGGGGTGCCCGACCCCGGGCGCACCCGCCCCCGGGCCAGCCCGACTCCGGCCCGCCCGACCCCGGGCCAGCCCGACCCCGAGCCAGCCCCACCCCGGGCCAGCCCGACTCCGACCCGCCCGACCCCGGACCTGCCGACCCCCGGCCCGCCCGACCTCCGGGCTTACCCGGCCCCCCGGGCCAGCCTGACCCCGGGCGCACCCGACCCCGGGCCTGCCCCGCCCCGGGCCTGCCCTGCCCCGGGCCTGCCCTACCCCGGGCCAGCCCGACCCCGACCCGCCCGACCCCGGACCTGCCGACCCCCGGCCCGCCCGACCTCCGGGCTTACCCGGCCCCCCGGGCCAGCCTGACCCCGGGCGCACCCGACCCCGGGCCTGCCCCGCCCCGGGCCTGCCCTGCCCCGGGCCAGCCCCACCCCGGGCCTGTCGACCCCCGGCCCGCCCGACCTCCGGGCTTACCCGGCCCCCCGGGCCAGCCTGACCCCGGGCGCACCCGACCCCGGGCCTGCCCCGCCCCGGGCCTGCCCCGCCCCGGGCCTGCCCTACCCCGGGCCAGCCCGACCCCGACCCGCCCGACCCCGGACCTGCCGACCCCCGGCCCGCCCGACCTCCGGGCTTACCCGGCCCCCCGGGCCTGCCCCACCCCGGGCCAGCCCCACCCCGGGCCTGTCGACCCCCGGGCCAGCCTGACGCCGAGCCTGCCGACCCCGGGCCAGCCCGACCCCGAGCCCGCCTGCGCGCGATCGCCTCCGGCGCGTTCGAGGAAGTCTCGGCGACGGGGTCCCTCCGCGTCCGACGCCGAATCACCCCGAACACCTAACCCCGGACCCCACCCGACCCCGGGCCTACCCGACCCCGGGCCAGCCCCACCCCGGGCCTAGCGACCCCCGGGGCCCGGCTCGGCAGGTGCTCCGCGACGCGGCACGGAGTCCCCTACCCGCCCTTCCACCGTTCCCCGGGCGCTGCCCGGACCCCAAAAGCCCCTGGGGCTCCGCCCCAGACCCCGCGCCTCAATCGCCGGCGGGGCTAGATTTTCCAGACCCCCGACGTTCACGTGCGGGCGGGATTTCCCACTCCCCCAGCCGTCATGTACGGGCAGGATCTTCCACGCCCCCAGCCGTCACGTACGGGCAGGAACTTGCAGACCCCCGGCCGTCACATACGGGCAAGGCACCCCAGCCGTCACCTCCGGGCAGGACCTTCCACGACCTTCCACGCCCCCAGCCGTCACGTGTCAGCCGGCGCAGCCAAATCCAGCCCCGCCGGCGATTGAGGCGCGGGGGTCCGGGGGCCGGGTCCCGGTGGTGGTGCGACCGGGCGCGCGGCTCGGGAGGGGCCGGGGCGTCGCCGGGGGCGCCCCTGCAGGCCGGTCGGCATATAAGCGCACCGCGCCCCCGTATGGCCCAGGGTCCGTACACCTGGCCGACAGGCGGTCTAGCCTGGCCGCGTGCGCTACGACGAAAGCTCCCCGCCGCCCCCCGAGTCCTCCTCCTCGGTCAGCCCGGACCGGCCCTGGTACACCCGCCGGTCCACCCTGGTCGTCGCGGTGGCCGCGCTCGCCCCCGCCTGCCTGGCGGGGTGGGTACTGACCGAGGTGCTGGGCGGGGGTGCGAGCGACGACTCGCGCCCGCCCCGGATCGTGATGCCGCTCGCCTCCTCGTCGCACGTCTCGGCCTCGACCGGCACCGGCACCGGCCCCGCGAGCCCCGCCCCGAGCCCCGCCCCAAGGGCGACCCCGGGCGGCACCCCGGACGCCGCCAGGCCGCTCGCCGGCCGCACCGTGGTCATCGACCCCGGGCACAACCCGGGCAACTTCAAGCACACCGCCGAGATCGACCGCCAGGTCGATATCGGCACCAACCGCAAGGAATGCGACACCACCGGGACGACCACCAACTCCGGCTACATGGAAGCCGAGTTCACCATGGACGTCTCCCAGCGGCTGCGCACCGTCCTGGAGGCCAAGGGTGCCAAGGTGGTCCTCACCCACGATGCCGCCAAGGAGCGCCCCTTCGGCCCCTGCATCGACGAGCGCGCCCGCATCGGCAACGAGGCCGCCGCCGACGCCGTGGTCTCCGTCCACGCGGACGGCGTATCGGCCGGCAACCGCGGCTTCCACGTGATCCTCCCGGCCCGGGTCAAGGGCGGTGGCGCCGACACCGCGAAGATCATCGACCCCTCCCGGCGGCTGGGCGAACGGATCGCCGGGAACTTCGCCCGCACCACCGGCTCCGCCCCCGCGAACTACCTCGGCAGCGGTACGGGATTGGTCGTCCGCGACGATCTGGGCGGGCTGAACCTGTCGACCCGGCCCAAGGTGTTCATCGAATGCGGCAACATGCGTGACGCCAAGGACGCGGCGCAGTTGACGAGTCCGGAGTGGCGCCAGAAGGCGGCCCAGGGGATCGCGGACGGCATCGTAGGGTTCCTCGGCGGGTAGTCGCACCTGGACCGTCCCGCCGGACGGCCCGCAGCCCCGACCCTCTCGGCCGCGGTGGAACTCCGTACCATGGTGCCGCCCGCCCCCTCCGTCATGGCGTGCGACCACGGCACCACGAGACGACGAGACCGAGAAGGACACCTAAGACGTGAACATCCGCTCCCTCACTCGAGGCGACGGCGTGGTGATCGGAGCAGCGGCGCTGCTGTTCATCGCCTCGTTCCTCGATTTCTATTCCATGACCCGGATCGACCGTCCGAGCGCGTGGGACACCGACGCGAACGGCCTGGCGCTGCCGAGCATCTTCCTGCTCGCGTTCATCGCGGTCGGCCTGCTCGTCGCCGCCCGCCTGCAGCCCGCCGGGCGCCAGCTCCTGGGCCTGCCGTTCCAGGCCTGGGGCACCGTGCTCGCCGTCGCGGCCGCCTGGTCCGCGCTGTGGGCCCTGATCACCTGCCCGAGCGGTTACGACCTGGGCGCGGGCGCCGTCATCGCCTTCCTCGCCACCGCGGCGCTGGCCGGCGTGACCCTGTTCGGCGCGAAGATCCCCGCGCTGGCCGGGCAGCTGGTGCCGGACGCCAAGCCCGCCGCCGTCCCGCCGTACGGCGGCCAGCCCCAGCCGGGCGCCGGGTACGGGTACCCGGGCGGCCAGGAACAGCAGCAGCAGCCGTACGGCAACGCCCAGCAGCCGGTGCCGCCCTACGGCGGTGTCCAGGAGCCCGCTCCGGTCCCGCAGGAGGCGACGCCGGCTCCCGCGGCGGACTTCACCCCGTTCTGGTTCGCCGTTCCGGTGGCCCGTCCGCTCTTCGCCGAGGACGGCAGCAGCCCCACCCCGATCGCCGAGCTCGCGCCGGGCACCTGGTACCTGGCCGTGGAGCAGCGCGGGTCGTCCCTGATCGCCCAGACCCAGGACGGCCGCCGCGGCCAGCTGCAGGACACCTCGGGCATTCAGCGCGGCTGATCCCGCGCAGGTCCGCCCATCGACGGCCCCCCGCCCTTCCGGGCGGGGGGCCGTTGCCCTACAGTCACCTGACGCATCGTCAGATTCGTGGAGGGGACCGTACATGCGCCTCGGACTCGCACTCGGCTACTGGGGCCGCGGCCCCAACCCGGACCACCTCGACCTCGCCGCCGAAGCCGAGAACCTCGGCTACGACTCCGTGTGGACCGCCGAAGCCTGGGGCTCGGACGCCTTCACCCCGCTCACCTGGATCGCCGCGCACACCTCGCGCATCCGCCTGGGCACCGCCATCGCGCAGATGGCCGCCCGCACCCCCACCGCCACCGCCATGCAGGCCCTGACCCTGGACCACCTCTCCGGCGGCCGGATGATGCTCGGCCTCGGCCTGTCCGGTCCGCAGGTGGTCGAAGGCTGGTACGGACGGCCCTTCCCCTCCAGCCCCCTGACCGCGACCCGCGAGTACGTGGACGTCATCCGCCAGGTGCTGCGCCGCGAAGCCCCGGTGGAACTGGACGGCCGCTTCCACAGCCACCCCTACCGGGGCGCCGACGGCACCGGGATCGGCAAGCCGCTCAAGCCCATCACCCACCCGCTGCGCGCGGACCTGCCGCTCCTGCTCGGCGCGGAGGGCCCGAAGAACATCGCCCAGACCACCCGCATCGCGGACGGCTGGCTGCCCCTCTACTGGTCGCCGAGCCGCACCGACGTCTACCAGGCCTCGCTGACCGACCTCCCCGAGGGGTTCATGATCGCCCCGATGGCGCGGGCCAAGGTCTGCGACGACGTCACCGAGGGGCTGCTCCCGGTGAAGGCCATGCTCGGTTTCTACATCGGCGGGATGGGGCACGCGGCGCGCAACTTCCACGCCGACCTCATGGGCCGGATGGGCTACGAGGAGGAGGCCCACCGGATCCAGGAGCTGTTCCTGGCCGGGCGCAAGGAGGAGGCGGTCATGGCCGTCCCCGACGCGTTCGCCGACGAGATCTCCCTGATCGGACCCCGGGAGCGGATCGCCGAACGCCTCGAACTGTGGCGCAAGGGCCCCGTGACCGACCTGCTCCTGACCGCCCCCGACCCGCACACGCTGCGGGTGCTGGCGGAGCTGAACAGCTGAGCCGCGGCCGGGCCGGCGCCGGGCCGGCGCTGAACCACCACTAGGCCACCGCTAGGCCACCGCTAGGCCGGCTCCTCCGGGAGCGGCTCCAGAAGTGCTCCCGGGGTCGCTTCCGGTACGGCCACGAGCAGTTCCCGCAGGTCCAGCGGCATCACGGCGATCTCGATGCCGCCGACGGCCCCCTCGTACGTGCAGGTCACGATCCGCGAGCCGGGGTTGATGGAGATGCCCTCCTTGACCGAGGGCACCCGTACTGCGGTGGCCCGGCCGCCGGTCAGGACCACCGGCTCGCCCCGGCCGGGCACCCAGCGGGCCGCGCCCTGGTCCCCGTACACCCGGCCGCTGCGCCAGCGACCCCGGCCGGCGGGCTCCCGGGCCATGCACGGGATCCCGGGCACGGGCCCGCCGGCCTGCCGCTCCCGGTGCTTGCGGCGCACGAGCCAGCCGATCGCGGCGGCACCGACGGCGAGGAACGCGAACTCGATCACCCACCCATTGAAACAGGCCGGACCGGGACAACCCGGTCCGGCCTGTTTCCAGGGGCGCGGAGTACGTAGCTGAGTACTGAGCGGGACTGAGCGGTGTACTCAGCCGGTCAGCTGGCCCGCACTCGGGACCTTGTCGGTCACCGTGGCGCCCGCGCTCTTGCCGGCGTCCTTGACGCCGTTGATGACGTTCTCGAAGGCGCCGATGTCGGCGTCGCCCGCGTCGCCCTTGCGGAGCTTGGAGCCGAGCCCCTTGAGGGACTCGATGCCCGCCGTCAGCGGACCCACGGCCTTCGACAGCAGCGGGTCGCCCTTGGCGTTCTCGCTCGCCGCCTTCAGCCGGTTGTAGGCGAAGGCACCAGCGAGGCCCGCCTTGACGAGCGCGAACCTGCGGCCCTTGGCGCCCTTCTTGAACTTGCCGTCACGGTACGGCTTGATGATCCACTGGTACGTGGCGCCGGCCGCGAGGCCCGCGTTGGCGACGAACCGGGTCTTGGCGAACTTCTGCTTCTCCGCCGGGCTGGTGGGCGCGGGCGACGCGGCGGCCGCCTCCGCGTCCTCGGCCGAGGCTGCCGCGTCGGCCTCGGCGAACGCGGCCATGGCCACCGAGACCTCGTCGCTCTGACCGGCGGCGGCGTTGTCGCCGCCGCCCGAGCCGCAGGCGGTGGCACCGCCCAGCAGCGCGCAGGACAGCAGCACCGCCGTGAGGGCACGACGGAAACGGACGGTTGTGGTGGGAAGGGACACGAGTTGCCTCCGGGGACTGAGGTGTCCCCCGCAGCCTCACCCCGGGTGGTCGGCTGCGCCACCTGGGGGACCCGTTCGGGTTTACCCGGCCCGGGCGCGGCAAGACGCGCACTATGCCCACACACACGCGAGTGCACACCCGAGGAAGCAGCCAGGCGGGCCGCGCCGTCGCGGTCGTGGCCGACGTCATGGCCTTCGTGATCGCCCTGTGGATCCTGCTGTACCTGCTGGACGCCAACCAGGGCAACGGACTGGTCGACTTCATCCACGACGCGGCGAGCTGGCTGGCCGGCTGGTCCTACGACCTGTTCACCTTCAACCGCGAATGGGTCCAGGTGGTGATCGGCTACGGCATCGCGGCCGTCGCCTACCTGGTCGTCGGCCACGCCGTGGCGGGCCGCCTGTACCGCCGCTGAGCCCCGCTCGTCCCCCGGTCCGCCGGGGGACGAGCGGTGCCCGGCAACAGCCGGGCGGCGCGGCTCAGTTGCAGCAGTCCGGCTCCAGGCCGGCCGGCAGGGTCAGTCCGCCGAAGACCGTACCCGTGGCCTCGTCCCCGCCGAGCGCGGCCACCGCGAGGAGCAGCGAGCCCGCCGTCCAGGTGGTCTGCTCCACGGGCCAGACCGCCCGGTCGTCGAAGACGTACCCGGTCCAGTACATGCCGTTGTCGGCCCGCAGGTGCCCGATCGAGCGCAGGATCTCCAGCGCCCGGTCCGACTCCCCCGTGGCCCACAGCGCGAGCGCCAGCTCGCAGGACTCCCCGCCCGTCACCCAGGGGTTCGGCAGCACGCACCGCACACCGAGGTCCGGGACGACGAACTCCTCCCACCGCTCCTCTATCCGGGACTTGGCCTCCGCGCCGGTCAGCGCACCGCCGAGGACCGGGTAGTACCAGTCCATGGAGTAGTGCGACTTGTCCAGGAACCGCTCCGGGTGCCGGCGTATCGCGTGCCCGAGGGCGCCCGCGGCCAGTTCCCAGTCCGGCTGCGGATCGCCCCGGTACTCGGCGATGGCCAGCGCGCAGCGCAGCGCCTGGTGGATGGAGGAGGACCCGGTCAGCAGTGCGTCGCGGACGTCCTCGCCGGAGGGCTCCCACTTCCAGCCGATCTCGCCGCCCGGCTGCTGGAGCCGCAGGACGAACTCGACGGCCGCGTAAACGGCCGGCCACATCCGGTCGAGGAAGACCTCGTCCCCGGTGGACAGATGGTGGTGCCAGACGCCGACGGCGAGGTACGCGACGAAGTTGGTCTCCCGGCTCGCGTCCTGCGGCTCGCGGGTGTCGACCCCGTCCTCCCGGTCGGCGTAGGCCGCGTACCAGGAGCCGTCCTCGTTCTGGTGGCGGACCAGCCAGTCGTACGCCCGCTCCGCGGCCTCGTGCTCGCCGGCCGCGTCGAGGGCCATCGCGGCCTCGGTGTGGTCCCACGGGTCGAGGTGGTGTCCGCGGAACCACGGGATCGCCCCGTCCGCGCGCTGCGCGGCGAGGATCCCGGCGACGGTGGCGGCGGCCTGCTCGGCGGTCAGTACGCCGTCCAGGACCAGGTGCTCGGGTGCGGTGCGCCCCGGTGAGCTCACTGCGCGGCGCCCACGGGCAGGTGCGGCTTGGTCGCGTACGCGACGAAGCTCTTGCCGATGACCGGGTTGAGGGCCTGCTCCGCGAGCCGCGTGGCCAGCGGCTTCTTCATGATGTCCCAGACCAGCAGCTTGTGGTACGCCTTGACGGGCAGGGCCTTGTCGTTGTCGACGCCGAAGGCGCACTTGAGCCACCAGTACGGCGAGTGCAGGCCGTGCGCGTGGTGGGTGCCGTACGGCTTGAGGCCCGCGGACTCCATCTTGCCGAGCAGTTCTTCGCCCTTGTAGATGCGGATGTGGCCGCCCTCGACCTCGTGGTAGGCGTCGCTGAGCGCCCAGCAGATCTTCTCGGGGCCGTAGCGGGGCACGGTGATGGCGATGCGCCCGCCGGGCTTGAGGACGCGGACCATCTCGGCGAGTACGCCCTTGTCGTCGGGGATGTGCTCCATCACCTCGGAGATGATGATGACGTCGAAGGACTCGTCGGGGAAGGGCAGCGCCAGGGCGTCGCCCTCCATGGCGGTCGCGGTGGCGCCGGCCGGGGCCTCGCCTGCCTCCTTCATCGCCGCGAACCACTTGGCGACCTCGCGGATCTCCTCGCCGTTGCGGTCGAGGGCGACCACCTGGGCGCCTCTCCGGTAGCACTCGAAGGCGTGCCGGCCTGCGCCGCAGCCCAGATCGAGTACACGGTCGCCTGCGGCGAGCGGGAACCGGGAGAAATCGACGGTCAGCACGTGGTCCTGCCTTCGCGGTCGCGGAAGTGAGAGGGGAACTGCATCGGACGGAAGGTGGAGGTCACCGGGTCTTCGTGGCCTTCGCGCCGGCCGTGGCCCGCGCGATGGCGGCGCGGTAGTGGACGACGGTGCCCTCCGCGGCCCTGGCCCAGGTGAAGCGGGACAGCACGCGCTCGCGGCCGGCGGCGCCGAGCCGGGCGCGCAGCCCGGGGTCGGTGAGCAGCCGGCCGAGGGCGACGGCCAGCGCGCCCGCGTCGCCGGGCGGCACCGCGAGGCAGGTCTCGCCGTCGGGGCCGGAGACCTCGGGAATCGCGCCGCCGGTGGTGGCGACCAGCGGGGTGCCGGTGGCCATGGCCTCGGCCGCCGGGAGCGAGAAGCCTTCGTAGAGCGAGGGCACGCAGGCGATCTGGGCACTGCGGACGAGGTCGACGAGCTCGGTGTCGCTGATGCCCTTGACGAAGCGGACCGCGTCCTGGAGCCCGTACGTCTCGATCGCGCGGGCGACCGGGCCCTTCTCGGCGCGCTTGCCGACGACGACGAGGTGGGCGTCGGGCTGCTCGGTACGGAGCTTCGCGAGCGCCTCTACGAGGTGGACGAGCCCCTTGAGCGGGACGTCGGCGCTCGAGGTGGTCACGATCCGCCCGGGTACCTCGGCCACTGAGGCGTCGGGCGACCAGAGGTCGGTGTCGGCGCCGATGTGGACCACGTGGATGCGCTCGTCCCGGACGCCGAGGTGCTCGGCGATCTCCTTCTTGGAGGAGCCGGAGACGGTGAGCACGGAGGACAGCCGCCGGGCCACCCGGCCCTGCATGCGCGTGAACCCGTACCACCGCCGCACGGAGGCCCGCTTGCGTCGGTCCTTGGCGGCGGCCAGGTCCAGCTTGCGGTCGACGGTGATGGGGTGGTGGATGGTGGTGACCAGCGGGGCGCCGAGGTCGGCCAGCAAGCCGTACCCGAGGGTCTGGTTGTCGTGGATGACGTCGAACTCGCCCGCGCGGGCGGCCAGATGACGGCGGGCGCGGAGCGAGAAGGTCAGCGGCTCGGGAAAGCCGCCGGTCCACATGGTGGCGACCTCGACGGCGTCGATCCAGTCCCGGTACTCGTCGGGCTTGGGCGTGCGGAACGGGTCGGGGCTGCGGTACAGGTCCAGGCTGGGGAGTTCGGTGAGGGTGGCGCCGGCGCCGGTGAGGGCGTCGGTGTCGAGCACCGGGTAGGGCTGCGCGCCGATGACTTCGACGGTGTGGCCCAGCTTCACGAGCTCGCGCGCGAGGTGGCGGACGTAGACGCCCTGGCCGCCGCAGAACGGGTTCCCCTTATAGGTGAGGAGTGCGATCCGCAACGGGCGGCTGTCGTCGGTGGCGGAACCCGTGGAAGGGCTCTCCACCATGGCCTCTGCGGTCACTCTCGGCCCCCTTCTCCCTGCACTTTCGCCGGAGCGTAACCGCTCGGATAATGTAGAACAAGTTTCAGACTTGATCCCTTGAAGACCATTGAATCTACCGGCCGGAAACCACACCGTAAGAGGGGTGGCAGGTGATTCGCGCCACGGCTCCGACGCCTGCCATGCTGGGCGCGCACCAGCCCCCGCAACGACATGGAACGCCTTGGAACGGGACAGATGACAGCGGAAGCGAAGGCCGTGACCCCAGCCGTCACCACACCGGCGTCCCCGCCCCTGACCGAACGTCAGGAGGCACGCCGCAGGCGGATCCTGCACGCCAGTGCCCAGCTGGCGAGCCGGGGCGGCTTCGACGCGGTCCAGATGCGGGAAGTGGCGGAGTCCTCCAGCGTGGCCCTGGGCACCCTCTACCGCTACTTCCCGTCCAAGGTGCACCTGCTCGTCGCGACCATGCAGGACCAGCTCCAGCACATGCACACCACGCTGCGCAAGCGCCCGCCCGCCGGGGACGAGCCCGCGGCCCGGGTCGCGGAGACCCTGATGCGCGCCTTCCGCGCGCTCCAGCGCGAACCGCACCTGGCCGACGCGATGGTGCGCGCGCTGACCTTCGCGGACCGCAGCGTGAGCCCCGAGGTGGACACGGTGTCCCGGCTGACGACGGCGATCATCCTGGACGCGATGGGCCTGGACGCCCCGCCGACGGCGGAACAGCTGTCGGCGGTCCGGGTCATCGAGCACACCTGGCACTCGGCGCTGATCACCTGGTTGTCGGGCCGGGCATCGATCGCACAGGTCAAGATCGACATCGAGACGGTCTGCCGCCTGATCGACCTGACGGCGCCGGACCCGGGGGCCGGGGCAGCGACCCCGGCCGGGCCGAAAAAGGCCTGATCCCGCTCCTGGGGGGGCGAGGGCGCTCCCCGGGCGGCAAGCGCGCCCCTTGCGACAGCGATCCCCCTACGGCACCGCTACACGTCGGCCGCGTCGCCGGGCTCCGCTCCCACGGGCTCCCCGTCGCGGGCGGCATCGTGCCGGACCGCTTCGAGGGAGACGAAGGACCCCCGCCGCGACTCCATGGTGATCAGTACCAGCTCCCAGGAACCGTTGGTCATCACCCACCCGGCGGGCCGGTCCCGGTGGTCCGTGATCGTCCAGCCGCGGGCGGTCAGGCCGACCACGATGTCCCGCTGCTGCGTCAGGCCGACCATGCCGGGGATGCCCCAGTCCAGCTCGCAGCCGTCGGCGGACCCGAAGCCCTCCTCGCGGCCCTCCCCCGACACGGCCCCCGACCCCCGGTTGCCGGTCGGCCCCAGCACGGCGGCGAACTGCTCGTCATTCGACGGGGGGCGGGGGGGGCGGGAGGCGCGGACTGGGGGAGCGAGGGAGGGAGGGGTTGGTCGGGGGCGTTGACAGGGTCCGGGGGGAGCCCGGCAGTCCAGTGTCCTTTCGGCGCGGGCCGGCCCGTCAAGGGCGCTCCCTGCGGTCGCGTCGCTGCGCGATGGCCTACGGCCACCCTTGACCGACCGACCCACCCCGAAACGCCACAAGACTTCCGGGTTCCCCCCGAGGAACGGCCGGGAGGGACGGATCGGGAGGAGCGGGCAGACTGGCGAAGCCCAGGCCCTTTCCCGCCGGTCATCCGGACCCGTCACCGGTCAGCACCGCCCAGCCGGACGGCATAGACGCCCGGGACGGTCAGAGCATCCAGGACCGGGCGGTCGGCCACCCTTCCCGCACCTTCGCACGGCCAGCATGAGCGTGAGGACGACCACCACCCCCGGGCGGTCGGTGGGCGCAGCGGATCGCTACACACTCTCGCTCGGCTTAACGGCAACCGGCCGTCCGTGGCCGAGCAATCGAAACGATCAGATCTCGGATGCTAAAGACGAAAGATCAGGGCCGCTAGGACCACTACAGGCCCTGAGGGTCTTGGGGGTCGGGTCTTGGGGGTCTTGAGGGTCTTGGGGGTCTTGGGGGTCGGGTCTTGGGGGTCTTGAGGGTCTTGGGGGTCTTGGGGGTCGGGTCTTGGGGGTCTTGAGGGTCTTGGGGGTCTTGGGGGTCTGCGGATCGTCGCCGGACGGCCTCAGCCCACTGCCGGCCCATGGGCGGGCCTATATCCAGATCCAGCCACAGACGGTGGTCAGTCGCTAAGCCGAGTGGGATGGGTGTGGTGGGTGGGCGGCTTGTGCCCAATCACAGACGGCCGATGGTCGCTAAGCCGAGTGGGATGGGTGTGGTGGGTGGGCGGCTTGCGCCCAATCACAGACGGCCGATGGTCGCTGAGCTGGGTGGGATGGGTGTGGTGGGTGGGCGGCTTATGCCCAGCCACAGACGGCCGATGGTCGCTAAGCCGAGTGGGATGAGTCTGGTGGGTGGGCGGCTTATGCCCAGCCACAGACGGCCGATGGCCGCTAAGCCGAGCGAGAGTGTGTAGCGATCTGACGCGTCCACCGACCGCCGGGGGTGGTGGTCGTCCTTACGCTCATGCTGGCCGTGCGAAGGTGCGGGAAGGGTGGCCGACCCCCCGCTCCTGGATGCTCCGGGCTCCCCGGGCAGCCATCCGCTCCAGCTGGGCGGTCCTGACCGGTGACGGGTCCGGATGACCGGCCCGAGAGGGCGCGTACGTCTCTGACGTGCCCGCTCCTCCTCATCGTCCCTCCCGGCCGTTCCTCGGGGGGATCCCGGAAGTCTTGTGGCGTTTCGGGGTGGGTCGGTCGGTCAAGGGTGGCCGAAGGCCATCGCGCAGCGACGCGACGACGAAGGAGGAGCGCCCTTGACGGACCGGCCCACCCCGAAAGGACACTGGACTGCCGGGCTCCCCCCGAACCCCGTCAACGCCCCCGACCAACCCGCAGCCCCACCACCCCCACCCCCACCCCCTCACTCCTCCGGAGGGAACACCGCCTCGCCGCTGCCCAGCAGGGTGATCGCGATCGCCTCGACCGGGCACCCCTCCGCCGCGGTGAGCACCGGCTCGTTCGCGTCCGTCTCCGCCGCCCGCGGGTGCGACTGCCTCGCCGAGTCGAGGGCGAAGCCGTCCGGGGCGTGGTTCACGCACATCCCCGAGCCGATGCAGACCCCCCGGTCCACCTCGACGTGCCACCGGTCACCCATCACGCACCCGCCGCGGGGGGTACGTACCCTGCCGGGAGGTGGATCATCTTGTGCTCCAGGTACTCGCTCAGCCCCTCGGGGCCGAACTCCCGCCCTACGCCGCTGTTCTTGTAGCCGCCGAACGGGCCGAGCATGTCCAGGCTGAAGGTGTTCACGTTGAAGGTGCCGGTCCGCACCTGCCGTGCGAAGTCGATGCCGCGCTCGACGTCGCCGGTCCAGACGCTGCCGCTGAGCCCGAACTCCGAGTCGTTGGCCACCCGTACCGCCTCCGCCTCGTCCCCGTACGGGATCAGGCAGACGACCGGGCCGAAGATCTCCTCGCGGGCGATCCGCATGGAGTTGTCGACGTCCCCGAAGAGGGTCGGCTCCACGTACCATCCCTGGTCCATGCCGGCCGGACGGCCGCCGCCGGACAGGACCTTGGCGCCTTCCTCCTGGCCGATCCGGATGAAGTCCAGCGAACGCTGCTGCTGCCGCTGGGCCACCAGCGGGCCGAGCTGCGTCGCGGGGTCCATCGGGTCGCCGACGACCAGCGCCGAGGCCGCTGCGGCGAGCGCCTCGGCGATCTCCTCGTAGCGGCCGCGCGGGGCGAGGACGCGGGTCTGGGCCACGCACGCCTGGCCGTTGTTCATCCAGGCCGCGGGGACGATGCCGGCGATGGCGGTGTCCAGGTCGGCGTCCGGGAGGATGACGGCGGCGGACTTGCCGCCGAGTTCGAGGGTGACGCGGGTGAGGTTCCTGGAGGCGACCTCCATGACGCGCCGGCCGGCCGGGACGGAGCCGGTGAAGGCGACCTTGTCGACGCCGGGGTGGCCGACCAGGTACTCGCTGACCTCGCGGTCGGCGGGCAGGATCGACAGCACGCCCTCGGGCAGTCCGGCCTCGCGGGCGATGTCGGCGAGGATGTACGAGTCGAGGACCGCCTCGGGGGACGGCTTGAGGATCACCGTGCAGCCGGTGAGCAGCGCGGGCGCCAGCTTGGCGGCGGCGACGAACTGCGGGACGTTCCACGGGATGACGGCGGCGACGACGCCGACCGCCTCGCGCCGGACGAGGATGGGGCCGAGGGCGCCCTGGCGGTACTCCTCGTACGGGTAGTCGCGGGCCACGGTGATCGCGGCGTCGTAGACCATCATCGGGCCGAGCGCCTGGGCGAGGATGCTCCAGGAGTACGGGGATCCGTTCTGGGAGGTGATCGAGGCGGCGATCTCCTCGTGGCGGACGGCTATCGCGTCCTTGATCCGGGTGACGACGGCGATCCGCTCCTCGAGCGAGGTGCGCGGCCACGGGCCTTCGTCGAAGGCCTTGCGGGCGACGGCCACGGCCCGGTCGACGTCCGCCTTCGAGGCGTGCGGGACGCTGCCGATGACCTGCTCGGTGTGGGGCGAGACGACCTTGATCGTTTCGGAACCCAGCGGATCCGTCCACTCACCGCCGATGAACAGTTGTCCGTGTTCCACGAGCTCGGTCATGGCTGATGCCTCCTGCGGCTTGGCGTTCCAGAACTGATACCAGTTCTAGTTCTAGGAGTCCACGGCCCCGACCGAACCGACTCCGGCTCGCCCTGCCCGACACCCCGAAGATCCAACGACTAGTCAGGAGGGCGCGGAAGTGGTCGACTTGGGCGACTATTGCAACACGTTCTCGTTGTACGCGTTGCCGTTGGACACCTTCTCGTTGGACACCGCCTCGTTAGAGTGGAGCCCCTCATGGCAGAGGACACCCCCGGCGTGACACCTCACGTCACCGACCACGGCGGAGGCGTGTGGGGCATCAAGGTGCCCATCCCCGACAACCCGCTCGGTCACACCCTCGTCCACGTCCTCGACACCGACCGCGGCCCGGTCCTCATCGACACCGGCTGGGACGATCCCGAGTCCTGGGACACCCTCGTCGCCGGCCTCGGCACCCTCGGCATCGCCGTCGCCGACGTCCACGGGGTGGTCATCACCCACCACCACCCCGATCACCACGGCCTGTCGGGCCAGGTCCGTGAGGCCTCCGGCGCCTGGATCGCCATGCATGCCGCCGACACCGAGATCGTCGTACGGACCCGCTCCTCCGAACCCGGCGTCTGGTTCGACTACATGAGCGAGAAACTCGCCTCCGCCGGAGCCCCCGAGGAGCACATCGCCCCGCTGCGCGCCGCCCGCGCGAGCGGCCGCATGCGCACCCTGCCCGGTCTGCACGCGGCCGTCCCCGACCGGGAGATCGTCCCCGCCGAGCTGCTGCCGCTGGCCGGCCGCCGGCTGCGGGCCGTCTGGACCCCCGGGCACACCCCCGGCCACGTCTGCCTGCACCTGGAGGAGAAGCACCCGGCCAACCTGCCCGGCAACGGCCGCCTCTTCTCCGGGGACCACCTGCTGCCCGGGATCTCCCCGCACATCGGCCTCTACGAGGACCCCTCCTCCGACCGGATCACCGACCCCCTCGGCGACTACCTCGACTCCCTCGAACGCATCGGCCGCCTCCAGCCCGCCGAGGTGCTCCCGGCCCACCAGCACGCCTTCACCGACGCCCCGGCCCGCGTACGGGAACTCCTGGACCACCACGAGGAGCGGCTGGCCGGGCTGCGGGAGCTGCTCGCCGCGGAGCCACTGACCCCGTGGGCGCTGGCGGAGCGGATGGAGTGGAACCGGCCCTGGGAGCAAATTCCGTACGGCTCCCGCAACATCGCCGTCTCGGAAGCGGAAGCCCATCTGCGGCGCCTGGTGAAGCAGGGCCGTGCGGAAGCCGTGCCGGGCAGCGAACCGGTGACGTACCGCGCCGTCTAGAGCGGCCGGCGGTGCCCTGGGGTGCCCGGTAAGGGGCTCCGGCGGGCGGTGCCACCGGGTGGGCGGGCTACGGGCCGGTAGAGTATGGGCGTCGTCCACACTTCCGTACGGGGGGAAGCCGGTGCAATTCCGGCGCTGACCCGCAACCGTGACCCTCCCCCGGCACCCCCGGGGCGGGGAGCCGGAATGCCCCGTACCGGAGGTGCGCGGCTCGTGCCGCTGGGTCCTCCGGCGGCCGGCACCGTCGAGGTAAACGGAGCCGGAGCCCGGTGCCAGCCCCAGCTGTGCTGCCTGCCTCCGGGTCCCCAGCACGAGAGGCACCCGCCCCGCCATGAACGTCCGCCGCAGCGCCGCCACGCTCGCCGCCTCCGCCGTGCTCTGCGTGGGCGCCGCCCCCGTAGCCCTCGCCGATGTCGCCACGCCGTCACCCGTGCCCCCGATCCCCTCCGGTCTCTTCGGCAAGACCGACCCGACGTACGACGGGGTGTGGCGGCAGTCGTTCGCGCTGCTCGCCCAGCGCGCCGTGGGGCTGAAGCCGGCCCAGCAGGCCGTCGACTGGCTCGTCGGCCAGCAGTGCGCCGACGGCGGCTTCGCCTCCTTCCGCGCGGACTCCGCCGCCGCGTGCGACGCGAAGACGATGCTCGACACGAACGCCACCGCGGTGGCCGTCCAGGCGCTGAAGGCGCTCGGCGGCCAGGACGCGGCGGTCAAGAAGGGCGCGGACTGGCTGAAGTCCGTACAGAACGAGGACGGCGGCTGGGCCTACGTCCCCGGCTCCCCGAGCGAGGCCAGCTCCACTTCCATAGTGATCAGCGCGCTCGCGGCGGCGGGCGAGAAGCCGGCCGAGGTCAAGTCGAAGACGGGCAAGTCCGCGTACGACAACCTGCTCTCCTTCCAGCTGGGCTGCTCGGCCGAGCAGGGCACCGACCTGGGTGCCTTCGCCTACCAGCGGACGGCCGACGGAAAGCTCCCCGCGAACGCGGACGCGACGGCCGCCGCGGTCCTGGCCGGACTCGGCACGGGCGCGCTCGTCCCCCCTTCCTCCACGGACACCCCCGCGGCCTCGCTCGCCTGCCCGGCGACCGCCGGTGACCCGGTGGCCGCCGCCCGGGGCGCGGCCGGATACCTGGCCGGGGCGCTGGCGAAGGACAACCACCTCACCGCCCTCACCCCGGGCGCCGACCAGCCGACCGCCGACATCGGCAACACCGCCGACGCGGTGATCTCCCTGGCCGCGGCCGGGCACAAGCAGGCGGCGATGGGCGCGCTGGAGTGGCTGAAGGCCAACTCCGCCGAGTGGTCCAAGGGCAGCCCGGCCGGCCTGGGCACCCTGATCCTGGCCGCGCACGCCACGGGCACCGACCCGAAGGCCTTCGGCGGCACCGACCTGGTGGCGGCGCTGAACGCGACGGGCCCGGCGGCGGCTTCCGCTTCCGAGCAGCCGGCGAAGAAGAAGGACGAGAAGGAGTCCGGCAACAAGAACGTCTGGTGGATGATCCTCGCGGGCGCCGCGGCCGGTATGGGCATCGGCATCGTGCTGAGCGGCCGCCGGAAGCGGAACCAGCTCTGATGCGCAGCAGCCGTCGCCGCGCACACCGCCACCTGGCCCTGCCGGTCCTCGTCGCCGGCCTCCTCCTGGCCGTGCTGGCCGCGTCGCCCGCGCTGGCCTCGACGTACCGCTACTGGTCGTTCTGGGACGGTGCGGGCGGCCAGTGGAAGTACGCCACCCAGGGCCCCTCCTCGGCGCGCCCGGCGGACGGCTCCGTGCAGGGCTTCCACTTCGTGGTGAGCAAGGACGCGGCCGAGCAGGCCGCCCCGCCGCGCACGGCTCCCGATTTCGCGGCGGTCTGCTCGGCGACCTCCGCGGTGGAGGGCAGGAAGCGCATCGCCGTGGTCATCGACTTCGGCACGCCCGCGCAGGCCCCGGCGGGCGAGGCCCCGCCGCAGGAGGCTCCGCGGACGGCGTGCGCGCAGGTCGGCCCGGACGCCACGGCGGCCGAAGCGCTGGCGGCGGTGGCGAAGCCGCTGCGCTACAACAGCGCCGCGCTGCTGTGCGCGGTCGCGGGATACCCGAAGCAGGGCTGTGGCGAACCCGCCGCGGACGCCCCCGCGGCAGCGGCCAAGGACACCGGCGGCGGTCCGTCGACCGGCCTCCTCGTGGGCATCGCGGCGGTGGCCGCCCTGGCCGCGGCCGCCCTCTGGCAATCCCGCCGCCGCCGCACCCGGTGACGCGGAACCCCGCCGGAGACCGGCCGGAGCCGGAGCCGGCCGAAAACGGCGGGGCGGGCGCCGACGGTGGTCGGGGACGGGACGGGGCCACCCGCACCGGACCATCGGCCGGCACGGTCGGTGCGGGTGGGAACCCGGCCCGGCCGCAGGCCGGGCGCACCACTCACGCCGCGGCACGCACCACCCGCACCACCCGCGATGTCGCCGGCCACGGCCCCTCACGCGACGTCCCCACCCCGGCCGGCACGGACGCCGCCGACCGGGCAACCGGCGCCCCGCGCGTGCCGACGTACGTCAAAAGGCGATGGCAGGCCCCCGATGCCACCCGTGGCAACGCCCTGCACGCGGGTGCCTGGTGGCTCTGGGCGCTCGGTCTCGCCACCGCCGCCTCGCGCACCACCAACCCGCTGCTCCTCGGCCTGATCGTCGGCGTCGCCGGCTACGTGGTCGCGGCCCGCCGCACCGACGCCCCCTGGGCGCGTTCCTACGGCGCCTTCGTCAAGCTCGGCCTCTTCGTCATCGGCCTGCGCCTCCTCTTCTCCATGCTGCTCGGCTCCCCCATCCCCGGCGCGCACACCCTGTTCACCCTCCCCGAGGTCCCGCTCCCGGCCTGGGCTCAGGGAATCCGGTTCGGCGGCCGGGTCACCGCCGAGCAGCTGGTCTTCGCCCTCTACGACGGCATGAAGCTCGCCACGCTCCTCATCTGCGTCGGCGCCGCCAACGCCCTCGCGAACCCGGCGCGGTTGCTGAAGTCCCTGCCCGCGGCCCTGTACGAGGTCGGCGTCGCCGTGGTCGTCGCGATGACCTTCGCGCCGAACATGGTCGCGGACGTGGTCCGCCTGCGGACCGCCCGCCGGCTGCGGGGCCGCCCCACGGGCGGGGTCGGGGCCGTCCTCCAGATCGGCCTCCCGGTCCTGGAGGGCGCGCTCGAACGCTCGGTGGCCATCGCCGCCTCCATGGACGCCCGCGGCTACGGCCGCACCGCGCAGGTCCCGGCCGCCGTCCGGCGCACCACCAACGTACTCACCCTGGGCGGGCTGCTCGGCGTCTGCGCGGGTACGTACGGACTCCTGGCCGCGGAAGGCGGCGCGTACGGCCTCCCCCTCCTCCTCGTCTCCCTCGCCCTGGCTCTCGGGGGGCTCCGCCTGGGCGGCCGGCGTTCGATCCGGACCCGGTACCGGCCGGACCGCTGGGGCGTACGGGCCTGGCTGGTCGCCGGTTCGGGCGCGGCGGTCGCGGCGTTGCTGATCCGGGCCGCGTCCCTGGATCCGGAGGGCCTGCGGCCGGGCGTCGTCCCCCTGGTCGCCCCCTCCCTCCCGCTCTGGCCGGCCGCGGCGATCCTGATCGGCCTGCTCCCCGCCTTCGTGGCACCCGTACCGCCCTCCCCGGCCTCCCCGCCTCCCCAGCCTCGAAGGAGGCGTAACGCCCCGTGATCCGTTTCGACGATGTATCGGTGACGTACGAGGGCGCGCCGTCCCCCTCCCTCTCCCACGCCGACTTCACCCTCCCGGAGGGTGAGCTGACCCTCCTGGTCGGCCCCTCCGGCGTCGGCAAGTCCACCCTCCTGGGGGCCGTCTCGGGCCTGGTCCCGCACTTCACCGGCGGCACGCTCAAGGGCCGGGTCACCGTCGCGGGCCGGGACACCCGTACGCACAAGCCGCGCGAGCTGGCGGACGTGGTCGGTACCGTCGGCCAGGATCCGCTGGCGCACTTCGTGACGGACGTCGTCGAGGACGAGCTCGCCTACGGCATGGAATCCCTCGGCCTGCCGCCCTCCGTGATGCGCCGCCGCGTCGAGGAGACCCTCGACCTCCTCGGCCTGAACGAGTTGCGCGACCGCCCCATCGCCACCCTCTCCGGAGGCCAGCAGCAGCGGGTCGCGATCGGTTCGGTCCTGACCCCGCACCCGCGCGTGCTCGTCCTGGACGAGCCGACGTCCGCGCTGGACCCGGCGGCGGCGGAGGAGGTCCTGGCCGTCCTGCAGCGTCTGGTCCACGACCTGGGCACGACCGTCCTGATGGCGGAGCACCGCCTCGAGCGGGTGGTCCAGTACGCCGACCAGGTCCTCCTCCTGCCCTCCCCGGGCGCACCCCCGGTCCTGGGCTCCCCCGCCTCGATCATGGCCGTCTCCCCGGTCCACCCCCCGGTGGTGGCCCTGGGCCGCCTGGCCGGCTGGTCCCCTCTCCCCCTCTCCATCCGCGACGCCCGCCGCCACTCCGCCCCCCTCGTCGCCCGCCTGCCCTCCTTCCCGCCTGGTCCGGGGATGCAGCCCCTGGCCGGTTCGGGAACGCAGCCCGCGGCAGGTCCGGGGACACAGCCCGCCCCAGCGGGATCCGAGGCGCAGCCCCGGCGGCCGGCGCACGCCGAGGCGGGTTCCGGGGCGCAGCCCCGGGGAACGGGGGAAGGGCGGGTAGGGGACGGCCGCCCGCAGGGCACCCGGAGCGGCACCGGCACCGGCCTGCTCGCCCGCCTGCTCCGCCGTGGCCGGACCACGGCCCCCGCCCCCGGCCCGGCCCCCGCCGACTCCCCGGAGCGGGACCGTCCGGCCGCGGTCGAGGGCCTCTCCCTCCGCCGCGGCCGCACCGAGGTCCTCCGCGACATCAGCCTCACCGTGGCGAAGGGCGAGACCATCGCCCTCATGGGCCGCAACGGCGCGGGAAAGTCCACCCTCCTGGCCACCCTCGTCGGCACTCTGGAGCCCACCACCGGCCAGGTGACGGTCAGCGGTCGCACCCCTCACCGCACCCCGCCCCCCGAGATGGTGACCCGGGTCGGCCTCGTCCCCCAGGAACCCCGCGACCTCCTCTACGCCGACACCGTCGCCGCCGAGTGCGCCGCCGCCGACCACGACGCGGGCCAGGCGCCCGGCACCTGCCGCGCCCTCGTCACCTCACTGCTCCCCGACGTCCCCGACGACACCCACCCGCGCGACCTCTCCGAGGGCCAGCGCCTGGCCCTCGCCCTGGCCCTGGTCCTGACCGGCCGCCCGGCGCTGCTGCTGCTCGACGAGCCGACCCGCGGTCTGGACTACGCCGCCAAGGCCCGCCTCGTGGAGATCCTGCGCGGACTCGCCGCCGACGGCCACGCCATCGTCCTGGCCACCCACGACGTGGAGCTGGCCGCCGAGCTGGCCCACCGCGTGGTCATCCTGGCCGGCGGCGAGATCGTCGCGGACGGCCCGACCGCCGAGGTCGTCGTCTCCTCCCCCGCCTTCGCCCCACAGGTGGCCAAGATCCTGGCTCCGGCCCACTGGCTCACGGTCTCCCAGGTCGCCGCGGCCCTGAACGCCCGGGCGAACACATGAGCAGCCCCACCAAGCGGCCCACCAAGCGGCGGCCCCGCCCCATCCGCATCGGCCCCCGGGCCGCCGCCGCCCTGGTCCTCGTCACCCTCATCGGCATCGCCGCCTTCGGCTGGCCCCTCCTCGCCGACCGCCAGTCCGGTTTCGCCCACTCCCAGGACGCCCCCTGGCTCTTCGCCGCCCTGCTGCCCCTCCTCGTCGGCGTGGTCGTCGCGACCATCGCCGACGACGGCATGGATGCCAAGGCCGTGGCCATGCTCGGCGTACTGGCCGCGGTCGGGGCCGCGCTGCGGCCCCTCGGTGCGGGCACGGCCGGCCTGGAGCCCATGTTCTTCCTGATGGTGCTGAGCGGTCGCGTCCTCGGCCCGGGCTTCGGTTTCGTCCTCGGCGCGGTCACGATGTTCGCGTCGGCCCTGCTCACGGGCGGGGTGGGTCCGTGGATGCCGTTCCAGATGCTGGCCATGGGCTGGTTCTCGCTGGGTGCGGGCCTGCTGCCGGGGCCGGACCGGCTCCGGGGGCGGGCCGAGCTGGCGATGCTCGCGCTGTACGGGTTCCTCGGCTCGTTCGCGTACGGCACGATCATGAACCTGCAGGGTTGGGTGATCCTGCAGGGCATGGGCCAGGGCATCTCCTTCCACCCCGGGGACCCGCTGGCCGCGAACCTGACCCGCTTCCTCGCGTACTGCCTGGCGACCTCCGTGGGCTGGGATCTGGGTCGGGCGGCGCTGACCGTCGTACTGACCCTCGCGCTCGGCACGACCCTGCTGAAGGCGCTCCGGCGGGCCACACGGAAAGCCGCCTTCGATGCGCCCGTGGCCTTCGATCCGGGGGGCGGATCCGCCCCCGCGCCTTCTCCCCGAAGGGGTACGAATGACCACGAAGGGTGAGTTCCGGGCTGTTGGGCGGTGACCCGCCCCACAGGACCCAGGTCACATACGAGGCGGGATAGTAGTCCTTGAACGTCCCGTACTCACCCCCGCGTACTGGCCGCCACCTGCGCGGACGCCCACCCCACGGGTGGGGGGTCGTTGCGCCCCGGCTGCGAGGGCCACTAGTAAGAGCGGTCTTTGCCAGGGGCGGCGGAGCCCCGTAGAACTGGATGAGTCGCAGGGCGGACGGAGATCCCCCGGGTTCACCCCCGGCTCTCCTGTTCCCGCCGACGATCCCCTCTCCTGTCGCGTGAGTGGCTCACGTACGTCTTCGGCGTGCCTGTGACCGTCCTTGTCCCCTTCGGAAGGTTCCGTCCGTGTCCCACGCCGTCATCCGCCGTATCGCCGCTTCGAAGAAGACCTTCGCGGGCACCGTTCTCGCCCTGGGCGTCGCCGGTTCCATGCTGGCCGCCGTTCCGGCGCAGGCCGCCCCGATGAACGCCAAGGCGATCGCCCAGCAGATGATCAAGGACCCGGCGCAGTTCGCGGCGTTCAACAACATCGTGTCCCGTGAGAGCGGCTGGAACCACACCGCCACCAACTCCTCGTCCGGCGCGTACGGCCTGGTCCAGGCCCTGCCGGCCTCGAAGATGGCCTCGGCGGGCTCGGACTGGAAGACCAACCCGGCCACCCAGATCAAGTGGGGCCTGGACTACATGAACTCCCGCTACGGCAGCCCGGTCGGCGCCTGGAGCTTCTGGCAGACCCACCACTGGTACTGAGCCACCAGCGGCAGCGGACCGGAAGTACCGCTCGACCCCGCCCGATCACCCGACCCCCTGGCGGGCTCGGCGCGCGCATGCGAAGGCCCCGGCGGCCGACCTCCCCAGGTCCGGCCACCGGGGCCTTCGCCATCCCATCCCACTGGGTTCGAAGGCGGCGCAGCCGGAGCTACAGCCGCTGGATGATGGTGCCCGTCGCCAGCGCGCCTCCCGCGCACATGGTGATCAGGGCGAACTCCTTGTCGCGCCGCTCCAGCTCGTGCAGGGCGGTGGTGATCAGCCGGGCGCCGGTGGCGCCGACGGGGTGGCCGAGCGCGATGCCGCCGCCGTTCACGTTGACCTTCTCCAGGTCCTGGTCGAAGACCTGGGCCCAGCTGAGGACGACGGAGGCGAAGGCCTCGTTGATCTCGACGAGGTCGATGTCCTTCAGGGACATGCCGGCCTTGCCCAGCACCGCCCGCGTCGCGTCGATCGGCCCGTCCAGGTGGAAGTGGGGGTCCGAGCCGACGAGCGTCTGGGCGACGATCCTGGCGCGTGGCCGCAGCTTGAGCGCGCGGGCCATCTTGCGCGAGGCCCACATCACGGCGGCGGCTCCGTCGGAGATCTGCGAGGAGTTCCCGGCGGTGTGGACGGCCGTCGGCATGACCGGCTTGAGCCGGGCGAGCGCCTCCATGGAGGTGTCGCGCAGGCCCTCGTCCCGGTCGACCAGGCGCCACATGCCCTGGCCGGCGGCCTGCTCCGCCTCGGTGGTCGGCACCTGCACGGCGAAGGTCTCGCGCTTGAAGCGCTCCTCGGCCCACGCGGCGGCGGCCCGCTGCTGGGACAGCACGCCCAGCCTGTCCACGTCCTCGCGGGTCAGCCCGCGGTGGCGGGCGATGCGCTCGGCGGCCTCGAACTGGTTCGGGAGGTCGACGTTCCACTCGTCCGGGAAGGGCTTGCCCGGGCCGTGCTTGGAGCCGGAGCCCAGCGGGACGCGGCTCATGGCCTCGACCCCGCAGGCGATGCCGATGTCCATGACCCCGCCGGAGATCATGTTGGCGACCATGTGGTTGGCCTGCTGGGAGCTGCCGCACTGACAGTCCACGGTGGTCGCGGCGGTCTCGTACGGCAGACCCATCGCCAGCCAGGCGTTGCGGGCGGGGTTCATCGACTGCTCACCGGCGTGCGTGACGGTGCCGCCGACGATCTGCTCCACGCAGTCGGGCTGGATGCCGGTGCGGGCGAGGAGCTCGCGGTAGGTCTCGCCGAGGAGGTAGGCGGGGTGAAGATTGGCGAGCGCGCCCCCGCGCTTGCCGATCGGTGTGCGTACGGCTTCGACGATGACGGGTTCCGCGGCCATGAGCTCGTCCTCTCCTGCTCCTGCGTAGCGCGCAGCGCGCCTCGCTGGCGCGCCTCAGCTGGCGGGCGGGCCGTCCCGGCGCCCCACCCGAACTAGTACGCGTTCTAGTTCTCCCCGCAGTCTTATGACCAGAACACCCGGTACGCAAGGGTCTTGCACGTGGCTTACACGGATTCCACACGCAACAGTTGGCGCGGGGACCCTTGTCACTTCTAGAACTCGTTACTACCTTCAAGCCAACTTCTGATGGGCCGTCAGACCTTGGAGTCGCCCCGATGACCTGCCCCGTGCTGCCCGAAGGCTTCGACGCCACCGACCCGGACGTGCTCCAAGCCCGGGTCCCCTACCCCGAGTTCGCACAGCTGCGGCAGACGGCGCCCGTCTGGTGGTGCCCGCAGCCGCGGGGCATCACCGGCTTCGACGACGAGGGGTACTGGGCCGTCACCCGGCACGCGGACGTCAAGTACATCTCGACGCACCCCGAGCTGTTCTCCTCCACCACGAACACGGCGATCATCCGCTTCAACGAGCACATCCAGCGCGAAGCCATAGATGCCCAGCGCCTGATCATGTTGAACATGGATCCGCCGGAGCACACCCGCGTACGCCAGATCGTGCAGCGGGGCTTCACCCCGCGGGCCATCCGCGGGCTGGAGGAGGCCCTGCGCGACCGCGCCCGCAAGATCGTCGCGGAGGCCGTGGAGGCCTCCGCCGACGGCAGCTTCGACTTCGTCACCCAAGTCGCGTGCGAGCTCCCGCTGCAGGCCATCGCCGAGCTGATCGGCGTACCGCAGGAGGACCGGTCCCGGATCTTCGACTGGTCCAACAAGATGATCGCCTACGACGACCCGGAGTACGCGATCACCGCCGAGGTCGGCGGCAACGCCGCGGCGGAGCTCATCGGTTACGCGATGAACCTGTCCGCGGCCCGCAAGGAATGTCCGGCCAAGGACATCGTCACGCAGCTGGTGGCCGCCGAGGGCCAGGGCAACCTGGGCTCCGACGAGTTCGGCTTCTTCGTCCTGCTGCTGGCCGTCGCCGGCAACGAGACCACCCGCAACGCCATCAGCCACGGCATGCACGCCTTCCTGACCCACCCCGAGCAGTGGGAGCTGTACAAGGCGACCCGGCCCTCGACGGCCGCCGAGGAGATCGTTCGCTGGGCCACCCCCGTGGTGTCCTTCCAGCGGACGGCCACTCAGGACACCGAGCTGGGCGGGCAGAAGATCAAGGCGGGCGACCGGGTGGGGATGTTCTACTCCTCCGCCAACCACGACCCCGAGGTCTTCGAGAACCCGGAGGCCTTCGACATCACCCGCGACCCCAACCCCCACCTGGGCTTCGGCGGCGGAGGCCCGCACTTCTGCCTCGGCAAGTCACTGGCCATCATGGAGATCGACCTGATGTTCAACGCTCTGGCCGACGCCCTGCCCGACCTGCACCTCGTCGGCGAGGGCCCGCGCCGGCTGCGCGCGGCCTGGCTCAACGGCATCAAGGAGCTGCGGGTCAGCCACGGTTGACCCGTGATCCAGGATGGCAGGGGCCTCACCTCCCACGCCCGGCCCCTGCCGTCCCTCGGTGTTACCCACCGGTCGTTACCGTCTCGCCACCTTCGAGATCATTGCCCTGGCGGCGGCCCGGCCCCCAGACTGCCCGGATGAACCTTGAGGACCCCAGCGCCAGACGCTGGCAGCGGTTGCCGACGACCTGGCGGCGGATGGCCGAGGAGAACGGGTCCGAGCCCATGCACCAGGGCGTCCTGGCGCTCATCGAGGCCGCCCGCGAGGAGCCGGAACTGCGCCGGCTGTACCCGTACACCAGCCACTTCACGCTGTGGTTCAGCGCCTCCGCCGGGCATCCCTTCGCCGTGACCGCACCGGCCGTCGAGCCGCTGCCCGACGGCCGCTTCCGCGTGCGCGGCCCCCGCCAGACCACGGTGCTCGGCGAAACGGACACGGCGACGGCGGCGATAGCCCTGGTCGTGGCCAACCTGCCGGCCGACTGAGCGGAACGGCACCCCGTGCCCCGTCGGGGGCGCCAGGGGCGTGGGGTCCGGGACGCAAACCCCGCCCCTCCCCCGAGTGGCAGGAGCGACGCCACGGGCGCACCATGACAGAACGCGGCGATCCAGCGCGAAGGGGTGCCGGGACGGCTGCAACACCGCCCCGGCACCCCTTCGTCGTCGGCCCCGACCTAGTCGGCCGCGACGCGTCGGCCGCGACCCGGCGGCCCCCGATTCCTCGGTCAGGCCCTCGTCCGCTCCGCGGACCCCGCTCCGACCCGCTCCGGCTGCCGCGGCCGCGGCACGGCCACCCCGGCCGGCAGGGCGGCGCCCCGCGGACCCGAGAGTACGTAGACGAGCCCGAACCCGGCGCCGACGACGAGCGCGCCGCCGACCGCGTCGAGCACCCAGTGGTTGGCGGTGGCCACGATCGCGCAGACCGTGATGGTCGGGTGCAGCGCCCCCAGGAGCTTCTGCCAGCGCTTCGGCGCGAGCGTCACGATCACGATGCCGCACCACAGCGACCAGCCGAAGTGCAGCGAGGGCATCGCCGCGTACTGGTTGGAGATCGCGGTCATGGCCCCGTAGCTCGGGTTCGCCAGGTCCTGCACCCCGTGGACGGTGTCGACGAAGCCCAGGTCCGGCATCAGGCGCGGCGGCGCCAGCGGGTACAGCCAGAAGCCTATGAGCGCCAGGACGGTGGCCAGGCCCAGTGAAGCGCGGGCCCAGCGGTAGTCCTTGGGGCGGCGCCAGTACAGGACCGCCAGGATCGTCAGCGGGACCACGAAGTGGAAGGAGGTGTAGTAGAAGTTGAAGAACGCCTCCAGCCAGGGCGCGTTCACGACCGCGTGGTTCACGGCGTGCTCGATGTCGATGCCGAGCGCCTTCTCGATGCCGTGGATCTGATGGGCGTTGCCCTCGGCGAGGGTGCGGCTGGTGGGCGCCGCGGCCCGGATGTGCGAGTACAGCGAGTACCCGACCCGTATCAGCAGCAGCTCCAGCAGCAGGTTCGGGCGCGACAGCACCCGACGCCAGAACGGCAGCAGCGGAACCCGCGCCCAGCGCGCCGGCGCGGGCCGGCCGTAGGCCGTGGGGACCGGCTCGCGCCAGTACGGGGAGGAGCGCGGCAGGAACGGTACCGCGCAGGCCGCCGCGAGGGCCGCGAGCAGCAGCACGTTGTCCCGTACGGGGGCCAGCGCGACCAGGTTGGGCATCAGCACGTCGCTGGGCAGGGTCATGGCGAGCACCACCGCCACCGGCCACACCGGCCGGTCGGCGGCCCGCTTGCCGACCTTGCCGGCGACCGCGAGCAGCACCCACAGCAGCTGGTGGCGCCAGCCGGTCGGGGACACGGCGACGGCCACGCAGCCGGTGATGGCGACCGCGAGCAGCAGCTGGCCGTCCCGGGCGTAGCGGGCGGCACGGCGCAGGCCGATCCAGACGATCGGGGCCGCGAGGGCGGCGTACAGCAGGATCTCGCCGGGGCCGGAAAGGCCCAGGCGCAGCAGAGCGCCGTGCACGGACTGGTTGGCGAGGCCGTCGGGGGCGCCGCCGAGGCCGGTGCCGGCCAGGTGCTGGACCCAGTACGTCCACGAGTCGCTGGGCAGGGCCGCCCAGGACAGCGCGGAGGCGCCGACGAAGGTCACGGCGGCGGAGCGCGCGCCGGCCCTGCGTCCGGTCAGCCACAGCAGCGGGGCGAACAGCAGCAGCGCGGGCTGGAGCGCGGCGGCCAGGCCGATCAGGAAGCCGGACGGGCGGTCCCCGGGCACCCGGAACACCGCGAGCAGCACCAGCAGGACCGGTAGCACGGCGGTCTGGCCGGGCAGCGCGGCCTCCCGGACGGGCAACGAGACCATCATCAGCCCGACCAGCACCGGCGCCGCCAGCAGCGCCGTGCGCCGGGGCACGGGATCGGGCAGGCCGCGCGCGGCGACGAGCCCGATGGCGGCGACGAAGAGCAGCGTCACGCAGGTCCAGGCCACCTCCAGGGAGGGCGCGGCGAGGCCGAGGAGCGGCTTGAGGACCAGCCCCGCGAAGGGGGTCCCGGTGAACTGGCCGTTCTCGTAGAGCGAGCCCGGAAGACTGCCCGGTAGGTGGAAACCGCTGAGCCACTCTCCCGGCGGCACGCGGAGCACGACCGCGGCCTGCCTGACGGCTAGCAGCCCGGCCAGCGCCCACAGCATGAGGCGCGCCGCCCCAAGCCTGCCGCCGGTACCGCCTATGACCCCGGCATGTCCGTTCGCACCACTGTGCTCCGCCGCGTTAGCCACGCCTCGCCGGCCTCCCGCCCTGTTGACCGCAACCCTGACTTCGCCTGGCTGCCGCGTTTAGTACCGCGTTTCATACCGCGTGCTTCATTTACCCGGACGACGATATCCCTCGCCGGATACCTAGGATGTCGGCATGAGCATCGTGAAGATCAATGCACTCACCGTCCCGGCCGAGCAGCGGGAAGTTCTGGAGCAGCGGTTCGCCTCCCGTGCGGGCTCCGTGGAGGGCTCGGACGGCTTCGAATGGTTCGAGCTGCTGCGGCCCGTCGAGGGCACGGACAAGTATCTCGTGTACACGCGGTGGGCTTCCGAGAAGGACTTCCAGGCGTGGATGGACGGGCCCATGAAGGCGGCCCACCAGGGTAGCGGAGCGACGGGCGGCGGGCCGGGCGGAGCGGCGGGCGGCGAGGGCGGCGCGGCGGGCGGCGAGGGCGGCGCGGAGCGGCCGAAGCCTGCGGCCACGGGCTCGTCGGTGTGGTCCTTCGAGGTCGTGCAGCAGGCGGCGCCGAAGCAGGGCTGAGCAGGGGAGGGGCCCGGAGCGGTTGCTCCGGGCCCCTTTTTTCTTTTCTTTTTCTTTCCCTTCGGCCACCTCAGCCCCAGAAGGCGTCCATCTCGTCGATGTCCTCGATGCAGACGTCGAGGTCGCTGATCTTCCCGCCGACGATCGTGAAGAAGATGCCCTCGTGGATCTCGATCCCGCGGACGCCGCGGTCCGCGCGCGTTGTGTGGAAACTCATGACGTGGCCGCGGCCGTCGGCGAGCAGTTTGTCCAGGTGGAGGCTGAGTGTGCCGTTCGTCTCTTCGCCGAGCCGGCGGTAGAGGTCGAGGACGGCTTCCCGCCCCTTGTGGTGCCCGGATATGGGGCTGGTTCCGGGCATGTGCTGGATGACGTCGGCCGTCATCATCGCGCCCAGCTTTTCCATGTCGCCCTGGACGAAGGCCTCGTAGCCGCGACGGACCAGGACACAGTCAGGATGCTCCGACATGACGGTTCACGCCCTTCGTGCGCACGGTTTGCCCTTTTTCCTATCATCGGCCCGTGCCTGTGGATATTCCACGCGGGGCGCCTCCGTCGGGCTCCACAATGACGCCATGAGCAGCGACGAGACGATCACCGCCACGACGACGACAACGACATCGACCACGACTTCGACCACGACGGCCTCGACTGCTACGCCGGCCAGTGTCCCGGCGACGTCGGCCTGTGCCCCGGCGACCTCCGCCGCTTCCGCTGCCTCCTGGCTGGTCACCACGGAGGCGTTCACGACCCCGGACGCCACGCTCCTGCGGCGCGCGTACTACGCGGAGGTCGCGGGCCGGTACTGGAACCGGACCGTCACGGAGGCCGAGATCGACCAGGGCCTCCTGGACTTCCCCGACGACGGGCTCACGGCTCCGACGGGCCGGTTCGTGGTCGGCAGACTCGCCGGCCGGCCCCTGGCGTGCGGGGGGATACGCCTCCTGGACTCCGTCACCGCCGAGCTCACCAGGGTGTACGTGGACCCGCGCGCCCGCGGTACGGGTGGCGGGGCGGCCCTGCTCCGGGCCCTGGAGGAGGCCGGCCGCGCGATGGGTGCCGAGTGCGTCCGGCTGGACACCCGGTCCGACCTGGTGGAGGCCCGCGCGCTGTACGCGCGGCACGGGTACGCGGAGATACCCGCGTACAGCGACGGCCCCTACGCCGAGCACTGGTTCGAGAAGCGCCTGGTCTGACCCGGGGTGCAGCCGCGCGGGGTGGCGGGACCTCGGGGTGCGGGCGGCGCGCCCCGGGCGCGAGCGGCGGAGCGCGGGCGGCGGGTGGGTCAGGTGGCGGAGTGGTCCCGGCGCGGCAAGGCCTCGTAGGGCTCCTCGGAGGCGGAACCGCAGAGCTCCGCGTTGATCTCCGCGACCAGGTCGGACAGGTCGGTCGGGCGGTCCGGGCTCCACCAGTCTCCGAGCAGTTCGGCGAGCGACTCCTCCCGTGCGGCGGACAGCTTCAGCGCGCTCTCGCGGCCCTTGGCCGTGAGGACCAGCGGCAGTCCGTCGCGGACGGCCAGTCCGCGTCCCTCGATCTGGCTGGCCGCGTCCGTGACGACCTTCAGCGGCACGATGGTCCGCTCGGCGAGCACCGCCGGATCGACGGAGCCGTACCTGTTGATCCGCAGCAGCATCCAGCTGGATGCGGGCAGCAGGTCGTAGCCGGCCTTCGCGGTGATCTTCTCGTAGACGTGCTTGCGTCCCTGGAGGGTGCCGAGCGCGGTCAGTGCGCGGGCGACCTCCTCGCGGGAGGAGCGCTGGACGGGGTTCGAGGCGAGGGTCTCCGAGACATCGGGAGCCGTCACCGAGCCGCGCAGCTTGTCCTCCTTGAGGAACCAGGCCACGACGAAGGCCACCAGCACCACGGGCACGGCGTAGAGGAAGACGTCGGTGATGGAGGTGGAGTAGGCGTCGAGCACGCGCGGGCGCAGCGCGGGCGGCAGGGCCCCGATGGCCCGCGGGTCGGCCTCCAGCCTGCTCGCGTCCACCCCGGGCGGGAGAGGGACCCCGGCCAGCGCGGCGGCCAGTTTGTCGTCGAGCCGGTTGGTGAAGATCGTGCCGAAGATGGCGACGCCGAAGGAGGCGCCGATGGAGCGGAAGAAGGTGGCACCGGAGGTGGCGACACCGAGGTCGGCGTAGCTGACCGAGTTCTGGACCACGAGTACGAGCACCTGCATGACCAGTCCGAGGCCGGCGCCGAAGACGAAGAAGTAGGCACTCATCTCCCAGGTGGAGCTGGTGCGGTGCAGCTGGTGCAGGAGCAGCAGCCCGACGGCGGTCACGGCCGTGCCGGCGATCGGGAAGACCTTCCAGCGCCCGGTGCGGCTGACGATCTGGCCGGAGGCGGTGGAGGTGATCAGCATGCCGAGCACCATCGGCAGCATGTGGACGCCCGACATGGTCGGCGAGACGCCCTGGACCACCTGCAGGAAGGTCGGCAGGTAGACCATCGCGCCGAACATCGCGAAGCCCACGACGAAGCTGATCAACGAGCAGAGGGTGAAGGTCCGGATCCGGAACAGCTTGAGCGGGAGCACGGGCTCCGCGGCCCGCCGCTCGATGAGGACGAAGGCGATCACCAGCACGAGACCCAGGACCGCCAGCCCGATGATCTGGGGGGAGCTCCAGCCCCAGGTGCCGCCGAGGGAGGCGACGAGCACCAGGCAGGTCGCGACGGAGGCGATGAGGAAGGTGCCGAAGTAGTCGATGGTGTGCTTGTCCGAACGCACCGGGATGTGCAGGCTCGCGGCGATGACGACGAGTGCGACGAGACCGATGGGGAGGTTGATGTAGAAGACCCAGCGCCACGACAGGTGGTCCACGAAGAGTCCGCCCAGCAGCGGGCCCAGCACGCTGGTCGCTCCGAACACGGCGCCGAAGAGGCCCTGGTACTTGCCGCGTTCCCGCGGCGGGACGATGTCCCCGACGATCGCCATCGACAGCACCATCAGACCGCCGCCGCCCAGCCCCTGCAGCGCGCGGAAGCCGATGAGCTCCGGCATGTTCTGCGCGAGGCCGCAGAGGGCGGACCCGATCAGGAAGAGCACGATGGCGTACTGGAAGAGCTTCTTGCGCCCGTACTGGTCCCCGAGCTTCCCCCACAACGGCGTGGCCGCCGTCGAAGCGAGCATGTAGGCCGTGACCACCCATGACAGGTGGGCCATCCCGCCGAGCTCGCTGACGATCGTCGGCAGGGCCGTCGACACGATCGTCTGGTCGAGCGCTGCGATGAGCAGCCCCAGCAGCAGTGCGCCGATGGAAACGAGCACCTCGCGCGAGGCGTGTTCGGCACGGGGGCCGGCTTTGCGCGGGTCGGGCTCCGTGGTCACGTCCTGAACCATCGGCTCCTCCTCAGGCCTGATCGACTACTCCATCCTGAGCGGTGTGTCCGGTTATGGCCTGTCGGGCGGGTTGGGCGGGGTACCGGGGGTCTGCATAATCGCTGGCAGTGGCCAGGGGAGGGATCCGAGTGAACGCCGAGCACTGTCCGGAATGTGACGCCGTGGGCACCCGTTGCGGATGCGTACCGGGGTTCCAGCCCCTGCGCGTGCGCCCGTACGTCGCCCTGCCCGACCCCGGCCAGGAGACCGCCCCGCCGCCACCTCTCCCGCCACCGCCGCCGTACCCCGGCCGGGCGGCGGAGACCGCCCCGCCGTACGGGACACCGGCGTCCGAGGCCCCCACTCCGCCGTACGGGACACCCGTGGTGCCCCTGGCGGAAGAAACGATGCAGCTGACGGCCGTCCCGACCCACGCGCCACAAGGGATGCAGGGGACGCAGGGGATGCAGGGGATGCAGGACCCTCGCGGGGCACGCGGCACACAGGCGGGGCACTCGACGCACGAGGCGTACGCGGCATCCGCCGCACACGCGGCACCCCCTGCACACATGACTCACACGACCGACACGACGCACACGACGCACGACGGGTACGAGGCCACGCCCCCGCGGCGCCGCATAGGCGTGCTACCGATGGCCGCGGCCTCCGTCGCGGTCATCGGCGCGGCCGCCCTGACCCTGGTGGTCTTCTCCGGCTCCGACGAGCCCGGACCGGCCCTCCTCGACGCGAAGCCGTCCTCCCCCCTCATCAGCCTGACCCAGGTGGACCCGTCGCGGTCGGCCGCGAGCGCCGAGCCGACCCCCTCCCCCTCCTCCTCCCGCTCCGCCAGCCCCTCCCGCTCAACTTCCGCATCCCCCACCCCCTCCCCGTCCCCCACCCCGAGCCGTTCGGCGGCGCCCTCGGCCTCCCCGTCCCCCACCCCGAGCCGCACCTCCGGCCCTCCCAAACCCCCCGTCCAGGGGCCGACGCTCCGGTACGGGGACTCCGGCCCGGAAGTGGAGAAGCTGCAGCGCCTGCTGTCCGCGCAGGGCATCTACCGCGGGAAGTTCGACGGCCGGTACGGCAGCCGCACGGAATCGGCGGTATCCACGTTCCAGGCGTACAACGGCATCGACGAGGACCCGTGGGGCGTCTACGGTCCCGCGACCCGCCGCGCCTTGGAGGGATAGAACACACGGGATCCGGTGGCGCGCACCCCTCCGCGTTTTGTATGGTTCAGGAACAAAGTGGTTCCGTCCTCACTCCCTGACCGGTGGACGGAACCACTTGTTCTCTTTTCCCGCCCCGTCTGGAGCCCCTCCGATGCCCACCGGCAGCCCCACCACCACCACCACCACCACCACCACCACCGTCCTGACCGCCAAGGCCCTGCTCCTGGACATGGACGGCACCATCGTCAACTCCGACGCGGTGGTCGAGCGCTGCTGGCACGACTGGGCTGTCGCCCACGGCCTGGACCCACGGGAAGCCCTCAAGGTGGTCCACGGCCGCCAGGGCTACGCCACGATGGCGATCCTCCTCCCGGACCGCCCGATGGAGGAGAACCTCGCCGAGAACGCGGTGATGCTCGCCCGCGAGACCGCCGACACCGACGGCGTGGTCCCGGTCGGCGGCGCCACCGAGTTCATGGCCGCCATCGGCGACCTCCCGCACGCGCTGGTCACCTCCGCCGACGCGGCCCTGGCCACGGCCCGGATGGGCGCCGCCGCCCTGCCGATGCCCGAGGTCCGGGTCACCGCCGAGTCCGTGCGGTCCAGCAAGCCCCACCCCGAGGGCTTCCTCAAGGGCGCCGCCGCGCTGGGCATGGACCCGGCCGACTGCGTCGTGTTCGAGGACTCCGCGGCCGGCATCGCCGCAGGCCTCGCCGCGGGCATGCGCGTCATCGGCATCGGCCCGCGCGCCGCCGCCCACGGCCCCACCGCCCACGTCCACGACCTGACGTCCGTCGACGTCACCACCGCCCCCGACGGCGCCATCACCCTCACGCTCCGCACCGCCTGACGGCGCGCTGGGCCGGGGCCGGCCACGGAGCTCCGGCCCGCCCCGAACCAGGCACGTCGGCTGCCCTGTTGAGGGCCCAGGACCCGGACTGGGTACGGACCCACTGGCTGCACCCGGGCCCAGACCCACGAGCCGGACCCCGCCACGCGCCTACCGGCCCGACTGGGCACGGGCCTACCCGTCTGCCCGTGCACGGGCCTACCCACCGGCCCCCACCACGGACCGACCCGCCCAACCGGGCACAGGCCTGACCGGTCCAACCGGCCACGGGCCTACTGGCTGCACTGAGTACGGGCCTACCCGCCTGGCCCGGCAGAGGCCTACCAACCGAACCCCGACACGGGCCTAGCCGCCCAACCGGGCACAGGCCTACGGTCCAACCGTCCACGGCCCCACTGACTGGCTGGCTGGCTGGCTGGCTGGCTGGCTGGCTGGCTGGCCCGGCATAGACCTACCAGCCAAACCCCGGCACAGGCCTACTGGTCCGACCGGGCACGGAGGAGCGGGGCTCCGGACCGGCTGTCGGGTGCGGGCGCCGTTGGCGGGGCGGCTCTGCCCCCGACCACCGCGCCGCAGCCGAAGCCGCAGCCGGGACTGGAAGCCGCATCTACGCGTACCACCGTTCACGTGCGGGCTGGAGCCAGCTGGCTCCAGCCCCTCCGGCGTTTGAGGACCGCGGTCCGGGGCTGAGCCCCAGGTACCTCAGGCACAGCCCAGGGCCAGCAGGTCCGAACAAGCCCCAGAGACCCCAGGCACAACCCAAGACCGACAGGCCCGAGCAAGCCCCAGGGACACCTCCAACCCCACCAGCGCCTGAGGATCGGAGCCCGAGGCAAGGCCCCAGAGACCTCACGCACAACCCAGGGCCAGCAGGCCCGAGCAAAGCCTGGAGGCACCTCCAACCACCAGCGTGTGAGGACCGAGGTCCGGGGACGAGCCCCAGGGACCTCACGCACAGCCCAGGACCAGCAGGCCCGGGCAAGCCCGGGGGCACCTCCAGCCCGTCCGGCGTTTGAGGACCGGGGTCCGGGCAGAGCCCGGGGAACGGGCGAAGGGCGGGTAGGGGAACTCCGCCCCGCAGGGCCGAACCACCCGCACCCGCCCACCCGGCCCCGCACCGGGACGACACGGGCGACACCCCGCCCAGCCACCGCCGGACGGTGCCGGCACAGCGGCCCGAAGCCCGGGAGCCCAGCCCGCCCCGGCCACAGGCCCACCGGTCCAACCGGAGCTCACCCGCCGGGCAACCGGCTCGAGTACGGCCCTACGGGCCAGAGCTGAGCCGACCAGCCGAGCGGCAGCCAGGAGGCCCGGCCGCCCAAGCGCCCGGCCCGGCCGGCCCCGGCCCGACCTGCATGCCCGACCACCGGACCCACCGGACCCACCCGCTCAGGCGACGCAGAACTCGTTGCCCTCAGGATCCTGCAGGACGACGCCGTAGTGCGTCTCCAACTCGTCCAACACCCGCAGCACCCTCGCCCCCGCCGCAACAAGCCGTTCCACCTTGTCGTCGACCCGCCGCGTCCGCACGTCCATCGGAACCCCGCGCCCGCCGCTGACCTTCAGGTCGAGGTGGACCCGGTTCTTCCCGGTCTTCGGCTCCGGAACCTGCTGGAACCACACCCGCGGCCCCTGCCCCGCCGGATCGACGATCGACTCCGGGAGCTCCCCGACCCCCTCGGGCAGCTCCTCCTCGGGCACTCCCATGGCCGCCCAGTACGCACGCCAGGTCGCGTGCCCGTCCGGCGCCGGTTCGGGTACGTACTCGAGCGCTTCGGCCCAGAACACCACCATCGCCCGGGGATCGGTGCAGTCGATGGTCACTTGCATCGTCGTCTCCATGCCCAGAGCCTCTCAGGCCCGGGGCCTCTCAGACCCAGACCCTCTCAAGCCCGGGGCCCCTGAACGGCGCTCGCCGATCGCCCCCTCACCGGGGACCGGCTGCCGCAGCCGACCCCGCGCCGCCCCCACACGGACACCCACCGGCCCCTCGCAGCGGATCCACCCGCCACGTCGAACAGCGGCTTCGCGGCCATTACCGCCCCGCCGGTGCGAAAGGCTCCGGCCACGGCAGCCGCCCGCTCACGGGACACCGGCCCCGGGCGCGGGTTCCAGAACCGGGACCGGGACCCGGCCGCAGACCCGGGACCCGGCCGCGGAACCGGGACCCGGCCGCGGAACCGGGTCCCGGCCGCGGGACCAAGGACACGGACTCGGACGCCACAACAGATCACGCCACCAACGCCCCCGGCGCAGGACATCCCATCCGATCCCCACCCAACCCGGCCAGGAAGCCCAACTCCCTTTACGCATAGGCATGTCACCGACCTCGCCATGACATGCCCATGCCTCCAAACTGCCATCTCGCGCCCATCCCCGGGAAACCCGGCGCGGCCAGCATTGCCACGCCCCACAGCACGCCCACCCCCACACCCACCCAGGAGCCCCCCATGCCCATGCCCATACCCTGCATGCCCTCCGCGGCCCCCACACCCTCCATACCTTCCCGCTACGCGCGCCGACTCGGCATGCTCGCCGCCGCGGTCGCGGCCGCCTCCCTCACCACCCTCCTCGCCGCCCCCACCGCCTCGGCCACCCCGCCCACCCCCATGAGCGCCGCGGCCGCCCGCTCCTACCTCGCGACCGTCACACCGAAGACCGAAGGCTCCACCAGCGGTTACAGCCGTGACCTCTTCCCCCACTGGAGCACCGTCTCCGGTACCTGCAACACCCGCGAGACCGTCCTCAAGCGTGACGGCTCGGGCGTGGTCCAGGACTCCGCCTGCGCGGCCGTCAGCGGCAGTTGGTACTCCGAGTACGACGGCGCCACCTGGACCGCCGCCTCCGACCTCGACATCGACCACGTCGTCCCGCTCGCCGAGGCCTGGCGCTCCGGCGCGAACTCCTGGACCACCGCCAAGCGCCAGCAGTTCGCCAACGACCTCACCCGCCCCCAGCTCATCGCGGTCACCGACAACGTCAACCAGGCCAAGGGCGACCGCGACCCCGGCAAGTGGCTGCCGTCGCGCACGGCCTACCGCTGCACGTACGCGCGCATGTGGGTCGAGGTCAAGCAGTACTGGGCCCTGAGCATGGACTCGACGGAGAAGACCGCCCTGGTCAACATCCTCAACGCCTGCTGACCGACACCCGCACGCACGCACCCGCACCCGCACGCACCCACCCGCACCGGCACAGCCGCGCGCACCCACGCACCCTCGCACCCACAAGCCCCACCCCCACAGCCCGCCCGCCCCGCGCCCCACCACACCCCTGGCCAAGGATCTTTCCCCCGCCAGGGGGAGGTGGAGCGCCCCCTCCCCGTCGTACGGTGGCCGCACGCCAACGCAGGACGAAGGAGGGGGAGTCATATGGCCGCAATGCGCCTGGGACCGCTGCTGCGCCACGTCGACTGGGACACGGGAGACTCCGCCACGATATGGATCGAGGCGGACCGCCCCTGCACCGCCGAGGTGCGCTGTGCCGACGGCTCCGGCGGCAGCGTCCGCACCTTCCAGATCGCCGGCCACCACTACGCCCTGATCCCCGTCACCGGCCTCACCCCGGACTCCACCACGGCGTACGAGGTGTTCCTCGACGGCCGCCGCGTCTGGCCGCTGCCCGACAGCCCCTTCCCGCCGAGCACCATCACCACCCCGCGCACGGGCAGGCTCGGCCCCGCGGGCGCCCCCGCCCTGCGCCTGACCTTCGGCTCCTGCCGCCAGGCCGCCCCGCCGGCCAGCCGCCGCGGGCCGCACGGCCCCGACGCGCTCGACACCCTCGCCGCGCAGCTGGCCGCCGACGCGGAGGCGGTGCGGCCCGACGTCCTGCTGCTCCTGGGCGACCAGGTGTACGCGGACCAGCTGTCCCGCTCCACCCGCCAGTGGCTGGCGGCCCGGCGGGACCTGCGCGAGGCACCCGGCGCCCAGGTCGCGGACTTCGAGGAGTACACCCGGCTCTACTACGAGTCCTGGCTCGATCCGGAGATCCGCTGGCTGCTCTCCACCGTCCCGAGCCTGCACATATTCGACGACCACGACGTCATCGACGACTGGAACACCAGCGCCGCCTGGGTGGCGCAGATGCGCGCCACCCCGTGGTGGCGGGAGCGGGTGCTCAGCGGGCTGATGTCGTACTGGGTGTACCAGCACCTGGGCAACCTCTCCCCCGCCGAACTGGCGGCCGACGCGCTGTACGGGGCGGTCCGCGAGACCCCCGACGGCACCGACGCGCTACGGGCCTTCGCGGCCTCGGCGGACGCCGACCCGGCCACGGTGCGATGGAGCTACCGCCGCGACTTCGGCCGGTCCCGGCTACTGATGGTCGACACCCGGGCGGCCCGCGTGCTCGAGGAGGACGGGCGGGCCATGCTCGACCCGGCGGAGCAGCAGTGGCTCCGCGACAACGCCCTGGCCGGGCACGGGAGTTACGACCACCTCCTCATCGGGTCGTCGCTGCCGTGGCTGCTGCCGCCGCTCGTCCACGACGCGGAGGTCTGGAATGCCGCGCTGTGCCGCGGGGAGCGCGGCCCGCGGTGGGCCAGGATCGGGGAGGACCTGCGGCGGCGCAGCGACCTGGAGCACTGGGCGGCGTTCCCGGCCTCGTTCGCGGCGCTCAGCGACCTCGTGGAGGAGGTGGGCACGGGCCCCCGGGCTCCTGCGACGGTGTGCGTGCTGTCGGGGGACGTGCACCACGCGTATGTGGCCGAGCCCCGAATACCCAGTACGGCCCGGGTGTTCCAGCTGACGTGCTCGCCCGTGCACAACTCCATCCACACCGCCGTGAAGTGGGGCTTCAGGTTGGGCTGGTCGCGGTTGGGCCGGTGGCTGGGCCGGGGCTTCTCCCGGCACGGCCGGACGGGCCGGCCCCCGCTCAGCTGGCGGCGTACGGGCGGCCCGTGGTTCGGCAACCAGCTCATGACGCTCGCACTGTCGGGCCGCTCCGCGCGGCTGCGCCTGGACCAGGCCCGCAAGGGTCCGCGCCTGGTGACGGTCCTGGACCGGGACCTCACGCCTGCGCCCCAGGAAGGCGGGCGGCCCGGTTCGGAGCGGGGGTGAAGGGCTGAAGGAGGTTCGGGGCCGCGAACAGGGACCACACGCCGGGTCCGACCGCCCCCCGGGCGTCCGGTCCTTGGACACCCGGCATACTCTGTTGGGCTGCCAGCCGCCCCTGCCGCTCCCCGCGACGTCGCGGCGCTTCACGCCGAGGCACGTCAACCGGACTGGGGAGTCCCGCTTTGTTTGAGACTCTGGGCTCGCTGACTTCGAGCCCATGGATCTACGCCCTCGTGGCGCTGTCCATCCTGCTCGACGTCTTCCTGCCGGTACTGCCGAGCGGGGTGCTGGTGATCACCGCGGCAGCGGCCGCGGCGGCCGCCGGAGCGGCGGGACCGGTGCCCGTAGAGGCGCGGGTCCCGGACATCCTGGCGCTGCTGGTGACGGCCGTCACCGCCTCGGTGCTGGGAGACATGGCCGCGTACCGGCTGGCCCGGCGCGGCGGCGCCCGGCTCGACCGGGCCATCGCCCGCTCGCGCCGGCTCACCCGCGCCCACGAGCGCCTGGGCACCGCCCTCGCGCGCGGCGGCGGCGCCCTCGTGGTGATCGCCCGCTTCGCCCCGGCCGGCCGCTCGGTGGTCTCCCTCGGCGCGGGCAAGACCCAGCGCAAGGTCAAGGAGTTCCTGCCCTGGTCGGTCCTGGCCGCCATCGCCTGGGCCGGGTACAGCATCGCCCTCGGCTACTTCGGCACCCAGTGGCTCGGCACCACCTGGCTCGGCACCGCCGTCTCCGTGATCGCCCTGTTCGCCGCCGGCGCCCTGGCAGCCCTGGTAGTCCGCCGCCCCACCCCCGCCCCGGCAGCCTGACCCCACCCTCACACCTCCCCGCCCGCCCCGCCCCGCCCCCGGGCCCCTCCGCCCGGAGCTCCTCCGCGACACCTCGCCCCCTCCCGGTGCCCGATTCACGGCCACCCGCTCCCCTCCTCCCGCTCCCCCTCCTCCCGCGCCCGAGCCTCCCCCGGGCGGAGCAGTGGCTCACCCGTTCACCCGGCAGCGATCGCCGCGGTCGCGCCGGGCTCCTAGCGTCCAGAGAACGGTGCGTACTCGAATCCGCGCCGCGCCGTTCCCGGAGCCCGAGGAGTCCTCTCCATGTCCCCCACCCCGCACCGCCCCCGCCGGTACCGCCCCCTCCACCGCTTCCTGGCCGTCACCGGCGCGGCCGTCGTCATCGCCGCCGCCGCTCCCGCGACCCTCGCCCACGCCGGTCCCTCCGGCAGCGTCTCCCCCACCAGCGTCGCCCCCGGCGGCCGGGTCAGCCTCAATGTCACCGGCTGCGGCACACGGACCGGCAAGGCCAGCTCCCGCGCCTTCGGCGAGGTGTGGCTGACCCCGGGCAACGCCGAGGCCACCAACCTCTTCGGCGCCGCCACCACCTCCACGAACATCAGCGCCGGCTCGCACCCCGTCACCTTCGAGTGCGGCGGCCCCGGAGGCGAGCGGGTCACCGTCGCACTGAACATCACCCCGGGCGCCGCCCGCGGTGGGCTCGGCGGCAGCGTCAGCTCCATGAGCCCGGGCGAGATCGCCATCGGCGGCGCCCTCGTAGCGAGCGCGCTCGGCGCCGGCGTGTGGTTCCTGCGCCGCCGCACGGGCCACGCCTCCTGACACCGACGGGGGGTTCCACGAACGCCGGACGTCACGGGAGTGGCCGATGGTCCCGCCGCACTCGGGACTTTCCCCACTCCCGCCCGGATCCGGGTCCCGCAAGGCTGAGTCCACGCACCGCTGCCCCCACAAGGAGCCCGCCATGGACCAGAGCCCGCGCCCCGTGATCGCCGCCGTCGACGGCTCCGCGAACGGCAACCGGGCCCTGGAATGGGCCATCTCCCAGGCCCTGATGGTCGGGGCCCCGCTGCGCATCGCGCACGCCCGCCTCTACATGAACTCCATCGGCTCGGCCCTTTCCGGCGCCTTCGAGGAGCCGGGCCAGGACGACGACCCCGTACTCATCCGGGTCCGCGAGTCCCTCGAGGGCCGCGCCGGGCTCCCCCCGATCGAGTACGCCTCCCACCCCGGCGCCCCCGACACGGTGCTGCCCGCCCTCGGCGAGGGCGCCCAGCTGATGGTCCTCGGCTCGCGCGGCCGCGGTGGCTTCGCCAGCCTCCTCCTCGGCTCGAACGGCATCGCCTGCGCCGGCCGCGCCGCCTGCCCCGTGGTGGTCGTCCCGCGCGCCGATCCGCCCGTGCGCGACCCGCACGGGAAGGTCGTACTCGGTCTGAACAGCGCGTCCCCCGACGACAGCACCACCTGGTTCGCCTTCCGCGAGGCGGCCCGGCGCGGGGCCCGTCTCGACGTCGTCGTCGCGCACGCCTGGCCCGGCCGCACCTTCACCGTCGCGGGTGCGATCGGCTCGACGGCCGCCCACGAGGAGACGGCCTCCGCCCACGAGGTCGCCGCGCTGGCGGCGGCGCACCTGCGCCCGCACGCCGAACGGTTCCCGGAGGTGGCGGTCGAGCAGGTGTCGGCGCCGGGCGACGCGGCCGGCCACCTGGTCGCGGCCTCCCGGGCCGCTGACCTGATCGTCGTCGGCCGCCACCGCAAGCGCCCGTTCTCCCCGCGCCTGGGGTCCGTCACCAACGCGGTGCTGCTCCACACCGGCTGCCCGGTCGCGGTGGTCCCCCTGGAGGAGGACGCCGTCCCGGCAGCCGCCTGACCAGCAGAACACGCCCCACCAGCCCCCGTAGGGGCCGCCCGCCGCCCACCAGAGCCGGCTCCTACCCCGCCACGGCCGCCCCCCTGACCTGGAGCCCGTCCAGGAGGTCCCGGGTCGCCTCCGCGACCGCGTCGACGGCGGCCGCAAAGACCTCCTGGTTGTGGGCGGCCGGTGCCCTGAACCCGGACACCTTGCGTACGTACTGCAGGGCCGCGGCCCTGATCTCCTCCTCGGTGGCCTTCTCCGGGATCGAGGGCGGGCGCAGCGTCTTAATGGATCGGCACATACCCCCACTATCCCGCTCCCCCGCCCCTTGTGACACAGGTCATAGGGAATGTCTGGGCGGTCCGCGGCCTCTTCCTTCTCGAGACACCGTCAAGGAGGAAGCAATGAGAACCCCATGGGCACGCCCGGTCACCCGCCCGTGCCGCGCGGTCGCGCCCGCCCTGCCCCTCGCCGCGACGGTGCCCGCCACCACGACCACCCCAACCACCACGACCGAGCGGAGCCCCGCCGGTCTCTACGGGCTCCGCCGCTCACCGGACCGCGCCGCCGACCCGGCGAACCCCCCGCGCGCCGCCCGGATCGCGGGCGGCGGGGTCTTCGACAAGCCGGTCACCACGGGCCGTACGGTGAGCTTCGCCATCCTCCAGCAGCTCGCGGGCACGTACGCGGCGGCCGCTCCGGTGCAGCCCTCGACGCTCACCGCGCACCTGCCGGACCCATCGGAGAAGAACACCCGCCTGGCGACGACGCCCCCCTCCCTCCCCCGGCTCGGCCAACGGTGACGATCCCCCGAACCACGACGACGACTCCCCCCCACCCCATCGCCCTCCCCCACACACTCGCCGGACCTGCCCGTACTCGTACGCGCGGCCCAGCGCGGTGACCGGATGGCGACCCAGGAGCTCCTGGACCTCCTCGCCCCCTACGTCGGACGGCTGTGCGGCCCGATCGCGCTCCAGGACGGGCCGGACGCCACCCAGGAGGCGCTGATCGTGATCTTCCGTTCCATCGGCCAACTGCGGGAGCCCGCGGCACTGTTCGGCTGGGCGCGGGTGATCGCCGTACGGGAGGCGGTCCGGATCGCCCGCGCGGGGGCCCGGACCGTACCGGACCCGCTCGGCGAGGTCCCCGCGCGGGACGACCCGCAGCTCGCCACCGACGTCCGTGACGTACTGGAACGACTCACCCCCGCGCACCGTGCCGTGCTGGTCCTGCGCGATCTGGAGGGGCTGGACGAACATTCCGTCAGCGCGCTCCTCGGCGTACCCGAACCCACCGTACGGACCCGGCTCTTCCGGGCCCGCCGCAACTTCCGGAAGGCGTGGGAACGTTGAACGAGTCCTGGCCGGTCGCCGAGATCGACGCCGTCCGCAGGCTGCGGGTGATCGCCAGCACCACTCTCGGCGCCGGCTTCGCGGAGCACCTGCTCGACGCACCCTTCGACCAGGTGTGGGGGCTCGCCTCCGACCTGGAGAACCAACTGCCCAGACTGATCACCGACATCAGCGCCTTCACCGTGACCTCGGCCACCGGGGACCGCCTCGAAGCACGGGCCCGCAGCCCCCTGGGCATGCGGGCGCGCTTCGACATCGTGCTGCGGCCGGGCTGGTGCCTCATGCAGAGCCGGTTCGCACTCGGCGGCATGGCCGCCGTACCGGAGGGCGACGGCACCCGGTTCGCCTTCTTCGGCGCCCTGCGAGTCCCCGGGCTCCGCCTGATCGACCGCGCCCTGCAGCCGCTCCTGGACCCACTGGGCGCCAAGGCGCTCAAGCGCCTCACCGACCAGCTGACCCCCTGACGCGCCCGGCCGGCCCTATCGGTCGGCGCGGGCCCGCGCGGCGGCGACGTAACGGACCGTGAACACCATCGGGATGACGAACCCCGCGGCCTGGACGAGGGTGGCGGTCGTCGAGTGGCCGTTGCCGGCGTGGGCGAGGGCGGCGAGCACGCAGGCCGTGACCGCGAAGGCCGCGGTCCACACGGCGGTGATGACGGAGTTGATCCGGATGAACGGCTTCAGGCCCCACACCTCGCGGGGGGGTGGTGCGCTTGGCGATGCCCAGGGTGAAGGGCTGGCGCACGAGGAGCGAGACGCCGGCGATGAGGGCCAGGGTGGCCGAGGAGAGGGCTGCCGAGTAGTCGTGCACGGGCGAGTCCGGGTCGGCGAAGGCGACGGCCGTCAGCGCCGCGAAGAAGACCGCCGAGCCGATCTCGATGATCAGCGCGTCTAAGCCGACCCCGGCCAGTCGCTGCTGAACGGTCACCGCCACCGCCACCAGGAGACCGGCGAGCGCGGCCCACTGCCACTGGCTGGACGGAAGCACCGCGAAGACGATCCACGGAAGGAAGGTGCGTACGTACGACATTCGAAGACTCCCCGATCGGCCAACATTCCTACTCTGACATGTCAAAAGTAGAAGCTCCACTATCGACCTGTCAAGAGTGGAAGGTAAGATGCCGGCATGAGCCTTCGACACGCCCTCCTCGGTCTCCTCACAGAGCGCCCGGCCAGTGGATACGACCTGCTCAAGCGCTTCGAAACCTCCCTGGCCACCGTCTGGCCGGCGACCCAGAGCCAGATGTACGGAGAGCTGTCCAAGCTCGCCGACGCCGGGATGATCAGCGTCTCGGCGGAAGGCCCGCGCGGCCGCAAGGAGTACACCCTCACCCCCGAGGGCCTGGCCGAACTGCGCCACTGGCTGACAGCGACCAAGCCGCAGCGCAACACCCGCAGCGATGTCCTGCTACGAGTCTTCTTCCTCGGCGTGCTCACCCCTGAGCAGGCGCGCGGCTACCTCACCGAGCTGGTGGACCTGTCCGAGCAGGAGTACGAGAGCCTGCACCGGCTGGACGAGTCCATCGACTGGGGCGAGGACCCCCTGTCGGTCCACGGCAAGATCGCCCTGGAGTACGGCCTGCGCTTCAACGCCATGCGCCGCGAATGGGCCAAGTGGGCAGCCGACCAGATCAAATAACAACCGCCCCCGCCAACAGGCAGTCACGGCGCCCACGGAAGCCTCCCCAGGATCCCCCCAAGCCCCGGACACCACAAGACAGTTCCAGGCACGCCAGAACCAAACGCACAAAGACCCCCCGCCATGATCGGCAGGGGGTCTTCTCGCTGGTGGGCGCGGACGGTTTCGAACCGCCGACATCTGCTTTGTAAGCTCGCCCGGAAGCTGGGCCCGCCCGGCCTTGCCGCGGCTTTGATGCCATCCAGAGACCATCCGATGCTGCAGACATCCCCCGTCGTTGATGTCAGCCGTGGATGTCAGCCATCGCACTCAGATGGCCTGTACACCCGCGCCCACTTGACGCCCTCTTGCACGTCCCGCCCAGGGCCCGCACCGTGGTCAGGATGAGCTCGCGTTTCTCACAACGCAAGGGGAGGGCTACTCAGAGTGACTTCAGTGACGCCTTGGGCCGAGGAGACTTTCGGAGCCACGGCATGCCAGCTGGCCAAGATAATCCCGGCCTGCCTCGTGGAAGCACACGCCAGGGCTCGCCACGCCCATGAGCAAGTACGCACACAGACCAAAGAAGCCTACGGTCACGGTCTACACGCCGCGCAGTACGAGACGCTTGCCGCTGGCCTGGCGCCACTCGACGGAGCATCCTCCCGACGCCTACAGGGTAGGACAGTGATGGTCGTCGGCATCCACGCCATCCTGCCGATTCTCTACGCCAAGAGAGACGTCCCGGTCACCGCCGCGCGGCTCGCCAAGGCCTACGGTCTCCGGGCTGACCTAATCCGCCGCCACGGCCCGGAGCCGATGCAGCTGAAACTCGACCTCGGCCTGGACGAGCTCGACGATCAGCACGTGCATCCGGACGTTGCCCTCCTCCCACCAGAGCTTCGGCTAGTCATCGTGGCGTACGCCTGCTCGGTCGAGCAGGGTGTCATGCGGGTCGAGTGGGGCTCGGCAGAGCTGCGTGACGATCGCTATCTCGCCTGGCACCACCACGAACCGCTCCTCCCGCCGGCCACCCCTCAAGCTGCCTAGTTGCCCTGCCGGATCAGCCAAAATTGACGACCAGCCCTACTCACCTGCGGTCGAGTCGCTGAACAACCCGCCACCCCGGGGCTGAGCTGTCAGTGGTCGTCAGAATTGGCCACCGCTGAGCGCCCTCCTGCCGCCCGAGACGGCCCCCAGGAGGGCGTCCAGCGTGGCATTCGAACCGGCGCCGCCCTCACCTGCACTTCGCTCGATGTCGAGTGACTGTCAGTGCCAGGAAGTAGGCTCTTGGACAGCCGCTACACCTGGGGGGACATTGAGGAAGTTCGGGATCGAGATTGGCCTCAGTCTTGTTGTGTCGCCGATGGTCCTTGGTCGGCAGCGCGACCTGGAGAGGGCAGATATCCCTCGCGACCCCGCCTGCCATATTTATATCGTGACCCAAGCGCCCCGAATGTCGATTCTGCCTCAGGATGTAAAAATCGAGGATGGGGTAATCTCTGTAGTAGCGAGGCGCCAACATGAAGGCAATTTCACGTGCCTTGATTTTCAGATGGATTACACATACAACGCAGGATCAGGCCAGATAAAATGGACCTCGAACTACCCATTCGAAGACTTCTCCATAATTGACGAGAAGAGCGGCGAAGTCGTAGTTTCGGGGAGCGTCTACGCCCTCTTGATGCAACTCGACCTCGATCCTTCATGGCGCACACATGAGGTCCTCTACGTCGGGCAAGCATTCGGAAAAGAGGGCGAGAAGCAGGCGTTTGATCGCCTACGCAAGCACGATACTCTGCAGCGAATCTACTCAGAGCAGCGGCCGGACCGTGAAATCTGGCTCTCCCTTTGCGCGATCACCGATGTGGCCACCATGTCCACAATGCATCCAACCGATCACGGCTCGGTCAGCGAAGAGGAAGACAAAGCCCACGCGGTTCGCGTATACCAGAAGGTGATCCAGAATGAGCAATTCAACGGCCACGAGGGCGTAGCCCTAGCCGAGGCCGGGCTTATCAGATACTTCCAGCCCACGTACAACAAAATATTCCGAGATAACTTCCCCGACCCCGAGCATGTCTCCCTGTCGGAATGCATGGATCTCGAAGTTAACACTCTAGTTGTCGAACTGCATGGAATGACAATTCGAGCATCTTACGAGTCTCCCACAATCAAGGCGAGCCACCTTCATTTCGCGCAATATCCCCTCTTCGCGGCGGACGGACGGGCCTCACTTCTCGATTTTTGGAGCGAAGGAAGTCGTAGCGTTGGCGAGGACACGACATTGCTTTAGATGGGCGATTTTAGACTGCGGGATTCACGGGCGAGCGGGCTTGGAGGTAACCGGCGTTAGCCAACCTGACACCTGCTGTCATCCCGTCTGCCGTCGTCCCACACGCAGTGGTAGCGGGGCAGTCGTCAGGGGCCCAGGTGGAGCGCCCCGCTGGACGAACGACCTGGGCCCCTGGCGGCTGGTCTGCTACGGCTTGCCCTGGGACGACGGCAGGCGGGATGACAGCCCCCACCCCGAACCACAACGGAGCTGCGGTCGCACGACTGGCCCCCGCATCCCAGAGTCAGAGCGCCCCCGCCGGAGGCATCGCCTTGACGGGCGGCTTACCGATCAGGCCGGGCTCGTCCAGCCCATCAAGTCCTTAGCCATTGGCGCGCGGCCGGCGCCCCGGGCTGGAGCGGGGCGCAGACAGGAGCGCAGGCCCGGGGCGACGGGCGCGCGACGCCGCCTTGGCGGCGGAAGCGCCCTTGATGAAGTAGGGAAACTCTTACCGCAGGGGCGCCCTTGTGGCCTGGCTGGTCCGCTGCTCCCATGACCCTGACATTGCTGTGGGGGATGGGGGGCTAGTGGACGAGTTGAAGGTGACCACGTGGCAGCGGTACGGACATGATCGTCTCTATGTGAACCTGCCTGACGGGACGGTGGTCGCCTGGATGGACCGCAAGACTGGCGAGATCAGGGTCTTACGTACCGAGTACCAGGATGCTGCTCGCGCTGTGTTGGGCCGACCTGCTCCTCCGGCTCCCTCTCCGGTTCCGGCCGCGTTGCCCGGTGATGGCATCCGTCTTCGGTCGCCTCTACTCACGCCAGAGAACGACCTCGCGAAGAATCGGCCCGGTGAGGAGCTGCGGCACCGCCTCGCCACGTCAGGTCCTGGGATGTGGGAGCGCGTGATTGCGTGGGCGCTTCGACGTCAGACGGATGAAGACTCCTGGCGTACGGGGCTGGTCGGCGAACGCCGGGTGGGGCGGGAACTTGAGCGGCTGGAACGCCAGGGATGGCGTGTGCTGCACTCGATTCCGTTGCCGCGCCAAGTGGACATCGATCACTTGCTGATTGGGCCCGGCGGGGTTTTCACGATCAACACCAAGCGGCACCCCCAGAAGCGGGTCTGGGTGGGGGACGACATGGCGAAGGTCGATGGCGGCAAGGCCCACCCTTATGCGGTGAAGAGTCGGGCGGAAGCCGAACGCGCGCGCAAGGTCTTGGCGAGGTACTGCGACTTCGACGTGCCCGTGCAACCGGTCCTGGTGTTTGTCGACGTGCTCAAGCTTGATGTGGTCCCCACACAGCTCGGCCTCCGAGTCTTTCGGGAGCGTGAGGTGTCTGCCCTGGGTCCCCTGGCCGGTGTGCTCGCACCAGCTCAGGTCGAGCACATCTATGACGTCGCCAGGGATCGTCGATCATGGGCCGACGCGTGACAGGTCGGTCACGGCGCCGAGATTAGCTGTCTACCGTCGTGGCTGCGGACGTGAGGGCCTGCGTCGTCCAGAGCATCCAGGAGGCGGATCGCGAAGACCTCGGACATCTGCTCGGCCACCTCTTCCGGGGTGAGCCACGCGACCGCGGTCGATTCCTCCGACGTGCGCTCGGTGCCGCCGGACGGCTTGCAGCGGAAGACCAGAGCCACGATGCCCCGATCCGTGTTCTTGTAGACGCCGGTCAGCTCATCCACCTCGACCTCGATGCCCGTCTCCTCCAGGACCTCGCGGCGTACGCCGGCCTCCGGGGACTCGGCGAGTTCGAGGACTCCGCCCGGCAGTTCCCAATTCCCGTTGTCCGCGCGACGGATCGCCAGGAGCCGGCCGTCCTCGCGCAGCACTGCCCCGGCTACGGACACGGAGTGCAGTGGCGTTGACTTGGCCTGCGGGGAACCCGTACTCATGTACAGGAGCATAGGAGGAAGAGAAGGACTATGGGAACCGCAGCAGGAGGTGGCAGGGCCGCCGTGCCTCGGTACGTGCAGATCGCCGAAGACATCGTTCAGCAGATCCGGGCCGGGGTGCTGAGCGCCGGCGACATGGTGCCGAGTGAGTCGGAGCTCGTGGAGCGCTACGGCGTCGCGGGCGGGACGATCCGCAAGGCCATGGTGGAGGTCCGGGCGAGCGGGCTCGTGGAGACCCGGCACGGCAAGGGCTCGATTGTGAAGGCTCGGCCACCAGTACGTCACCGGTCCTCGGACCGGTTCCGGCGCACACACAGGCAGGAAGGCAGGGCTGCTTACCTCGCCGAGTCCGCCCAGTCCGGAGCCGAGGCCAAGGTGAGCGTGCTGTTCATCGGCCCCATGGAGGCGCCGGAAGAGATCGCGACGCGGCTCGGCGTCACCTCGGGGACCCAGGTGCTGGCCCGCCGGCGGCTGTACTTCCGCAACGGGACGCCCGTGGAGACGGCTACCTCATACCTGCCGTGGGACGTCGTAAAGGACATCCCGGAGCTCTTCTCCGAGAACCCCGGCCCCGGCGGCATCTACGCGCGGCTGGAGGACCACGGCCACGTCTTCGCCGAGTACGTCGAGACGCTCCAGGCCCGCCCGGCGGCCAAGGCTGAGGCGACCGAGCTGTCGCTGACGCCCGGCGCTCCGGTGGTGCATCTGCTCCGCGACGCCGTTACGGACGAAGGACGTGTGGTCGAGGTCTGCGACACCCTCATGGCCGCTGACCAGTTCGTCTTCGAGTACCGGATCCCCGCGCGCGACTGACGCTCGCTCAACTCCCCACAGCCCGCTGCGAGTTTCTCTTCGTAGCGGGTTGACTCATGTATAGGAGTCAGGCACTCTCCTTCATGTCACTCCTATACATGAGTGACGGAGTCAGGCCTCTATAGAGGAGTGATCTGCTGTGCGTCAGATTCCCGTCGACACCTCGGCCGCCATGGTGATGGTCGCCCAGCCCCCGGCCGTGAAGATCAAGGACCGCCGGACCGGTGAGATCGCGACCGATGCCGAGACCGGTGCCCAGATGATGACCGTGGACGTTCTGTTCGCCGCCTACGGAGAGGCCGAGGTCCTTTCGGTGTCCGTGCCGGCACCCGGCATCTCGGGTGAGCTGGTCATGGGTACCCCGGTGGCGCTGACCGGTCTGGTGGCCCGGCCGTGGGAGAACGAATTCAACGGCCAGAAGCGGCACGGCATCAGCTTCCGCGCCGTCGCGGTGACCTCGCTGGTCGCCGATGCCTCGAAGCCGAAGGCTGCCTGACCATGAACGCCTTAACGGTCACGCTGCTGGCCCTCGTCGCCATCGCGCTCGTACTGCGGTGGCTGCGACCGGCCTGGTACTGGTTGACCTTCGGGGTCACCTTCGCCGCCCTGCGAGTCCTTGTCCGCTACCGGTCAGTGATGGAAGCCTGCGGGCTCACCGTCCCGCCCTCCCGGTGGCGCCTGGCCCTCGCCCGGTGGTCCGACCGTCCCGTCCCGGAGTCCCGGGCCCCGCGAATCCTTCGGATGCGGCCGACGCGGACCGGGCTGGTCCTGCGGCTCAAGCTCCGGCCCGGCCAGGATGCCTACGACGTCACTGCCGCCACGGACCGGCTGCGCCACTCCTTCGCTCTGCACAACGTGACCGCGCGGGAGGTCAAGTCCTCGGTGATCGAGCTGCGGATGACCGGGTACGACGTCCTCAAGCGGGTGCAGATGCCCGCCCTGCGCGATGACAGGCCAATGAGCGTCCCGGTGGCGCTGCGGGAGGACGGCGAGGTTTTCCGCCGTGACTACCTACAGGTACCCCATGCCCTGAACGTGGGGGCCACGCAGTCCGGGAAGTCCGTCTACATGCGCACCCTGGTGGCCGGCCTGGCTACTCAGCACGTTGCCCTCGTCGGCATCGACTGCAAGAACGGCGTGGAACTTGCCCCGCTGGCACGCCGCTTCACCGCGCTCGCCGACAACCCTGAAACCGCCGCCGATCTGCTGGCTGAACTCGTCCGCTACATGGCCCGCGTCTACGAGATCATCCGGCGCGAACAGCGGATCAGCGCCGACACCCCGGATGCCGAGATCACCGCCAACATCTGGGATCTACCCAAGAACCTTCGCCCCGTCCCTGTCGTACTCCTGGTCGATGAGGTCGCTGAACTCGCCCTCTGGGTCACCAAGGAGGAGGAGAAGCGGCGGGATCAGATCATCACCGACCTGGTGCGCCTCGCCCAGCTCGGCCGGGCCGCCGGCGTCTACCTGGAGATCTGCGGCCAGCGCTTCGGCTCCGAACTCGGCAAGGGGATCACCATGCTCCGAGCCCAGCTCACCGGCCGCTCCGCCCACCGCGTCAACGACGAGACGTCGGCCAACATGGCCTTCGGGGACATCTCCCCGGACGCCGTCCTCGCCGCCGTCCAAATCCCCACCGCCCGCCCCGGCACGGCTGTGGTCGGCGACTCCTCCGGCGGCTGGGTCCGAATCCGTACCCCGCACACCACGCTCCGGCAGGCCGTGAACGTCTGCAACGCGAACGCCCACCGCACACCGGACATCGGCGAACTTGCGCCCTTCCGGCCCGTGCTCCCCGCCCCCGTGCTGACCGGCAAGGTCCTGCCGAAGCCCACCGCGGCGAGCGTCTGATCCCTCCCCTGCTCCACCGGTCGGCGTGACCGCCTCACGCCAGGTCCCTACCCCTCCCATGCCTCGACGCAGGAGTGATCCGCATGGCCACCGCGAGGAAGACCACCGCCCGCGAGCCCACCGCCAAGAAGTGCCCGACTGCGGCGGCAAGGGCGAGACCGCCGAAACCGTCCGCGTCGGCACCCGGAAGACCCGTGAAACCGCCGACCGTCAGGCCGCTCTCTGCCTGACCTGCTTCGGCACCGGACAGGCCCCGACCACCTGAGCCGCCGGTACCGGGCGGCCGACCCCCTGCGCCCTGCCCGGCCCCGGCTCCACACCCGGAAGGAGGAACCCTGATGCTCCCCAAGCCCCGCATGGACGCCGTCCTCGTACAAGCCGTGATCGCCGGGGCCCTGTCCTTCGCCCACCTCCACGACCTCGCCGAAGCTGCCGGACAGTCCGGCTGGAAGGCCTGGGCCTACCCCGTCAGCGTGGACCTGCTCCTCGTCGCCGCCTGGCGCCGACTCCGGCTCCTGCGGGACGCCGGGGAACCGGTCCGCTCGGCCTGGACCTGGTTCACCGTCGCCCTTGCCGCATCCCTCGGGGCGAACGTCGCCACCGCCGGACTCCTCGACCTCGGGCAGGTCCCCGCCTGGCTGCGGATCCTGGTCGCCGGATGGCCCGCCCTCGCCTTCCTCGGCGGAACCCTCCTCGTCCACCACGCACCCGCCCCGGCCGCCGATCCCGGCCCGGCACCGGAGAACGAGCCCACGGTCATCGAGCGCGAGACAGCCTCTGCGCCTGTCACCGAGCCGGAGCCCGTTCCGGCCCTACCGGCGCCCGTGGCTGAGCCGGTGCCCGTTCCGGCCCCGCTGGTCGAGCACGCCCGGAAGCTCGCCGCCGATCATCTGGCCCGCACCGGTACTCCGCTCGACACCGACACCCTTCGCGCCCGCCTCGGCGTACCGGCCGCCATGGCTGACGCGATCGCCACGCAACTCGCCTGACAGGAGACCGCAGATGCCCGCGCTCGATCGCTTCCACTCGCTCATGCAGATCGGCCCCGTCCAGATCGGCACCTACCGCGACCGCTACGGACGCACCAAGCACGCCGCGGTCTGCACCACCGACGGGTGCGGCTGGTCCGTCACCAACTACACGACCAGCACCGCCGCACAGCTCGCCGCCCGCTCCCACCGCTGCCGCGTCAGCTGACCTGGAAGGACAGCCCGTCATGGACGTTCCGCTCTGGCTCGCACTGATCGTCGTCGGCGCCCTCGGAATCAAGCTCATCCGGCCGCCCTGGTGGCTCGTCGCCGTGATCCTCCTCGGCGGCTACCTCCTCGCAGACAGCCTCCTCGCCCCGGTCATCGACACCGCCATCACCAAGTAACCAGCCCTCGAAGGGAGAACCGCCATGATCCGCCCCAAGATCCCGGTCAACCCGCTCCCGACCGGCCTCGTCGCCCCGCTCGTCCACCCGACCACCGGCGACATCACGCTCGGCTCGACCACTACCCCGGCCTGCGACTGCCACCACACCCCGGCCACGCCGGCCAAGGAGCCCCGCGTCCAGCTCCCCGCCGTCCGCCTCACTCCGGCTGGCCTCGTCGCCGCCGTCGCGGGTGGAGCCGGACTCGTCCTCGTCGTCGGGGCGGTCCTGGTCTCCATGCTCCTCGCGGTCGCCATCACCGGCGCCTCGGTCGCCGTCTGCGCCGTCGTCCTGCGCTCGCTCATCAACGGGCAGAACCGTCGCTGACCGGTCCCGGGACGGCCTCAACCGCCAAGTTTCCGCCGTCCCGGAGCCGTACTCCCACCCGACCCAACCGATCCGGAAGGAACCACCATCATGGCCCAGCACACCCACACCCCCGGGCACGTCTGCCCGAACTGCGACGGCCACGCCTCCGTCGCCATCACCCTCGGCGGCCGCGACCGCACCGGCCACCGCCGCACGATCACCGCCCACTGCCCCGCCTGCCACGGCACCGGAACCACCCTGCGCCGCACCGTCTCCGCTTCGGCCTGGCGGTGACCGCGTGACCAACCTGCTCCAGGACCCAGCCACCCTCGGCGACATGCTGAGGGTGGCCTCGGCCCCCGACTACAAGCGCTGGGCCGAACAGATCCGCCGAACGGGCGGCTGCTCCGACCCGATCCACATCACCGGCTGGACCGTCGCCAAGGACAAGGCCTCCGGCGAGATCCTCCACCGCTACTCCACCGAGAACGAGCCCGGCGCCCGACTCCGCATCGCCTGCGGCAACCGCAGAGCCTCCCGCTGCCCCTCCTGCGCATGGAGCTACGCCGGAGACACCTACCACCTGATCCGGGCCGGGCTGGCAGGCGACGACCGCCGCGACATCCCCGCCACCGTCCGCGAACACCCCCGCGTCTTCGCCACCCTCACCGCCCCGTCCTTCGGCCCGGTCCACAACCGCCCCGCCGGCCGTCCGTGCCGTTGCGGCCAGCACCACCAGGAGGACGCGCCCGAACTCGGCACCGCCCTCGATCCGACCACCTACGACTACGCCGCCGCCGTCCTCTTCAACAACCACGCCGGACAGCTCTGGCAGCGCTTCACGACCCGGCTTCGGCGCGAGATCGCCGCCTTTGCCGGGCTGACCCAACGCGAGCTGAAGGAAGAGGCCCGGATCTCCTACGGCAAGGTCGCCGAGTTCCAGAAGCGCGGCGCCATCCACTTCCACGCGGTCATCCGCATCGACGGACCGGCCGGCCCCCTCGACCCTCCGCCCGCCTGGGCCAGTACGGAACTCCTCGACCGCTCGATCCGGGCCGCCGTCGCCCATACGTACACCTCGGTCACCGTCCCGGCCGCCGCCGACCAGCCCGCCCGCACCTTCCGCTGGGGCACCCAGCTCGACGTGCGCCCCATCAAGGCCTTCGGGGACGGCTCCGACATCACCGAGCAGGCGGTTGCCTCGTACGTCGCCAAGTACGCCACGAAGGCCGCCGAGAACACCGGCACGCTCGACCGCCGGATCGGCAACCGCGAGGCCCTCGTCCTCCTCGACGTCCCCGACCACACCGCCCGCCTGATCGAGGCCTGCCTAGACCTCGATCCGCTCTACCCGGACCGCCGCCTCGCCGCCTGGTCGCACATGCTCGGCTTCCGGGGCCACTTCTCCACCAAGTCGAGGCAGTACTCGACCACCCTCGGCGCCCTCCGCCAGACCCGCGCCGAATACCGCGCAGCCCAGGAGCGCGAAGCTCGCGGACTGGACGACGTCGAGCCGGACACCGTGCTCGTCCTCGCCTCCTGGCAATACGCCGGCCACGGACACACGTCCGGTGAGTCCGCCCTCGCCGCCACCATCGCCCGCGATATCCAGCTCAACCGCCAGACCGCCCGCGAAGCACTACGCGACCAACTCGCCCTGGAAGGAGCTCCGTCATGACCACCGCCACCGCCGAACTGCTGACCGTGCCCGAGGTCATGGAACGGCTCAAGCTCGGGCGCTCGACCGTCTACGACCTCATCCGGTCCCGGCGGCTCGTCTCCATCACCATCGGGCGGGCCCGCCGTATCCCCGCCGACGCCGTCCGCCAGTTCATCGACCACGAGATCGAGGAGGCGGCCTGATGGCAACTCAGCGCAAGCGCAACCCGAACGGCGGCGGCACCATCACCCAGCGCAAGGACGGCCGCTTCCAGGCCGCCGTGTACGTCCTCCAGCCCGACGGGACCCGGGCCCGGAAGTTCGCCTACGGCAAGACCTGGGCCGAGTGCGACGTGAAGCGTCGGGACCTGCTCGCGAAAGTCGACCAGGGCGTGCCCGTGCCCACGCGGTCCGCCAAGCTCTCCGAGTGGCTGCCGTACTGGCTCGACAACATCGTCAAGCCGCACCGCAAGCGCACGACCCACGCCAAGTACGAGGTGCACGTCCGGCTCTACCTCGTGCCCCTGCTCGGATCGAGGCGTCTCGAATCACTGAGCGTGGGCGACGTCCGGCGGGTCCTCGTGCAGCTCCAGAAGAAGACCAGCGCCGCGACCGCCAAGGAGTCACACCGCGTGCTGCGAACCGCTCTCGCTGCGGCCGTGCGGGAGGAGCTGGTCACCCGGAACGTGGTGACGCTGGTGGAGCCTCCGAAGGTTGAGGACCGGGAGCTGTCGCCGTGGACCCTCCAGGAGACCTTGGACTTCCTCGCCGCCGGCCGCAACGACCCCCTGTTCGCCGCCTTCGTGCTGGCCATCGCGCTCGGCTTCCGGCGGGGTGAGATCGTCGGCCTGCGTTGGGAGAACGTGGACCTGGAGAAGCGGGAGATCCGGGTGCGTACACAGCGGCAGCGCGTCGGCGGCGAGGCCTACGAGGACGGTCCCAAGGGCAAGCGGCGCCGGCAGACCCTCCCGCTACCCGGGATCTGCGTCGCTCCCCTGCGGTGGCAGCGGATGAAGCAGGCTGAGGCGCGGGCCAAGGCCGGGGAGAAGTGGGAGGAGACCGGGTACGTCTTCACCACCCGGACCGGGCGGCCCATCGAGCCGCGGAACGTCTACCGGTCCTTCACCCGCGTGGCCAAGGACGCGGGTCTCAGGATCATTCGACTGCATGACGCGCGGCATGGGACGGCGACTCTGTTGACCGCCGCCGGCGTTCCGCCCCGGGTCGTGATGGAGATCCTCGGACACTCGCAGATCGCCGTCACGATGAACGTGTACGCGCACGTCGTGCAGGACACGCAGCGCGAGGCCATCGGGCACATGGATCGGCTGTTGAGGCAGCGGCCCGGTCGTTCCTGACCGCTCCCGTTGATGTCAGATCTGGATGCAAAAGACCCCCCGCCATGATCGGCGGGGGGTCTTTTCGCTGGTGGGCGCGGACGGTTTCGAACCGCCGACATCTGCTTTGTAAGAGCAGCGCTCTACCCCTGAGCTACGCACCCGTGGGCTCTTGGCCCTGGCCCCACGATGAAGTGGACAGCCTACGTGACTGCGCCCCGGCGGCTTTCACCGTGGGGCTCGGCCTCGGTTCGCGACCGGTGCCCGGGCATGCCCTGCCCGCTGCCCGAAGGCAGGACGACAGCCTACATGGAGGGCACACCCCCCACGCAAACCCGTTCCCGTGGGGGAGAATGGACCGGGGTAGGGGCAGGGGTATTTCGGGCGCGGTACGGGAGAGCAACTGTGACGACGGCACCCCGGCGATGGTTCGGCGGCGGGCGGGACGAGAGTCGGCGGGCGGACGCGCAGGCGGCGAAGGATGCCGCCGCGGCGGCGTTCTACGAGCTGGACACCGCTCAGCGGGATCTGCGGATCTCGATCGAGACGATCGCGGCCGCGGACGGGTCGCCGGAAGCGCGGCGGGTGGGCGAGGGGTTCGTCGCGCTGGGGCAGCGCATCGACCAGGTCAGCCACGTGTACATCGACGCCGTCGACGCGCACGACCTCGACCGGGTGGAGCTGGAGGCGTCCGCCGCGACGCGGGCGCGCGAGGAGCTGACCCGGGCCAAGGACGAGCTGGTGCGGGTCAAGGGCGAGCTGGACCGCTTCGCGCAGGGGCTGCAGCCCCTGCTGGACAAGGCCGAGACGCAGCTGGCCCGGGTGGCGCCCGCGCGGGAGCGGGCCAGGGCGGCGCTGCTCGCGGCGAGCACGGCTCTGGACGAGGTGCGCGCCAAGGGGATCCGGGCCGACGATCTGGCCGCCCGGCTCGCCGCGCTGGGGCCGGAGCTGACCAAGCTGAACCAGGGTGCCGCGCAGCACGGCGTGCAGGAGACCGTGCAGCGGGCCGACCGGATCCTGCGCGATGCCGAGGGCGTACGGGCCGAGGCGGCGCGGCTCCCGGAGCGGGCCGCCGAGATCGACCGGCGGCTGGTGAGTCTGCGGACCCGGGCGCAGGCGCTGCGCAACCGGGCGGACCGGGTGGACCCGGTGCTCAGCGAGCTGCGCCGAAGGTTCAGCGCGGCCTGCTGGCAGGACCTCCAGCAGGTTCCGGAGCAGGCTGTACGGGACGTCGCGCGGGCGGAGGAGCAGCTCGCGGAGGCCGGCCGGGCCCGCGACGGGCAGCGCTGGGCCGACGTAGCGGCGCTGGTGGAGGCGGTACGGGCCGCGCTGGACGCGACCGACGAGGCGGTTTCGGCCGCGCAGGACCGGCTGACCCGGCTGGAGGCGGTGGCCCGGGATCCGCAGGCCGAGGTGCAGCGGACGAGGTTCGCGATCCGGGACGCGCAGCGCCTGGCGATGGAGGGCCGCACGGTCCCCGAGGTGCGGCACGCTCGCCCGCTGGACGAGGCGGTGGCCCGGGTGGACCGGGCGCTGGCCGCGCTGGAGGACCGCCACCCCGACTACTGGGCCTTCCTCCAGGAGATGGAGTCCGTACGGTCGGTCGCGCACCGGGTGGTGGCGGACATCCGGACCGAGCGCGGTCACGGCTAGCGACGGCGGTCGGTACCGGGCGGCCGGGGGCCGGGGCCGCCGCTGCGGCCGCCGGGGGCCGGAGTTGTCCGGGGGTGGGCATCGGGCGGATGCTTGAGGGGCCAGGAAGGCCACCAGAGGAGGGCGCCATGGCCGCCCGCGCTTCCCACACGTCCCGCGGTTCTCTCATGTCCCGTGTTTCTCGTGCATCTCGTGCGACCCACAGGGATCACGCGTCCCGTGAGCCGCAGACGCCCCCCGCACCGCATGATTCGCGTGCTCCGTACGCGCCCCACGCGCTCTACGGGTGCCACGAGCCGCACGAGAACTACGCGCCGTACGTGGCCCACGAGCCCTACGGCTCCGCGTCCGACGCGGCACAGGACTCCCCCGGTCTGCTGCGCCGCCTGATGCGTCCCGTCAACGCCCGGCTCGACGACCATCTGCCCTCCGACCACAAGCTCAGCCAGGTCTACCGGGTCGGCGCCGGCCTGACCGGGCTGCTGCTGCTCGTCTTCGGGATCCTGGGGCTCGTCCACCGGATCGGGTTCTTCGACACCGGTGGCGACACGGTGCTCGCGCTGAACACGAACGGCGCGCTGAGCGTCCTGTCGATCTGCATCGGAGCGCTGCTGTTCGCCGGGATGGTGATCGGGGGCAGCTTCGCCTCGACGCTCAACATCGTGTTGGGCGTGCTGTTCATCGCGAGCGGGTTCGTGAACCTGGCGCTGCTCGACACGAAGGCGAACTTCCTCGCCTTCCACATCCCCAACGTGCTGTTCAGCTTCGTGGTGGGCGTGATGCTCATGTGGTTCGGGATGTACGGGCGGGTGGGCAGCGCCCTGCCGCACGACAACCCGTACTGGCGTGCCCGCCACCCCGAGCAAGCGGCCCGGGAGCAGCGGGCGCGTACGACCGGGACCGGGAGGCCCGTCGGGCGGCCCGCCTGAGCGGGCCGGTGCCGGCCACCCTCGTCCGTCCTACGCGCGCGAGGATCGCGAGACGAACAGCGGCGCGGGCAGGTGGCCGACGTCCCGTCCTCGGTTCCCGGTGATGCGGACGAGCTCACGCTCACCGACCCCGGGCCGGAGGCAGTACTTCCGGTTCCTCTCTCGATAATTGCTAATTAACCATTACTTGTGCAAGTCTTTACCTAGCCATGGGACAAACTAGACGAACGGTAAACGAAATGAGCGGAGGCGAAGCCGCGTACGCCGGCCGCGGGATCCACAGGACCGCCGTGGAGGAACTGGCCCGCAGGATCTTCGACGGCGTCTACGACGAGGGGTCCACGCTCGACCCGCCCCGCCTCATGGAGGAGCTCCACGTCAGCCAGACCGTGCTCCGCGAGGCCATCAGGGTGCTCATGGCCAAGGGGCTGCTCGACGCCCGCCAGAAGCGCGGCACCTTCGTACGGCCGCGCGCCGACTGGAACCTCTTCGACGCCGACGTCCTGCGCTGGAAGCTCGCCGCCGGCGCGCCCGACTGCTTCTTCTCGGACCTGCTGGACCTGCGCCGCTCGATCGAGCCGGCCGCGGCAGCGCTGGCGGCCGAACGGGCCACCGGGCAGGACCTCGCCGCGCTGGACGCGGCGCTGGACGCGATGGCGACCGGCGGCACCGACCCGGTGCTGCACGTGCGGGCGGACGCCTCGTTCCACCTGGCGCTGCTGACCGCCTCGCACAACCTGTTCTTCACCCAGATGTACCGGGTGATCATCCCGGCCCTCGTGGAACGCGACCGCGCGGTGCACAAGGGGCACTTCGAGAACCCGTACGCGATCCACCGGGACGTGGTCGACCAGATCCGGGCCGGCGACCCGGACGGGGCGTACATGGCCGTGCTCGACCTGCTCGACGTGGCGCAGCGCGACCACCCGTAGCACCGGAGCCCCCGGGAGCACCGGCGGAAACGCTCATGGCCCCGCCCTTCCATCCCCCCACACGCACCTCAAAAGGCAGGCATTTCCATGGAGTTCGGCGCAGCGCTGCGACGGGAGCGGCTCGTCGCCATCGTCCGCGGCAGGGACGCCGAGGCGTCCTTCCGCACCGTCATGACCCTCGTCGAGCAGGGCGTGCCGCTCGTCGAGGTCTCCCTCAGCGGGACCGGCGCCCTCGACGTCATCGGCCGGGCCCGCAAGGAGCTCGGCGACGAGGCCTGGCTCGGGGCCGGTACGGTCCTGACCGCCGAGGACGCCCAGCGGGCGGCCGGGGCCGGGGCCAACCTGATGGCCACCCCGGGACTCGGGGCCGGCGTGGACGAGTCCGTCCGGCAGGGGCTGCCGGTACTGGCCGGGGTCATCACCCCGACCGAGGTCATCGCGGCCGAAGAGGCGGGGGCCTGCGCCCTCAAGCTGTTCCCCGGCTCGATCGGCGGACCGGCGTACCTGCGGGCGTTGCGCGCCCCCTTCCCCGACCTGCCGTTCGTACCGGTCGGCGGGGTGGACTCGGCCGCCGCGGCCGAGTACCTGTCCTCCGGCGCGGTGGCGGTCGGCGTCGGCTCCCCGCTGATCGGGGACGCGGCCGACGGCGGCGACCTGGACGCGCTGCGGCGCCGGGCGGCGGAGTTCAAGGCGGCCTGCGGGTGGGCGGCATGAGCAGGCCCGACGTCCTCACCTTCGGGGAGACCGTGATCGCGCTGCGCGGCGGTGGTCCGCTGCGCCCGGGCGGGACCATGGAGGTCTCCGTCACCGGAGCCGAGTCGAACGTGGCGATCGGCCTCGCCCGGCTCGGGCACACGGTCCGCTGGGCGGGCGCGGTCGGCGAGGACGAGGCCGGCGGGCTGGTGCTGCGGACGCTGCGCGCCGAGGGCGTCGACGTCAGCGGGGCCTCCCCCGACGACGGCGGGGCCCCGACCGGGCTGGCGCTCGACGAACCGGGGCCGCCGGCGCTCGCGCGGGTCCGCTCCTACCGCGCGGGGTCGGCCGGTTCGCGGCTCAGGGCCTGCTCGCTGGAGCGGGCCTTCACCGCGGCCCCGCCCAGGATCCTGTACCTGACCGGGATCACCCCGGCGCTGTCCCGCTCCGCACGGTCGGCGGCGGCCCTCGCGCTGCGCCTCGCGGCCGAGCACTCGGCGCTGGTCTGCCTGGACGTCAACTTCCGGTCCCGGCTGTGGAGCGCGCAGGAGGCGGCGGCGGTGCTGCGGGAGTGGGCACCGTCCGTGGACGTCCTGATCGCCTCGGACGGCGAACTCCCCCTCTGCCTGCCGCCGGACGGCCCGGACGATCCCGCCGTCCGGGCCAAGGAGCTCCTGGCGCTCGGGATCGGGGAGGTGGTGGTCACCCTCGGTGCGGCCGGGGCGACGGCCTACGCCGAGGACGGCTCGTCGGTACACGCTCCCGCGCGGGCGGTCCGGGCGGTGGACACGGCCGGCGCGGGCGATGCCTTCACCGCGGGCTACCTCTCCGCCCTCCTCGACGGTTGCGACACGGCGGGCCGCCTGGACCGCGCGGTCCGGGCGGGCGCCTTCGCGGTGGCCTCACGGGGCGACTGGGAGGGTGCCCCGACCCGTACGGAACTCGGCCTCCTGTCCGCGGCGGCCGGGGCCGTACCCCACTGAGTCGCCGGCGGGCCCGGACCGACACGGGGGTGATGCCATGACCCACAGCGATATTGACCCTGACTCCTTCCACGACCGCGTCGTCCTGATCACCGGCGGAACCAGCGGCATGGGCCTGGCCACCGCGCGGCTCCTCCTGCGCCGCGGCGCCCACGTCGTCGTCACCGGCCGCGCCGAGGACCGCCTCGCCGCCACGGCCCGGCGGCTCGACCCCTACTCCGACGGCGGCACCCGGCTGCTGACGGTCCGTGCGGACTCCGCCTCCTTGGCCGATCTCGACCGGCTGGCCGACCGCGTCGGGGAGCGCCACGGCCGCCTGGACGGCGTGTTCGCCAACGCCGGAGTCGGCATCAGCACACCGGCGAGGTCACCGAGCAGGACTTCGACCACACCGTCGACGTCAACTTCAAGGGCACCTTCTTCACCGTCCACAAGGCCCTGCCGCTGCTCGACGCGGCCGGCGGCGGCTCGGTGGTCATCAATGCGTCGTGGACGCTGCACCGCGGACTCGCCGTCGTCCCGGTGTACGCGGCCACCAAGGCGGCCGTCCACAACCTGGCCCGCACGATGGGCACCGGACTCGCCGGACGCGGCATCCCGATCAGGTGGAGTGCCGGCGCCGAGCCCGGCCCCAGCAGGGCCAGGCTCGGCGCTGCCCCGGGCAGGCAGAATCCTCCTATGAGCACACCGCTTGGCCTGGGCGAGTTCCTGCGCACCCGCCGCTCCCTCCTGCGCCCCGAGGACGTCTCGCTCCCGGACTTCGGCGGACGGCGCCGGGTGGCCGGACTGCGCCGCGAGGAGACCGCCCAGCTCGCGGGCGTGAGCGTCGACTACTACACGCGGATGGAACAGGGCCGCGTACCCAATCCCTCCCCCGCCGTCCTGGACGCCCTCGCCCGGGCCCTGCGCCTCGACGAGGACGAGACCGCCCATCTCCACCGCCTCACCCGGGCGGGGTCCACCGCACGCGCCGGCGCACACCGTCCGGCCCCGTCGCAGCACGTGCGCCCGGTGCTCAAGCGCCTGCTGGAGGAACTGACGGACCTGCCCGCGATGGTCATGGGCCGGCGCATGGACGTCCTGGCCTGGAACCCTGCCGCGGCCGCGCTGTTCGGCGACTACTCCGCCCTGCCCCGGGCCGAGCGCAACATCGCCCGGATCACCTTCCTGGACCCCGCCTCCCGGCACCTCTACGCGGACTGGGCCCGGTGCGCCCGCGAGAACGTCGCCTACCTGCGCCTGGCCGCGGGACAGCACCCCGACGACCCCGAGCTGGCGAACCTGATCGGCGAACTGTGCCTGAAGAGCGAGGACTTCCGCCGCTGGTGGGCCGAGCACCCCGTCCAGGACAAGACCACCGGCACCAAGCGGTTCCACCACCCCGTCGTCGGCGACCTCGAACTCGCCTACGAGACCCTGCGCACCGCCGAGGACGATCAGGCGCTGATCACCTACGCCGCCGAGCCCGGCACCCCCTCCCACGACGCCCTGCGCATGCTGCTCGCCTGGACCGCGTCCGCACCGCTGCCCGCCGGAGCCTGACCACGGTGGCCCCGGTGCGCCAGCGCTTCCCGGGCGGGTGCGCTGCGCATAGCCTGTACCGCATGCCCCGTTACGAATACCGCTGCCGGACCTGCGAAGACACCTTCGAGGTCAGCCGGCCCATGGCCGAGTCCTCCGCGCCCGCCGACTGTCCCGCCGGGCACGCCGATACCGTCAAGCTGCTCTCCGCCGTCGCGGTCGGCGGGACCAGCAGCGCCCCCGCGGCCCCGATGGGCGCGGGCGGCGGAGGCTGCTGCGGTGGGGGCGGCTGCGGCTGAGCCGCCGCCCGGTCAGCGCTTGCGCGACAGGGTCAGGCCGTCGGAGATGGCCAGCATCACCGACTCCATGCGGGTGTCCGCCGCCACGTGGTCGTTGTAGGCCCGGACACCCGCCGCCGCGCCCGTGGCCGACTCGTCCAGCACCGTGCCGTGGTAGAGGGTGTTGTCCGTGACGATCAGCCCGCCCGGGCGCAGCCGCGGCACGAGCTCCTCCCAGTAGGCGATCTGGCTCTGCTTGTCCGCGTCCACGTACGCCATGTCGATGTGCGGCTCGGCCGGCATCGCGCGGAGCGTGTCCAGCGCCGGCCCGATCCGCAGGTCGACGCGGTCCGCGACGCCCGCCTTCACCCAGGCCTCGCGCGCGTACGCCGTCCACTCCTCCGAGACGTCGCAGGCGATGAGCCGTCCGTCAGCCGGCAGTGCCTGCGCCATCGACAGGGAGGAGAAGCCGGTGAAGGTACCGATCTCCACGATGTGCCGGGCGCCCGTCAGGCGGACCAGGAAGGCCAGGATCGGGCCCTGTTCCTCCGCCGACTGCATCCCCGCCGAGTTCGGGAACACCTCGTACGTCGTCGCCACGAGCCCCCGCTGGACCTCGTCCAGCGGAGGGTTGTGCGCGAGCATGTACCGGTAGAGCTCGTCTGTGATCTTGGTGCTGTTGCCCTTGGTCATGCGCCCAGTCTGCCCTCGGTCACGTGTCCAGTGCGCCCAGTCGCGACACCTCGCGGGTGAACGCGCGCACGATCTCCTCGCCCGCCAGCACCCCCGCCTGCGTCAGCGACGTCACGTGCGGCGCCGTCCAGCCGGCGTCGGCCAGCTCGCCGTGGCCCGGCCGCCAGCCCGCGTCCGCCGCGAGCAGCAGGTCCGCGTCCAGCAGCGAGTCCCCGGCCGCCAGCGTGCTCGTGGCTCCCGTGCGCCGGGCCACCTCGCGCATCGCCGCGCTCTTGGTCAGCGGGCGCGGGACGGCGTAGATCTTCCGGCCCTGGAGCGAGACCGTCCAGCCGCGCTCACCTGCCCATTCCGTCAGCGCCTTGATCCACTCCGGCGGGACCAGGGCACGCTCCACGACCAGGTACGCGAACAGGTCCTCCGCCACGCGCGCCTTGCGCAGCCATACCGGGTCCGCCGTCGCCAGCAGGTGCCCGTGCACCTCCTCCAGCGGAGCGCACTCCGCCGCGAGCCGCGCCGTGACCTGCCGCCGCCAGTCCCGGTCGGGGACCCCGTCCACCAGCAGCTGACCGCCGTTGGCGCAGATCGCGTACTTCGCCGGCCGCCCGGGGAAGCGGATGCGCTGGTACTGCTTGCGCGTCCGGGTGGTGGTGGGCACGAACACCGCGCCGGGGTCCGCCGACAGCTCCGCCAGCAGGCCCGCCGCCGTCTCCGTCATGTACGACAGCGGCTTGCTCTCGTGGACCTCGACGCACAGCAGCCGCGGGGCCACCGGGTCGGGCATGGTCAGGCCGAGCGCGGCCGTCGAGTAGATGAGCGTGCGGTCGAGGTCACTGGCTACGAGGACGGTCACTTGGCGGCCACAGCCTTTCCGTCGACGCCCGTGGCGCCGCGCGTGAAGCGGGGATGAATGAGTCCTACGCAGGTGTAAGGGAGCCCGTCGACCTCCTCCACCGGCACCCCGCGCTGCTCCGCGAGGAGTCGTACGTGGTCCAGGTCGGCTCCGGCGCCGCGCTGCGCGAGTATCTTCCACGGCACCCGGCGCAGCAGCACCCGTGTCGTCTCGCCGACGCCCGGCTTGACCAGGTTCACGTCGTGGATGCCGTACTCCTCGCTGATCCGCTCCACCGCCTCCCAGCCCACCCAGGTCGGCGTGCGGTCGGCGGCGAGGAGCTCCTTGACCTCGGCGTCCACGGCCTCGGCCACCGCCTCGAAGTGCGCGGAGACGGTGTCGACGAACGCGACGGAGACATCGGCCCCGGCCAGCTCGCGGTAGAACTTCGCGCCGTGGAAATCGGCGGGTCCGACCAGGTCGGACCTCAGAACCGTACGCGAGACGAGTCCGGACACGGTGGAATTGAGGCAGGCGGAGGGGATCAGGAAGTCCTCGCGCGTGCCGTACGTCTCCACGCACGAGCCGGGGTCCGCGAGGACCACGATCTCCGGGTTGAAGCCCTCGAACCCGCTCAGGGCCTCGCGCAGCTCGCGCGTGATCGCACCCTTGCCGGTCCAGCCGTCGACGAAGACGATGTCGGCCGGATCGTGGTGGGCGGCCAGCCAGCGCAGCGCGTTGGCGTCGATTCCGCGGCCGCGCACGATGGAGACGGCGTAGTGCGGCAGGTCCAGGCCGTGCCGGGCGGCGGCCCAGCGGTGCATCAGCACGCCCACGGGCGTACCGGCGCGGGCCAGCGAGACCAGCACGGGGGCCGGGGAGCGCTCCGCGAGGACCGTCTCGGTGACAGTGCCGACGGCGCGGGCCATGCGGGCCGCGGAGAGGGTCAGCGCGCTCTGGTAGAGCTGCTGGTACTCGGGGGACGGCTGGTACTCCACCGGCAGCGACTCCGCGTAGTGCGCGCCACCGGCCTGGATGGCCTCCTCCCGCTCCTCGGTCGGGGCTTCCAGCTCCACCTCGGAGAAGTCCTGGAGCAGCCAGCCGACGTCCTCGGCCGCGTACGAGGAGAAGGCGGGCCCGCGCAGAGGTTCGCGCCGGGGCTCGGTCATGGAGGGCTCCTGCGGTTCGGGGACGTACGAGGGTATGACGGCCAGCAGGACACGGCCGGTGTGCGGGGCGAGGGCCGCGAGGAGGCCGGTGCGGAGCGCGGGGGTGTCCGCGGCGGAGTCCACGACGGCGAGGACGGCGTCGAAGCCGGCTCCGGCCACGTTGTAGGCGTACCGGTCTCCGGGGCCGTCGGCGGGGTCGTCGTGCGCGGGGAAGACCAGCCGGGTGCGGATCGCGTAGCCGGGGTCGTCCACGGCGAGCACCGGGGAGCGGGTGGTCGTGGAGAAGCGGACCTCGGCCGCGGCGCCGGACGCCTCCAGGGCCTGCGCGAGGCGCAGCGGGGCGTACATCAGCTCCTCGTTGCCGAGTACGAGGAGCCGTGCGGGGGCCGCGCCGAGCGCGGCCTTGAGCCGGTCCGCCATCGCGGGGAGCGCGGCGTCGAGCCGGGCCCGGTGGGCGGGGGTGAAGCCGTGGCGTCCGCCGTCGGGTATCCCGGCGGGCCAGTCCAGCGCCACCGTGGTGACCCGCGGGCCGTCTGCCGGGGCTCCGCCCCCGGCCCCGCCGCTCGAACGTCGCAGGGTCTGTATTCGCCCGCCTCCGGGCTGCGATTCGCCGAGGGCGACGGGCGGAGCGGAGGCGCCAGCGGCCTCGTACTCCTCCACCAGGGCCTGGCCCTTCGCCAGGACCCCCTCCGGGAGGGAGACCGTGCCCGAGGCCAGGGCGATGAGGTCGACGCGGGCGCCCAGGTCGGCGGCGAAGGCCGTGAGGCGGTCGCGGTCGGCCGGGGAGCGCATGTCCACGAGGGCGACGACCACGTAGTGGTCGCGCGGGTGGCGGGCGTGCAGGTCGGCGATGGTGTTCAGGACGGTGTTGCCGGTCGAGAACTCGTCGTCGACCAGGACCAGCGGGCCGGAGCCCGCCAGCAGCTTCGGGTCCTCGGGCAGCAGCAGGTGCGAGGTGGCGTGCGAGTGGGCCTCCTCGAAGCCGCCCGCGGGCTCCATCCCGGGCACGGGGCGGCGGGTGGAGTGCAGGTACGGGGCGCCGCCCAGGCCGTCGGCCACGCAGTGGCCGAGCCCGGTCGCGGTCTCGGCGTACCCGAGGACCACGGCCGAGGCCGCGTCCTGCTCGCCCAGCAGGTCCCGGACCCGCTCGCCGAGCCCGTGTCCGGCGGCGTACACGACCTGCGGGGACTGCGGGACGTGCTTGCCCAGCACCCGCGAGACGAGCAGGTGCGCACGCTTGGGGTTGCGCCGCAGCGCGAGCCCGAGCAGTTCTTCGAGCCCCGGCCCGCCGGTCCCGGTCCCCGCTCCCTCCTCCAGGCTCACGCCCAGCCGGTCCGCGACCCACGTTCCCGACCACACCGATTCGATCTTCTTGCCCTTCTTCGCGGTCAACGGCCCGGTCACACCTGGAGCCCGGCCGTGAGGAGATCGACGAAGCCGACCTCCTCCTTCGCCACACCGAAGACCTCGGCGCGCAGCATGGTGCGCTCGGCCCAGGCCCGGTGGGGCTTCACTTCGTTCATCTTGTTCGTGTAGGCGGAACGCATTACTCCACCACCTCCCCGTTCGGGGCGCAGGATGTCCTGAGCATCGCTGAACTCTTCGTGGGAGACCACCGAGAGCGCGTGGACCGGCGTGACGTGGGCGGGGTGGATGCACGTCTTGCCCAGCAGCCCGTTGGCCCGGTCGAGCTCGATCTCGCGCAGCAGCCCGTCCAGGTCGTGCTCGATCAGCGCGGTGCGCAGCTCCTCGACGCCCTCCTCGAGGAAGGGGCTGCGGCGCAGCTGGGGTTTGAAGAGGCGCTGCTGGCTGCGGAAGTATTCCCACACCGGGCCGGTGACCGTGAAGCCGGTGCCGTCGGCGCGGCTGAGCACGTTGACCACGTCGGCGATCACGCCGGCGACGATCTGGACGTCGTAGGCGGTCATGTCGGGGGTGCGGCGCAGCCCGTAGGCGGAGCAGAAGTCGGTCACGCCGAGCCGCAGGGCCAGGACCCGCTCGCGGTACTTGTTGACCGTGCGCGAGATACCGGCGAGGGCCTCGACGCGGGTCTCCAGGTGGAGCAGCTCGGGGGTCTCCAGGACGGGCATGGCGTACAGCCGGGGCTGACCGCTCTCGGCCTCCGCCCGGGCGACGGCGTCGAGGAAGGCGATGCCGCGGCTCTCGGTGAACTTGGGCAGCACGAATCCGGCCAGCCGCGACGCCGAGCCTCCCAGCCGGTGCACGAGGTCGGGGATCTGCTCGGGCTCCCGGACGCGAATGAAGAGCAGCGGGAGCTCCGCGGGGTCCTCGTGCAGGGCGGCGAACTGCCGGACGAGGTTCTCCTCGCCCCCCACGACATCGGCGTCGCTGATGGAATCCTCCAGGCAGAGGACCATCGAGACGACCCCGAGACCGGCCTGCTTGCGGATGTCGCGGGCGAGCTGGGGCCGGGTGGCCGGGCTGTAGAGGGTGGCCCCCAGCGCGGCGGCGAGGGTGGCGGCGGGAGAGGCGGCGGTGAACTCTGCCGGCTCCTGGTGGAAGAGGTCCTTTCGGACGGTGGGCGATATGTGCCCGAAGTGACGCATGTGCTTCCCCCGTACTGCCTCGGCGGCCCATCTGGCGTGGCCGGTAATAGTACGTACGAATGAGATTGAAGAATTCACCAGGCACATGAAATCCAGGTAACCCTCTTGCACCATGCCCAGCTCTCGCGATCCGGACAAGGTCTACGGGGGGCCGCATTGTCCCGGTCGTGCCCGGGAGGGCAGGATGACCGGCATGACGCACGCGATGCAGAAGGGCTCGAACATCCCGGTGGCCGCCATGGCGGTCCGGGCGGTGCTCCGGTGGACCGGTGGGCCCGAGGTACCGGACGTGGACGCCTCCGCGCTGCTCGTGGGCTCGGACGGGCGGGTCCGCTCGGACGAGGACTTCGTCTTCTACAACCAGCCCCGGCACCCCTCCGGGGCGGTCTGGCGGCTCGGCAAGAAGCAGCTCGGCGACGGGATCACCGACGCCGTCCAGGCGGACCTGCGGGCCGTGACCCCGGTCGTGGACCGGATCCTGGTCGTCGCCTCCGCCGAGGACGTCCCCTTCGAGCGGGTCCACGACCTGCGCATCCTGCTCTACGACGCCACCGCGACCGGCGGCTCCGAACCGCTGGCCTTCTTCGACGTGCGGCCCGAGACCGGCGCCGAGACGGCGCTGATCTGCGGTGAGCTGTACCGGCGGGGCGACGGGTGGAAGTTCCGCGCGCTCGGCGAGGGCTACTCCAACGGCCTCGTCGGGCTAGCCACCGACCACGGGATCTCCGTGGACGAGAGCGCCCCCGAGGCCACCACCCCGGCTCCCGTGGCCGCTCCGGTGCCCGTGGGGCCGCCGCTCACCCAGGCCCCGCCGGTGGCACAGCCCGCGTACGGGTACCCGCAGCCGGTGTCGCCGGCTCCGGTGCCCGCTCCGGGCGGGGATCCGTCCTTCCGGCTGCCTGTACAGGGGCCGCAGTTCATCCGCCGGTGAGCGGGCGCCCCGGCGACGCTCAGGTCTTCGTCTTGTAGCCCCGGCCCCACTGGAGGCCCCACCCGTACAGGCGGTCCAGCTCGGCCTGGAACCCGTAGACGAAGGTGACCTCGCGCCGCACGATCAGCTCGCCCTTGACGTTCTCCAGGGAGACCACCGCGCAGGAGCGTGCCTGCGGGTGGCGCTCCTCCAGGGGGATCTCGATGCGCGGCCCGGTGATCGGGTAGAGGGTCACCAGGGCGTGCGTCCGGTCGAAGGCCGGGGTCTGGTCGTAGATGTAGACGAAGACCAGCAGCCGCTTGATCTCCTCGGCGTGGTCGAGGTTGACGAAGATCGTCTCGCCGGAGGGCGCCCCGAACCGGTCGTCGCCGCTGAGTTTGACGTAGGGCGGATTGTTGATGTCCCCGTGGAGGTTGCCCAGCGGCTGGACGACGCCCCGGGTACCGTCGGTCAGCTCGTAGAGGCAGCCGATGTCGAGGTCGACGTTGACCATGCCCTGGGTGTGCGCCTGCACCATGTCGGGCTTGAACAGCTTGAACGGATGCCGGAACAGCTGCCCGCTCTGGCCGGACGTGCGGCCGCCTATGTCCGAGGTGCGCATCCGCCAGGAGAGGTTGACGCGCAGATTGCCGTGCACCGCCCCCTGTTTGGTCAGCGACACCGTCGGATGGCGTTTGGTCAGCTCGATGGCGTTCGACGAGGCGCTGCCCGACTGGAAGTGCACGCCGCGGTTGCCCCTGACGCCGTCGAAGAATCCCATCCCTCAACCCCCCTGTTCCCCTGGACCCCTTGGCTCCCGCCGCATACGGGAGCGGGGCGGCCCGGTAGGTCCGTGGACCCCCGGACCGCCCCGCACTTGAGCGTTCCGCATTAACGCCGCGATCATGCCTCGGCGGTGGAACCCTCCAGCTCCAGGCGCTTGTTGCGGCGCACCGAGGACCAGAAGGACCAGGCGATCAGCACGACGCCGACGAGGCCGGTGATGACCTCGTTGATCTCGTGCTGGATGGTGACGAGCAGGATGACGGCGAGCGCGCCGATGGCGTAGTGCGCGCCGTGCTCCAGGTAGACGTAGTCGTCCAGGGTGCCCTGACGGACCAGGTAGACCGTGAGCGAGCGGACGTACATGGCACCGATGCCGAGGCCGAGGGCCATCAGCACGATGTCGTTGGTGATGGCGAAGGCGCCGATGACCCCGTCGAAGGAGAAGGAGGCGTCGAGGACTTCGAGGTAGAGGAACATGAAGAACGCGGCCTTGCCGGCCATGGCGACGACCGAGACCGACTTGCCGGACTTCTTGGCCGCTTCCTCCGCCTCGTGCTCGGCCTCTTCCTCCTCCTCGAGCTTGTTCTCGAAGTAGCCGGAGAGACCGCCGACGATCATGTAGGTGATCAGACCGAGGATTCCCGAGATCAGGACGGTCTGGGCCTTGTCCACGTGGGCGCCGCCGTGCTGGTGGGCCTGGGTGGCGAAGGTCATCGCGGTGACGACCAGGACGATCAGGGCGATGCACGCCGACAGCATGTCGATCTTGCCGAGCTTCGCGAGCGGACGCTCCAGCCAGGCGAGCCACTTGATGTCGCGGTCCTCGAAGATGAAGTCGAGGAAGATCATCAGCAGGAACATGCCGCCGAAGGCGGCGATGGACGGGTGGGCGTCCGTGACCAGCTGCTGGTACTGGTTCTTGTCGGTGAGGGCCAGGTTGACGGCGTCGATGGGCCCGATCTTGGCGCTGATCGCGACGATGACGACGGGGAAGACCAGTCGCATGCCGAAGACCGCGATGAGCACGCCGACCGTGAGGAAGATCTTCTGCCAGAAGGCATTCATCTTCTTCAGGATTCCGGCGTTGACCACCGCATTGTCGAAGGACAGCGAGATCTCGAGGATCGACAGGATCGCCACGATCCCGAGGGCCTCCCAGCTCCCGTAGAGCATCGCAGCAACCAGTCCGATCGCAGTAACTGCGAACGACCAGCCGAAGGTTTTCAGAACCACTGGCATCCCATCGTCTTGTACGGCTTTACGAAACGTTGACCCCGAAGTCTAGAGCGATGCCCCGGAGTCCCGACGCGTACCCCTGCCCCACCGCACGGAACTTCCATTCACCGCCGTACCGGTAGACCTCGCCGAAGATCATCGCGGTCTCGCTGGAGGCGTCCTCGGTGAGGTCGTAGCGGGCCAGTTCCTGGCCGTCCGCCTCGTTCACCACGCGAATGAAGGCATTGCTGACCTGGCCGAAGCTCTGCCGGCGGGCCTCTGCCTCGTGGATCGAGACGGGAAAGACGATCTTGTCCACACCGGCCGGGACCTTGGTGAGATCGATGATGATCGACTCGTCGTCGCCTTCACCCTCGCCGGTGAGGTTGTCCCCTGTGTGTTCGACGGAGCCCTCGGGGCTCTTGAGGTTGTTGTAGAAGACGAAGTACTCGTCCCCGAGCACACGGCCGTTGCTGCACAGCAGCGCGCTGGCGTCGAGGTCGAAGTCGGCTCCCGTCGTCGAGCGCGCGTCCCATCCGAGGCCTACCAGGACCCGGGTGAGGTTCGGTGCGGCTTTGGAGAGGGAGACATTGCCCCCCTTGGCGAGTGTGACGCCCATGTTGTGTGGTCCTCCCCGGACATCGGTGTGGCGGTCTGGCGGTGAAGCGGTCGTGCGGTGAGGCGGGTGCGTCGGTCCGGCGGTGGGCCCGGACCGTCGCCAAAGCCGGTCCGGCGCCGTACACACAGTGCACGGCGCCGGACAGGTGGTGGTACTGATGCTCTGGCGGACCAGGCTCAGACGTTGACGCCGAAGTCCTGCGCGATGCCGCGCAGGCCCGAGGCGTATCCCTGACCGATGGCACGGAACTTCCACTCCGCACCGTTGCGGTAGAGCTCGCCGAAGACCATGGCGGTCTCCGTCGAGGCGTCCTCCGACAGGTCGTAGCGGGCGAGCTCGGTGTTGTCGGCCTGGTTCACCACGCGGATGTACGCGTTGCGGACCTGACCGAAGCTCTGCTGGCGGCTCTCGGCCTCGTAGATCGAGACCGGGAAGACGATCTTGGACACGTCGGCGGGGACGCCGGCGAGGTTGACCTTGATCGCCTCGTCGTCGCCTTCGCCCTCACCGGTGGTGTTGTCACCGGTGTGCTCCACCGAGCCGTCGGGGCTCTTCAGGTTGTTGAAGAACACGAAGTTCGCGTCGCTGGCGACCTTGCCCTGGTCGTTGGTCAGGATCGCGCTGGCGTCGAGGTCGAAGTCGACACCGGTGGTGGTGCGAGCGTCCCAGCCCAGACCGACGATGACCGCCGTCAGGTTCGGCGCGGCCTTGGTCAGCGAGACGTTGCCGCCCTTGCTGAGGCTGACTCCCACGGGTCCTCCATAAGGTTTTTGTGTGGGGCGGTGCCCCGTCGTGCGGTTTCTGACCGGATCAACGTTTCGATCCTAGTGACGGGTTCCCGTCCGTACGGGCTTATTCGAGGCGAACGTGCCCACGAGCCTGCGACACCGACTCAGAGGCTGTCGAGGGCCTTGATGTACTCGTTCAGGTCACGGGCGTCGGGCAGCCCGTTGACGACGCTCCAGCGCACGATGCCGTCCTTGTCGATGACGAAGGTGCCGCGGACCGCGCAGCCCTTCTCCTCGTCGAAGACGCCGTAGGCGCGGGAGGTCTCGCCGTGCGGCCAGAAGTCCGACAGCAGCGGGTACTCCAGACCCTCCTGCTCGCCGAAGACGCGCAGGGTCGGCACCGAGTCGTTGGATACCGCGAGGAGCTGTACGTCGTCGTTCTGGAAGCGCGGCAGCTGGTCGCGCAGCTCGCACAGCTCGCCGGTGCACACGCCGGTGAAGGCGAACGGGTAGAAGAGCAGCACGACGGCCTTCTCCCCCCGGAAGTCGGAGAGCCGCACGGTCGCACCGTGGTTGTCCTTGAGCTCGAAGTCCGGGGCCTTGCTGCCGACCTCGATCGCCATCTCTCGCATCCCTTCGGTCCCGCATCCCTGCGTTGGGCTGTTCGGGTGATCTCACCTTATGGGTCCACCGCGCGTCCGGCCCCCGTCCGCCGCCGAACGCACACACCCCGCCGACCGGGAAGGTTCCGGCGGGCGGGGTGCGTGTGTCCGCTTGGCTGCGGGGCGCGGCTCAGCGCTTGGACTTGGCCGTCTTCGGAGTCGCCAGCTTGGTGGCGGTCCACTCCTTGCCGACGGGGGCCCCCTTGGCCAGCGAGAGGCCGGCGGTCTCGGCGGCCTCGCTGATGTCGCTGGCCTCGACAAAACCGTCCTTGCCGGTCTTGGGGGTCACCAGCAGGATCAGTGCGCCGTCCTCGACCAGTTCGGTCGCGTCGACCAGGGCGTCCGTCAGGTCGCCGTCGTCCTCCCGGAACCACAGCAGAACCGCGTCTGCGACATCGTCGTAGTCCTCATCGACGAGTTCGGTGACGTGATCCTCTACGGCATCACGGAATTCCTGATCGACGTCGTCGTCGTAGCCGATCTCCTGGACCACCTGTTCGGACTGGAAACCCAGCCTGGCGGCCAGGTTCTCCGCGTGGTCCGCGGTCGCGCTCACGGGGTGCCTCCTGCTCATGTTCGGTGAATGTTCTTCGGCGGCGCGCGTACGCGCAGCATTGGGCGTAGTCCACACGGGCGCGGCGGATCGCGCAAGTACCCGGCCGCCGGGACCGTCGAAACGGTGACGATTGCGGCCGTCTCGCCGCAACTTTCAGCCCCTCCGCATGTACCCCTGGTGATTCATCCCACACCATTCCACCTCATTCGGCACGGCCTCGGGACTTTCATACCTGTTTGAGGGACGAACGGCCTTGCGAAGAGGTTGATCGACATGGGCGTAAGATTGCGGTTTGGCCGGTGTCGTCGCCACAGCCAGCACAATCCCGCCACCTCCAGGGATTACCCAACGGTAAAGATGACGATTTCTGCCGAGCGTAAGACCATGGGAGGCGGCGAGACTCAAGGCACGACTCCCCCGACAGCGAAGGAACAGCGTGGCTTCCGCATCCGATCGCAATCCGATCATCATTGGTGGCCTGCCGAGTCAGGTACCGGACTTCGATCCGGAAGAGACGCAGGAGTGGCTCGACTCGCTCGACGCCGCCGTCGACGAGCGGGGCCGTGAGCGCGCCCGCTACCTGATGCTGCGGCTGATCGAGCGGGCCCGCGAGAAGCGCGTGGCCGTGCCCGAGATGCGCTCCACGGACTACGTCAACACGATCGCCACCAAGGACGAGCCCTTCTTCCCCGGCAACGAGGAGATCGAGCGCAAGGTCCTCAACGCCACCCGGTGGAACGCGGCCGTCATGGTCTCGCGCGCCCAGCGCCCCGGGATCGGCGTCGGCGGTCACATCGCCACCTTCGCCTCCTCCGCCTCCCTCTACGACGTGGGCTTCAACCACTTCTTCCGGGGCAAGGACGAGGGCGACGGCGGCGACCAGATCTTCTTCCAGGGCCACGCCTCCCCTGGCATCTACGCCCGCGCCTACCTCCTGGACCGGCTCTCCGAGCAGCAGCTCGACGCGTTCCGCCAGGAGAAGTCAAAGGCCCCGTACGGCCTTTCGAGTTACCCGCACCCGCGGCTCATGCCTGACTTCTGGGAGTTCCCGACCGTCTCGATGGGCCTCGGCCCGCTCGGGGCGATCTACCAGGCCCGGATGAACCGTTACATGCAGGCCCGCGGTATCGCGGACACTTCCAAGTCACACGTTTGGGCGTACCTCGGTGACGGCGAGATGGACGAGCCGGAGTCGCTCGGCCAGCTGTCCATCGCGGCCCGCGAGGGTCTGGACAACCTGACCTTCGTCGTCAACTGCAACCTGCAGCGCCTCGACGGCCCGGTCCGCGGCAACGGCAAGATCATGCAGGAGTTGGAGTCGCAGTTCCGCGGCGCCGGCTGGAACGTCATCAAGCTGATCTGGGACCGCTCCTGGGACCCGCTGCTGGCCCAGGACCGCGACGGCATCCTGGTCAACAAGCTGAACACCACCCCGGACGGACAGTTCCAGACGTACGCCACCGAGACCGGCGCGTACATCCGCGACCACTTCTTCGGCGGCGACCACCGGCTGCGCGCGATGGTCGACAGCATGACCGACCAGCAGATCCAGCACCTGGGCCGCGGCGGGCACGACCACAAGAAGGTCTACGCTGCGTACGCGGCGGCCAAGGCCCACAAGGGCCAGCCCACGGTGATCCTGGCGCAGACGGTCAAGGGCTGGACCCTCGGCCCGAACTTCGAGGGCCGCAACGCGACCCACCAGATGAAGAAGCTGACGGCCGACGACCTCAAGCGCTTCCGCGACCGTCTGCACATCCCGATCACGGACGCCCAGCTGGAGGACGGCGCACCGCCGTACTACCACCCGGGCCGCAACTCCCCCGAGATCCAGTACATGCACGACCGCCGCAGCGCCCTCGGCGGCTACGTGCCGACCCGCGTGGTGCGCGCCAAGCCGCTGCAGCTGCCGGGCGACGCGACGTACGCGGCCGCCAAGAAGGGCTCGGGCCAGCAGTCGATCGCCACCACCATGGCCTTCGTCCGCATCCTGAAGGACCTGATGCGGGACAAGGAGATCGGCCGGCGCTTCGTGCTGATCGCGCCCGACGAGTACCGCACCTTCGGCATGGACGCGTTCTTCCCGAGCGCCAAGATCTACAACCCGCTGGGCCAGCAGTACGAGGCGGTCGACCGCGACCTGCTGCTCGCGTACAAGGAGTCCCCGACCGGCCAGATGCTGCACGACGGCATCTCGGAGGCGGGCTGCACGGCCTCGCTGATCGCCGCCGGCTCGGCGTACGCGACGCACGGCGAGCCGCTGATCCCGGTTTACGTCTTCTACTCGATGTTCGGTTTCCAGCGCACGGGTGACCAGTTCTGGCAGATGGCCGACCAGCTGGCCCGTGGTTTCGTCCTCGGCGCGACCGCCGGCCGGACCACCCTGACGGGTGAGGGCCTGCAGCACGCCGACGGCCACTCCCAGCTGCTGGCGTCGACCAACCCGGGCTGCGTGGCGTACGACCCGGCCTACGGGTACGAGATCGCGCACATCGTCAAGGACGGTCTGCGGCGGATGTACGGGCCCGACGCGGAGGACGTCTTCTACTACCTGACCGTCTACAACGAGCCGATCCAGCACCCGGCCGAGCCGGCGGACGTCGACGTGGACGGCATCCTGAACGGCATCCACCGGGTCTCCGCCGGTACGGCCGGAGCCGTCGGGGCGCAGATCATGGCCTCGGGCGTGGCGGTGCCGTGGGCGCTGGAGGCGCAGCGGATCCTGGCCGCCGAGTGGAACGTCCGGGCGGACGTCTGGTCGGCGACCTCCTGGAACGAGCTGCGCCGCGAGGCCGTCGCCGTGGAGGAGCACAACCTGCTCCACCCGGAGGAGGAGCAGCGCGTCCCGTACGTGACGCGCAAGCTGGCCGGTGCGGAGGGTCCGTTCGTGGCGGTCTCCGACTGGATGCGGGCGGTCCCGGACCAGATCTCGCGCTGGGTGCCCGGCACGTACACCTCGCTGGGCGCGGACGGCTTCGGCTTCGCCGACACGCGGGGTGCGGCCAGGCGCTTCTTCCACATCGACGCGCAGTCGGTGGTCCTCTCGGTGCTGACCGAGCTGGCCCGCGAGGGCAGGATCGACCGCTCGGCGCTGAAGCAGGCGATCGACCGGTACCAGCTGCTGGACGTCACGGCGGCCCATCCCGGAGCGGCGGGCGGCGACGCGTAACCGTCACCCTTGTGCGGGGGGCGCTGGGACAGGTGTCCCGGCGCCCCTTACGCGTTCTTTACGATGCCCCCATGAAACAACCCTCCCGCCAGTCGCGGTGGGAGCGCCGGACGCAGACGCCGCTGCTGGTGCTCGCCCTGGGATTCGCCGTCGCCTACGCCGTGCCCATCGTCGCGCCCGACGCGAGTCCGTGGGTGCACCACGCCTGTACGCACGCCGAGTGGGTGGTGTGGGCCGCCTTCGCCGCCGACTACCTGATGCGGCTGGGCCTGTCGCGGGCGAAGAAGGCGTTCGTCCGGACCCACTGGCTGGACCTGGCGGCGGTACTGCTGCCGATGCTCCAGCCGCTGCGGCTGCTGCGCGTGGTCTCCACCCTGATGCTGGTGGGCCGGCGGGCCCGGATGGCGCCGCAGATCCGGCTGACCACGTATGTGGCGGGGGCGGTGGTCGGGCTGCTGATGTTCGGCTCGCTCGCCGTGCTCAGCGTGGAGCGGGACGCGCCCGACGGGAACATCAAGAACCTCGGGGACGCCCTGTGGTGGTCGGTGACGACGATGACCACGGTCGGGTACGGGGACCACTCCCCCACCACCGGGCTCGGGCGGCTGCTGGCGGTGGGACTGATGCTGTCCGGGATCGCGCTGCTGGGTGTGGTGACCGCCAACATCGCGGCCTGGTTCATCTCCCGCTTCGAACGCGACGACCTGGTGGAACGGGCCCAGACGGCGGCGATCTCCGAACTGGCGGCGGAGGTACGGGCGCTGCGTGCCGAGGTCGCCCGGCTCGGCGGAGCGGCGCCCGCGGGGGCGGGTGAGCCGGCCGGGGCGGGCGAGCGGGCATCGGCGGGTGAGCCGGCGTCGGCGGGAGAGCCGGCGTCGGCGGGAGAGCCGGCGTCGGCGGGCGAACCCGCCCCGGGCGCGGAGTTCCACGTCCGGGGCGGCCCCGACCGGGCTCCCGAAGGGGCTGTGACGGCCGCCGCCGTCAGCGCTCCCACACCTTGAACGCCCTGACCTGGTAGGGCGACTGGGGCAGCCACACCCCGTCGCCCGGGTAGGTCTGGAACTCACCGGTCTCGGCGCACTCCGCCGACTGGTAGGTGGTGACCGGGCGCCCGGTCCGGTTGGTGAGGGACTGGGCGGTGGTCCCGGCGGGCAGCGCGGTGCAGCTGTTGATGTCGAGGGTGCTCAGCTCGTGGGTCCGGCGGGCCCCCTTGAACTCCGGCTTCGCCCACAGGCACAGCTGCCCGGTGGCGCAGGCCCCGAGCGCCGGAGGCCCCGAGGCGTGGCCGGCGCCCTTCGCACCCCCCGGCCCGGCCGCATGACCGGCTCCGGCTCCGGCCGGGTGGCCCGCCGCGTGGGCGGAGCCCGCGGTGCCCGGGACCAGCAGGGTGGCGGCGAGGACGGCAGCCGCGGTGAAAGTGGTGTTCCACGTACGCATGACGGGTCAACTCCTGGTGGACGTACGGGCCCCGGACCGTTTCCGGAGCTCCGTCGGCACCACGCTGACCTGCACGGACGGCCGGGCGGAAGAGGCCGCGGGCGGGTCCACCCTGATAGGCGACAGCCCCGCCGGAACCGCCCGGCGGGGCTGTCGTACCTACGGAGTTGACGCCTCCGCCGCCCCGCCCGATCGGCGACGGACGGGGCCGCGGAGGCGCCTGGGGCGCCGCCCGGGCAGCAGCGGGCAGCCCGGGCGGCGCCGGTCTGTGGGCCGGGCCGTCTAGATGTGCGCCGCTCCCGACCCCGCTTCGGCGTTCTCGCCGCGCTTGGTGAAGCCGGCCACGACCGCGGCGAGCACCGCGACCACGCCGGCGACGGTGAAGGCGGTGCTCATCCCTGACACGAACGTGTCGTTGGCGACGCCCTTGATGGCCGCCGCGACCTGCTCGGGAGCGCCCTGCGGGATCGGGGCGATGCCGACGGTGACGCCCTTCTCCGCGAGGTCGAGCTGCTCGGGGGTGAGCGGGGGCAGCCCGGCCCCGGTCCAGTTGTCCCCGAGGACGCCGGAGACCTTGCTGGCCATGACCGCGCCGAGCACGGCGGTGCCCAGGCTGCCGCCGACCTGCATGGCGGCCTGCTGGAGCCCGCCGGCCACGCCGGAGAGCTCCAGCGGGGCGTTGCCGACGATGACCTCGGTGGCGCCGACCATGACGGGGGCGAGCCCGAGGCCCATCAGGGCGAACCACAGCGACATGGTGAGGGTGGAGGTGCCCGGGGTCAGCTGGGACATCCCGAAGCAGGCGGCCGCGGTGGCGACCATGCCGGCGACCAGCGGGAGGCGCGGGCCGACCTTGGTGATGGCGATGCCCGCCAGGGGGGAACCGATGATCATCATGCCGGTCAGCGGCAGCAGGTGCAGGCCGCTGTCGACGGGGCTCATGCCGTGGATGTTCTGCAGGTAGAAGGTGACGAAGAACAGCCCGCCCATGAAGGCGAAGGCCATCAGCACCATCAGGACCGTGCCCGCGGACAGCGGCAGGGAGCGGAACATCCCGAGCGGTATCAGGGGCTCGGAGACGTGGTTCTCCCAGAGGGCGAAGGCCACGAAGGCCACCAGGGAGGCGCCGAGGAAGGCGAGGGTCCTGACATCGCCCCAGCCCCATTCGGAGGCCTTGATCAGGGCCCAGATGAGGGAGAACATGCCGGCCGACAGCAGGACGATGCCGGGGACGTCGAAGGAGCGCGGGGCGTTCTCGGCCCGGTGGTCGACCAGGATGAAGAGGCCGAAGGCGAGCGCGACGATGCCGACGGGCACGTTGATGAAGAAGACCGACTGCCAGCTCACGTTCTCCACGAGCAGGCCGCCGACGATCGGCCCGGCGGCGGTCGAGGCGCCGATGACCATGCCCCAGATACCGATGGCCATGTTGAGCTTCTCGGCGGGGAAGGTCGCGCGCAGCAGGCCGAGCGCGGCGGGCATCAGGAGCGCTCCGAAGACGCCCTGCGCGACGCGGAAGCCGATGACGAGCTCCACGCCGCTGGAGAGGCCGATGATCGCCGAGGAGACGGCGAAGCCGGCGATGCCGATGAGGAAGGTCTGGCGGTGGCCGAAGCGGTCACCGAGCTTGCCCGCGGTGATGAGGGAGACCGCGAGGGCGAGGAGGTAGCCGTTGGTGATCCACTGGACGTCCGCGAGCGAGGCGCCGAGGTCCTTCTGGATGGCGGGGTTGGCGACGGCGACGATCGTGCCGTCGAGGGTGACCATCATGACGCCGATGGCAACGGCGAAGAGGGTCAGCCACGGGTGGCCGCGCAGGCCCGTACGGACCGGCGCCGGGCCCGGTTCCTTGGAGAGTTCCACGCCCTGGCCGTCGACGGTGATCTGACTAGTCATGCGGACAGGCTAGTGACAGTGACTGACACTTCACAGACGGCTCGGTCAGACAGTCGCTGTCACGTCCGTCACAGGTAGCCTGACCGCCCACTGCGCGTAAGAAAGGACCCCGCCCTCCGTGATGACCGACCAGCGGCCCCTCCCCGCACCGGCGGCCGGACTGCGCGAGCGCAAGAAACGGCGTACGCGCGACGCGCTGCTGCGCGCCGCCCTCCTCCTCTTCATCGCCCAGGGGTACGAGGAGACCACCGTCGACGAGATCACCGACGCCGTGGACGTCTCCCAGCGCACCTTCTTCCGGTACTTCGCCAACAAGGAAGAGGTCGCCTTCGCCGTCCAGGACCTGGTCGAATCGCACTTCGTCGCGGCGCTGCGCGTCCGGCCGCCCGCCGAGGGGCCCTTCGAGGCGATGCGCGCGGCCGTGCTCGCCGCCTGGGACACCGTCGAGGAGGCCATCGCGGAGCTGGTCCCGGTCGACCTGTACATGCGCAGCTACCGGCTCATCGAGTCCACTCCGGCCCTGCTCGCCGTGCACCTGCGCCGCTCCACCGAGCTGGAGGAGCGGATCGCCCTGCTGATCGCCGAGCGCGAGGGTCTGGACGTGGACGCCGATCCGCGGCCCCGGGTGGCCGTGGCCGCGTTCTCGGGCGTGATGCGCGTCACCGGCCGGCTCTGGGGGCAGGGCGAGGACACCAGCGTCGCCACGATCCGGCGGATGACCGAGGTCTACCTCGACCAGATCGGCCCGGCGCTCGCCGCCGACTGGCGCCGCCCCGTCTGACCGGCGGTGTTCCCGTCACCGACGCGGAGCGGGGCGTCCGTCTGCGGGGCCGCCCGCGCGGGAGCCCGCACGGGAACACCCGCCGCCGGCGGGCCGCCCGGCGTCCCACGGTCGGCGGTGACTCCGGTCACCCGGCGCGCCACCACCTGTGGCGGTCTCCTAGGCTGAGCGCAGTGAACCTGCCCGGCCTCGCCCACACCCCCACCGCCGACGCCGTCCGACGTCCGGCCGCCCTGCGCACCCTGCTCGCGCTGGCGGTGGTCTTCCTCATGCTCGCGACCACCGGCTGGACCTCCGTGTACCGGCCCGACAGCGGGGCGTCCCCGCGCGAGGCCGCGCTCGCCTCCTGGGCACGCGCGCACTTCGAAGGCCGGGCACTGCCCGCCGCCGACGCCCCCGCGCCGACGGTGGCACGTTTCTTCGCGGGGCTGGACGGTGCCCAACGCGCCCGGCTCACCGAGGGCCACCCCTTGGTGGTCGGCAACCTCGAGGGGGCGCCGTCCTCCGTCCGTTACCGGGCCAACCGGATCTCCCTCCAGCGCGCCGCACGCGCCGAGGAGGTCCGCGGGCACGACATCACGCTGGCCCCCGCCGACCGCGCCATGGCGGCCCGGCGCGCCCACCGCTTCGAGTCCCTCGCCGAGCCCGACCGGCAGATCCTCACCTTCGACCCCACCGGCGGCGGCCTCGTGGCCGAGGTCTTCGGCGACCTCGACGTGGCCCGCCGGATCTCGGTCGTCGTCCCCGGCGTGGACACCGACGCGATCACCTTCGAGCGCACCGAGCGGCGCCTGACCGCCCCCGTGGGCATGGCGCAGTCCCTGTACGAGGCCGAGCGCGCGGCCGCGCCCGGTGGCCGGACGGCGGTCATCGCCTGGGCCGGCTACACCGCGCCGACCGGGGTCGGCGTGGACGCGGCGACCGGGCGGATGGCCGTGGACGGCGCGGCCAGGCTGCGTGCGCTGACCTCCGCACTGCCCGGACGCGCGAGCGTGGCGCTGTTCTGCCACAGCTACGGCTCGGTGGTGTGCGGGGTCGCCGCGCACGAACTGCCCGGCCGGGTCACCGACATCGCGGTGGCGGGCAGCCCCGGAATGCGGGCCGGGAACGTCGCCGCCCTCGGCACCTCGGCGCGTGTGTGGGCGCTGCGGGACTCGAGCGACTGGATCGCCGACGTACCGCATATGGAGTTCGGCGGCCTGGGCCACGGCGCGGATCCGGTCTCGGCGGGCTTCGGCGCGCGGGTCCTGTCGGCGGCCGGGGCCAGGAACCACACCGGCTACTTCGAGCCAGGTACCGGATCCCTGGACAACTTCGCCAAAATCGGAACCGGTGCGTTCGGTTCCACGGTGTGTGCCACCGGTGACGACACGTGTCGGCGCGGAATATCCCGGACGGACGGTTCCTGACCGCTCGCGGGACCCGAAATCGGACCTCTCAGTGGGGGGACGCGCAGGGGTGCGTCCCTTTACGATGTGCCGCATGGGTGACGTACTGGCCGGAAATCATGCCGTCTGGGAGTTCGACCACACCACGAACTCGATGATCATCCGCTTCGCACGGGGGATGCGAACGCCCAGGCTCTGGCACGCCTTGGGGGAACGACTGATTCCGCTCGAGGCGTTGTCCGGGGTGAGCCTGACCGTGGGACGGCGGGACACCGTGGTGTTGCACGCCTCCGCGCGGGCGGGCGCCGATCCCCTGATGGATGCGGCGGCGGGGCAGCTGAAGGAAGCGTGCGATCCGTACCGGCTGGTGCTGCCGGGCGCCGCCGCAGGCCGGGCGGCGGACTTCGCCGGTGCCCTGCGCGAACGGCTCGGCCCGCCGGGCCCGGCCGAGCGCTTCCTGGTGCGCGTCCCGCGGCCGGCCACCCTCAAGGCGTACGACGCCCGGCTGGCCTTCGACGGCAGCGCCGTCACCTTCCACTGGTCGCGCACCGGGGCGACGAGCGCCAAATGGAAGGCGGGCGACCAGCGGTATCCGCTGGCCGCCCTGACCGCGGTCGCCTGGCACTCCCCGGAACGGCCGGGGGGCCACCTGCGGCTGTCGGTCCGTGACGCCCCGGGTGACCGGAGCCCGGACCACGACCTCGCCTCGGCCGTCTTCGGCATCGGCTACGGGGCCGTGCACGAGTCACTGCCGTTCGCGGCGGCGGTCCTGGCCGGGCTGCGCGGTACCCGCACCCCGGTAGCCGCCGTGCCCGCGCCGGTGCTGGCCGACCGGCTGCAGCACCTGAGCGAGCTGCACGGTGTCGGCCTGCTCACCGACGCCGAGTACGCGGCCCTGCGCGACCGTCTCGCGGCCGAGGACTGACCCTGCGGGGTCCTCTGCCCCCTACCCGCCGGCGGGGCCGGATTCGGCCGAGCCCGTTTATTCGCGCGCCGCCGAAGTCGAGCCCATGTCCGGGTAGCGGTCGCCCGCGACGCCTGCGGCGATCGGTTCCAGCAGGGCCAGTTCCGGGTCCGTCAGGGTGATCCGGGTCGCCGCCGTGTTCTCCGCGAGACGGTCCGGCCTACGGGTGCCCGGGATCGGGACGACCGTCAGGCCGTGCACCGCCGCCCGCTGCTGCACCCACGCCAGCGCGATCTTCCCCGGCGTGGCCCCGCGGGCCGCCGCGATCTCCCGTACCGGCGCCAGCAGCGCCGTGTTCGCCTTCGCGTTGTCACCGCTGAAACGGGGCTGGTGCTGGCGGTAGTCACCGGCCGTCAGCTCCACCGAGGCGTCCGCGAACGCACCCGTCAGGAAGCCGCGCCCGAGCGGGGAGTACGGCACGAACGCCACGCCCAGCTCCGCCGCCGCGCCCACCGCGGTGCGCTCCACGTCCCGGCTGAACAACGACCACTCCGACTGGAGCGCCGCGATCGGGTGCACCGCGTGCGCCTCGCGCAGCTCGGCACCGGTCACCTCGCTGAGCCCGAGGTGGCGCACCTTCCCCTCCCGCACCAACTCCGCCATCGTGCCGACCGATTCGGCGAACGGCACGGCCGGATCGCGCCGGTGCATGTAGTACAGGTCGATCACGTCGGTGCCCAGGCGGCGCAGGCTGTCCTCCACCGCCCGGCGGATGTACGCCCGGTCGTTGCGGACCCCGCGGTACACCGGGTCGTCCGTCCGCTCGATGGCGAACTTCGTGGCGAGGGTGATCCCTTCGCGGTGCGCGGCCACGAACGGCGCGAGGAACTCCTCGTTCGCGCCCCGCCCGTAGACGTCCGCGGTGTCGAAGAGGGTGACCCCGGCGTCCAGCGCCGCGTCGAGGGTCTGCCGGGCGACCGCCTCGTCCGTGTCCCCGTAGAACTCGCTCATGCCCATGCAGCCGAGGCCCTGGACACCCACCAGCGGGCCGCCCTTGCCCAGTTCGACCTTCTCGATCTCCGCCGTGCTGCCGTTCTCGGTCATGTCCGTTCCACCTTCATCGCATACGTATCGATCTTGTAGTCCAGTACGGCGAGCGCGTCCGTCAGCTCCGCGATCCGCGCCCGCACCTCGCACCGCGTCCGTTCCAGCAGTTCGCGCCGCTGGTCGAAGGTGTGCGCGCCCTCGCGGACGAGTTCGGCGTACCGGACCATGTCCGCCACCGACATCCCGGTGGTGCGCAGCTTGCCCACGAAGGCCAGCCAGTCGAGGTCCTTGTCGCTGAAGCGCCGCTGGCCCGAGTGCGAGCGGTCCACGTGCGGCATCAGGCCGATCCGCTCGTACCAGCGCAGGGTGTGCTGGGTCAGACCGGTCCGGGCCTCGACCTCGCTGATCGTGTACCTCGTCTGCGTCAGGCTCATGGCCTCCACGCTAAAACCTTGGAGTGCACTCCAAGCAAGTACGCTCGGCCGCATGGAGAGCTTGCAGAGTCTGCGCATCATCGAGAACTGGCCGGTCCCGACCGCCGCCGCGGCCGTCGTCCGTGCCGACGGAACGGTGCTCGGCGCCCACGGCCCGGTCGACCACCGCTTCCCGCTGGCCTCCGTCACCAAGCCGCTCGCCGCCTACGCCGCGCTCGTGGCCTACGAGGAGGGCGCGATCGAGCTGGACGAGCCGGCCGGGCCCGAGGGCTCCACCGTCCGCCACCTGCTCGCGCACACCAGCGGCCTGGCCTTCGACGAGCACCGGGTGACGGCCCCGCCCGGGCAGCGCCGGCTGTACTCGAACGCCGGATTCGAGGTGCTCGGCGACCACATCACCAAGGCCACCGGCATCCCCTTCGCCGAGTACCTGAACGGGGCCGTCTTCGAGCCGCTGGGCATGACCTCGAGCAGCCTGGAGGGCTCGCCCGCCAAGGACGGCGTCTCCACCGTCACCGACCTGCTGCGCTTCGCCGCCGAGCTCCAGCAGCCCCGACTGCTGGACGTGCGCACCGTCGCCGAGGCCACTGCCGTGGTCCACCCCGGGCTCAAGGGGGTGCTGCCGGGCTACGGCCACCAGTCCCCCAACGACTGGGGCCTCGGCCTGGAGATCCGCGACGGGAAGTCCCCGCACTGGACGGGCGCCGGCTCCTCGCCGCGCACCTTCGGGCACTTCGGGCAGTCCGGGACCTTCCTGTGGGTGGATCCGGATGCCCGTGCCGCCTGCGTGGCACTGACCGACCGTGCCTTCGGACCGTGGGCCGTGGAGGCCTGGCCGCCGTTCACCGACGCGGTGCTCGCGGAGCTCGGGGCCCGCTGAACCTCCCCCTAGGGAAGTTCCCAGATCAGCAGCTCGGCCGGGGAACCGGCGACCAGCTCCAGGGCCGCCTCACCGGTGATCCGCGCCGAGTCCCCCGGGCCCAGTTCGCCGCGGTCCGCGCCGCCCTCCCCGTCCAGCCGCAGGTCTCCCCGTACGACGTGCAGGTACACCCGCTCCGCGGCCGGTACGGCGACCCGCTCGCCCGCGCCGGGACGGCGTACGTGCAGCACGGCCCCGGCCGCGGGCACGGCGTAGGGGGTGCTGTCGGAGATGCCCCTGACCAGGCTGTACGAGGGCTTCCCGGCCGTGTCGAGGGGCTCGAGCCACATCTGGACGAAACGCAGCGGCACGCGGCCGTCGTTGCGCTCCACGTGCCGGGTGCCGGACGCGGCGCCGAGGTGCTGCACGTCGCCGGGCCGCACCAGGGTGGCCGCGCCCGTGCCGTCCCGGTGGGTGAGCTCGCCCTCGGCCACCCAGGTCACGATCTCGGTGTGGCTGTGGGGGTGCTCGCCGAATCCGGCGCCGGGGGCGAGGGTCTCCTCGTTGCACGCCAGGACCGGGCCGAAGCGCAGGTTGTCCGGGTCGTAGTGCGGCCCGAAGGAGAAGGCGTGCCGGGTGGAGATCCCGGCGTCGGCGCCGTCAGGGCCTCCGCCCTCGTACCGGTCGGCGCCTCGGCGTACATCAATCATGAGGGCCACGGTAGCCCCCGGGGTGATCCGCGGTGTGGGACCGGACTCCGCGCAGGCTCCCCGATAAGGCAGTCTTGTCACGTGCCCCAACCCGAACGTGAGCATTCACCCGCGACCCGTCCCGCGCATCCGGCTCCCGCCCATCCGCACTCCGCGACGCTGCGCCGACTGGAGAAGTCGTCCGGCCGGCTCGCCGCCAACGCGATCGCGCGCATGGACGAGACCCTGCCGTGGTACCGGGCGATGCCACCGGAGAACCGGTCGTGGATCGGCCTGGTCGCCCAGGCCGGCATCGCCGCCTTCACCGAGTGGTTCCGGCACCCCGAGACCCCGCAGGCGATCTCCACCGACGTGTTCGGGACGGCTCCGCGCGAGCTGACCCGGGCGATCACCCTGCGCCAGACCGTCGAGATGGTGCGCACCACGATCGAGGTCATGGAGACCGCGATCGACGAGGTGGCGGCGCCCGGCGACGAGTCGATCCTGCGCGAGGCGCTACTGGTGTACGCCCGGGAGATCGCCTTCGCGACCGCCCAGGTGTACGCGCAGGCCGCCGAGGCGCGCGGCGCCTGGGACGCCCGGCTGGAATCCCTGGTGGTCAACGCGGTGCTGTCCGGCGAGGCCGACGAGGGCGCGCTGTCGCGGGCCGCGGCGCTCGGCTGGAACTCCCCCGAGCACGTGTGCGTGGTGCTGGGCACCGCGCCGGAGGGCGACAGCGAGCTGACGGTCGAGGCGATCCGCCGGGCGGCCCGCCACCACAAGCTGCAGGTGCTCACCGGGGTGCTCGGAGACCGGCTCGTGGTCATCGCGGGCGGCAGCGACAATCCGCTCCAGGTGGCGAAGTCCCTGATCGGGCCGTTCGCGGCGGGTGCGGTGGTGGCCGGGCCGGTGGTCCCGGACCTGCTGAACGCCACGAAGTCGGCGCAGGCCGCGGCGGCCGGGCTGAAGGCCTGCACCGCCTGGCAGGACGCTCCGCGGCCGGTGCTCGCGGACGATCTCCTGCCCGAACGCGCGATCGCCTCCGACCCTGCGGCCCGCGAGCAGTTGGTGGAGGAGATCTACAGACCGCTGGAAGAGGCCGGCTCGGCCCTGCTGGAGACGCTGAGCGTCTACCTGGAGCAGGCGAGCAGCCTGGAAGGCGCAGCTCGGATGCTGTTCGTGCACCCCAACACCGTGCGCTACCGGCTGCGACGTGTGACAGACGTCACCGGCTGGTCGCCCTCGGATGTCCGTTCCGCGTTCACGCTGCGGATCGCCCTGATCCTCGGGCGTCTGGCCGACGGCGATCCTCAGTCCTAGACTTTTGTCGGACATCAACAATTACCCCGAAGGTTCTTCGTCCCTGTCCCCACGGGCGGCGCGGACCGAACACAAGAGAGAGTGTGAGGGTGCTCGTACTCGTCGCTCCCGGCCAAGGCGCACAGACGCCCGGCTTCCTGACTCCCTGGCTCGAACTGCCCGGCGCCGCTGACCGCGTCGCCGGCTGGTCGGACGCCATCGGGCTCGACCTTGCCCACTACGGCACGAAGGCCGACGCGGACGAAATCCGCGACACGGCCGTCGCACAGCCCCTGCTGGTGGCCGCCGGTCTGCTCTCCGCGGCCGAGCTGGGCGCTCGTACGGCGTTCGGCGCCGTCGCGGGACACAGCGTCGGCGAGATCACCGCCGCCGCGTACGCGGGCGTGCTGTCCGACGAGGACGCGCTGTCCTTCGTACGGACCCGCGGGCTCGGCATGGCCGAGGCCGCCGCGGTCACCGCGACGGGCATGGCCGCGGTCCTCGGCGGGGACCGGGACCTCGTCGTCGCGCATCTGGAGAAGCTGGGGCTGACCCCGGCGAACATCAACGGCGCGGGCCAGATCGTCGCGGCCGGCACGGTGGAGCAGATCGCCGCCCTGGAGGCCGAGAAGCCCGAGGGTTCCATGAAGGTCGTCGCCCTCAAGGTCGCGGGCGCCTTCCACACGCACCACATGGCTCCGGCCGTGGCCCGGCTGGAAGAGGCCGCCCGGGCCCTCGGCCCGGCCGACCCGGCGCTGACGTACGTATCGAACAAGGACGGTCAGGTCGTGACCACGGGCGCCGATGTCGTCGCCCGACTGGTCGGCCAGGTGGCCAACCCGGTCCGCTGGGACCTGTGCATGGAGACGTTCGCCGAACTGGGTGTCACGGGGATCATCGAGCTGTCCCCCGGTGGCACTCTGACGGGTCTGGCCAAGCGCGCGCTGAAGGGCGTACCGAGCGTGGCCCTGAAGACCCCGGACGATCTCGAAAAGGCCGCGGCGCTCGTCGCCGAGCACGCGGTCTGAGAGAAGGAGCCCACTCAGCATGTCGAAGATCAAGCCTGCCAAGGGCTCCCCGTACGCCCGCATCCTCGGTGTCGGCGGCTACCGCCCGACCCGTGTGGTGCCCAACGAGGTCATCCTCGAGACGATCGACTCGTCCGACGAGTGGATCCGCTCGCGCTCCGGCATCGCGACGCGCCACTGGGCCTCGCCCCAGGAGACCGTCGCCGCGATGTCGGTGGAGGCCTCGGGCAAGGCGCTGGCCGACGCCGGGGTCGCCCCGGAGAAGATCGGCGCCGTGATCGTCTCGACGGTGTCGCACTTCAAGCAGACCCCGGCCGTCGCGACCGAGATCGCGCACCGCATCGGCGCGGGCAAGCCCGCCGCCTTCGACATCTCCGCCGGCTGCGCCGGGTTCGGCTACGGCCTGACCCTGGCCAAGGGCCTCGTGGTCGAGGGTTCCGCCGAGTACGTGCTGGTCATCGGCGTGGAGCGGCTCTCGGACCTCACCGACCTCGAGGACCGCGCGACGGCCTTCCTGTTCGGTGACGGCGCGGGCGCCGTGGTCGTCGGCCCTTCGGACGAGCCCGCCATCGGCCCCACCGTGTGGGGTTCGGAGGGCGACAAGTCGGAGACCATCAAGCAGACCGTGCCGTGGGACGAGTACCTCGGCAAGAGCGGCGGCGAGAAGTTTCCGGCCATCACGCAGGAGGGTCAGGCGGTCTTCCGCTGGGCCGTCTTCGAGATGGCCAAGGTGGCCCAGCAGGCGCTCGACGCAGCCGGGATCACCGCTGACGACCTGGACGTCTTCATTCCGCACCAGGCAAACATGCGGATCATCGACTCGATGGTGAAGACTCTCAAGCTGCCGGAGCACGTCACGGTCGCCCGTGACATCGAAACCACCGGCAACACCTCGGCCGCCTCGATCCCGCTCGCAATGGAGCGGCTCCTGGCGACCGGAGCGGCGAAGAGCGGCGACACCGCGCTCGTCATCGGCTTCGGGGCGGGACTCGTCTACGCCGCGACGGTCGTTACCCTCCCCTAGGGCCCGGGATCCACATCCCGGACTCCGTTCGACCCCCAGCTAGCTATAGAAGGAGCGCCAACATGGCCTTCACCCAGGAAGAAATCGTCGAAGGTCTCGCGGAGATCGTCAACGAGATCGCCGGCATCCCGACCGAGGACGTCCAGCTCGAGAAGTCCTTCACCGACGACCTGGACGTCGACTCGCTGTCCATGGTCGAGGTCGTCGTCGCCGCCGAAGAGCGCTTCGAGGTGAAGATCCCGGACGAGGACGTCAAGGGTCTCAAGAGCGTCGGCGACGCCGCGAGCTACATCCTCAAGCACCAGGCCTGAGCCTGACGAGCGTTTGTCGCCACCTGGCGGTGGCGCCGTGACAATTCACCCCCTGAAACGTGGAGAAAGAATTCCTGTGAGCCCGACCAATCGCACCGTGGTCGTCACCGGTATCGGCGCAACCACTCCGCTGGGTGGCGACAGCGCTTCGACCTGGGAAGGTCTGCTTGCCGGCCGTTCCGGCGTAAAGCCCCTCGAGGGTGAGCGCTTCGCCGAACTCCCGGTCCGTATCGCCGCCACAGCCGCCGTGGACCCGAGTGAGGTCCTTCCCCGGCCGCTGGCCCGCAAGCTGGACCGCTCGGCGCAGTTCGCGATCATCGCGGCCCGCGAGGCCTGGGCCGACGCCGGTTACACCGCCCCGGCCGGCGAGGACGCGAACATCGCGCCCGAGCGTCTGGGCACCGTCATCGCCTCCGGCATCGGCGGCGTGACCACCCTGCTCGACCAGTACGACGTACTGAAGGAAAAGGGTGTGCGCCGGGTCTCCCCGCACACCGTTCCCATGCTCATGCCCAACGGCCCGTCGGCCAACGTCGGCCTGGAGGTCAACGCCCGCGCGGGCGTGCACACTCCGGTCAGCGCCTGCGCCTCCGGCGCCGAGGCCATCGGCTACGCCGTAGAGATGATCCGCACCGGCCGTGCCGACGTGGTCGTCGCGGGCGGCACCGAGGCGGCGATCCACCCGCTGCCGATCGCCGCGTTCGCCAACATGATGGCGATGTCCAAGAACAACGAGAACCCGACCACGGCCTCCCGCCCGTACGACAAGGCCCGCGACGGCTTCGTCCTCGGCGAGGGCGCGGGCGTCGTGATCCTGGAGTCCGCCGAGCACGCCGCCGCGCGCGGCGCCCGGGTCTACTGCGAGGTGCTGGGCCAGGGTCTGTCCGCGGACAGCCACCACATCGCGCAGCCGGAGCCGACCGGCCGCGGCGTCGCGGCCGCCGTGCAGAACCTGCTCGACAACACGGGCCTCGACCCGGCCGAGCTGGTGCACCTGAACGCGCACGCCACGTCCACCCCGCAGGGTGACACGGCCGAGCTGAAGGCCCTGCGCAAGGTGCTGGGCGACGACCTCGACCACATCGCGATCTCGGCCACCAAGTCGATGACCGGTCATCTCCTGGGTGGAGCGGGCGGTATCGAGACCGTCGCGACGGTGCTGGCGCTGTACCACCGCCTCGCCCCGCCGACGATCAACCTCGACGACATCGACGAGGACATCGACGCGGACATCGTGCGCGGCGAGCCCCGCAAGCTCCCTGCCGACGGCCCGATCTCCGCGATCAACAACTCCTTCGGCTTCGGCGGCCACAACGTCACGCTGGCGTTCCGCAGCGTCTGACCCGCAGCAGCACGCCGGATCAGTACGCCCGGAGCAGCACGCCGGATCTGTACCTACGGAGAAGGCCCACCCGGATTCACCCGGGTGGGCCTTCTCCGTACGCTCAGACCACCTGGTGGAGCCAGCGCACCGGGGCTCCCTCGCCCGCGTAGCGGAAGGGCTCGAGCTCGTCGTCCCAGGGTTTGCCGAGCAGTTTGGCGATCTCCGCCTCCAGGTCCGTCTCACCGTGCGCGGACCGGGCGAGGGCGGCGCGCAGCCGGTCCTCGGGGATCAGGATGTCACCGTGCATGCCGGTGACGGCGTGGAAGATGCCCAGTTGCGGGGTGGAGCTGTAGCGCTCGCCCTCGGCGGTCGGACAGGGTTCCGCGGTCACCTCGAAGCGCAGCAGGTGCCAGCCCCGCAGGGCGGAGGCGAGCTTCGAGGCGGTGCCGGCCTCGGCCTGCCAGGAGAACTCGGCTCTCCAGGTGCCCGGGGAGGCGGGCTGCCGGATCCAGTCGAGGTTCACCCGCACCCCTAGCACCCCCGCAACAGCCCATTCCACGTGCGGGCAGAGCGCGCGCGGTGCGGAGTGCACGTACAGGACTCCACGTGTCGTCACCGGGACCTCCAGTGTGGGACGAGGTCGGGAATAAACTCCAGAAAACGGACAGTATGTGACGTGATGTAATGTAACGGAAATTATTTGACATTGCGTTGCGGGACTTGCGGCCGAAACGCCACGGGAAAAAGCTACCGTGCGCCGGGGGTCATGGTGTGACGTACGGTCGCTCCAAGGCCCGTAAACACAGAGCATTCACTCAGCAGGACGCCCCCGGACGACGCGGGGCGACGAGGAGGGACCTCACGCATGCGCACCACCGCCCCACGCCGCCGCGCGCGTCGGACGTCCGCGGGCGTGGGCGCGGCGTTCACCGCGCTGATCGTGGCGGCGGCCGGTGCGCTGACCGGGTGTTCGGCGGACGAGGCGAAGTCCGGGGGTGAGCGCGGGGCGCAGGCGGCTCCCCGCTGGAACACCTCGCCCGCCTCGGTCGCCGCCGTGGGCGACTCCATCACGCGCGGTTTCGACGCCTGTTCGGTACTGGCCGACTGCCCGGAGGTCTCCTGGGCCACCGGTGACGACCCCGACGTGCACTCGCTGGCCGCGCGGCTGCTCGGAGAGGCCGAGGCGCCCGCGCGCAGCTGGAACTACGCGGTGACCGGCTCCCGGATGGCGGACCTGCCGGGGCAGCTGGCGGAGGCCGCCGCCCACAGGCCCGGCCTGGTCACGGTCATGGTGGGCTCGAACGACGCCTGCCGGCCGACGGCTTCGTCGATGACCGCGGTGGCCGACTTCCGCTCCGGCTTCGAGAAGGCGCTGGCCGGCCTGCGGGCCGCCTCACCCACCTCCCAGGTGTACGTCTCCAGCGTCCCGGACCTCCAGCGGCTGTGGGAGCAGGGCAAGGACGACCCGATGGTGCGTCAGGTCTGGAAGCTGGGGATCTGTCAGTCGATGCTCGCCGAGCCGACCTCCGCGGCCGCCGGGGCGACGGCCCGGCGCGAACGTGTGCGGGCGCGCGTGGTCGAGTACAACGAGGTGCTGCGCGCGGTCTGCGCGAAGGACACGCTGTGCCGCTACGACGGCGGAGCGGTGTTCCAGTACCCGTTTTCGGCGGAGCAGTTGAGCCGCTGGGACTGGTTCCACCCGGGCAAGGACGGGCAGGCACGGCTCGCGGAACTGGCGCACCGACAGGTGACGTCCGCCGAGCCTCCGCGTTGACGCCGCGGGGCCGGGCGGGCCCCGCGGACGGACGTACAGGACCGGGAGCGGGTGTCAGGGCCCGCCCCCGGTCCAGCTCTTGAACCACCTCAGCACGGGTGATTTCCGGCCATTACAGGTCGAGGGTCGCCGTCAGCCGCGTGTCGCCGTGCGAGCGGCTCGCGCGGACCTCGTAGCCGCCGCCGATCCGCCGCCAGGAGCGGGAGTCCTCGTCCCAGATCTCGAAGGCCCGCTCCGGCAGGGCGATCTCGACCTCGACGCTCTCGCCGGGACCGGCCGCCACGCTCGCGAAGCCGGCCAGCCAGCTCGCCGGGCGCTCCACGGTCGCGCTCCGGGCGCCGTCGAACGCGGAGGCCACGGGGGCCAGGTAGACCTGGACGGTCTCGCGGCCCGGCCGGGTGCCGGTGTTGGTGACGCGCACCCGCGCCGCCGCGGGGGTCGCCTCCAGGGACTCGTAGGCCCAGTCCGTGTAGCCGAGGCCGTGCCCGAAGGGGAAGGCGGGGGCGATCCCGTGCTTCTCGTAGGCCCGGTAGCCGATGAAGAGCCCCTCGCCGTACTCCAGGCGTCCCCCGGTGGGGACCACCTCGGTGACCGGCGCGTCGGTGAACTCCGCGGGCCAGGTGGTGGGCAGCCGCCCGCCCGGCTCCGCGTCACCGAGGAGTACGTCGGCCAGCGCGGCCCCGCCCTCCTGCCCGGGGAACCAGGTCAGCAGTACGGCGGCCACGTCCTCGCGCCAGGGGAGTTCCACCGGGGAGCCCGCGTTGACGACGACCACGGTGTTCGGGTTGACGGCGGCGACGGCCCGGACCAGGTCGTCCTGCCGGCCCGGCAGGCCGAGGTCCTTGCGGTCGAAGCCCTCGGACTCCACCCGCTCGGTGGTGGCGACCACCACGACGGCGGTGTCGGCGGCCCGTGCCGCTTCCACGGCCTGCGCGATGAGCTCGTCGGCGGAGCGCTGCGGGCCGAGGTGGAGGAAGGAGAACATGATCGCCTTGAGCGGCAGGGCGCTCATGTCGGGGACCTGGTAGGTCAGCGAGACCTCGACGGACTCGCCCTCGGTCAGGGTGATCCGGGTGCGCTCGCTGGGGGCGCCGAAGAAGGCCTCGAACGGGTCGGCCTCGTTGCCCATCTGCTGGACGCCGTCCCAGCGGACCTCCCCGCCGACGGCGAGGGTGAAGGCGCCGAGTCCGCGGGTGCCGAAGGCGTGCTCGCCGCTCTCGCGCGGGACGAACGTACCGACGACCTCGATGCTCGCCATCGTCCCGTACCCGGCGCCCTCGGGCAGGTCGTCGCCGATCCACTGGACCTGGCCGGTGGGCAGCGTGCCCGTGCCGAGGACGGCTCCGGAGGCGTCCCGGCAGATCGCGCGGAGCTCGAAGCCCTTGTCGGCGGGGGTCAGTTCGTCACTGGGGTCGGCGCCGACGGCGTAGGTCAGGGAGCCTTCGGGGAGGGCGGCGCTCAGACCGTCCAGCGGGGAGACGATCCGCTCGGGGAAGACGGTGGCCGAGCCGCCGCCGAGCACGCGGGCGTCGCGGGCGGCGGCGCCGATGAGGGCGACGGTACGGCCGGCGGAGGTGTCGAGCGGCAGCGCGCGCCGCTCGCCGGACACGGGCTCGTTGCGGACGAGGACGAAGCCGCGGGCGGCGAGCTCGCGGGCCAGGGCCTGGCCGTCGATGGGCGCCGGGACCTCGCCGACCACGGCGGGGGCGCCCTCCAGGATGCCGACGCGGGCGGCGAGGCGCAGGACGTTGCGGACCGCCTCGTCGACGGCGGACTCGGGGACCTCGCCGGAGCGGACGGCGTCGGCGAGCGGCGTGCCGTAGACGGTGACGGGGCCGGGCATGGCCACGTCGAGGCCGCCGAGGATGTCGCCGGTGGTGGAGCGGGCGGCCATCCAGTCGGAGACGTTGTAGCCGTCGAAGCCCCATTCGGCGCGCAGGACCTCGTTGACGAGGTGGGTGTTCTCGGTCATCGTCACGCCGTTGACCCGGTTGTAGGCGGTCATGATGCCCCACGGGTGGGCATTGGCGACGATGGCCTCGAAGGGGGCCAGGTACAGCTCGCGCAGCGGGCGCGGGGCGATGACGCTGTCGACGGTGAACCGCTCGGTCTCGGCGTCGTTGCCGACGAAGTGCTTGACGGTGGTGCCCACGCCACCGTCCTGGACGCCGTTCACGTAGCCGCTGCCGACGGCGCCGGTGAGGTACGGGTCCTCGGAGTAGCACTCGAAGTGCCGCCCGCCCAGCGGGGAGCGGTGCAGGTTGACGGTGGGCGCGAGGAGGACGTGTACGCCCTTGCGGCGGGCCTCCTGGGCGAGGAGGCGGCCGGCCCGGCGGGCGAGCTCGGGGTCCCAGGCGGCGGCGAGCGCGGTCGGGGAGGGCAGGGCGATGGACGGGTCGTCGGCGGTCCAGCGCACGCCGCGGACCCCGATGGGCCCGTCGGACATGACCAGGGACTCCAGTCCGATCTCGGGGACGGCGGGCAGGGACCACATGTCCTGGCCTGCGAGCAGCCGGGCCTTGGTTTCGAGATCCAGCTTGCCCAGCGCCGCCTCTACGACGTCGTTGCGGACCTGATCGGCATTGGTCACGGCCATGCCTCCTCATTGAGTGCGGGTGCGCGATGTGGTGCGGTGCGGTGCGGTGACCCCATCGTGGACCGTCTACCTGTAGAACGGTAGGGTTTGTAACTTGTTCGTAATCTTGCGCTGGATGCCGTACCGTCCTGCTGGCAGCTGTGGAGCGGAAGGGGTACCGGCGCGATGGCCAGGGCGAGGAGCGAGGAACGGCGCGGGGACATCGTGCGCGCGGCCGTCGAGGTGATCGCGGAACGCGGTTACCGCGGCGCTTCGCTGGGGACGGTCGCCGAACGCGTGGGCCTCACCCAGCAGGGGCTGCTGCACTACTTCCCGACCAAGGAAGCGCTGCTCGTCGCGGTCCTGGAGGAGCGCGACCGCTGGGACACCGGCGGTGGCGCGCGCGCCTCGGCCGGGACCTGGCGCCTGGACCTGCTGGCCTCCCTGGTGGAGTACAACGCCATGCGCCCCGGCATCGTGCAGACCTTCTCCGCGCTCCTCGGCGAGAGCGTCACCGACGGCCACCCGGCACGGGAGTTCTTCACCGAGCGGTACGCGCAGGTGCGCGGGGAGATGTCGGCGGTCCTGCGCGCCGAGTTCGGGGAGCGCCTCCCCTCGGGCCTCACTCCCGAACAGGTGGCCCCGCTGCTGGCGGCGGTGATGGACGGACTGCAGTACCAGTGGCTGCTCGACCCGGACGCGGTGGACATGCCCGGCGCCTTCCGCTCCTTCCTGGCCCTGCTCCACGGCCCCGCCGCCTGAGGACCCGGACCGCTCGGACATCCTGGGACCCGTGAAGATCGCCGCCGCACAGCTGACCTGTGCTCCCGCCGACGTGACCGCCAACGCCGCACGGGCGGCCGCCCTCGCCGCACGGGCCCGGGCGGAGGGCGCCGGGCTGGTGCTCTTCCCCGAGCTCACGCTGACCGGCTACGAGCCGGCCGCGCTCGCCGCCGACCCCGGACTGTGGCTGACCGGCCCCGAGGACCCCCGGCTGGACCCCGTCCGCTCGGCCGGCATCGCCACCGCCGTCAACGTCGCGCTGCGCGCGGACGGCCCCCGGCCCGTCATCGCGACCCTGATCCACGACGCGGACGGCGCGCACGTGACGACGTACGCCAAGCGGCACCTCTTCCGGCACGAGCAGGACGTCTTCGCGGCGGGCGGGGTCCCCGGCCGCTTCGACCTCGGCGGGATCCGCTTCTCCCTGGGCATCTGCTACGACAACCACTTCGCGGACGTGCCCGGCGCGGGCGCGGCGGCCGGCTGCCGGGTCCACCTGGCGAGCTCCCTCTACGGGACGGGCGACGGGATGGCCGAGCGGGCGGCCGTCCACCCCGGGATCGCCCGGGACCACGGCATGTACGTGGTCCTCGCCAACCACGTGGGACCCGCCGGGCCGTGGACGGGATGCGGGGGCGCGGCCGTGTGGGCGCCGGACGGGACACCGCTGGCCGAGGCAGACGACCGCACGCCGTCGCTCGCCGTGGCGGAGATCCCGGCGGACGGGGCCCCGCCGGAGCAGGCCCGGAACTCGCCGTGAAACACGGCCCGGCGCGGCCCTGGAGGGCCTCGCGGCAGCCCTGCGCGGGGCGTCCGGCCGCCTGCGGCCCCCACCCGCGCGGGCCAGGACCAGCCGGCGCCGGGCAGGCCTCCACGGGGCCTCCAGCCACTCCTCACACCCGGCCTGACCTGGGCTTTTCCTGTCTCCGCCGATAAAATCGGGGACACGGGAAAGGGGTTCGGATGGACCGGAACATACGCAGTGTCGACGACGTGCTCGCCCTCATGGACGGCCTCTTCGCACCGGAGGCCGACCGCTGGACGACCGGCGGCTCCTCCTGGTGGGACGGCTTCTACGCGGACCGCGACCGGCCGGTGCCGTTCTTCGCGGCGAAGCCCGACGAGAACCTCGTCTCCTGCCTGGACCGGGGCCTGGTCCCCGGGGGCGGCCGCGCCCTGGACCTGGGCTGCGGCCCCGGACGCAACGCCCTGCACCTCGCCTCGCGGGGCTTCGAGGTGGACGCCGTCGACCTCTCGCCGACGGCCCTGGCCTGGGCCGCGGAGCGGGCCGCAGCGGCGGGGGCGCGGGTCCGCTTCCACTGCGGGGACGCCTTCGGCGGGGCCGGCGCCGGGCTCGTGGGCCCGTACGACCTGATCTACGACTCGGGCTGCTTCCACCACCTGCCGCCGCACCGCCGGGTCAGCTACCTGGCCCTGCTGGAGCGGCTCCTGGCGCCCGGCGGCCGGTTCGCCCTCACCTGCTTCGCCTCGGGCGCGATGGGCTCCGAACTGCCCGACGCGGACTTCTACGGCCGGGCCCGCCTCGAAGGCGGCCTCGCCTACACCCCGGAGTCACTGCGGTGGGTCTTCGCCGGCCTCACCGAGGTCGAGCTGCGCCGGATGAACGACGAGCCCGTCTCCTCCGACTCCTTCGGCGAAGCGTTCCTCTGGACGGCGCTGTTCCGCCGCCCGGAATGAGGGCGCCACCACCCTACTGGGGCGCCGACTCGAGGCCCTGGGACTGCCCCTGGACCGCACCCTGTCCCTGGCCCCCGTCCCGCTCCTCGTCCCCCTCGACCAGGTCGCGGACCATCAGCGTGGCCCCCGCGACCGCGCCGGGCATCAGGAACACGGCGACGAGGGGCACGAGGAAGGCCAGCACCAGCGGCACCCCGAAGCCGAGCGCCAGTCCCCGGCGCGAGCGCAGCAGCGCCAGCTGCCCGGGGAGCTCCACGCGGCGGCGCATCAGGGCGACGGAGACGAGCTCCTGGGTGAGGAAGAAGCCGGAGACGCAGAATCCGAGGACCGGGACCACGGTCTGCCCGAGCACCGGGACGAAGCCGAGGCCGAAGAGCAGGATCCCGAAGAGCAGCACCCTGCCGAGGATCTTCAGGCTGTCCCGGGCGGAGATCCACAGCTCCTGCCAGAGCGTGAGCCCGGACTCCGGCACCTCACCGCCCTCGGTGCGGTCGACCTGCTCCGAGAGGGACTCGTAGAACGGCTGGCCCACGAGCAGGGTCACGGCGGTGAAGGTGATCACCGCGAGGAAGAGGCCGAGGCAGAAGACCAACGCGGTCAGAAAGCCGCGGAAGAGCCCGAGCCACGGGGAGGACCAGCCGTCGGCGAAGGGGGTCGCCCAGGCGGTCAGATCGTCGGCGCCGAAGCCGAGCCCGATGAGCGCGCCGGCGTACAGCACCAGCGAGACGAGCCCGGGCAGCAGCCCGAAGCCCAGCCACCGTCCATGCCGCAGTGCCCACCGCTGGCCGGCCAGCAGATAGCCGAATCCCCCCGCAAGATCACGCATGGGGCCAGTTTAGGCGGCGCCGCGTACGGCGAAGGCCGCACCCCGGTGCCTGGGTGCGGCCTTCGCCGGAAGAACCGGAGTGGAGCCCGGATCAGACCGCGAGCTCGACCGTGATGTTGCCGCGGGTCGCCTTGGAGTACGGGCAGACCTGGTGGGCCTTCTCGATGAGGTCCTTGGCGGTGGCGACGTCCACGTTCGGGATGGAGGCCGAGATCTTGACGATGATGCCGAAGCCGTCGTCGTTCTTGCCGATGCCGACCTCGGCGGTGACGGTGGAGCCGGTGATGTCGGCGTTCTCGTTGCGGGCGACGACGCCGAGCGCACCCTGGAAGCAGGCGCTGTAGCCGGCGGCGAACAGCTGCTCCGGGTTGGTGCCCTCGCCGCTGCCACCGAGCTCCTTCGGCGGGTTCACGACGACGTCGAGCTTGCCGTCGTTGGTGGCGACGCGACCGTCACGGCCGTTCTCGGCGGTGGCAACAGCGGTGTACGCGACGTCGGACTGCTGGATGGACATGTAAGGAAATCCTCCTGGTGAATCGCCGCGACTCGCGCCCACGCGTCGCGGCGGTGTGGTGTGAGCCTAACCGGTGAAAGAAACGATCATCTTTCCGGTGTTCTCGCCGCGGAGCATTCCGAGGAACGCGGCCGCCGCGTTCTCCACACCCTCGACGACCGTCTCGTCGGCGACGAGCTGCCCGGAGGCCAGCCAGCCGGCCACGTCCTGGACGAACTTCGGCTGGAGCCCCGCGTGGTCGCCGACCAGCACGCCCTGCAGCCGCAGCCGCTTGCCGATGACCAGCGCGAGGTTGCTCGGACCGGGCGTGGGCTCGGTGGCGTTGTACTGGGCGATGGCCCCGCACAGGGTGGCCCGGCCGTGCACGTTCAGGGAGGAGATGGCGGCCTCCAGGTGGTCACCGCCCACGTTGTCGAAGTAGACGTCGATGCCCTCGGGCGCGGCTTCCTTCAGCTGCCCGGCGACGGGGCCGTTCTTGTAGTTGAAGGCGGCGTCGAAACCGTACTTCTCCGTGAGGAGCGTCACCTTCTCGTCCGAACCGGCGGAGCCGATCACCCGGGAGGCGCCCTTGATCTTCGCGAACTGGCCGACGAGTCCGCCGACGGCACCGGCCGCGCCGGAGACGAAGACGGAGTCGCCCTCCTTGAAGGAGGCCACCTCGAAGAGCCCGGCGTAGGCGGTCAGGCCCGGCATGCCGAGGACGCCGAGATAGGCGGAGAGGGGGGCGAGCGAGGCGTCCACCTTGGTGGCGTGCTTGGCGTCCAGGTCCGCGTACTCGCGCCAGCCCAGGCCGTGCAGCACGTGGTCACCGACCGCGAAGCGCTCGTCGGCGGAGGCCACGACCTCGCCGACCGCGCCGCCGTCCATGGGCGCGTCCAGCTGGAAGGGCGGGATGTAGGACTTCACGTCGTTCATCCGACCGCGCATGTAGGGGTCGACGGACATGTGGAGGTTGCGCACCAGGATCCGGCCGGGGGCCGGGGCGGCCACCGGCACCTCGCGCAGGGCGAAGTCCTCGGCTACGGGCCAGCCCTGCGGGCGGCGGACGAGGTGCCACTCGCGGCTGACGGCGGGGATCTGGGACATGGGGCGCTCCTGGGATGAGGGGAGGAAATGCTTCACAACGTGAAACAACCATGCGCCTGGATATTTCATGTTGTCAAGTAAATGGGTACGCTGGATCCATGCCCAGTCGTCGCGCAGACCCCCTGACCCTCGAGGTCGTCGAGCTCATCGGCGACGTCGTGGCCCGCTACCACCAGGAGTACGAGCACGCGGCCTCCAGCCACCAGCTCACCGGCGCCCAGGCCCGCGTGCTGAACCTGCTCTCCCTGGAACCGATGCCGATGCGCAAGATCGCCCAGAAGCTGCGGTGCGAGCCGTCGAACATCACCGGCATCGTGGACCGCCTGGAGACCCGCGGCCTGGTCGAGCGCCGCCCCGACCCGGCCGACCGCCGGGTGAAACTGGCCGCGGCCACCGAGGACGGCCTGCAGACCGCGGACCGGCTGCGCGAGTCGCTGGACTTCGCCCGGGAGCCGCTGGCCGGCCTCTCCACGGCGGAGCGGGCGGTCCTGCGCGACCTGCTCAGGCGGATGCTGGGCTGAGCCCGCGGCGGGGCGCCGGCCGGGCCCCCGGCGTCATCGGCGGGACCCTCAGCAGAAGATGTTCCACCACGGGCAGTCCGGGGTCGGTGTCTGGCTCGGCTTCGGCGTCGGCTTGGGCTTCGGCCCCTTCGAGGTCGACGCCCCGGTGGGGGTCGCGGTGCCGCTGGGCCCCGGCGTGGCCGGAGCCGACCGCGTGGGCTTTACGCCTCCCCCTGCCCCGGTGGCGCTCCGCGACGGCCCCGCGCCCCCGGAGGCGGAGGCCGACGGCCCGGGCCCGGAGCCCTCGCTCCCCCCGGCACCGGCGCCGGGCCCGGCCGCCTTCGTCCCCCCGGCCCCGGCCTTCGCGGTGCCGGCGGCGACGGCCGTGGCCCTGCCCGAAGGCGCCTTCGACGGCGCGGCCGGAGCCCCCGTCAGGCCCGGCAGCCGCGCCGGCGGCTCGGGACCCGCGTCGTCGGTCAGCACCACGGTGGCGGCCCGATCGGTGCGTTCACCGTCGGCCGCCATCCGGGCCAGCCCGAGGGAGACCCCGGCGGCGAGCAGCAGCCCGAGCCCCGCGGTGAGGGCGGTCCGGCGGCGGCGCCGGTGCCCGGCGCGGCGGCGGCCGGCCGCGCGGCCCCGCCCTTCGTCCCGCCCGCCGGACAGCACGACGAGCGAGTCGGCGTACACGTCGGCGAGCGCGGCCGGGTCGCCCCCGGGAGCCGGTGCGGCACCGAAGGCGGCGGCCGGACGGGCGGGCGCGGCGGGCGTCAGGTATTCGGCCGGGGTCCCGCACCCGGCGCACGCCAGCGCGCCGTTGAGGTACCTGCGGCAGGCTATGCAGTAGTCCATGGCGCCCCGCAGGCTACGCGTTCGCGCGCAACGTCCGGATACCGGGTTCGTGAGGATCCTGTGTGGAATCGTGGAGTCCATGACAGGGACACCCCGGCCCCCGGACTCCGCCCCGGCGGCCTTCGGCCCGGCCGCCTTCCAGCTCGTACTGCTGCGCCGGATGGCGGACTTCCAGCCGGGACTCGCCGAGGAGGCCCGCCGGCGACTCGGTGCCTCGCTCGCGCAGCAGCGGGAGGCCAACAAGCGCTGGCAGGCCATGGTCCGGTCCCCGCGCTCCCGGGGCGCCCTGGCCCGGTACCGCTCGGTGCTCGGCCCGCCGCAGGCCGTGGAGTCCCGCGCGATCGGCGATCTGACGTGCGAGGCCCTGCTGTGGCCCGTGCCGCTCTGGCCCGACCTGCGCTTCGAGGTGCTCGCCGCGCCGGACGGGGCCGTGTGGAACGAGTGGCTGGTCCGGGCCCCGGGCGTGCCCGGCCCCGTCCTGGAGTCGCCGCAGGACCTGCGGCCCTGGTCGGCGACGGTCGACGAGGTGTCCCGGGCCTTCGCCCCCGTCCGCCCGATGGAGGGCACCGCGCCGACGCGGTGGCGCCTGGCGTTCACCGCGTCGGGGCGGGGCTGCGTCGCGGAGTTCACGTACGGCCTGCTCCAGGAGGTCTCCGTACAGCCGGACCGGGGCTGATCAGGAGCGCAGGAAGGCCCGTACGCCCGCCGAGGTGGGGTCGTCCCCGAGCAGGTCGTTGTGCTTGAGGCAGCCGACCGCGGTGTTCACCGCCCCGGTGAGCGGGACGCTGTCGTCGGGGTTGACGACCTCGTCGCAGTTGGACCAGAAGGTCGCGTACTTCACCGCGCCGGGGGTCTCGTCGCCGGAGTTCAGGTTCTTCACCACGTAGGAACCGGGGGTCATGTCACGGCAGGCCTGGTCCCACAGGGCGCAGGCCCAGGCGGTGGAGGTGCCGCGGTTGGGACCGGCCAGCGAGACCCAGTGGCCGACGGACGCGCCGCCGCCGCCGAACTTCACGTACCAGCGGGTGACGAGCGACCCGAAGGAGTGGGCGACGAGGTCCACGCGGGCGGCGCCGGTCTGCCGGCGCACCTCGTCCACGTAGGCGGCGAGGCGTCCGGCGAGCACCTCGTTGACCGACTGGTGGGTGTCGTAGCCGAAGGAGTAGAGCTCGGAGTCGGCGTACCCGTCGGCGCGCAGGTCCTCGCGCAGGGAGCCCCAGACGCCCGGGTCGGCGTTGTAGCCGTGCACGAAGACCACCGGATCGTGCGCGGCGGTCCGCGCGGCGGCCTGTCCGGAAGCCTGCCCGGCGGCCTGTCCGGAAGCCCGCTCGGAAGCCTGCCCGGCGGCCTGTGCCGGGAGGCCGGGCGCCGCGAGCAGCGCCAGGCAGAGCGTCAGCAGCGCGAGCAGTCGCTGGCGGACCGTCAGCATCGAGTCCCCTTTACCTTGTTACGCACGAGTAGCTGGATCGGTGCGGGCATGGTCGCGCCTCGCGTCGCAGAATTCCACCCCCGTGCAGCACTCACCGACACCCCTCGCACCCCTCCTGTACCTCAAGACACCCCCCACCCGGAGCATCAAATCGGGCAATACGGGTAATTCACCCGAGAAGATACGAAGTGTGACCGGCGCCCGCCGGTCTTCTTGCGCCAGCGCTCTCGGGAGGATCTGCCGTGACCGTCAGTCTTGAGCAGTTGCGCCGCTGCCACGTCGCCGTCGACCTCGGGGCGGCCAGGACCCGCGTCTACGTCAAGGGCGCCGGCCTGGTCGTGGACGAGCCCAGCGTCGCCGCCGTGAACACGCGGACCGGCGCACTCATCGCCGTCGGGACCTTCGCCGAGCGGATGACCGGCCGCACGCCCGACTACATCCGGGTCGTACGCCCCGTCTCCGGCGGCACCGTCGTGGACATCGAGATGGCCCAGCGCATGCTCCGCCACCTCCTCGGCGAGAAGCTGCGGCGCGCCCTGCGGCGCAAGCCCCGGCTGCGGGCCGCCGCCTGCACCCCGCACGACGCCGACCCGCTCGCCCAGCGGGCCGCCGTGGAAACCCTCGTCGGGCTCGGCGCCCGGCGCGTCGAACTCGTCGACACCCTGATCGCGGCGGCCGTCGGCTGCGGACTGCCAGTGGAGCAGCCGACCGCGACGATGATCATGGTGTGCGGGGCCGCAGCCACCCAGGTCGCCGTCCTCTCCCTCGGCTCGATCGTCACCGCCCAGCGGATCCCGGTCGGCGGCGAGGCCATCGACCACGCGATCGTCCAGCACCTGCGCCACGCGCACGAGCTGATGCTCCCCAGCCAGGCCGTCCGCCCGCTCCAGCTGGCCCTGCACGGCAACGGCATCACCGCCGAAGGCCCCGCCTCCACCCTCATCCACGGCCGCGACGTGGCCACCGGACTCGCCCGCTCCGTCCACGTGGACACCGCGGCCGTCCGCGATGCCATCCACACCCCGCTGACCGCCGTGCTCGACGGCATCGGCAAGGTGCTGCGCGACTGCCCGCCGGACCTGGTGGCGGACCTGACGGACCGGGGGATCATGATGGTGGGTGGCAGCGCCCTGCTGCCGGGCCTGGACCAGATGCTCCGCGACGCGACCGGGATGCCCGTGGCCATCGCGGAACGGCCCGACATCTGCGCGGTGCTGGGCCTCGGAATGATGCTCGAAGGAAAGATCTCCCCCATGGTTCTGAACCCGCTGGCCGGATGACGCACACCCCACCACCCGCCGGGGGCGGTGAGGAGATCGCCCGGCAGGTCGCCAGCCTTCCCGTCCTGCTGGAGGCGGTCCTCAACGTCGGTTCCGAACTCGAACTGCGGAGCACCCTCCAGCACATCGTGGACTCGGCGACCGAACTGTGCGGGGCCCGGTACGGAGCGCTCGGGGTCGTCGACCCCGAGCGCGTCCGGCTGACCGGGCTGTTCTCCTCCGGCATGACCGAGGCCGACAGGGCCGCGATCGGCCGTCTGCCGGACGGCCGTTCCGGCCTGCTCGGCGCCCTCGTCGCCGACCCGCGCCCGCTGATGCTGGAGGACCTCACCCAGGACCCCCGATCGGCCGGCTTCCCGCCCGGACACCCCCCGATGCGCGGTTTCCTCGGCGTCCCCATCCGGGTCCACACGGAGGTCTTCGGCAACCTCTACCTCGCCGACAAGCAGGGCGGCCGCCCCTTCACCGACGAGGACCTGGCGCTGCTGCGCGTACTGGCCTCGCAGGCGGGCATAGCGATCGGCAACGCCCGGCTGTACGAGACCGCGCGCCGCCGGGAGCGCTGGATCGAGGGCGCCGCCGCCGTGACCACGACCCTGCTGGCGGGCCGGCCGGCGGCCGACGCGCTGATGTGCGTGGCGGAACGGGCCCGGCTGCTGGCCGACGCGGCGGCCGGGGTCGTCCTCCAGCCGACCCCGGAGGGCGGCATGGAGATCGTGGCCGCCTCCACCCAGGGGGACCCGGGGGACCTGGTGGGCACGGCCATCGCGCCGGGCTCGGCGGTCCTGAAGCAGCTCCTGGGCGGCGAGCCGGTCTTCATAGAGGACTCGGCGACCGACCCCCGGATGACCACGCACGTGCGAGAACGCTTCGGACCCAGCATGATGCTGCCCCTGCAGAGCGGCGGCCAGCTGATCGGCACGCTCGCCCTGCCGCGCGCCCGCGGCGGCCCCGCGTACGACGCGGTCGACCGGCTGCTGGCCTCCCAGTTCGCCTCCCAGGCCGCGCTGGCCCTCGTACTGGCGGACGCGCAGCACGACCGCGAGCAGCTGGCCGTCTACGAGGACCGCGACCGCATCGCCCGCGACCTCCACGACCTCGTCGTCCAGCGGCTGTTCGCGACGGAGATGATGCTGGAGAGCACGCGGCGGCGGTCCGCGAACGCGCCGTCCGGGGACACCGTGGGCGATGAGCTGAGCCGGGCCGTCGACGAACTGGACTCCACCATCCAGGAGGTCCGCACGGCCATCTTCGCCCTCCAGCAGCCACCCACGGACGCCCCGACGACCTTCCGGGGCCGGGTCCTGCGGGAGACCGGCGGGGCGGCGGTGCTGTTCGGCTTCCAGCCCTCGGTGCACTTCGCGGGCACGGTGGACGCGCTGCTGTCGGAGCCGGTCGCGGCCGACCTCCTCGCCGCCCTGCGCGGCGCGCTGGCCTCCGCGCACCGCCGCGCGGAGGTCACCACCATCGACGTCGAGGTCGACGCGGTCCCCACCCGGGTCCGTCTCACCGTCTCCGACGACGGCCGCACCGACACGGGGACCCGGGGCACGACCCTCACGTGGGAATCGCCCCTGTAGCGGAAACGCGCGGGCACTTGGCCACCGGACCGTCTGCGTACATATGATCGACCCCGATTCCATCGGGGGGCGCACACATGTCAGTTGAATTCGGCCGGGAGTGGGACCGGGCGCGCGCGGGCCTCGCGGACCAGCAAGTGGGCACGCGGCTGAACGGGGCACCGGGACCGACGGGGCCGTTCGCCCCGGGCGGCGCCGGGGACTTCGCCTCGACGCCGGCGGAGAAGAAGGCCGCCGCCGGCACGATCGAGACCGAGCTGGAGCCGGACACCAAGAAGGCCGCGGCACACGCGGACCACGACACCGCCACCGCCCAGAAGGGCTTCGAGGGCTGGGAGACCGCCCACGGTCTGAAGACCGTCACGGATACCTGGCACCAGCAGGTGAAGACCCTGATGGGCCGCCTCTCGGGAGAGAAGTACGCGCTGCGCGGGACCTCCTCGCTCTTCACCCGGAACGACACCGGGCTGGGCGACCAGTTCCTGGCGTCGCAGTCGAAGCTGAACGGCCTGTAGGGGGAACCGCGATGCCGACATACCACGAAGTCATGACCATCGACCTGGGCCTGCTGACGACGGCGGCGGGCAAGTGGGACGAGATGGCGGCCGAGCTGCACAAGGTCGAG